>CAWKKK010000023.1:0-373975 GCA_963850165.1 uncultured Acidobacteriaceae bacterium | reverse complement strand
CCGCCGCAGCCATTGAGGCACGCTCCTTGCCCAAGTCGCTCCACCAACCATCGCCCAGGCAAAAGCGGGAATCAAGGCAATCCCAATCGTGCGCACCTCAATGCAGAACACCAGCAATGGTGCAGCGACGGCCAGCCGCCCGTAGCGGCCGGGGCTGGCGTCCGCTTCAGCCCGAACCAGCAGCAGCAGACACGGCATCGAGGCCCCGAAAAAGCAGACGTCGCTCAGCGGATAGGTAACGTGCTTCACCATCACGAATGACAAAAGGGTCAGCAGACAAATAATTTCCGCGGCCGCAGCCTCAAACCCGAACGAACTGCGCAACACGTAGTAGCTCGACCAACACCCAATCCCCAGCAGAAGGCAATTCAGAGCAACAATCGCCCAGGACTTCCCCATGCCCGCCTTCACTAGCAGAAAAATCAATGCAGGATACCCTGGCGGTCGCATCGACTGTTCACCATGCACTCGGAAACCATGTCCGTCGGCCGCGGAACTCGCCTGCAGCAGATAATCGACTCCGTCGCCCACCAGCCGCAGAGGACTGGCAATCTGCACCAGGTAGGCCAACGAAACCAGCAGCAAAGCCAGCCCCGCAGCAACCCGGAAGCGCTGCGACGAGTCGATCATGTTAGAGCGTTTCTGGAACCGCGGGAACAGGTGCGGATGAATTAACACCAGGCTGAGCCGGCTGCACGAGCTGCTGAGCGGAGTCCTGGGCAAATTGCAACACGCGGCTGGGAAAGATTCCCAGATAGAGGGTTGCGGCAAGGCACGCTGCCAGCGCGACGCCAAGCGCGACTGGAACTGGAGTCACCGGAACTGCTTTCCGTGATTCGCGCATGTACATCATCACGATGATGCGCAGGTAATAGTACGCGCCGACGCCGCCGTTCACGACGCCAATGATCGTGAGCCAGATCAGGTTGGTTTTCACAGCGGCACTGAACACGTAAAACTTGGCAAAGAAGCCGCCGGTCATCGGAATCCCGATCAACGAGAGCAAGAAAATCGTGAGCGTCGCCGCCAGCAGCGGGGAACTCCGGCCTAGGCCTTCATAGTCTTCAAGCGTCACGTAGCGTTCGCCCGCGTTGGCGAAGTGGCTGACCACTGCGAACGCACCCAGGTTCATCGCGGCATAAGCCGCGGTGTAAAACATCGCCGCCGACGTTCCAAGCTGAGGCGCGGCCGCAAATGCCATCAACAGGTAGCCCGCGTGCGCGATCGACGAATAAGCCAGCAACCGCTTCACGTTGTCTTGCACCAGCGCGCCCAAGTTCCCCAAAGTCATGGAGAGGGCTGCCGCAATCCAAATGACCCAGAAGATGGCATGCACGTTGATCACAAAGACAACCCGCAGCAACACCGCAAATGCCGCCGCCTTGGGCGCGGTCGACATCAAGCCCACAATCGGCGCCGGCGCTCCTTCGTAGACGTCCGGGGTCCAGATGTGAAAAGGCGCGGCCGCCACCTTGAAGCCCAGGCCCACAAACATGAATGCCACGGCAACGTAGGCCAGCAACGGGACCGGACCAGTCTGCAGCGTCCGGCTGATCTGGTCGATGTTGGTCGAGCCCGTGGCCCCAAACATCAACGCCACTCCATAAAGAAAAAATGCCGTGGCAAACGACCCCAGCAGAAAGTACTTCAGCGAAGATTCCGCGCTGGCAGCTTCGTGCCGCCGGAATCCCGCCAGCACATAAGAAGAAATCGAGGAGATCTCGAGCGCGATGAAAATCAAGACAAGTTCGATCGCCGACGACATCAGCGCCATGCCGACCACGCCGAAAAGAATCAGAGCGTAGTATTCCCCGGCGCGGATCCGCTGAACGGCCATGTATTCGTAAGAGCTGAGAATGACAACGGCTGCGATGGCAATCACCAGCACATGGAAAAAAACACTGAAGCCATCCACCTGCACCATGTTCCAGAACGCCAGCCCCGGAGCTTGCGCCATGAACCAGGTCGCCCCAATCCCTGCCAGCGTTCCCACCAACGCGATCAAACCCAGAATCTTCTGGCCAGTCTTTTCGTCGAGCAGCGGTTCGAGCACCATCACAATCATGCCAAAGATCGAGAGAACAATCTCGGGCAGGATGCGAACGTAATCGGCACTCTGCGGAAACGTCGGCGAGAAGGCCGGGACGAACGTCAGGATCATTGTCCCGGCGATCATTGTCCCACCACCCTGCTCACTACTTGCGCGAAGGGAGTGAGCGCGGCCCGAACCGCGGGATCGATGGCCCCCAGCCACACAATAGGAGCTACGCCCATCACCAGCGCCGCTGCCGCACACGGCCAAATCGCCCACTTTTCGAACTCCGAAAGATCGCGCAAAGAATTATTCACCGGGTGCGTGACCTTGCCGTAGAAGACCCGCTGATACATCCAGAGCAGATAGACGGCGCTCCAGATGATTCCCGTGGCCCCAAGTATCCCGTAAACCGCTTTGTCCTGGAATGCGCCGCTCAACACCAGAAATTCGCCAATGAATCCATTCAGCAAAGGCAGGCCCGCCGATGCCAGCACGATGAACAGATAAGACGCGGCATATACCGGCATCGGTGAAGCCAGCCCGCCGAACTCGCTGATCTCGTAAGTATGACGGCGCTCGTGCAGAATGCCCGCCAGCATGAACAGCCCGCCGGTTGAAATTCCGTGAGCCAGCATGACGAACATCGCGCCATTCAATCCAGCCTGCGTGAAGCTGAAGATTCCCAGCACGACAAATCCAAGATGGCTGACCGAGGAATACGCGATCAACTTCTTCATGTTGGGCTGCACCATCGCCACCAGCGCCCCATAGATGATTCCAATCAAGGCGAGCGCCATCACCCAGGGAGCGTTGCGCCGCGCTTGCTCAGGGAACAATCCCAGGTTGAAGCGCAGCAATCCGTAGGTGCCCATCTTGAGCAGGACCCCGGCCAGCAACACCGACCCGGCCGTCGGCGCTTCTACGTGCGCGTCGGGCAACCATGTATGAAAAGGAAACAGAGGAACCTTAACCGCAAACGCCAGGAAGAATCCGAGGAAAAGCCACTGCGCGGCCGCCGGAAACTTCGGCACCGCGCCACTCGCGATCTGGTCGCGAATCGTGACAAAGTCAAAGCTGCCGGTATGCGCATAAAGCCACAAAATCGCCGCCAGCATGAACACCGAGCCGATCATGGTGTACATGAAGAACTTCACCGCGGCATACACTTTGCGCTCGTGGCCGAAGATGCCAATCAGCAACGCCATCGGAATCAGTGTGGCTTCCCAGAAGAAATAAAAGAGGAACAGGTCCAGCGAGGTGAAGACGCCGATCAGCGCCGTCTCCAGAATCAGTAGCAGGATGAAGAATTCTTTCACCCGCTCGTGAATCGACTTCCAGGAAATCAGCACACACAGCGGCGTGAGAAACGTGGTTAGCACCACCAGCCACAACGAAATGCCGTCAACTCCCATGTGGTAGTGGATATTCGGAGTAGAAACCCACTGCCGGTCGATCTGGTACTGGAATCCCACCTGCGGCCGGTGAAAGTAAACCGGCAGATGCAAAGACAAAACAAACGTCAGCAGCGAAATGACGAGCGCGAAAATCCGGATGTCGCGGTCGCGTCGCGGAAGCAGCATCAGCAGCAACCCGCCCGCCAGCGGCGCGAAGGTCACCAGCGTCAGAATGATGGAGCTGAGATCGTCGGTCGTCATCGTGCTTCAGTCCACATCCAGATCATGAAAGCAATCACCACCGCCGAACCTGCCGCAATC
Organism: uncultured Acidobacteriaceae bacterium; assembly: GCA_963850165.1. Classification (GTDB taxonomy): domain Bacteria; phylum Acidobacteriota; class Terriglobia; order Terriglobales; family Acidobacteriaceae; genus Sulfotelmatobacter. The sequence continues at coordinate 370,225 of CAWKKK010000023.1, read as the reverse complement.
CAGCCAGCGTACGACCGAATGTTGCCGGATTGCATGTGGCGAACCTCGTCGGAAACATGGCGCGCGCCGTCGCCCGCGTCATTCACTGCTGCATCGATCATCTTCCGGTCCACGTCCTGCCAGAGAATTCGAGTCGAACCCTCGACCAGCGGCTTGACGAAAAGCACTGCATACAATTCGTCAACGTAGTACTTGTGCACCACGGCCTCATAGAAGCCGCCGAGCGAGTCGGCAATTTTCTGCGGAAGATCCGGCCGCTTGTAATAGAGCAGGTAGGCCAAGCCCCATCCCGCGAATGCGACAACCACTGACACGCCCATCAGCAAATATTCGGTGGTATTGCTTGCGGCTTCGGCAGTAGGTTCTCCAACCCCGCGCTCCAAAGACGGGCGCAAGAAAGTGTTCGAAATGGTTGCCCCAGCCCACGAGTCCGCCGACCAGCGAAAGCACCGCCAGAATCATCAGCGGCACCAGCATCACCATCGGACTCTCGTGCGGTTCGCCGTGTCCATGAGCGCCGTGTCCGTGTGAGCCGCCTGCGTGTCCGCTTGCGCTCCGCGGTAGTCACCGAAGAACGTCATGTACAACAGGCGGAACATATAGAAGGACGTAATAAATGCGGTGACCACGCCGATTCCCCAGTACACCGCGCTCACCTGATAAGCCTTCCAGAGAATTTCGTCTTTGCTCCAGAAGCCGGCCAGCGGCGGGATTCCGGCAATCGCCAGCGTCGCAACGCCCATCGTGAGAAACGTCCACGGGATGAACGATTTGAGCCCGCCCATCTTCCGCATGTCCTGCTCGCCGCCGATGGCATGGATCACCGACCCCGCTCCCAGAAACAGCAGGCCCTTGAAGAAGGCATGAGTCATCAAGTGGAAAATGCCCGCCGAAAAAGCCCCAACACCGCAAGCCATGAACATGTAACCAAGCTGCGAGATGGTCGAATATGCGAGCACCTTCTTGATGTCGGTCTGCGCAATGCCGATGGTCGCGGCGAAGAACGCGGTCAAGGTACCGATGATCGCCACCACCATCAGCGCGGTCGGCGCGCGCTCAAAGATCACGTGCGAACGCGCGACCATGTAGACCCCGGCTGTCACCATGGTTGCAGCGTGGATCAACGCCGAAACCGGCGTCGGGCCTTCCATCGCGTCGGGAAGCCAGATATACAACGGAATCTGCGCCGATTTGCCGCAAGCGCCCACCATCAGAAGAATGCCGATGGCTGTCAGCAGTCCCGCCCCCGCAGTCTCAGACTGCAAAGGAACTACGGCGCCGAATACCTGCTCGAAATTCAGCGATCCAAAATGCTTGATCATCAGGAACAACGCAATCAGAAACCCGAAGTCGCCAATGCGATTGACGATGAACGCCTTCTTGCCCGCCGATGCCGCCGAATCTTTCGTGAACCAGAACCCAATCAGCAGATACGACGCCAGTCCAACGCCCTCCCAGCCAATGAACATCAGCAGATAATTGCTTGCCAGCACCAGCGTCAGCATGAAGAACATGAACAGGTTCAGATAGCTGAAGAAGCGGTAGTAGCTGGGATCGTCCCACATGTAGCCGACGGAGTAGATATGAATCAGGAACCCGACCCCGGTGACCACCAGCAACATCACCAGCGAGAGTTGATCGAGATAGAAGGCGAAGTCCGCGCTGAAGCCGGTGATGCGGATCCAGTTCGCGAAGAATTCGTTGTAGGGAAGAGTCAACGACGAGAAACGCATCGCCACCCGCAAAGCCGACGCAAAAGCGGCCCCGCTGAAGAGCAGTGCGACTGCGGTTACCGCCCGGCCGCGACGCCTTCTTCCCGAGAAAGCCGTTGATCGCACCCCCCGCCAGCGGCAGAATCGGGATCACCCACAGATTGAGAGACGGGTTCATAGTTTGAGCAGGTTCACCTGATCCACATTCAAAGTTTCCCGAGTACGGTAAACCGCGATGATGATCGCCAGTCCCACGGCCGCTTCCGCCGCAGCCACCACCATCACAAAGAAAACGAAGACCTGGCCGGCCAGCGCGTGCCAGTGCGCGGCGAACGCCACGAACGAAAGGTTCACGCCGTTCAACATCAGCTCAATCGACATGAAGATGGAAATGATATTGCGCTTGATCAGAAATCCAACCACGCCGCAGGCAAACAGAAATCCGCTGAGCAGCAGGTAATAGGATAGCGGCACATACGACGGCACCATCAGTCCGCCTTCCCCGCCGAAGCTTCCGGCGTACTGGCCAGAACCACGGCGCCCATGATCGCAATCAGGATCAACACCGAGGTGACTTCAAAAGGTAAAAGAAAATCGTGAAACAGAAGCTGAGCGATATCCGCAGGATGCCCGGGCAACGCCCCGATCGGCACCGATTCGTTCCCGGACTGCCGCAGCACCACCCACGCCATCAGCACGCTGCCGGTCAGCATTCCGGGCACGCCAAGCAAAAGCGCAACCCGGCTTCCCATGGTGTGTTCTTCCTCGCCTGCATTCAGCAGCATGATGACAAACACAAACAGCACCATAATCGCGCCGGCATACACAATCACCTGTACGGCAGCGACAAACTCCGCGCCCAGCAGCAGATATTCCCCGGCCAGCGCAGCCATGACCGCAATCAGCGACAGAGCGCTGTTGATGGGATGCCGCTGCGCCAGCAGGTTGATCGCCCCGCCCACGCAAACCGCTCCGAAAGCCAGAAATAAAATGAGATGCATCGATCAGTTCTCAGTTCTCAGCATTCCAAAAGCCTCGGAAGGCCACATCCTCAGCCGGCGATTTTGCGCCGTAATGAGACTGAGAACTGAGAACTCGCTCTTGTCACCACGCCACGGCAATCGCCGTTGCCACCAGATTCACAATCGCCAGCGGCAAAAGAAACTTCCAGCCAAACGACATCAGTTGGTCGTAGCGGAAGCGCGGCAACGTCCCGCGCACCCAGATATAAAGAAAGAGAAAACAGAAAATCTTCGCGCCAAACCAGAACAACGGCAGCAACGCCTGCACCAGCGGAGGCCCACCCAGCGGTCCGTGCCATCCTCCGAAAAACAAAAGCGTCGCCAGGCACGCCACCGTAATCATGTTGGCGTACTCGGCCATAAAAAACATGGCAAACTTCATGGCGCTGTATTCGGTATGGTATCCCGCAACCAGTTCGGTTTCGGCCTCAGGCAAATCAAATGGAATGCGGTTGGTCTCTGCATAGGCGGCCATCAGATAAATGAAGAAGCCGATAAACTGCCCGTTAAAAATATTCCACCGCGGAATGAACCCCCAGAAATGCCCGCCCTGCGCATCGACGATGGCGCGCAGGCTGAAGCTGCCGGATTGAATCAGCACCCCAACCAGCGAAAGTCCAAGCGCAATTTCATAACTGACCATCTGCGCGCTGGCCCGCAGCCCGCCCAGAAGGGAATATTTGTTGTTCGACGACCACCCTGCCAGCGCCACGCCGTAGACGCCCAGCGAAGTAACGCCCAGAATCAGCAGCAACCCGATGTTCAAGTCGGTGATTTGCAGCGGGATGCTCGTGCCGAAAATCGTGATCGAGTTGCCAAACGGGATCACCGAAATCGAAGTCAGGGCAAAGATCAACGCCATCATGGGCGCCGCAAGAAATAGAGGCTTGTAAACGTGCGGCGGAGTAAGGTCCTCTTTGAACAGGAATTTGATTCCGTCGGCCGCGGGCTGAAGCAATCCAAACGGCCCCACCCGCGTGGGTCCCCAACGGTTCTGCATGTGGCCAACCACTTTGCGTTCCAGCCAGACCGTGTACGCGACCGCGGTGAGCAGCACGACCAGGACGATCACCGACTTAATCACCGACACGAGTATGAAAGCGCCAACCGACAATGCCGTTGCTCCTCTTCGAAAGTTGATCTGCGAGAAAGCGATTAAAAAGATCAGTCAGCCGCAACTTCAGCGGGCTTGACCTCGTGACTCTCGACCACCGACTTCAATGTGCGTGAATAACGTCCCAGAGTTCCGGAACTGAAGAGGTCGTCATTCGCCGGCGAAATGGATTCCCCCCTGTCAGCAACCCCGGGCCCAGACTTGGCGAGCGAAGTATGCTGGCTATTGCCCGCCAGCAGATCCATCCGCGAGACGTCATAGCCGGGAACCAGCCGCTGAATTTCATCCAGAATCGCCGTGGGATCGAACGGGCTCAGCTTCGGCTCCAGTCCGTGAGCTTCGAGCCACACCGCATGGCGGTCCGCTTCGCCCGATTGCGCGCCACGCGACTGCCCCATGTCGGCATGCGTTCCACCACCGAATGGCACGAGTTTGCGAACGTTAAAACCCATCGCGTCCGCGATGCGGACGATCATCTCGAAGTCAGCCTTAGTGCCCGTGACTTCACCGGCTTTCTTCACCAACTGCAAGTCGCCGCAAGTATTCGTGAACGTTCCCGACTTCTCGTATGCATTCGCGGCCGGCAACACCACGTCGGCCACCATCGCGGTCTCGGTCAGGAACATATCCTGCACCACGACAAAGCCCTTCGAGAACGCGAAAGGATCGATCCTCAATCGCCCAACCGGATTCGAGCCGACAACATAGAGAGCCTTCAGTTTATTCGCACTTGCCGCCTCAACCATGCCCGCCAAATCAAGCCCAGCAGCCTGCGGGATTTCTCCCCACTCCTCGTGAAACTCGCTGCTCCCTCCAACTTCGTGGTATCCAGGAAGCAAATCAGGATACAAGCCCATGTCGGCCGCTCCGCGTGAATTGGCATAGTCCGCGAGGCAGACAAACTTGGCCCCAGAGATGGCAGAACCGAACCTCACGAGGCTCGAAAGATCGCTGCCTCGGAGTTCAGAGCCGAAAACGACAACCAGATTCTGCTCGCCACGCAACGAGTCGCGCAGCGAAATCCATGCGTCCTTGTTTGCAGAGGAAAATGCATCCGCAGCCGCCTCGTCCCCGGCTAAAAACGCCGCAACCTTTCCCTCAGCCCCAACAGGGATCGACATAAAACTAGTGGCCTGCCGGTGTAACTTGATCAGTTTGGAGTTGATCACGTAAAGCCGCGCCCGGTGGAGTCGAACATTGTTGCGAATCTGCCAGGCCAGCAGCGGATGCTGCTCCGTAGGATCATTCCCAATCAGCAGAATCGCAGGCGCGGTGAACACGTCCGCCATGCTGGCCGCGGCATCCGTCTTTCCGCGAAGCGCAGCCGCCAAAGCAGGGAAGTCTGCTGTGCGGTGGTGGTCCACATTGTTCGTCTTCAATACCACGCGGGCAAACTTCGAAAGCAGGTAGGCTTCTTCGTTGGTGGTGCGCGTCGAGCCCACGACACCGATTGCCGCCCCGCCATCGCGATCGCGCACTTCCGCAAACTTTGTCCCGATCAGCTCAAACGCTTTTTCCCACGTGGCCGGAGTCAGCTTGCCTTCCTTGCGAATCAGCGGCTGTGTGAGGCGTTCCTCGTGATTCGCAAAATCAAACGCGTAACGGCCCTTGATGCAAAGGAAGTCTCCATTCGTGCCGCTCTTGTCCCGGTTGTCACCGCGCACAATCTCCATGCCCGTCTCGGCGCGGCGCACGCCCAGCGTGGTCTTGCAGCCGTCTCCACAATGCGTGCAGATCGTGCCCACATGCTTCATCTCCCAGGGACGCGTCTTGTAGCGATACGCCCCGGAAGTCAGCGCGCCCACGGGACAAATGTCGATGCACATCCCGCACTCTTCGCACTCCAGGTGATCCTCTTTATTAGGCGCGATAATCGAACTGACGCCGCGGTTCTGCACCCCCAGAGCCCAAACGTCCATGCCCTCGCCGCACACCCGCACGCAGCGGTAGCAAAGAATGCAGCGCGGCCGGTCGAAAAACACGACTGGCGACCACTGCTGCTCGTCTTTATGATTCTTCGCCTCCATGAACTTCGACTCGGCGGCGCCGTAGGAGAACGTCATATCCTGCAGTTCGCACTCGCCGCCGGCGTCGCATACCGGACAATCCAAAGGATGGTTCCCCAGCAGCATCTCGAGCATCGACTTGCGCGCCTGCTTGATCTCGTCGCTGTCCGAAGTGACGATCATGCCTTCGCTGACCACGGTCGTACACGCGGTCTGCAACTTCGGCATCTTCTCGACCTTTACCAGGCACATGCGGCAAGCGCCCTGCAAAGAAAGATTGGGGTAGTAGCAAAACGAAGGCACTTCAATGCCCACGGTCTTGCAAGCCTCAATCAACAGCGTCCCCGCGGGAGCCGTGACCTTCTTGCCATCAACGGTGAGAGTTACGTCAGCCATAGAGCGATTGAGCAATTGGGTAATTTAGTAATTGAGTAATTGAAAAACATCAAGCTGCCTTCCTCGCAGTTTGCCGAGACGCCGTCAGTTCTCGAGCCTCCTTCAGGAGGCCTTCCGTCATCTCTGACTTCAGAATTCCTGATTCAATCAGCAGTTCCAGCCAGAGCACCGCTTCGTCCGCCTCTTCCGCCGCAATTCCCAAGCGGGCGACGAACTCCGCTTTCGATCGTGCGCGACAAACGGCCCGGTAGTTCGCCGCCACCGAAGTTCCGCAGCGCAAAAGTTGCTTGCCCAAAACCTGCGTGTCAGTCTTATACGGCAACGAGCGAAACAGCCGAATGACACGAAGAGCAAAAGCCTTGGTCCGATCACGAAGCTCTTCAGGTCGCGAACGCATAGCGCAAAACCAAATTACTCAATTACTAAATTTCCCAATTACTCAATCCTCTCGCTACGCCATTACTTCGTCCGCCACGCCCGCTCTCTCGTAAGGGCACGGCCTGCCGTCCAGATGATCTTCAAACTCTTTTCGGAACTTCTTCACGAACGCAATCGTCGGCATCGCCGCCGCATCTCCCAGCGGACAAAACGTCCGGCCCAGCATGTTCTCCGCCAGATACTGCATGTTATCGATGTCCTTCATCACCCCGCCGCCCGAATGAAATCGGACCAGAGTTTTCTTCAGCCAGTCCGTTCCCTCACGGCAGGGAATGCACCAACCACAACTCTCATGCTGATAAAACTTCATGGTCCGCAACGCGAATTTCACGATGCACTGCGCGTCGTCAATCACGACCACGCCGCCCGAGCCCAGCATCGAGCCAGCCTTTGCCACCGAATCGAAATCCATGTTGACATCGATTTCATCGGCGGTCAGGCAAGGACAAGAAGCTCCGCCCGGCACCACCGCCTTCAGTTGCCTGCCGTTGGGTATGCCGCCACCAACTTCATAGATCATCTTCTTCAGGTTGTAGCCCATGGGAAGTTCGTAAACCCCGGGCTTCGCCACATTCCCGCTGAGGCAGAACAGCCGAGTCCCGCCGTTCCGCGCCGGACCAAGTTTGGCAAACCATTCCGCGCCGCCAAGAATAATATGAGGAACGCAGGCCAGCGTCTCCGCATTATTAATAACCGTAGGCCCGCCCCACAGACCCACCACAGCAGGGAACGGAGGCCGAATCCGCGGAATGCCGCGCTTGCCTTCCAGCGATTCCATCAGCGCCGACTCTTCGCCTACTTCGTAAGCCCCGGCGCCGCCGTGCCAGTAAATATCAAAATCGCGTCCGCTGCCGAAAATGTTCTTGCCCAGAAAGCCCTTGGCGTAAGCATCGCGAATCGCCTTCTGCATGATGATCGACAGGTATCGATATTCGCCGCGGATGTAAATGTAGCCGCTGCGCGCCCCCACCGCCAGGCCGCCGATCATCACTCCTTCAATCACCGAGTGCGGATCGTGCTCAAAGATCAGCCGGTCTTTGCAAGTGCCGGGCTCGCTCTCATCGCCATTGCACAGCACATACTTCGGCTTCGCGGACTGCTTGGGCACGAACGACCACTTCATCCCTGTCGAGAACCCCGCTCCGCCTCTCCCGCGCAGCCCTGAATTCTTCACCTCATTAATAATGGCATCCGGCTCCATGGCGAGCGCCTTCCGTACGGCCTTGTAGCCGTCCTGTTCGAGGTACCGGTCAATGTTGGTCGCACCCAGGCCAAAGCGCCGGGAGACGACCTTTACCTCGTCGGGATGGGAAACCAGCGTTGCCATTGAGTGATTTTGCGATTGAGTCATTGTGCGATTGGAAAGCCGGTCGCCTTTCAATCGCCCAATCACCCGATCACACAATCGCTAAATCTTTTTGTATTCATCCAAGATCGCATCCATCTTGTCAACCGTCAGGTTCTCATGAAAATCGTAGTTCACCTGCGCCGCAGGAGCCCAACTGCAAGCTCCAATGCATTCCACTTCCTCCAAAGTAAATAAACCGTCGGGAGTTGTTCCTTTGTGGCCAACACCCAACTTCTTCGCACAATGTTCGAGGATCTCTTCACCCCCGCGCACCAGGCAACTGATGTTCGTGCACACCTGCACATTAAACTTGCCACGCGGCTTAGTGGTTAGCATCGAGTAATAGCTGATCACGTTGTTCACTTCCAGCACAGTCAACTCAAGCCGCCCCGCAAGCTCAACGACGACTTCTTCGGACAAGAATCCAACTTCATCCTGCGCGTAAAGAAGCGTAGGAACCAAAGCCGACCGCTTCGTGGGATAATGCGGCACCATCTCCGCAAACCGCGCCTCGAATTCGTCAGAAAACTTCACCGGTCAATTTCCCCTAAGACAATATCGATCGATCCAATCGCCGCCACCACATCCGCAATCAATTTTCCCTCACACATCGTAGGCAAGGTCTGCAAGTTGGCCAGGCAAGCCGCCCGCATATGCACCCGATACGGCTTCGCCGTGCCATCGCTGACGATGTAGTAGCCCATCTCTCCGCGCGGCGACTCCACCGCCTGATACACCTCACCCGCCGGCACCGCGAAGCCCTCGGTAATGATCTTGAAGTGATAGATGAGCGCCTCCATATGCGTCTTCATCTTCTCCCGATCGGGCAGCACAATACCGGGAGCGTCAGCCTTAATCGCTCCTTCCGGCATTCCATCCAGAGCTTGCTTCACGATCTCATTGGATTCGCGCAGCTCCCGCACCCGGCACATGTAACGCGCGAACACGTCACCCTCCTGCGCCACCGGCACGTTGAACTTGAAATTCTCATAGCCCGAGTAGGGCATATCGCGCCGCAAATCGAAATCCACGCCACTCCCCCGCAACGTCGGCCCGCTGGCACCCAACGCAATCGCATCTTCTGCGCTAAGCTGAGCCACGCCCTTCGTCCGCATCATCCAGATCGGATTTCCCGTGAGCAGATTCTCGTATTCATCCACCTTCTCCGAAAAACGCCCGGCAAATTCGCGCACCCTCTCAAAGAATCCCAAAGGCGGTTCCAGCGCGATGCCCCCAATTCGAAAGTACGAGGTCATCATGCGCTGTCCGCTGACCATCTCGAACATCTTCAAAACTTCTTCGCGCTCCCGGAAGCAATACAGAAACACAGTCATCGCCCCGATATCGAGCGCATGCGTCCCCAGCCACACCAGATGTGAATTGATCCTCGTCAACTCGTTCATCAGCACCCGCATCCACTGCGCCTTCGCAGGAATCTCCAGCCCCAGCAGCTTCTCCACCGCCAGCACGTAGCACAGATTGTTGGTCATGGGGCACAGATAGTCGATGCGGTCGGTCAGCGGCACCACCTGCTGATAAAACTTGGCTTCGCAGGTCTTCTCGATCCCCGTGTGCAGGAAGCCGATATCCGGCATGATCCGCACGATGGTCTCGCCATCGATCTCCAGCAGCACGCGCAGCACGCCGTGCGTCGAAGGATGCTGCGGCCCCATGTTAAGGATCATCGTTCGATCCTGGCCAGGTTCAAGCACGGGAGTGGGCGCAAGGTGAGCCATAGTCAAGCCTAGCGGTAGCCCTCCACCGGATAATCCTTCCGCAGCGGATGACCCTCCCAATCCTCAGGCATCAAGAGACGCCTCATATAAGGATGTCTCGCAAACCGAATTCCGAACAGGTCAAACACTTCGCGCTCAAAATAATTAGCGCCCGGCCACAATGACGTCAGCGACTCCACTGCCGGGCTCGCACTGTCCAGCCGCACTTTAAGCCGTACCCGTTCCTTCTTGGGAATCGACAGCAGATGGTAGATCACCTCAAACCGAGGCTCCGCCGGATACCAGTCCACGCAAGTAATGTCGGAAAGGAAGTTGAAGGCGCACTCCGCATCATCGCGCAGCAGGGCGCAAGCCTCGTGAAGATTCTCCCGCGCCACGGTAATCGTCATCTCCTCGCGGTCGAACTTCACGCCAGCAACCGCCGCCGGATTCCACGCCAGCAGCCGCCCCACCGCCGGATGACCCTTCAGTTGCTCAAGATCGGTGATGGCAGGCGCCAAGGCCACTATCTTTCTCCTCGCCGCAGATCGAGTCGCGCATTAGATCGCACACCAGATCTCCCCGCGGATCGCACGGCCACCGGCCCCCAATCCAGAACGCCCTTCTTCCAGATATAAAAGAAGCCGACCAGAACAATCCCGATATAGACAAACATCTCCCACAGACCAAAGTGCTTCAGATCGCGCAGAATTATCGCCCAGGGATAAAGAAACACAGCCTCAACGTCGAATAGAATAAACAGCATGGCCACCAGGTAGAACTGCACCGAAAAGCGCCCGCGCGCGTCGCCCACAGGCGTCATGCCGGATTCATAAGGAGAAAGCTTAGCCCGTGTCGGTTTTCGCTCCCCGATCCACCAGGAAAGCGTGATAATGGCAGTCGCGATTCCGCCAGCCAGCACGATATGGATCAGAAACGGCAGGTAGCGTGCGAAGTAATTGTCGGGCATAGGCGAAGCTATATATAATTCGCGCCAGGATTGCTTAAACGTTCTAGATTAGGTGCTGGTAAGCGGGAGTGTCAAGGGAACGAGAAACAATTTAGCGATTGTGCGATCGGGTCATTGGGCAATTGAAAATCAAACGCAGATATAGGCGTGAAAGCTGTAAGCTCAGGGTGTTCCCGGGTTTTCAATCACCCAATCACACAATCGCGCAATCACTCAATTCTTTATGATTTTCGGCTTCAACACAGACGTGAAGCACGGCGACACTATCTATCACGTGCAAAGCGAGGCCCGCGAGAGCGAGAAACTGCTTCAGACTCAGGTCTTCGTGCGCGGCAGGTGCGTGGGTAAGCGCGCCGTCTCCTACGCTACCTCCGCCGCCCAATCCGGTTTTGGCGATCCCCAAAAAGAGCAGCAACTTCGCGATCAGCATCGTCTCGTGCTCGAAGCCATTCGCGAAGGCCAGCTAGAGAGCGTCCTCGACCACGCCGAAACCGAAACCCTGGCCGCCATCAAGCAACTCGACGTGCAGTGGGAAAACGCCGCTTCGGTTCACGCCAACCGCAATCTTACCCTGCAATTGCGCGTCACCGAAGCGGGAACCGCCGTCCCCGCCGCGCGTCTAACCCTGCGTTTCGCCCGTGCTGACGCCACGCCCTTCTACACCCAGGCCGTCACCGACGCCGCCGGCGCAGCCCAGATCTCAATCGAAGTAGAAGAGTCAGCCCTGCCGGACTCCTCCGTGCTAGTGCAAGCCAGTCACGAAGGCCGCACCGTAACCCGCAAATTCGCCCTCCACAAAGCCGGGTAGTTCGGTTCAGACCATGTGCGGACGGCCGCCTCGTGAGCCTGCCCCGAGCGAAGGCGAGGGGTCCAGCCGAGCCAGCGAGGCTTTCCGCTCGTGAGACAATGCAGCTTGCCAAGAGAGTAAAGCTCTCGGCTTGTCTTTGGCGGAATGCAATGAAGCTGCACATCAACGGAGAAGAAGGCACCTTCGCCGCAGCGCCCGCCCAAGGTCCATTCACCCTCGCAGCCTTGATCGAATCCCTCGCCATGAAGCCCGACCGAGTAGCCGTCGAACTCAACCGCGAAATAGTCCCCCGCGACCGCTGGCCCGAAACCCCGCTCAAAGAAGGCGACCGCCTCGAAATCGTCCACTTCGTCGGCGGCGGCTGCTGATTCCGCCGCCCCCGCACCGGTTCACTTGAACGACGTCTTAGCCTTGCACTTTGCCTTGTTGTAGTTGGGCGGCTGAGGCGGCGACTGTCTCTGAACTTGTTGCATCGTCCTCGGTTTGCTAAGGTCGTGATCATGTCCGAGCGTGTCATGTCCGAGCCTTCCCCCGAGCAGATACATGACCAGATACGCGAGTTGCTCGACTCCCTTTATCGCGTGGATTCGGGACGAATCCTGGCAACTCTGATCCGCTTGCTCGGCGATTTTGATCTTGCTGAGGAGGCGATGCACGAAGCCTTTGCGGCTGCGCTGAGGCTGTGGCCCAGCAGTGGAGTACCCGGCAACCCACGACCATGGTTGATTTCGACGGCCCGATTCAAAGCCATTGATACTCTGCGTCGACGTGCAAGATTTGATGCGTCCCAAGACGAACTCGTACGATATCTCGAAGCGCAATCGAGTTCGGCGGATAGGTCCAATCAAGAGGACAGCCTTGAAGACGCCGGCCTTGAAGACGATCGCCTGCGACTGATTTTTACCTGCTGTCATCCCTCGCTGGCGCCCGAAGCGCGCGTTGCGCTCACCTTGCGTGAGGTGTGCGGGCTGACCACCGAGGAGATAGCCAGGGCCTTCCTCACCACTCCGCGTACTCTGGCGCAGCGCATTGTGCGCGCCAAGGCAAAGATTCGAGAGACACCAATTCCCTACGAGGTACCAACGCCGCAGGAATTGCCAGAGCGGCTGGGCGCGGTGCTTCAGGTCATCTATCTCGTCTTTAACGAGGGTTATTCGGCTGCGGCGGGAGCGGAGGTAACGCGCGCCGAGCTAACCGGCGAGGCGATTCGACTGGGCCGGTTGCTCGTCGAACTCCGGCCAGAGCCGGAAGTCATGAGTTCAGAAATAATGGGGCTGCTTGCCCTGATGTTGCTACAGGAATCCCGTCGCGCCGCGAGAACCTCTCCGACCGGAGAGCTGATTTTGCTGGAGAATCAAGATCGCGCGCTCTGGAGCAAGGAGCAGATCGCCGAGGGAGTGGCATTGCTGGAGAAAGCCCTTGGGTACCAGCAGAAGTCCCGCCGCTTCGGCTCTTACACCCTGCAAGCTGCGATTGCCGCCGTTCATGCCGAGGCGGAATCGGTCGCTGTGACCGACTGGCGGCAGATTGTTGCGCTTTACAACCAATTAGTACAGATTCAGCCTTCGCCAGTCGTGCAGCTCAATCGTGCCGTGGCAATAGCCATGCGCGACGGTCCAGAGGCCGGTCTGGCGCATATCGACGCCGTGTTGGAACATGGTGAATTGACGAATTATTACCTGGCGCATTCCGCCCGTGCGGATATGTGCCGCAGGCTCGGCAGGACTGCTGAAGCTCGTGCGTCTTATGAGAAGGCGCTGGCGCTGACCCAACAGGAACCCGAGCGGCAATTCCTGCAAGAGCGGATTCGGCAGCTAAAATAAAAACCTCGACGACTTGTCGAATTCCGGTGCACCGTTCGACTATGTGGTGAAGGCCGGGCAACCGGCCCGCCAGAAATGGAGGAACGCGATGACCCGAAATCCAATACACAGTATTTTCCTGAGCGCATTCGTACTCGTCTCCGCGCTGATCGCAAGCCGGCCCGCAGCTGCACAAAGCTCCGACCAACCATATCCAACGATGGCCCCGGTAGAACAATATCTGATGGATCGCGACGCCGAAATCGCCTTAGCCCGCAGCGCCGCTCCAGACGCCATCTCCCACGACGCCTCGGTCATCGTCCTAACCCGTCACGGCTACGAAACCGCAGTCGAAGGAAAAAACGGCTGGGTCTGCTGGGTCGGACGCGGCTGGTTGGCCATGTTCGATAACCCAGAATTTTGGAATCCGAAAGTCCGCGCCGCAGATTGCCTCAACCCACCAGCCGCCCGCTCCATCCTTCCCTACGCCTACAAACGCACCGAACTACTCCTGGCTGGCCATTCCAAACCCGAAGTCATCGCCGCAATCAAAGCAGCGATAGACAAAAAAGAATTACCATCCCTCGAGCAAGGGACTTTCTCCTACATGATGTCGAAGGGCTCGTATCTAACCGACAACGGCGGCCACAACCTCCCCCACCTGATGTTCTACGAAACAGCGAAAGACGGTGCAGCCTGGGGCGCAAATCTCGCTAACTCTCCAGTCATGGCTGTAAATTACTGGTACATCTCCGGCGAAGCCTACCCACAACTCAAATCCTTCCCACCACTGTCTGTCTTCCTAATAGGAGCAGACAAGTGGTCCGATGGAACGCCGGCACCGAGTATGTAAAGGCTCCGCGGCAAACGTTAAGTTCCGCCGCGCCAAAAATAGAAATTCAGAAAAGTAGCGGCCCTGATATGGTGTCCGCACAACACTCAATACTCAAGGAGAAGAAAATGCGCTTCATGATGATCATGTTTCCGAAAGACTACGAAAACACAAAGCCCGGCTGGGTGCCCGACTTCAAAGACATGGAGGCAATGGGCAAGTATAACGAGGAACTAGGGAAAGCCGGCGTGCTGCTCGCGCTCGACGGGCTGACCCCGCCCGCGACGATGAGCGCGCGCGTCACCTTCAAAGGCGGAAAGTCGAAAGTGACCGACGGTCCGTTTACCGAAGCGAAGGAAGTGGTCGGCGGCTACTGGATCATCCAGGTGAAGTCGCGCGAAGAGGCGCTCGAATGGGCCTCGCGCATCCCCGGAAAGGATAACGAAATGGTCGAAGTTCGCCGCATGTTTGACATAACCGACTTCGATCCCGAGACCCAAAAGGAGATCCAAAAGAAGTTCGGCGACGACGTCGCCGCTGAGATGCGCCTGTAGTAAAAAACTCTCCGCGCCGGGTGCCCCATTTCTCGCGTTCTTTGCGAGAAGTGGGGCTTTTCGCCGACACGAATGGGAGCGTGGGCCACCCGCCGCCTTAACCGTACGTGAGGTCGGTGCTCTGTCCGACTTCGATGATATAGCCGTCAGGATCGCGAATGTAGCAGCGTATCTCGCCGTACTTGGGGATCGGTGGAGTGATGAACTCGGCTCCTCGACTTTTCCATAACTTGTAGCACGCTTGAATATCCGCAACGCGGAAATTCATAAAGCTGTTGATGTGATTCGGGTCGGGGACACTCAGCGTTACCGTCGGCTTATCCGGGGTCGGGCCGCCGCCAACGTTCAGAATCATCCAGATATTCGCAAGCTGAAGGTACGGAGGCGCGTTGCCGTCACCCATGGTCAGAATGCGAGCGCCGAAGACCTTTTCGTAGTAGCGAGCCGATCGCTCGACGTCGGCGACGGTAAGAAAATGCGCGATGCTGATCCCCTCTTTCGGGGGCATCTCATAGCTCTTTTGGTCGATTTGTACGTTACTCATTGTCGGCTCCAATTAGGATAAGCAGTGCTCATCCGCTGATTCTGGTTTCGTATTCTACCTGCTGCCGATTAGGCCTGACCAGGAAAAGGCAAAACAATTTGGACCAAGGTATCGGCTGGTTCCTACATACACCCACCCAGGATGCGGTCGATCTGCCGAAGATGGTTCAAGTCGTGTGCCGATTCCAGGCGGACGAACTCCTCGACCGTTTGCCGTCCGCGTACCTCGTGGACCCCATAGCACTCCACCCACCGTGCGCGCGGGACCGACTCCAACAGTCGCAGATTGCTCTCGCGCAGCGCTCGAAAGACTGCTGCCGAGAGGCTCGCATCTTGCTGCGCGTAACCCAAGCGCTCCGCCCATACGGCCTGATCCCACCACGTTAAGGCCACGCCCGGATTCGCCAGCATGTTTCGCAATCGCCACCCCATCGCCAGCTCCGCGTCCGCCAAGTGCGCTACGATCTCGGCGATTGACCACTTTTCAGGTGCAGGACGCCGGATCAAGTCCTCGGGCGCGACATCGCGCAGACGCCGATCGAGTTGCGATGGGGTGGCTTGTTGAACACCGATGGGCTCCTCATCGCCAAGATAGCTTAGGACTCGAGTTCGGTACGCTTCGAACGTCTCCGCCATTGGTCCTCCCGGTAGACTGCGTATATTGTGCCGGCTAGCGTCAGCGAGGAAGTCTCTTCGCCGAGGCCTCGGATCCGGGTGGTTCACGGAACGGTTCCACAGAAATACGCTTGTAACACACTTGCAGCACGGTCAGGTATTCTGTACCGCCCGGCAATTGAAGGACTACGCTGTCACCCGCTGCCGACTTCATCAACGCGCGCCCCAGCGGCGACACCCAACTGATGTGGTTGCGATTGAGATCGATCTCGTCGGTGCCGACGATGCTCACCACTCGCGATACTCCCGCGGCATTGGCATAGCGCACGGTCGCTCCGAAGAATGCCCTCGTCTTCGTTGTTGCCTGCCCCGCTCTCGGAGCTTCCGGGTCCACCACTTCCGCGGCTTCGATTCGCTTCGTGAGAAAGCGAATCCGCCCATCGATCTGCCGCAGCCGCCGCTTGCCGTACTGATAGTCGGCGTTTTCACTGCGATCGCCGTTGCCGGCAGCCCACGCCACCACCTCCGTCACGGCCGGGCGTTCCCTAGTGAGCAGAAACCGGTGCTCATCTTTCAGGCGCTCCAATCCGCTCGGCGTGATGTAGTTCTTGACTGGCGTCGCGGGCTCATCCGGTTTTGGTTTTCTCGTAAACCCTTTTCGCATCTCGTAGTCTTTCGTCCTTCTGGCGCGAATCCAGCGGGTGCCCCGATGAACGCGGATCAACGCCGATAGACCGCCCTTGCAACGGGGAGAAGGATTAAACGTCGTATAATCTCGTGCGCGCAGCTTGGAAGCAGAACATATGAACGTACAAGAACAAATCGAGAAGTATATTACCAGCCAGCCGGAGTCAAAACGCAGTGACATGCGCGAGTTGCATCGGCTCACACTTCAAGTGTCACCAGAATGCAAATTATGGTTCTTCGATGGTAAAGACAGCAACAATCATACTGTTTCCAACCCTACGATTGGATATGGATTTCACACAATACAATATGCCAATAGAAAAAGTAGAGAGTTTTTTCAAATTGGTGTGAGCGGAAACAAAACTGGAATCTCTGTCTATATTCTTGGTCTCAAAGATAAGAAGTACCTGGCCAAAACGTATGGAAAAAACTAGGCAAGGCGAGCGTGACCGGATATTGCATTCGGTTTAAAGCTCTAAAGGATATAAACATCGATACGCTTGAAGCGGCAATACGATATGGGCTTGCAGCTTAGAACGAAACAGGACAAGCTGACGAAATATCCGGATTGCCGACGACACGCCCACGATACGCTTGGTAGCATCTCTCCCATTAAAGCCTTCGCGCCGGCATCCCCGAGCAAACGCCCGCCCCTCCACTCCTGGCGGCGCTTTTTTCTTCACCACCCACGTCGTCATACACCGCTGCCCCTGCACCACGGTCGTCTTCAGCGGATCGACTAGTTCCCCGTCCAGACCGCGCGTTAGTTCCATCAGCAGCGCTTCATCCACCAGCAGCCACTCCGCACCGTGGGACATCCGGAACCGCCGCCCGCCCACCGCCTCGAACGCCATCCCCTGTACCATCCCAATCGTCGACGCCAGCCGGCAGAACAGCATCCCGCCCGGCCGCAGCACCCGCCACAACCCTCTCACCATCGCCTCCAGTTGCGCTTCATCCTGCGCAAAGTGCAGCACCGAGTGGCACATCACCACGTCCGCAAACTCATCCGCGAACGGCATCGCCTCTACCTCCGCCGTCTGGAAGTTCTCAGCCGACAGTCCCGGCGCGATCTCGCTTGCCATCTTCCGCACCTCCGCCACCGCTTCGGCGCTTACATCCACGCCAAACGCTTCATACCCCTCGCGCAGCAGATACTGAAGATTCCGACCGCCGCCGCATCCCGCGTCCACCACCTGCATTCCGGGTGAAATATTCCCCCGCAATATCTGGTCGAACAGGTAGATATCAATCTGCCCAAACTGCTCCTGCAGAGTCATCCCGCACCCCTCTCTCCACCGCCCGCAGACCAATTCGGTCCCGCCCAGCGCCGGGTGGCCCCGGCTTTTGATCTCGTGGGCAGCGCTAACACAAATGGATGCCCCACCCTTCGTGCACTTTGCGAAGGGTGGGAGTCCGAAATGCCGACATAAAGACCGGCGGGTGGCCCATCTTTGCATCGCACCATCCCCACGGATGGGTGCCCATCCTTGCGTTTTTTGCAAGAGCCTGCCGTGCGCTTGCCGAAGGGGTGGGCGGCGATGCTGCCGGCGCAACTCTTGTCCGTTCTACACTACCCGTTGTGTATGCCGTCGTCGTACCCGCCCTTCGCCTTCGCTCTTATCGAGGGGCACCCGCATCTGTGGTGGCTTCTACAGCTTGAAAAGCCGGGCCACCCGCCCACCTGGTCTCTTGAGCCTTACTTCTTGGGCCGCGACTCCGGCGGCACAAGACCTGCGAGGCGGTAGTACACAACGAGCTGGCCGTAGTGTTCACCGCTATGCTCGATGAGGCCGTATGCTATGTCGAGAACGCGCGCTTTCTGCCGAGGGAAATAAACAACCTCCGTCGTCATGCCTTTTTCGCCTTTCGACTGGATGGCGGCTGCGCCATCGGCGAAGGATTTCTTGACGAACGCAACGATGTCGGCCTTGGACTTGTATTGGTCGCGCTTGGGATCTTCTGCTGCCTGAGGCTCCTTCCCCATGACGGGATTGGTGAAGAAATAGTTTGCTCCTGCCGCATGCAGCAACTGCTCGGCGAAGCTCCGCTGCGCGGGTGTCGGCTTGAAGTCATATTTGTCCTCGGGAAAATCTTCGGCCATCGCCGTCAGCTTGCGGCCAATCTCATTCCAGGAATCGAGCACGACTTTCAATTCCGGATCGGCAGGTTTGACGGCTGCATCTTTCTTCATCGCGTCCTGGGCATGGGCGGGAAATGCGAATGCCAGCAGGACGATAGCGAGAAACGGTATTCTTTTCATTTCTTTCTCCACGATTGAGTTTCGGAATCAAAAGTTCAACTTCTTATTTCGCCTGCGCTAGCTCCGCAACAACCTCGGCAACTTTATCGAGTATCTCGATCCAGCCCTCCAATTGACCGCTATTTTTCGCGCTCTCCATGGGTTCAGTTCCAATGTGGGTGAGTTTCGTCTGGCCGTTTCCGAGATCCTCAAAGAGGGTCACGTCGTACGCGCCGTCTATGGCCTCATGTTCTATTCCTAATTGCTCAGGGTCAATCTTGTTTCCCTCCGAGTCCGAAAAATACATGGAGGAAACGATCTTCTCGTGCAGAACAATCTCGTGGTATTCAATCGCATTCCAGCCCTCGTACCCATCCGGCGTCTTCATGCAGAGGAGAGACTTTCCTCCAACGCGAACATCCATCTGGCAAACGGGCGCAGTAAAGCCCTTCGGTCCCCACCACTGCATCACATACTTCGGGTCTGTCCACGCCTTCCAAACCAGCTCGCGTGGGGCATCAAAAATTCTTGTCACAACCATCCGCTCAATTTCGCTAACCGTGTTTTCTGTCATCTCTGACCTCCTCTTTCTTCATTTGATTTACAACTGCATCCAGCTTGTCGAAACTCTCTTCCCAGAAGCGGCGATAGCTGATCGCCCAGTCCCTGACTGTCTTAATCGCCGCTGGCCTAAGCGTGCACACACTCTCTCGTCCACGCTTCGTCTTGATCACGATCCGCGCTCGCACCAGGTAGGCAATATGTTTTGAAATCATCTGCTGCGAGAGTGCAAACGGCTCCGTCAATCCATGCACAGAGGCAGGCCCATGTGAGAGTCGCTCGATCATTGCCCGCCGGGTTGGATCGGACAAAGCCGCAAACGTTGTGCCTAATTTATCCACAACCATATGGTAGTGGATTGCCTATCAATGTCAAGTGTTCAATTTTGCGGTCCTAGGTCGGGCAAGACAACGATGGTGGTCGGCGAGGAAACTCCCGACGAGGGCGCGGTCTCAGTCCCCAAGAAGTTGACGATCGGCTACTTTCGCCGGGACGTCGAGGAAATGCAGGGCCGTTCGGTTCTGGATGAAGCGATCGCAGGCAGCGGACGCGACGGGGAACTCCCATTGCTGAAACGTCCCGCCTGTCCCCGGTTCCCTCCGATTCTTATGCAGCTGAAACCGACTCCTTCCTCCGATTGAGTGCCGGTAGAAGAAGTTTCAGAAGCGCTTCATCAGAGAACGGGTTCTGACCTGAGATCAGCTCGCGATCCTGAAGGACATAGCTGCTCCATGGCGCGAGCACGCTTACGTCACCGCCCGCCGTTTGCAGGGCGAAGTCCGGGTAGAAGAGAACCTTACCACCAATCTCAAGCGGTTCGCGCTGCTGCTCTTCCGCTGTCGAAAAGATGGTCATCTTATATCCAGAATAGATCCAACCCTGCGCCTTTGCGTGCGCTCTGGCGGCATCGCCCGCCGCCAGCGCGGCGACAAACTCCTTCGAATTCGGAAGAGCCGAGAGCAGTGAAATCGGGCCATGGCAGAGCACTGCTGTAGGCTTGGACGTTTCGTGAAAGTGTCTCATCACGATGCCCGCGTCGGGATCATCGAGAAGATCCTCCATCGGGCCATGGCCGCCGGGGACGAAAACAGCGTCATATTGATCCAGGCCGGATGCGATGACATCCGCGATGCGCGATGGATCTCTGAGGCCAGTCAGGCCGTCGCGGAATAACATATAGTCCTGAAGCTTGGCCGCGTCCCCGCCGAAGAAATCGGCGACCTCTGAATGCACATCCACTTGGGGCGCGTTGCCTTTGGGGTTGGCGAAAGTGATTTCGTAGCCCTCCTTCATCAGGGCGCGAACCGGAACCGTCAGCTCGTTGAGATAGTAGCCAGCGCCGGCATAAACCTTGCCATCTTTCAAGGGCAAGCCGCGACCGCTCGAGACCAGCACTAAGACTTTTCCTTTAGTTGTCATTTTGTTCTCCTTTTTGAAAATGCGCCTGTTTCCAACGTGGGCGAGTAAGTCCATCAGATCCGAGATGCGGTTGAATGCAGCTTATGCCCCCGGGAATCCGAACATCAACCACGACTGATTGGCTACCCAATGCGGGTACAGCTCCGTCATCTGATCGAACAGCTCCTGGTCGGACCGCGCGGTTTTCTGCAGCCGATCGAAGTCCTGCAGGTAACGCTTAGTGTCTTGGATCGTCGTGGGAGAGTCGGGCGCGCCAGGCTTCTTGTGACCGGCGATCACCATCGTCGGATTGAGCGCCGCTAACCGGTCTAGCGCCGCAATCCAATTCTTTCGGCTCTCGGGGGTGGTGTCGCCGACGTACATGCGGCATTGGTTGTACACAACGTCGCCAGCGGCGATCAGGCCGATCGATGGAACGAATAAAGACGTCGAATCGGGACTATCGGTGCGGCCCTGCTCGATGATGCGCAATTCGTGGCCCTCGAGAGTGAACGTGTCGTGCTCATAGGGCTCAGGTGGAACCAGCTTGGTGGCCACTTGTCCAGGAAACATCCGGCGGGCTAGCCGCTCTACTGTGGGAGTAAAAGACATCTGCATGGCTTTCACCGCGTTGGGCGCTGCTATCGCCCGAGCGCCCGGGAAACGGTCGAGCAGAATGCTCAGACCGTAAAAGTGGTCGAAATGGGCGTGCGTTATATAGATGGTCTCCAGGTTGCGGTTATGTAGAGCAACCCAAGCCGCGAGAGCCTCGGCCTCAGCCACCGTCCCCATTGCGTCTACCAGCACCGCGTCGTACTCGCCAGAGATTAAAGTCGACGTGATCGGGTCAAAGCCGAGCGCTTCGCCGAAGGGCTTTGGCCGCTCGCCGACCATAGCCTTTCCCGGGGCGGTAAAAACGTTCACACTAAGCGTGTTCGACTCAGGCGTGTTCGACGCGACAGGCGCGGTCACGCGCGTAGTCTCTTTCGGTCCATTTGTGCCCTCCATTTTGCATTCCCTTTGATGTCAGAGAGGCGACCTTTGGTTCATGTCGGCACCATAATAACTGAGGCTGCAAAATTTCTGGGACAACTTGTCGAATTCCGCCTGGCCGTTCGACTATGTAGTGAAAGCAGGGCAACCGGCCGGCCCGAAGGCTAAAGAATTAAAGACCGTTACAGGAGAGAAAAATCATGCCACAGTATCTGGTTGCGAACTACATGCCCGACAACTTCGACCCGTCCATCGTAACCGAAGCGATGATGGAGGAGATTCACGCGCTCAACCGCGAAATGATTGCTGCCGGCGTGAGGAAGTTCGCCTGCGGGATTTCTCCGGCTGGCAGCGCGAAGACGCTGCGGGCCCAACCCGACGGCAAGGTGCTCGTCACCGACGGGCCATACACCGAGACCAAGGAGCACATGGGCGGATTTTGGATACTGGAATGCGCTGACATGAACGAAGCGCTGGCATGGGCGAAGAAGGGTGCCATTGCCTGCGACGTGGCCGGCGAGGTGCGCGAGCTTCTTTTCTTCCCGGCTCCGGAGAAAGCAACGAAATAGTCTGGCCGCCGCGGCTACCGTATTCGCGATCGGTATTCGCGACCCATGGCGGGTTGATAGAAAAGGCCCATTCTAAGGGGGAAAACAATGCTCAAAAAAATTGGCGCAATCGCAATCAAAAGCCTCGCGCTGCTTGTTGTGCTCGGTGCGGCGTTTCAGGCGGTGGCACAGGCCGCCACAACAACGTTTCCCGCAACACCGTATTCCAAGATGGCTCCGGTCGACGAGTACCTCGTGGCCGACCGAGCCGCGGAAATCGCCCTGGCGCGCAGTGCAGTACCGGAGTCCATTTCACGCGATGCAGAGGTCCTGGTTCTTGGACGCCATGGCTTCGAAATGGCGGTCAAAGGCACGAACGGTTTCGTGTGTATCGTGGGACGGGGGTGGACTTCCGCTGCGGATGCTGACTTTTGGAATCCCGAAGTGCGGGTTCCCATCTGTGTGAATGCACCGGCCGCGCGTTCTTACCTTCTGCGTCTCACCAAAGAGACCGAGTGGGGACTGGCGGGGCGTACGCAAGCTCAGATGACCGAGGCCATCGCCGCCGCCATCGCCCAAAAAGAACTACCGCCGATGGAGCCTGGGGCCATGTGCTACATGCTGTCGAAGCAAGGCTACGGCGGCGACACCACCCCCCACTGGCCTCCCCACCTCATGTTTTTCTATTCGGACACCGACCTCGCCATCTGGGGAGCGAATCTGCCGGGTTCCCCCGTCGTTGGCATGAGCGACCCCGTGGAGCACTTGACGCAGTTCGTGGTTCCTGTGCAACGTTGGTCAGATGGAACCGAAGGTCGCTAAGCCGGAGACTTGGCAAAGGGCGGACAAGCTCCAGTAAACAAGCGCTGATACATAAGAGAGGAAAATCCAATGAGAAATCTAATTTACGTGATCAACATTACACTGGATGGCTGCTGCGACCACACGAAACAACTTGTCGATGAAGAAGCACTTGAACATTACACGCACCTCTTGCGAGAGTTTGACCTACTCGTCTATGGGCGCAAAACCTATCAATTGATGGTTTCTTATTGGCCTGATATCGCAAAAAGCCAGTCCGAGACAAAAGCGGATATCGAATTTGCTCAAGCCTTTGTCTCCAGGAAGAAGATTGTTTTTTCACGATCACTGGCCAGCGCTGAAGATGGAAATACCAGAATTGTTCGCACGAACCTTCGCGACGAAATACTTAAATTGAAGCAAGAACCAGGCAAAGATATTCTGGCCGGCGGTGTAGATATTCCTTCACAGCTTATAGAGCTTGGTCTGGTTGACGAATATCGTTTTGTCGTTACGCCAATCATTGCTGGGGAAGGGAAACGATTGTTGGAAGGCGTCAACCTGCCCGAGAGGTTACGACTAAAACTTGTTGAGTCCAAGGTTTTTAAATCGGGATGTGTGGCGCTTCGCTATTTGAAACAGTGACAGAAAAAACGAAACGGGTGCCCCACCCGTGGCAGTTTCACGGGTGGGCTGCTGCGAACTCTCCCTGGCATGTTCATCGGTCACAGCGAAATCGTCTCGTTCCTGTTATATCGTTTCAATGCCGTCAGACCTGCACCGCTACTACGGCGGATACTCGCACTTTATTACCACAAGTTGTTACAACGCCGTCCCCTTCTCGAGACACCGCGCTCTCGCGATCTCTTCCTCGAAGTTATGGAGCAGACCCGCCAGCGTCATCAATTTGTAGTCGTCGGTTAAGTGGTCATGCCTGAGCATGTCCATCTTCTCCTGACCGAGCCAGAGCGCGGAAATCCTTCGCTGGTGCTGGCCGCCTTGAAACAAGCCTTCGCCCATCGGCTGCTACGAGAACTTCGCGCCAAAGCCAGTGCCCAGGCAAGCGCGCTTTGGAGTACACCCGTCGCCGTGGGGCACATTTGGCAACGCCGCTTCTACGATTTCGTTGTTTTTACCGAGAGGAAGCGCGTGGAAAAACTGCGCTACATGCATAGCAATCCCGTTCAGCGGGGTTTAGTTCTGAAGCCCGAGGAGTGGTTATGGAGCAGCTTCCGACATTACGCCTATGGCGAACGCGGCCCGGTTCTAGTCAATGAGACCCAAAAAACGGAGCTTCAATCCGCAAAATCTCCTGATCCAATCGGCGTCGCGGCCCACCCGTGAAACCGCCACGGGTGGGGCATCAGCCCGGGCATCGCCACTCACCCTTGCCAAGAACGCAAGGATGGGGCACCCTCGTTGGGAATGATGCACGCAAAGATCGTTAAAGGCGGGCCACGCGCCGGTTTCAAGACCTTCCTGGACCGATATTTCTACTTCTGCATGGCGCTGCTCATGGCCGGACTCGCGGTCTGGGGCTTCAGCAACACGGTCGATCGAAACCTGTTGCATGCCACGCCGCCAAAACCATTCCTGCTGTGGTTTCACGCCGCTGTTTTTTCGGCCTGGATCGCGCTGTTCGTTGGGCAGTCTGCCTTAGTGCGCATGCGCAAGGTGAGCGTGCACCGCACACTGGGTTGGTTTGGTGCGGCACTGGCGGCAATCATGGTCGTCTCAGGCCTCATCGTGTCGTTCGTCATGCTGCGGTTCGAGATGCTCGTCCTCCATCGGAACGCTGCGTCGTTCCTGTCAATCCTCTGGGGCGACATGATCATCTTCGGTGGGTGCATGGCGCTCGCGATCTATTTTCGGAAACGGCCCGAGTACCATCGTCGCCTGGCTTTCATGGCCAGTTGTCAACTCATGCAAGCCGCCTTCGTCAGATTTCACTACATCGGTTACCACGACCTCTTCTTTCCGGCGCTCGACATCCTGATCGTGGCTGGGGTGTTTCGCGACCTGATCGTGGATGGTCGAGTCAATAAGGTCTATCAATATGTTTTCCCGGCAATCATTGTGCTGCAGGCCCTGGCTGCGTATTTGGAGCGGGTGAATCCGAGTTGGTGGCGAGCCGCAACCCTGACGATTTTAGGATCATGAAATCTACCGAAGGTACGGCGGGGTCGGCGGGTGGCCCAGGGGATCAGAGGAGGTAGGGCACCAGGGCGCGAGTCCGTCGGGCATAGGCAGCATACGTCTCCCCAAACTGGGAGCGCATCCATTTTTCCTCCATGCGGAACTTGAGCCAGAACACGAAGAAGATGAGGACGACAACGATGAACCCGCGCACCTGGGAGATTGCAATCGCCATACCAAGAAACCCGGCCAGAATGCCGGTGTAGATGGGGTGACGGACCACGGCATAGGGACCGGTGGTGATCAGCTCGTGGCCCTGCTTAATGGTGACTGAGCGGCTCCAGTTGCGGCCGAGGTGCTCGCGTGCCCAGACGGCGAAGAGAAGGCCGGCGACGGTGACGGCGGCTCCCAGCCAGAATGGCCAATAACCTTGCGGCCAGAGCTGGACGTAAAGCCAGGGCAGCGGGATGCGAGGTATCGAGAGTAAACCGATCGCGATCAGGAAGATGAGGACGCGGAGGATGCGCGAGGCTGCGGGCTCCAGACGCTGGGTGGCTTTGGTATCCGCAGCTTTGACCTGCCAGTAGAGAACAAAAACGATCCAGACCACGGGAAAGAAGGCTTTGTAGAACCAGAGCATGTGGACCTCCGGGCGCTAAAAGTACCATGTAGAAGGTTAAAAAAATAGAGTAGCTGTCGATTTTCGGTCTCCCGAACGACTATCTGATAACAGATATCTGATAACAGAACGATCAGCTACGGCTCTGAGTCACAGGAAACAAGGAGTCACAGAAAACAAGGAGGAATGGATGAAATACATCTGTTTGGGCTATATGGAGCCAGGAAAGTTCGAAGGGATGACCGAGGACGAGCAACGCGCAACGTTCGACGAATGCTTCGAGTATAACGACCGTCTGCGCGCCAACGGTCATGTTGCTGCCGAAGTACCTCTTCAGCCTCCAGAGACCGCCGTGACCCTGTACTGGAAAAACGGCAAAGTCGCGACGACCGACGGCCCATATGCGGAAACCAAGGAACAGCTCGCCGGCCTTCTCATCCTTGAGGCGCGAGACCTCAATCAGGCCATCCAGCTTATCTCGCAGCATCCAGGCATGAAGTTAGGGACGAATGAGATACGGCCGGTTGCGGATTTGAGCGAAATCAAAAAGGAGAGCGAGCGACGGCGGCGAAACGAGACCTCGCG
This sequence comes from uncultured Acidobacteriaceae bacterium, assembly GCA_963850165.1. Taxonomy (GTDB): domain Bacteria; phylum Acidobacteriota; class Terriglobia; order Terriglobales; family Acidobacteriaceae; genus Sulfotelmatobacter. Next base: position 343,780 of record CAWKKK010000023.1, on the reverse strand, counting down.
ATGAGGGCGCCCACGAGGGAAAGCACGAGCGAAAAATGATCAGTATCATGGGTGCGCCCGAGCTTTTCCCTGTGATCCCCTGTGTCCCCCTCTGTTGAAAGAATTCGACCTTCGCCACAGGGAAGGTTCTTCAATTACCCACCTACCAAATCCTCCCCGCACTCTTCTAGTAAACCCTCCTCGTGCGATTCTTGGTTGACACCCGCCAACTGATGCCTAGAATGTTTGAAACATCTGACGCGCAGCTTGTTTCAAACATAAACGGAGAAGAATGCCAGACCGCTTCTCATCGCATGACGTGATCGCCATGACCGGAGTCACCGCCCGCCAGCTCCAGTGGTGGGACGAGCGCGGCGTGGTCAAGCCCGGCCGCGTGGGCCATCGCCGCTTGTATTCCATGCAGAACCTCACGGTAATCGTGGTCGTCAGCGAACTTCGGCGCAAAGGCTTCTCACTGCAGGGAGTCCGCAAGGTCATGCGCTTCCTCCACCGTGAGTTCGGCAAAGGCCTCGCCGAAATCGTCGGACGCAACTCCGATGTTCATCTGCTCACCGACGGCAAGCGCCTTTATCTCGAAACCTCCGCCCGCCAGATCGTGGACATTCTGAAGAATTCCAGTCAGCCCATTCTGGGTATCTGCCTCAGCGACGCGGTGCGGCAGGTGCGGGCTGAGGTCGTGGCAAGGAAGGCCAGTACTTCCGTAATAGCGCCGGTAGAGCGTCGGCGTGCTAGAAGAGTCTCGTAGGTAGAAGTTTCGGACGAGTATCGGATTAGGTTTCTGTACCCAGGAGGAGTGCATGGTCGGCGAACTGGACATTCTCAGCGAATGGATTCCCGAACAGATGCAGCCCGGAACCGTTTTTGTTCTGGAGAACGCCGGCGAAGTCGGCGAGAAGGAAGATCCCTACTGGGCTGTGCTCGCCTGCCCATCCTGCGGCATGCTCGGCCTGATCACGCGCCGCCAGATCAACGGCCTCGTCCCGGTCATCTGCGGCTCTGAACAATGCTCCGCGCAATTCTTTATCCGCGAAGCCGAAGTAGTAGTGCGCAAACCGTTCTAGCTTTTGCTCTACCCTGTGCTCCTCTGTGTCCTCCGTGTTAAAGGGTTGAGCTTTTCTCCACCGCAGCGCGGCTCAACTCGACCGGAACCTGGTCGACGATTTCGATCCCGAATCCTTCGAGCGCAGCCACACGTTTGGGCCTATTCGTAAGCAGGCGGATACGCCGCAGGTTCAGGTCGGAAAGAATCTGCGCGCCAATTCCAATCTCACGCTGCGTCTGGCGCTCGTTGTCTAGGAGTGATGGCAGCTTGCGCCCGCGATGAAAGCTGAGCGCCGCTCTCTCGCCAACTTTTTCGACGGCAAAGCCCTTCGAGGTTTGGTGTAAATAAATAAGCGCCCCGCGTCCTTCCTGCGCGATCGCGCGCAGCGAGCCTTCGAGTGTGGCGTGACACTCGCAGCCGGTCGCGCCGAACACGTCTCCCATCAGGCAGTGCGCATGCATCCGAACCAGCACGGGCGCGTCGCTCGCCTCGTTTTTATTCCCGATGTCTCCGCGGATTAAGGCCACGTGCGACTCGCCGCCATCGACCTCGCTTTCGTAAGCGATGAGGCGGAATTCGCCGAAGCGTGTGTCGACTAAGGCCTCGCCTACGCGATGCACGTAGCGTTCATGCGCCATGCGATAGCGGATCAGCTCCGCGACCGTCAGCATCTTCATGCCATGCCGCCGGCAGAACGCGATGAGATCTGGAACGCGGGCCATGGTGCCGTCGTCCTTCATGATCTCGCAGATGATGCCGGCGGGAATCAGTCCCGCGAGGCGTGCGAGATCGACGGAGGCCTCGGTCTGTCCGGCGCGGACGAGCACTCCGCCCTTGCGAGCGCGAAGAGGGAAGACGTGGCCGGGACGCGCAAGATCTGAGGCTTGCGTGGCGGGATCGATCGCGACCTGAATGGTGCGCGCACGATCGTAGGCAGAGATGCCAGTGGTCACGCCGGCGCGCGCGTCGATCGCCTCGCAGAATGCGGTGCCGTATTGCGAAGTGTTCTCCGCGCTCATGGGGCCGAGGCGCAGATGGTCGAGGCGCTCTTCAGTCATAGTGAGGCAGACCAGGCCGCGTCCATACTTGGCCATGAAGTTGATGGCCTCGGGCGTGACCTTCTCGGCGGCGAGGGTGATGTCGCCTTCGTTCTCGCGGTCTTCATCGTCGACGACGACGATCATGCGGCCGGCGCGGATCTCCTCGATGGCAGTGGGAACGTCGGCGAAGGCTGGCGTGCTCATGAGGTGATTGTAGCAAAGGCATTGGCGAGTTGGTTAACCCGGCGGGTGCCGGGGGGAGTTGGCTAAGTGTTCCAGCTGGAACATTGTGCTGAATGTTCCAGTCGGAACATAGAAGCGATTTGCGCTTGTATGTACAAAATGCTCCAACTGGAACACATCTGCGTTTTACCGGGTAAGTATCCCTTGACCTCACGTAGTAGAATAAAGGGATGGCGTGGCACGATGATCCAGCCCATCCCTTTGCCGGAATCGCGGAGAAGCTAAAACGGACCACCAGAATATCCGTAATCTTCAAGCTGAAATCGGCATCTTTTTCCAAACCAGCAAGTACCCAGTCATGCCCGAGGTGAAGGACGACCGAATTTTTGATGCTTTGAAGTACCATCGAGATCGGCGCGTTCCTCTGCGATTCGCAGTCCTGAGTGGTGAAATCGTTCACCACCTTCGGTCGTGTCTCGATCACATCCTCTGGGAATTTTCGAATGAGATTTCCCTAAAAAGTTCGTTCATCAAATAGGCTTCCCGGTTTTCAAGAATGAGCCTGTCGATGAAAAGGAAGTTCTTCGATATGAGGGAAAAATACAGGGAGTCACAAATGCCGACGCCCGGACGCTGATTGGGAATTTGCAGCCTTATAAAACCACCGACGCGATTGATTGTCCGCTCCTGATCCTGCACCAGATGGACGTTTTCGACAAGCATCGAGAGCTTATCTTGGTTGCCGCCAATGCCCAGGCTCAACATTCCCGGCAGCCTCTATCGCGAGATCGTGAGAGACAAGCCCCAGAACTACGAAATCACGCCCAAGCGATCTGGCTCGAAACCAAGGCAATCATTACGATATTCCGCAGATATCTTTCAGGAATTTTGGTCGGCGGAAAATCCAGCCTGTCATTCCAGGATTGACGCAACTTTACAGCTATGTCTTCAAGGTGGTGGACGGGTTTTCGATTGTTAGGATTTGAGCGCCTCGGCACACTCCCGTCTTTTCTCGGCATCGTGCTAAACTGATGCCAGACGGGAGGGGCATACGCTAGTGAGCCGGGAAGCTGACAAGAGCGACTTACCCCTAGCGAACGCAAGATTTTGAACCATCCGAAGAGGTCGCGGCTAAAATGGCTCCGGTATCGCGGGCGTCATTCCACGATCTCTTGAGGCGGGCGGCGCGGCCAACTCGGCAACGCGTTTCAAAATCGAAGTGAAGATTAAATTCCCCTGATCCCTCCGGTTGTACCTGAACGAATATTCATTCAATAGGTCTGCAAATATTTTTGGCTTACAGAGTGATAGACTCCGCCGATTCCACGCTTTACCAAACTCCAAAATCCTTCAATCGTTTGCGTGTGAACCTGCCCCATCACGTAGACTTTAGCTTCATGCTTGATCCGCAAATGATGGTTTCTGCCGGGATTTCTTCCTAGGCCGTGTAACTCTGGTGCTCATCGGTGAAACACAGAGGACGGCAGGACGTACTCTTTCACGATCCATGCAAAGTCTCCCGCGTTGAATCTGGCACGACGCGAGCGACTACGCGGCCTTTGCGTTCCACAGCGCCAACCACAATCGTCTTTTGCTTGTCAGCGCGAAGTAATCTGCCAGCACCGCGCTTGCGCCTTCCACCGTAATACATTTCGTCTACCTCCACCGCTGATCCCTCCAGTTGCATCTCAGGTTCGGAGAGCAACGAGCGAATCTGGCGAAACATCCGCCAAGCGGTTTTGTAGGTGACTCCGGTTTCGCGCTGAATCTGTTTTGCGGAGATGCCGCAACGTGTCGAAGCCATCAGGTACATGGCGTAATACCAGAGGCGGAGCGAGGTGCTGGAGTGCTCGAAGATCGTCCCGGCCATCGGGGAAATTTGAGTTCCGCAGTGATCGCACGAATACACGGGACGGCCATTGATGCGGTAGTGTTTGCGCTCCATCTTGCACTTTTCGCAGTAGCAATCCCGCCGGGGAAGCGCTGCTCTTTCAAGTGCTCAAGGCAAGCGGCATCGTCGGGAACTGGCGATTGAAATCCGTGATCGTATAGCGCAGGTGAGCCGGGATTGTTTGCGGCGATTCATGCACTCAATATGCCATATTCTTACGTATGTCATATTACCTTTTACCGGAACGCTGTGGAAATCTCGAAAAACTCGGAAAGCCACCTTAAAGCTATAGTTGGTGGGCGGGAAGTGGCTGGAGGGGATGGGTTTAGTGAGCGAGGCGGAAAACGCGGTAGAAAGACACAGGGCGAAGGGAAAGCGGTGAAAAGAGGCGAACGAGGATGGCAGTCGGCGGTGGGGAGGTGCTTTTCTGCTTACCGGTATGGGGGAGGGTCCCGTCTGCCCCCGGGCTTCGCTCTCCGGCTTTCCTCTGGGGTGGCACCCGCCCCGACTGCTTGGAATTTCTCTATGTGGAGTATACTGTGGAATAGGTTCCACATATGGAAATCGTTCAAATCGTGCTGGATAAAAAGCTGTTACACGCCGCCGACCAAGCCGCGAAGCGCACCAGGCGAAACCGTTCCGCTCTGGTGCGCGACGCCCTGCGGGAACATCTCCGCCGGTTGGAACTGCGAGCCAGTTAAGAGCGCGACCGCCAGGGCTACTCGCGACAGTCGCAAGCCGACGCGGAAGCGCGGGGTTGGGAAGCGGAGGCCACGTGGCCGGAAGAATAGCCCGAGATAGCCCGAGGCGAGGTTCGGCTCTACCAGTTTGCCGCGCCCGACAAGAAACGACCGGTCCTCGTGCTCACCCGCAACAGCGCCATCGCGTATTTATCCACGGTCACGGTTGCGCCTGTCACTTCCACGATTCGCGGCGTGCCATCGGAAGTTGTTCTGAATGAGGAGGACGGCATGAAGTCCCCGTGCGCGGTGAACCTGCACAATGCAGTTACGGTGTCGCAACAGCGCCTGGGGAAACGTGTGGCCCAGCTTAGTTCCGCACGAATGAATGAGGTGTGTGCTGCTCTGCGGTTCTCTCTGGGGTGCGATGCAAACTAATTACTGGGAACGTTCCGGTGTCTCCGAATTTCAGGAACTGCCCCACTCAAGCCAAAAGACGGCTTGAATGGGCCACCCGTCCGTCGGGTGTTCGTGAACTTTCCTCGGGTTTCATCGCGGCGTTCGGATTTTGTAACAAAATCAAAGTAGTAAACAGGGAGGAAGGAAAACCGTGGGATTGTGGCGGCAAAGGATGTGGCCGTCATGCAGGTGCATGATCATGAATCCTACTTTATTCTCCCCGCCGAAAAGCAACCAGCGACGAAGTCTTCGAGAACGGCGTTGATGAACGGAGTGCTGGTGCTGGGTACGATCCTGATTATGGTTCTCGTCGCGCTCGCGATGGGTATGTGCTGGGACAGTCTAACTCCCATCCGTTGACCGCCCAAGAAGTCCTATTCCGTCGCTGCGCGCTTCTGTGGAGGACCGCCTTTTGAGCCGAAATTAAAAAGCAGGTTCCTCACCGGGCTTGGGGCCCGGTTCGGAATGACAGGGATTTGGCATGGGGTGGGCTTGGTCTGCGTCGTTTGCTACCTCGGGGGCTGAAGCCCGCTCTGATTTATGGACTTTACGCGGCGCTGGCGCCGCTCTTCTACGGTGCTGGGGGCGGCGGATGCGTCCTTCGTTCAAGGCAGAGTCAAAGTCCGAGGGCGGCTCTGGCGGAGTGGAAGTGTCCGCTCACCGCTTTGTCGCTTCGCTCGACGGACAGCCGAGGGCGGCTGTCCCCACACGAGCTTCTTTACACTTGTGGTGGCGGGTGCTAAGGTGATGTAAGTTCGATTGTGTAAAAAGCGAGAGGGTGTAAGTTGGCTTTGGCCTCACAAGCTAAAGCCATTCCGAAAAGGAGACTTACACCCAATGGCGAAGGTAATCACCGATCAGCGAGCACTTCCAACATTTTCTGGCGGAGATGAAAGAGAGTTTCTGGGGCGATCTGTATGGGCAGACGCAAGCTGGCGTGGCAGCGGTTTTTCGAGCTGCAATCGGAGCGGCAGCGCGATCGTTTTCCGGCGGCGGGACGCTATGAACGGCGGCGTGGGCGACGCCGCATCTATCGCAACGGCTACTACGAGCGGGATTTCGTGACCCGCTTCGGCACCCTCCGGCTGCGCATTGCGCGCACCCGGGAGAAGAGCTTTCTGCCGTCCGGGTTGGAGCGCTTTCAGCGGCGGGCGCGAAGAAGTGTCGATGCTGATCCGCGAAGCCTTTCTGCGCGGCATCTCGACCCGGCAAGTGGGGCGGGTGGTGGCCACGCTGACGGGCGAGGTGGTGAGCGCCCAGACGGTGTCGAAGCTGACCCGCGATCTGGACGAGGCGGTGCGCCAGTTCCATCAGGCGACGTTGAGCGACGATTATGCTTACCTGTTTCTGGATGGCGTGAGCTTGCGGGTGCGGCGTCCCAGCGGGCCGCAAGCGGGTACAAATGCTGGTGGCTTATGGAGTGCGGCGCGACGGCACGCGCCATTTGCTGGCTTTCCTGCGCAGCCAGGGCGAAAGTCAGGCGGACTGGGAGGGGCTTGCTGCAAGATCTGTACCGGCGCGGACTGGAAGGCAAGCACCTGGACGCTGATTCATCACCGACGGCTGCCCCGGTTTGGCGGCGGCCATTCCGACGGTCTATCCCCGGGCGCGGCATCAGCGCTGCTGGGTCCACAAGATGCGCAATATTTTGGAGAAAGTACGGAAGCGCGACTACGATGAAGTCAAGGCCGGGGCCCAGGCTATCTACCTGGCCGAAGCTCGAGTCGCAGGCCGAAGCCGCCTTTCGCCGCTTTCCGCGCCCGTTGGCAGCGGGCCTACGGCCGCATGGTGCGGCGGCTGGAACGCGATCTGCCGGAGCTACTCTCCTTCTTCGCCTTTCCCCGGCATCTGTGGCGCAAGCTGCGCACCACCAATGTAATCGAGCGCTGCTTTGTGGAAGTGCGCCGCCGCACTCGGCCCATGGTCTGCTTTGTCAATGTCCAGAGCGTGGATCGCATCATCTACTCCATCTTCCAGAGATTCAACCTGGAATGGAAAACCCGCACCCTCTACCGTATTTACACAAGCAGCTTGACGTCACCGTCTTGCGCCCGTTGACATCGCCGGCTTATAAGACTAGGGTCGTAGATGAGGTGGTCAACACCTTCTCCTCATTTCAGGTTCCCTGAACTAAGTCAGCCCATCTGAAGTTCTCTTTCTTAGCTTACTTCCAACCCTAGGAGGTTGCCTATGTTTGCACGTAATGTATCTATTCATCTGAAGGCGAATAATCTGTCCGATTACACGCGTTGTTTTGAAAAAGACGTTCTGCCGTTGCTGCGTAAGCAGAATGGCTTCAAGGACGAAATCACGCTGGCCGGTCCCGGCGGAGTGGACGTGATTGCGATCAGTATGTGGGAGAACAAGAAAGATGCCGAGACTTACAACACCAGTACTTATCCGCAGGTGTTGAAGACGCTGGCAAGATTTATCGAGGGAACGCCCGAGGTTCATACCTTTGACGTGGTTACCTCGACCCTCCATCAGCGCGAACTTGTAGGAGCGTAAGAGCGACGTTGGTTGGGTAGCGAATAAGGAAGCGAGCCAGACGCGCGATTATGGGGTCGCAAAGAACGCGACCCTTCGCGCGGCTCGCCCAGGTCCTTCGCTGACAAAAAACTCTGGCTCAGGTTGACAACACATCGCGCCGAGGAGGGCTGGCATGCACCTAGCGCTGCAAAATGCAGAAACCATCAATCGTCTGGTGGAACAGGGCGAATTCCTGCTGAAGAGCTTTCATGATGAGCACCAGAAGGATCCCTCGGGCCTGGAGACTGAGTTCGCGCGCGGCGAACTGATCGGCTGGCGCAGGACGTTACACACCTTGTACCGGGAGTACGCGGAAGACATTGTGAAGCGCGTCGTGGCCCGGACGCGCTTGACCATTCCCGAGGGCGACGTCCCAAGCGGCGCCAGTCATGCCTTTTGAAGCCATTCTGTGCGAAGTTGAGCGGTTGCATGACGTCAGCGAGCGGCTGGCGGTGCTGGCGGAGCTACATCCGCTGGTGTCGGAGGCGCTGATGACTATTTCTGGAAGCGTTCGTAACACGGCAACGGTTTTGGGAGTATTGGTGGCCACGAAAATGACCAAGCTGAGCTGAGTGGCGTTTGCGGGCAGCGCGAACGAGAATCAAGAGCGGGTTCCTCACCGGGCTTGGCGCCCGGTTCGGAATGACAAGAATTTATGAATGAGGCGAGTCGGGGTTGATGGCGCTGTCTTGCCAGGCTGTGTACCAGAGATTGAGGAGCATTTGGGAGCCTGCTGCCAGTCTTTGGGTGGTGAAGGTTCGGGCTTCGGGCGTGCCTTGGCCGGTGAATCCGCCGGCTTTTTCCAGAGCGTAGACCGTTTCTACTTTTTGGTTCGAGTCTCTTAAGTAGGCTATGTACTGGTGGAAGGGATCGGTTAGGTGCTCGGGGGCGTGGACCTGGCTGGAGAAATCCTTCGCTGTGATGTTTGCGTCCACGTAGGTGGTTTCGAAGAGCGCATGGATTTTGTGCTGCGTGGTGTAGTTGTTGGGATTGGGGCCGGTCCAGCCGTTGTATTGAATCGTGGTGTGCAGGGGCTGGGAGCCGTCGGCTACGTAGTGGCCCAGCCATCCGGCATAGAAGACTATGGCATGCTCGACCGGCGCGGTGGGTTTATGCCGCTCGCGCAGGTGGCGGTACTCGCGGAAGGCGGCTTTCAGGCGGCCGAAGACTTCCATGGTGATGTAGGGTTGAAGTCCTACGTGCTCGGGGAGGTAATCGTCGGGATGGTCGGTAGTGGTGGTGGCGGCGCGCTTTTCGTATAGCTTGCGGTAAAACTCATAGCGCGTTGCGGGAAGCGGGTCGAGCCAGGCCACTCGTTCGAGATCGATGAAGTGATCGGGTTCCTGCGCGTTCTTTAGCTGCGGTTCTGTTGGGCTGCGCCAGCGGTCGGGTTCGGGGCCGAGGTAGGTGATTTCGGCTACGGCGCGGCGCAGAAAGCGCGGCATGTCGGCGGGGATCTTCTGGGCCGCGACCTGGTTGACGTAGAGATGGCCTTCATTGCCCCAGGCGAAAGCGGCTGGCGTCTGCGCGAGGGAGATGGCCAGGAGAATGATGGCGGTCGTTTTTTGGGCAATCGTTTTTATGGCGATCAGTTTTTGGGCGATCAGTTTCTCACCGACTCGAATTTTCTTCGTCTTCGTCTTCATCTTTGCTCGATGCGCCTTGCTGGGCGCTGAGCATCTGCTCCTCTAGCATCCCTGCTTTAGAACGACAGGTGCATCGCCAACTGCAGGAAGCGGTTGCTGCCGACCGTCTGCTGGATCACGCCGTAGTTCTGCGAATTCGGGTTCGCAGGTGTCAATATCTGCGTCATGTTGGACGGAAAACAGGGGAACGGGTTGAAGCAGCCATTGAGCGCGAAGTCGCCATTGGGTGCGTCGAAATCCGGATGGTTGAAGATGTTGAAGGCGTCGGCCTGGAATTTGAGAGCGTAGCGATCGCCAAATCTGAAGGTCTTGAAAACCGAAAGATCGAAGCGCGTCTGAAAGGGAGCGCGGAAGATGTTGCGGCCGTTGGACCCGTAGTTGGTTTCCTGTGTGTCGCAAGCGGTGGTTCCTGCAGTGGTGAGACCGCAGGGCGGAACCCCGCTCTGGCTGGGTTGAAGGAACGGGATGGAGAAGTCATTCGGGTTGATATAGGGAACCCTGACCGTGCCCGGAACATATCCCCCGGACTTGAAGAAATTGTCAGTGCCGCCCTGGGTAGCTTGCTTTGGGGAAATCCCCGAAGCCAGGGGAAGAATCGGATTGGTGATGAAGTCATCGGCGCTGAAGAAAATGCTGCCTGCCGTTCCGGAAAAATCGATGACGCTGAAGGGCTCGCCGCTCTGGGCCACGGTGACGCCCTGGAGACCCCAGCCGTTCGCCACCTTTCCGACGAATCCGGACTTATAGGTTCGAGTGGGGAACTGATAGACATAACTAACGGTCAACACGTGGGTGCGATCGAAATCGGAGGAAGAGTAAGAAGTCCGGGGATTCAGAGGATTGTTTCCGTTGAAGAACAAGCCCGCGCCCAGCCCGCTGCCTTCATCGAGAGAGTGGGAGTAGGTGTAAGAAGCATTCACCATCAGGCCGTGGGACATGCGCTTGGTCGCCTGAAATTGCAAGGCGTTGTAGGTAGAGACGCCTTCGGCTCTCCAGTAATCGGCGTTTGGATTGAAACCGATGTAGGGCGTGCGGAGAGCAGTGTTTCCGTCGGAGAACGAGAACTCTCCGATGGTGGTTTGCACCTGCTCGGTGAGCAGGGTATTGAAATTGGCATCCTGCGCCTGGAAGCCGTAGGAGTAAATCTGCCCGTTAATAGGGTTGGTGGGGGTCGCGACGCCGGGCTGGTTAAAGGGAATCGGAAGCGGCTGGTGTACGCCGTGATTTCCGAGATAGCCGAGCGTGAGCACCAGGTCGTTCTTCGGTTGCCACTGCAGGTCCAGGCTCCAGTCCTCTGAATACGGCAGCTTGTTCGCGGGATCGTAGCTGCCGAACAAGAAGTCGGAATTGGCGAAGCCGGTCGGCGCGCAGGTAGGAGTAACGGGTTCGGGGCAACCGCTCAATTGAGACTGATTGTAGATAAGCGCCGCTACTCCGGATAGATTGCCTGGCGGGGGTGGTAATGGGGCGGTGCCAAAAGGGGCGCCGGTAAGGCAGCCCGTACCTTTGCAGGATGCGTCAACCGGGACGGTGAAAGGCTGCTGTGTGGTAACGCTGAAGGGCCCGCTTATGCCGAGGCCGGCGCTGGCAGAGAGTTCGGTGAAATACTCGCCGCGGTCGGCATACATTCCGAAGCCGGCGCGGACCACTACGTTCTTGAGGGATTTCGGGCTCCAGGCGACTCCAAGTCGCGGCTCGAACTTCGACTGGCGCTGCGTAAGGGTGGAATTGCTGACGCCTTTGAAGCCGAACGTCTTGTTGTTCCCGGCCACCACGAGTCCTATCCCGGGTTCGCCATTGGAAAGGGTTCCAAATGAATCGGTGGCGAGGTCGTATTTGTAATCTGATGGGTAGAAGTTGGTGAGCAGCCCGTTGATTTCATTGAGTGGGCCATCCCAATCCCAACGCAAACCTATGTTTACGGTGAGGTTCGAGCGCAGCTTCAGATTATCCTGAGCAAGAAGGCCGGCCGATTTCGAGCGGAAATGGCGATTCGTTTCGCCGTTGAGGATAAGGCCGTCGCTGTGATCCTCGTTCAATGTACCGGTTAGAAAGTCGCCAAAGGAGTTGAAGCTGAGGTTGGCGACCTGGTTCTCGCGATTCTCAACGTTGAGTTGCACGTAATCAAAGATGCCGCCGAAAGAGAGTGTGTGGATGCCGTGAACCCAATGGTAGGTCGATGATCCTTCATGCTCGTTCTGAAAGATTCCAGCGTTGGCGAAGTTAGTGGAGGGCCCGATCTTCATTTCGTTTCCATGAAACTCAGGAACGGTTCCACCGCCGAGCAAGGGCGCCCCAGCGTCGGCGTTGTGGATGTCGATGCCGGGAAAGAATGGGCTGCCCAGAAGATTGAGGCCCACGCCGGTGGGCGTCAAAGCCTGGGAGGTGGAAGCATTGGCCACTTCGCGAACAAACCCGTAGCGGTTTTCCCAAGTTGCGTTCGTGGAAAGGATGGTGGTGTTATCAAGCGAAAAGAGCTGGCTCCCCGCCTGCAAGGTCTGCGGAAAGCCCAGCACCTGGCTGACCGCGAAAGGAATGCTTGTAGGATCGTGTTGATAGTAGTACTTACCGGCCAGACGGTTCTTCGGACTGAAGATGTAATCGATATTCCCGTTGACCTGGCTGGCGTTGAACTGGCTGGGAGGGCCCTTTATGAAGGAGTTGAAGGGCTGAGTCCCGCTTTCGGGGTTAGGGGCAATCGCGGAAGGCACGATGTACTGCCCGCTCGGAGTCTTGGCCTGGATAATTGCGAGCGCCACGGGATCCACCTGAGCGGGACTAATGCATGCCGGACAGTTGTCCGCCGCGTTGACCAGGTTGGCGAGATCGGTTGCGTCCCGATTTGTATCGGTAAGGCCGGGCAGTGTGGGAACACCGTTGAATGAGCCACTGAGAGCATCGCTGATTCGCTGTCCCTGGTAAGAACCAAAGAAGAATATCTTATCTTTCTTAATCGGTCCTCCGAGCGTCCCGCCAAAGACGTTGCGATGGAGTGGAGGCGCGCCGGAGAAAAATGGATTGGGCGCCAGAAAGGTGGGTTCCGCATCGAAAGAGTTGCTCTGGTAATACTCGTACACCTGACCGTGGAGACGGTTTGTTCCGGACTTGGTGGTGGTTTCGATATGAGCGCCGCTGGCCTGTCCCATGGAAGCGTCGTACATTGAAGTGGCGACGTGAACTTCCTCGATGGTTTCCACGGGGGGTGTGGGCAGGGCTTGGCCGATCGCGTCGAATACTGAGCTGTTGGTTTGAACCTGGCCGCCGACTCCGAAAATCTCTCCGGTGTTCAAGGTGAACCGGCTGTCGGAAATGTTGCTCGTGGAATTCCCATTAAATATGTTGTTCGCGTTCACCCCATTGAAAGTGAACAGATTGCTGGTATCGCGTTGGCCGTTGGCCACGATTCCCTGATTGCCCAGACCTTCATTGGAGCCCGAGCCCGACAGAAAGTCGGCGCTCACGCCGGGCGCCTGGATGGCAAGCTGGGTAAAGCTTCCGGTGCCGAGCGGAACGGACTCGATTTGTTGTGCGCCCATGGTGTAGCCGTTTGTTGTGTCGGTCTCGTTAAGCAGCGGTGTGTCTGAGACCGTGACCGTCGACGATACCTTGCCGGGCTTGAGCTTTGCGTTCACCGTCGCGGTGCGGTCGCCCTGAACAAGGATCTGGGGATAGGAAGAAGTGTCGAAACCGTCCTTCTTGAAGGTAACCTCGTAAGTGCCGATGGGGAGGTCGGCGATGCTGAAGGAGCCGTCCGACTTGCTGGTGGCGGTCACTTCCAGATTGGTGGCCAAGGCCCGAGCCTTCACGACGACACCTTGCATCACAGCGCCGCTGCTATCAGTAACGGAACCGTTTAGTGCTCCGAGTGTTTGCTGGCCAAAAGCGAATTGAGAACACGCGAGAAGAAACGCAATTGCCGCCAGAGAAAAAACTTTGGAGCGGATAGACTGCGACACTGAGACTGCGCTTGAAGTGGTGTTCACGTTCGCCTCCGGAAGGCGACGATTCTAGCCGGGTCGCATCCGGGGATTCAAGAGGGTTTTGTGAAATGTTTGTAACAAAATTTTCGTTAGACCGATGGAGGTCGTGCAAATTCCTTCTCGGCGCCTTGGAACAGGGCTCTTAGGGCTCGGATTACTGCGCGAGCCAGCAGTGCTATTACCGCGACCAGGCAGAGCGCTATCGTTGCCGCGGCGTAGGGGTGACGCGTGGCCAGCCAGGTCAAGGAGATGGCCAATGCGTCCTCGGCCAGGCTTAGGGTGATGTTTGAGAACGGCTCGGGGGATGGGGTTACGGCGGCGCGGAGGGCAGTTTTGCCTCCGTGGGCGGCCAGGGCTATGGCGGCTCCCAGCGCGGCTGCCAGCAATTGCTGGGCTGGAGTTAGTTGGCGGGTGGCTCCGTAGGCCAAGCAGGGCGGCAGCGGGGACTCGGACGAAGGTGTGGAGGGCGCTCCAGATGAGGTCGAAGGCGGGGATTTTGTCGGCGAAGAATTCTATGGCGAAGAGGGTTGTGCTGGCGGCGATTATAGGCCAGGTTTCTAACAGTTGTAGAGCGGGGGGAGGGGGACGTGTCCGAAGCGGGCGAGAAGTCCCAGGGCTGCTACCGTGGCGTAGACGTTCAGACCGGCGGCGAAGGCTATGGCTGCCAGAAGGGCGAAGAGTTCGGGGAGCGGGATTTGGAGGAGGTTGAGCATGGTGTTACGCGGCGCCGCCCGCTTTCTTGTAGAAGAGTACACATTCTTGCCGGGGGCGGGAAGACGTTGCAAGCAACGTCTCTACGACGGGACCCATGCCAAATTTGTAGAGACCCGCCGAGCTGGCGGCGCTACAAAAAGAAAAAGGGTCGCTTTTGGCGACCCTTGAGAGCTTCTCTTTACGGCTGCGGTTACAGCGTGGACTCGATTTCGAATCCCCAGGCTTCGAGAAGAGGCTCGGGGATGTACTTCGAGTTCTTGTTGCGGCGCGCCCACTCGCGCAGCCGGGTCGACCGGAGATACTGGTCGGGGGAGAGCTTATATTCGCGCACAACCTGCTCAAACTCAGTGATGGTGGGGACAATGGGGCCGATCGGCTCGGGCTTGCCCCAGTTTGGATTTCCGCGTCGCTTGGCCATGAAACTTGCCTTTCCTACAAAAGGGGAAATGAACTCCGCACAAATTCAGGCTGCTCTATCTATATGATTCTCCGGACACTTTCAGGGATTCATGGAAAACGCTCGTTATACTGGACAATTTAACCCTGTCCGGTATCCCACTGATCCTAAGAGCTTATTGGAGACTCAGTATGGTATGGCAATATGCGCTGGAAGTCAATCAGAATTTTGCCATCGTCACTTGAGTGTATGGTGTCTAAGTAATTGTAATGATTGTTCTTATCGTCTTGCTGCCGATGCTTCCCGGAAAGACAAGATTCCTGTTTTTGGTCCCCAAACGAGGCATGGATGTATCACGCCTCCACTGGGGCGTGGTTCGCCACAGTGGACGACTCTTGCCTCACGTGGGAGGATGCGTGGTGGGTTACACCCGTAACCTCCGGCGCAAGTGTTTCATTGAAGGGCATTTGGGTCGAGCTTACATTTGGGATAGGGCCGTGTTTCGTTCCGAGAGCTGGGTCCGCCGGAGAAGCAGTCTGGCGACGGCTCAAGCTGAATGCGACGGAGCTGGAAGGATTTAAGACGGTACCATGAACCTGAAGTCACTGCTGCTCTGTTCCGACGAGAAGATCGTGCGAGTGCTGCGCCGGACACTGGGCGATCTTGACATTAGCGTCGAACCCTGCGCGAGTGCAGAGATCGCTCTCCGGCATTTAACGCGAGGGCGGTTCGAAGCGATCATCGTGGATTGCGCCGGTCCCGGCGCCGCAGACGTGCTCGGCGTGGTGCGGACATCTCCGTGTAACCAGCGGGCGGTGGCGGTGGCAATTCTGGACCCCGAGACTGGCCTGCGTTCGGCATTCGAACTCGGGGCGAACTTCATCCTCTATAAGCCGGTCACGGCGGAGCGAGCCAAATCAAGTTTCCGGGCGGCGAGAGCGCTGATGAAGAAAGAACGGCGGCGCAACACCCGGGTCCCGGTCCAAATTGCGGTGGAGATGTCGAACCGGGAATCGGGCGCCCGGTTCAAGGTGAACACCACGGACTTAGGCGAGGGTGGTCTCGCGGTGACCTTGCCCCGGCGCAGCAAACCTCAAGGCATGTGGGAGCTGAAGTTTACGCTGCCGGGTTCCGCGACGGCTCTGAAGGTGGATGCGGAGTTTGCCTGGGAAGGGAGCGGGACCCAAGTGGGGCTGCGTTTTCAGGATCAGTCTCCGGCCGTGGTGCAGCAGTTGCGGGAGTGGCTGGACCGGAATTCTACTGAGGTGGAAAAGGACGACCCGCCGGTGCGGTGCCAGCTTATGGATTTGAGTTTGGGCGGTTGCTACCTCGAGATCGCTTCGCCGTTTCCGGTTTCGACGCGCGTAACACTGTCGATGCGAGCCGCCGAAGTGGAATTCAAGACCGAAGGAGTGGTTCGGGTGATGCATCCGGACAAAGGAATGGGAGTGGAATTCATCCAGAGCACCGCGGAGCATCGCGGGTTGCTGGAAAAGTTTCTGAACGTGCTGACGGAAAATCGCGATTTGTTGCCTGAGTTGCTGGTGGAACCCGAGGGCATGGAAACCGTGACGTCGCAGGATTCACGACGCGCTGCGGCAACGAGTGATCCTGAGGACGCACTGCTTGCACTTTTCCGGGAGCAGACCGCGCTTCCAGCCGATTCGTTTCTGGCGGAGTTGCGTAAACAACGGAGCGTCAGCGCGGCTGCCGCCGGACTGTCTGTCTGATCGCGCCGCCGGAAGTTACCTGCCGAAATAATTACTGAGGAAGCGGAGTTCCTTCTGCCGGACCGCCGGCGACCATATCGGTCTTAACCGTCGATTTCTGATTGGCCAACAGGTCGATATCGGTCTCGAAGTCGTGATATCCCGGCAAACTGATTTTGATTTTGTGTTTTCCCGGCGCGACCAGCAGCGCCTTGCCGGGGCCCTCGAATTCGGCAATGTGACCGACGAAGACGCCATCCACAAGCACGGCCGCACGATTCGGTTTTACTTCTAACTTGATTTCCGCAGTGACTTTCGGCAGGACCACACGGGTATCTTTTTCCATCTTTACGTCGATGCTCTGCTTTTCTCCGGCGCGCACGGTAACCGTTTGCGCGAAATCGAGGTATCCGCCCTGGCGTACGGTCACCGCATGTTCGCCAGGAAGAAGCAGAAGTTTTTTCGATCCCTTCAGTTCGCTCAGATAGCCGACGTATTGACCGTCGACCCAGACTCCAGAAGTCTTTTCGACTTTTGAGGCTCCGACCAGTTCGACTTCTCCCAGCACTTTGTTCTGAGCATGCAAGGCGGGGATGACCGTCAAAGAGCTAAAGAGGACTAGCAGACACACGAGAGCACGGCCTTTGCGGCAATTCATGGCAAATCCTCCTGCGTTTCAGATGACCGGAAGGACGAAAAGGTAGCTAGTCGTGGGTTGGCGGATCAGGTTCGTGGATCAGCCCGGCCGGGCTGATCCACGATTCAGGTTGTGCTCTTAGAACGTCTTGCGGAAAAGCCAGAATAGCGATCCCGAGAGCAGCATGGCTACGGGCAGGGTAAGCACCCACGCCAGCGCCAGGTTGCGCACGGTGGACCACTGAATTCCGGAATGATTGGCGGCCATTGTGCCGGCGATGCCGGAGGAGAGCACGTGGGTGGTGCTGACGGGGAGACCGAATCCGTCGGCGGCGCCAATGGTGGCCATGGCTGTGATTTCCGCGACCGCGCCCTGAGCGTAAGTCAGGTGGCTCTTACCGATTTTTTCTCCGACCGTTACGACGATGCGCTTCCAGCCGACCATGGTGCCCAAGCCGAGAGCCATAGCCACGGCGACCTTTACCCAGAGGGGAATGAAGCGAGTCGAGTGATCGATGTGCTTCTTGTAGTTGGCGAGGATGGCTTTGTCGGCATCAGTGAAGGTCGGTTTGCCACTCTTCTGCATGAGGCGGATGGCTTCGCTACACAGATACATGTCGTTACGGAAGTTGCGCACGCGGTCGTTGGGGATGTTCTTCATTTCTTTGTACAGCGCGGTTTCGTTGCCGATGTCGCTGACCAGGGTGCGCAGGGCGAGCATGGTGTTGGGAGTGAACTCTTTGTCCCGAATGTACGTGGTGACATCATCGCGGGGATCGCCCACGACGGCGTTGGGGTCGACGTATTTGGTGAGGGTGTCGGCGGCCTGGATGGAGACCGCGATGAAATCCTGGGAATCCTTGAAAGTGACGGCGTGATTGAGCGCGTAGGCGGTGGGCACGGTGCCGATGAGAATGAGCATGATGAGGCCCATCCCTTTTTGCCCGTCGTTGGAGCCGTGGAAGAAACTAACGCCGGTGCAGGTGAGGATGAGCAGGCAGCGGATGTAGAACGGCGGCGGCTCGGCCCCTTCCGGAGCCTTGTACAGCTTGGGATCTTTGATGAGGGCTTTGGCGAGGAGCAAAAGGAGCAGGGCGCAGCCGAAGCCAACAACCGGCGAGAGCAGCAGGGAATAACCGATGTTCTTGGCTTGTCCCCAGTCGACGCCGCTGGTGCCGCTTCTGCCGTTGATGAGTTGGTTAGCGATGCCGACGCCGATCACGGAGCCGATGAGCGTGTGCGAACTGGAGGCGGGCAGGCCGAACCACCAGGTGCCGAGGTTCCAGATGATGGCGGCGACGAGTAAGGCGAAGACCATGGCGAATCCGGCTTTGCTGCCGACCTGCAGAATAAGTTCGACGGGCAGCAACGAGACGATGGCGAAGGCCACTAGGCCGCTGGAGGCGAGAACGCCGAGGAAGTTCCAGAAGCCGGACCAGACCACGGCATAGTAGGGCTCGAGCGAGTGGGTGTAGATGACCGTGGCCACAGCGTTGGCGGTGTCGTGGAATCCGTTGACGAACTCAAAGCCGAGGGCGACCATCAGCGCAATGCCCAGCAGCACGTAAGGCAGGATCGATTCGTTATGCACGAAGGAAAGATCGTGAAGCAGGCTGGAGCCGGCATAACTGACTCCTATAACCAGCACGACACCGAAAATCAACATGCCGAGTTTGCCGGGAGTGCGGTTGAGTTTCTGGTCGAGTACGCTCGCTGGTGCTGTGGCCATGTTATTCCTCAGGTCGCAGTGGAATTGGAAGCGGGTGTAAAGTTCGCAGCCACTATACGGAAGGATTGTTACGGCAGTGTGAAAAGAGCAGTTCTCAGTTCTCAGTTAAAAACGCCCGAGCGCCGCCGCTTATTGAGCTGCCGCTTCCTTGGCGCGCGGTAGAGCATTCCGCTGGCGCAGAAATTCTTCCGCTGCTTTCGCCTCGACCGGCTGCGAGAATAAGTATCCTTGCCCCATTTCGCAGCCCAGCGCGCGCAGGTGATCGAGCTGCCTGGTGGTTTCAATGCCTTCGGCAATCACTTTAAATTTCAACTTATGCGCCACGAGGATGATCAGCTCCACTGTGTCGGCGCTGGCGCGGTCGGTGAGCATGCCGCCGATCAGGGAGCGGTCGATCTTTAAGGCGTCGATGGGGAATTGCCACAGCCCGGTCAAGGACGAATTTCCCGTGCCGAAATCGTCGAGGATGACGCCCATCCGCAGGTGTTTAAGGTGCGAGAGGACGGTTGCCGTTAATTTTGCGTCGGCGGCCGCTACGCTCTCCGTAATCTCCAAGTGCAGTCGCGATGGGTCGATTCCGGTCTGCCGCAGGTTTGCCTCCATGTCGTTGACGAAGTGGGCGTCGGCCAACTGCCTGGCCGAAATATTTACGCTCATGCTTACGGGCTCCGTGGCGGAGATCTTAGCGGTCCGAATCTGAGTGGACCATACACTCAACTGGTTGCAGGCTTCCAGAAGCAGCCACTGGCCGGCGGAGATCAGCAGACTCGTGTCTTCTGTGGCCGCCATGAACTTATCGGGCGAAATCAGGCCTTGCTCGGGATGCTGCCAGCGCAGCAGGGCTTCAAAACCCGTGATCCGCTTCGTTTCCAGATCGGCGATGGGCTGGTAATACACGCGGAACTGGCGCTGGCCGATCGCTTGTCGCAATTCGGCCTCCAGCTTGAGCCGGTTGACGGCGCGGCTGTGCATGGCCTCGTCAAACACCTCGCAACGGGCGCCTCCCATGGCTTTGGCGCGGCGCATGGCGACGTCGGCCTCCTGCAGCAGATTTTCGGAGTTCTCGTGCGTGGACGCGGGTGTGCTTAATGCGATTCCCAAACTCGCCGAAGTGCGGACCTCGCGGCCTTCCACCAGGAAAGGCTCGGCCACGGCGGAGAGAATTCGTTTCGCAGCCCGCATGGCGTGGCTGGGATCGGTGATTTCCTCGAGCAGGATGGTGAATTCGTCGCCGCCCATGCGCGACAGAACCGTTTCCATCGTCATTATGGGAAGCTCGTCTTGCGGGCGGGAAACCGTATCGTCGTTTCTCAGGCAGTTCCCCAGGCGGCGGCCAATCTCGACCAGAACCTGGTCGCCAACCGCAGGGCCCATGGTGTCATTGAACACTTTGAAGGCATCGAGATCCACGAACAGGACGGCGTACTGGCGCTCCGGGCTGCGGCGCGCATGATCAAACAAATGCTGCAGGCGATCGAGGAAGAGACGGCGGTTGGGCAATCCGGTCAGCGCGTCGTGATAGGAATTGTGCTCCAGTTGTTCTTCGGCTCGTTTGCGCTCGGTGACGTCGCGATTCACGATGACCAGCTTGGCGACCTCGCCTTTTTCATCGCGGATCGTGCTGGCAAGCGATTCCAGAACCCTCCAAGTACCGTCTTTGTGGCGGATGCGGTATTCGAGCTTTCTTCCGATTCCCGTGCTGCGCGCCTCGCGGGCGGCTTCCAGCACCTTGAAGCGATCGTCCGGGTAGATCTGCTCGAAGGACGAGGTTTCCCCAAGTTCCGCCGCGGAATAGCCGAGAATTCGCTTGTAGGCGGGACTGTTGTAAAGGCGATGGCCTTTGACATCGACCAACGCGATCATGTCGGCGGCGTTTTCGGTGACAATCTGGAACAGCTCTTCGCGTTGCTTCGACTCCCGACGAGTGCGGTACACGCGGAACTGCTGGTAGACCACGGCCAGGATCAGTGCGCCGAGAGCGATCCAATTCCATTGCATGAGTTGACGCGAAGGCTTGTCTTCAAGCTTGTCTTCAAGGAAGATATCGGCAATTCCGGGCAAGAAATTTAGTGCTTTGGCGGCGTACGTGTGAACCTTCGTGCTGCTTGCTGCCAGCTTGAGTGGCTAACGACAAACGACCAACGAGCAACGACAGACGATCTGCACAAAACACCCACGACGGGTCATAATGTCCGCATGTCCCCCGATAAGACCGTCCGCCGCCTGAAGACCTATGCTGGCGCTCAGGGATACGTTTACCAATACTATTTCGTGGGCCGGCGGGCCGCGCTGGGGAGCGATCCTGAGGCCCCGGCGACGGAATTCGTCTTCGACGTCACCTCCGATCGAAAGCTGACCTACGCCGTCAGCGTTTTCTTGCCGGAGAAGTCAGTGGCGGCATGGGCGGCCAATCACGGCCGTCCGCCCACGGAAGCGGAACAATACGCAGCCGCGAAACTTCGCCTCTTCCGCGCTTTCGACGAACTGGAAGATGTGAAGGCCCATGGCCGCCGTCTGGTGATTGAGGCGGCGCTGCTGGAGGAAGCGCTGGCGAGTCTGGGCGTGGAGTAGGGAGTTGTGATCCAGATCACAACCGCACGTGACCTTTGCCATGTCCGCCTGCCCGTTCTCTGTGCAGAATATAATGTGTGGAAGGGATGGGGTTCCGTGGGCTTAGCGGCCGTTACTTGTATTAAACTCAGCGGACTCTGATACTTACCTAGCCTATGTCACTGCTTTGGCTGCGTTTCGCGCTGGCTTGCTACTTCATCGGGCTGATCTACGCCTTCTTCGCGCTCACCCGCACCAGCGATCTTTTCAGCCGCATCGCGCTGCACGCTGCCAGTCTGGGCATGGTCTTCCACTTCGTCTCGCTGGTGGAGCTTTTCGTCTCCGGCCAGGTCGTCTGGGCATCAGTGCACAATGGGGAGTCGCTGCTGGCCTTCTTTTCGATGACGTTTTTCATGATCATTTATGCCATTTACCACACTACCTCGCCCGGCGTAGTCGTGTTCCCCATCGTGTTCTTCCTGACCTTTGTCGCAGCGATTGACCAGCAACCCGTCCTGCTGACCGCGTTCGTGCAGCACAAGGGATGGCTGATCGCGCATATCATCCTGATCTTTACCGGCTACGCCGCGCTGGTGCTCAGCTTCGGCGCGAGCCTGCTCTACCTGCTGCAGGAGCGCCGTTTGAAAGCCAAGAAGCCCAGCAGCCTGATTTCTTTTCTGCCCGCGCTCGAAGTGATAGACCAGATCGGCTACCGGTCGTTGCTGTTCGGTTTTCCTTTCATGACGCTGGGCTTGATTACCGGCTCGGTTGTGGCTATGTCGGCCTATGGGCACGTGGACTTTACCGACCCCAAGATTCTGTTGTCGATCCTGATGTGGGTGGTCTACATGATCATGGTCTTCACCCGCTGGAATTCAGGATGGCGTGGGCGCCGCGCCGCGGTATTGGCTACGTTTGCGTTCGTAGCCGCTGTCGTGGCCTGGGCCGCGAACTATTTCTCCACCATCCACAGGTTCGTTGCCTCATGAGATATCAGCTCATTGGCGTGAATCACAACAGCGCGCCACTCGAAGTGCGGGAGCGTCTGGCGATCCCGGACTCGCGCCTGCCGGATTGCTGCCGCGATCTCACGACCCATCCGGGAATCGAGGAGGGAATGATCATTTCCACGTGCAATCGCGTGGAAGTAATCACGCACACGGCGAACGGATCGGCCGACCTGCGGGGATTTTTGCACGAGCACTTTCATCTCACAGCGGAAGAACTGGACGCGCATTTGTATGAGTTTCGAGACAAAGATGCGGTGCGGCACGTCTTCCGGGTGGCTTCGAGCCTGGATTCGATGGTGGTCGGCGAAGCCCAGATTCTCGGACAGGTGAAAGAAGCATACGCCACCGCCCGCGCCGTGGGCTCGGTGCGCGGACAACTCGATCAGCTTTTCAATCGCGCCTTCGCGGTCGCGAAGCGGGTACGCACCGAGACCGCCGTAGGATCGTCCTCGGTCTCGATCGCTTCGGTAGCGGTGGAGCTGGCGAAGAAGATTTTCGGCACGCTGCAGGGCAAGAACGTGTTCATCGTCGGCGCCGGCAAGATGAGCGAACTCGCCGCCCGCCATCTGATGGCTCACGGCTGCGCGTCGATTTTCGTCTCCAACCGAACTTACGACCGCGCCATCGGACTGGCGCAGAAGTTCAACGGACAGGCCATCAAGTTTGACGATCTCTACGACTCCTGCGATCGTGCCGATATCGTCATCACCTCGACCGGCGCGCCGCATGCCATTTTCCGCCGCGAGCACGGCGAGCAGTTCCTTGCGCGCCGTAAGAACCGGCCCATGTTCTTCATCGACATCGCCGTGCCCCGCGACGTCTCGCCGGAGATGGCCAAGCTCGACGGCATCTTTGCCTACGACATGGACGATCTGCAGCAGGCGGTCAGCAGTCACGTCGCCGACCGCCGCAAGGAAGCCGAACTGGCCGAAGCCATCATCACCAGCGAAGTCGAGCGCTTCGAAGCTCGCCTGAACACGCTCGATGTGGTGCCGACGATCGTGTCGTTGCAGGATCATTTGGAAACCATCCGCCAGGCGGAGATCGATCGCGTGCGCGGCCGCATGGGTCCGCTGACTCCGGAGCAGGAGATGGCTGTCGAAGCCCTGACTCGCGGCATCATTAACAAAGTCATGCACACCCCGATCACCACGCTGAAAACGGCCGCGCGCGAGGCGGAGGCAACCACTGTGATCGACGTGGTTCGGAGATTGTTTAACTTGCCGGAGAAGGACCGGAAATCAGAGGCGCGGGGAACCGGAAGGAACGAGGAAGAGGGGACGCACCACTGATGGCTCGCCTTCGTGTTGGCTCCCGCGGCTCGCAACTTGCCCTCTGGCAGGCCAACCACATCTCCGCGCTGCTGCGCGGGCGCGGACACGAAATCGAGATTGAGATCATTCACACTACTGGTGACAAGATCACTGATGTCCCTCTGGCCCAGGTCGGCGCCAAGGGCGGACTTGGCAAGGGAATTTTCACGAAAGAAATTGAAGAAGCCCTAGCCGCTGGCCGCGTCGATCTCGCCGTGCATTCGTTGAAAGACCTACCAACAGAACTTCCGCCGGGATTTGAAATCGCCGCCATCACCGAACGGCAAGACCCGCGAGACGCGTTCTGCTCGCGTCTCTACTCGAAGATCGAAGATCTGCCACGAAGCGCGCGGGTGGGCACTTCGAGCCTGCGCCGTCAGGCGCAACTGAAGGCCATCCGCACCGATCTCGACATTCATCCCTTGCGGGGCAATGTCGATACGCGCCTGCGCAAACTCGAAGAAGGCGAATACGACGCCATCATCCTGGCTTCGGCGGGACTGAAGCGACTCGGCAAGACGGAACTGGTCAAGCAAATCATCCCCGCCGAAATCATGTGCCCGGCCGCCGGGCAGGGAGCGCTTGGCATCGAAATCCGCGAAGGCGATTCAGTCACGCGCCAATACCTCGAATTCCTGAACGACGCCGCTGCCCGGGCCGCGACCACCTGCGAGCGCGTGTTGCTCAACCGTCTCGGTGGAGGCTGCCAGGTTCCCATCGGCGCCTTCGCAGAAATGCGGAACGGAAAGCTGCATCTCGAAGCCATCGTCGCCGATCCCGACGGCTCCAAGCTCCTGCGCGAATCGCGCGACGGAAGTCTTAACGATCCCGAACAACTCGGCAACGCGGTCGGTGAAACCATGCTCAGCCGAGGCGGCGCTGAAATCCTTGAAACAGTTTACGGCCGCGGCCTAGCCATCCCGCAGCAACCGTGACTCAGGAATGAAAACCCGCAGCGTTCTCCTGCAACTTCTCGGTGGTACCAAAAGCTCGCGGGCTCTCCGCCGCTGGGTTAACCTCTGGCCGCCGTTTCTGGGCGCGGGCATTCGCATCCAGCACATCGCGCCTGACATGAAGGCCGTCGATGTCGAGATGAAGCTGCGCTTCTGGAACGCGAACTATGTGGGCACGCAGTTCGGCGGATCGCTCTTTGCCATGACCGACCCGTTCTATATGCTCATGCTGATGGCGAACCTGGGCCGCGACTACATTGTGTGGGATAAAGCCGCGACCATCCGCTACCGAAAGCCGGGGAAGGGAACGGTGCGTGCGGAATTTCGTCTCTCCGATAGCCAGATTGATGATATTCGCGAGAAATTGGAAACATTACCGAAATATGAACCGGTATTTTCCGTGGAAGTGAAGGATGAAGCCGGAGTCGTGATCGCCGAAGTGGAAAAAGTTCTGCACGTGCGAAAGAAGAGGCAGCCGGATGCCAGCTAAGTCAACGCACTTCGCGCTCTCTGGTGTGCGTGTTCTTGTGGGCCGCGCGCGGCATCAGGCCGGTGCGCTCTCCGGGGAGCTGCGTAAGCTGGGCGCTACAGTGCTTGAAATCCCATTCATCGAAATCCGCAAGCCGCGCAGCTTCAAGCCGTTGGATTCCGCGTTGCAAAATCTTGACGGCTACGACTGGCTCATTCTTACCAGTGCAAACGGAGTCGAGGCCATGTGGCAACGCCTGTCCAAGTTGCGCCTGACTAAGAGAAATCTCAAGCACTTGCGCATCGCGGCCATCGGACCGGCGACAAAAAAAGCGATCGAGCAACACGGCGGCAAAGTGGATGTTGTTCCCAAAGAGTATGTCGCGGAATCGGTGGTGCGCAGTCTGCGGCGGCGGGTGCAAGGGAAGCGGGTGCTGCTGGTGCGGGCTAGGGTTGCCCGCGATGTGATTCCGCGCGAGTTACGCCGGGCCGGGGCGCGGGTGCACGTGGTGGAAGCCTATGAAACCGTGGTGCCGCAATCTTCGGGCAGGCACCTGTGGCGCACGCTCGGCAATCCGCGACTGCGCCCGCATGTGGTTACATTTACCAGTTCGTCGACGGTGCGCAACTTCGTGGCTCTGCTTGGCCCACGCAGAGCAAAGCTCGATGGCATACGCCTAGCCTCCATTGGTCCGGTCACTTCTTCGACTCTGCGCGAGCTGGGTTTGCGGGTGGATATCGAAGCCAAAGAATTCAGCATCCCAGGCCTGGTCGCAGCCGTGTTGCGTGCGGTTGTCAAGCGCGACTCTAAACAGGGCTAGGCATTGACACAAGTGTGCAATCTGCTAAATTGCGGGCATGAAACCGAAGACAATTTACCTCGTGCTCTGTTTTGCCGGGGCGTTGATCCCTTACTGGCAGTTTGTGCCATGGGTGATGCAGAACGGTCTGAGCGTTCCGATTATGCTCCGCGAGCTATTCGCCTACCGCATCAGCGCGTTTTTCGTGATGGACGTATTGGTTTCCGCGGTAGTTCTCATCGTGTTCATACGAGTCGAGAGCGCGCGCTTAAATGTCCGCCGGCGATGGCTTCCCGTGCTAGCCGTGCTTACGGTCGGAGTATCGCTTGGGCTGCCGATGTTTCTCTATATGCGGGAATTGAGGATGGAAGAACTCAAGCCTGAGGAGGGCAATCCAGCGCAGGCCTGATCCGAGCGTCGCGCTATTCCGTCAGCGAACAACTGCAATCCGCCGGAGGCACGTGCGCCAGCAGAAAATCTGCGACTCGTTTGTAGGCGTCGATCTGATTCTCCACGCGCGCGAAGCCATGGCCTTCGTTTTCATAAATCTTGTAGTCAACCGTCCCGCCGCGCTTCTTGATGGCATCGACCACCTGCTGCGTTTCCTCCTTGGGGCAACGTGGATCGTGTCCTCCGGCAAGCAACAGTAGAGGCGCTTTGATCTGATCGATAAAGTTGATGGGAGAGCGGTCTTCGTAGAGCGCTTTGTTCTTCACCACATCGCCCATGGTCGCCAGATCGGACTGTTGCAGCACCGGATCTTCGTGCTCGATTTCAGTAAACCAGTTCACGAAGGGCACGATGGGTACGCCTGCAGCCCAAACGTCGGGCGCTCTCGTGACCGACATCATGCTGAGATAGCCGCCGTAGCTTCCGCCCATCACGGCGATCTTTTTGGGATCGAGATGGCCGGTCCGCTTGATCCAGTCGACGCCGGCGAGCACGTCCTGCAGATCGCCGCCGCCCATGTCGAACAAATTCGCCTGCTGAAATTCCTTTCCGTAGCCTGTCGAGCCGCGGTAGTTGGGCGCGAGGACCATGTACCCCTGATTCGCCGCGTATTGCACGAAGCGGTTGAATGAATTCATGGTTTGCGCCGTCGGTCCGCCGTGGATGTAAACGATGGCGGCGTTCTGCCCATTGCGCGCCATGTTGAAAGGAACATAGAGAAAAGCGGAGATGGTCCACTTGTTGTCGCGGCTGGGATAGTGCACGAGATACGGCTCGACCATGTCTTCCGATCGCACGCCCGCCACGAGCGAATGCGTGACTTGATGCGACTTGCCGGTCGCCAGCGTATACACCCACAGATCGCCCGGAGCGGTGGGACCGTTGTGGTAATAGAGAAGGCGCGAACCGTCTTTGGTGAAGGCGGAATGGCCGCCCGCAGGCTCGTTGACGCCTTTCGGGATAAGCAACACCGTGGACTTGCCCGACGCGAGATCGTGCAGGAAGACGTCTTCATTGCCGTCAACGTTGGCGCTGAAAGTAATGTGCTTGCCGTCGGGCGAGAACTCGCCACCGCGGATTTCCCATTTGTCATGCGTGAGCCAGGAGATCTTCCTGGTTGCGATCTCGATCAGGCCAACATTGTCATAGCCATTAGCGGCATTTGAGGTAAACAGAACGTGCCTGCCGTCCGGCGAAATGTCGTTATTCGAATAGCGCTGCTCGCCTTGATGTGGCGTCAGCAGCGTGCTCTTGCCCGTGGCCACGTCGGCAATGAAGATGTTTGAGTCCGTTCCTTTGGCCTGCTCCTGCGAATACACGATGTACTTGCCGTCTTTCGACCAGATGGGATTCGAGTTGCCTTTATCCTGCGGAGTGTCGCTGGTGAGATGCTTCACTTCGCGCATCACCATGTCATAGACATCGATCTCGTGGGCCGCGGAGGTTTTTGGTTTTACGAGATATGCCAGGTAGCGGCCGTCGGGAGACCACGTTGGGTCCGATTCGGCGATCTCGCGAGTGCTGGTGAGGTTGACGACTTTGCCGGTCTTGGGCGAAACCAGAAAAATATCCCACTGCTCGTCGCCGTCATAATCAGATTGATAGGCGATCCATTTGCCATCCGGCGACCACGCAGGCGAAGACTGGCGCTGGTCGCTGACCGTGAGTTGCACTGGCCATCCGCCTTCGGCCGGGACGAGCCATAGATTGTTGCGTCCGCTCATGTTGGAGATGAAGGCGATGCTTTTGCCGTCGGGCGACCACGTGGGACGGCCGACCTGCCGCGTCATGTAGAGCTTCTCGATCGTCAGGCTGCGCGGCTCGACCTGTGCGTTGGGCTTCGAGGCAATCTGTTTGGGATCGGTAACGGCCTGCGGTGTGGGCAGAGTCTGGGCAGCGAGGGTTTCGGCTACAACTGTGCTCATGAGTATGACGATAGCAAAGAGTGCGAAACGGTGCATGAGGGTTTGTGAGCTTCGGACGTGACGGTTGCAGAAAAAGTGTAGCAGAGGGGCTCACGCCTTCGCGTTCTTGTGCATCTCCACGGTGCTCCAGGTCTTGTCGGCGGCGTGGCAGAGATTTTCCAGCGCACAGTCTACGCATTTGGGTTTGCGGGCGATGCAGAGGCGTCGTCCGTGCCAGATGATCTGGTGGGAGAAGAGAATCCATTTCTCGCGCGGGATGATTCGCATCAGATCCTGTTCAATTTTCTGCGGATCATCGTTTGTAGTGAGTTCGAGGCGGCGCGAGATGCGATGGACATGGGTGTCGACGACGATTCCTTCGGCTTTCTTGAACCACGTTCCCAGCACAACGTTCGCGGTCTTGCGGGCGACGCCGGGGAGGGTAAGCAATTGTTCCATCTCGTCGGGAACCTGACCGCCGAAGTCGGCGACAATTTTCTTCGCAGCGCCAACCACAGACTTGGATTTGTTGCGAAAGAAGCCCGTGGAGCGCACGTCGGGTTCGAGTTGCTCGGGGGTAAGCGCAGCGAATGCCTGAACCGTCGGATATTTGCGGAAAAGTTCCGGCGTAACCCGGTTGACGTTCACGTCGGTCGACTGAGCCGAGAGGATGGTCGCGACCAGGAGTTCCCAGGCATTCGAGTGCGTCAGGGCACAAGTGGCAGTGGGATAGAGTTGGTCGAGGCGCTTCAGGATCTCCGCGATGCGTTCGGGAGCGAGAGGACTGTAGGTGGATGCTTCCTTCCTTCGGCTCTTGGGCGCCGCCGCCGGAGCTTCGCCCCGAGGACGGGCGGGGGCGCCCGTCCCCACACGAGCTTTCTTGCCTTCGCGCAACCGTTTGGACGCTGCTTTCACGGGCGAGCGCGCCCGCGCCACACGAGTGCCTTCTTGGCGGCCGGTGCGAGCGGGTTGGCGGGGCGTGCTTCCGCGGGGCATGAGGGCAACATCTTAGCAGAGGCTAAGAACAGAAGCCGATTTTCAGCGTTCAACTTGCATTATTCGATTGAATCCTAAGCCGTTCATCTTCGACGAGGCCGGTGCGAATAGGAAAGACAACCGGAAAGGCGATAGCCGGAAATTGGAAATCGGCAGGCCTGTCCATCAGTAACCACGCGGGGAATTGACTCGCACCATGTGCCCCGGTAATCTGGAGCTAACGTCGCATCATTCAGGAAAACTATCGTGGCTGTAAATTCCATCCAACTCGGGCAAGTCTGGCGCAGCGATGCCGATGGCCAGGATTATCTGGTCACGAAGGTGTATAGCGAAGTGTTCACGCAGTATGCCATGCTGCGGCCGGCGGGGATTACCGCTCCGGATGCGCCCACAGTGCGCATCAAGGTGGCCAAAAGCCCGCAAGGCGCGTCTCTGCCCGGCTACACGTTTACTCAAGACGGCTCGTTCTAAGCGCTGTTCTCAGTTCCCAGTTCTCAGTTCTCAGTTCTCAGTCTCGGAAACAGAGGGTTCCGGTAAGAACCGAGAACTCCTTGTAGCCCTTTTCCGCCGCCAATTTCCGATACACTGATTCAGTTCCCAGTTCTCAGTCGGGGAAGCACAGGTTTTTACTGAGAACTGAGAACCGAGAACTGCTTTCGAATGACTGAAAAACTTCTGGCTGTCATCTTTGTGTTCATCAATTCTGTAATCAGTGCCACGGGCTACGCCGGCATCGTGCTGCTTATGGCGATTGAGTCGGCGTGCATCCCGCTGCCCTCGGAATTGATCATGCCGTTTGCCGGCTATCTGGTTTTTAGCGGGACGTTCAAGCTGTTATGGGTGGCGACGGCGGGAGCGCTCGGATGCAACCTGGGCTCGCTGGTGGCGTATGAGATCGGATGCTATGGCGGGCGTCCGCTGGTGGAGCGCTACGGGCGCTGGATTCTTATGGGCCACCGCGAACTGGACTGGGCCGACCGCTTCTTCGCGCGCTGGGGATACCTGGCTGTGTTCATCGGACGTCTGCTGCCGGTGATTCGCACGTTCATCGCGCTCCCGGCGGGCGTGGCGCGTATGCCACGCGTACGATTTCACATCTACACATTCCTGGGATCGTGGCCGTGGTGTTTGGGGCTCGCTTATCTCGGGATGAAGTTGGGTGAGAATTGGCGCGAGATGGGGAAATACTTTCACAAGTTCGACGCTGTGATTGGCGTGATCCTGGTAGCGGGCGCCCTCTACTTCGTGTGGACCCACTGGCAGAATCGGCTGAGAGAGTCGTAGCACTAAAAACAAATCGTAGAAATAATACGTGGTAAATACCGGCTGATCTTTATCAGGAGGCCTCTGTGATCCGAATGTCCCGCACTCTAGCGCTGCTGCTGTTCTACGCAATAGCCCTGCCGATCGTTTCCCGAACTCAGGCGCCCACGCCATCCGACAAGCCCTTTGTGGTCGAGTATTACTACAAAGCCAAGTGGGGACATGCGGATGAGTTTCTGAAGCTGTTTAAGAAGAATCATTATCCTCTGCTTAAGAAGGGAGTCGAGTCGGGACGCGTGGTGAAGGTCTGGATGGATCAGCCTCGCTATCACACCACGGAAGACGGCCGTTGGGATTTCCGCGTGACCATTGTCTTCAAGAATGCCACCGTGGCCAATGATTCGGTGGACGAATCGGCGTTGCAGAAGCAGATGTATCCCGATCAGGAGACGTTTCAGCGCGAAGAGCAGCGACGGTTCGAGATTCTCGACGCGCATTGGGATTTGCCGGTAAAGACGGTGGATCTCGAGAAATAGTACCGAGTCCCCAGTCCCGAGTGACTGCTCGTTCTCGGGACTCGGTACCGGTTCAATCCAGCTTCAAGAAATTCGCGACCATCTTTTCGTGCCATTTCCAGGGAAGGATGCGCTTGAAGGCGAGCTGCATTTTAGCGTCGCGGCCGGCCAGGTAGCGCAGCTTTGGGTTGGGATCTTGCGCGATGGAGGCGATCAGGCGCGCCACTTCGATGGGGTCGCGTTTGGGCAGCGCCTGCACGCGATCACGCATGCGCAGGCTGCGCTGGAGGTTTGGAGAAGTTTCTTTGGTGGCGTTTGCGCCCATGACCGCTCCGCGAGTCCAGATATCGGTTTGAAATGCTCCGGGCTCAACCAGCACCACCTTGATGCCGAGCGAGTTGATCTCGAGGCGCAGCGATTCGCTCCAGCCTTCGAGGGCGTGCTTCGATGCGGAATAGCTGCTCACGGTGACTGAGCCGTGCAGTCCGGCAATCGACGACACTTGGATGATGTGTCCGGAATGCTGGCGGCGCATGGTGGGCAGCGCGGCTTTGGTCATGGCGACGGCGCCGAAGAAGTTGGTTTCGAACTGGCGGCGGAGTTCTTCCAGCTTGATGTCTTCGGCGAATCCGGCGACGGCGAAGCCAGCGTTGTTCACCAGGACATCGAGGCGGCCGTGGTCGCGGACGACGGTGTCGACGAAGGCGGGCAGGGCGTCGAAGTCAGTAACCTCGAGCGCGCGGATATCGAGTTGCGCCGCGACCCCTGCGGCAGCCGCAGCCTGATCGAGGCGCTCGCGGCGGCCCAGGTCACGCATGGTGGCGACAACCCGGAATCCGGCCTTTGCAAGTTCGATGGACGTAAGCAAGCCGAAACCGCTGGAGGAACCGGTGATAAGAGCGATCTTTTCAGGCATAGAAGTGAGTCCGCAAATGTTGTAACACAGGCCAGAGACTTGCGGCGAGGCGACTCATGTAAAGACCGCAGCCGACGAAGGCTTGAGGTGCGGCGATGCATTCCTTCCGCAAAAGATGTTAAAAGAGTGGTAACACCCTGCAGTAAATCCTTTCTGCCGCTCATTGAAATTTGGAATTAGACAGACCGCCACAAGTGCCCATACCCTTAACTATGGACACCTTAATATCTGTTGAGGACTCACATGTTGATTTGCTGCACGAGATTGGCGTCCGGCTGGCGACGGCCGACGGTTTCCACGAAGTGCTTACTCGCGTGGTCGACTTTGCTTCTGCGCTGGTGAAATGCGACTCCTGCCTGGTCTATGTGCTGGAAGGCGAGGATCTCGTCCTGAGAGCCTCGAAGAATCCCCATCCGGAAGTTGTGGATCGCCTGAAACTGCGTTTGGGGCAGGGCATTACCGGATGGGTGGCAGAACACATGGAGCCGGTGGCGGTTGCCGAAAAGGCGGCGCGGGATCCGCGCTTTCAGTTCTTCCACGAGCTGCCTGAGGATAGCTATGAGGCGTTTCTGTCGGTGCCCTTGACGTCCCGAGGGCGCGTGGTGGGAGTGATCAACCTGCAGCATCGGCAGCATCATGTGTACCGGCGGCGGGAAATCCGTTTGATCTCGACGGTCGGATTTCTGGTGGGAGCGGAAATCGAAATGGCGCGGCTGGAGGATGCCAACTCCAACCTGTCGGAACAATTGCAGACGCGCAAAATTGTCGAACGGGCCAAAGGAATCCTGCAGCGCGATCTGCAATTGACCGAGGAACAAGCCTACCTGACGTTGCAACGGCAGAGCCGGCAGAAGCGCAAGCCGATGAAAGAGATTGCCGAAGCGATTGTGCTTAGTGACGAAGTGAGAGGGGAATCGCCCTTGCCGAAACCAGCCTGAGGAAAGAAAGCTTGCTCAGGATGACAACCCGCGCTAAAAAGCCCGAGGGCAGACAGAAGCTATCTGCCCTCGAGGTTGGCAGCGGGCGAACTAGCGGGCGGCGGTTCCGGCCGGGGTTGCGACCGTTTGCGCCACTTCACGAGTTTCCGCGGGCACGGCGAAGCGCAGCGTCATCCCGAACTCGGGAAGCTGCATCGTTTTGACGAAGCTTCCATTTGCTCTGGAAACCACGACGAGCTGGCTGACGTCCGAAGGTTCGGTAGCTCTGACGTCAGTTGCCAGCAGCATGAAGCCTGCTCCACTCCCGGTGAGTTTGCTCAGTGTGAGCAGTTGTGCGGGTCCGTTGGCTCCGACAGTGAATCGGTACTTTCCCGCCGGCACAACCGCGTTCTGCCAGTGCACTTCGTGGGTGAGGGTGAAAGTGCCCGCGGCATCCTGGGCAGAAGCCGGGCTGGGCGCGAAGTTCAAGGCACTCAAGGTTAAGACAGCGGCGAAGGCGAACTTGCGAATCGATTTCATGGGATCTCGTGTTCTTTATTCTTGGTCTGAAGCGCACACACCCGGCGCGATGCCGAGTGACGTGAATTCAGATTTTGAGTGGGAAACAACGAGGTCAGGAGATTTGCACTGCCGCGTCAAGGCCGGCAGGCAAACTGCAGCTTCGCGGGACCGGCCGCAGAGCTGGCCTGCGAAGTGATTTCACTATGAAGGAAGTTCGCGCCAGAGTCCAACGCAAAAAATCTATGCAGCGCATCGGCTCATGTTGGAGACGGCCGCCCTTCGGCAAGCTCAGGGCAGGCTCTCGGCCGTCCCGCGAAGGCTGAAGCCAAGCGGCGGCGTTCCAAACGCTCGAAGAATCCAAAGCGCACCGCAGCAGCCTGAGCTTCTCCACTGAATGATGCAGCGACGCCGTTGAATTGAGTTTCTGCGCGTTTGGCCGCTCTAGTTTGCAAAGTCCCGCCCCATGCGAGAACATACAAGGTTTGCACATCCCTACTGATTCTTACTGAGGAAGCGTCCAAAATATGGCGACAAGGAATAAGTCCGCAAAGATGAAGGCAGTAGCGAAGGATCTTCGCATAGACGTGAAGAACTACGTGAAGGCCCGCGATAACCCGCAGCCTGAAGGCACGATCCAGCCCGCGAAAGGGAAACTCGGCGTGATGATTCCGGGCATGGGGGCAGTGGCGACCACGTTTGTCGCGGGGGTTGAGGCGATTCGCAAGGGTCTGGCGAAACCGATCGGGTCGCTTACCCAGATGGGCACAGTGCGGCTGGGCAAGCGCACCGACGGCCGTTCCCCGAAGATCAAAGAGTTTGTGCCGCTGGCCGGGCTCGACGACCTGGTCTTCACCGGCTGGGACATCTTCGAAGACAACATGTACGAAGCGGCGTCGCATGCGGGCGTGCTCGATCAGCGGTTGCTCGACCAGTTGAAGCCCTTTCTTTCGTCGGTGACGCCGCGCGCGGCCGTGTTCGATCACAATTACGTGAAGAAGATCGACGGGCCGAACGTGAAGAAGGGCAAGACCAAGATGGATCTTGCCGAGCAGTTGCGCGACGACATTCGCGACTTCAAGAAGACAAGCGGTGCGACCCGGCTCATCACCATGTGGTGCGGTTCGACGGAATCTTTCATCGAAGCGACCGAGGCGCACCAGTCGGTGAAGGCGTTTGAGAAGGCGATGGGCGAGAACGATGAGATGATTGCGCCCTCGATGATCTATGCCTACGCGTCGTTGATGGAGGGCGTCCCGTTTGCCAATGGTGCGCCGAACCTGACTGTGGACGTGCCCGCAATGCTCGAACTTTCGCGGAAGAACGAGGCTCCGATCTGCGGCAAAGATTTCAAGACCGGGCAGACGCTGATGAAGACGATCCTCGCGCCCGGCTTTAAGGCGCGCATGCTGGGGCTGAATGGATGGTTCTCGACCAACATCCTCGGCAACCGCGACGGCGAGGTGCTCGACGATCCGGGGTCTTTCAAGACCAAGGAAGAATCGAAACTTTCTGTGCTCGAGCACATTCTTCAGCCCGAACTCTATCCCGAACTCTACGGCGACATGTATCACAAAGTCCGCATCAACTATTACCCGCCGCGCGGCGATAACAAAGAGGGATGGGACAACATCGATATCTTCGGCTGGTTGGGCTATCCCATGCAGATCAAAGTCGATTTCCTGTGCCGCGACTCAATTCTGGCGGCGCCGATCGTGCTTGATCTGGTGCTGCTGGTTGATCTGGCAAAGCGCTCCTCAGAGCTGAAGGGAATCGGGATCCAGGAATGGTTAAGCTTTTACTTTAAGTCTCCGATGACTGCGCCCGGCCTCTATCCCGAGCATGATCTGTTCATTCAGTTGATGAAGCTGAAGAATACGCTGCGGCACTTGAAAGGCGAGGAGTTGATCACGCACTTGGGGCTGGAGTATTACGACTGAGGTTGCTCTAAGTTGGACGTTTCCTTTCAAGTCCGGGTCATTTGTCCAGTCGTCAGGCGGCAGGATAGGTTAGGGTGCTCTAAAAAACGCGCCGACCAATCCTCCGATGGCGCTCGAAATTAGGGGTATCCACCACCTCTTTTCGCGCTCGCGCTCTAATGCTCGGGAATGCAAATTGATAGCAGTTTCCATGAGAGCCTTAACGTCCTCCGCAGTTAACGGTCCTTGCGTCACTCTTTGCTTTTCCTGCGGAGATAGCGATTCGAACTCCTGGTTGGATAGGTTCTTTGCCAAGTCCACGTGGAACCGTTTTGGAAATTGTCGCCGCCAAACTAACGAGGCCATTTCTCTCGTGGTATCCAAACGAAAGAACTCAGGGTGCTCTTCAAAGACTCGTTTCCAATAGTCGCCTTGGGCTTTGTCCGCGCTTATTTGCTCCGCCCAAGAACTGAATTTGAGCATATGAAATGGATACGTAGACATCGCTTGGATGGCTGCGATCACATCTCCCAGACGATTGGGGTTTTCAAGGTATGGTGAGGGTTTCGAAGTGGACATAGAAATCCTTTTTCTTTGGTTTGGCCAGATAAGTCGTTACCGGGCTAACGGTTTTCTTGCGAAGCTGGTCAGCTCATTTATGCAGATCGAACTATTGTCGGTTTTTCTTGTACTCGTCAAACGTCTCCAAAAACCGGTCAATGTCCTTCTTCTGCAAATAATAAGGAGTCGACAGCCGGAGCTTGTTCGGGTCGCCGCCGCGGATTCGGATTTTGTGCGTCTTCCACATCCAATTCTCCAAATCCATGCGCGGGACCGGCGGGACGTTTACCGTTACGATGGCGCAGCGCAGCGCGGGATCGGGCGAGGTCCAGGATTCGGCGCCGCGTTTCTTCATTTCAGCGAGGATGTAGTCGGCCAGCTTGCGATGCCGGCGCTCGATGCGGTCTAAACCGATATCGTTGGCAAGCGTGATTGAGGCTCGCAGCCCCCACAGCGCCGGCACGTTCGAACTGCCGATGCGCTGGAAGCGTTCGGCGCGAATCTTGGTGTCGTCCCAGCCTTCGGTGACGATGGTGTTCCACAAACGGTCGATGACTTCGTCGCGCACATATAGGAAGCCGGAGCCTTTCGGCGCCTGCAGCCACTTATGCGGGCTGGAAGAATACATGTCGCAACCAATGTCGTGAACGTTGAGGCGCATCATGCCGGGCACGTGTGCACCGTCGACGGCCGAGAGAATTCCCTTAGAGCGGGCAAGCGCACTAAGTTCCTTTGCCGGCAGCACCACGCCGGAGAAAGTGGTGATGTGGCTGAAGAAGAGGACGCGCGTGCGCGCGGTGATGGCGTCGTGGAAGAGATTGAGGACCTGGTTGGCGTCTTTCACGGGGCGGGGCAGCGTGACCCGCTTCACGACAATACCGTAGCGCTTGGCTTTGAGGTTCCAGGGATGCTCGCCGCCAGGATGCTCCTGGTCAGTCATGAGCACTTCGTCGCCCGGTTTCAGGTCAATGCCGTTGGCGATATAACTGTTCGCTTCCGTGGCATTGCGCAGCAGCGCAATCTCATCGCGATGGCAGCCCACGAACGCGGCCAGGGGATCGCGAAACTCGTTCCAGGCGGCGTATCCCCAGATGGGATAGTCTTCAGGATCCTGCTGATCCATTCTTTCGGTTGTGGTGTAGCCGTCGAAGATGGCGCGCAGTACCGGCGCGGGGCTGGAGCCGACAGTGCCGTTGTTCAGATAGATCTCGTCCTCGGGAATAAAAAACTGCTTGCGCAGTTCACCCCAGTAGGCGTCCTCGTTTTGGTCGAGCAGGGAGTGGTCGGGGAGCGGCGGAATCCTTTCGAGCTGCGCGAGGAGATTTCCGCGGAAGACCCCCGAATACAAAGACGAGGGCGAAGACAAAGCGGCAAGTCCCGCGGTAGTGGCGGTGAGAAAATGACGGCGGTTGAGCATTAAGGCCTCCGGTCGGCATGAACGACGGAAGGCGCTATGGTACGACTGGGCGGCGGAATCCTCAAGCTGACGACCGAAGTCGGCCTTTTATGGGTCTAAATGCTCCGCCAGGGCCCAGGGGTAGATAACCTGCAGGCGGTGGGGCGCGTCTAACCGAGAGGAGAAGTTGGGATTCGTGTTTGTGTACCGGGCGTATAATGATCGGTAAGAGTGTGGGCGTAAAAGGAGTTCCCATGAAGTCGCGTTGGTTGGCAATCTCTGTGGCGTTGGCGGCGTTCAGCGCAGGGCCCTGGACGTTGGCGCAGGTTTCAGATCAGGATAAAGACCAGCCCAAGTCGGGTGAGATTCAGAATGCGCCCGCGCAGCCGCCGGCTTCCTTACCGACCAAGGATGACGACCAGATCAAGCACGACGGCAGCAAGACCGACGTGGATGCGGTGGGGAACCGCAACGTGGGTTGCGGGCGCGGCGTCGGCAACTGGTACACCGTGGAAGGGCAGGTGGCGCGGGGCCGCGTCTACGCCCAGCAGATCGAGGCACAAATCAAGCTGGTGAACGATCCTGTGGTCACGGAGTATGTGAACCGGATCGGCCAGAACCTGGTGCGCAACTCGGATGCGCAGGTGCCGTTCACCATCAAAGTGATCGACTCCGACGTGGTGAATGCCATGGCGCTTCCCGGCGGATTCTTCTACGTGAACTCGGGCCTGATTCTTGCGGCCGACGAAGAAGCCGAAATGGCGGGCGTAATGGCTCATGAGATTGCCCACGTGGCCGCGTGCCACTATGGCCGGGAAATGACGCGGGCGCAGTTATTGCAGATGGCCTCAATTCCCTTGATCTTCATTGGCGGCGCCATTGGCTATGGAGCCTACGAAGCGTCGGGGCTGGCGATTCCCATGACCTTCCTGAAGTTCTCCCGCGGCTTTGAGGCCGAGGCGGACTATCTCGGGCGTGGAGTATATGTACCGCGCTGGCTATGACCCGTCGGCGTTTATCTCCTTCTTCGAAAAGATTCAGGCGATGGAGAAGAAGAAGCCAGGCACTTTGGCCAAGGCGTTTGAAACTCACCCGCCCACTGCGGATCGCATTGAAAAGTCGCAGGACGAAATTCGCAAGATACTGCCCTCGAAGCAGCAATACATCGTGACCACTTCAGAGTTCGACGAGGTCAAGGCGCGGCTGGCTTCGATCGAGAATCGGCATAAGACACTGGACCAGAAAGATGGAAACAAACCCAGCTTGCGGCGAACCTCCGCCGGCAGCGACACCAGCACCGGCAATACCCAGAGTGACGATGACCGTCCGACCCTTAAACGGCGGGATGATTCATCGTCGAACTAGCCACCAGCAACAGCGAGGAATCGGCGAACCGGCGGCCATGGCCGCCGGTTTTGCGTTTGGTATGGATCTGGATAACAAACAGCGTTGTCCCGGCAACTGTGACCACGGTCACAGCGTGCGGTTGCCGAAGCCAAATAGTCTGAGCTAGGCTAGCGTAGTTAAGGAGCCGATCCGCCATGCCAGATGCCATGCGAGAGAAGACACTCACTATCACCGACAATCGCACCGGCCAGACCTATACCGTTCCAATCGAGGATGGCACGATCCGGGCGATGAGCCTGCGGCAGATCAAAACAGGTCCGGAAGATTTTGGACTGATGACATACGATCCGGCGTTCATGAACACGGCGTCGTGCCGCAGCAGCATCACCTACATTGATGGTGACCGGGGAATTCTCCGCTATCGTGGATATCCCATCGAAGTGCTGGCCGAGCGCTGCACCTTCCTGGAAGTCGCCTACCTTCTGCTGTTTGGGGAATTGCCCACTCAGAGCGAACTCAAGAACTGGGTGCACGACATTACTCACCACACCATGCTGCACGAGGCTACCAAGAAATTCATGGAGGGATTTCGCTACGACTCCCATCCCATGGGCATGTTTGTGAGCACGGTGGCCGCGCTTTCCAGCGTGTATCCGGAAGCCCGCGAGATTCACGATCCTAAGAACCGCATGCACCAGATTATTCGTCTCATCGGAAAGGCGCCTTCGATTGCAGCGCTGTCGTACCGGCATAATGTGGGCTTTCCATACGTGTATCCGGACAACGATCTGAGCTATACCGAAAATTTCATGAACATGCTTTGGAAGATGGTCGAACCGAAGTATGTGGCGAATCCGGTGCTGTCTCGCGCGCTCGACATTCTGTTTATTCTGCACGCCGATCACGAACAGAACTGCGGCACTAACGCGATGCGCTCGGTGGGCAGCGCCCAGACTGATCCTTATTTGTCGTTGGCATCGGCAGCCTCGGCTCTGGCGGGACCACTGCACGGTGGGGCAAATGAAGAAGTGTTGAAGATGCTTGACGAGATCGGTTCGAAGGACAACGTGCCGGGCTTCATCAAGAAGGTGAAAGAGGGGCACGGCAAGCTGATGGGATTCGGACACCGCATTTACAAGAACTACGATCCGCGGGCGAAGATCATCAAGTGGTCGTCG
This sequence comes from uncultured Acidobacteriaceae bacterium, assembly GCA_963850165.1. Classification (GTDB taxonomy): domain Bacteria; phylum Acidobacteriota; class Terriglobia; order Terriglobales; family Acidobacteriaceae; genus Sulfotelmatobacter. The sequence continues at coordinate 304,170 of CAWKKK010000023.1, read as the reverse complement.
GAGCAAGTCTTTCAAGTTACCGGGCGCAATTCAAAGCTGGATATCGCTTTGGAATTGGAGCGCATCGCTCTCGAAGACGACTATTTCGTGAAGCGCAAGCTGTATCCCAACGTCGACTTCTATTCGGGGATCATGTACCAGGCCATGGGCTTCCCGCCGGAGATGTTCACCGTGCTGTTTGCCATAGCACGCACGGCGGGCTGGCTGGCGCAGTGGCAGGAGATGGTTACCGATCCAGAGCAGAAGATCGCCCGGCCGCGGCAAATCTACACGGGATACGAGGAGCGGGAGTTTGTGCCGATGGAAAAGCGGGCTGCGGCCAGCGTTCCCGCACGCTAGTGATTCTATACATTTGTTATCCCTCGCTTCGCTCGGGATGACTATCCATGGGGACCTTATGCAGTCTGTTTCTTACGCGGCTTGTTTTGTCGCAAGGGCGGCCACGTACTCGCGCCTCTCGGCTGATGAGGTGATAACCTTCATCTCCTGCCAATCGTAGGGGAGTTCTTTTCCGCAATCCAGGCAAGCTACGTATGTGCCGGTTAATGCTGCGGCTTGAGGACGGCGAGCCTTACCGCGAACGGTAACCGGAAAGCTGTACCGCGAGTGCCAGCAACCGAAAAAGGCATTGATGAGTTTCGTCATCCAACCGAAAAATATGTCAATCAGTTTTGTTATCATGGAGCACCTCCCACACCCCGGGTTACTTCCGTCCTGGGTTGTTGTGAGTGTCCGGTCGCCCCGGCGACTACTAGCTTTAATACGCGATCACTCAGGTTCTTAGATTCATGCCGGCAGAGTTTGGTTTCGTATTCCTCGGCGCGAGTTGCAACCTTTCAGGCGCTGCCATGTCCAAGTGATTCTCTGGAGGCTAGTTACGGGTAAATGTTGTCTTCCGCACGAAACGTTCTCCTAAGATCGAAGACAAAAAGGGTGTGACAACCGTCACAGGTCACTCTTGAGGAAAACCAGGGAAAAGCGGCGGTGCTGCTTGTGGGCGAGTGGCCGGCGGCCAGCAGGAGGAAATCGCGTTTCTCAAACGTGATCCCACCAGCCACTGACGACTGCTATGTCAGATTCAGGGCCTTCTTGATGGTCCCGCGCTCGTTCTGGATCTTCTCCTGGAGAAGCGTGATGGCGTAGATGAGTTGCTCGGGACGCGGCGGACATCCGGGAACGTAAATGTCGACGGGAATCACCTGGTTCACGCTCTGCACCAGCGCGTAGTTCTGGAAGACGCCGCCGGAGGTGGCGCACGCTCCCATCGAGATCACCCACTTGGGCTCGGGCATCTGCTCCCACAACTGCCGGATCACGGGCGCCATCTTGTTCGAAACGCGGCCGGCGATGATCATGAGATCGCTCTGCCGCGGCGACGGGCGAAACACTTCGGCTCCAAAGCGCGCGATATCGAAGCGCGACGCGCCCATCGACATCATCTCGATTGCGCAGCAAGCCAACCCAAATGTCATCGGCCAGATGGAGCCCTTGCGCATCCAGTTCACGGCCGAATCGAGCGTGGACAGTACGACCCCCTCGGGCGTGGGATTGCCGAAGGTCAGATCCTTGACGACTTTCTTGCCGTGCTCGGTGTCGATGTAAGGGCCGAAATTCAGTTCGGGGGACATGAAGATATTCTAAACCACAGAGGAAGGGTTAGGCCCCGAAGAAGCACGCCTACGGGTTCACCACGATCTTCCCAAACATCTGGCTCTTCTCCAGATACTCATGGGCCGCGCGGAGTTCGCTGAGCGGGAAAGTGCGGTCGACCACCGGCTTCAGGCGGCCGGCAAATACGTGCCGCAGCACTTCATGCAGTTCGCCCATGGTTCCCATGTAAGAGCCCAGCAGCGTCAACTGGCGGGCAAACAGATGCCGCAGATCGATCGCGACGTTCGGCCCCGTAGTCGCACCGCAGGTCACTAGCGTGCCGCCGCTCTTGAGGGACTTCACGCTCTCGTCCCAGGTGGCCGCGCCCACGTGCTCGACCACGATGTCGACCCCCTCTTTATTCGTGATCTTCCGCACTTCATCAGAGATCTTCTGCTTGTAGTGATCGATGCCGTAGTCGGCGCCCAGTTCGCGGCCCTTGGCCAGCTTCGCTTCGTCGCCCGCGGTGGTGATCACGCGGCAGTGGAAGAGTTTGGCAATTTGAATCGCCGCAATGCCGACGCCGGAACTCGCCCCCAGCACCAGCACTGTCTGCCCCGGACGAACCCCGGCCCGTCCAACCAGCATGTGCCACGCCGTCACAAATACCAGCGGCACGCTGGCGGCCTGGTTGAAGTCGAGCGAGTCAGGGATGGGAATCACGTTCGCCGCCGGCACCGCGATGAGTTCGCAGTTTCCTCCGTCCACGCCGTTGCCCAGCACGGTAAACGACCGGCACTGGTTCTGCAGGCCAGCAACGCACTTCTCGCAATGCCCGCAGTAATGCATCGGCGCCAGCAACACCCGCTGCCCAGCCTTGAATCCGCTGACATACTCGCCGACCTCGACGACTTCACCCGCAACGTCGCTGCCGAGAATGTGCGGCAGCTTCACGCCGGGCAAGCCCTTGCGCACCCAGACATCCAGATGGTTCAGCGAGCATGCCCGCACGCGCACCAGCACCTGATTCTTGCGCGGCTGCGGATCGGGGACGTCTTCGTAGGTCAAAACTTCCGGCCCACCGAATTGATGAATGCGGACTGCTTTCATGCCGTTCTCCTAAGAGCCTGAAATTAACACAAAACGAGTTGCGTTTGACTCCTCCTGTTAACCGACTGATAATCAAGACTGCAAGTTAAGCGTTATGGACATATACGAACAAATCGTCCAGCTCCGCCGCGAAGGACGCCGCGGGGCCGTCGCCACTATCGTCAACGTGCGCGGATCGATCCCTTCCTTTAAGACAGCGAAGATGCTGGTGCGCGACGATGGCTCGATTGTCGGCACCATCGGAGGCGGTTGCGTCGAGGCCGACGTATGGCAAGCGGCGCGGGAAGTGATGGAATCGGAAAAGCCCCGAACGCTCACTTTCGATCTCAATCAAGACCCGAAGTACGACACGGGCCTGGTCTGCGGGGGCACGCTCGAGGTTTTCGTCGAGCCCGTATTACCTCCAGCTTTACTTTATGTTTTCGGCGCAGGTCACGTTGCTATAAACCTTTGCCAAGTTGCTGCAAACGCGGGCTTCGATCTAATTGTCACCGACGACCGCACATCTTACGCGACCAAGGAGCGTTTTCCCGCCGCTCGTGAAGTTCACGCGCTCGATTTCGACGAAGCTACCCAGAAGCTCGATCCCAACGAGGCTTCCTATATCGTCATCGTCACCCGCGGTCATCGCGACGACATGCGCATCCTGCGCTGGGCGGTGCAGACTCGCGCCCGTTACATCGGCATGATCGGATCGAAGCGCAAGGTGATCAAGATTTTTGAGACGCTGCAGAAAGAAGGCGTGCCCGCGCACCTGTTCGACCGCGTGCATGCGCCTATCGGACTCGACATCGGCGCCATCACTCCCGAGGAGATTGCGGTTGCGATTACGGCAGAACTGATCGCGATTCGGCGCCACGCCAGCGCCGGCCTTCCCCACATGAGCTGGTTCCGGTCGCAAGAGTCGCCGACTGACGCGGATGGTGCTTCGGATGTGCCCGCGGCACTCGATGAGCAGCAGTGAATTGTTGCTTGATGATTGCTGATCGCTGATTGAGAAACTCGGCTTTCAATCGACAATCAGCAATCAAGAATCTTTCTTCGCCGTTCCCTGCTATCTTCGCAACATGACCCGCGCTTCCAATTTCGCTGGAGTGATTCTTGCCGCCGGAGAGTCCTCGCGCATGGGCAGCGATAAAGCCTTACTGCCGTGGCCTCCTGCGGAAGGCGGGAAGGCCTCTTCGAGTGAGACATTTCTGTCGGCGGCAATTCGTTCCCTTTCGCAGGCGACTGAATTCGTCCTGGTCGTGGTGGGTAGGAACGAAGTGGCGCTGGCACCGATTATTTATGCACACGGGGCGTCTCTGGTGGTTAACCCAGATCCCGGCCGCGGTCAGTTCAGTTCGCTGCAAGTCGGTCTGCACGAGGTGCTCAACCACGGACGCGACGCTGCCATGATTACTCTGGTCGACCGTCCTCCAGTAAGCACGGCGACTGTTCAAACGCTGCGCGACGCCTTCGAAGCTGCCGGTCAAAACATCTGGGCCGTGGTGCCTGAGTTTTCCGGCAAACACGGGCATCCCTACCTCGTTGGGCGCGAAATGATGGAAGCGTTTCTCCGCGTTCCGCCTACATCGATTGCCCGCGACATCGAACACGCGCATCAGGCGCACATCCAATATCTTCAGTGTCGACGATCCGCTGGTCGCTTTGAATATCAATACGCCCGAGGACTACGCGGGGCTGCGGACCCTCCGGAACTGATGATTGCTGATTGAAACCAAATTGGGTTGAGGCTTCCGTTTTTCAATCAACAATCAACAGTCAGCAATGTTCTTGGGTGCCATTGCCAGTTTCGCCCAGAGCACGTTATCGTCGATAGATGATCGCTGCAGAGACAGAAGAATTCCTGGAATCGATTCTGCGCCTTGAGCTGCGCGTCGCGGCATTTGATTGCGATGGCACGCTGTGGGCGGGCGATTCCGGCGAGCGCTTCTTCGATTGGGAACTAAGACAGGGCGGTATTGTTTCGGACGCGCTGGATAACCCGATGCGCGCGCGTTACGCCGCCTACACGCGTGGCGAAGTCGATGAAACCACGATGTGCGGTGAAATGGTCACGATGCACCGGGGCGTTTCAGAACTGAAGATGATGGACGCGGCCCGCCGCTTCTTTGACGAGTTTTTCGAAGCGCAGGTCTTTGTCGAGATGCGCGAACTCGTACGACGCCTGCAGGAGAACGGCTGCGAGGTGTGGACCGTCTCTTCTACGAACGAATGGGTGATCCGCGCCGCGATGAAGCATTTCGGCATCCCTGAGACCCGTGTCCTCGCCGCCAAGGTGGAAGTCAAGGATGGCATCGTCACCGATCGTTTGATCCGCGTGCCGTCTGGTCCTGGCAAACAGGAGGCGTTGCGTGAGGTCGTCGGGAAAGAAATTGACGCCGCATTCGGCAATTCTCGGTGGGATTCGGAGATGCTCGCGATGGCGAAACATGCTTTTGCGGTCAATCCGAGTCCAGAGCTCGAGTGCGTTGCCCGGGAACAGGGCTGGCGCATTTATTTTCCCGACGGCACCCTTCCGCGGAGTTGAGTTTGCCGCCGGCAGCCCGCCATTTACAATTGAGCTGCAAATGTATTCCGCGCAGTTACTCGATCATTTTCAGAATCCGCGCAATGCCGGAGAGATTGCCGGGGCGGACGCCATTGCAGAAATTGAAAATCCCGCCTGCGGCGACGTGTTGCGGCTGACACTGAAATCGAGTGCGGGCCGAATTACTGAAGCGCAGTTCAAGGCCAAGGGATGCGTGGCGGCGATTGCGTGCGGCTCGGCATTGACGGAATTGGTGGTGGGGAAGACGCTGAGTGAAGCCCGGAGCTTGCGGCGCGAGGACGTCAGTGCCGCCGTCGGCGGACTGCCCCAAGCTTCAGCCCATGCGGCACAACTGGCGCTGGACGCGCTATCGGCGGCGCTGAGCCTGATCAAGCCGTAGTTTGAGATTCATGGCATCCTCCCACACGCCGCGCCGCATCGTCAGCTTGCAGCCGAGCGCAACGGTCATCCTTGCTGCCGTTGGGGAACTCGACCGGGTCGTCGCGTGCACGAAATATTGCGCCGATGTGGTTACTGAAATCAGATTGCGGCCGCGTATCATCCTGGCCGACTCATGGACTGCCAACGCCGAACAGATTATTGCAGCGCAGCCCGACCTCGTCATCGCCTCGGTGCCTTATCAGGAGAAAGCTGTCATCGAAATACTCAAGTCTGGAGCCCGTTTCCTGGGCTTTGCCCCAAAGTCTCTGGCCGACATTTACACTGACATCGCGATCATTGCTGGTGCAGTCGGGGCGGGCGATCGCGGCGAAGAAGTGATCGCTCGCATGCAGCAGCAGATCGAACGCGTCCGCGCTCGCACCGCGGGGGTACCTCGTCCTAGAGTGTTCTGCGAAGAATGGGGCAAGCCGCTGATCGCGTCGCAAGCCTGGGTCGCGGAGCTGGTGGAAGCCGCTGGAGGTGAGTTTGTGGGTGCACCGGGGCGGCAGATTTCGGCGGAAGACGTGGCCCGCATGGATCCTGATATCTTGATCGCGGCCTGGTGTGGAGCGGGCGACCGCGTGCCGCTCGAAAAAATCGTCAGCGAGCGCGGGTGGCAGGGAACTCGCGCCGCTCGCACTCGCCGGGTCTACTGCATTCGCGACGAACACCTCAATACGCCCGCTCCAACGCTGCTTCGGGGTCTCGATGCGCTGGCGTTCTGCGATCCATCCCGAGCTGTTTGCGAGTACGGAAGGAATCCGCCAGATTACCCCGGTTCGGTCTTCCACAGCCGTAGATTTCTCACTCTGAGTTAAGATTCTGTTCATGTCTGTCACAACACGAATCGAAGAGGTTCGCAGCGAAGTCACCACACTCGCGGAAGCGGCGCCTACAGCCAAGGACCTGATGCAAGGGGTGTGCAAGCTGCTGCACGAACGCATGCTTAAATACAACTGGGTTGGGTTTTACATGCTTGAGCCCGGCGCCCAGCCGCCGGTGCTGGTGCTGGAGGCTTTTCTGGGCGCCATGACTCCGCACACGCGAATTCCGCTCAATCAGGGCATTTGCGGGGCGGCCGCTTCCAGCGGCAAGACGATCGTGGTCGACGATGTCAGCAAAGATCCCCGCTACCTCGCCTGTTCGCTCGAGACCAAGTCGGAAATTGTTGTGCCTATTTTTGTGGGGAAGGAAGTCGCCGGCGAACTCGACATCGACAGCCATTTCTCGGCCGCGTTCGGCGCCGAGGACCAGAAACTCGTCCAGTACTGCGCTGAGGTGGTGGGGAAAAGGCTGGAGAAGTCGCGGTGAACGTTGATAAGAGCAAGGTACGCATCCTCTAGATTAAGCTGGTGCGGCTGAATTCTTGGGCCGGCAGGCAGAGCGCCGCCACCACCATTTCCGAATTATGAAACGGGTCGTTGCAGCCGTGATCGAAAAGGATGGCAAGTTGCTGGTCTGCCAGCGCACGCGACACCAGACCATGCCGCTCAAGTGGGAGTTTCCCGGGGGAAAAATTGAAGAAGGCGAGCAGCCTCGTGACGCCCTGCGCCGGGAACTGGAAGAAGAACTAGGGATCCATGCCACGATTGGCGACGAGATCGCGCGCGTGCAACACACCTATCCGAATGGAGCCATGGTGGAGCTGCGGTTCTTCATCGTGCGCGAGTATCGCGGCGAAATCGAGAACCGCATCTTTCGCGATGTGCAGTGGTCGGCTGCCAAAGATTTGCCATCGTATGATTTTCTTGAGGCGGATGCTTCTCTAGTGAAAGACTTAGCTGCCGGGAAACTGATGTGACTTTAGAGCGTTAACCACGCAGTTCGCAACAGCCACCGGGAACGGTGGGCCACACTAGCCGCCGCCTCGCAACGTCCAGAACCAAGCGATCGTCAAACCGATCATTACGACGGTTGTCAGCCAGGCCACGGCGTTGAACAAACGCGTGTTGACGTACTCGCCCATCAGTTCTTTCTTGTTGATCAGCAGCAGCATGAAAATCAGCACGAAGGGCAACACCACACCATTCACCACCTGCGACAGGACCGCGATCTTCACCAGCGGCAGGCCCGGTATTAGAAGCACGGCCCCGCCGGCGACGATCAGCAGCGTGTACAGCCAGTAGAAGAACGGAGCTTCGCCGAATCTCTTGTCGACGCCGGATTCAAAGCCCAGGCCTTCGCATACGGTGTACGCGGTGGAAAGCGGCAGAATCGATGCCGCAAAAAGGGAGGCGTTGAACAGTCCAACGGCAAACAGAATGTAAGCGTACTGCCCGGCCAGCGGTTTCAGAGCCTGGGCTGCATCGGCCGCGTACTTGATGTCGCGATATCCGTGGAGATACAGCGTTGCGGCGCAGGCTACGATAATGAACCAGGCCACCACGTCGGTAAAAATGCAGCCCGTGATTACGTCCCAGCGCGAAGCTCTAAGTCCGCGGCGGGTTACACCCTTTTCCACGATCGAGGACTGCAGATAGAACTGCATCCAGGGCGCGATGGTTGTTCCGACCACGCCGATCACCATGAACAGATAGGCCTGCTGCGCGAAAAGCGTGCAACGCGGGCGGCTTGAAGGTTGCGATCGCCGCATCCTTCCACACCGGATGCGCCAGGGCTCCAGCGAAGATGTAAGTGATATAGAAGAATGACGCCGCGAGGAAGACCTTCTCTACGCTCTTGTATTGACCTTTCACCACGATCAGCCAAACGATCACGGCGCAAACCGGCACGGTCACGTAGCGCGACAGGCCGAACAATTCCAGGCTGGTGGCGATGCCGATAAATTCCGTTACCACGTTGCCGAAGTTGGTGATCAGAATCCCCAGCATCATCAGAAACGTGATGCGGAGGCCGAACTCTTCGCGGATGAGATCGCTCAAGCCCTTGCCGGTTACCGCGCCCATGCGGGCGCTCATCTCCTGCACCACGATCAGGGCCAGCGTGATCGGGATCATGGTCCACAGCAGAAGAAGTCCGTATTGCGCTCCGGCCTGCGAATAGGTCAGGATGCCGCCGGCGTCGTTGTCGACGTTGGCCGTGATGATCCCCGGTCCTACTACCGCCAGGAACAGCAGGGTCCGGCCTTTCCAGCGCTTCAGAAGCCTCATGCGAGCATTTCGCAAACATAGCGAGAGGATTGAGTGTCCCACGGGTTGCGTCTGTGGCAAAGAGTGGAACGAGAAGCCGCATTAGAATACATGCACTTGCGGATTTTGAAAAAGAAAAAGTGCTGGAAGGGTAAACAAAGAGGCAAAAGCCGAGTTTTGAGTGGACTCGACGAACGCAAGGCCTTTCGCGGAGGTTGTGGAGTAAAGCCGCGAAGTGCGCTGAGGAGAGCGTTCCGGTCCCCGGCAGTTTAAGATGTTTCCAGGCCCAGACTTTCAGGCCAAAACTTCAGATGACCAAGAATTCCGCGCGCACCTTTTACCTGTTGATTGCGTTCGTCGTTGTCGTGCTTGACCGCTGGACGAAGCACGTCGTGGCGCAGCGCATCCCGCTCTATGCTCACATCCAGGTCATCCCTGGCTTTTTTCGCCTTACCCATACCGAGAACACCGGCGCGGCCTTCAGCCTGTTCGCCGACTCGACCGCGCCCTGGAAGACGGCCTGCTGATCGCGTTTTCGGTGATCGCGTTGGTTGTGGTCTCGGTTTTGCTCTGGAAAAACCATCATGCTCACGTCGTCACCGGCATTGGCTTGTCGCTGATTATGGGAGGAGCTGTTGGGAAATCTCTGGGACCGGCTGGCGAGCGGGCGCGTGGTCGATTTTCTGCTGTTCTATGTTAAGCGTTATCAGTGGCCTGTGTTTAATCTGGCGGACAGCGCGATTGTGGTGGGCGCGGGATTATTGGTGCGTGGAGATTCTGTTTCATAAATCGAGCGCGGGCGAAGCTTCTCAGCCCAAATAAAGTCCAATGTTTATGGCTGAAGATGTGCCTTCTTCGCCTTCATCGGTAACCTGCAACAGATTCCTCAGGTTTCCTGGAGTTGTATCTTCAGAAATCAGCGATTTACGGAGTTCCGTAAATCTGCTTATACACGCTGGCATTTCGCAGGATTGCCTGCACGTACTCCCGCGTCTCGGTGAAGGGAATCGATTCGACGAACTCTTGCGGGTCGCGATATTTGCCCTGGCTCAGCCACTCGTCGACTCGGTCCGAGCCCGCGTTGTAGGCGGCGAGCGCGTATTCGAACGATCCGCCGAACTTGTCGACCATGCCGCGGAAATAACGCGTGCCCAGTTGCAGATTCACCGCGGGCGTGTAGAGCTGGCTGGCGTTGTAGCGCTTCAGCTTCACTTCCTTGGCCACGAGTTTGCCGGTCTTGGGCAACAACTGCATCAGGCCAACGGCGTTGGCCCGCGAAACCGCGTTGGGATTGAATTCGGACTCCTGCCGGATGAGAGACGCCACGAGGTAGGGATCCAGTGCATTGGCCGCAGCAGAACGCTTCAGGTCGCTCCAGTAAGCTTTGGGAAAAAGAGCTTCCCAGTATTTCCGCGGCAGATCGGGAATGTCGAGGGCGAAATAATTTGGCGCGGAATGCTTCATGAGCTCGATGGCCTGGTCGTAGTGCCCGGTCTCGTCGTAGAGCTGCGCGGTTTCTGCCGGACCCCAACTGCCGCCATCGGGGTAGCCGCTGCGGCGGCCTGCAATTCGCGCACGGCAAAATCGACGAGGCCGCCATTTCCCAGAAGCTCCGCTTTCTGCACGTGCAACTCATCCCGCGGCGGCTCCGAAGCCGCGACTTTGCTGCCGCTGTCGAGTGGAGGCACGCGATCGAGCAAGGCGTATGTCGTAGTTGCATCGGGCGCTGCCGGAGGAAGATGCTTCATCCGCTGCCGTCCCAGTTCGGCGTAGTAGAAGTTACGATAGCGATCCGAAAGCTTTTGATAAAACGCGCGGGCCATGAGGGGCTGGTCATCTTCCTCGGCGAGACGGGCGCGCCAATATAGAGCCGAAGAGGTTTCCGCGCCGTTAGGATACAGGGTAATCTGCTCTTCGAACGCCTTCTTGGCTTCCTCGTTGCGTCCCTGCCGGAAGGTGAGCCAGGCAGCTTTCCAGTGCTCGTAAGAAGCCCGGGAGCCATTGGGAAAACGCTGCTGGATTTCGCGAAATGTGTCTAGCGCCTGATCGTATTCATGGTGGACAAGATGCAGGTTGGCCGCGGAGAGCAGCGCCTGCTCAAGCCATGGGCTGGTCGGAGCCGCCTGGCGCAGCTCATTGACGGTCCGGTAAAAGGCGTCGTTGTCGTTGGCGGACCAGGCGATTTGGCCCAGCAGATAGAGACGCTGCGCGTTTACTTCGCCGTCTTCACCGCCGAGCAAAGCGAGGACTAGCTTGGCGTCATGGTTTCTGCCGCCTGCGATGAAGAGCATCCGCGAGGGCAAGCTGCAGGGAAGGCTTCTCGGTAGTTCCGGCCTCATTCGCCAGGCCGCGATATTCGTCCGCAGCTTCGGCGTAGCGCTTTCGGGCCACCAATACGAGAGCGCGTGTTTTGCGTTGGGTGACGGTTGGGGGCGGCGCGGACGGCAGCTTCTTTAATTCGGCATAAGCCGCATCCGCGTCGTTGCTGGTCGGCATCGTGTAGTAGATGTTTGCGAACGTTTCGGCGGCCTTCGCGGTCTGACCGGAGGCGGCGTAAGCGCGTCCCAGCGCAAATTCCAGGTCCGAGCGTCCGGGTGAGCGTATCGGCTCCAATAAAGCGACCGCCTCTGCGGCTTGCCCTTCGAGCAGGAGTGCCTCCGCATAGCGGACCGCGGCGTCGCGTACCAGCAGCGAATCCGGATGTGCCGTGGCAAAATCTGCCAGGTTGGCCACGCCCTCCGCGGTGCGCCCGGTCTGCAGGTATGAGGTTCCGAGATAGTAAGCGACGTAATCGCCCAAGTCGCCGGCGTGGACCTTGGCGCGATTTAGCGGATCGATTGCTTTGGCATAGTCTCGATCGAGCACGTACGCGTAGCCAATGACCAGCCAGGCCAGCGCTCCCGCGTCTTCCTTGGCATGGGCGCGGGCATAGGCGTTAACCCCAGTGTAGGCGGCCGGCGTGCGATCTTGTAGAAGCTGCTGCGCCATGGGACGCAGACTGGCCGAAGCCACGAATGCCTGCCGCATGCGGGCGACGCGCGGAGAGATGGTCCGGCGCTTCCGGGAAGTTGATGGGGTGGCGGGGTGACGCGAGGCAGCGCCGGACGCTGGTTTTCTGCCGGCAGTTGCCCTGTGAGTCTGGTTTGGATGGCTGGGCTTGCGGCTGGGTTTATCGCTATTTGCGATACCGTGAGCAGTCGGCGCTGCTGGAGATGTATCGGCCTGGCTTTGCGGGGAACTGGGCGCAGATTGCGGCAAGGCCTCCGCCGACGCAAGCAGAGCGGCAAAGAAGCCGCAAACAACTGCGGCCGTGAGTACCCACCACTTCATCGAACCTAATTCCACTGAACCCAATTCGACTGAACCTATTCGCACTGAACCCGATCGCACTGCGTTTCCATTCGCCGAGATACGCTACTGCCAAGCGTCGACTGCAAAATCATGACGCCAGATCTAGCTGCGGAAATTCGAGCCCATGATGGAGATATCGTCTTCGGCCAGACTGCGCAGCAACTCGTGCTGAAAATAATCACCGCTGGCGGCTGCCGTGTTGCCGTAACGTTTCTGAAACGTGCCGCGGCTTTTGTCGATGTCCTCTTTGAGGCGGTCGTACAGATCCTTGTGGCGTCGGCCCTCGGCAACTTTCGCCTGGTTGTAGAGCTTGATTTCATCCACCAGCAGGCGCGCGAAGCGTTGCGCTTTGCGATGAACGTCGGCGTCTTCCGGCGACAACCCAGCCCAGGGATCGGTGGCCGCAGCGGGCGCGGCAGCTGCGGACGCATGCGCCGAAACGACTTCTACTACTTCGGGCGCAGGCTCGGGATCAGGCGTAAGACTCGCGGGTACATGTTTGGGCGCATGGGCCGCGAAGGGATCCGGAAACGAAGAAACTGTATGGACGGGCGGGGCTGCGCTCTCAACCCGGCCCGCCGCCACGCTGTCTTCTTTGGCTGCTGCCTGTTTGCGGAGCGATGTTACTTCCAGCCACGCACTGGTTGCGACCACCAGCAATTCCAGGGCGTCGGAATCCAACTTGCCGCTGTCGCCTCCGTCGGCATAGACGAGGGCGGCAACTTTGTCCTTGAGCGCGAGCGGCAATACCAGTACCTGCTCGTCGGCCGGACTGCCGAAGTGGTCCACAAATCGCTGGTCCATCTCGGCGATATTGCCGGGTGTTGCCGTTCGATTCTGGTAAGCGTTGGACACCGGCCCGGCATTCAGGTCGAGAGGAAAATCCTTCGCGGTTTCCTCGTCGCCAAAGCCGCGCGATTGCCATCCCGACGCGGCTCCCCCCTTCACCACGAAAAGCGCGATGCGCGAGCAGTATCCACTGCCGGCATCGAGCAGTGCACGCAAAATTTCTTTTTGAGTTGAGCCGGCATGGATGCTTGAGAAATCGTTGACCAATGCCAGCGTATTCGCGCGACGCAGCAGAGGCGTCACTCGCAGGAGCGGGCAACGACTCCAGCACTTGCTGGACAATCTTGGACTGCAGTTGTGGCAATCTGCGCGGCAAGAGCCTGCGCCACGGCATCTTCGACGCGTTGGCGCGTCTCGCTCTGCTTTTCGCTCTTGTTGCCGTTTTGATCCGCCATGCCTAGAGAACCATGTTTCGTGAAATCAGTTCCGTGGAATTGCACTGTCCGCTCGCGTTCTGCCCGCTGCCGACCTTAACTGCTGATTATACGGCACTTGTGGGAGAGCCCCAGAGTACGCAAGGACGTGTTCGACCGCGTACCCACTGTTCTTTGACTGTATCTCAAATCTGGTCGGGGACAAAGCCGGATCATGTCGCAGAATTGTTCATCTTGACACCCTCTTCCGCCCGTGGGATGTTCGCTTCTCAGGCTGAATTGACCTGGGCCAAGCACGGTTTTCAAGTTCACGCCCTAGCGCTGGTTGTCTTTTGAACCGTGGCCCCTCGCTTCGCTCGGCGCACAACCGAGGCGACTGCCACATGAGCATCTTTTGAACCGCAGACCTAACCCGATTGGGCAAACTCTCGGTTTACCAAGTAGAATAGAAACTCGTTGTTCGTAGCCGCGGTTTTTATCCACAAAATACTGCATCGCCGAGAGAATGGGAGCCATCCAAAACAAACTAGAGGGGCCTGTCACCGATGAACTGACCCTGGTGCAGGCGGCCAAGAAGGGCGACGACTCGGCCTTTGAAGAGTTGGTACGCCGCTATGACCGCAACGTTTTTCGGATCGCGCAGCACATCACGCAAAACCGCGAGGATGCGGAAGATGTGGTGCAGGAAGCGTTCCTGAAGGCGTATAGCAACCTGGCGAAGTTTCAGGAGCAGTCCAAGTTTTACACCTGGCTAGTGCGCATCGCCGTCAACGAAGCGTTGATGAAGTTGCGCCGCAAAAAGCCTGAGCGTACGGTTTCGCTCGACGAGGACATAAAAACCGAAGACGATTCTCTTCCGCGTGAAATTGCGGATTGGAGCCCCAATCCCGAACAGCAGTACACGCAGGCGGAGTTGCGCGAGATTTTGAGTAAGACGATCCAGGGCCTTCCCCCGGGCTTCCGGACCGTGTTTGTACTGAGAGACGTGGAAGGACTTTCGACCGAGGAAACCGCGGCTGCGCTGGAGTTGAGCGTACCCGCGGTGAAGTCGCGGCTGTTGCGGGCACGCCTGCAGCTTCGCGAGCGCCTGGGACGGTTCTTCCAAAAACGCGGGAATGGAAATGGAGATGGCAAGAGTGGAGATGGCGACCAGTGAAATGCTCTGAGTTTTTGCACGAGCTGACCAATTATTTGGACGGCGTCCTCGACGAAACCACAAAAGTCGAGTTGGAGAATCATCTTTCCTGGTGCCACAACTGCTATGTGGTTTGTGACACCACGAAGAAGACCATCGAGATCTACCGAGATTCCCAGCTCTACGAACTGCCCGAAGACCTCCGCTCGCGTCTCCGTTCCGCCATCATGACCAAGTGCCAGCAGCACAAGCGGCGTGGCCCCGAGAGCGTGTGAATCGTCCCGTGGAATCTTGGTACGCATAGCGACCTGGCAACCCCTCCACTCCATCGCATATAATTAATCTCGCGCCCTGGGGTGTTGTATGCTGCATTCTCGGAGTACGAGTCTGGTTTTTTGGTTCACCCTGTTCTGGTTTACCCCTTTACTGACTTACGGTCAGGCGAAGGATCCGGGACCTCAGAGTTCACCGTCCTCGATGTCATCCCAACCATCGAGTTCGCCACAGAACGATCAGCCTTCTGCGCCGGTCGCGGAGCCGATCCCGCCGAACGCGCCGCGCATCTCCAGGCAGACCCGCTTGGAAATCATCCGCGACTTTGAAACCCAGCTGGTGTATTCCCGAACGACGTTTCCAATGAATGCGAAAGGGCTGCGATTAAAGGGAGACGTGATCACGCCGAACGGCGAAGAACTCCGCCAGGCGCTCTCTCTCTGGGGTCCGGCGATAAAGCCGGGCGACCCGGCGCACATCTCGCTGGTGCAGATCAAGGACGATCACATTCATTTCGAGATCAACGGCGGCCCGGTACACCGAAAGAAGTGGTATCAGCACGTTGAGATTTCCGGAGCGAACGGTCCCGGGGTTGCGCCGGGAAGGGACGAGCCCCAAGCCAATCCGCACGGTTCGTTCGTGGACGTTTATTTCGGCAAGTACGTCCCCGAGATTACGGTGCAGCAGTTGCGGGCGTTGCTGTATCCGGTGCTTGACTTCAATGCCCGGAACAAAGAGCAAGCCTACCTGGACACCGTGCCTCCCAAGGTTAAGGAGGCGATCCAGGCGCATCGTGTGCTGGTGGGGATGACTCAGGAAATGGTACTTCATGCCAAAGGCAAGCCGCCACGAAAGGTGCGGGAGCGGGACGGCGAGACGGAGTACGAGGAATGGATTTACGGCGAACCTCCGGCGGATGTCGATTTCGTGCGCCTGGTGGGAGATGAAGTAGTGCGGGTGGAGACGATAAAAGTTAGCGGCGAAAAAATCGTGCGCACGGAGAAAGAAATCGAATTGCAGCATCCAGACAAAGACAAAGAGGCAAAGAAAGAGCCAGGGGAGCAGCGTCCGGCGAACGCTCCGACCCTGCGGCGTCCCGGGGAAGATTCCCAAGACGCGCCGAAGCCGGCGAACGGAGCCGCACCGCTTCCGCTCCCGCCACCGGCGGGCACGCCCGAGCCTCCGGCCGGGCCGGGGGAGATTGTCGGGACGCGATAAACGGTCGGGTGCCAAGTCCGCGGAAGGGCCGCAGTCCAGAGGGAAAAATTCCGTCTCCGGGTTTACATTCGCGCAAGATAGGCGCGCTTTCAGGCTATCGCGTCGCGACTGTTCCGCCAAGGTCGGCGAACGAGAAAGCCAGAGCTACGTTCGGAAATTCCTGGCCATCGACTTCCACGTAGGGGTAGACAAAATAGTTCAGCGGCTTGCCATCCTGTGCAGGCTTGAGCCGCAGATCGCGGCCCATACTGAACTGCATGCGGTTCACGTCGTGAGAGCCGAAAAAGTAATCGCGCTTTTCCTGGTGCTTCCACGCTTCGGAAATGTCTACAGGGATCCAGCCTTTGCCATCGATCCAGAAATCGGACCAGCAGTGGTATCCGGCGATCTCGGCAGAGTGCTTGTCGGGCGGCAGGGGGAATCCGATCTCGAAGCGGGCTGGGATGCCTTGAGATCGAGCCATCGCAATAAACAGCGAATGGAAGTCGGTGCAATTGCCCTTCTTCGCATCGCAGGCATAGAGCACGTCGCCGTGACCCCAGCCCGTTCCCGTCTTGTCGTAGCGCATGGTGGTAAAGACGTAATCGTAGATGGCGCGAGCTTTGTCGAGCGGCTGCGTCTTGCCCTGTGTGACTTTAGGCCGCCAGATCGGCAGGGAGGCCGGTCACGGGAACCAGCACGTCAGGTTGAAGATCTTGCAGTTTTTCCGTCGACGAGAGTGAAACGGCAACTAGGTGCGGCGCGGTTTGACCGAGCGCCGTGCGCTCATGGCGGATCACATCGTATTCCACGTCGAAGTGCAATTCGGGCTGCGCCGAACTCGTCTCGGCATAGTAAATCTGGTTGCCGTATTTCGATTCGTGGGCCGGTTTCAACGGCAGATCGCCTTGGGCAGAGATAATCCTTACCTCTTGATAGGCGTCGGACTGGGCCGCGGGAATCCAGATGCGAACCTTTTTCCCCGCCGGAAGGTTTCTTACCGTGAAGGCGTAATGAAAGGTGAAATGGCGGGAATCCTGAGCTAAGGCGGACAGAGCGAAGGCGAAAAACAGAGACGACAATACGCAGAGCTTGCGCAGCATAAGCGGCTTCCTTTCAGGTTCTCCACTTCAAAGTGAAAAGGGGAAACTGAGACCAACTGAGAATTGGTTGGAAACGACACACGGGCGTCTTAGTGGGAACGCCGTCAAGTAAAGCCGCGCTTGGGTATGCGCATGGGAATCAAGATGCCGGAGGCGAATCCGGCGATGCGGTATTTTAGCAGAGTGTGAGCGGGGAACCTTCAGGACGCAACTCCGCCTTAATCCGGTAGAATCTCTGCGTGGCTATAGCCATCCAATGTCGCGATCTGCGCAAGACCTACGACGGCAAAGTCGAGGCTGTGCGCGGGCTGAACCTCGAGATTCAAACCGGAGAATGCTTCGGTCTGCTGGGGCCGAACGGGGCAGGGAAGACGACGACCATCGAGATTCTTGAGGGCCTGCTGGAGCCGACTTCGGGCGAAGTGTCGATTCTCGGCCACTCCTGGCGCGAGAATGCGCGCGAGATGCGGGAGTGGCTGGGGATTTCGCTGCAGGAGACGCGGCTTTCCGAAAAACTTTCCGTGCGCGAAACCGTCGAACTGTTTGCCAGCTTTTATCGGGAACCGCGTTCGTCCGATGAAGTGCTGGAGCAGTTGCAGCTTACGGAGAAGGCCGACGCGTGGGTGGGAAAGCTTTCTGGCGGGCAGAGGCAGCGGCTGGCGGTGGCGACGGCGCTGGTGTGCAATCCGAAAATTCTTTTCCTGGATGAGCCGACCACGGGACTCGATCCGCAGAGCCGGCGGCAGTTGTGGGACATTATTCGCGAGTTTCAGCGAGCGGGCGGCACCGTGCTGCTGACCACGCATTACATGGATGAGGCCGAGCGACTGTGCGACCGGCTGGCGATAGTGGATCATGGGCAGATCATTGCGGAAGGTTCGCCTCCGGATTTGATTGAGCGGCTGGGCGGGCATCATGTGGTGGAGTTTGCCGTGGGCGGGAATTCGGACGGCGCGGCGCTGGAGGCATGGCGTGCGCTGCCCAGCGTGGAGTCCGTGCGCGAGGATGACGGCATGGTGGCGCTGAGTGTGAAGGAGCCGCATCTAACCATTCCGGCGTTGCTGGATGCGGTCGGCAAGCAGGGAAGCGTGTTGCAGCATCTGACCACGCGGCAGGCCAGCCTGGAAGATGTGTTTGTGCGGCTGACCGGGCGGCATTTGCGGGAAGAGTGACACGAAGTAGAAGGATGGACGATGACCGGATATTTTCGCTACCTGGTTGTTCTAGTTGTAGCGGGGCTGCAATGCTTGGCGAGCAGTATGGCTTCGCACAGGCATCGGCTGACTCGTCGACCGGCTTTCCCCCTCTGGACCAGTGGGAGGCCGCGATTCTCGCCGGAGACGCAGGCGGCTCTGAAGGCGCTGTACAGCACCGACCCGGTGGCGCAGGTTCAGGCGAACGGCATCGTGACCAGCCCCGATGCGGACGTGAATTTCTGGCTGGGCCTGAAAGCGCGCAGCATGAAGTTGGAAATCGTCGCAGTGACTCGACCGGCCCAAAGGCACGAGCGTCGTTTTCAAAGCCGAAGTGCAGTTGGCGAATGGCGCAGACTTGAGCGTGACCGATGGCCAAGGTGGCGAAAGCAGGGAGAGCAGTGGCGACTGATCAGCGTGGAGCGAGCGGATGCGCCTCACCTGAAGCAGCCGTCGGATATGAAGAAGAATATTTATCCGTCGGACGCGGATGCGCACGCGGAAATCAAAGAAGCAGAAGAGAAGGCCGCGAAAGAACATCGGCGCGTCTTGCTGGTTTTTGGAGCGAACTGGTGCTTCGATTGCCACGTCCTTGATCTGGCGTTTCACCGGCCCGATTTTGCATCGGCGATGTCGGGCTACGAAGTGGTGCATGTCGACCTTGGAGACGACGAAAAAAAGAACGCCGACGTGGTGAAACAGTTTGACGTGACCTTGGATAAAGGCATTCCGACGTTGGCGGTGGTCGAAGCCGATGGCAGAGTGGTGGTCAGCCAGAAGAACGGCGAATTCGAGGACGCGCGGTCTCTCACGCCGGAAACGGTGCTCGAGTTCCTCAATGAGTGGAAGCCTGAGGCGCGATAGACAATTGACTTATGAGTGTTGCAGAGCAAATCCCGGCCGTGGAACGAAAGCTTCCCCGCAATCGGCCGCCCAAGCGGAACGGACGGTGGTCCGGATACCGTCATCTGCTGATGGCGCGCATGCTGGAACTGAAGCGTGAGCCGGAGGTCGTTTTCTGGGTATTCGTGTTTCCTCTGTTACTTGCGACGGGACTGGGGATTGCTTTCCGCAACAAGCCGGCCGACGCGTCCTCGGTCGCAATCGTTGGGGAAGCGGGAGCTGAGAAAGCGGAGGCGTGGTTGCAAGGTTCGCCGCGGCATGCGGCATTCAAGATCGATGTGCAAGATGGTGAGGCAGCGCGGAAGGGCTTCCGGTTGGGGAAATACGATCTCGTGATCGAGTCGGACGGCGCGGGAGGACTTCGCTATCGCTACGACCCGGCCCGGCCAGAAAGCGTGCTGGCTCGTGCCGAAGTGGACGATGCGCTGCAGACGGCAGCTGGCCGCAAAGATGTGGTCGCGACCTCCGTAGTGACTTCGTCTGAGCCAGGTTCGCGCTACATCGACTTTCTGATTCCCGGATTGCTGGGGATGAACCTGATGAACTCCGGGATGTGGGGCATCGGGTTTGCGCTGGTCGATATGCGGCAACGCAAACTGCTGAAACGCTTCGTCGGCACGCCCATGCGGCGGGGCGACTTTCTGCTGGCTTTGCTTTCGAGCCGCCTGGTGCTGATGATCATCGAGATCGGACTGCTGCTGACCCTCGGGGTCATCGTGTTCCACATGAAAGTGCTGGGATCGATATTCGCAATTCTGCTGCTGGGTTCCCTGGGCGCCGTCTGTTTCGGAGGCATAGGATTGCTGACCGCGAGCCGGGCGCAGAAGATCGAGAGCGTCAGCGGGCTCATGAACTTAGTGATGATGCCGATGTGGATTTTTTCCGGGGTGTTCTTTTCCTATGAACGCTTTCCCGCCGTGATTCAGCCGCTGATCAAGGCGCTGCCGCTGACGGCTTTGAACGATGCGCTGCGAGCGAGCATTCTGGAAGGCGCGCCACTGATCCATCAGTGGCCGCGGCTCCTAGTGATGTCCGTGTGGGGTGTTATCTCGTTCGTGCTGGCGCTAAGGTGGTTCCGGTGGACTTAGGAGGCGGCGCCCGTTTAGGCTCCGGACGCCATCCTCCCCGAAAAGTCCCCCGATCTAATGCACGCTACTGCTTGTCATACACCGCGGTGAATGTGACCTTCTTGCCCATCGGGTCGGTTCCGGTTACGGTGACGGTACGACTTTTGCCATCGGCCGAAATGACAATCTTACCCGTGGTAGTAGCCTTGCCGGCTTTCTTATTGGTTAACTCCGTGGTGCGGTCATCGATCTTCTTGTACGACCGCGCGTCTGCAGTCGAATCGCCAGTGAGCGGGTAGTCTTTCCCGTCAAACGATCCGGTCCACTCGGTGTGCGTGGGTTTACCCTCGCCGTCGACGCCATCCACGGTGACCTTTACCTTGTCACCCGCGGCCTCGTAGACGACAGTATGGTTCTTCGGGGCTCCTGTGGGAATCTTCGACTTGGCCTCGTTCAGTTTCCAGGTGCCCATATTTGCGTTGCTGGCGAAGCCCAATGTCGCTACGAGGCACAGAGCCAGGGTGAGTAAAATCGGTCTTGTTTTCATGTCTCTCCTGTTTTGAGAAGCAAATTATTGGATTGATTGAAGCGGGGGGATTCTACGCTAACGGCTAGGTTCTATCAAGAGTGGGGCCGAAGCGTGTCGCAGCCACATGAGAAGTTCCTCTTGTAGCCAAGTAGAACGTTCCGCTTTTAATTGGTGATGGCGGAATCACGAGAGGGGCTGTGGATGACAGGCAAGGATCGGGAGCGGCTGAAGGTACTGCACGAGGTCAGAAAGCGACATATCACGCAGCAACAAGCGGGAGCGGAACTAGGGATCAGCCCGCGGTGGGTGCGGGCATTGCTGAAGCGGATGAAAGTGGAAGGAGATCGTGCGGTGGTGCATCGGTTGCGGGGAAGGCCCTCGAATCGAAAGTTGCCGGCATGGGTGAAGCAGCGAGCCATAGGGCTGTTTCGCCAGTACCAACAGGCCAAGCAGTGGCACGATTACGGTCCCACGTTGGCAGGGGAAGAACTGGCGTCCGAGCATGGGTTGAAGGTAGGCAAAGAGACGCTGCGGAAATGGCTGATGGAGGCGGGGTTGTGGAAGGAGCGACGGGCACGGGTGGAACAGGTACACAGCTGGCGGGCACGCCGTGCTCGCTGGGGCGAACTACTGCAGTGGGACACCAGCGAACACGACTGGCTGGAAGGCCGCAGTAGCCAGACCCTATATCTCATCGCCATGATTGACGATGCCAGCTCGCGGGCGCTGGCACGTTTTGTACGGCACGACTCCACGGAGGAGAACCTGCGGCTGCTGAGGAGTTACTTGAAAAAGTATGGGCGTCCGCTGGCGTTCTATACCGACAAGGCGAGTTTGTTTCAGACCGCGCCCAAAGCAGCGCATCACCGCGATGCTCCCGTCGTGCAGCCCACGCAGATCGGGCGGGCGCTCGCTGAACTGAACATCGAGTGGATCGCGGCTCACTCCCCACAGGCCAAAGGCCGGATTGAGCGTTTCTTCGGCACCGCCCAGGACCGGCTGGTGAAGGGGTTACGCAAAGTGCGAGCCGGCACGCTGGAACAAGCCAACGCGTATCTGGAGAAGATCTATTTGCCCATGTGGAACCAACGCTTCATTTGTGAGCCACGGCAAGCCGGGGATGCGCACCGGGCGCTGGATACGAAGACGGATCTGGATTCCGTATTAAGTCGAGTGGAACGACGCACAGTAGCCCAAGACTACAGCGTGCGATGGCAGGCGGCAGCGTATCAGATCCGCCGCCCAGACATCCGGGCGGGTATGCGGGGTGCACCTGCGGCGATCGAACAACGCCTGGATGGAAGTGTGTGGATGCGCTGGCGCCAACGGGTAGTGGCCTTGCAGCCTTGCCTTGCGGAGCGGCCTCATCCGGCACTGAAGCCCGAAAGCCCGCCCATGTTCACTCGGTCGGCGAGCGAAAAGGCGCGAGCCCAACAGCGTTTGCAGCAAGCCCGCAAGCAATTGACGGAAAGCTACCGCCGCTTGCGCGACCGTCCGATTTGGCAAGTCATGCGGGATGATCCTCCTCAGCAGCGAAAATTTTTCTAAGCAGCTAAGGTGGGGCAAGGACTCAAACGCCGCCCTTGCCCCACGCCCCCATCCCGCTGCCATGAGGAAGTTTCTACTTGGCCAAAAAGAGGAACTTTCTACTTGGCCTTGACAGTGCATGTGCCGCATGATGTCGCAGCCACATGAGAAGTTCCTCTTGTAGCCAAGTAGAACGTTCCGCTTTTAATTGGTGATGGCGGAATCACGAGAGGGGCTGTGGATGACAGGCAAGGATCGGGAGCGGCTGAAGGTACTGCACGAGGTCAGAAAGCGACATATCACGCAGCAACAAGCGGGAGCGGAACTAGGGATCAGCCCGCGGTGGGTGCGGGCATTGCTGAAGCGGATGAAAGTGGAAGGAGATCGTGCGGTGGTGCATCGGTTGCGGGGAAGGCCCTCGAATCGAAAGTTGCCGGCATGGGTGAAGCAGCGAGCCATAGGGCTGTTTCGCCAGTACCAACAGGCCAAGCAGTGGCACGATTACGGTCCCACGTTGGCAGGGGAAGAACTGGCGTCCGAGCATGGGTTGAAGGTAGGCAAAGAGACGCTGCGGAAATGGCTGATGGAGGCGGGGTTGTGGAAGGAGCGACGGGCACGGGTGGAACAGGTACACAGCTGGCGGGCACGCCGTGCTCGCTGGGGCGAACTACTGCAGTGGGACACCAGCGAACACGACTGGCTGGAAGGCCGCAGTAGCCAGACCCTATATCTCATCGCCATGATTGACGATGCCAGCTCGCGGGCGCTGGCACGTTTTGTACGGCACGACTCCACGGAGGAGAACCTGCGGCTGCTGAGGAGTTACTTGAAAAAGTATGGGCGTCCGCTGGCGTTCTATACCGACAAGGCGAGTTTGTTTCAGACCGCGCCCAAAGCAGCGCATCACCGCGATGCTCCCGTCGTGCAGCCCACGCAGATCGGGCGGGCGCTCGCTGAACTGAACATCGAGTGGATCGCGGCTCACTCCCCACAGGCCAAAGGCCGGATTGAGCGTTTCTTCGGCACCGCCCAGGACCGGCTGGTGAAGGGGTTACGCAAAGTGCGAGCCGGCACGCTGGAACAAGCCAACGCGTATCTGGAGAAGATCTATTTGCCCATGTGGAACCAACGCTTCATTTGTGAGCCACGGCAAGCCGGGGATGCGCACCGGGCGCTGGATACGAAGACGGATCTGGATTCCGTATTAAGTCGAGTGGAACGACGCACAGTAGCCCAAGACTACAGCGTGCGATGGCAGGCGGCAGCGTATCAGATCCGCCGCCCAGACATCCGGGCGGGTATGCGGGGTGCACCTGCGGCGATCGAACAACGCCTGGATGGAAGTGTGTGGATGCGCTGGCGCCAACGGGTAGTGGCCTTGCAGCCTTGCCTTGCGGAGCGGCCTCATCCGGCACTGAAGCCCGAAAGCCCGCCCATGTTCACTCGGTCGGCGAGCGAAAAGGCGCGAGCCCAACAGCGTTTGCAGCAAGCCCGCAAGCAATTGACGGAAAGCTACCGCCGCTTGCGCGACCGTCCGATTTGGCAAGTCATGCGGGATGATCCTCCTCAGCAGCGAAAATTTTTCTAAGCAGCTAAGGTGGGGCAAGGACTCAAACGCCGCCCTTGCCCCACGCCCCCATCCCGCTGCCATGAGGAAGTTTCTACTTGGCCAAAAAGAGGAACTTTCTACTTGGCCTTGACAGAGTGGGGCCGAAGCGTGTCGCAGCCACATGAGAAGTTCCTCTTGTAGCCAAGTAGAACGTTCCGCTTTTAATTGGTGATGGCGGAATCACGAGAGGGGCTGTGGATGACAGGCAAGGATCGGGAGCGGCTGAAGGTACTGCACGAGGTCAGAAAGCGACATATCACGCAGCAACAAGCGGGAGCGGAACTAGGGATCAGCCCGCGGTGGGTGCGGGCATTGCTGAAGCGGATGAAAGTGGAAGGAGATCGTGCGGTGGTGCATCGGTTGCGGGGAAGGCCCTCGAATCGAAAGTTGCCGGCATGGGTGAAGCAGCGAGCCATAGGGCTGTTTCGCCAGTACCAACAGGCCAAGCAGTGGCACGATTACGGTCCCACGTTGGCAGGGGAAGAACTGGCGTCCGAGCATGGGTTGAAGGTAGGCAAAGAGACGCTGCGGAAATGGCTGATGGAGGCGGGGTTGTGGAAGGAGCGACGGGCACGGGTGGAACAGGTACACAGCTGGCGGGCACGCCGTGCTCGCTGGGGCGAACTACTGCAGTGGGACACCAGCGAACACGACTGGCTGGAAGGCCGCAGTAGCCAGACCCTATATCTCATCGCCATGATTGACGATGCCAGCTCGCGGGCGCTGGCACGTTTTGTACGGCACGACTCCACGGAGGAGAACCTGCGGCTGCTGAGGAGTTACTTGAAAAAGTATGGGCGTCCGCTGGCGTTCTATACCGACAAGGCGAGTTTGTTTCAGACCGCGCCCAAAGCAGCGCATCACCGCGATGCTCCCGTCGTGCAGCCCACGCAGATCGGGCGGGCGCTCGCTGAACTGAACATCGAGTGGATCGCGGCTCACTCCCCACAGGCCAAAGGCCGGATTGAGCGTTTCTTCGGCACCGCCCAGGACCGGCTGGTGAAGGGGTTACGCAAAGTGCGAGCCGGCACGCTGGAACAAGCCAACGCGTATCTGGAGAAGATCTATTTGCCCATGTGGAACCAACGCTTCATTTGTGAGCCACGGCAAGCCGGGGATGCGCACCGGGCGCTGGATACGAAGACGGATCTGGATTCCGTATTAAGTCGAGTGGAACGACGCACAGTAGCCCAAGACTACAGCGTGCGATGGCAGGCGGCAGCGTATCAGATCCGCCGCCCAGACATCCGGGCGGGTATGCGGGGTGCACCCGCGGCGATCGAACAACGCCTGGATGGAAGTGTGTGGATGCGCTGGCGCCAACGGGTAGTGGCCTTGCAGCCTTGCCTTGCGGAGCGGCCTCATCCGGCACTGAAGCCCGAAAGCCCGCCCATGTTCACTCGGTCGGCGAGCGAAAAGGCGCGAGCCCAACAGCGTTTGCAGCAAGCCCGCAAGCAATTGACGGAAAGCTACCGCCGCTTGCGCGACCGTCCGATTTGGCAAGTCATGCGGGATGATCCTCCTCAGCAGCGAAAATTTTTCTAAGCAGCTAAGGTGGGGCAAGGACTCAAACGCCGCCCTTGCCCCACGCCCCCATCCCGCTGCCATGAGGAAGTTTCTACTTGGCCAAAAAGAGGAACTTTCTACTTGGCCTTGACAGAGTGGGGCCGAAGCGGTAGTGGGCTGGTTTGCTGAATCCTCCCCATTGAAACGGCATCTAAGTTTCAACCTGCATTACGGGACCTGTGGAAATTCAAAGTCGCCCACTACCGCCGAAGCTGGGGCCTCGTTCGCAAGTTGCACTAGTATACGAACGAGGCCGGCTGCGGTGCTTGCGAAAGCATTTCTCTACTTACGACTTTACTAGCCTGGCGGCAGCCTTGCGGACTTTCGCCCAGCGTAGTTTTTGCGCTTCAGCGATGCGTCGGCGGGCATCCTTGCTCAAGGTACGGCCCGTCTTCTTGAGCTTATTTCCGCCGGCGTGGCCAAGAGCGTCCAGCGCCTTCCCCACTTGTCCCATCTCTTTCTCGAGACGGGAGTACTCCTTCCGCAGGGAAGCAACGACTTTGTTCATCATCATTAGTACCCCCTCTGTAAGCAAGGCTAACACGGAAGGACATTAGTGGGGATTTATTAGAATTTGCTAAAGCTGAGAGTTGGATGTACCCAAAGATCTTCTGAGGCTCGGTGCGCATTGGAACACAAGATATGTGCTGGTTAGTTCTCACCCAGCACCGATTGTAGATAAGAAGCGCGGCGCTTCACGAGCTTTTGTAGTCTGTTCGAAGGCGAATGCCAGGCGGATGAGGGTAGGTTCGCTCCAGGCGCGGCCGAAGAATGAGATTCCGACCGGCAGGCCGGAGATAAATCCGGCAGTGACGTTGATATTGGGATAGCCCGCGACAGCCGCGGCATTCGAGCTTCCCCCGGCCACGTGGTCGCCGTTGAGCAGATCGGTGAGCCAAGCCGGACCTCCAGTGGGAGCGACAATGCCGTCGAGCCGGTACTTATCCATGGTGGCGTCAATGCCTTCGGTGCGGCTGAGTAGATGATTTTTTTCGAGCGCGTCGATGTATGCCTTCTCAGTTAGCGGGCCTTTGGCCTCGGCTTTGAGAAATAAGTCCTGGCCGAAGTAGGGCATCTCTTTCTGGCGATTGCGGTCGTTGAAGTCGATGACGTCCTTCAAAGTGCGGGCGGGAGCATTGGGTCCCAGGCGCGCGAGATAGGCATTCAAGTCGGCCTTAAGTTCGTACATGAAGACCAACAATTCGCTTTCATCGAACTTACCGAAGGTTTCAATGTCGGCGGGATCAACCAGCGTAGCTCCCTGTTTTTTCATGACATCGAGCGACTGCTCCATGAGAGCGTCGACGGCATCGTTGAAGCCGAAGTATTTCCGGGCTACGCCGATGCGAGCACCCTTGAGGCCATTGGGATCGCAGAACTGAGCGTAGTTCGTCGAAGACTTACCTTGACTCGCCGCGGTAACGGAGTCCTGAGGATCGACGCCGGTGAGCGTGCCCAGCAGAAGCGCGGCGTCGCGGACGGTTCGGCACATTGGACCAGCGCCATCCTGACTATGAGAGATCGGAATAATGCCGCTCCGGCTTACAAGACCGACAGTGGGTTTGATGCCGGCAAGTCCGTTCGAGGAAGCTGGGCAAACGATGGAACCATCGGTTTCGGTGCCGATTCCGACCGCGCACAAATTGGCGGATATGCCCGCGCCGGTGCCGGAACTGGAGCCGCAAGGATTGCGGTCAACGGCGTAAGGATTTTTCGTGAGGCCGCCACGGCCACTCCATCCGCTGGTGGAGTGGCTGGAGCGAATGTTCGCCCACTCGCTGAGATTGGTCTTGCCCAGGATAACGGCTCCCGCAGCGCGCAGCTTTTGCGCAACCGCAGAGTCTTGCAGTGGCTTCGAGCCCACCAGGGCGAGGGAGCCAGCAGTGGTCATCATCTTATCCGCGGTGTCGATGTTGTCTTTGATCAGAACGGGGACGCCGTGCAGCGGGCCGCGCGGGCCTTTGGCCTTCCGCTCCTGGTCGAGCGAATCGGCAATGGAGAGCGCATCGGGGTTCATTTCGATGACGCTGTTTATCGCTGGTCCCTGTTTGTCGATCTCATCGATGCGCGCCGAGTAAGCTTCCACCAACGAGCGGGCCGTGAATTTGCCGGACTTCATTCCATCCTGCAAATCGGCAATGGTAATCTCCTCGAGTTCGAAGGGCTTGATGCCGGACGCAGGTGAGGCGGCTGCGACTTCACGCGCCGCACCGAAAGCGGGGTAGAGTGGAGTCATAGTCGCAGCCGCCCCACCAATAAGAGCGGTCTTCAGGAACGAGCGGCGGCTGGCGGCAAGTTTCGCATCTTTCTGCGGCATGGTTAAGGATGTCCTTTGCTTCGAAATGCAATCGGTAAATCGCAACGGAACATAGTAATCCATGCGGCTAGAAGAGTGTATGCATCAGATATGTCGTGAAACGGCGGCGGTGATTCCAGAGATGGCCAGGTTTATGCCTGTTTCTTGTTAGGGCGTCCTGCACCTGCATTTGATCTTGCCGGTTTGAATGCAGCCGCGAATAAATGTTGCCCGTCTTCGCACGGATTATAGGTAGCGTCGGGATACCAAGTGGCGGCGAACAGATCTCCTTGCCGGGCAACGGTGCAACGCTGCACATGCCCGCTATCGACGAAGCTGTGTTTAATGGTGGGTGCGCCCCAGTCGCCGCCCCAGATCAGACCGCTGCTGTGTGCGAGTTGCCCCAGGAAAGAGAAGTCACCTTTCCAGCTGGGCTCTCCGCCCACAATGCGGACGATGTCACAGGCCAGGCCGTAGTGATGAACGCCCACGGCCCGAAGTCTGGTAGCACCCTGGTTGAAGAGTTCCTGCTGGCGATTCTGGCTGCGATAGGTTTCGTAGATCATGACTTCGATCCCCATCTGGTGGGCAGCGGAGACCATGCCCTCAACCAATTGGCGCGTTGTCGGTTCGAGCAGGGAAGGGTCGGCAATCCGCGTCACCGAGTTAAAGCGTGCGTCCGGGGAGATCACTTCGGTATAGAAGTTCCCCATCGATAAACCTCCAAGCGCTCGCGCCAGGCAAGGCACCGAATCACGCTGGCTCATAAATGTAACGGGTTGAGGGATGGTTCAAGCTAATCACGAAATCGTGTGATGTCCAATAAGAAGCGGTGAAAGCGCTGCAAAAACTACTCCTCGTTCCCAGAATGGGACTCAAAAGGGACACAAGAAGGCTGACATCGTGATTTTGTGAAAGTGTACAAAACTGAACAGACTCCGGAACGGTGGACCGCGTATGGTCCCGACCAGAGTAATAACAGTCGCAGCTGACAGGCTGCGGCTATTGGTGCCGCGCCGGACTCCATGTTCGTTCCTACGAACGGCCGGCGCGTCCCCTCCCCCAAAGGTCCGCGGTTCCAGGTTAGTTCCCGCATGCTCCGGTTGTCTCGGCTGAAGGTTAGGCGTTCGAGGTGTACCGTCAGGTGTACCATCAAAAGATGAGCAGCATGTGTCCAGCATTCGTCGAGTCCGGCCCCGCGGATTGCTCTGTGTATGTCGACGTTCTGGTTCGGGAGGAGCCAGACGAAGAAGAAGACGAAGACGAAGACGAGGAAGAGGAGGACAAGGACGATGGCAACTCCGACGGATACTCGGAGTGAACGCCTCCGGTCGCTCGAATCTCGCGGGGTTTGATCCGCTCAGCGGGATCGAGGGATTGTGCAAAGATTTTTTCCCTATGGTTTTTCGCTCCGGAGTGTATAATAAAGAACAGCTAAGTTTGATTCACAAGCGGTTGAAGGTCGGTATCGCCAACCAGCGTCACCCCCTCACTAGCAGAGATTCTTCTCAGCACAATCCAAAGAAACAAGAATAGGACTATCAATGGCAGAACAAGGAACAGTGAAGTGGTTTAACGACGCCAAAGGCTATGGCTTTATCAGCCGTCAGAATGGCGAAGACGTTTTCGTGCATTTCTCCGCGATTCAGGCTGGCGGCTTCCGCAGCCTGCAAGAAGGCCAAACCGTGCAGTTCGACGTGACCAAGGGCCCCAAGGGCTGGCAAGCGGAGAACGTCCAAGCTGTCTAGTGACCGCTTTCGAAGTGAAAACAATGTGCCCGCGATCCGAGAGGATGGCGGGCATTTTTGTTGGGAATAGAGCGATTGGAGTCTGGGGCGGTCGTGGGTCTCAGGTCTTGGGCAAAAGCCTAAGACCTTACACCTGAGACTTGCCCTTGCCGCGCGCGCTTCACCATCTCGACTAGAACTTTTCTGGCATCCCCCGGATTAGTTACCTCGCGCAAGAACGCAATGCGCGCTCCCTTCATCCCGTCGGGGGTTTTCAGGCGCATATGAAAACCGAGACGGTCGACCGAAGTCATCGCCGCTTCCTGAGACTCGATGCTGCCAAACGCCCGGGCCAGCAGGACGAGCGCATCCTTGTGGTCGGCATTCATGTGTTCGATGATTCCGGCCGCGGTGTCGGCCAACGGGTCGGTTTTCGCCTGGTCGTAGTCCGATACCGGAACCCAGCCCATCACGCCGAAGCCTCCCACGTAGTAAACGTCCAACACATCCATGCGGTAAAAAGAAAAATCTTCAAAGTCGACCCAGTATTTGCTGTTGGCGTAACGCTCCAGGTAGAGTTGGCGTGCGTCCGGCACCTCGGACTTCGGGATAGTGAGAACATTTCCAATGAGTGTCACTCGCGACGCGCCTAAGGGATCTCCGCTCGCATCAGGCTGGGTTACGAGCAGGCTGGCGCGCGGATCCGCCTGCAGATTCTGGGTGTGCATCGCCATGGTGCTGACGAGAAAGATAGGGCGACCGCGCCCGTCCAGCCCGTAGGGCATCACCGAGCCGAAGGGGAAACCGGGTTGTTTGCGTGAGAGCGTCGAAAGGCTGCCAATGCGGCCCAGGTAGAGCAAAGTGCGCGCCCGCTCGGAGAATGAAGGCTCGGGGACCGCGGGCTGATCGCTGGCGCCGCCGGTGCCCGCGTGTTTCCGTGGAAATGAGGAGGACATTGGGTTCTCTTTAGCCAGTCTAAATGAAACGAGAGCTCCACAGATTGTCTCTGGCGGCTTCGAGTGCTAGACTTTGGTTGGTTCACGCGAAGCGAACTGCCCAACTTGCCAGTGAGCGGGAGTAGTTCAGCGGTAGAACGCCAGCTTCCCAAGCTGGATGTCGCCGGTTCGATCCCGGTCTCCCGCTCCATTCTGTCCATCGCTTAGGAAAACGCGAGCGGAACCTGTGACCCGGATCGTGGAGGTTTTCGTTGGCCCGTTTTCCAAAAATCTCTCCCGCACTCAAGAAGCGCGCTGCGCAAATCGAACTGCTTCTCATGGACGTGGACGGCACCATGACCGACGGCAGCGTCACGCTGCTCTCGCAAACCGACGGTACCGCTCTCGAAATCAAGACCTTTGACGCGCACGACGGCCAGGGTCTGACGTTGGCCCAGACCGCCGGCCTGCGCACGGGCTGTATCACGGGCCGCGAAAGTGCAGCGCTCCTCCGCCGTGCCCAGGAAATGAAGATGGAATTCATCTATATGAAGCAGCCACTGAAAATGCCGGCTTATGAGGACGTATTGCGGAAAGCGGGCGTGACGGATTCTGCAGTCGCCTATATCGGCGATGATCTTCCGGATATTCCGATCATGCGCCGTGCTGGCCTCGCCGTTGCCGTGGGCGACGCTGTCCCCGAAGTAAAGAAAGCTGCGCACTACACGACAAAAGCCCTGGCCGGCCGCGGTGCGGTCCGCGAAGCGGTGGAACTCGTCCTCAAATCAAAAGGTATCTGGACGGAAATGCTCGATAAGGCGCGGGCTTGACGGCCAATTTCCGACGCTCAGAGCGACTGAGATGGAAAAACAGGGATACCGCTCCACCTTTGCAAGGTCAAGCTGTTGCGTGGCCGGGCTTTCTTGCTCCCTCGAAATGCGCTTCGATCTCTTCCAGGGTTTTCCCTTTCGTTTCCGGCAGGAACACTGCGGCCGTGATGAAGTAGATCACGGTGCAGCCGGCAAAGCCGAAAAACATGGCCGCGTAACCATACTTGCCGACCGTGGGCAGGAATACTGCGGCGATGCCGGTGGAAACCGCCTGGTTGAGCAGCAGGGCGATGCTCATGCCATTGGACCGGATGCGGGTCGGCATCAGTTCAGAAAGCGCCAGCCAGACGCACACACCCGGGCCGACGGCAAAGAATGCCATAAATACGAAAAGAGTGACAGCAACCCACCATCCGTTGCGCTGGCTGGGCAAGGGAGTGATCAGCGCATGGTCGATTCTCAGTGGAGCATGGCGTGCGGCGTCGAGATCGCCGAAGGGATTGGAGAAGAATGCGACCACCTTGTTGGCGGGCACACTGCTTTCGCGCGTGATTTCGATTGGCGTGGCGGCGGTGTCGTCGGAACGCGCGGCCTTGGTGGCGGCGTGGAAGTCTCCATAGGAGTAAATGACGACCAAGGAAGTGGGCCGGCTGGCGATCTGGGGGGCAGGCGTCTCCGCCTAAGTTCAGCAGCGTCTCAGCCAATTTCTGGTTGTAGGTGAGTGTGATCTTCTGGTCTGAGGTGACCATGGACTGGACCGGGTTTCTGGAATCCACGCGCAGGCGTTCCGTCTGGCGGAAAAGCACGCCGGTGCAGATCAGCGACACGATAATCCCGGCCGTTCCCACCGACAGCAGGAACTTTCGTCCCTTGCGATCCACCAGCAGAACGCCGCCAATGGTCGTCAGGAAGTTCACGATGGTGAAAAGAACATAGCCCCAATGAGCCTGGACATCGGAGAGGCCACTCTGCAAAAGTATGTTGGTGTTATAGCCAATGATGGAGTTGATACCTGTGGCCTGATTGCACGCTAGAATGACGCAGGCCAGCACAAACGGGATCACATATTTCCGGCGCAGTAGCGATTCCCGAACCCCGGTTCCGGTTGAGGTCCGGGCTTTCTCCGCGGCGGCCGCCTGTTCCATTTCCGCAAGCTCGAGATCCGCTTGCTCGGTGGTGCGGGAGCGAAGAAGCGCGGCGTAGGCGGCATCGCTTCTGCCGCGGCGAAACAGCCAGCGTGGAGATTCCGCGACCATAAAGCTGCCGATCACGAACAAAATGCCGGGAGGCAGCGAAACCCAGAAGATGCTGCGCCAGGCCGTGTCTTTAAAAGCGAAGAGCCGGGCAGGATCGCCGAGCCGCGCAACTTCCTCGACCCGAATACTGAAAAGCATGCCAACCAGGGCCGCAGTTACAATGCCGAGAGTCAGCAGCCACTGGAAGATGCCCGTCCCTTTGCCGCGGTTCGATGCCGCCAGACACTCCGCCAGATACAGCGGGACCACTACACCGATTAAGCCGGCGCTGATGCCCTGCAACAGACGGCCAAGAATCAACGGTTCGTAACCGTGCGAGAGCGCAATCATCGGAATGCTGATAACAAACAGCACCCCGCTGAGAGCCATCAGAAGCTTGCGTCCCATCCAGTCGGCCAGCGTGCCCGCAAACAGAGTTGAGATCACGCTGCCAAGCAGCACGGCTGCCACGACAATCGAAAGCTGGCCTGCATTCAAACCAGAAGTGGCCTCGAGATACGGCAGGGCGCCGGCAATGATGCCGACGTCCACGCCGTACAGCAAGCCGCCCAGCCCTGCCACCAGCAGGAGGAAGCGGTTATAGCCAGCCCTTTCGTTGTTCTCCACGGTGGCAGTCCTTTCCCCGACGAGGGAAACCAGAAAGCTATCTTCGCGAGAATACTACGGCACGCATGTCAGGGCTGAATTTTTCTTGGAGCTGGGCTGCAAGGGCGCACGGTCGGGGTTCGGTGTTCTTATCGAAAGGCGCGCTACGAGTGCGCCGAGGCGTCCGTCTTCTTGAGATAGTCCGAGAGCTGCCGGACCACCGCGATGAATGTCTTGTTGGCCACTGAGAGCGTGCGGTCGCGGCGGTAGGCAAGGCCGAGTTCGCGCCACAGTTCGGGGCCTTCCAGTTCAACCAGCTTCACCCTCCCCGCCGCTACGTCATCGCGCGCAAAGGCTGCGCTGATGAGCGAGATGCCAAGGTCGGCGGCCACGAAACTCTTAATCATCCCAATACTGGGCAGCTCCATCCTCACCTTGAGTTCCGTGTTGTACTCACGGAATAGCTTATCCAGCAGTCTGCGCGTGTGACCGGTCTTGGGAAGAAGCAGAGGATGCTTCACAACGTCGCTGATTTGCGCCGACTTCAGCTTGGCCAGGGGGTTCTTCGGGCTCACCATCAGCATCAACCGGTCGCGGTAGATAGCCTGGACCTTCAAACTGGGAGATTGAACCGGAAGGCTGAGTACGCCCACATCGAGCGAGCCATTTTCCAGTTTCTCGACGATCTTGTAGGTGAAATTGCGATAGATGCTGATTTGCACGTCGGGATAACGGCGGCAGTATTCTCCAAACACCTCGGGCAGGACATAAAGGCAAGTGGCTTCGTTGGCGCCAACCACGAGCGTGCCGCGCGGTGTGTGGCCATGGTCGGCCACAGCCACGAGCGATTCGTCGCGCAGCTTCTTCATGCGCAGCGCATAGTCGTGGAAGACCTGACCGGCGGGAGTCAATTTGACGGACTTGCCCGAGCGGTCGAGCAGCCGATCGCCATACTCCTGCTCCAGTTGGCGGATCTGCGCGCTGACCGCAGATTGCGAGCGGAAGACTTTCTCTCCGGCACGGGAGAAGCTGCCTTGCCGGGCAACCTCCAGGAATGTGATGAGCTGATCGAAGTCCATGCGGGTTGTCGGAGATTATAACGAACTTTGCCTTGTACGTCGGCAAGGAATGCGCTGACAATTGCCAGGGCGGCTTATTGGACGACGGGTCGTTCGGAGGTGAGGAGCTTGTCGCGTCCGTAGCTGCGCGCTTCCTCGGCTGCCAGGCGCGACAGAATCGAAGCCCATGTGTCTTCGATCGAGCACGGCGGCGCCATGGGTTCGACTCGAAGCAGCGGCAGAGTGGAGCAGGCGAGAAGCTTAGCGGCTCGGGGGCTGCCGGTGAGTTGCAAGTGCCGGCGAAGGATGCGGCGGAGCCACTGCTCTTCCTGAGGTTCGAGAGTTGCGAACCGCACCGAGTCGCGGTTTATGTGATCGTCGTTTCTGTGACCACCATTGAAGTAGTCGTCGGCTTCCGCGCTCAACAGATAAGCAAGGCCGCCGGTCATTCCCGCTCCCATGTTGGCGCCGGCCGGACCGAGAATCGCCACCACGCCCGCAGTCATATACTCGCATCCGTGGCGGCCTACGCCCTCAACCACGGCGAGAGCGCCGCTGTTGCGAACCGCGAACCGTTCTCCGGCGCGGCCAGCGACGAACAACTCACCGGACGTGGCGCCGTAGAGCACGGTGTTCCCAACCAGAACGTCTCCGCGTTCCGACGCCTCCGCGTGCGCGGTAATGGCGATGCTGCCGCCGCACAGACCTTTGCCTACATAATCGTTCGCTTCCCCGGTCAGCCGGAAGTTGGCGCCGGATATGAGGAAAGCGCCAAAGCTCTGCCCCGCTGTGCCGATAAACTCGCAGTCGGCCGTCATTTCAAGATGCATACCCAGGCGGCGGAGAACTTCGCCACTGAAGTGTGCCCCAACGGCTCGATCCTCGTTGGTGATTGCAAAACGATAGGAACGGACAGAGAGCGATTCCAGATCGTCCACCACGCGATTCAGTTCGAGATGGAGCGCGCTGGTGTCCTCACGCGGACAGGGAAATTGTGCCGGTGCTTCGGCAATGGGCTGCAGCAGCGAGGCGACGCTTTGTTCAGCTTCCGCGGAACGCGGCTGCAACCGCTCAACGACGCCCAGAATTTCATCGATGGAGCCCGCACCCATCCCCGCCAGCAGTTCGCGAACGTCGGCCGCCAGCGCGCGAAAATAGGTTTCCACCATCTCCGGGTTCCCGGTAAAGCGCGCGCGCAGGGTTTCATCCTGAGTGGCGATGCCGACCGGACAGGTGTTGAGATGGCATTGCCGCGCCATGACGCAGCCGATGGCAAGCAGAGCCGCGGTTCCGAAGCCGAATTCCTCAGCTCCCAGCAGGGCAGCAACCACCACGTCACGGGCAAACTTCAGGCCGCCATCTACGCGCAATCTAACTCGGGCGCGCAGGCCCGCCCGCACCAGCGCAGTGTGTGCGTCACGCAAACCAATTTCCCAAGGCAGCCCGGTGTTCTTAATGGAGGTGAGCGGCGATGCGCCAGTGCCGCCATCGTGACCGCTGATCGTGATTACGTCTGCGCCTGCTTTGGCCACGCCGGTGGCGATGACTCCGACTCCGGAACTGGAAACCAGCTTGACTCCGATACGCGCATTTGGGTTTACCGCACGCAGATCGTAGATCAACTGCGCCAGGTCTTCGATGCTGTAGATGTCATGGTGCGGTGGTGGCGAGATGAGCGAGGTCCCAGCTATGGCATGTCGCAAGCGCGCGATGTAGGGCGTAACTTTTGTGGAAGGCAGTTGGCCACCCTCGCCGGGCTTGGAGCCTTGCGCCATCTTGATTTCGATTTCATCGGCGTGCACCAGGTATTCGGCAGTGACGCCAAATCGCGCCGACGCCACCTGCTTCACGCGGTTGTTCGCCTCCGGGCGGTTGTAGTAAATGCTTGGGTCTTCACCGCCCTCGCCGGTGTTGCTGCGTCCTCCCAGGCGGTTCATGGCGATGGCCAGAGTCTGGTGAGCTTCGGGTGAAATTGCGCCCAGCGACATGGCTTGCGTGCTGAAGCGGCTGAGCAGCGAAACTTCATTCTCCACTTCGTTCAAAGACAGCGGCTTCGAGGGACGGAACTCGAGCAAGTCCCGCACCGCAACGCTCTTCCCGTTCTCCCTCCGATCTTCGGAAAGGATCGTTAAGGCCGCACGATTCTGCTCCGTCGGGGATTTGATGTAGCGATGCATGCGCCGCACCAGCTCGGGCGAACTCGCGTGCTGCTCACCGTTGCGGCGGAAGCGATACAGACCGGCGTCGCGGAACTCCGCGGCAGAAGACCCGAAACCTGCGGCGTGACAAGAGATGCAGTCCCGCAACAGATCGTCGAGTGACTTGCCGCTGAGAGTTTGGCCAGCATCCGCGAAAAATTCGCGGCACACCGACTGATCCAAGGCGATGGTTTCGAACAACTGGCTATTGCGATAACTGCGGATTGTGGAGATGCCCATGCGGGCGAGAACTTTGCGCAAACCCTTCTCAATGCCCGCGCGATAGCGAGCCGGACCATTAACGTCCGCACGGGCCGCCATGCCCAAGGCAAGATGGGGATGCACCGCGCTCGCTCCGGCTGCGACCAGCAGAGCCAGATGATGGGTATCGACGACCTGGCCCGTTTCCACGATCAGCGGAACATCCCAGGCGCCGGCTTCGGTCATCGCTTGCCACACTGCCGAAACCGCCAGCAGCGCAGGCAGAGCGGCTCGTTTGTGGTTGACTCCACGATCACTCAACAAAATGGCGCCGGAACAGGACGCTTTGGTCGATGCTTCTGCACGGATTCCGCTCAGAGTCTGACGGGCGGCCTCAGCGCCTCCAGTCGCTTCGAAAGTGATGTCGATGCAATGAATCGGAGACAGCGCTGCGGCAATCAAGTCCATCTGTCCGGCATCGAGGAGCGGAGAATTCACCTTTGCATGTTCTCCAAGATAAACGTCGAGCGACATTACGTGGCTCTCGCGCAGCGGGTCGATGGGAGGGTTGGTGACCTGAGCAAACCGTTGCTTGCAGTAATCCCAAAGAGGACGCGGCAGAGTCGAGAGGAAGGCCGGGGGAGCATCGTCGCCCATGCTCCACAGCGGTTCCTGGCCGTGTTCCACGAGAGGGTAGAAGAGCATGCGGAACTGGTCTTCGGTCCAGCCGAAGGCTGCCATCAAACGGTTGCCATCGAGCAAGATTGGCTCGGCCTCGTGTTCCGCGGGAATGGCCGTGTTTACTGGGCGACTTTCGGCCGCGGGCACGAGGCTGGAAACTTCACTCGGCCGGAAAAATGTTCCGCTTGCCATATCGGCAATCAGCATCTCGCCGGGGCCGAGTCGCTGCCGTTCCACAACCTGCTTATCGGAAAGATCAGTGATGCCGACTTCGGAGCCGACGATGAGCAATCCATCCGAGGTCAGTGTATAGCGCAGCGGACGCAGGCCGTTGCGATCGAGCTTGGCGCCTACGAAATGTCCGTCGGTGAAGATCAGAGCCGCCGGGCCGTCCCAGGGTTCCTGCTCGGGAGCGCTGCTGGCAAGGAATCGGCGCAGTCCTGCATCGAGATCCTCGTCGTGTTCCCACGCCGGTGGGACGAGGCGCAACGCGGACTCGGCGATGCTGGAACCGCTCCGCACCAGGGCTTCGAGAGCGTTATCAAAACTCGCGGAGTCGCTCATCCCCGGCTGCAGCAATCTGGAGCTGTCTGGCAG
Source organism: uncultured Acidobacteriaceae bacterium (assembly GCA_963850165.1). Lineage (GTDB taxonomy): Bacteria > Acidobacteriota > Terriglobia > Terriglobales > Acidobacteriaceae > Sulfotelmatobacter. The sequence continues at coordinate 266,367 of CAWKKK010000023.1, read as the reverse complement.
CCCAAGCTGATGGCGCAATGTCGCTGCGCGGGCCTGAAACCAGCGGCGATTGCTGCTGATGGTGTTGATCTCGCCGTTGTGGGCCACAAAGCGAAACGGTTGAGCCAGCGACCAACTGGGCTGCGTATTCGTGGAATAGCGTTGGTGGAAAACCACGAATGCGCTCTCAAACTCGGGATCGCTCAGGTCGGGATAGAACGGAGCCAATTGTTCAGGCGTAAGCAGTCCCTTGTAAACGATGGTCCTTGAAGACAGCGAACAGTAATAGCCGGAGCCGGGGATGGTTTCGAGTTCTTGTCGCAGCCGGAAAAGTTGCAACTCGAAATTGGAGGATTCGAACCCCGAAAATTCTAGGCCGGAAGAACTGCGGCGCGGCGCGATAAAGCATTGCTTTATGACAGGCAGAGAATCGCTCGAGCGTGGCCCCAAGATGGACGGGTCGGTAGGCACCGCGCGCCAACCCAGTAATGAGAGATCGAAGTTTGCAATGGCGGCTAGAATCGCCTCGCTCGCTTGAACTTCCTGGCCACGCTGAAGAAACACCATGCCGACAGCAAACTCCTCGGGTAATTCAATCCCGGCAGAGCGAGCGGCCTTTCTGAAGAAAGCTTTCGGAAGCCCGACCAGCAGCCCGGCGCCGTCGCCGCTCCGGCCATCGGCGTCCACGCCGCCGCGATGGGCCAGGCGCGCCAGGGCGCCGAGTCCACGGTCAATCACGGCATGAGACGCGGGTCCGCCCAGTTGGGCGATGAACCCTACGCCGCATGCGTCATGATCGGTCGCGAATGTGAGGCGACTTTCCCCCATAGTACTTGTCTAACCTGAAACACCCGTCCAAGTACAATCGACAATTTGGATGCGGCGCATGGATTTTTCTGCTCTGCCGGGAAGGCGATTTCCGGAGTCGGTGTCTGAGATTCTTGTATCGTGGAGGATCGACGATTATCCTCAGGAAAAAATGGCGAATCCTGCCGCAGCCAGCGTGCCCATGGTCACCCTCCCAGACATTCAGTCCGCCCTTGTGCGGGTTCGTAAATCTATTTACGTATCTCCCTGCACCCGGTCGGAGACTTTCTCTGAACTCACCGGCCACTCCATCTATTTGAAGCTAGAGAACCGCCAGAGAACTGGCGCTTATAAAGAACGGGGCGCGCTGAACAAGTTGCTAAGTCTCACTGCAGAAGAACGTTCCCAGGGAGTGATAGCAGCCTCGGCCGGCAACCACGCGCAGGCTGTTGCTTACCATGCTTCGAACCTGGGTATCCGGGCGAGAATCGTCATGCCCCTGGCGACGCCGTTGATCAAAGTCTCGGCTACGCGCGGCTACGGTGGCGATGTCGTGCTCCACGGAGCGAATTACGATGAGGCTTATGAGGAAGCGCTTCGGCTTAGCGCGCAGGAGCGAATTACATTTGTCCATGCTTTCGACGATGACGCGGTCATCGCCGGGCAGGGTACTCTGGGCTTGGAATTGCTTGAGCAGCATCCTGACCTTGAGGTTGTTGTCGTGCCCATCGGCGGCGGCGGGCTGATCGGGGGGATCGGCTGCGCGCTGAAAGAAACCAATCCTCGCATTCAGGTCATTGGAGTTCAACCGGCGCGGCTGCCCTCGGTGAAGGTTGCACTGTCGGAGGGCAAGCCTGTTACTTTGCCTTCGGCGGTGACCATCGCAGATGGAATCGCAGTGCGTCGCGTCGGCATGCGCACGCTTCCCCTAATCCAGAAATATGTGGACGACATCGTTACGGTTGAGGAAGAAGAAATTGCCAACGCCGTTCTGCTCTTGCTTGAAAGAGAGAAGATTCTCGCCGAGGGAGCCGGAGCGGCCGCGTTGGCTGCGCTGGTCAATCGGCGGATTCCGATGATCTATGATTCGATGACCCGGGATTCGATGATCCGGAACTCGACGACTCGTGAAAAGACCGGCAAGACGATCGTCGCTGTCGTGAGCGGCGGGAATATTGATGTGACGCTGCTGGCGCGAATCATCGAGCGCGGCCTTGTGAAAGATGGACGGCTGGTCCGTCTGCGCGTTCACCTTCCCGATTACCCAGGTGCTCTGCACCGGCTCACTGGCATTCTTGCCCAGCACCGCGCCAACATTGTCGAAACTTCTTACGACCGCGCCTACCACAACGTGAACCTGGGAGATACGGCCATCGACATCACCATGGAAACCCGCGGTCCCGATCACATTGCGGAACTGATTTCAGCCCTTGGGGCCAATGGCTACACCCACGAGAGAATCCTGTAAAACAGTTAGCAGGATATCGGCAGCGACGGCTTCTACTTCAATTCTCGGGCAAATGCTTCAAGTATTTCTCTCTCGGATGTGGGCCGCAGAACATTCCGCGCTGCAAAATCTTGAGCTTGCGGATACTTAGTTTCGCGAATGCGGTCAGCGGCTTTTGCGAAATCGTAGGGCGTACGCCGAAGCTGAACGTCGGATCCGATCAAGAGCCAAGAGGCGCCCGGCTCTCCAAAGGGCATTCCCACGCTGCCAGCATTCACAACTCGAATCCCTCCGATCCTTCGGTCAAACTGCATGTGAGTGTGACCGCAGAAGACCACAGGGACGGCGAGTCCCTGAAAGACCGGCAAGAGGCGATCTTCAGACGTAAGACGGGTAAACATCTCAGTGTCGCTCCGGGGTGTGGCATGGCAGAACAGCACCTCGCCTAGCCCGCGAATCTCAACCGTGACCGTCTTGAGCCAGCTAGCTAACAGCCGCGTATGCTCTGGGTGCAGTTGCTGCGCTGTCCAGCGCACGGGCTCTCTCCACTGTTCTGGCGCGGAGCGGTACCAGTCCGTCTCCGTGCCTTCCAACAGCGCGAGCACCTCGCGGTCGCCGTTGCCTTGAATAAACTGTACGGGCGTGTCGAACTCCAACAAACGCCCGATGGTTTCACTTGGCATTGGGCCGGGAAGCACATCGCCGCCGACCACTATTTGGTCTACCTCTGTTTGTCGGATATCCTGGAGCACAGCCTCTAGTGCCGGGAGGTTCGCATGAATGTCATAGATTGCCGCCACCCGCATATGGGACCTTCCTCAGTCCAACTCTCCCGGCTTGCGAGTGGCACACTGTACCACGGTTTGGCGGATCAAGAGTGTCCGCGCGGGGATCGATTGAAGGGTTGACGGCCTCGTTTCTCGTCGATCAAATTGGTTGTTTGCAGGCGCAAGAGGCGTATCCTTTCTAGGGCGGTGAAGTGTTGGCCCGACGAGGCTAGCTCTACGATTCCAAACCCTGTCAGCAGCGTGACAACAATCACCCCGCAAGGTGTTCCAAGTCCTTGCGAGTTGTTTGAAGAAGATCAGAATTGAATCGGTTTAGTAAGTGACAACCTACGGAGGCAGGACTATGACCACCGGCATTCTGAATTCGCCCGGAATTAAGGCTCCCGGCGACTACATTGAAGAAGTGATGATTAGTGTGAAGGCGAAGAATCCCGTCGAGCCTGAGTTCCATCAGGCAGTACGGGAGGTATTCGATTCTCTGCGGTTAGTACTGGCCAAGCATCCCGAGTATCAGTCCAACCGGGTTCTGGACCGCATCGTCGAGCCCGAGCGCGTGCTGATGTTCCGCGTACCCTGGGCCGATGATCAAGGAAATGTTCAGGTAAATCGCGGCTTCCGCATCGAGATGAACAGTGCCATCGGCCCTTACAAGGGCGGACTGCGCTTCCATCCCTCGGTGAACCTCGGCATTCTGAAGTTCCTGGCATTCGAACAGGTGTTCAAGAATTCGCTCACCACGCTCCCCATGGGCGGCGGCAAGGGCGGTTCGGATTTCGACCCCAAAGGCAAGAGCGACAATGAAGTGATGCGGTTCTGCCAAAGCTTCATGACCGAACTGCAGCGCCACATCGGTCCGAATACGGATGTTCCAGCCGGCGACATCGGTGTGGGCGGACGCGAAATCGGCTATCTCTTCGGCCAGTACAAGCGGCTGCGCAACGAGTTCACCGGAGTGCTCACGGGCAAGGGTCTGAACTGGGGCGGGTCTTTAATCCGTCCCGAGGCGACCGGCTATGGCTGCGTGTATTTTGCCGAGGAAATGCTGAAGAGCCGCAAGGACTCACTCGATGGCAAGATCTGCCTGGTGTCGGGAAGCGGCAACGTCTCCCAATACACCATCGAAAAACTGCTCGACCTCGGCGCGAAGCCAGTGACCGTGTCGGATTCAAACGGTGTGATCTATGATCCGGACGGCATTGATCGCGAGAAGCTGGCTTACATGCTGGACCTGAAAAACGTGCGCCGCGGGCGCATCCGCGATTATGCGGACCACTACAAGAAGGCGATCTTCATGCCGACCGACATGAAGCTGGAGCACAGCCCGCTGTGGAACATTAAAGCGGATTGCGCCTTCCCGAGCGCTACGCAGAATGAAATCACCGCGAAGGATGCTGCGAATCTCATAAAGAATGGCATCAAGGTGGTCGCCGAAGGCGCCAACATGCCAAGCACGCTGGAGGCAACCAAACTGTTCCTGGATGCCAAGATTCTGTACGGTCCGGCGAAGGCGGCGAATGCCGGCGGCGTGGCCACGTCTGGTCTCGAAATGTCGCAGAACAGCGCCCGCATTTCCTGGACGCGAGAGGAAGTTGATGACAAGCTGCACAAGATCATGATCGCCATCCATCGCAACTGCTACGAAACGGCCGAGAAATACGGCACGCCCGGTAATCTGGTCAATGGCGCCAACATTGCAGGCTTCTTGAAAGTGGCGGATGCGATGCTGGATCAGGGATTGGTGTAGACGAACCATGTAGGGGCTGCAGGCTCTCGGCTGTCCAGCCGGGCGAAGCCCGGCTCTGCATGCAGCCTTTGCAAAGCGGGGTGGATCAACTCCACCCCGCATGCGCTCACCGCCGATGTAAACTAGGATATCCCTCGATGACCACACGGCCCGTGATCGAGCCCTTTCTCGACGCCGAAGCCCGCCTTGAAGGCTTCGACAATCTGATGCCCTTCAAGGTCCAGAACATTCTTCTGGTCTCCAGCCTCTATGATTCTTTCATCCTCCGCGAAGACGGACGCCTCAACGAACTGCTGATCGACGAATCGCTTGAACTTAATCTGCAGCAGATTCCTGGCATCACTCACGTTTCAAGCTGCGCCGAGGCGCTGGACCTGGCGCGTTCGCAGCCGCGCTTCAACCTGATCGTTACGAATCTGGCTGTCGGTGACATGACCGCTGCCGAGCTGGCGCGAGAAGTCAAGAGTGCTGGCCTGGACGTTCCAGTGGTTGTTCTGGCTTACGATTATCGCTCAATCAAAAACTTCGTCAGCCGAAATCCGGTTACGGATATCGAACGGATTTTCCTTTGGCAGGGAAACGCGCGCATCCTGATCGCCATCGTCAAGTTCATCGAGGATAAGCGCAACGTCCTGCATGACACGCGGGCCATGGGAGTGCCGGTGTTGCTGGTGGTGGAAGACAACATCCGTTACTACTCGTCTTTCTTGCCCGTGATTTACACCGAACTGATCAAGCAGTCTCGGCGGGTTATTCAGGAAGGCATCAACGTCGCTCACAAGCTGGTACGGATGCAGGCCCGCCCGAAGATCCTGCTGGCTTCGAATTTTGAAGATGCGGCCCAGTTGGTGCAGGAGTATCGCGATTACCTGTTCGGCCTGGTGTCGGACGTGGAGTTTCCCTGGGAGGGCAAACTAAGTCCGGAGGCTGGCTTTGAACTGGCCCGCTTGATGAAGGCGCTGGTGCCGGATGTGCCCGTAGTCTTGCAGACCAGCCGCACTGAGTTTCGTCCGCGCGCTCTTGCGGCGGGATATTCGTTTCTGCGGAAACGTTCGCCCACATTATTGAAAGACCTGCGCCGGATTCTCACCGAACAGTTTGGATTCGGCGATTTCGTGTTTCGTCTGCCGGATCTGAAAGAAGTAGGCCGCGCCAAGGATTTGAACGAACTCGAAGAACAGTTGCAGACGGTTCCACCGGAAAGCCTTACCTACCACGCCCAGAGCAATCACTTTTCTCATTGGCTCATGGCGCGAACCGAGTTTGCCCTGGCCGCCAAGTTGCGGCCGCGCAAAGTCTCCGACTTCTCTGGCCCGGAACACTTGCGAAGCGACTTGATTGAATCGATCAACGATTACCGTCGCGAGCAAAGCGAACTGCTGATTGGCGATTTCAACGCCGACACGTTTAAGGCTTCGGAAACTGGTTTTCTGCGGATCGGCGCCGGATCGCTGGGAGGCAAGGCTCGCGGGCTCGCCTTTGCGCGCCATCTCTTGCGCAAGAACCGCATCATGCGCCGCTTTCCGGGTATCCGCATCGCGGTGCCGCCCGCTCTGGTCCTGGCCACCGATGCCTTCGATCAGTTCATGACGGAGAACAACCTGCTCGATTTCGCTTTGCAATGTGACGACGATGCCGAGATTCTTCAGAAGTTCCTGGCTGCTCCGCTCCCCGTGGAGTTAAAGGAAAACTTGAAGGTGTTCCTCGCCGAGGTCACCTATCCGCTCGCCGTGCGCTCTTCCAGCCTGCTTGAAGATTCCCAATACCAGCCGTTTACCGGTGTGTATGAAACTTTCATGCTGGGCAATCAGCAGGCTGACCTGGCGTCGCGCCTCGCAGAATTAATCGACGCCATTAAGCGGGTCTATGCGTCGACTTTCAGCCGTCACGCCAAGGCGTATGTGCGTGCCACCCCCTATCGTTTGGAAGAAGAGAAGATGGCGGTGATCGTGCAGCAACTCGTGGGCACCGTGCACGGACAACGTTTCTATCCCGATTTCTCGGGCGTGGTGCGGTCGCACAATTTCTATCCTGTACCGCCGATGACATTCGCCGATGGAATTGCCGCGGTGGCTTTAGGACTTGGCCGGGCCGTGGTTGACGGAGGAAAGTGCCTGACGTTCTGCCCGCGCTATCCGCAAAATCTGCTGCAGTTCTCGTCGGTGGACGACATTCTGGCGAACTCGCAAACCGAGTTCTGGGCGCTAGCGTTAAACGGCGTTCCCCAAGGCCGTCCGGGGCATCTGCACGAGATGCGCTTCGGCCTGGATGCGGCAGAGACGGACGGCACGCTGCCCGCGGTCGGTTCCACTTATTCGGTCGACAACCAGGCAGTGTATGACGGCGTAAGCCGGCCTGGAGTACGCATCGTCAGCTTCGCACCCATGCTCAAACACGAATTGTTCCCGCTGGCATCGATTCTCGAGACGTTGGTAAAGGCTGGCGAAGACGCTCTGGGCATTCCCGTGGAAATCGAATTTGCCGTTCGTCTGCCCCGGCGGCCTGGCGAAGCCGCGGAGTTTGGTTTTCTGCAAGTCCGTCCTCTGACCCTTTCGCGCGACCATCAGGACTTATCCCTCGACAAAGTGGAGCCGCGACAGTTGCTCTGCCAGAGCACCAAGGTTCTGGGGAATGGGCGCATCGAGAACCTGTATGACGTGGTGGTCGTCGATTCCCAACGCTTCGAGCGCAGCCGCAGCCAGGAAGTCGCGAAGGCGGTGGCCCATTTCAATGGCTTGCTCGGCGCGGAAAACCGGCCGTATCTGCTGATTGGAGTAGGCCGCTGGGGATCGAACGATCCATGGCTCGGCATTCCGGTAGAGTGGGACGAAATCTCCGGCGCGCGCGTCATTGTCGAGGCTGGCTTCCGCGACTTTCGCGTCATGCCTTCGCAGGGCAGTCATTTCTTTCAGAATCTCACTGCATTCCAGATCGGCTACTTCACGGTGAATCCCGACGCCGGCGAAGGCTCGGTGGACTGGGAGTGGCTGAGCGAGCAACCTTCCGTGGACGAGGACGGATGCGTCCGCCACTTGCGATTTGACGCGCCGCTGCGAGTGATCATGAACAGCAGGCAAAGTCAGGGCATCATTTTCAAGCCGGAAGCGGCGACAGTTCCATAACGAGGGATTTGTGTCAGGCGTGCCGTACGTAGTCAGCCGTAAAGTGGTCAGGAAATGAAGTTCGCCTTCAAGCGCCGGAGAGGGGCTACTGATTCGACTTGCCCGCCTGCGGCGCGTCACGCCTCGTGCTTGTGGTTCATCTTGCGGTGGATATCGGGCCAGAACTCTTTGATGACGATCGTGATGGTGTCGTACAGCACCTGCGTTCCCCATACGCTGGCAGTATTCGGAAGTGTACGAGAGGATGCATTGTAAACGTAGGTCAACATGCCCGTGGTCGGGTTGTAACGAGTCGTGATGAAGGATCGGGGATGGTAGCTGTTGGTGGAGATTGCGGCCGACAGGGCGCTGCCGACAATTTCAGAATAGTTGAATTGGGAGTGGCCGGAATCGGTCCGGGTAACAAAGATTCGGCTCACCGCATAACCGGCCCGGTGTGCGAATCCGCCCTCGCTTGATTGGAAAAATCGCGGATCCTGATGCAGAATTGACGGAAAAACCGCGCTGGTCATGAAGTTTTCGATGGTCCCATCCGCAAAGGCCGATCCGTAGCGCTTGGCATAACCTTCCCACCCTTGACCATAACCAGGCTCGCTGTTTTCCGCCTGGCTGATGCCCGACAGAATTCCGTACCACGGAAATTCGATCTTATCGAAGGAACCCCGGGCCACGACTTTGAATTTCTGGGCGGTGGTGAGCGGCGGCACGTTGCCGGCATTCTCCAGGGTCAGGAAATTAGGCAGCGCAAGGAAAAGCCGGTCATTCGACGTTCCGCGTATTTTTTCCCTGGTCGCTTGCACTTTGCGCGTCCTTGTCCTTGTCCTTGTCTTTGTCTGATGAGGATTGCGGCGCAGTGCGATGGCGCAGGATTTGCTGGCGGCGGAGTTTGCTGCGCCGCGGCCGGAAAGGGAAAGAAAAGTTGCAAGTACAAGAACAGAAAACAGCTGGGCGACGAACTTTATCGACAAGCATTTCTCCCCAAAAAAGAATCCCACGACCACGAGAAGCGCGATGTGTTTATTCTAACAGCCAGAATCCGGTCTGCCCCGAAGACTGCCGCGCTTTTACATTGATTTACAAACCGCGGCTTCTGCAAAGACCTTCTGTGAAGCCCGAAAAAGGAAAGGCGGCCGCGATGACGGCCGCCGTCCGGTTAAACTGTCCCCGCTAAAAATGGAAACCGATTCTGCCGTGAGCGAACGCGGGGTGACATAGTGCGTGCCGCTGAAAGTTGAAAGGAAGTTGTAGAGCGCGTAATTGTTCGCCAGGTTGATGACGGTCAATTGCGCACTCACTTTGTACTTGTCGCCGTGGAATAAGTTGTCATGGCCGATCGACATGTCGAAGAGATTCCGCGACGCGATGCGCGGCGGATTGTGGTCGTCGTTTTCAGTCTCCGCTCGCCGGCACTTTGATCAGACTCGACCCGAACTGCGGATGCGGGCAATTGAGAAGGCAGCGGCGCTGTCGGCGTTGCACGCACGCCATTGCAGGTGAACCCGGCCTGGAACTCCTGATCGGCGCAAAGCGGCATTCCCGAAGACGTCTTGCAGCAGCACGGCAGGCTGCACGTTATTCACGCCGCCGGTGACCAGGGATCCGGGCAATCGTTGTTCGGGCGTTTACCCCGAAGCACGGCGTTGCCCGGCCACCAGTCCGCTGTCGTACCGCCAATTGAAGCCCATCCATGGGCCGCGTTTCCAGGGCTGGTATTGCAAGTGGGTGGTCTGGTTGAACTTTTCGTCGTGGTCAATGCGGAAGGGAAGTCCCGCAGCGGTCGAGACCGTCGCGCCCGCTCCGCCGATCTGGGGCTGGAAAAAGCGCGCCGCCACGCTGGAGAAACACCATCAGCGCCGAGAAGCCATGGATTTCGGGTACGCTCACCCGGCCCGCATATCCCGGAATCTTCGAGTTGTGCCATTCAATGGGAAAGTGATCGGAGTGTTGCCGAGCACGCTGAAGTCATAGCCATTGTGTGTGTACTTCGTGATCCACTCGCCGGAAAATACCAGATACTTCCCGAAAGCCTGCTCGATGCCAGCGTGGAATTCATTGCGAAAACCTGGACTCAACGCTCCGCTCGCTCCGGGCGCACAGAGAAGAAGCGGCGCTTAAGACAGCATTTTCGCATCCGATGCTGGAAAGTATCAGATTCTCGTTGAAGGGAGATTCCAGGGTGCGGGCGTAGGAAGCGCGAAGAATCGTGTTGGTCTTCTTAATGTTGTATGCGGCGCCAACACGAGGCTCGGCCTGCCGCGCGGTGGAGAGACCGTTGTAGAGATCGCCGCGCATGCCGAGGTTCAAAGACCAGTTTCCCTTCGTGATCACATCCCGGACATAGAGAGCGAGTTCCTTTACGTCCGTGTGGCCATTGAAGGTGTACGAGCTTCCGCCACGGGTCAAGTCGTAAGGAAGCAGTGTCGAATTGAAGATTAGGGTAAAGAGCGGAGCCGGGCGCGTTCGAGGTTGGTAGCAATGTTTGGCTGGAAAACGCCGGCGCATTGCGACGGATTCGTAATCCCCGGTGAGGGTGCCGCAACATATTGCTGCTGGTCGTTGGAAAAAGTTATGCAGGGCGCGTTATAAGTTGGATCGACAATGCCGAGAGTGTCGTTTTCATTCAGAAATGTCTGTTCGTAGGTGACTCCCGCCTTGATGTTGTTCACGCCTTTGACATAGGAGAGATCGGACCGAATCCCCGCGTTGGTGAGGGTCCGGTTCTGGCCCACCGACTGTCGCTGAAGGCTCGGCGGCCCCAGGTCCGCGAACGGATCGCCGCTTGGGTAATAGTCGTAATCGTCGCGGCGGACGAATGCGCCCAAAGTAAATACGGAGGTTGAATTTAGCAGGCGCATCCACGAAGGAGCAATGTTAAATGTCCCAATCTTGGAGCGTTGATCGGTCGCTCCCACGACCTCACCGTTGGAAGCCACGCCTCCGTAGTTGTTAACATCTTGCGCATCGACCCCGCTTAATCCGCTCCATGCCGTCGCATTCTGCGCGTCGAAGGAATTCGGCGTCTGGAACCAACTCCGGCTGTAGCCGATGTTCAGGTGAATCGAGTCGCCGGTTGTGATTTGATAGTCGCTTCGGTCGAACAGGTTCTCTTCATTGCCCTTGTCGTGCAGCACCGTGAATTCCGGCGGATCGAGGAACCGGCCCGTGTTCAAACCGCCTACGGAGATGAAGTTTCCCCAGTTCTTGCCGCCGTAAGCCAGTTCGGCTGCCACGCTGGATGTTCCAAACGACCCGTAGGAAGTGGTCACGCTGCCGTGAGGCGGGTTTACGCCCTGGCCCGAGCGCGTGGTCGCCACAATCACCACGCTGGTCTTACCCCCATATTCCGCCGGCGGCGCGCCGGATATGACTTCCAACGACTGAACCGAATCGAGCGGAATCTGGTTCGAAAACACCTTGCTTTGCTGGTCGGTGATCGGCTGGCCATCGACAAAGAACGATTCTCCGCGTGGTCGCCCAGCCCATGGAAGAGGCCATTGGAATCGGCGGCGATTCCCGGCGTTGAGTGGGTAACCAATGAACTCACCGAAGATGTCGCGCTTTCCAGCGGAATTTTTTTGAACGAGTTCCGGTCGATGTCGGTATGGAAGGTCGAATCGTTCTCCACCAGATCTCCCGCATCCGTGACCGTCACCGAAGTGGTCGACCCCGACACTTGCAGACTGACGTTAACGCTGACCGGCACGACGGACCGGACCTCCACGTCCTGCGCGGTCGTGGCGAATCCCTCCGCTTGTCACCGTCATGTGATACGGATTGAAGGGTACGTTCGGGATGCTGAAATTCCCGGATTTATCCGTTGTGGTTGATCGGTCAAAGTGGCTGACCGGGTTTGAATTTCAACGGTCGCGTTGGGCACGACGGCGCCGTCAGGGTCTAAGACGGTACCGCTAATCGACCCGGAACTCCCGCCCGACTGCGCGTTGACGAGACCGCCAGCCAGACCGAGCGATACGGCAACAATAGCGACGATCAACTGCTTGTATGAAAGAAGCATGAGTCCTCCTGGACGAAGTCAAGAAATAGGGATTGGGCCGGCACACACGCCGGAGCTTCAATGTTTGGGAATCCCTAGACGGCAGGAGGACCACGAATGCCCAGGTCAGAAACGCTGAGCCGGGCCTTCGCGATAACTTCTTCTTCTTGCAGCAGGCCGATCGCTTCGAAAACCGGCCGGGCGTGATGGGGCGGTAGCCGGTGGGCGGCAGTGTCCACGTCCAACCATCGGGACCAGATAAACCGCATGCGTTCCTGCATTGGGCTAGATTCTCTCTAGCTTATATCGGTTGTCTCACACAAGGCAATGCCGGGAAGTTACTATGGGGAGGAGTGGTACAGTAGCGCCGCAGACCCGGCGGCCGTCGTGGGCGCATCCTCGCCCCACGGCCCGAGGGCGAGAGGTGCCTGCGAACTTCACAAAGCGAGGGAACGAATGTCAGAACCAACTTACGAAGAACTGAAAGCCCGTCTTCCCAACTGGAGAAAGAAGTCGACACCAAGAAGCGGAGCGGTGAGATGACCTTCAAGGTCGGCGAAAAAGGCGGCGTCAGCGTTTACGGCCTGGGCCGCTTCCCAGTTACGCTTTATTACGAGCAATGGAATCGCCTGCTCGGAGCGGCGGATGACATAAAGATGTTTTTGGAAGAGAACAAGTCCCGGCTAAAGCTCAAGGAGTAAACGTAGAGACGTTGCAAGCTACGTCTCTACATTCCGGACCGGTTACCCCCGCGTCCTCGCCCCGACAAATTCGGCGTGCGAGAACTGGTTGTCGCGTTATAATAAAAGCCTGTGCCCAAGTACTCCATCGTCGTCCCTCTGCACAACGAGCAGGAGAACGTCACCGATCTCTACGACCGCCTGAAAGCGGTGATGGAGGCCGCTGGCGGGACCTTCGAAATTGTGCTGGTCGATGACGGATCGAACGACCACACCTTCGCCATGCTGCGCGAGATCGCCGCGGTCGATAGCCGCGTTACCGTGGTCAAGCTCCGCCGCAACTTCGGTCAAACCGCAGGACTGGCCGCCGGTTTCGACCATGCCCGCGGAGAGTACATCATCGCCATGGATGGCGATCTGCAGCACGATCCCGCCGACATCCCGCTATTTCTTGAAAAAATTGCCGCCGGTTACGACATCGTCAGCGGCTGGCGCAAGGTGCGCGTCGATAATTTCTGGATGCGCCGCATTCCCTCCCGCATGGCGAACTGGATCATGGCCAAGCTGAGCGGCGTCGACATTCACGACTTCGGCACGACCTTCAAAGCCTATCGCCGCGAGGTCCTTGAGCAGGTGCCGCTGTATGGCGAGTTGCACCGCTTCATTCCCGCGCTGGCGTCGTGGTACGGCGCCTCGATTTGTGAAGTGCCCATCCGCAACGTGAACCGCGAGCGCGGCGTCTCGCACTACGGCATTTCCCGCACCTTCCGCGTATTCTTCGATCTCATCACCATTCGATTTCTGCTCCGCTATCTTTCCCGGCCGCTGCACTTCTTCGGCACTTTTGGCCTGCTCAGCATGTTCGGCGGCAGCGCCATCGTAGCCTGGCTGGGAGTGGAAAAATTCCTGCGCCACGTTCCGGTCATGGCCTCGCACGGCCCGCTGATGATGCTGGCTCTCGGCCTGCTGCTCGGCGGATTGAACTTGCTCGCCATCGGCCTGTTAGGCGAGATGCAGGTCCGCCACTACCACGAACCCCGCCACCGCGCCCCCTACTCCGTCGACCGCGTGCTTCGTTCGCAGAACGAAGAGCACAGCGTCTCGGAATAGATCTCGTCAAGGAATTGAACTACACACGACCGCGTTGCGTCCCAAGCATAAATAGGTGAAACTTGCCGTCTGACACAAATAGTTGTTGGAGGAGGATTTCATGTCGAAAATGCAGCGTGTAGCTCTGATGGGACTTTGCCTTTTAATGAGTGCAGGCGCGAGTTCGGCGCAAAACCAGGCACCGCCGCAGGCCCCGGTCGCGCCGGTGGCTGCTCCGGCGGCGAACCGGGTAGATGTTGCATCGCCAGACGCCATTATGGCTGAGGTTTACGACGTGATCTCCGGTCGCGCCGGGCAAAAGCGCGATTGGGATCGCATGCGTTCGCTTTTCGATCCCGGTGCCCGGCTAATCCGCACTGCTCCGAAAAAGGAAGGTGGTATGGGCGCAACCTCCTTCAGCGTGCAGGAGTACATAGATCGCGCCAGCGTCTACTTCGAAAAGAATGGCTTTGCGGAAAAAGAAATAGCCCGGCATGCCGACAAGTGGGGGAATATCCTGCAAGCATTCAGTACTTACGAGTCGAGACATGACGCGAAGGATGCCGCGCCTTTTGCTCGAGGCATCAACAGCTTTCAACTGTTTTTCGATGGAACGCGCTGGTGGATACTCACAATCTACTGGCAGGAAGAAACGCCAGAGAATCCTTTGCCGGCGGAATTCCTTCCGCATTCCCACTGATCCTGGCCCGAAGAGGTCCTGAGGGTCAACTCCACCGCGCCATCGGCTGGCCTTGCCGAAACCACTCGATGAAGTCTGTGCCGGGAGGCACGCCTCCCAGTTCGCGCAGCCTGGTCGCATTTTGACCGCGATGGTAGTGGCTGTGCATGGCCGCCTGCATCAGCGCGTGCCGCACGCTGATCGTCAGCGGAGGCTGAAACCACGGCACCTCGATGGTCTCCGCCAGGCGCGGGTCGTTCATGGCGCCCAGCATCGCGGCCATTTCCGACTGACAGGTTCGCGCAAAAGCCTTCAGATCGGCCATATTCGGATAATCTTCAGCCTTGGTGATCACGAACTTCGCCGTACGCGGCCCCATCACCCAAAGAAACGCCGACTGCACCAGGTGAATGTGATGCAGCCGCTCGCGGATTGCCCGGTCTGCCAAGGCCGCGGGATGAGTTTCAAAGGCACGCCAATGCTCGGCGTCCGCCCATTCCTGATGCGCGTAGAGTTCATGAAGGTAAGCAGTCATCGTTTGCTCCGCCTGGCATTCATTATAGAAGCGAGTTGGCTCCGGGTTCTTCGCGCCGCAGAAATGCTCCGTTTGTTCAGCGTATAATGTGCCGTTTAGCCTATTAGGAGCGCTGGTCATCATGGCACAAACTACGCAGCATGAATTGCAACTGGCCCGCCGCATGTCCCGGCTGGGCACCGAGACTGCTTTCGAAGTTCTGAACAAGGCGCGGGCGCTCGAGCGCCAGGGAAAAAACATCATTCACCTGGAAATCGGCGAGCCGGATTTCGACACCCCCGCCAATGTGGTCGAAGCTGCTGTCGATGCCCTGCACCACGGCTGGACGCACTACGGGCCCTCGGCCGGCCTGCCCGAACTCCGCCAGACCATTGCCGACTATGTGAGCCGCACCCGCAGCGTCAAAGTCTCCGCCGAAGAGGTAGTGGTCGTGCCAGGAGGTAAGCCGATCATTTTCTTCACGATTCTAGCCTTAATCGATGAAGGAGATGAGGTCCTCTATCCCAGCCCAGGTTTTCCCATTTATGAATCGATGATCCACTACGTTGGCGGACGGGCTGTTCCCATCCACTTGCGCGAGGAACGCGATTTCTCCGTCGATGTCGACGAACTCGCAGCTCTGATTACCGACCGCACCAAATTGATCATTCTGAATTCACCGCAGAACCCCACTGGCGGAGTAATGCAGCGTCGAGAGGTCGAGCAGGTCGCCAAGGTGATCGGCGATCGCAACATTCTGGTGTTGTCGGATGAGATCTACAGCCGGCTGCTTTTTGAAGGCGAGCATTTTTCTATCATGTCCGTCCCCGGCATGCAGGAGCGCACCATCCTGCTGGATGGTTTCTCGAAAACCTACGCGATGACCGGCTGGCGCATGGGCTACGGAGTTATGCGTCCCGACCTGGCAGCACACATCACACGCCTGGCCACGAACTCTACTTCCTGTACCGCCAGCTTTACGCAAATTGCCGGAATAGAAGCGCTCAGCGGCGACCAGAGTTCGGTGGACCACATGTGCGCGGAATTCAAGCGCCGCCGCGATGTTTTCGTCGCTGGCTTGAATAAAATCAAGGGTTTTTCCTGCCGCATGCCCAAAGGCGCGTTCTACGTTTTCCCCAACATCACGAATACGGGATGGAAGTCGAAACCACTCGCCGACGCGTTGCTCGAGCAAGCCGGAGTAGCTGCACTCTCAGGCACGGCATTCGGCGAGTTCGGCGAAGGATACCTGCGTTTCAGCGTGGCCAATTCGCTGGACAACCTGCAGCAGGCACTCGACCGCATTGACCAGTGGACGAAGCAGCATCTCTAGCTTCTCGCCCTAAAGAAGCGTAAGGAGTCGGAGGATCGTTAATCCGGTTGACACAAGCGAAGAAGAAATCGGAACCGAGGCGCACTCCCCAGCCGAGCCGTCCACACATGCCCGGCTACGGCCTGCCCGAGGGCAACAAGGGCCTGCTCCCGTGGAGTTGGGCTGAGCAGCGCCTGAAGCGATCGCACAACTACTGGATCACCACCGTGAAGCCCGGAGCCTCGCCGGACAAAGCTTCGCCTCATACCATGGTGGTCTGGGGTCTGTGGCAGGAGGACGGTTCCTGTTCAGCACTGGCAGTAAGTCACGCAAGGCGCGCAACCTGGCGCAAAACGCCAATTGCGTGGTGTGCACCGAGCATGCGCAGGAAGCGGTCATCGTCGAGGGGACAGCTGAAATTGCTGATGTGGAGGCGCGCCGCAAGTTCTTGCCTCAGTACGAGCGCAAGTACAAGTTCGACATGTCGGCAATGAAGCAGGACATTCTCTCGATGAAAGAACCGGTCTTCGCGGTGCGTCCCCGAGTGGTGTTTGGCTTGTGGGAAAAGCATTTCGTCGGAAAATCAACACGCTGGAAGCTGGAGTAAACCGCGGCTCACCCTGACGACGCAATCTCTCCACCTTTTGCCATGCGGATGATGTGATCGGCGGCGCGGTAGGCCAATGCCTGGATGGTGCAGGTGGGCTGATTTCGGCCGCTGGTCACGAAACTGCTTCCATCCACGATGAACAGGTTTGGAACATCGTGCGCGCGGTGGTGCTTGTCAACCACGGAAGTCTTGGGATCATTCCCCATCCTGCAGGTTCCTAGCAGGTGCACGGCGGCAGTCGTATCGCCGTTGGGGTATGCCCACTTACGAATGCAGCCGGCCGCATCCAGCAATTCCAGTGACCGGTCGGTGAAGAAATTCAGCGTTTTGACGTCGTCAGCATGGGTCTTATAGGTGAAGCGCACTGCGGGAAAGCCCCAGGCGTCTTTCGTCTCGGGATCGAGGCTCACGGAATTGGATTCAAGCGGCAGACACGTGGTGTGGGTCAATACAGTCACCGTGCGGTTGTAATTTTCCTTTAGCGCTTTCTTAAAGCCCGCACCCCACCGCGGCGTATCGGGCGGCAAACCGGCCAGCGCGAAGCCGATGGGATAGAAATTGAAACGGGCATCGATGCCGCCGCCGCCATAGAAACCGCGCTTCGGATCGGAGTCATAGAAATCCTGCACCACGCGGGTCACTTGCACGCTCTTGTATTCGTTAAGGGGATGTTCAAAGTTTCCGAGCGCGAAGCTTCCCCGATCCACCATGAAGAACTTGCCGACCACTCCGTTTGAGTTTGCCAGCCCCTGCGGATAAAGGTTCGACTTTGACATCAGGAGCAGCCGCGGAGTTTCTGCCCCATTCGCGCAGACCACCACCGCCTTTGCTTTTTGAAAGTGTTCCTGCTTCTGCGCGTCGAAGTAGAGCACGCCATCTACCTGCCCGTTCTTGGCAGTGGAGATTTTTCCCACGTAGGAATTCGGCCGGATTTCGCAGCGGCCGGTCTTTTCGGCCAGAGGAATCACAGAGGCGAGTGTGCTCGACTTGGCGCCCCATTCACAACCGTAAAGCTCGCAGAAGCCGCAGTGGGCGCATGCCGCTCGGCCCTGATACGGTTGCGACAAAATCGCCAGCGGCGCCGGATAAGGATGCCAGCCTAGCTTGCGCGCACCTTGTTCCAGCAGAACTCCGGAAGACTTAACCGGCATTGGTGGCAACGGATAAGGCTTGGAGCGGGGAGGATCGAAGGGATTCGCTCCCGCCAGACCGGAGATTCCCAGGTCCCACTCCGCCTTGGTGTAGTAAGGTTCAAGCTCGGCGTAGGTGATGGGCCAGTCGGCCAAACCCGTGCCTTCGACCGCTCCCCAGCGGCTGCGCTCGACAAAGTCGACCTCGTGGAAACGCCAGTAGTTCCCGGTGAAGTGAACCGTGCCGCCTCCCACACACCGCCCGTACTGCGCGAACGCAGCTGGGGCTGCTTTCTCGCTCGCGGTTTTGCGGAAAGTGTTGGGCTGAAGTGCATGATTGTTGGTGAGTACTTCCTGTCCGATAAAAGGGGGAGCCCAAATGTCCTTATGCTTCAACTCATCGTGGGTGAAGTCCTCTTCGTGGAGATATGGCCCCTGCTCGAGGACCACAACCTGGAATCCAGCGGTGGAAAGCTCCTTGGCGACGACTCCTCCAGCGCCGCCTGCGCCGACGATCACAAAATCGACCGGCGTTTTGTCTTCGAATTTGATCATAGGCTCGCGCTTCACCGGTCCTTGTTGTATTCCTTGTCGTAGTAGCCAAATGGCGGATCGAAGGTCATCTCGTCTTCGAACCCGATCAGCTTCCATCCGGCTTGGTCGTGATTGCCCCCGTACTCTGGGCGGGAGAGATAACCCATGATCGTGTGCACCCGGACCAGTTCAAAGAACTCGGTTTTCTCGATGGCCGTCAGCAACTGAATCTGCTGCGCGGGAGTTAGAGAGGAAAATCTGTCGGCGCTCGGAAACAGCTCCTGCGTCTTGCGATGCAAATCCTTGAGGCCCTGAGTGTAGGCCTGCTGCTTATCGCGGTCGAATGTTGTCAGGACGCGATCGATGAAATAGATGACTTGCGCTTCTCGAGCGCCGGGTGCATCGTCGCTCGGAATAATCTGAGCGGCCACGGCTTCAATTTCGAGAGCTTGTTCCGGAGAGAAAAATTGAAATGGAGCAGGTTGGCCAGATTCCACCGCGCGCTGGGCGTGCGCTTGTGCGGCGAGGATCCCAGGCCACCGTATGGCAAGCCAGGCCGAACTCAGTCCCGAGGCCGAACCCAGAAGAAACTGCCGCCGCGAAGCATTGCCGGAGTTCATAGTCGAATCGCAGATGTTCGAGTTGCTGGGAGTGTAACACTTCCACCAAGCGCGGGAGGCCAACGGAAAACTTCAAACCGGTCCGCGAGGAGCCCCAGATCGGGTCACTCGTGGACCGGGAAGGAAATGCAGCAAACTATTTGTAGGTCGCGTTCGTGCGAGCCAGAAAGTCGCGGTGTTCGGTGAAGTCCACCATGGAGCCGAATGCTGGGCCGCTCAGGGGGCTCGCCTTCAACGCCTCACGGATCGCAGCGTTGACCTTATCTATGCCTTCCGCGTTGGCCGCGATGTAAAAAATCCAAAACGTGCCGGGCGAATCGGTATGGACCGCCTGGATGTCGATTTCGTATTCATGAATCGTGCCGTCGGCGAGCATTTTCTCCAGCAGTGGCACGACGAGGTTCTTACTCAGCGTCTCCACCGCATCATCCGGCGCGGTTGCCTTTAATTTATAGGAGGATCCATAGGTGTACAGATCCCTCCACGATCCGGAATGGTAGTTGTAATGCCGGCTGACAAAAATCTCATCCCAGTGTTTCGTGGCGGTGGTCAGAACACCAGTGGTGGGAGTACCGGCCTTGTAAAACTGATCGAGCACATTGAGCACGCCGGCCATGGAAGTAGACGACCACCACTCGTCGTGAGAATCGCCGTCGGGCGAGTGAATCAGATTCACGTCGTTCCCGTAGCCGACGAGGGTTCCGCTGGCAATGGCCTTATCCAGAATCTTCCGGTCCGCTTCGTCTGCCTTTGCCATTTCTGCCCACTGCGCGCGTGGAATATTCCAGAACGACACGTACGAGTACATCGGCGGCTTCTCTTTAGCATCTGACATTTGGGCGCTTGCCGGCGAGGCCCAGACCGCGGACATCGCAAGCGCGCACAGCCCTGCAAAAACTCTCCACACTTTCCTGTTCATGTATTTTCATCCTCCGCGATTTAGCCAGGACCCGCATTCTTGGCACACCCCTGGGCCCCGGTAGTCTACACCCCAGAGGATGGCGTGTGACGGCAACGCTGAAATTGCGGCAAATAATATTGTCGAAATGGGTGTTGCGAAGCAGAGCGCCCGCATCGATCACACCCTATGTTGACGCTCGGCCGCCTACATCTTGAAGCGGGACTCGGCCCCGCACAGCTCCCGTCAGAGTATTATATTTTCGACGGTTCTCGCCGTAACACGCGGCCTGAGAATTCCGGGTTCAACCGTAGTCATTTCCAAACAAACTCATGACCAAGAAATTCCGCGTTTTTGCCACCTGCGATATCGGAGAGGCGATTGACCTGCTGCGCCGCCGCGGCTATGAAGTCGAGGTCTACCCGCAACCGGAAGCGCCGCCGAAGAGCCTGATTATTGAAAAGGTGAAGTCCGGTATCGACGGCTTGATCACCACGCTAAGGGATCCGATCGATGCCGAAGTGTTCGAAGCCGGCAAGGGTACGCTGAAGGTCGTGGCGCAATATGCCGTGGGCTTCGACAACATCAATCGTGCCGACGCCAACCGCTGCAAGATTCCTTTCACCAACACGGCGGACGTACTCACCGAGGCCACCGCCGAGTTTGCTTTCTTTATGCTCGGCATGCTGGCGCGCAAGATGTGGCCGGCCGAGCACCTCACCCGCGACAACCAGTGGGGATACTGGCATCCTTACCTGCCGTTTCTGGGCGACGAGGTGACGGGGAAGACCATCGCGATCATCGGCACAGGACGTATCGGACTGGCGATGATCAAGAAATGCGCCGGCTTCGATATGAACATGCTGTGCTACGACCCAGCCTATGAGAACCACGATTACATCAATGGTATTCAAGAGACTATGGACCTGCGCCTCGCCCGCAGCATTTCAAAAGACAGGAACTGGATCAAGTATGTGGGGTTCGAAGATGCCCTGCGCGAGGCTGACTTTGTCAGCGTGCATGTGCCGCTTTTGCGTCCGGGAGAAAGCGCGACGCCCACTTTTCATCTATTCAACGAACGCACTCTGCGGCTGATGAAGCCGACGGCGTTTTTGGTGAACGATTCGCGCGGGCCAGTAATTGACGAAGCGGCTTTGGCGCGCGCGCTGCGCGAGAACTGGATCGCCGGTGCCGCGCTCGATGTATACGAAAAAGAGCCGCTGCCGGCCGATTCGCCGCTGCGCGATCCTGCGATTGCCGACCGCTGCCGCCTGATGCCGCACTTTGCCAGCGCGGCGCGCATCACGCGCCTCTCCACCGATCCCGACAAAGGCATGGCGGGACGGTGCGTGCAGGGATTGATTGACGTGCTGGAAGCGAACTACGGCGGCGATATCACGAAAATGCCTTACGTCGTGAACAAAGAGGCGCTTGGCAAGTAACCACTCAGGAGCAAGATTCGCCCGAGATGTTCTCCGACCGTACCAACTGGAAGCTTACGCGCAATCGCCTCACTGAAGCGCTCGAAGAGGTCAAGTCGAGCGGTGCGCGGGTGCTCGATCTGACCGTCTCGAATCCAACCCGGGTCGGCCTGCAATACGATGAGGCGCTGATTCTTCAATCGTTGGCCTCGCCGCAAGCCATGGATTACGATCCCCAGCCCAAAGGCTTGCCCACCGCCCGCGAGGCAGTGGCAGCCTATTACCGAGACGAGCACGACGTTCGTAGCTTGGATTCCGAGCGATTGGTGCTGACCACAGGCACCAGTGAAGGCTATTCTTTCGTGTTCCGCTTGCTGTGCAATCCAGGTGATGAGCTGATGGTTCCGAAGCCTAGCTATCCTTTGTTTGAATTTCTCGCTGACCTGCAGGACGTCAAGCTCGTACCCTATCCCTTGATTTACGATCACGGCTGGCAAATGGATTTTCCGTCGCTGCAGAGGGCAGTGACGGAACGTACACGCGGCGTGGTGGTGGTTCATCCGAACAACCCGACGGGTTCGTATGTGCATCCGCAGGAACGGGAATCGTTGAATCGCTTCTGCCGTGAACATGGACTCGCGCTGATTGCCGATGAAGTGTTTCTGGACTACGCCCACAATCAAGCTGGGCAAGAAAGCTTTGCCTCGAATCAAGATGTGCTGTCGTTTACGCTGAGCGGACTCTCCAAGATCTCCGCGTTGCCGCAAATGAAGGTGGCATGGATCGTAACCAGCGGCCCCGAGGCGGAGTTTGAGGCAGCGCTGGCGCGGCTGGAAGTAATCGCAGACACGTATCTTTCCATGAATGCGCCCCTCCAGGGGGCGACTCCGGCCCTGCTGCATCAACAGAAAAGCATTCAGCAGCAGTTACTCGACCGGGTGCTCGGCAACCTGGCCGAGCTCGACCGCCAACTTGCCGGGCAGAAGACGTGCAAGCGGCTGCATGTGGAAGGCGGATGGTATGCTGTGGTGCGCGTCCCGGTCACGCAGACGGACGAGGAGTTGGCGGTTGATCTGCTGCGGCGAAAATCTGTACTTGTGCATCCCGGGCACTTCTATGACTTTCCGAGCGACGGCTATCTGGTGTTGAGCTTGATTGCAGCGCAGGATGATTTCAGCGAAGGTATCAAGCGGCTGCTGCAGCTGCTGGTGGCTAGAGATTGTTGATCGATGGTTGCTGATTGTTGATTAAAATCATTCTCTCCCGACTTTCAATCATCAATCAACAATCAGCAATTATCAATTTCTATCGCTTCACCAGCCACGGATTGCTCTCGCGCTCTTCGCCGATCGTTGTCAGTGGTCCGTGGCCGGGAACGACCACGGTCTCGTCGGGCAACGCGAGCACCGTGCTATGCAGCGATTGCATGATCTTCTGCATCGAGCCGCCAGGCAGGTCGGTGCGGCCGATCGACCCCGCGAATAGGGTATCGCCCGCGATGAGAGTCTTTTCAGCAGGGAAGTAAAGACAGATGCTGCCTTCAGTGTGCCCGGGGGTGTGCAGAATGCTGGCCGTATGTGTACCGGCCTTCACCGTGTCACCGGTGTTCAGGCTCTGGTCAATCTCGACTGCGCCGGGAGCGGCCACGCCGATCCAGGCGGCTTGCACGTCGAGCATCTTGAGCAGGGCATAGTCATTCTGGTTGAGCAGGATCGGCGCTCCCGTGGCCACGCGCAGTTTCATGGCGCCTCCGACATGGTCAATGTGGGCGTGGGTGATGACGATCTGCTTGACTTGAAGGTTGTGCTTGCGGAGGATCGCGAGGATGTCCTCAATGTCGTCGCCAGGGTCGATGACCATGGCTTCGTGACTCGTCTCGTCGCCAATGATTGAGCAGTTGCACTGCAGTGGCCCGACGGGAAGGATTTCGTGAATCATGCTTCCATTGTATCGAGTACCGAGTACCCGGTACCGAGGAAGAGGAGAAGAAACCGTGAGACTTGCCTTAGGGCGCTGCTGGCGAGACAATACGCCAACATGCTTGGGAGGTTCCTGTGGTAGCTAAATATCGTCAGCATGGATATCAGGATCGCGACCGCGCAGAAAAGCCGCGCAAAGAGTCCGGAGAAAAACCGGCGCCGACGCCGTTAGCAAGACGCGACTACAGCATGGGGCCAAAACCGGTGAATATGCCCGGCACCCTCGCCGTCTCCCGCTGCGCGCAGTGCGGCACGGTGCTGCAGGCAATCCCCCCTACTGGCCTTTGTCCCAAGTGCGGCTTTGAACTGCATTCCTGCAAGCAGTGCATGTATTTCGATCCCGGCAGCCGCTTCGAATGCATGCAGCCGGTCAAGGAGCGCGTGGCCAAGAAGGACGCACGCAACGATTGCACGTTCTACGAGATTCGCGTCACCCGGGAAAAGGAAACGTCCACGCCCGCCAGCCTGCGCCCGAACGACGCCCGCCAGGCGTTTGAGAATCTGTTCAAGAAATAGACTGTGTTAAGGCAACGTCTCTCTCGCCACCACCCGGAACGCTATCCGTAGAGACGTAGCAAGCTGCGTCTCTGCGACAACTTTTCGAGATGCCGGTCTAGGGTTTCTCGGTGGGCCTCAGAAGAATCTCGCTGACAAACGACTCCGGACTCTGCGTCACCAGCATAGCCACAGCATGCGCTACGTCTTCCGGTTGCAGCATCTTCGCAGGGTCTTTCCCCGTGTGCGGGCTCAATTCAGTGTTCGTCGAGCCGGGACAAATCACGGCCACGCGGATGTTGTAGCCCCGCAGTTCCTCCGCCAAAGAGTAACTCAGTCCATTCAATCCCCATTTCGATGCGGCGTAGGCAGCGCCGTTCGGCAGCGCGTTCTTGCCTGCGAGGGACGAGATGTTGATGATATGGCCAGAGCGAGCGCGAATCATCAGGGGCACGAACGCGCGGGTCGTAAAGAAGACGCCCCGCAGGTTCGTGTTTAAGACCTGCTCCCAGAAGTCAGGAGGGAGTTGGTGCAGCGGGCCGCCGAATCCGCCGATGCCCGCATTGTTGACCAGAATGTCGACACGCCCGAGCGACGCCTCGACATGCCCAGCCGCCGCCTCAACCGACTGAAGACTGGTCACGTCGCAGAGAACCGCCTCGGCCTTGCCGCCTGCCTGAGTTATCGCGTAGGCAGACGATTCGAGAGTGGCATGGGTGCGTCCGCAGAGGACGGCAGTGGCTCCTAAAGTCGACAACTCACGCGCGATGCCAGCGCCAATGCCCCGGCCGGCGCCGGTAATGACAGCCACTTGTCCGGCGAGGGGCTGACCCACATCCTTCAGAACCGCGTTCATTGAAAATGCTCCCAGTCCCGCAGAAGATGCACTGACGTTCCCGCGTCAGCGCCGCGGCGAGGGCCACAATCAAGGGGCTCTCCACTGGATGCCGCATCTGCATCTTATACAATAGCGCGGAGGGTGAGTGGGAAGTTGCTTGCCTTCGGCGCAAGAGGTACTTATAATCCGGCAACCGGGAATGAAAGGGTCAGTCGCCTTGCGTCCCACGCGGAATCTGGAGTGCGAACAAGCTGTCAGGTGGAATGCGGCCAAGAAACCAGGAATACGAATTTCGTAGAATTGTAAATTCCCGACGATCCAAGGAGCTATGCTGATGAAAAAGATTCTGGTCACGGTTGTGCTTGGAGTTGCGGTACTCGCAGCGGCAAAGGACGCGGCGCAGCCACCACAGGGACAAGCAGCAAGTCCGCAACCGTCCGCGTCACCCGCGCAAGGCCCGGTTATCAAGGACCCTGCCGAGTACAACGCTTACGTTGGCGCAACCCAGGGGAAGGACGCCGCGGCGGAGATCAGCGGCCTGGAAGCGTTTCTGACGCAATATCCAAACAGCATCATGAAGCCCCAGGCGCTCGACATCCTGATGGCGTTGTATCAGCAGACGGGCAATCCTAAGGTGATGGACGCGGCTAAGCGCGTGCTAGGCGTGAACCCCGATAACGTGAAGGCGCTCGTAGTCCTGGCCTTCAGTGAACGCGCTTCGCAGAACTGGGCCGACGCCAAGACGCACGCCGAGCACGGATTAGAAGTGCTGCCGAAATGGACCAAGCCCGACGGGGTCTCGGACGCTGATTTTGCCAAGCAAAGGTCCCAGTTCGATGCAATCCTGGAAAGCATCGCCGGTTTTGCCGCCCTCCAGCTGAAAGATTACGCCTCAGCCCAGAAGCACCTGAGAGCCGCAGTGGAAGCTGATCCGAATAACGTTGAGAATATCTATCCTCTTGCGGTCGCTTCGTTGCCGCCATCCGCCCCCCCGGACGAAGTGAACGGGCTCTTCTTTATCGCCCGCGCCGCCAACCTGGTCACCGACCCAACAGCGAAAGAGCAGGTGAAGAAGTTCGGCCGGAATAAGTACATGCGCTATCACGGTGGAGACGATGGATGGACTGATTTGCTGGCTCAAACTGCGACCGCTCCGCTGCCGCCGCCGGGTTTCACCATCAAGCCCGCTCCCACTCCAGCCGAACAGGCTCACAACATGGCGACCGCAACCGATCCCGCCAAGATGGACTTTGGCCAATGGGAATTCATCCTTTCGAACGGCTCCCAGGCTGACCAGGATCTGGTGTGGAACGCCATCAAAGGCAAGGCGGTACAGCTGCAGGGTACGGTGATCAAGGCGACAGCAACCGAGATCGACGTCGCGGGAAGCCTGGACGACATCGACGCCAAGAAGGCCGACATCACGCTTACCTTCGAAGCTCCAATTCCTCTGAAGCTCATTCCCAAGGAAGGCGCCACTCTAGACTTCCAGGGGGAGCCCGCCTCCTATACGCCGAACCCATTCATGATGGTCATGGAAAAGGGAAAGCTGCCGACGCCGAAGCCTGCCCCCAAGGCTCCGGTTCACCACAAACCAGCTGCTCAATAGTTCGGATGGGATTCAAACAAAGGCAGCCCTCGCTGGGCTGCCTTTTCTTGTAGGGAATACGATTGCAGCCAGGCGAGCCCGCGGCTAGCGCACCACTTTCTTTTCGAGCGATACGGGCCGCGCGCTGCGGGGCGGGCGTTTCGCCCCATCCCGAAGCTGGCGCACGTCAATCTTAAGTTCGTCGATGGTCCGGCTGAGCGTATTGCGATGCATTCCCAACTCGCGGGCAGCGCGGCACTGGTTGCCTTTATTCTCCTGGAGAACGGTCAGGATAAAGCGCTTCTTGAATTCGCGCACGCCCTCCGAATAGAGAATGTTGCTTTTGTACATCTGCAGGATGAGTGCTTCCAGTTGATCTTTCACGTTAGGTCTCTCTCTTTTCGTTTAATGTCATTGTTTAAACTGCCCTGCCGGCACAACATTTCATTTCGACTTGGAGGCGGGAGTGCCATTCAATTCTTTCGGGGCCCGATGCAGGAAGTCTAGTCCCTCATAGAATCGCGCCCGCAACGCCGACGGCGCCACCCAAATCGCGGCCCTTCCCACCACCAGGAAATAGGGCGCCAGTTGCGAATTCTCCAGCATCTTTGAGGTAGGGGTGAACGCGGTCATTCCCATCAGGACCACGGCCACCACTAAGCCGCCCTTCAGCACGCCCAACAAAGCGCCCAGAAAACGGTCAAACCCGCTCAATCCGACTGCCTTCATCAACTTGCGAGCGATCCTGGCGGCGATGCTGAACAGGATCAAAATCGCAAAAAAAATGATGAGGAAGCCGAAAATATCGGCCAACCACTCGTTCTTCAAGAACGACATCAACCACTCCGCCAGCCGTTGATATTGCCAGGCGGCGACGATGTAACCAATTACCAGGCCAGCCATGCTCAGAACTTCAGCGAAGAAGCCCTGAACGGCGGCCGAAACCACGTTCAACAGCACAACCACGACAATCAACCAATCCGCCGCGGTCATGCTACTCTCCCGCCCGCGTTCTTGCGAGCACTTCTTCGCAACGGCTTAACGCGGGCCGCTCCGCCGAAAAACGGCGCTCACACATCCAGTTTGTGCCCCGTGATCTGGAAATAAGCGTCGAGATACTTTTCGCTGGTCCGATTAGCTACCTCGGCAGGCAGAGCGGGCGCGGGTGGCTGCTTGTTCCAGCGAATTTCTTCCAGGTAATCGCGAACGTATTGCTTGTCGAAAGATTCCTGCCCTCGTCCCGGCGCGTACTTGTCGGCGGGCCAGAAGCGGGAGGAATCCGGCGTGAGCACTTCATCCGCCAGCGTGATTCCCTTGGGCGTGAGTCCAAACTCAAACTTTGTGTCGGCGACGATGATACCGCGCTGGCGGGCGTAAGCGGCGGCCTTTTTGTATATCCGCAGGGTGATTTCGCGCAGGTGGCTGGAGGTCGCTGTGCCTAGTATCTCGCACATCCTCGCAAACGAAATGTTTTCATCATGGCCGCTCACCGCCTTGGTGGCCGGGGTGAAGATAGGCTCCGGGAAGGCCTCGGATTCAAGCAATCCCTGAGGCAGGGCGATGCCACAGACTTTGCCGGTAGCCTGATATTCCTTCCACGCCGACCCTGAAATGTAACCGCGCACCACGCACTCGACAGGGAACATCTCGGCACGTTGTACGATCATCGACCGGCCGCGCAATTGGTCGCCATACTTCTGCAGAGCTTGCGGATAGCGATCCACGTTCGCGGTAACGACGTGGTTGGGCACGATGTCAGATAGGAAGTCGAACCAGAACAGCGAAATCTGGGTCAGCACGCGACCTTTGTGAGGAATACCAGTGGCGAGCACGTAGTCGAAAGCGGAAATGCGGTCGGTAGCTACAAACAGCAGGCGCTCATCATCCAACTGATAAACGTCGCGCACTTTTCCGCTGGCGCGAAGTTGGAGATCGGGGAAGTCAGTTTGCAGGACGACGGGTTCAAGAATTTTAGGAGTCATGTTTAAATTTTACAGGTAAGGAGCGAGGCGTATTTTAGACTCTCAGAAATTTTTGTCAACGGCAGAAATTACGACCAGATAAAGAAGCCCGTATCCCGTTCATTAAGGAAACGTTGGCTGGCGGACGATCGTAAACGCGAAGACGAACTCGGGAATCGCCGTCTGGCAGTTGTGGAAAAGCTGAGGATGAGAGTGGATATCTTGGCGGTCGCGAATCCGGCACATCTGAACCGGGCTTCATTACCTTGGTTACATCCCGAGTGTCGCGTTTCCGGCTAAGCTCGAGCTTTCCGAAGGGTTTCCTATGCGGCGCAGGTTTTCGCTTTCCCTACTGGTTCTTGCGACGGCATCTATCGTGCTTTCTGGTCCATTCTCGTGGTCCCAGCAAGGCGAGCCAGAAGTTGAGCGCAAGGTGGTGACCAGGGTGGCGCCGGTCTACCCCGACTTAGCCCGGAAGCTGAAACTCCGTGGGGTCGTTAAGTTGATCGTCGTGATTGCGCCCGATGGCAGGGTAAAGTCCACCGAAGTGATGGGTGGGAACCCCGTGCTCACCCAGGCTGCGGTCGAGGCAGTGCGCGGATGGAGATACGAGCCGGCTCCTGAGCAGACCCACGGAGTAGTCGAACTAAGGTTTGATTCACACTGAACCCGCCCGCCAAACTCCTAGGCCGCTCCAAAGCGTACCGAGACCAGCTTTGACACCCCGGGTTCCTGCATGGTCACGCCATACAGCACGGGCGCGATGCTCATCGTCTTCTTGCTGTGCGTGATGAGCACGAACTGCGTCTTGATACTCATCTCTTTCACTAGCTCGGTGAAGCGGCCGATGTTGGCCTCGTCCAGTGGCGCGTCCACTTCGTCAAGAATGCAGAACGGGCTGGGTGTGTACTGAAAGATGCCAACCAGCAGGGCGAGCGCAGTGAGCGCTTTCTCGCCTCCCGAGAGCAGCAGGACGCTCTGCAGGCGCTTGCCCGGCGGCGACGCGACTACATCGATGCCGCTCTCGGCGGAATTTTCCTCGTCGGTTAGCTTCATGAAAGCGTGGCCGCCGCCGAAGAGTTTCTTGAAGGTCTCTCCGAAGTTCTCATTGATCCTGGTGAAGGCTTCCTCGAACTTCTGACGCGAGACTTCGTCAATTTCCCGGATGGTTGCGGTCGTGTTCTCGATCGAGGAGATAAGGTCTTTGCGTTGCCCATCGAGGAACGTGTGGCGCTCGGCGGTCTCGCGGTACTCTTCGAGTGCCATCATGTTTACTGGTCCCATGGCTTCAAGTCTGGCGCGCATCCCGCGATAAGACTGATCGCAGGCCGCGAGTTCCTCGCCGGTTACGAGAACGAGCGTGGTGTCGGCCAGCAAAGCTGGACGCTCGATTCCGAGTTCGTTCAGGCAAGTATCCGCCATGTACATCGCATCGGCCTGCAACTTTGCGGCGACTGCCTGCAGTTCACCCCGGCGATCGCGGGCCTGGTCGAGAAGTTGGCGAGCGTGGCGGAGAAGCTCATCGATTTCAGCCAGCCGCGCGCGCAGTTGGTCCTTTTCGAATTGAAGCAAACCCTCGCGAGCTTGACCCGCGTTTCGCTCGGCCGCGAAGTCCATGGCTTGCTGCTCGAGTTGCAGGTTTTCGGCTTCGCGTTGCAGTTTCTCGGCGGCGGCCGCTTCGATCTGCGAGGCAAGAGCTTGAAGACGCTCGTTCATTTCGGTGAACAGGGATTCGATGCGTCCGAGCACAGCGGTCGCAGAGCGATGACGCTCTTCCAATGCCGCGACGCGGGCAACGCGCTGCGAACTGGTCTGGGCGGCGTCTTCGCGGCGCTGGCGCAGGACACCCAGAGATTCTTGAGCGGCCGCGATTTGCTGCTCGAGTTGGGCGCGAGTTTCTTCCAGCACGGCGATCTCAGCCCGTCGCGCTGCGATGGTCGATTCCTGTTCGGCTTGCTCGGATGCCAGGCGTTGCAACTCGCCGCGCGAAATGCCCACGCGCTCGTTGACGCGGGCCAGCTCGGAATCGAGTTGCTGCAGCATGTGGCCTGACGTCATCGACTGGTGCTCGGCCTCTCGTTTTTCGGCGTCCAAACGTTCCAGCAGGGAACTGAAGTCTTTGATTTCCCTGCCGAGCGTGAGCACTCGTATCTCTTCTTGGCGGAGAGCGCGTTCCAGATCCTCGAGCTGGCGCAAAACCTCACGCAGTTCGCGCTTCATCGAAAGCGGGCCTTCGGCGCGCTGCTTACCGCCGGTGACGGTAACGTTGTGGAAGCATTCTCCGGATTGCGAAAGGAAAAATGCGTCGGGATTCTCGAGAGCGAGCCCGCGCGCGACATCGGAGCCAGGGACAATGTAGCCGTCGCGAAGCTTCGGCAAGATAACTTCCAGCGACTTTCCGAACCCATCGAGAACGCGAATGGTGTTCTTCAACGGAACGATCGACGCCGTCGGCGGAGCGCAGTGCGCAGCTTCGTCCAGGATGAAGGAGAACTTGGCCTGCGAATCCTCGGGATGAACCAGAAAAGTGGCGCGTCCATCGACGTCGGTACGCAGCAGGCGGAGACCTTCGTCAGCCGCGTCCCAGGACTTGACCACGATGTAGTTCAATTCGTCGCGCAGGAAGTCTTCGACCACGCGCTCGAAGCGCGGCTCGACTTCAAGAAAATCCGCGAGTACGCCGACCGGCGCAAGACCGCTCTGCATTACTCCCGACTGGAACAGGCGTCGAACGGACTCCGTGGAATAGCCATGTTCAGCAATGACGGCTTCGAGAGATCCTCTTTTTCCCAGGGCCGTGGCGAACTCGGCGCGGAGCAGGTCGAGGTGAGCCTTGGCGTTCGTCTCTTCGAGGCGCTTAGCCTCGATCAGGGGGCGAAGCTGGCCGATCTCTTCCGTGATTCCAGCGACGCGCTGCGTCACGGTTTCGAACTCGAGTGCCAGTTGACCGCGCTGGCCGCCAAAGGCTTCCACCTGGAGCTTTGCGTCGGTAAGTTCAGTCTGCAGACGGCGGGATTCGCGATCCGCGCCCGCAAGGCGTTCTTCGGCCTGAGTCAATTGATTGCGGAGCCGCGAGGCCGACGACACTGAGTCAAAGATGGCGACGCGAGACTCTTCCTGCTGATGTTCGAGACCCGCTAGCGCTTCCGCCGCCGCCGCCGCTTCCCGGTGCGACGAGGCGAGTTCGTGCTGGGCTGTAGCCAGATCGGCGGCTGCGGATTCCAGCACTTGCCGGTTGGAGTCGCGCTCGGCCTCAAGCGAAGCAAGGCGGTGACGAGCCTGGGCCAACTCAGCTTCGGCCGAAGCGGAGCGAATCACCAACTCTGCACACCGTTCGTCATTGTGGCGCCGGCGGGCGCGAGCACGATCGATTTCGAGATCAATCTGGCTGATGCGATCGCGATTTTCGCGCAACTCAGTCTCGATGGCATAGCCGCGTTCGGTGCCTTGCCCGTGCTCCGTTTCCAGTTGCTGGAGGGCTTCCGTCCGGTGCTGCATGTCTTCGGCGAGCGCGTTGAGTTGGGTGTCGAGTTCGGTGCTTTCGTGCTCGATCGCGGCAAACTTGCTGGCCAGGACCACGCGCAGCTGGGCTCTCATCTCCTCGCGCAACTTGGCGTAGCGCTCAGCCTTGGAAGCCTGGCGCTTCAGCGAATTCATCTGGCGCGTGACTTCGTCAAAAATGTCGTTGATGCGGACGAGATTCAGCTTGGCATCTTCGAGGCGAGCTTCGGCGAGGCGCTTCTTGGTTTTGAATTTCGTGATTCCGGCCGCTTCCTCAAGAATGGCCCGGCGGTCGGTGGGACGGCTGCTGAGAATCTGGCCGATGCGCCCCTGCTCAATGAGGGCGTAGGTCTCCGGTCCAAGGCCGGTGCCCATGAAGAGTTCCTGAATGTCGCGCAGGCGGCAGAGTTTTCCATTGAGCAGGTATTCGCTGTCGCCCGAGCGGAACAGCCGGCGCGTAACTACAATCTCACCGGCGCGGACTTGCTGCTGGTTGAATTTTCTGCGGCGGATCTTCAGCACAACTTGCGGCACACCGCTGACGGCGGCTGAACTCGCAATGGGCATAACCGCGTTGATCGCCAGGGCGAATACCGGTTCATCGTCAGGGAAAGCGAGCGCCAGCGTATCTACTTTCGAGCGCGTCATTTCTACTTCTTCGGTTCTGCCCGGCTGAGCGTCTTCCACAGCGTGCTCCGTCTCTTCGGCGGCGCGGGCGCGGATGGCGGCTTCGTCCCAGTCGTCGGCTGGGCGCCGCAAGGCTTCAGCGCTGATGGGAAGTTCGTCCTGGATGTCGATCTCGGTGGGCGCGTCGGCGTCGGCGCCGGGATACTCCTCGGGATCAATTAACGTGAGCGAAACCTCGGCCATGCCGGTCGGCTTGCGGTCACGTGTGCCGGCGAAGATCACATCTTCCATGCGCGATCCGCGGAGGGTCTTGGCCGACTGCTCGCCGAGAACCCAGGAGATTGCGTCCGCAATATTCGACTTGCCGCATCCGTTGGGGCCGATGATGGCCGCGATCCCGTCCCCGTGGAACTTGAGGTCAGTGCGGTCGCAAAAGGATTTGAAGCCGAGAATCTGAAGCCGCTTCAGTTTAAGCAACGTGAACTCCTTGGAAAAGCCGTGGCCAGTGGCCAGTTGTCAGTGGCCGGTTGTTCGTTGTGCTGCCTGCCGGCCTATTTACTAAACCGATACCCCCAGCGCCGAAAGGGTGCTTGCTCAGACCAATTCTGTCCCCAGCCGGATGGGCCGAGCACAATTTAGAGCTACTGTAACGGTGAAATCGGGGCGGGGTCAAGCAATATAACACTATATATTGTATGGCCTTCCGGCCGAGCGCGTTGGGTTGCACATGCATTGCAGCAGATCCCTGGTTTTTGAGTGAGGGAAGGACGAGGTGGGAGAACCGCGAGAGCAGGATTATCGTAGCGCAAGTCCGAGTTGTGAGGCAATGCCTGGAGTCAGGTTCGCTCCCCGACGTACCAGGGCGCACTCACCGTAAAGATGCGTTCATTGCCGCGGGCGAGCAGCACCCATTCCAGAAGCCGGCCGCGCTGATTGTGGAGGAAGTATTCGTACCATTTGTCCTCCACCAGCTCGGGGATGACCACGACGATGCTGCGATCGGGATGTTTTTTCGAAAGATCGAGAACGAACTGAACGACGGGAATGATGACAAAGCGGTAGGGCGAAGGCAGGACGTGGAGCTGCGGCGGCTCCTTGCCTGCCGCGCGGAAGGGTCGCTCGACGTATTGTTCCCAGTCGTCTTGAAGCAATTCGGAATGCTCGTTGGGTTCGACGTGCAAGGGCGATCACTTCCGGGGAAAGCCGGGCGGCAAATTCAATTCCCTGGCGGGTGATGTTGCTCCAGCGGTCGATGGCAATGACCGCAATGGGATGCTGGCTGAGACCTGCCGCGTCGACGGGAACCTTGCAGCTGGTGAGCACTTTCACGGAGTGGTAGTGGCGGCGGACCATGGCGAAGAAAACAATCGTCAAGGGAATGAAGAGCAGCGTGATCCAGGCGCCTTCCACGAATTTCGCGACCAGCACGACCACGGTGGTGATGCCGGTGACGAAGGCGCCGAGCCCGTTGACGAATGCGCTCTTCAGCCAATGCGGGCCGCGATTCTTCCGCCAGTGCATGACCATGCCGGCTTGCGAAAGCGTGAAGGCCAGAAACGCGCCGACGGCATAGAGCGGGATCAGCCGGTCGGTGACGCCGCCGAAAAGAATGAGAACGCCGCCACAGAGCACCGCCAGCACGACGATGCCGTAGGTGTAGACGAGCCGCCGGCCGCGATAGCCGAAGACGTGCGGGAGGTAGTTGTTTTGCGCGATGGCGCGGCAGAGGCGCGGAAAATCGGCGAAGGCAGTATTGGCGGAGAGAGAGAGAACGACAAGGATGGAGCCGATGGTCAGGTAGTAGAAAAAGCCTTTGCCGAAAACCGCGGCGGTGAGCATGGAGAGAACGCTCTGGTAGCCGGGCTGGCCGGGATCGGTGGCGGCGATTCCGTAGATCTTTACGAGATAAGAAATTCCCGCCAGCATCACCGCCAGCAGAAAAATAATCACGGTGAGAGTGCGCTGGGCGTTCTTGACGGTGGGCTCGCGGAAAGCCTTCACGCCGTTGCTGACCGCTTCCACGCCGGTCAAGGCCGTGCAACCGCTGGCGAAAACCTTCAGCAGCAGCCAGTAGCTGACGGCCTGCGTCATGGGCGGCGGAGGCGGAAGCGGAACGGCCGGCGTGGGATGGCCTCCGCTGAGGAGAACGCGGAGAATGCCCGCGACGATGGTGATGAGAAGCGTGCCGACAAAGAGATAGGTAGGAACGGCGAAAGCAGTGCCGGCTTCGCGCACGCCGCGAAGATTGAGGATGGTGATGACGATCAGAATGCCCACGCAGAGAGAAACCGTGTGCGGCAGCAAGGATGGAACGGCCGAGACCAAGCGCGCCGACTCCCGCGGAAATGCCCACCGCGGCGGTGAGAATGTAGTCGGCGAGGAGCGCGGCCGCGGCGAGCAAGCTGGCAGGTGCGCCAAGATTGAAGCGCGCCACGGTATAGGAGCCGCCGCCGGAGGGATAGGCGGCGATGGTCTGGCGATAGGAAAAGTACACGATCACCAGCAGCGTGATGATGGCGGCGCTGATGGGAACGATATAGCGAACGCCGAGAAGGCCAAGCGGGATCAGAAGGCTGAGGGCCGCTTCCGGGCCGTAAGCAGCCGAGCTAAGGCCATCGAGACCAAAGATCGGGATGCCCTGCGCGGGGCCGATCTGCTCGGCGCGTTCGTCGCTGGTCTTGATGGGCTTGCCGACAACGAGATCGAGTATGTTCATGTAAGGTGGAGTCCACTGGACTGTTCACACCAGGAAAATCACGACCAGGAAAACAAGATCCAGATTTATTTTCCGCCCAGCTTCTCGAAGAACAGGCAGATGGTTTCGATGCCGTGGTGGAAGTTGGGGATGTGGAACTTCTCGTTAGGCGCGTGGAGGTTGTCATCAGGAAGGCCGAATCCCATCATGACGCTGGGAATTTTCAAAGCCTCGTAGATATCGTTGACGATGGGGATCGATCCGCCGCTGCGAATGAAGACGGTTTCCTTCTTGAACGTGTCGTGCAGCGCTTCCGTCGCCGCCTTGATATAGGGATTGTCGGTGCCAACTACGCATGCCGGACCTTTGCTGCAGCACTTTGATCGTGGTTTCGATGCCCTTAGGCGTTAGCTTCTTGACGAAGTTCGTATAGCGCTTCGCGATGTCTTCGGGATCCTGGTTGGGCACCAGCCGCATGGAGACTTTGGCCGCGGCTTTGGCTGGTATTACGGTCTTGGCGCCGGCGGCGATGAAACCGCCGGGCATTCCGTGGACTTCGAGCGTGGGCCGCGCCCATGTGCGATAGAGAACCGAGTAGCCGGGCTCACCGGTGAGAGCTTTCGAGCCGACTTCGGTCTTGCGATAATGCTCCTCGCTGAATGGCAGGCGCTTCCAGGCTTTGAGTTCGTCTTTGCTGGGAGCTTTCACGTTCTTGTAAAAGCCGGGGATCAACACGTGACCTTTTGCATCTTTTAGTTTGCTGATGATCTCGATGAGCGCGAAGAAGGGATTCGGCGCCGCACCGCCGTAGACGCCGGAGTGCAGATCGATCTTGGCGCCGCGGGCTTCGATCTCGGTATAGACCAGGCCGCGCAGCCCTACGCATAGCGTCGGAAGGTTGGGAGCGAAAAGTTCCGTGTCGCAGACCAGGGCGAAATCGGCCTTCAGCTTGCCTTTCTGCTTGCGGACATACTCGGCGATGGATTCGCCTCCAACTTCCTCTTCGCCCTCAAAAATGACTTTGACATTGATGGGCAGCTTGCCGTTGCCGGACTTCATCAGCGATTCCAGGGCCTTGACCTCCATCCAGAGCTGGCCTTTGTCGTCGACTGCGCCACGGGCATAGATGTTGTTGTTGCGTTCCGTGGGCTCGAAAGGAGGCGTCGTCCATTCATCGAGCGGGTCGGGCGGTTGCACGTCGTAATGCGCATAGCAGAGCACGGTAGGCTTGCCCTGCGCGTGCAGCCAGTCTGCGTAGATGAGAGGGTGGCCCTTGGTGGGAATAACTTCGACGTTTTCCATGCCGATGCGGCGCAATTCGTCGGCTACGAAGCGCGCAGCTTTCTGTACGTCGGCCTTGTGCTCGTCGAGAGTGCTGACGCTGGGAATGCGAAGAAGATCCTTGAGTTCATCGACAAAACGCTGCTGATTATTGCGGGCAAAATCGACTGCGGGAGACGCCATGCGTTGATCCTTTCTGGTGCGGAAACGCTCAAGTATACCCGAAGGAATGTTCTGTCTGCGTGAGGACCACCCGGCAGGCTGCTAGCTTGAAAACCTTGCCGGTGAAAACGGGGCGAGATCGTAGTCGGGAGTCCTTCCTTCGATGATGTTTGCCATGACCAGCGAGGTGATCGGGGCGAGGAGAATGCCATCGCGAAAATGGCCGGTGGCCACGTAACAGCCGGGCGTGGCGGTCGGGCCAAGAATCGGCAATGCGTCGGGAGTCCCGGGGCGCAGCCCGGCCCAGTCTTCGAGAATCTTCGCGTTGCGCAGTTCTGGAACCAATGCGACGGCCGACCGGTGCAGCCGCTGAATCGTGGGAACGTCGGTGCGTTTGTCGAATCCGGCTTCTTCTACTGTAGTGCCGACGATGATTCGTCCATCGCTGCGCGGAATCAGATAAGCCTCGGGCGAGCGGATCACATGCTTTAAGAGACTGCGCGAGGGCGAAGCCAGGCACAGCATTTGTCCTTTGACCGGGCGGGTTGGAAAGGCATGCGGCGGGATCTTGCCCGACCACGCGCCCGCGCAGTTGACGACCTTCGGCGCGTGGAATGATGTTTTCTTGGTAGCAACTCCGCTGGCTCGGCCATCGGAAAGATTCAGTGCTGCGACCTCATCGCCCGAAGAGATATCCACGCCGCGGCGCTTCGCCGCATGCAGCGCGGCAGCGGTGAGGAGACGCGGGTCGACGCTGCGTTCTTTCAAATAAAAAGCGGGTCGATTCAGATCAGCAAGCGCTGGTTCGAGTTCGGCCAAAGGCGCGGGAAGCTGGGCGGATTGCAACGCCGGATCGGAAGCGTGTGCGATAGAGGAAAATAAAATCGTCCCCTGGTCGCGTAGGTCGACGTTCATCCCCGACTCGACCTGCAACTCATGCACGAACTCCGGATACATGTGGGCACTGGCCGTCGCCAGGGGCTGCAGAGCGGCGGACGTTTCAAACAGGCAGTCCACCAGCATGCCGCCGGCGGCATACGAAGCTTCGCGCCCCGGTTCTCCGCGCTCGACCACCAGAACTTGTGCGCCCGTCTTGCGCAGTTCGATCGAGAGCGAGAGTCCGATGATGCCGCCGCCGATGACGATCACGTCCCAATTCTTCATCGCCACATTGTAGAAGAACCAGGCAGCTACAGAGCTAATTGACACTACTGGAGTTATGCTGAACAATTAAAGAGAGCGCACAGCCAAAGGTGTTTAATTCTGGGGAGGAACCAATGCCGGAAGAAGGCGAACAGACACATGTTGAACAGCAGTCGACTGCGGGAAGGTGGATTCTGATTGTTCTCGCGATCGTTTTTGTCGCGGCAGCGGTCTATGGGTACGTGACTACACAGCAGCACGTCGACAAACTAACCAAGGATTTAGGCGAGAGTCAGGCGCAGGTCGGAGAGCTGCAAAAGCGCATGCGATCCGCAGAAGCTCAGGAAGAGACATTGGGTCAAAAGCTGGGCATGACCAAGAAAGAACTGGCGCAGCGCGCCGCCGAACTGCAGGCGCAGCAGAAGGCCGCCGAATCCCGCCTGCAGGCGGAAGCGAATCAGGAAAAAGCCCAGATTGGCCAGGTGAGCGGCGAAGTCGCGGGGGTCAAAAGCGACGTAGGTGGCGTCAAGACCGACGTAGCTTCGACCAAGGCGGACCTTGAAGCCACCAAGGCGAATCTGCAGACCGCAATCGGAGATCTCGGCAAGCAGAGCGGCTTGATCGCCAATACGCGCGGTGATCTGGAAGTCCTTAAGCACAAAGGCGACCGGAACTATTACGAATTCACTCTGCTCCGTGGCGCAAAGCCGCAGCCCGTCGCGACGGTGAGCCTTCAGCTTAAGAAGACTGACCCCAAGCGCGGTAAGTACACGCTGAATGTGACCGCCGACGACAGGACCATCGAGAAGCAGGATCGCAACGTCTCCGAGCCGATTCAATTCTATTCGGGACGCGATCACTTGCTGTTTGAGCTGGTGGTCTGGACCGTGGACAAGAAGAAGGCGACAGGATATTTGAGCACGCCCAAGGGCGCGCCCACTCCGGTGAGTGCCAATTGAATGGTGTGCTTTTCCCGGCAGGCTGGCATGTCGCTTTGCAGATCGCGTTGCGCACGGGCGTGATCTACCTGGTGGTGCTGATCGGTGTGCGGCTCTGCGGCAAGCGCGAAGTCGGGCAGATGACGCCGTTCGACCTCACGCTGCTGCTGCTGATTTCCAACTCCGTGCAAAACGCGATGACCGGGCCCGACACTTCACTGATCGGCGGTGTGGTGGCGGCAAGCACCCTGTTGTTGTTGAACTACATAGTGGGTACGCTTTCGGGCAAGAGTCGCGGCTTTCGGCGTGTGGTCCAGGGCGAGCCCAGCCTGCTGATTCACGATGGAAAGCCGATCGAATCGCACATGGAGCGGGAGCACGTCAGCATGGACGAACTGCAGCGCGCGGTCCGCGAGCATGGCATTGCGCAGTGCAGCGATGTAGCTCTGGCGGTGCTGGAAGTGGATGGCTCGATCAGTTGCCTGAAATATGACGAGATCAAGCCTGACGCCAATACTCACCTTGTGCGGCGAAGGTTCATCCAGAAGAAGTAATGCGCATCTCGACTGAACGATCACTCGATCGGGACGAATTTCACACAGACGGGTTGGGCCAAGGCCAGGTCATTACCCGTCGCCGCGAGGCGGCCGGTTTGCGGATCGATGCGAAAGATCACCAGTTTGTCCGATTTTTCGTCGGCGGTGAACAGCAGCGATCCGCCGGGAGCGATCTCGAAATTGCGGGGACTCTTGCCCTTTGTGGAAACGTACTCGACGGGGGTCAGGGTGCCTTTTTTTCCGTCGACGGCGAATACGGCAATGCTGTCGTGGCCGCGGTTTGAGGCGTAGAGAAATCTTCCAGAAGGATGTACCTGGATTTCCGCCGCGCTGTTGTGTCCGCTGAAGGTTCCGCGAAGGGTTGAGGTTGTTTGCAGCGGATGCAAAGCCCCGGTGATCGCGTCGTACCTGAAAACTGCGACCGTGGATCCCATTTCGTTGATCACATAGGCAAACTTGCCGTTGGGATGAAACGCGAAGTGCCTGGGGCCGGCTCCGGGAGCGGCCTTGGCGAGCGTTGGATCGGGAGCAAGCAAGCCCCCGACGCTCTCAAATTTGTAGACCAGCGTTTCATCGAGACCAAGATCATCCACGATGGCAAAACGGTTGTCGGGCGATAAGTCGATGGAGTGGGCGTGCGGCCCTTCCTGCCGCTTAGGATTCGTGCCGTGGCCGGAGTGCTGCACGAAGGCCGAAACCTCACCCAGTCGGCCATCCTCAAGCACGGGAAACACTGCCACGTTGCCGCCGCTGTAAGTCGCCACCAGAACGTACTTTCCTGTTTTGTCGACGGTAAGGTAACAGGGATCCGCCCCCTTGGATGCCACTTGATTTAGAAGAGTCAGTTTGCCGGTCGCGCGATTGATAGCGAAGGCGCTGACGGCTCCGCTCTTTTGGCCTGCGTAGTCCTTGACTTCGTTGACCGCGTAGAGAAAGCGGTGGTTGGGATGTACGGCGAGAAACGATGGATTGACAGTTTGCGCGGCCAAGCCTAGGGATGTGATCGCAGCCGTGCTTGGGTCGAAGCGATAGGCGTAGATGCCCTTGCTCGTGCTGCCTTCCTCAGTGTAAGTGCCGATGTACACCAAATACGTGTTGTGCGCCGCGGGGGCCGCGGTTCCACCGGAGACGGTCGAGAACAGAAATGCAAGAAGGGGAACAAGCGGCTTGAGAAGATTCTGAGTTGATGTCATCACTCGATCACTTGCTCAGAACAATCGGTACAGGCTGGTCGTAGGGCTGGATAACCACGCTTACGGATCGACGATCCTTGAAGTCAGCCAGAGCCACAGGGAAGCTTACGATTACGGTTCGCTTGATTTCTTCCCCGGGTTGCAGCTTATCTTCGGGAGCGAGAGCCGGCTGCGTATCCCCCTTCAGCGCCGGAAAAGCTTGATAGTAGCGATCGAAGTCAACGGCGGAAACCGCGTCGCTGCTGTATTCTCCAGCGGATGTCACAAGCTTGCCTTGGATGCCATGAACCCACAGTGATTTCCTGCCTGAATTGCGCAGCGTGAATGTGAGCGCGACCAAAGCGGCGTTTTGGCCCGGAAGATCGACCGCTGTAACGTTGTCGAGTGATCCAGCGCCTTGCGGCTTAGCGCGCTGGGTAAAGGAATAGATGCCAACAACAATAAGAATCCCGGCCGTGGCCAGCAACAGAACTTTGACCGGAGGCAGGTTGCGTTTGGCGGTGCCGAACTCGTCGGCGATGTGGATGGTAGGCCCGGGTTGTGAAGTCTGGGGCGTCGTGGTTGCAGGCGCACTCGGAGTTGCTGGCGGAACGGAAACAGGATTGGGAATCTGATCAGTCATGGATTCTTCGCCGACTGTCGATTCTACCGCATCGCCGAAGCCCGAAGCCCGAACGCCGAAGCCCGGTCTCAATTCCACCCATGCTTCATCGCCTTGGCAAATCTTTCCACGGGCAAAGTATTCAGGACGTCATCTTTGGTCAGCCAGGCCCGACGCGCCTGCAAAATGCCGTAGCGGATTTTGTCCAGATGCGAGGTGTGATGAGAATCCGTGTTGATCACGATCTTCACGCCGCGCTGTTTGGCCTGGCGCAGGTGCACGTCGTTGAGGTCAAGGCGATCAGGGTAGGAGTTTAGTTCCATGGCAACTTTGTGTTTTGCCGCCGCTGTAAGAACCGCGTCCATGTCGAAGTGGTAGGCGTCGCGGCGAAACTGCAGGCGGCCCGTGGGATGGCCGATGATGGAAGTGTTTGGATTTGAGACCGCTTTAAGCAGGCGCTCAGTCATCTTAGCCGGCTCCTGATTGAAAACGGAATGCACGCTGGCGATGACCAGATCCATCTGAGCAAGAACATCGTCGGAAAGATCGAGATCGCCATCGGCCAGGATGTCAACCTCTATTCCAGCGAAAATAGTGATGCCGTCGATCTTCTCGTTTGCGTCGCGAATCCGCTGAATGTGGGCCACGGCTCGCTTGTCATCGAGGCCGTTGGCGAAGGCGAGATTCTTCGAGTGGTCGGTGATGGCCATGTACTTGTAGCCGCGTGCCTTCACAGCTTCAGTCATCTCTTCGATGGTGTTCTTGCCGTCGGTTTCAACCGTGTGCATGTGTACGTCGCCCTGAAGGTCGTCGAGAGTGATTAGAACGGGCAACGAGTGCTTTTCGGCGGCATCGATCTCACCCAGATTTTCGCGCAGCTCGGGAGGAATGTAATCAAGCTTGAGCCTGGCGTAGATTTCCTCTTCGGTCTTGCCGGCGACAGGCTTTTCGGTCTTGAGATCGGCCAGGCTGTATTCATTGAGCGTGTAACCCATTTTCAGAGCACGCTGGCGCAGGGCAACGTTGTGGGCCTTCGATCCCGTGAAATACTGCATAGCCGCGCCGAACGACTCCGGAGGCAGTAGTCGAACGTCCACCTGCATATCGCTGCGCAGGCGAAAGCTGATCTTGTTATCGCCCCGCGCGATCACATCCATCAACGGCGGATATTTCGCAACATATTCCACCGCGTTAGCGCGTTCGGTTTCGCTGCAGCAGGCGGTGCCGGTCACAAGAATGTCGAGATCGCCCACGGTCTCGCGGCCGCGGCGTAGGGAGCCCGCGGGAGTAATGCGGTCGATGCCGGGAAATTTCGCCAGATATTCCGTGAGCTTGTTCGCCTCAGCCTCGGCGGCGTCGATAAGAAACCGTCCGGAAATCCGGCGGTAGTCTTCAATCGCCTTCAGCAGTTTCTGTTCGTGCTTCTCACCCATGCGCGGCAGTTCGCGGATTTTGCCTTCGCGCGCCAGCTTTTCCACGCCATCGACGTCCGAGACCTGATAGGCGCTCCAGATCAGGGCAATCGTCTTCGGCCCCAGGCCCTGAATCTTCAGCAACTGCAGCATCGACGGGTGATATTTCCTGAGCAGATCAGTTTGCACGCTGAGGCTGCCGTCCTTGAACAGCTCCTGCAGGTTGACTAGCATTCCCTTGCCGATGCCGGGGATGGCGAGGACCTTCTTTGGCTCGCCGATGATGTCTTTAATCTGCTCGGTCAGGTTTTCGATGGCCTGGGCGGCGTTGCGGTAGGAGCGGATGCGGAAAGAATCCTGGGCGTCGATCTCGAGCAGGTCCGCAGTTTCGTAAAGAATGTTGGCGATGGATTTGTTGTCCACGCAATAAAGATTAAACAAGATTGGGCCGCAGGGCCAGTGGTCAGAATAGAGAAGACGCGCTAATCGGGAAACAAAACTCGCTCATCCGGTCGCGAGGTCTTCCGGATGGACGTGCAGCAATGGACGTGCAGCATCGGAGAGCCGGGATGACCTGCCACTTCAGGCGCTCTTCGAAACGTTTGCCGCCTGTGGTCCCTTTTGGCCGTCGGTGATTTCGAACTCCACCGTATCGCCTTCCTGCAGGCTCTTGTAGCCCTCGGAAGTGATCGCGCTGTAATGTACAAAAACGTCAGGACCATCCGCGCGCCCGATGAACCCGTAGCCTTTTGCGTTATTGAACCACTTTACTGTGCCTTTCAGACGTTCCACGTGAACCCCCTCTTTCCGCACGTCTCAGCGGGGGGCCCAAGACGTGCCCGCTTAGGATGCATTTTGGAGCGATTAGGATGGGGGTGTCAAGACGAAACGGTTGCGAAAAGCGCTCGCCGAAGGGGCTGCCCGCCGAGCCCAGCGAGGCGCCCTTACACCTAGCCTCAAGGGAATCCTACTTTCCCCGGACCTGGTGATCGAGCCATAGCACTGACGAGATGGTTTTGGCATCGCGAATCGTGCCATTCAACACCATGCGGATCGCCGCCGGGAGCGGCACCATGCGCTTGTGGATCACTTCGTCGGCCTCGGGCTGCGCCGGGCCGGCGCGAAGGCCCGTGGCCAGATACACCGACATGGTTTCGGCAACGAATCCGGGGCTGGCGTAAAAGTTGAGAATGCGCCGCCAATGCGCGGCGGTATATCCCGTTTCTTCCAGGAGTTCGCGTTTCGCCGCGTGGAGCGCCTTTTCGCCCGGATCGATGCGCCCGGCAGGGAGTTCCCACAGATAGTCGTTCGCGGCGTGGCGATACTGGCGCTCCAGCAAGACGCGCGGCGTCGAACGTGATTCATCGACGGCCAAAACAACCACGGAACCGCTGTGATGAATAATGTCGCGACGAGCGCGGACGCCTCCGGGCTCCTGCACCTCGTCAGTCGTCACCCAGAAAACCGGCCCGCGATACACCGTGCGCGAAGAAATCAACCGGGCCTTGGGGCGTGAACCGGCGCTGGACTTAACGGGCTTCGACTTGGAGCGCGGAGACTTGGCCATGACAACAATATAAAGCACACGCCGAGGCCAGAGGCTTACTTCTGCATTCTGACTTCATACTTCTCCATTAACTGCCGAAGTCAGAAGTTAGAAGTCAGAACGCAGACTTAAGATCCTCGGCGAAGAGCTTACGGCGTTCTGATTTCTGCTATCCTGCCGGGCATGTCTGCGAAGCTGTCGGGCAAGCCGCGCATCGCAATTGTCGGTGCTGGACATCTCGCCAATGCGCTGGCCGCGTCGTTGCACGGGGCGGAATACGAGATCGAGCTAATCGTTTCGCGGGGACGGCCAGCGTCCATGCGGCGAGCCCGCCGGCTGGCCCAACAGGTTGGGGCGTCCGCAGTGGCGGCAGCGCAGGCTCAGATTGAAGCCGAAATAGTTTGGTTTTGCGTGTCCGATGGAGCCATCTCCAACGCATCCAAATCCCTGGCGAAAGCTGCCGATTGGATGGGCAAAGTCGCGCTGCATTCCAGCGGCGCCCTCGCCAGCGGCGAACTTGCCGTGCTGCAGCGGCGGGGAGCTGCGATTGCATCAGTGCATCCGC
Source organism: uncultured Acidobacteriaceae bacterium (assembly GCA_963850165.1). Lineage (GTDB taxonomy): Bacteria > Acidobacteriota > Terriglobia > Terriglobales > Acidobacteriaceae > Sulfotelmatobacter. The sequence continues at coordinate 221,917 of CAWKKK010000023.1, read as the reverse complement.
TCATGACGTTTGTGCGCGGTTCACGCCCATCGCTCGTGGAAGTACCATTCGCACTCGAAGGAGATCAGAAAGCGGTGCGAGCCGCGCGCTCCATAGTTCTGGATTTGCGCGGGCAGCCATTCACCATCCGCAAAGAACAGAAACAGGCATACCACGCCTGGGGAATGTTCGCGTCTCCCCTGTTGACCGCCTTGCTCGCGGCCAGCGAACGCGTTGCCGGTGCCGCCGGAATCAGCCGAAAAGCCGCCAGAGAAAGAATGCTGCCGATTCTGAAGCAAACCTTGGCTCATTACGCGCGGCTGGGCGCGCCCGCGGCATTCAGCGGTCCCATCGCGCGCGGCGACGTGGCCACGGTAGAAAAGCATCTCAGAGTGTTGCGGGGAGTCCCGGCAGCCAGGGAGGTTTACATCGCTCTGGCACGCGCGGCACTGCGCGACCTGCCGGCGAAGAATCGCACCGTTCTGGAGAGGATTCTTAAACGCTAACTGTTCTCGTCGGTCGGCATTCAATTGTTTCTACCTTCCGCGTTACTTGTCGCATCATCAGACCAAGCAGGGCCAGCACGCCGAAAGGAATCGAGGCCGCAGTGCGGATGGGGAGCGTGAGCACAACTGAAGAAAATAATTGAGCAGAGAGAACCGGCCGGATTGCAATGACAACCGGAGCAAGCATCCACTGCCAGAACAGAGCGAGCGCAGTCGCGCCCAGCACCACGCGAAAGACGCGGCTCGAGGCTGCCAAGTCGCGCCATGAAAGGCCGATCAGGATCACCCCGGGTAACAGCACAACGTGGTCGTAAACGGCGTGTCCCGGTAGCAAAGTGATTGTGGTAACGGCTAACAGAAGACTGATGGTCAACGCGAACTCCGTAGACGCGGCGGATGCGCGCCGCATGCACCAGGCAACAGCCATCGCAGTCAACACAAGTGCGCCAATCAGAAATGGACCAAGGCGCGAGCCAATCCGATTGCCGAGCAAGTTAGACACGAGCGGCGGTGTCGAGTATTCCCGGTATCCGAAGATTACGCGCAGCCAGTCCCCAATCCAGTGCGGCCATACCAGCAGGGAAGAAACGCCGAGCAGCGCCGTCACGAAAAGAAAGCCGCCCACGAATCGCCAGCGTTCCCGCCATTGATGGAAACTCCACAACAGAAGATAAGCGACGATTAATGCCATCATCTGCGGCTTGATAAGAGTCAACGCCAACAAGCTCCCCGAGAACAAAAGTTTCCCGTTGACGAGCGCGGCAAGCGAAGCGGCGAGAAGAAATCCTACAAGTAGCCCCACTTGTTCAGCGAACAGACCTTCGAGCACGGCATAACTGGACAATGTAAGAAGGATCAGCGAGCCCAGCGCAGCGAGACCAATGCTAAGACGGAATGTCCGAAGCCACAGGACAATGCTAAGCGCCGTCGCCGCAGGCAGAATCACTGCCAGCGCAATACGGACGACAAAAAAGGGAAGCAGCGCCAGCGGCCAGAACAGCAAGTCAACGAAAGCCGGATAGGCGAAGGCCCGGTAGCCCTCCGGCGCAGCAGCGGCGGCGTTGCCGAAATCCAGAGTGCGCCCGAACAGTCCAATCTGGATTCGCCTCGTCATCTCCGCGCTGTAGGGATCCCGGCGAAGAAGCAGGCCCCGGCGCGATGTCAACCAGATGGGATAGAAATCAGCGCCAAAGGAATGTCCGCCCCCGAAGCCTTGCGCGCTGCGAACTTCCATCGCTCTCGGCACGAAGAGGCCGAGATGGTAATAGACCATGCCTGCGGCGCAGAGAACACTCAACAGCAGGATGGCGCTTTGTCGCCCGAGCGTCGTAACCAGCATTGCCTTACCGCGACGTGAACAGGTGGCCGAGTTTTTCTTTCTTGGTCTTGAGATACTCTTCGGCGTGCGGGCTCGGCTTCACTTCGCACGGCACACGCTCTACCACTTCGACGCCGGCGCGCGTCAGAGCCTCCACCTTCTCAGGATTATTCGACAGCAAGCGCACTTTGCTTACGCCCAGCGCCTTCAGCATCTGGCCGGGCAGCGCAAAGTCGCGCTGGTCGGCCTTGAAGCCGAGCCGCTCGTTGGCCTCGACCGTGTCCAGGCCGGAATCCTGCAACTCATAAGCCTGCAATTTAGCCATCAGACCGATGCCGCGGCCTTCCTGCTGCTCATAAATCAAAATCCCAGCGCCCAGGTCCCGAATCATGGAGAGCGCCATCTCCAGTTGTTGCCGGCAGTCACAACGCAGAGAATGAAAAACGTCGCCCGTAAGGCATTGCGAGTGAACCCGCACCAGCGGAGGGGTAGAGAGAACATCGCCCATCACCAGCGCGACCGCTTCCTCAACCTCACTGTCCCCATCCGAGCCGGATTCCGCGCGAAAGCCGTAGATCCGGAACATGCCCCAGCGGGTGGGGAAATCCGCAGATGCCACGGGCCGGAGGGCGTTAGCAGTCACTCCTTGATTATAGCGGCGATCATAGCGGCTGTGCGATGGGTCGTGGACGATTCCAGGTTTGCCGAACCACGCGCCTTGAAGGGGAAAATGGCGTCTTGCTTGGAAGGAATCGGGGCGCCGTTGTGAGTGGCCGGCTGAAATCGCCAGTTCTCCAGCGCTGCGAGGCACTTGTTGTCGATCTCGGGACCAAGGCTCTGCAGCACCGTCTTGCGAACGATCTCCCCTCGTTCGTCGATCGTGATTTCGATCACGACTTTCCCCTCGGAGTCCGGCCGTTGCCACGGATAGACGACGGGATCGGAAGTCGCAATGGGCAGAGCCGGACGAATCTCATCGCCATACACCGGGCCGCCAGGCACGCTTCCGTAAGGAAGTCCCGCTGGCGCCCCATGACCCAGCTTTGAAAGCGTTGCAGTCTTCGAATCATCCTCAGCCCCGGTTGGAATGTGCGGGGCCGAAGGCAAGGGCAACTTGGCCTGGGTCGCAGTTGGTTTCCAAGTCAGCTTCTCGTGTCCCAGCCGCTGGTGTCGATACACCTCGACTGCACTGTCGGATGAACTCGTAGTGCTGTCGTCGGGAGATTGAGTAGGGAAATAAAGATGCGCGATTACTTTGCCATTATGTCCGATCGCAACCGAAGTCGGCATCAACAATTGAGGTTCCGGAGTATGCAGCAGCCACGCGAACAGCACGCCATGCAGCGCAAGCGAGCCCGCCAGCAGTCTGCGCTGCGTCGATGTCTCGGGATTCAATTGCGTAAACATCTTTAAACTCCCACTACGGGCCCACTTCACTGATACTAGGTTAGACGCGCAGTGGGGGAGTTCGTCAAGGCTCTTTTGTTCAGCCGGTTTCCACTCTGGTAACCGCGGCGGTCGGCGTGGTGCCAAAGAACGAAACGCTGGTAAAATAAGTTGGCACTCCAATCATTCGTCCGCTTCGTGGGGCTATAGCTCAGTTGGGAGAGCGCGTCGTTCGCAACGACGAGGCCGTCGGTTCGAGCCCGACTAGCTCCACCATGTTTTCGACCAGGGCTGGTTAAGCTTTCATACTTTGCTTTCTCACCCTCGATTTCCGCGTGACCGGCATCACAGGGGCGCGTGACGGCGACACTACCGTCGGATCATTCGCTGGAATAATGTCCGCAAGTACGAGAAAATAAAGTGTTGCGTCTGCCGGACGCAATCCGCGGTGCGTTCTACTTGGAGATACTCAGCATGGCCACCACCACCATAGAAGTTGACGCAGCCGCAAGTAAGCCCGGGCACGCCAAACTGAAGCGCTTCGTCGAAGAAGCCGCGCAGATGTGCAAACCCGATCGCATTCATTGGTGCGACGGCTCTCCCGAAGAGCACCAGGCCATGCTGCGGCTGCTCGTTCTAACCGGCACTGCCATCCCGCTGGATTCGGCAAAGCGCCCGAACAGCTTCCTGGTCCGCTCCGATCCCGCCGATGTGGCCCGCGTTGAAGATCAAACTTTCATCTGCTCCCGAACCAAAGAAGAGGCCGGCCCCACCAACAACTGGGAAGATCCCGCGAAGATGAAGCAGAAGCTGGCAGGACTGTTCGCCGGCTCCATGGTCGGACGCACCATGTACGTTGTGCCCTACAGCATGGGTCCGATCGGCTCGCCCATTTCAAAGATCGGGGTCGAGATCACCGACTCGGCCTACGTCGTCGTCAGCATGCACATCATGTCGCGCGTGGGAAGCCATGTGCTCGACGTTCTCGGGGAAGATGGCGAGTTTGTGCGCGGGCTGCACTCGCTCGGCGCTCCACTCGGCCCCAATCAGCCCGACTCGGCCTGGCCCTGCAACGCGCAGAACAAATACATCTGTCATTTTCCCGAGACGCGTGAGATCTGGTCGTATGGCTCCGGTTATGGCGGCAACGCCTTGCTCGGGAAAAAATGTCATGCGCTGCGCATCGCATCAGTGCAAGCGCGCGACGAGGGTTGGATGGCCGAGCACATGCTGATCCTCAAGCTGATCAGCCCGTCGGGGCAAGCGAAGTATATGACCGGCGCTTTTCCTTCCGCTTGCGGCAAGACGAACTTGTCGATGCTGATCCCGACGCTCCCCGGCTGGAAGGTCGAGACCATCGGCGACGACATCGCGTGGATGAAATTCGGCGCGGATGGCCGCCTGTACGCCATCAATCCGGAGTACGGCTTCTTCGGCGTAGCGCCCGGCACCAGCATGAAGTCGAACGCCAACGCCATGCTCAGCATAACCAGAAACTCCATCTTCACCAATTGCGCGATGACGCTCGACGGCGACGTGTGGTGGGAGGGAATGACCGATCAGAAACCTTCCCGGTTAATCGACTGGCTGCGCCGCTCGTGGACCCCCGATTCAGGTCGCAAGGCGGCGCACCCGAATGCGCGCTTTACCTGCGCCGCGAGTCAGTGCCCCGTGATCGCGCCCGAGTGGGAAGATCCCAACGGCGTGCCCATCGATGCCATCCTTTTCGGCGGAAGGCGCGCCGGAATTGTTCCCCTGGTCACGGAAGCTTTCAATTGGCAGCACGGTACTTTTCTGGGTGCAACCGTAAGCAGCGAGACCACCGCCGCGACCACCGGAAAAGTGGGGCAGTTACGCCGCGACCCCATGGCCATGCTTCCATTTTGCGGCTACCACATGGGCGACTACTTTGCCCACTGGCTCAAGATGGGGGCGCACTCCAACGCCAAGCTCCCCAAGATTTTCTACGTCAACTGGTTTCGTCAGAACAAAGACAAGAATGGCGAATTCCTATGGCCCGGGTACGGCGAAAATAGCCGCGTCTTGAAATGGATCTTTGAGCGCTGCGACGGCAAGGTGCACGCCAAAGAAACTCCGATCGGAAGAATTCCCGCGGCGGCCGATCTAGATACCAAGGGAATGGAAATCAAGAGCGCTCAAGTGGACGAACTGCTAAGCGTCGATGTCGAGGGCTGGCGAGCGGAGTTGCCGTCGATCAAAGAGCACTTCGCCCGCTTCGGCACCCATCTCCCCGAAGGCTTGAACGCCGAAGTGAAGGCCCTGGAAGACCGCCTAAAAGCAGCAAAATAGAACGTAGCGTCGGCAAGTAACGCTGGCGTCCCGCCGGCCCGAAGGCGGGCGAAAGCCCGCTGGCTGTCCTTACGCCCCGTGCAAGCGCGTACTTTTACCAAGAAAGTCCATGACCTCACCCAAAAGCAACATCCCCGCCGATAAATTAGAGCTGTACAACAGGCTAATAGCAACCCATCCCAAGATCGAACGCAAAGGCGCCGCCCACCCTTATACCTCTCTGAATGGCCACATGTTTACCTATCTGGATCAGACTGGCACAATGGGCTTGCGTCTTCCCCAAGACGAAGTAGAGAAGTTTCTGAAAAAATACAAAACCACTTTGTTCAAGTCCTACGGCGTAGTCAAGAAAGATTATGTCACCGTTCCCGACGCATTATTGAGGAATACTAAGGAGCTAACAAAGTACTTGGAGCTTAGCTATGAGTATGTCAAGACGCTAAAGCCCAAATAGTCTCCTAAACCCCTCGCGCCTGGAGCGTCAACATATTTCACCCACTCTCATAGGCTTTTGATATAGTTCCCCACTGTCATGTCGGCCTCCCTCGCGCACGAAGCGAATCCTCCTGCCTCTGTCCCACCTTCTTCTCTCACCCGAAATCAGATCCGCGGTTTCTGGGCGTCGTGGGGCGGATGGACGCTCGACGGCATGGACTCAGTCGTCTACGCACTCGTGCTCGTGCCGGGGTTGCGCGAGCTGCTGCCCCACTCTGGCATCGTGGCCAACAAAGGCAACGTCGGCTACTACGGGTCCTTGTCATTCGCCTTATTTCTGATCGGCTGGGGACTCGCCTTCTTATGGGGCCCCATCGGCGACAGGTTTGGCCGCGTTCGCACGCTCATGCTTACCATTGTCTGGTATTCGATATTCACGTTCCTGAGCGCCTTCGTTACCACCGTCTGGCAGCTTGCGATTCTGCGCCTGCTCGCCGGCATCGGCATCGGCGGAGAATGGGCCATGGGCGGCACATTCGTCGCCGAAGAGTGGCCGGAGCATCGCCGCCGCATGGGCGCTGGCTTCATGCACACCGGCTACTACGTCGGGTTTTTTCTCGCGGCGCTCGCGAACTACGGCATCGGCAGCCACTACGGCTGGCGTGCGATGTTTATTGTTGGAGGTCTGCCCGCGCTCTTGCTGGCATGGGTTCGCCACGGCGTCGTCGAGCCCGCCGCCTGGAAAAGAAAAGAGAGCGTTGTCCGCTCGTGGGCCGTTTGGCGCCCCTTCGGAACGCTGTTCACTGCCGCGTTGCGCCGCCGCACCATTATCAACGCGCTGTTGATGCTGGCTTCCATCTGCGGGCTGTGGGCGGGGACCGTCTATGTTCCCGCCGCGATTACCGCGCTCGCTGAGGCGGGCGGCCGCGTCGGCCCGCAAGCCGCGCAACTGGCCTCCTGGGGCACCATGCTGGTTTCGTTCGCGACAATCCTTGGCTGCCTGGCGATGCCGTCGCTCGCGGAACGGCTAGGCCGCCGCGGGGCGCTCGCTCTTTTCTTCACCCTGATGATGCTGTTCATCGCGCTCACCTTCGGCAAGGTTTTCTACCTGGGAGCGAGCGGTCTGCCGTGGTTCTTCGTCTGCCTGTTTTTTCTGGGCTTGGGCGGCGCCAACTTTGCCGTCTACACTTTATGGCTGCCTGAGCAGTATCCCACGGAGTGCCGCGCCAGCGCCTTCGCCTTTGCCATCTCATTCGCCCGGTTCGGCGGTGCAGCCATCACTTTCCTGGTGGGAAGCGGCGTGCGCCATTTCGGATCGCTGGGCACTCCGGTCGCGATGACTTCGATTGCCTTCGCGCTCGGCTTGCTTCTGATTCCTTTTGCACTCGAGACGCGCGGACAGCGCTTGCCGGCGTAGTTCGCCTGTCGCTATGCGCTCAGGGCTTGCTTGAACTCCTTCAGGAAAAACTGCACATTCTCTTCGGTGGCCAAGGGGCCCATCACGCCGATGCGGAAGACTTTGCCCGCGAGAGGCCCGAATCCGCCGGCGATTTCAATGCCCGGTCCATTCAAGAGGTGCTTGCGCACCTTGGCCTCGTCCACGCCTTCGGGCACGCACACTGTGTTGAGTGTTGCAATTCGATGCGCTTCGGGAACGTGAATGCGCAGGCCCATGGCTTCGATACCCTTGACGAAAGCCTGATGGCAACGGCGATGCCGCTCCCAGCGGTTCTCGATTCCTTCCTCGGCGATGACCAGAAGCGCCTCGCGCAAGGCGTAGAACATGGAAATCGGCGCGGTGTGATGATAGCGGTGCGACACCGTGGAGTAGTCGTGAATGAGCTTGAGATCGAGATACCAACTGCGCGACGGGGTGGTGCGGGCGCGCAGCCATTCCATCGCTCGCGGCGACATCGCCATCGGAGACAGGCCGGGCGGACAGCTCAATCCTTTCTGCGTGCAACTGTAGGCGACGTCGATACCGGTCGCGTCGAACTCGACCGGCACGCCACCGAGCGAGGTGACACAATCCGCGATCACCAGAGCGCCGGCATCATGCGCGGCGACGCAGATCGCGCGGCCAGACTGCAACGCCCCGGTCGATGTCTCGGCATGAACAAACGCCACAACCTTCGGCTTCTCGCGACCGATGAACTCTCGGGCCTCATCGTCCGTGAAAGTTTCTCCCCAAAGTTTTTCAAAGCGTACGACGTTCGCGCCGTTGCGCTTGGCCATCTCGGTGAGGCGGTCAGAAAAATATCCATTGGCGAACACGGCGAGCTTCGATCCGGGCTCTACGAAGTTGGCGACAGCAGCTTCCATGCCCGCGCAGCCCGTGCCGGAGATCACCAGCGTGGCGCCGTCGCTGGTTCCGTACGCTGTCTTGAGTAGTTGCTGAACGTCTGCCATCACCTGGATGAAGTAGGGATCGAGGTGACCGACGATCGGCTTCGAGAGCGCTTCGTACACGCGGGGGTGAACCATGCTCGGTCCGGGGCCGAACAGATAGCGGCGCGGTGGCTCGAGGGCAGGGAATTGAAGTGCGATGGGCTGGGGCTGTTCGATGGCGCTCATAATCCTCGTCTCTCTTGAGTGAGTAGGTAGATATATTACGGTACGCCGCGGACGGACGCCACGGGCTGATGTTCCGACTGGAACATTGTACGTACAAAATGTTCCGGTTGAATGTTCCAGTTGGAACATATAAGCGTTTTTACCGGAACACTGTGGAAATCGCGGAAAACTCGGAAAACCACCTTAAAGCTATAGTTGGTGCGCGGGAAGTGGCTGGGAGGGTTTGGTTTCGTGGATGGACCGGAAAAGTGGTAGAAAAGACACAGGGCGAAGGAAAAGCGGCGAAACCGCGCCATTAGATTGGCGAGTGGTGGCCCTGTACGATCATTTGCTCGGCGGCGCGGCGGGCTTCGGGGAGTGTCGTTGCCGCTTTCTGATCGATTTCTGCCGGCGGGTTCTGTTGAAGCTTGGCCAGTTCTTCGTCGAACAAATGCGTCATCAAGGCCGAACTGTGTTCGACCGGCTTGCCATGGTCGCCGGTTGCGTCGCTTGACACTTTAACTTTGTGCCGCACGCGCTGGGCGATCATCAGGCGGTAGATGCGGTCGGTGGCCAGGTCTTCCATGTAGCCATCGAGCAGGCTGGCGCCTTTGCCGTTGAGCACGCCGTTGCGGTAGCGAATCACGGTGCGCACGGCGGCGCGGGTTCCGGCGAGGGTTATTTCGCCGACGCCCTTCGGGATTGGCCGCAGATCGGGATGTGCGTTCGGCAGTTTGGGCCTCTTCGCAATCTGATTGGGATGGGGAAACTGGGCGACTGCGATTTCGTTTTGGTCGGGATGGCCGGTCCAGGCTCCGTCCATGAGGCAGTCGGCTTCGTTCTTCTTGTCCTGCTTCAGGACTTTCATGGCGCGCTCGTTCAATTCTTTGTCGATGCGGCTGGGAAAAAGCGCGGTCATTCCGCCGATCGCCAGAGCGCCGTGCTTGTGGCAAATTTCCGGCATCAGGGTGCGGAAGTTCTGGAAGAATGCGACATCGTGCGGGATAGTGTTGCGATCGGGCAGAATCCAATTTGGATCTTCGATCATGAAATCGATCAGCGATGCCATGTAGTCCCAGCGGCCGAGGTTCAATCCGAGGCAGTGGTCGCGAAGATTGAAGAGAAATTCCTCCATGTGATAGGCCTGCGGATGAGATTCCACCAGCGCCATGCATTTGATGTAGTTCGGAGGCAAGCCTTTCTGTTTGGCGAAGACCTGGAAGAGTTCGCGCCACCACAGGGCTTCCTCGGCCGATTCGCTCTTGGGGATGTAGACCGAGAAGTTGTGCGGCAACCATGCCGGATCGATCTGGTACCAGATCAAAGCGAGATCGAAGAGGGAAGCGGACATGATTTCGTTCTTTATGTCGTTCTTTATCACGCCGCCCTGGCTGAGGTGCAGCCCGCGGGGACGCACCCAGGTGACGGTTTTCGAGCGCTGCACTGTGACTTTCTTTTGCCGCTTCTTGTCGTCGTAGCTGAGTTCGTACTTGTAGGCAGCGATTGTGTTCTTGACCGCCAGCAGGATGTGCTCCCAGATGTTGGCCGTGGAGTCTTCCAGATCGATCATAACGGCGGGAGAACCGGAGTTCAGCAGTTTTACGGTCAACTCGGCGTCGTCGGCAGGGCCGGTCATCTGGTTGCGCTGATCGGCGCACCAGTCGGGCACTTCGATACGCCAGTCTGAGGTGCTGGCCGCCGAGGCGGGCAGATAGTTCGGCGGATGCCCGCGATGCGACTTCTGCAAGACGTCAGCGCGTTTTGCGACCAGCTTCTGTTGCCAGGGGGTGAATTGTTTGTGCAGGGGCAACAGGAAATCGAAGAATCCTTTGGGGAGATCTTTTTGCGGGTTTAGGTCCGCCGGTGCGTAGTTCATGTACTGCGACGTGGCGCTTTCGGTATGCAGTGCCATGGGATGAGTTCCTTCAATCTGTGCTGATGGCGACTGTAGGCAAAGCCACCGGCGCCTTCGTTTGTATTCCGCGATTATCCTATCGCAATCGCGGATGGTGCTGCACTGGGGTTGCGGCCTCTTAAGGGTGGGCTCTTCGCCGACGGATGGCTGCTTGTGCAGAAGGTCGCTCGCTCCGCTCGCCGGACGGCCGAGGCGGCCGTCCCCACACGTTTTCCTGTTTTTGACCCGGCAGGGCCCGACCCAAAGTTGTAATCCCTTCGTAAGGTATCCGGCTGAAAAACACTGCTAGAATCGCGCTTAGGGCGACTGCACACCTCATTAAGGCTTCATGAAGCGTTCTCTCAGAGCCGCTGCCGGATTGCTGGTATGGACGGCGGTATGTTTTCCCTTGCCCTCGTCGTGCCAGGCCCAAGCCCTGCCGTCGATTCGCCGGGTGCAAGTGCTGCGTGGCGGAGGCCAGGTCGAGATCGAGATCGAGGCGAGCGAGCGCATCCTCCCGCATATCAACGTGTTAACCGGCCCCGACCGCCTGGTCGTCGATTTCGTCAACGCGCTTCCCGGAGCTCAGCTGCGCAGCCTGGCGGTAAACCGCGGAGAAGTGAAGAGCCTGCGGGTGGGCTTGTTTTCGTCGAATCCGCCGGTCACGCGCGTCGTGCTGGATTTGAACGGTCCCCAGACTTACCAGCTTTTCCCGTCGGGGCGGACTTTGATTTTGAAGGTCGGGGACGCCCAAACTGCCGTCCGTTCTGGCTCGGGACCGGTGCTGGTGAATACGAATTATCCCGCCACGGCCGGCCAGCTCTCGGTGCCGACTGCGCCGCCACCGAAGCCGGCGCTTGAGGTTTCCTTTCGGCGTGGTCTGCTGACCATCAGTTCGAACAAGGCCAACCTGTCGGAAGTTCTTTTTGCGATTCACCAGCAGACCGGGGCGGAGATCGCCATTCCGGCGGGAGCGGAACAAGAGCAAGTCGTGGGAGACATTGGGCCGGCGCCCGCACCCGAAGTTCTGGCTCGGTTGCTGAACGGTTCCAAGTTCAATTTCCTGATTATCAGTTCGTCCAGCGATCCCCGGGGTCTGGACCGCGTTATTCTCAGCTCGCGCCCCGAGGGGCCGATGCCGCTGCCACCATCGCAGAGGGCTCAGCCCCGCGTCGAAGAAGAAGACACCGAAGCCGACGAGCACAGGGCCGCACCCATAACCAAGCCAGCGCCGCCAGCCGATAATTCCACACCGTCGAGCGACAAGCCGTCTGCCCCCGACACCAAGATTCCGGGCGATACCGACGCTCCTAATTAATTTTCTGGCTTTGGATTCACTTCAGGTGAGTACTTCGCTGATCTACTCCGGCATCACTGCGCGGCAGATTCCAATTATGGCGGCGTGATCAGCCGCACCGGTACGGGAGAAGATCCGTTCAAGGGTTGGGCAGCCGCGGCGTTGCTGCAGCCGGAGACGTTCATCACCGTCACGTTCATATTTCCGGTTGTGGGGTCGACGGAGTTGATAAAGACCTGCAGAAACCCGAGGATTGTGACCTGCTGCTGCGGGGGCAACAGTTGAGCGCCTGAGGTGCTGTCGTAGATCGGTATCGTAACGATCGAATTGCTGGTTGTAATGAGGCCGGTGACTCCTTGAGCGGAAAGCGGATTTCCGGTGCCCGCCGTTATTTGAAACGGATAGGTCGCGGGCGCGAGCGTATCCGCGCCTGCGGCTGAATTGGTCAGGTACGCCACGCCCGTCGGGGTATCGCCGCCAGTGCCCGCGGGGTTCACGGGGTTCTCTGTTAGATCAACTTGGCTACCGAGGGGAGTTCCACATGCGTAGACAGTCGTCTGGTCACATCCAGCGATTGCCTCCTGGTAGTCATCTGCTGTCGCGCCGTTAGGAACCGCACTCGAAGCGTTCTGCACCCATGCCGGGACATACTCCAGCACGTTGGGCTGGGGAAAGTTCGGAGAGTTATACGCGGGGGGATTGTTGTACATGTTGCCAGGCGCACAGTTCGGCATCCCCGGCTTGCAGGCGGAATTTATGAGAAAGCTTTCGCCGACCACACCGTTATTCACTGAGTTAATGCCCGGGTTGGCGATGGCTCCGGCCGTGGAAACGAAGTTGTTGGGAGCAATTAGATTTCCCGGGTCACGATTGGGGATGATCCAGGGCTTCACGCAGCGCGGCTGCACAGGGACCATGCCATTGGCCAGTGAGCCGGAGCCGGAGGGATTGTACACTTCGGCGGTGGCGGTTGCGCTCACGCTGGTCGCGTTCCAGTTGCTGTTGAACAGGCCGAAGATGTGGGCGAAGAAGGTCGGCACCTTCGGGTTTTGCACGATAACCGTGACCGTGGGATTAACACTGAAGGTTGAGCCCGGTGTTGCCAGGCTGGAGCAGTCTGAGGCCGAGCCGCCAGCGCCATAGCCCACCGTTACTGTTGCCAGAACTCCGCTGACAAAGTTCCATTGAGTCTGAGCCACGGCTTTAGCGGCGATAGTGGCGGTGCCGGCCGGTCCGCAGGCGAGTTGCCACGATCCCGCCGCGTTACCGGGATCTCCCGTGACGCCCGAGATCGAAATTAACCTGGCTGCAGTCAACGCACCGGCATCCGCGGCGCGCTGAGCTTCAGCCTTGGCTTGGTAAAGGGTGCCTACGTCGATGGAGAGCGCCGCCATTGAAATGATGCCGACCATCGCCAAGGCCACCAGCGCGATCGTGACACCCCGCTCGTTCGAGCGCGCGTCTTTGTTTCCGTTTTTCCCGGCGCGGCGGATGAGTGGCGAGAGCATAGGGATTCTCAGTTCTCGTTAAAGGCGCCGGCCAATACAGTCAGGGTGGCGGGGCCTGAAGCAGTCCATCCCAGGGAATTCGCCACGCTGTTGAACTGCCACTTGTAGGAGTAGGTGATGGTTATGCAAGTTCCGATTAAATTGAGGGTGCCGGCATTCGTGGTGATTGGGTTGGTGCAGCCCCGGTTGATAATGAGCTTGATTCCATTTCCTGGACAGCCATTGCCGGTGGCGGTGTAGGTCCACGTGAGGCCGGTGGCCGTCATTGTATTGGCCGTCGCCAGGCCGCAGTCGTTGATCTGCTCGGATACCAGATAGTTGTCGACCACCTGGAAGGCGTCGCCGACCGACACCGGGACTGCCGTGGAAGGGGCGCCGAGGTCGTTGGCCGAATCTGCCGCGGCCGCGCGGGCGGCCTCCCGTGCAGCATTGGTTAACTTTTGCTTGAGCGAAAGCGCATTGCTGAAGTCAAAAATTCCGATGACAAACAGAATCAGTAAAGGCAACGAAACAGCGAACTCCACGATCTGGGACGCGCGCTCGTCGCTCCAGCCACGCTTTAACGCTAGCAACCAGAGAGGCCGCGGATTGGCAACTTTCTTTGTCATTGTGGTCGCGCCTTCGTCATTGCGTCTCCGCCCTCATCTGCGCCTCGCCTGGAAGCTGAATGGTACTGAGATCCAGGCTGGTGCCGGGAATCTTGAACTGGAAGGGATACTTGTAGCGCATACTTACCGCCGTGCCGCAAGTGCCCATGCCCCCCGGCCCATTCGGTGGCGCCTGATAGGACAACTGAACGTTCTTCTGAACACACATCGGGATGGTGACGGTGCCGTCGCAAGTAACTGGTGCGCACGCAGGGCCCGAACTGCCACACGGACACAGCGCCGGTGTCGGAATTGTCCACTGGGAGACTGGAACCAACTGATTCGTGTTTAGACTTGCGGCTGCCATCGCGTTCTGGACCGCGGTTTGCGCGTACTGGCCGGGGCCAGTTCCGGCAGCGCAGGTGGCGCAAACCGGGGCGACCGCGGCGCGCGCTCCCGCGCGAGCCGCCTGGGTGAGGGTTCCATAAACGCGGAACGCCTGTCCGAACCAGAAGATCCCCATCAGGAGCATGAACAGCAGAGGCAGCACCACGGCCATCTCGGCGATTTCAGTCCCGCGCGTGTCGCGCGCTAAACAGCGCCTGGTGGCCGGTTCTGAATTTCTCATTTCTCCCATGCTCATGGCTCTCACCGTCCCCACATCCTGCTCACGCCGAATACCACAGTGGTTAAGGCCAATGCTACGCCATATGGGACCTTTAGTGATTGCGGATTATCCAGCGAGACCTCCGGCCCCGGCCGGTGAAAAGTCACCATGGACGCGAGAAGACTCCCGATGTTGCGCAGTGTTTGCTTGAATCGCCGTTTGTAAATCACCAACCCCAAAGCCATAACACCAGCCACGAAGACCGAGCCCATCAGCAAATCTGCCAAGATCCCCGGGCCAACGAACGCCCCTAAAGCCCCCGCCAGCTTCCAGTCGCCGGCACCCAGGCTGCGCAGAAAGACAAACGGCAAAAGCACCAGCAGCCCCAGCCCTGCGCCCAGCAGGGAAGCCTTCAACCCAAGCCGCCATCCATTCGCCAGCACATTCACTGAAACTCCGATCACGAATCCCGGTACCGTAAGCCAATTTGGAATCCGGCGGCTGCGCCAATCCGTGTATCCGGCGATCAGCGCCAACGCGACCGCCAGTCCCAGCACAATCGCCTTCAAACCGTCCCCGATCTGCCACTCCCGCGCACCAGAAGCGCGGCTACAAGCCCCTACTGCCGCGGATTTTCACACAGTCAGATGCCGAAGTCAACGCGGTTCCCATGGAGCATAAAGGCTCCAGTTGCTTGCCAAAAACAAAGGCCCGGAACGTATCCGGGCCTCCAGGAACTCATTCCCATCCTACCGGTTGAACGCTCCCGCGCCGTTATGTTCCGCGACGATCTTCTTAGCATTGTCGGCCAGAGCTTTGGCTTGCGGGAGAAGATCCAGGCCCTTCAGTATTTCCGGATCAGATTCCGCGCGCACCTTCATGCCTTCATCCTGACCGAATGCGTCGACAAAGATTTCGGCCTTGATGTTGGATTTGATCCAGTCGTTGTTATCCAGGAGATCCGCCTGGGTGTAGGAAATATTGGCCTCGTCGAGCGACTTGCGGAAATCCTGCAGGATGGCATCGTCGACTTCGAAGCTCTTCGAGGGATGATGATTCACCACGTAGCGCTTGGCGAAGTTGAAAAACGCATAGTGCTGCAAAAGCGTGTCTTGAAAGTGATTGCTCTTGACCGGATCGATCTTCACGTCGGGCGTAATGCCGCCGCCGCCGTAAACCGTGCGCCCGCTGTCAGTAAGTTTGACTTCGCGATTGGCGTTATTGCTGGTGTCGGGCTCGCGGTTGTAATAATAATCGTAAAGCGAGATGTTGCTGTAGTCGCGTTGAATCAGCCGTCCACTGGGCGTGTAGTAGTGCGCCGTGGTAAGCGCCAAGCCGGTGTTTTCCGACAGAGGATACACGGTCTGAACCAGACCTTTGCCAAACGTGACTTCACCTACGATCAGGCCGCGATCGTGATCCTGAATGGCTCCGGAAACAATTTCCGCCGCCGACGCGGTTAAGCGATTTACCAGCACGACCAGCGGATAATCCTTGCCACCATTGCCATGCTGCGCGACGTACCGTTTCTCCGCCGAAGCGCGGCCATGGTGAGAAACGATGAGCTGGTTTTTCTTCAGGAATTTATCGGCCACGCCCACACCTTCGCTAAGCAGGCCGCCGGGATTTCCTCGCAGGTCAAGAATCAGACCCTTGAGATCGCCGAACTCATCCAGGGCTTTCGAGACTTCCTCTTCCGTGGTCTCGTTGAACCCGGTCACGTGCAGGTAGCCGACGCCGGGACGAATCAGGAAGTGTACGTCCACGCTGTAACGTGGAATCTCGTCGCGAATCAGAGTGAACTCCATCGGCTTCTCGACGCCTTCGCGCGAGATGCTGATGTGTACCGTCGTCCCTTTTGGCCCCTTCAGCATATCGGCGACGTCGGGCGTACTCATGTTCTCCGTGGATTTGCCATCGACGGCAATGATCACGTCGCCGGGATGAATGCCGGCCTTGTACGCGGGCGTACCGGTGAAGGGAAAGATCACAATCACTTTATTGTTGCGCGGTCCCACCGTCATGCCCACGCCGTAGTATTTGCCGCGCTGGTCTTCGCGCATCAGGGCGTAAGACTTGGGATCGAAGAAGTTCGAGTGCGGATCGAGCGCGTGCAGCATGCCCGGGATGGCGCCGTTATAGATGGCTTTGTCCGGGTTAACGGGTTCCGCGTAGTTCTCCTCGATGACGGCGTAGACGTCGCTGAATTGTTTCAGGCTGTCTTTGACGTCGGAGTCGCCGCTGAGCGACGACTGCTGTCCCGTGCGCTGGGCGAAAAGAATTCCCAGAAAGCCGCAGGCAAGAAGAAAAAAAACTACCAGGAAGAGTGAGCGGCGAGAACTACGTGCCATCTTGAATTTTCCTTCGGTTGAGGGCTGTCGAGCTTCCCCGGCTACCGTACTGAATATACGCAGTATACCACCTCATTAGACGGTCCCGAACCGGTATGGTCACCGCCCGTAACCAGCCCGGCACCGTCTCGATTGTGAGATGCGGACGGCCTGGTTAAGGTTCCACCGCTTCAACACCGGCGGGTTGGCCAGGAGATGCAGGCTTCGCCGATGCTTCTGAGTGATGGTCCTTGGCCTTGGAATGCGAGCGGAGATCGCCCTGCTCATCGTGCTCAGGCCGGTCCTCCGGCTGGTCTTCAGGCCAGGATGGTCGATAGGTTCTTCTGCGATATACAGACGCATAGTGCAGGCCCTGAAAATCGCCGACAGCCTTGCCGACGCATCCGCCGAGAAAGCCAAAGAGCCCACCCCCGACGATGACTCCGCCTGCGACTGGGGTTCCGTTGTGAGCGCTCTGGTTCGCGCCGAGGGCCGCCCCAATTCCGAATCCGATCGCAGCCCCGATCAAAATGTGTCCGGCGTTTCCATGATCCCTCCACGGCGTTTGGTATGTTCCTCGGGGATATCCTTCGCTGGGCCGGAAATGGCCGCGCCGGTCCGCCTCGACGAAGCTGCGCCAGGGTTGTGTTGCCCGCGTCGGGCGCGGTGTCGGCGGTCTGTAGGTACCGACTCCGCGCAGCCGAGATTGCGTTCTCGGCCGGAGTAATGCCGGCGGCTTGCCCATCTGTTGTTTGTGCAAATGTGACCGACGCCATTAGAACCAGCGCCAGCAGGAGAGGAATGTGTTTTGTATGTTTCATGAGCGCAGAGTAGCGTTCATGGCATAACTGTGCTGGCAGGCTTGGGACAGTTTCCGAAGTGTCACAGCGAAGCTGGGTCGAAGTTCTTGCATGGCAGTCACCTCCGCCCCGCACGGCGGAGAACCGGCTTGCAAGCCTGCGGAGCCCGCGTCTCGAGCACCGCCAGCAACGTGCGCGGCATGTGTTTCGGCACCTCGAAAACAACGGCCTGCGCCACATTGTTGGAGTCGCGAAACGCGATGCGGAAGAAATGTCCCTTCCTACGCATTATGAACATCCCGACGGCAACCGCCGGCAGCACGCCCAGATGCCGCGTCACTTCCTTCGAGTATTCGAACGACTGGATGGCATCGTAGGGGATCGCCAGCTTGCTGCCTGAGTACTCGAAGATCAACGACGTCTCCGCCGTGGTGTCCAAGCGCCCGATAACCCCGGCATTCACACCCTGCGCTGTTCCCCCTAGATACATCGCCTGGCCATCTTCCACTGCCATTGCGGGCAAAGAAAAAATCAGAACCAAACAGAACGCTACAAGTTTCTTCATGCTGCACCTCCTAAGATTTGGTAAGTGCAGCTTAGAGAATGTTTTGAGTTTCAAACGGGGGGCTGGGGCACTTTCGAGACTGTCACACCGATTCGAGCGGCCTGCTGACAAACTCCGCATACCGCCGCAATTCGTCGATCGAAGACTCAGCCACCAGAGAGAAGGGAATCGCGCGGCAACCCGCAGGCAGCTCTTTTGCCGTGACAGAATCGCACACTACTGCAGAAGTCTGTTTTAGCCCGCGCTGCCAGTTCGGCTTGCCAACGTCCCGCAACACCAGGCTATCGGGATGGAAACCAGCGGCACTCAGCATGGTGCGCGCCAGCTTCAGGAACTCCGGCCACTTCGAGGCAATGCCGACCAGCGCGCCCGAAGGAGCAGGCAGCCATTGTCCCAGCGAAGATGGTACGGAGCGAAAACGCAGTGTCAGCAATTCAATGCCATCCGGCAGAACCTGCCGTACAGTCGCTACCCGGTTCGGAAGCGCGACTGGAATGCTGCCTTCGAGCATCCTCCGGCAATCTTCCAATCCGCAGCTCACGACCGGCAGACTCACTGCCTGCTGCATCTCCGCTGCCACAATTCGTCTCAGTTCTTCGTCCGGCTCAATCAGCAGAAAACGGTCGGGCGGTTGCAATTCCAGCCACTGGCGCAGACGCGAGCGCAGAACGGGCAGAGAGACGCCTTGTTTACGAGCGGAACGAAAGAGGCTGGCGATCATCTGGTCGAGGGCGAACGCCGCCGAAAGGGGCACGTCGGGCTTGTTGGCCCGGATAAAAACACCGCTGCCCCGCCGGTTCTCAACCCAGCGCTCGCGCGCCAGTTGCCGGTAACCGGCGCTAATTGTGTTGGGATGCAGGTGAAAACGCCGCGCCAGCTCCCGCGTGCTCGGCAGGCGCTGCCCGGGAGCGAGGTCGTCACCAAGAATGCCCAGAACGACCTGAGTCACAAGTTGTTCGCGAATACTGACTTCGCTGCCCCGCGCAAACCAAAGCTGCATGGCCGATTATCTTACGGCCAGCGAAGGGGCCGTGCATAGCAGCAATAGGAGTGGTTGAGGTGGCGCAGGGAAAAGTTCCCTCCTTACCAAAAGTGCTATTGACGCTGATGCCAATACAGCTATACAGCTATATTGTGTCCCTCACCAAACGTGCGGGGGCCTCGTTCTGGTGAACGTATTCGCTCGGGGAGTTGGAAGATGTCCCTTCGTCGAGTATTCACCGTTGCATCCTGCGTAGTGTCCCTGGTCCTGGCCGCTGGTAGTTACCTTCCCGTTGTGGTTCTAGCCGGCGAGGGCTTTCAGCCCATTTCTCCCGAAGAACTGAAGATGACTAGCGAACCGCTTGCTCCCGGATCGCCAGCCATCATCCTCTACCGCCAGGTAGACCGCGACGACAACGGAATGACGTCGCATGAGGACAACTATGTGCGGATCAAGATCCTCAACGAAGAGGGGCGAAAGCATGCGGATGTGGAGATCCCATTCTTCAAGGAAAGCCCCGACGTTGTGAGCGTCAGGGCGCGAACCATCAAGCCCGATGGTTCGATCGTTGCTTCTGACGGAAAAATCTTTGAAAAATCCCTGGTAAAGGCCGGGGTATGCGGTACCTGGCGAAGACCTTTACGCTTCCAGCTGTCGAGGTAGGCGGAATTATTGAGTACTTCTACACCTACGACCTGAAGGAACATCAGGTCTACAGTTCAGATTGGATTCTCAGCGAGGAACTCTTCACTAAGAAAGCCACATTCTCGTTGAAGCCCTATATGGGCCAATGATTAGCCTGCGCTGGAGTTGGCACGACTTACCGCCGGGAGCCCTCCCCAAAGAGGGCCCGATCACATCGTCCGCATGGAAGCAGAGAACATCCCCGCCTTCCAGACGGAAGATTTCATGCCACCAGAAAACGAACTGAAGTCGCGCGTGGATTTTATTTACAGCGACGAGCCTCCCGAGAAGGATGCGAATAGCTTCTGGCGGGCCGTAGGGAAGAAACGGAACGGCCAGTTGGAAAGCTTTGTGGGGAAACGCAAGGCCATGGAAGAGGCGGTAGCGCAGATCGTTTCGCCGAGCGACCCGCCGGAAGTGAAGCTGCGAAAAATCTATGACCGCGTGCAGCAGATACGCAATACCTCCTACGAATTGGGGAAAACCGAGCAGGAAGCTAAGCGCGAAAAGGAAAAGCCCGCTGAAAACGTGGAGGAGGTTTGGAAGCGGGGTTACGGCAACAGTTACAACTGACCTGGCTTTACCTTGCCCTTGTCCGGGCGGCGGGGTTTGAGGCGTACGGGTGTTGGGTTTCGGAACGCAGGAACTATTTCTTTACTCCGGTCACCATGCAAAGCGGGAAGCTGGATGCCAATGTCGTGCTCGTCAAACTGAACGGCAAGGATCGTTACTTCGATCCTGGCGCGGAATTCATACCGTTTGGGTTGCTGCCCTGGTTTGAAACGGGAGTGCGGGGCTTGCGGCTCGACAAGGATGGTGGAACCTGGATCGAGACCACGCTTCCGGAAAGCTCGGAGTCGCGTATCGAGCGCAAAGCGAAGCTGAAACTCTCCGAGACTGGCGACCTGGAAGGGAAGGTTACCGTTACCTATACGGGCCTCGAAGCCATGTACCATCGGCTCGATGTCCGTCACGCGGACGAAGTGGCGCGGAAGAAGTTTCTGGAAGACCGCGTGAAAACCCAAGTGCCCGTTGCAGCTGAAGCAGAGTTAACGAACCGGCCTGACTGGAGCGGTTCGGAGACTCCTCTGGTGGCGGAGTTTGACGTCAAGATTCCAGGTTGGGCTTCAAATGCCGGGAAGCGCGTGCTGATTCCTGCCGGGATCTTCACGGGTGCGGAAAAACACATTTTCGAACACGCCAACCGTGTCCACCCGATCTACTTCGAATACCCCTACGAGAAGGTGGATGACGTAATCATTGAGCTTCCCACCGGCTGGCAGGTGAGCAGCGTTCCGCCCGAACAGAACAGGGATGTGCGAGTGGTCGCCTACAGTCTGAAAATTGAAGGTGGCAAGGACACTTTGCATTTGACGCGTCAGCTTAGAGTGGATTTCCTGATATTGGACTCGAAGGACTACCCGACGTTGCGAAACTTTTTTCGGTTTGGTGAGGTCCGGAGATGAGCAACAGATCGTACTGCAACCCGGAGCGGCAACTGCGAGCAACTAAGCAGCGAGCAAGGTTGCTGGTTGGTTCGATTCTTGCGTGCATCTTGGCCTGCGCGCCGGAAGCGGTGGCCAGTAGTGCGGACGCGCCGCCGTGGATGCATGCTTTGGTCAGTGCTCCCCTGCCTTCCTACGACGAGAAAACCGACGCTGTCCTGTTGTATTCCGAAACCAATGTGACAGTTATTTCGGCCGACAAGATCCGGAGGCAGAAACGCGAGGCCTACAAGATTTTGCGACCCGAAGGCCCGCAATCGCGGCATTGTGTCCGTTCCTCTTCTCTCCTGACGAAGGTCAAGAGCCTGCACGGATGGTGCATTCCGGCGCAAGGCAAAGACTACGAAGTCAAGGACAAAGAAGCGATCGAAGTGTCCGCCGGTACCGGAAGCGCTGATTACGTCTCGGACGTGAAGTACAAAGTCCTACACATTCCAGCGCCAGACCCGGGAAACATTGTCGGCTACGAGTACGAAGTCGAGGACCAACCTATTTTCTTGCAAGCCGTCTGGGGTTTTCAGGAAACAGACCCGGTGCGGGAGAGCCGCTATTCCCTCCAACTTCCGCAAGGGTGGGAGTTCAAGGCCTCCTGGCTCAACCATCCAGAGGTTAAGCCAACCGAGGCTGGCAGCAACTCATGGCAGTGGACGCTCCACGACGTAAGCGGGATCAGACATGAACCTTTGATGCCCCCGTTTCGAGGGGTCGCCGGCCAGATGATTCTTTCATTCTTCTCATCCGGAACTCCAGCCCTGAATGCCAATGCTGACCGGGTGGGCTCTTCCAATTCAATGGGAAATTTGCGCGGGTCTTTGGTTTCCAGGAACCCGAGACTCTTGCTCCCGATCACGCGCGGCCGCACCAGCAGCAGGTTAAGCAATGGGAAAGTGGTATTTCAATCTGGTGGGTGCGCGGGTCGATGCATCGGCGGAGATCAAACAGGAAGTGGCTTCACTGACCGCCTCCAAAAATAGCCCTTTGCAAAAGATGCAAGCTATCGCCGAATTCGTGCAGCATGACGTGCGCTATGTGGCGATTGAGTTGGGCATCGGGGGCCTTCAGCCGCATTCGGCGCCCGACGTGTTCTTGCACCACTACGGAGACTGCAAGGACAAGGCAACCTTGGTGCGGTCGATGCTGAATGAGATTGGCGTGGAATCCTACCACGTAGTGATTAACGCGCAGCGTGGCTCTGTAACGCGTGACATGCCGGCGCACGATGGATTTAACCACGTGATTACCGCCATTAAAATACCGGACGGTCTTGCTGATCCGTCATTGATCGCCACCATGCAGCATCCCAAACTTGGCAGAATCCTGTTTTTCGATCCGACCGACGAACTGATCCCCTTTGGCCAGATTCCCGGCCATCTGCAGGCCAACTATGGATTGCTGGTGACGCCGAACGGAGGAGAGCTGGTTGAGTTGCCCCAGCAACCGTCAGCCATGAACAGCATCCAGCGCACCGCCAAACTCACTCTCGACCCGTCCGGCACGTTGAAAGGCGACGTCAAAGAGACGCGATTGGGCCAGCGAGCATCGTATGAGCGCTGGCGACAGCGTTCGGTAGCAAAGGAAACGGACCGTATCAAGCCGATCGAAGATTTGCTAGGCAGTTCCCTGTCCAGTTTTCACATCACCCACGCCAGCGTCCTCAACCTCCACCAAACCGACCAGCCCTTCGGCTTCGACTACTCATTCGAGTCGCAGAACTATGCCAAGAATGCCTTTGAGGTGAAAGAGCTAAGCGTCCCCGTCAATAAGGCAGAGGATCTCAGAAGGTTGTACCGCATCATCGCCAGCGATGAGCGGAACACGGTCGTCCTCAAGCCTGCTCCATAACCGTTCTAAGGCCTCACCACCTGGCCCGGAATAACCGTGGGGCAGCCTGGCCCCGCCGCATCGCATTGCCGCATTTGCCCTCCCGCATCTATGATGATCAGGCCATGAGTTTTTCCGACACCATCTTCTTGTTTTTCCTGGCGCTCATTCTCTTTGGGCCGAAGAAGTTGCCGGAGATGGCTCGTCAAGCTGGAAAGCTTCTCGCCGAACTGCGCCGCGCCTCGAACGAATTCAGGTCGCAAATCGAAACCGAGATCGCGCACCTGGAGGTGGAGAAGAAGCAGACCATCCTTCCGCCCAGCGCGCCGCCGCAAGGGACCGTCGCAAGCTTAGGTGTGAACTCAGCTGCGAGCGAAACGATCCAACATGATCCACCCGACACTCAAGCCGGTCCCGCCGTCGAAGCTTCTGCGCTGACGTTGGATTCAGCTGATTCGAGTACAGCCGAAGTGACGTTGCCCGCGTCATCGAATTCCGCTCCCTCGGTCGAGGCCGTGGTTGAGCGCAGCGTCCAGACTGCGCAGGAGCCTCATGTTTGAAACCGTGACTGCGGCTTCCGGCGACGAGCCAAAGGGAGACGCCATGCCTACCATGGGCTTTCTCGACCATTTGGAAGAACTGCGCCGCCGCCTGGTTTACTCCATGGTGGCGGTGGGCGTGGGATTTGGCGCCTGCTGGTGGAAGGTGGAGGGCATCTACGACATCATGCAGCGCCCCATCATGTCAGCGCTCAAAGCCAACGGCTTGTCGGAGAAACTCGTCTATCTGAACCCCACCGAACCCTTCAACCTTTACTTGAAGATTGCCGCGCTGGCTGGTCTCTTCCTTACTTCCCCTTTTGTGCTCTACCAGGTGTGGATGTTCATCTCGCCCGGGCTTTATCGCAACGAAAAGCGTTACGTTGTGCCTTTCATGGTCTCGACCATCGCGCTATTCACGACCGGCGGATATTTCGGCTATAGAATTGTCTACCCGCGGGCGCTCGATTTTCTCATTCATTTCGGCCGGCAGTTCCAGCCGATGATCACCATTGGGGAATACACGTCGCTGTTTCTCAGCATCGTCCTCGGCATGGGCTTGATTTTCGAGATGCCGATTCTTATCTTTTTTCTGGCGTTGATGGGCATCGTCACCGCCGGCTTTATGTGGAAGAACTTCCGCTATGCCATCCTGCTCATCTTCATCGTGGCGGCTATCGTCACCCCGACTCCCGACATTATGAGCATGTGTATTTTTGCCGCACCCATGCTCGCGCTGTACGCTGTCAGCATTGGCATCGCGTGGTTGGTCCATCCCAAGCAGCGGCGAGCGCGGGCGGAAACGAAGGCAACCTGAGTGATCGAAGCGCAAATTGAGTTGTTATCCCGAGCGAAGGGAGGGATCTTGGTGTTTGCTCGCGGTGACAACGCGAATGGCGCAGGCAAGAACCAATATCCCTCGTTTTCCCCCGGGATGACAGTTGTGCTGAGATTCGAGGTTTATGAATTGATGAAGTTAGCTTCTCTTCCAATCCTGTTGCTCTCATTCGTCGTCGCGTTCGCTGCCTGCGACAACGCCAAGGATGCCAGCGCAGGAGCAGCGCCGGCACCCACGTCGGCACCCACGTTGGCGCCAAGCGCTCCCGACATAACTCTTCCCAAGCTTTCCCTTCCGCCCGACAGCGGTCCGCCGCCGGCGATCGATGCCGCTCGCGCCATGCAGTATGTGAAAGAGATCGTGGCCTTCGGCCCGCGGCCCATCGGCAGCGCAAATCACAAGAAGGTCGAAGACTACATCCTCGCCCATCTCAAGGGAGACGAGGTCGAGAACGACACGTTCACCGCGGACACTCCCGAAGGCAGGTTTCCCGTGCACAACGTCATTGCCAAGTTTCCGGGGACAAAAGATGGCCTTCATCGTTATCGCCAGCCATTACGATACGAATTATCCGCTCCGCCACACATCTTTCGTGGGAGCAAACGACGGGGGCTCTTCCAGCGCGCTTCTTCTGGAATTCGCCAACCAACTCCGCGGCAAACCACGGGAAGGTTACAGCATCTGGCTGGTATGGGACGACGCTGAGGAGGCGATCAAACCCGACGGCTCTGGCGGTCTCCCGCAGGAAATGCCGTTCGAGAAAGATAGCCTTTATGGCATTACTCACCTGGCGGAAAAATGGCAAGCCGATGGCACGCTCAAGAGAATTAAGGCATTCCTGCTGGCCGACATGATCGGAGACGCCGATCTCAACATCGAGCATGATTCGAATTCAACCCCATGGCTCGAAGCGGTGGTTTATGAGGCCGCAACCCGGCTGGGCTATCAATCGCATTTTTTCGCGCGAACCATGACCGTGGACGACGATCACCTGCCCTTCCTGAAGCGCGGCGTCCCGTGCGCCGATCTCATCGACTTCGACTATGGCTACAACGATGTGTTCTGGCACACGACCCAAGACACCGTCGACAAGCTCAGCCCCAAAAGCTTGGAAATTGCAGGCGACACGGTGCTGGAGACGGTCAGCATTCTCGACAAGATGGATCCGCTGCCGCCAAAGTGAGTCAGCGCGGCAGTGTATTCGCAACGTTCTCCGCAGACCTTCTCCGTGCGCTCCGCGGTGAGCTTTTGCGCTTTTCCAGAATTTCATTTCTAATGCACCCGGTATGCGAAAGCTAAAAGTCCTGTGCCTGTGCTTCACCCTCAGCGCCGCCTCTCTTGCGCTCAATCCTCCCTCTGAGACGGAAGACGCCGCCCGCATCATTCAGGCCGCTCTGCAACCCTCCCCGCTGGAAAGCAATCTGCACCAACTGACCGATGAAATCGGCGGCCGTGTGCCCGGCACGGCCGCGATGCAACATGCGGTCGAGTGGGGAGTAAAGGCCTTTACCGTTGCCGGAGCTGACAGCGTTCATAGCGAAGGCTTCACGATCCCGAACTCCTGGTCCGAGGGCGCGACCGAGATGACGGTGACTGCGTTCTACGAAGTGGGCGATGCCAAGGTGGGCGGATTGCTGCCCACGATTTTCCGCGCGCATGCGGTGTCGGTGGCGTGGGCGCCCGCGCTTGCAGCGGCGAAGCATGTCCCGATTGTCGATGTCGGCAAAGGGACCCCCACCGACTTCGCAAAAGCCGGAGACATTTCCGGCAAGATCGTGCTCGTCCATTCCGTGCTCCTCAAGACCTGGGACGATCTCTTCGCCGAGTATACGAACGCACCACCCGTGATCGCAGCGGCCGTGAAAGGGAAAGCCAAAGCCGTCGCTTTCATGGCGACGCGCGAGCACGACATCCTTTACCGGCACACGAATTCCAACGAGGGGGAAATCGACCGCATCCCGCAGGTGTTGGTGGCGCGCGAGGATGGCGAACGCATCGCCCGTCTGCTCGCTTCAGGGCATCCTGTCTGGGCCGATCTGAACATCCCCAACCGAATCGGCGGACCGATCCGAACCGCAAACGTGATCGCGGAAATCAAAGGCAGCGAAAAGCCAGAGGAGTTTGTCATTCTCGGCGCGCATCTGGATTCCTGGGAACTCGGCACCGGGGCACTCGACAACGGTTGCAACGCCGCGCTGGTAGTGGACGCGCTGCGGGCGATCAAAGCCTCTGGCTTAAAGCCTCACCGCTCCATCCGCTTCATTCTTTTTTCCGGCGAAGAGGAAGGCTTGCTCGGCTCGCGTGCCTACTCCCGGGCGCATCGGCCTGAACTCGACAAAGCTGCCGGGGTCATCATCTACGACTCCGGCACCGGCAAGACCACTGGTTTCGCGGACGGCGGTCGCAAGGACGTAATCGACACCGCCAGGCGTCTTATCGCCCCGCTGGCACAGTTCGGCGTGACCGAATTGAAAACCGACATGGAATGGGGCACCGACCACTTCGATTTCATGCTGGAAGGTGTTCCAACATTCGTCGCCGATCAGGAGGAAGCGAACTATCTTGAAAACTATCACGCCGTCTCGGATACCTATGACAAGGTGGACTTCGTGCAACTCAAGAAAGATGTAGCCGAGGCCGCCGCGTTCGGCTTCGCGCTGGCCAATCTTCCGGAAAAGATCGGTCCGCGCTTCACCCGGGCGCAGATCGAACAATCCATACACGAAACGAATAGCGTGGAAATGTTCAAGGCCAATGGCCTGTGGGACGCTTGGGAGAGCGGACAACTGGGCCGGCAGAAGTGAATTAAATGTTCAATTTCCGATTTCCAATTGCCAATTGAACATAGGGGTTGGTTTTAAATCGGCAATTGGCAATCGACAATCGGCAATCTGACTTGCTCTACTTCTGGATTCTCTTCAATCTGTTCGCGGTGGGCATGCTGGTGCTGGATCTCCTTGTCTTCCACCGCGGCGGCCGCGTTGTGCCCCCTCGCGAAGCCCTCGCTTGGAGCGCCATGTGGATTGGCCTGGCCGTGGCCTTTGCCGGGCTGGTCTTTTTCTGGCAGGGGCGCCAGGTTGCACTCGAATTCGTCACCGGTTACGTGCTCGAACTCTCCCTCAGCGTAGACAATCTTTTTCTCTTTCTCGTGATCTTCCGCTATTTCTCAGTACCCGAGCAGAACCAGCGCAGCGTGCTGTTTTGGGGAGTTCTCGGGGCGGTGCTGATGCGCGGCTTTTTCATTCTTGCCGGTGTTGGTTTGATCACTCGCTTCCACTGGATTCTCTATGTACTTGGAGCGTTGCTGATTTACAGCGGCATCCGTCTGGGATTCACTGGTGAACATCAAATCGATCCAGCGACCAACCCGGCGGTAAAAGTTCTGCGCCGCTGGATGCCTGTTACAGATGACTACCAGGGTGGCCGCTTCTTCGTTCGCGGATGGAAAGGCAATCCCGGACTCTATGCCACGCCGTTGTTGATCGTTCTGGCGGTAATCGAAACTACCGATCTGCTTTTCGCTGTCGACTCGATTCCGGCGGTCCTCGCCGTTACGCTGAACGCTTTCATCGTTTACACCTCAAATGTATTCGCCATTCTCGGACTGCGTTCGATGTACTTCGCCGTCTCCGGACTGATGAAAGTTTTTCGCTTCCTCCACTATGGGCTGGCTCTGGTGCTGATCCTGGTAGGTCTGAAGATGGTTACTGCGGATTGTTTCTCGGTCCCAACGCATGTGACGCTGGCCGTAGTGGCGGGAGTCTTGGCAGTTTCGGTGCTCGTGTCTGTGATGTATCCCGGAAAAGGGGAAGACTAGTCCGCGCTCACACAAACCGCACACTCTCCCCTTTGACCACTGAGTGCTTCAGAAACCTCTTGTCCTCGTGTCCGGGATAGTCAATGCGGTAATGCGCCCCGCGGCTTTCCTCGCGCGCCAGCGCCGAACGCGCCACCAGCAGCCCCGTCAGATGCAAGTTTGTCGCCTCATGCGCCCGCCGCGTGCGCGGATGCGCCACTCGCGGCGCCAGCCCCTCCAGCACTTTAATCGCTTCCTGCATTCCAGCCCGCGTGCGCACAATCCCGGCATCCTTCCACATAACGTCCTGGATCTGGCCAATCAACTCCTCGATCCCCGCGTCCACCGGCCCGTTCTGCGACGCGGCTTTCTTTTGCATGCTCGCCGGTTTGCGCGCGGGTTGCAGTTCTTCTCGCATAGCCTTGCCCGCACGCGCTGCATACACGAGGCCCTCGAGCAGCGCATTACTGGCGAGTCGGTTCGCGCCATGCACCCCGGTCGCAGCCGCTTCCCCTGCGGCGTAGAGTCCAGCCAGACTTGTTTTGCCGCTCGGATCGGTGCGCACCCCGCCTAGCGAGAAGTGCGCCGCGGGGCGAACCGGAATTACGTCCTCCGTGATGTCAATGTTGTGCCTCATGCAGGTTGCGTGGATGCGCGGAAAGCATTTCCGCACTCTCGCGGCATTCAAGTGCGTAAGGTCGAGGTACACGAACGGATCTTTGGCGCGGCTGACTTCCATTTCATGCATGATGGCCCGTGCCACCACGTCGTTCGGCGCCTGATCCGCCAGAGGATGGTATTTCCCCAAGAAAAGATCCATCTCGAAGTTCCGCAGATACGCTCCCTCACGGCGCAGCGCTTCCGAGAGCAGAAAACGGGGAGCTTTCTTCATGTACAGCACAGTGGGATGAAACTGAATGAACTCCATGTCGCTGACCTCCGCCCCCGCGCGGAAGGCCATAGCCACGCCGTCTCCAGTGGCGGCCTCGGGATTGGTTGTGTTGCGGTAAATCTGTCCCATACCTCCCGTGGCCAGCAACACCGCCGAACAAGCCACCTCTTCGGGCAATCCCTTCTCACTGATCAGCGAAACTCCGGTCACCCTCCCATCTTCGGTTAGAAGCCCGGTCGCAAACTCGAACTCCGCTACGGAAATGTTCTTGCACGTCTGCACCTTGGCTTGAAGCACGCGCAGAATTTCGCCTCCCGTCGAATCGCCCGGCGCGCGTAGAACATGGCTATGGCTGTAGGAGGCTTCGGTATCAAATGTCAGTTTGGTTCCGTGCCGGTCCAACTGCTTGCCCCAGGCGATCAATTCCTCGATGCGCTCCGGCCCTTCCGCCACCAGAGTCTTCACCGCTTCTGGACGGCACAGGCCATCGCCGGCGACAAGCGTGTCCTGCAGATGCACGATGACTTCATCTTCATCGCTGAGCGCAGCCGTGGCCGCTTGCGTAGAATGAGCGCCGGAGCCCATGGCCTCTGTCTTCGCCAGCACCAACACACGTCCCGCGCTTGCCAGCTCGATCGCGGCTCGCAATCCCGCAACCCCGGCGCCAATTACAATGAAATCGGTCTCGGCTGGAAGACCTTTCATAAATGGGCAAATAGTACCACTTCCCCGGCCCATGCGATCAAAACCGCACTGCGCTATAGGCTATTATTGGATTCCATGGCGCAGGTCACAATCCATGTCCCGCCGCGGCCATATCAGGCGCGCATTGAGAACGGTTTGCTGGCGCGGTCCGGAACCCTGCTGGCGGAGTTGCTGGCTCAAGCCAGCAAAGTGTTTGTGGTGACCGTTGCGCCAGTGCGCCGCCGGTGGGGTTCAAAGCTGGTTCGCTCCCTGGTCTCTGCCGGTTTCAAGCCCCAGGTAGTTCAGATGCCTGACGGAGAAACAGCCAAGAAGCTGAAGACCATCGAAAAGCTGGCCGAAAAGTTGTCTCGCCTGGGTGCTGACCGCAAAGCTGTTCTGATCGCCCTGGGCGGCGGCGTGGTCGGCGATGTCACCGGACTGCTTGCCTCCCTTTACATGCGCGGCGTGGAATTGGTGCAGGTTCCAACTACGGTCCTGGCCCAGGTGGACGCATCAGTCGGGGGCAAAACCGGCGTGAATCTTGGGGTAGGGAAGAACATGCTGGGAACGTTCCATCATCCCCGCGCCGTTCTGATTGATCCTGAAGTCCTACGCACACTTCCCAATCGCGAGTTTCGCGCCGGCTTGTACGAGGCGATCAAGTGCGGCATTATCGGGGATCTCGATCTTTTCCG
This sequence comes from uncultured Acidobacteriaceae bacterium, assembly GCA_963850165.1. Taxonomy (GTDB): domain Bacteria; phylum Acidobacteriota; class Terriglobia; order Terriglobales; family Acidobacteriaceae; genus Sulfotelmatobacter. The sequence goes on along the minus strand of CAWKKK010000023.1, from coordinate 191,406 downwards.
GCGCTTCGAACAGAAACGCGCGCAAATCCTGAAGCGCGATCCTGTGGAACTCGAGGGGCTTATCGCCCAATCCGTGAAGTTAAAAGCCGAAGTCGTCTCCGCCGATGAGCGTGAAGGCGGCCTGCGCCGCGTGCTCAACCTCGGTCACACCATCGGACACGCGCTGGAAGCCGAAACCGGCTACCGCAGCCTGCTTCACGGCGAGGCCGTCGCTTGGGGGATGATCGCCGCCACCAACATGGCGCTCACGGTTGGGCGCACGGACAGCGTGACCGCCGGCCGCATCGCCGATGCAGTCCTTAGTCTGGGCCGCCTGCCGGAACTCAACGTGAGCGCCCGCAGGATTCTCGCGCGCCTGCAGGCCGACAAGAAAACGCAAGGCGGCGTGGTGCACTTCGTGTTGCCGCGGGAGATCGGGAAGGTCGAAATCGCCGCAGACGTTCCGGACAGCGTCGTGATCAATGCCGTCGAAGAATTGCGCCGCCTGTCCCGCGGCGGATGGGGAAAGTAGCACGCCGTGGCTGAGATCCAGAGGCCGACCGTAGTCGGCGCCGCTCCCGAGGGCGCTCGCGATCCCGACGCCGCATCGCGAGCCGTCCGCGAGATGTTCACCTCGATCGCTCCCCGCTACGACCTGCTCAACCACCTCTTGTCGTTCAACGTAGATCGACTGTGGTGGCGTCGCACTGCCAGCTCTTTCTCGCAGATACTAGCCCAGCCGGACGCCCGCGTCCTCGATCTCTGCTGCGGCACCGGTGACATGACCTTCGCCCTGCGCCGGGAGGCGGAGAAATGCACTGCAAAGATCTTGGGAGCCGACTTTTCTCACGCCATGCTGCAGCGCGCCCGGCTGAAGTCGCTAAACAAAGACCGGGTCTCACAAAACACTAAGGCCGCCATACCGCGCTGGATCGAAGCCGATGCCCTCTGCCTTCCCTTTCCCGACCAGCATTTCAGCCTTGTGACCTCTGCTTTTGGCTTCCGCAATCTCGCGGACTACGATGCCGGTCTGCGAGAGATCGTCCGCGTGTTGCGTCCAGGAGGCGAGTGCGGCATCCTCGACTTCAGCGAACCCAAAGGCGTCATGGGCAACCTGTATCGCGTCTACTTCAAGCAGGTTCTGCCGCGCGTCGGCACAATGCTGTCGGGCGTCCGGGGGCCCTACGCCTACCTCCCCAACTCAGTCGAACGCTTCCCCGAGCCGGAAGAGATGCTGGCCCGCATGCGCCAAGCCGGCTTCCGCAAAGCCAGTTGGACGCCCTACACCTTCGCAATTGCCGGCTTATATCGGGGAAAGAAGTAGCGCAACGAGGAAGAAACTCCGCAGGTTTTTCCTGGGATCAAAGCTCTAATACCTGTTAGCTAAAAACCCAAGCCTATGTGGCGCTCGCGCCCTGCGCCGCTGGAGCCGTCGCAAAGCTGTCGGCAAACGCCTCAGCAATCGTATACTGCATCACGTTCTCATACTCCGCGCCGAGAAAGCTCCGCAGCCGGTCCGTATTCATGATGTACTCGCCGACGATGTAAGGCAACGCCTCCGGTGGAATGGCCGAGATCTGCCGCTTCCATAGATACTGCAGTACCAGCTGCATCGCCCACTTTCCCGGAACGCGCACCAACTTCGCTTGTGCCATCTCAATGCAGCGCCCAAACGTAAGCGCATCGCCCCGTCCCGCCACGTTCAAGATGGTAAGCCGTTGTGCCTCCGGATCACGGTGCAGAATATGCGCGATCAGCCTCGCCATATCGTCCACGTGGACAAACTGAATTTTGTTGTCGAGATACCGTTGCCCGCGCGGCAGCATGCAGGGCAGCCGTTTGCCCTCGCTCCGCATTTTCTCCGCCCGCGCGCCCTTGCCGTTGGGCGTGCCCCGAAAGGCTCCCAGCAGGTAATTCTCCACGCTGGCCCCGGCAAAAATATGCGGACGCAGAATGTATACGCTGCACCCTCGCAATGCCGGCGCGCGCTGCTGCACCACCTCGTCGGATTGCTTCTTGTGAATTGCGTAGGGCAGCGTGTGGGCCGCCATTGCCGAGTCCTCCGTCGCCGGCCCCGGCAGGCTGGGCCCATAGGCGGAAACGCTGCTGGGAAAAACGAACTGTCGGATTGGAGAATCCGCAGTTCGATTCGCCTCGGTAACGGCCTCCATCACACGCGCCGTGCCGGCCACGTTGATCTGCCACATGCGCTCGGTATCGAGCACCCCCGTGCGCACGGGATCGATCACGAACGCAAGATGAACCACCGAAACCGGCCGCGTGTCGTGCAGCAATTCGTAAAATGCGCGTGTGGAGGATTCCGCCCCCAGATCCATATGCTCGAACTGCAGCGGCAAATCGGTTGGGGGTGGATTCAGGTCCACCCCAATCACCGAGAAATTCCCCAGTAGCGGGAGCAGGCGGCGTCCTAGGTTTCCCGCAATGCCAGTGACCACGACGACAGGTTTCGCGCTCTCCATTTAGCTCAGTCTGAATCAGTTGGGCTTCGCTGGAGGAGCCGCGGCCGCCGGGGGCTGCGCCGGCGTACTCGTGGCCGGGGGCGCGGCGGATTGCGGCGCACCCTGAGGCTGGCCCTGCCCCGTTGGAGGCGCAGGCATCCGCGGACGACGCGGCGGGCCGGGCGGCGGCGCCGGTCCAAAATACGCCTCGTTAATCACCGTCTGGTACGAGTTCGTATACGAGTCCATCTTTTCCTTCAAGCTCTCGCCCTTCAGCTTGTTATGGATTTCATCCTTCACCTGGTCCAGCGGGAGCACTTCTTTGCTCACCACTTTGTAGATGTAGTGGCCGCCCTGGTCGTTGATGACCGCCGACACCTCACTCACTTTCAGCTCGAACACCGCGGCGTGCGCCGGAGGCAGCCCCGTGCGCCGCACCTTTGGCAGGTTCACTGTCGGGTTATCCACCTTTGTGCCCGCGGCTTCAAACGCTTCCTTCTGCAGCTTGGCAAAGTCCTCACCCGCTGCTGCCCGTTGCCGCAGGGTTTCGGCCAACGCATTCAACTCCTGCTCGCCTTTCTCCTGCTTCGCCTTGTCGGCGGTCTCCTTGGCCTTCTGCTGTTCTTCGGTCAGCTTCTCGGTGTCTTTCGCTTCATCCTTGTCCTCAGCCGAGAGCTGCTTGTTCTTCGGGATGAAAAGCCGGTCGAGGGCAAACTGCTCGTACGCTTCAGGATTTGCCTTGTAATACGCCGCAATCTTCTCCGGCGCAATCTTGTCCGCATCTTCCCGCACGCTATCCTGCATTTTCTGTGCCAGGATCCGCATCTTGACGTATTTCAAGGTCTCCGCGTAGCCTTCGCTCTTATCCAGGCCCTTCTTTTTCGCCGCCTCCGACATGGCGATGACCCCGGGAAGCTGGTTAGCCAGCGTGCGCTTCTGCTGTGCATTCAGCGGCATCGGCCCTTGCTGCAACGCCTTGGCAAGCTTTTCAAACTGAGCACGCGAGATAACGCAATCCGCAGGTTTCTTCGCGGAGGCGGCGGTCTTCCCCGCGGCCGCGGTCGACCTCGCCGGCGTCTTCGCAAACTCCGGGCAATTAACACCCTTAACCGTGAGCACAGCCGCACTCTCCGAAACTTCCTCAGCAGGCGCAGTCGCCTCCGTTTTAGCGGCTGCACCCGGAGCCGGGCCCGCCTGCGCCGAGCCTGCGCCGGGGGCGTTACTGGCTGTACCTGTCCCCAGGCCAGCGTTCCCAAAAACACACACAGCAACCAACTCTTCCGCATACAAGATTCCTCCAGGATTGGTACATCAGGAAGTTAAACCACCCGAACCTAGCATCCTAGCATAGAGGCCGTTACCCGCAGTAGCCGCGATGCAGGTCGTTTTCGCGTACTCAGCATCCGTTCTCTGCGCCCTCCGCGGTGAAAGCTTTTGCCCTCTCCGCGGAAAACCGATTCCCGTTGGCGCAATCCCGCCTTATCGCGGATAATCCCATCATGTCCGGGACGCCGGCCCTTTACTCGCCCAACGCCATGCGCGCCGAGAAGCGCGCAGTCGCTGGAAACTCGGTCATCGCCGCGTTCCTCATCACCAGCGGAAAAATCGTAGTCGGCGTCACCACAGGCAGCCTGGGAATCCTCTCCGAAGCGGCGCACTCCGCGCTCGATCTGATCGCAGCCCTGCTCACATATTTCTCCGTCGGAGTCTCCGACAAGCCCGCCGATGCGGACCATCAGTATGGCCACGGCAAAGTCGAGAACTTCTCCGCCTTTGTCGAAACCGGCCTGCTTCTGCTGACGTGCCTCTGGGTCATCTACGAAGCAGTCATGCGCCTGTTCTTCCGCCACGTTGAAGTCGAACCATCGGTCTGGGCTTTCGCCGTGATGCTCATCTCGATGGCGGTCGATTGGTGGCGTTCCCGCGCTCTCGGCCGCATTGCCACCAAGTACGAAAGCCAGGCTCTCGAAGCCGACGCCCTGCACTTCTCCACTGACGTCTGGTCCGCAGGCGTGGTCGTGCTTGGTCTCGTGCTAATCCTGCTCGGTCGCATCTATCATCTGGAATGGCTCCGCCTCGCCGATCCTATCGCCGCCCTGTTCGTCGCCGGCGTAATCGTTTCCGTAAGCTGGCGCCTGGCCCGGCGCACCACCGACGCTCTGCTCGACGCCGCTCCTGCCGGAGTTCGCGCTCAGATTATCGACGCCGTCTCGCGCGTGGATGGCGTTCTCGAAATAGGACGCGTGCGCATCCGCCGCGCCGGCAACCGTTATTTCGCCGATTTGGCGGTCGGCTTTGCCCGCACCGTAACCTTCCAACGCTCCGAGCAATTGGTCGAAGCCGTAACCGAAGCAGTTCATCGCATCCTGCCCGACGCCGATGTCACGGTTCAACCGCTGCCGCGCGCCCAGCGTTCCGAAAACATCTTCGACCGCATTCGCGCCGTCGCCACGCGTCACAACCTCAACGTCCACGACATCAGCGTGCAGGATCTTCACGGTCGGCTCCATGTCGAGCAGCACGTCGAACTCGACGAAAACCTTACCTTGAAGACCGCCCACGACCAGGTCACCGAACTCGAAGCCGACATGCGCCACGACGTACCCGAGATCGCTGACATCCTCACGCACATCGAAAGCGAGCCCGCCACCATCGAAACCGGAGACGAGTTGGTCCGCGACGCCGGCCTGGAGCGGCAACTCAAGTTGGTCGCCGCCCGGTTTTCCGAGATCGTCGATCTGCACGATGTCCAGATCAAAAAAGTCCGCGGACGCCTGTACGTTTCCTGCCACTGCACCATGTCCGACGATCTGCCGCTCGCCCGCGTCCACGACATCCAGACCGAACTCGAAATCCATCTCAAGCAGGCCGCGCCCGAGTTGTTCCGCGTACTGATTCATCCCGAGCCCAGCACGGATAACCGGAGATAGAACTCAGACGAATGAGATAGCCTCATGACAAACGCCAAGACCACATGGATCGAAAAACAGCGCTTTAATGGAGTCTCCGACAGCGGTCACTCGATCGTCGTCGACGGCGACAAAGCAGCAGGGAACAGCCCGATGGAACTTGTCCTCATCGGCCTTTGCGGCTGCACCGGCTACGATGTCGTTTCCATCCTGCAAAAGAAGCGAGAACCGTTTACCAGTCTCGAAGTGCGCGCTCAGGCCGAGCGCGCCGCCGACCCGCCCTCCGTATACACGGAAATCAAGCTGCTTTACCGCGTCGGTGGTAAAGTGTCTCGCAAGGCAGTCGAAGATGCGGTCCGGCTCTCGAAAGAAAAATACTGTTCGGTCTCGGCCATGCTCGCCAAAACCGCGAAGATTACCGCGGAAATCGAATATCTGGATGTTTAACTCATGATCACCCGCTATCTTGCTTTTCACCCAATCCGGCTGCCTCAACTGCGAAGTGATGAAGATCTTCCTGGAAGCCAAGGGCATCCCATTCGAAGAGCGCAACATGAGCAGTGACCCCGCCGCCCGCGCTGAACTGCTCGAAACCTACCACTGCCGCACTGCCCCCACCCTGGTAATTCTTGCCTCCGCCGGCGCCGAAGTGATCGAAGGCTTCGATCCCGAGCGCCTTGACCGCTTCCTTTCTGCTGCCTGATCATCGAAACGATTCGCGAGGGCCTCATTCATCCCGACTCAAATCAGCCCGATTCAAGCAGCAGTGCCGCCCCCGCATCCTCTGCGCGGCTATTTCTTCATCGCCTCGGCGGCGTTTCTTTGGGGAGTTTCCGCCGCACTGGGACGCGCCGTTTTCACCGGAAAGCTGCCGTTAAGCGCAGCAGCTTTGCACGCCATCGATCCGCTTATTCTTTCGCAGACTCGCACTACGTTTTCGCTGCTGGTGCTGCTTCCTCTCCTGATTGCTTGGCAAGGATGGCAGCGGATCAAGCTTCCCGCGCGCGATCTCGCTTATTGCTTCCTGCTGGGCACGCTCGGTGTAGCTGTTTCGAATTATTTCTATTATGTCGCGATACAGAGAACCAATGTTGCCACCGCCATCATCGTGCAGTACACCGCTCCGGTATGGGTGCTGTTCTATGTGGTGGCTCGCGGCCAGCAAAAACTTTCTCTGCAAAAAGTGGTTGCCGTGGCGCTGGCGGTCGCTGGCATCGCGCTGGTCATCGGCATCGTCGGAGCACCAAGCGACGGATGCGCCCTTCGCCTCGACTCCTATGGCATCGTCGCCGCGCTGCTGGCCTCGTTCTCCTTCGCCTTTTACAATGTCGCCGCACACGGCATCCTCGCCCGCTACGACCGCTGGCGCGTTCTCGTCTGGACGCTCGCCGCCGCCGCCGCCTTCTGGCTGATCGTTAACCCTCCCTGGAAAATCGTCGCGCCCACTACGCGCCCGCGCAATGGCTGTTTCTGTTCGTCTTCTCGATGATCTCGGTACTCGCGCCTTCTCGCTTTACTTCCTCGGCCTGCAGTATCTCGAACCCACGCGCGCCATCATCGCCAGTTGTCTCGAGCCGGTGTTCTCGATCTTTCTCGCCGCGCTGTTGTTAGGGGAAGTGCTGCGGCCGATTCAGACCTTGGGAATTGTCTTTGTGCTCGCGGCCATCGTGATCGTGCAGCGCCCAGGTCGCAGCATCGCCGAGGAGTCGGTCGTGGTCGAGCCGATCGAGTAGAATTCCTAGGTATTCAGCGCCCGATCTGATTCGCAGGCATCCCGTGCTTGAGGGGCCGCATCTTCCCTAGTATTCGTGGGGCGTGTTTCCTCTGGTTCGATCGCTAGACTTTGCCGGAGGTCTGGAATCGCCGTGAACATAATTCGCCTGGGAACTATCGCGCTCACCTGTTTGTGCTGTTTGTTGTTCCATCCCTGTCTTTCGCGCAAACCCCTGACCCGGCAACGTCGAATTCTCAGGACGCCAAAGCAACACCAGAACCACAGGACAAGCCGCAAACCGGATCTCAGAAACCAACGGCACAGCCTTCCAGCGATTTGCCGAATGCGCCCTCCAGCACCAAGACAGAACCTTCTCTCGAAGATCTGGGTTTCTCCCCATCGCAAGCGCAAGCCGACGCCAAGAGACAAGCGTTGCTCGACAAACGCACCCACATGCTGAAAGTCCATCAACGGCTCGGCTTGATTACGACCATTCCGTTGATTGCCACCGTGGCTACTTCGCTCAACGCCGGAGGCAAGGACACGAGCACAGCCTCCCGCGATTTGCATACGGCTCTGGGCGGACTGACAGGGGATTTGTATTTCCTGACCGCTTACTACGCCATTCGCGCGCCCAGAGTGCCGGGAACCGAAACTCGCGGTCCGATCCGTTTCCACAAAGCCATGGCTTGGATTCACGGCCCCGGAATGATTGCGACGCCCATCCTGGGGATCATGGCCTTCGATCAAAAGAACAAAGGGGAAAAAGTCCATGGCATCGCCCAGGCCCATGCGCCGGTAGCCATCGTTACGGCGGGAGCGTTTGGCGCGCCCTGCTGTCAGTTTCCGTCAAGTTCTGATCGCTTATGACACTTGAAGAATATTGCCGCCTGCCTGCTTTTGTTATTTTCGCGGCTTGCCTCCGCGGCCGATAGCCAATGGGTTCTGCACGAAAGCACTCTCACCTACCATGTGTCTCACAAGCTGCACGAGTCCGAAGGCGTCAGCCATGAGGTGCGCGGCAAGGGGATTTGCCACGAGGGACAATGCGATTTTCTGATTGCCGTGCCGGTCAAGTCATTCGATTCCGGCGACAGCAACCGCGACCTTCACATGATTCAGGTAACGCGTGGCGGGCAATTTCCCATGGTCACGGTGCGCACCCGGTTGCCCGAATCCGCCTCCGCTTCCGCAACGATCCAGGCCGATCTCGAAATCCAATTCGCCGGCCAGACCGCCCAGTACAAGCAGGTTCCGTTCCAACTGGTTACGCAAGGCAACCAAGTGCGAATAACCGGGACAATCCCCGCAACGCTGGCCGATTTCAAGATCGACCCGCCCTCGCTGCTCACGATCAAGGTGAAAAACGAAATTCCGATACGCGTGGACCTGACCTGGAGTTCGCAGTAGATGAAACGCTCGCCTTCAACACCACGTCTCAGTCCAGTGTCTTCCCCCGAGTCTCCGGCAATTGCGTCGTAATCAATGCGGCCAGCAGATATCCCGCCGCGCACAAATAAAACGCCCAGCCCAAACCTTTCACCTGTCCCACGCGCCCAATTACCAGCGGCGCAACGGAACTCATCGCCCGCGCGCCGTTGTAAGTGAATCCCAGCGCGCGCGCCCGCACGCTGGTCGGGAAAATCTCGCTGCCCATGATTCCCGATCCGGAGAACATTCCAGTCCCGAAGAACGCCACCAGAGTCCCCACTCCCATAATCGCAACCGGCGAGCGTGCCGCAGCATAAAAGGGAACCAGAAGTGCTGCAGTTAAGCTATAGAGCAAAAACGCTTTGCGTCTTCCAAGACGATCGGCCACCCAGCCAAAACTCGCATATCCGGGAAACATTCCAAACAGATTCAGCACTACCAAAAGCGTGGTCGTGCCCATAACCCCAAAGCCCCGCCCGCCCTGCGACGCGGGAAGCGACAAATAAGGCGGCATCCACGTAAACAAACCCCACCACGCAAACATGCCGCAGAAGTTAAACAGAAGCAGCGCGAACGTATGCCGCACATAAGGCGGCCGAAAGATCACCGAGAATGAGGTAGAGACGTAACTTGTTACGTCTCTGCTTGCAGCGCCAATACTCTCGGTGGCCAAGCGTGCTTGCGGCAACTTCCGCTCCTCCCACATGGCAGATTCCGGCACGCCCCGTCGAATCCATAACGTCATGAGTGCCGGCAGAATCCCCACGAAGAAGACGGCCCGCCATCCGAAATACCGAGCCACCGGCCCGGCCACCAGCGCCGCGGCGGCGAAGCCGAAGGCCCACGAACTTTGCACGATCGAGAGTGCTTTGGCGCGGAACTCCGTCGGCCAGCTCTCAGCCACCAGCGTAGCGCCCGTATTCCATTCGCCGCCCATGCCCAGGCCGAGCACGAAGCGCGCCGCCGCCAGCATCGCAATACTTGTCGCCAGGCCCGACGCGAACGAACACACCGAATAGGTCAGGATGCTGGCCATCAACGCCCGCTTGCGCCCGACGCGGTCCGCAAGAAAGCCAAACAAAACTCCGCCCATCCCGGAAGCCAACAGGGTCAAAGTACCGAGCAGCCCCGCAATGGTCTTGCTCATGCCCAGGTCGCGCATCAGCAGCGCCAGCACCAGCGCGTAGAGCATCGCGTCGAAAGCATCGAGCGCCCAGCCCAGCGCCGCCGCCAACAAAGTACGCCGCTGCCCCGGGGTGGCTTGCCGGATGAGTTGGATCGGGCCAATCGTCATGCACGCGGGATTGTACGGCGCGTTCAGGAATTGTCAAATTCCGATTTCAGCACTGCAATTCCAAGATTTCGCCGCCAAGTCCGATGTTTTCTCCCTTGGTACCGGGGCTGCCGTTTTACAATGTTTTGACTTCGTGCGCCCGGATTCTAGGTTAGCCTCGTAGTATCACCTTCAATTCACGACGCTCTGAAACTGGATGTGCTTATGAGATTTCAGCGTTCTGCAGCGCTTCTTGTTTTTCTCCTGACGTTCCTCACCCCATGCTTTGCTCATCACATGGCGGTAGTGGTTAACAAGGACAACAAGGTTGAAGACGTTACCGCCGTCCACCTGGGCAAGATTTTTCGCTCGGAGATCAAGAAGTGGCCCGACGGAAAGGCTGTCATCCTGGTGCTGCACAAGAACTCCGAGGGCGAAACGGAAACGCTGGAGCGCCTGATCAAGATGAGTCCTGCCGAGTTAAAGGCGCTGATCGCCACTCACAAGGATTCCATCATGATTGCGGACTCAGACGCCGACGTATTAAAGATCGTCCAATCTACCCCCGGCGCAGTGGGCCTGGTGGAAATCCACTCCATCGACAACTCCGTCAACGTCGTGAAAGTGGACGGAAAACTGCCCATGGAATCAGGCTACCTGCCGCATTAGTTGGGACCGGCTTGCGTCACAGGTAGGTTATTTAAGTCGCAGCAGCCAAAAATACCTTCGCGCCTTTTTCACGTCCCTCGCAATCTGCTCGCGCAAGGCCTCCACCGACGGGAACTTGATCTCATCGCGCACCCGTTCGAGAAAGCAGATTTCCACTTCGCTCTCCGGCGTCAGCTCGATGGGATGAAAGTTCAGCAGATGGGTCTCAATGGCAAACGAATCAGGCCCGAACGTCGGACGATTGCCCACGTTCGTGACCGAATCAAAGCACTCCGTCCCGACGCGCGTCCAGGTGATGTAGACGCCATCCTGGGGAACAAGTTCTTCATAGCGCGCCAGATTGATGGTGGGAACGGTGTACTTCGATCCCAGCCCGCGCCCGCGCCCCGGCGCGCCGAGAATGCAGAACGGACGGGCCAGCAGATGCCGCGCCCGGCTCACCCGCCCCTCACCGATCAGTTTTCGGATATGACTGCTCGACACTGGCTCGCCGCGCAATTTCTCTTCCGAGTAGACTTTCACCTCAAAGCCCATCTCCTGCCCGAGCTGCGCCAGCAGATTCACGTCGCCCGCCGCCTTGTGCCCGAAACGGAAGTTGTAACCTTCATGCACCTCGCGTGCATGTAGTTTCTTCTTCAGAATGCGCTCGGCGAACTGACGCGGCGTCATCAGCGAAAGATCGCGCCCAAAAGGCAGTACCAGCACCGCATCAATGCCAGTGCCTTCGAGCAAGCGAAGTTTTTCCGGCATCGGTGTGAGCAGCTTCAGTCCAGAGTCCGGCCGCAGGATGCGCGCCGGATGCGGCTCAAAGGTGACTGCGACAGCCTTGGCCTCGTCCTGCCGCGCCCGCCGCACGATCTCGCCCAGCACATAAGCATGCGCCCGGTGCACTCCGTCAAAATTACCCACGCTCACCAGCGACGGCCCAAATCCTGCCGGAACGTCTTCGAGTTTGTGGAAGATTTCCATCGCAGTAGTCAGTGGTCAGTGGTCAGTGATCAGAAAAGTCAGTGTCCCCTGTAGGATTTTCACTGACCACCGACCACTGATCACTGACCACTGATTTCAAAATCTAGCTTCATCCCGTCATAAGCCAGCCGCACGTGCGGCGGCAGCGTCGCGTTGGTCGCCGCATGTGCCAGATCGTGGCAAATGTGGGTGAAGAATGCCCGCTTCGGCTTGACGCGCTCCACGATGCGCAGCGAATTGTCCACCGTCGAGTGCGTGGGATGCGGCTTGTGCCGCAGCGCATCCAGAAAAAGTACATCCAGCCCTTCCAACTGACGGAACGACGCCTCGGGTATTTCGCTATGATCCGTGAGATACGCCGCCGCTCCGAAGCGGAAACCATAGATCTCAGCCTCGCCATGAATCAGTCGCACTGGCTCGAAGCGCGCTCCGAAAAGCTCCACTGGACCGTCAATCGGACGCAACTCAAGCTGCGGCAGGCCGCCATATTTGTAATCCGCGTCGAAGATGTAGCTGAACATCCTGCGCAGAAAGGCCGCCGCGTCCGGGCGCGCGTAGAGCGGCAGCTTCTCCGGCTTGTGACGGTAACTCAGCGGACGCAGATCGTCGATGCCCAGAATGTGGTCGGCGTGCGTGTGCGTGTAAAAAACCGCATCCACGCGCGTGATTCCCTCGCGGATGGCCTGCCCGTAAAAATCGGGCGAGGTATCGATAAGGACAACCTTGCCTGCGTAATCTATCATCACGGAGGGCCGGGTGCGCCGGTCGTGCGCGTCTTTGGACCGGCAGACGGAGCAGTCGCAGCCCAGCGTGGGCACGCCCATCGACGTGCCGCTGCCCAGCACCGTGAGCGTGGCCTTCATGCGGTCACCTTCATGTTTTTAAGAACAGTGGTCAGTGGCCAGTGGCTAGGGGTCAGTGAAACCCTTCCCGACTGGCCACTGACCACTGACCAATGATTACTGACTTAACCGGTTCCCGTGGCGGTTCCCGGCTGCGGAGGACGAGACAACGCGTTGGTCACCTCCACATAGGCCATGCGCACTTCGTAGAGGCTGTTCTGCAGAAAAGCTTCTTCCGTGGGAGTGAGGTTGCCCTTGGTTTTTTCCCCTAGTAGAGCAAGTGTGTCGATGGTCTGGCGCGCGCCGATGATGTCAAGGCGAGGCTCGCCGCCCTGCTCATGCATCAATCCCAACTGCAGCATCGCCGTCATGTACAGCGACGCCATGAAGCGCTCAAAGGTCATCTCAAACTCTTTGGCGGAGCGGCCGCTGAGTTCCACCCGCGAATCCAGATCTTTCGACGATTCCCTGTAGGCGTCGGCCTGCGCCTGTTGCTCGGCAGCGGTCGGAGCCGCGGGCATGTCTTGTCCCGCAAGTCCGTCTGCCGCCGCGGGGAAAGCGGCGACAGCGTTCGCGGCGGGCGCAGTTTCCCTGGGCGCAGTTTGGCTTGAACTTGGAACCGAGACTGGAGGCGTCGCAGCCTTCGGCGCAGCTTCCTCGCCGACATCTTTTCGCAGCTCCCCGTCCTCCGTAAACAAGCGACGGTCCGTTACAGTGAAGCCTGATTCTTGCCTCTTCTCAGCCATAGCATATGTCCTTGTAACTCTCTTTGCGTACTTGGCAGCACTTAAATCCCTTGCTGAATGAAATTGTTGATCGTTGATTGCTGATTGAGAACCTGATGCATCGATCTTCAATCAACAATCAGCAATCAGCAATTCTCAAACCGGCAAGGCACTTTCGACAGGCAGCGAAACCCTAGCCTTAACCGTCCCAATCGTCACCTCGCGTCCCGGCACTCCGACTTCGCGCCGAATGTATCCCAGCGCAACCGTGCGCTGGCCCGATGGCGTGTCCAGAACCGCAACGCTGGTGACCTCGCCCAAGTCCTTTTCACCGGAGACAATCTTGTCCCCCGCCGCAATCGCGGCCAGGCCTTCCACCACGAAAGTTGTAAATTTGCGATGCACGTTGCCGCGCGAGCGAATGCGCTCGACAATCTCCTGTCCAACGTAGCAGCCTTTGTTGAAGTTGAGGGCGCGCATCTGCTCGGTCTCCTGAGGCAGATCGCGCTCGCGAATGTCGATGCCGTAGAGAGGAATGCCGGCCGCGATGCGGTGCATCTCTAACGCTTCACCGCCCACTGGCGTCGCTCCGGCGGTGATCAGCGCCTCCCAGGTCTTGTAAACATCCTGGGGCGCGAGCCAGATTTCATAAGATTCCTGCGGCGCATCTTCGACGTGAACGACGGTGCACTCCACGCAGCCGCAATCGCAGTTGCATTTCGGAGTAATCGTCTGCAAGGGTTGCAGATTTGGAACTTCGATTCCTGCCTTATTCAGAATGGCGCGCGACCTGGGCCCCGTCACGCCGATAGCGGTCTGCTTTTCGCTGATGTTGGTCACTTCGACGTCGTCCATGATGATGTAATGCTCGAAAGTGGCGACGATTTTCTCCACCTGGCTGCCATCGGTCTCGACGATGAGCGCCTCGCCCTGGTTATAGACGAACATATCCCCGAGGATGCGTCCCTGCGGGTTAAGCAGAAAAGCATACACGCCGCGGCCAACGTCGAGATCGCGGATGTTGTTCGTAACCATGCCGTTCAGCCAGCGCACGCGGTCGCTCCCAGTGAGCGAAATCCAGCCGCGAAAGCCCAGGTCATAGATTCCACAACCGCCGAGCAGGGAGGCGAACTCTGCCTGAGGATCCGTAAAGCGCGCGGCCGTCGTGGCTCCGCGGTAGTCGGCTGAGACAAGTGAGTGCCCTTGACTAACAAATTGCGCACGCAGCGCCTCTTGGAGTGCAGTATTGACCATTGAAGTATTGATTATAGCGAAGAGAACAGTTGCCAGTCGCCAGTTGCCGGTAAAGCAAAGAACGCCTGCAGACGAAAAACTGGACTGGCTGCTGGCAACCGGCAACTGCCTAGAATCAACCACTTCCACCAAGACTCAACAACTTCCACCATAAATCAACAACTTAGCCAGAAGTTAACGCTAGGGCGGTTTCCCGCCGATTCTAGAGGCTCGGACTTTCTGGAGGATGTGCGGGTTCACCCGAACCGTAAAAGCCTACGTACGCGCTTCCTAGGTGCCCTAGCGTCGATTTGACAGGTCGACTTGATCGGCGGATGCAGGGTCTCGCCGCCCGGCCAGACCTCGCCGGCCTATAGCTGGCAGCGAATATCAACTACAACCTACTCATTCTGCTCGGCTTGTGTTAGCTTTTCTGCCGTGGACCCGCACAAGCCTTCCAAGAAACGCATCGCCGTCATTCCCGGAGACGGGATTGGTCAAGAGGTAATCCCGCAGGCTCTCAAAGTTATCCGGGCCTCGGGAGCTGAAGTCCAGTTCAGCGAGTTCGACTGGGGAGCCGACCGCTATCTTCGAGATGGAGTAACCGTCCCGCCCGACGGCTTTGCCATGCTTGGCCGTGACTTCGACGCGATTCTCGCCGGCGCCTTTGGCGATCCGCGGGTCAAGACCAACATCCACGCCAAAGAGATCCTGCTCGGCATGCGCTTCAAAATGGATCTCTACGCCAACGTGCGCCCCGTGAGGCTGCTCGATGAGGCGTTATGTCCGCTGAAAGGTGTCGAACCCAAGGATGTAGATTTTGTGGTCATCCGCGAAAACACCGAGGGCGTCTACACCGATTCCGGCGGAGTGTTCAAGCAAGGTACGCCCGATGAGATCGCGATTCAGGAAGATATCAACACGCGGAAAGGTGTGGAGCGCATTATCCGCTACGCGTTTCAGTATTGCGAGCGCCACACGAAGCTAGACGGCTCGCCGCGGCAGAGAGTCCTTATGTGCGACAAGTCGAATGCCATGACGCACGCGGGCGGCCTGTGGCAGCGCGTGTTCAAAGAGGTGGGTGGCGAGTTTCCGCAAATTGCTGCGCAGCACATGTATGTGGACGCGCTATGCATGCAGATGGTGGGTGATCCGCGACTGTTCGACGTGATCGTCACCAATAACATGTTCGGCGACATCATTACCGATCTCGCCGCCGGATTGCAGGGCGGGCTGGGGATGGCCGCGAGCGGGAATATTCATCCGGGGAAGACGTCGATGTTCGAGCCGGTACACGGCTCGGCGCCGCCGATCGCGGGGAAGAATGTGGCGAATCCCTTTGGGGCGATTCTGACTGCAGCCATGATGCTGGCGCACTTGGGACTGACTCGTGAAGCTGAAAAGATTGAAGCCGCGGTGCTGGAAGCGGTACGGCAGAAGAAGACTACGCAGGATATTGGCGGGACGCTGGGGACGCGGGAGGCGGGGGAGTGGGTGGCGGAGAGGGTTAGCCGCTGATGTAGACTCGTTTCTAATGAATACCGTCAATCTTGTTTGCGGGAGAGTTCTGAGGCCGTTTTTAGCGGCTGTGCTGCTCGCCTGCCTGAGCGGTGATGCTTCGGGACTGGCTCAGGATACGGCAGCTCCTTCCACGCAGGGACAGCAGAATCAAAACCAAGATCAAAGTCAAAAGCAGTCGGACAAGAGTGTCCGACCCACACAAGATTCTTCCCCTCAAGCTTCCCCTACCAAGGATCAGAAACCTGCCGGCGAGGACGCTGGCGCTACCAAGCCTTCGCCAGAGAAAGAAGTCAAGATCACGCCTCGACAGGCTGAGGAACTGTTTCACTCCGTCGATGAGATTCTTGCGTTCGACAGCAAGCAGACGGGATTGCCGATCAAGAAGCAGGTCAAGCGCCGGCTTACCAGCCGCGATGAAGTAGTCGGATATCTGACCAAGCACATGAAGGACGAAGATGTGAAAAAGCTTCAGCGGTCAGAGCTGGTGCTGAAGAAATTTGGGCTGCTGCCGCGCGACTTTGACCTGGAAAAGCTGCTGGTGGCGCTGCTGCGCGAGCAGGTTGCAGGCTACTACGATCCCAAAACAAAAACCGTGAATCTGCTGGACTGGGTTCCGATGGAAGAGCAGGAGCCCGTGATGGCTCACGAATTAACCCATGCCCTGCAGGATCAGTCGATCACTCTCGACAAGTGGATGAAGAAGGGCGACAAAGACCTGGGAGAGATCAGGAAAGACCCCACGCCCGAGGACATTGAGAACGACGAGGTCGATGATGCGCGCGAAGCGGTGATCGAGGGACAGGCTGAGACGGTGATGCTGCAATACGAACTCGCGCCGGTGGGGCGCTCGATTGCCGATTCTCCAGAGCTGGTAGAAACTATGGAAGCGCAGATGGCGAATGGCACCGACGACTCCAAGGTTTTCAAGGATGCTCCGATTTTTCTTCGCGAGTCGCTTACGTTCCCCTACAGCTATGGCATGAAGTTCGTGATCCGGCTGATGGAGAAGGGCGGCAAGGAGAAAGCGTTTGCCGGCGTGCTGGCGAATCCTCCGCACAGTACGCGGCAGATTATGGAACCGGAGACCTACTTGTCGGGAGAGAAGATCGAGCCCATGCGCGTCCCGGAATTCAAACGCGACTTCAAGGATTACTTGAAGTTCGACATGGGAGCGATGGGTGAGTTCGACGTCGCTGTTCTGATCGAGCAGTATGCCGGGAAGAAGTTGTCGGACCGGCTGTATCCGGAGTGGCGTGGCGGGTATTACTATGCCGCGCGTCCGAAGAACGACGCGACTGCGCCGTTGGGGTTGCTGTATGTGTCGCGGTGGTCGAGCCCCGAGAAGGCGTCTGAGTTTGCGGAGCTTTATGCGCGGTCGCTGGCGCAGCGGTACAAGAAGGCTGAAGAGGTAGGGAAACTTTCCGGCGACTCGTCCGAGCAACATCCGGAATACAAGGTCGACATTTTGAAAGGCCGGCATATTTGGACGACGGAGGAAGGCACGGTGGTGATTGAGGAGCAGGGCGATACCGTGCTGGTGAGCGAGAGCCTGGACGCGGCGACGACGGAGACACTGGAGAAAGAAGTGTTTAGGAAGTGAGAAGGCAGTTCTCAGTTCTCAGTTTCGCGGTTCTCTAGATCGGGTTTTGATTCATTACTTCTCGCGCGATTTTCCTCTTGTGTCATCTTCCTCTTTTTTCCCCCAGGAAGTGCTGCACTTTGGCGACTACGATGAATTGCTTGCCACTGCTCTCGATGGTCAGCCTTCGTTCCTTTCCGGGTTCGCCTCCGAGCATCGCCCAGACTTGTCCCATCGTGGAACCGGCAACGGGGATGCCGTCGACGGCTACGAGGTGGTCGCCTGCTTGAACTTCATCTACAGAGGGTTTGCCCTCGAAATCGGCGATGCCGAGGATGCAGAAGCGTCCATCGTCTTCGGGCCGAAGGATGAGTCCGATGACATCGAAGTC
Source organism: uncultured Acidobacteriaceae bacterium (assembly GCA_963850165.1). Taxonomy (GTDB): domain Bacteria; phylum Acidobacteriota; class Terriglobia; order Terriglobales; family Acidobacteriaceae; genus Sulfotelmatobacter. The sequence goes on along the minus strand of CAWKKK010000023.1, from coordinate 173,712 downwards.
GGGGACGTTGAACAATCGGCCGACATCGAAATAGACGGCGGAGTGGGCGTAGTCGAGGCCGACGCGGTAATTGAGAAGAGCCTCCGAGCCGAGCAGTCCGGCGGCGGGCTTGCCTGCGCGCTTTTCGAAAAACGACATGCGGTCTTGGGGAAAATCGACCACCGCAACATCGGTGAGAAAGAGGGGACCGTATTGCAGACGGCTCACACGCATCAGCTTCCATGTGGGCTCGTCGGGCAATCCCCATATATTTGCCGGACCCACGGCGCCAGTCATGTGCGGAGGGTCGGGGTACGCGGCCGCGAGCTTGTCAAAGAGTTCTCCGGATAGAAAGCTGATGGACGAACCCAAGTCGAGGGCGAGATTGTATTTCTTATTTTCTATCCGGCTCGGGAGCTGGATGAGGCCGTTCTCGCCATTCACGATTACCTTTGCCGTAACTCCTTTGAACTTCAGGGTGCCAGGTTGGGCGATGGTGAGTTCGTGGCCGGGGAAATTGATGAGCACGTCGTAGTTGCGCAGAATGGTGGAAGGGATGTTGATTTCAGCGGACATGCCGGGGAACGCAACAGACATGGCGTTCTCAGGTTTTTGCCCGATCCTTTGCCGGATGTTCGACAAGGGAACTTTCAGGTCGCTAATTAGCATTTCGGGCAGCGGAGTAGGCGTGCTGCATACCTGTCCGGCGCATAGCAAAGTCAGCCCCGTCGTGTTCGCGAGGCTCTGGGACAGAACTAGATCGGGGTTTCCGTTGTCGACCCAGGCGTGAACGCGCTGCGTTGTTCCATTTGGGAGTGGGATGCTGACGTCGATGATGACCCGATTGTGATCCAGCGTGAAGGGAACGGTTACTGATTTCGATTCGGACTGAGGCGCGGGCTTGGGTGAGCTTTGTGCGATGGCAGCGATGGCGAGAATTAAGATGATGAGGGCCCTGCGTCGCATAGGGAGATTGTAGCCGTTTCCAAAACCTTCAACACAGGGGACACAGAAGTTCACAGGGGCTCTTGTATAATCAGCGGTTTGGCTTTCACGCGCTGAAGATTTCTGTGGGAGCAGCTTTGGAGGATGGGTGGCACGGGCGGAAATTGGGATTATCGGGGGCAGCGGGCTTTACGCGATGCCGGGGCTGAGCCGGGTGAAGGAAGTGCGGGTGAAGACTCCGTTTGGCGCACCTTCGGATGCTTACGTCTGCGGGACGCTGGAGGGGCGCAAAGTTGCTTTCCTGGCGCGGCACGGGCGCGGGCACCGCATTCTTCCGAGCGAACTGAATTTCCGCGCAAATATTCACGGGTTCAAGCAGCTTGGGGTGGAGAGGATTGTTTCAGTTTCAGCAGTGGGATCGTTGAAGGAAGAACACAAGCCGCTTGATTTTGTGATCCCGGACCAGTTTTTCGATCGCACGCGGCATCGCGTGGATACGTTTTTCGGTAACGGAGTGGTGGCACATGTTGCGTTTGCCGATCCGGTGTGTGGCGAACTGGCGGGCGTCGTCGATTCTGCATGCAAGAAAATCGGCGTGACCGGCAAGCGCGGCGGAACTTATCTGTGCATGGAAGGTCCGCAGTTTTCGACGAAAGCTGAATCCAATGTGTACCGCGGGCTGGGAATGGATGTGATCGGCATGACCAACCTGCAGGAGGCGAAGCTGGCGCGCGAAGCCGAGCTTTGTTATGTCACGGTGGCGATGGTGACGGATTACGATTGCTGGCATCCCCATCACGATTCAGTGACGGTGGATCAGATTGTCGCGGTGCTGGTGAAGAATGCGGAGAACGCGACGAAAGTGGTGCGCGAGACCGTGGCGGCGATGCCGCGGGAGCGGTCGTGCAAGTGCGCCTCGGCGCTGGCGCATGCGATCTTGACCGACCGCAAGAAGATTCCCGCTGCGACGAAGAAGAAGTTGAGGCTGATTATTGGAAAGTATGTGAAAGACAGTGGTCAGTGATCAGTGGTCAGTGGCCAGTGAAAACCGTTATAACGAGAGATTTTTACTGATCACTGATCACTGACCACTGATCACTTGGCCAACGGGAGACACCTTCAAGATGAGCATCGTTGTCGTCGGTTCGGTTGCCTTTGATGATATCGCGTCGCCTTCGGGCAGCGTCACGGGAATTTTGGGCGGAGCAGCGACTTACTTTTCGCTGGCGGCCAGCTATTTCACTCAAGTGCGCATGGTTGCCGTGGTCGGCGAGGATTTTCGCGCGGAGCATGAAGATGTTTTGAAGAAGCGCGGTGTGGATACGCGCGGCATCGAGCGCTCCTCAGGAAAGACCTTTCGCTGGGGCGGGACGTACACAGAGAACCTTAGCGAGGCCAAGACAACTTTCACCGATCTGAATGTGTTTGAAAAGTTCCAGCCGCGCATTCCGAAAGAATACGAGGACACGGAGTTTTTGTTTCTGGCGAATATTCAGCCGACGTTGCAGGCCAACGTGCGGAAGAAGATGAACGGCGTGCGGCTCACCGGATGCGACACCATGAATTACTGGATCAAAGGGGCGCGCCAGGAACTGGGCGAAACCTTGAAGCTGGTCGACGTGCTGTTGATCAACGACACGGAGACGAAGATGCTGGCGCAGGAGACGAATCTGCCACGCGCGGCGCAAAAGGTGTTGGCCATGGGCCCGCAGGCGCTGGTGATCAAGCACGGCGAATATGGGGCGACGATTTTCTTTCGCGAGGGCGCGTTCGGGATTGGCCGGCATCCGTTTCGCGCACCGACCCTGCCGCTCGATGAAGTGAAAGATCCGACGGGAGCGGGCGATTCGTTTGCCGGAGGATTCATGGGCTACCTGGCGTCGCAGGAAGAGTTGAACCGCGAAGTGCTGAAGCGGGCGCTGTTCTACGGCGGAGTGATGGGATCGTTCGCCGTGGAAAGTTTTGGCACAGAGCGGCTGCAGTTGTTGAACCGCGAAGAGATTGACGCGCGCTTTCAGATTTTTCGCGAACTGACCCACCTCGAATGAAGCCGAAATCTCCGCCGCCTAAGGCGTATTCCGACATTGAGATTGTCCGCCTGGCGTGGCTGGCGATCTTCGTTTCGGTTTTTTCTTTTCTTTATTACAGCCGGCTGGGAGATGTGCTGCTTTACGGCGATGCGGTGGCGCATATCAACATCGCGCGCCGTGTCTTCGACTCGAAAACTCCGGGGCTGCTGCAGTTGGGGACAGTGTGGCTGCCGTTGCCGCACCTGCTGATCATGCCGTTCATTGTGTCGAAGCAGATGTGGCAGAGCGGCTCGGGGGGCTCGATTCCGTCGATGGCGGGGTTTGTGCTTGGAGTTCTGGGGATGTTCCGGCTGGCGCGCGTGGCGTTTGGCCGCGACGGGGAACTGGATGCGGCACTGAAGGTCCGAGCAACGAAGGTTGGGGCGTGGGCGACCGCGCTGGTTTATGGCGCAAATCCTAATCTGATTTACATGCAGGCTACGGCGATGGGAGAGTCACTGTATCTGGCGTTCTTCATCTGGGCTGTGGCGTACTTCGCCGAGTTCGTGCGAGGCGGGGCGAAGGCAGAGCGATCGCTGACTAAGTGCGGGTTGTGCCTGTTTGCGGCCTGTTTGACGCGGTATGACGGATGGTTCCTGGCGGGGGTTTTGGTGGTTGGAGCTGTGGTCACTACCGCGAAAGCCCCACCCTTCGACAAGCTCAGGGCAGGCTTTCTCGCAAAAGACGCCAGAAATGGGGCACCCAAGCTTTCTCTTCCATCGTCTCGCACCGCGCTCGCGAGATTTATTTTGCTGGCGGCTGCTGCTCCTGCGCTGTGGCTGGCGTATAACGCTGTCGTCTACCGCGATCCGCTGGAGTTCGCGCGCGGGCCTTACTCGGCGCAGGCTATCGAGCTAAAGACTGCCACCGTGAATCCGGCGAAGGGGAACTTGTTCGCCGCCGGCTCTTATTTTTTAAAGGCGGCGGAACTGAATGTGAGCGAACCGAACTGGCTGGGCCGGATATGGCTGGCTCTCGCGCTGCTGGGAGGTCTGGTGGCGGGATTCAGCGGGCGCGGACGGGTCGCGTTATTGCTGTGGGCTCCGTTGCCGTTTTACGCGTTGTCGGTCGCATATGGGAGCGTGCCGATTTTCGTCCCGACGTGGTGGCCATTCTCCCAGTACAACGTAAGGTACGGACTGCAGCTGCTTCCCGCGTTCGCACTGTTTGTGCCGCTGGGAATTACGCTCCTGGTGCAGTCTGCGATCAAGATTCGTACTTTGGTTTCCTGGAGCAACTGGGCCCCCGTAGTGGCGATGGTAAGCGTGTTCGTGCTGCTGATTGCGAGCTATGCCGGAATCTGGCGCGCGGACCCGATCTGTTATCGCGAGGCTGCGATTAATGCGCGCGGGCGCGTGGCGCTGGATCGCCAACTGGTGGGCTGGCTCAAGTCTTTACCGTCGGATTCCACGCTGTTGATGTACTTGGGCGAGCACGCGGGTGCGCTGGAGCAGGCGGCGATTCCGTTGCGGCGGGTGATCAACGAAGGCAATCATCGGGTATGGAAGCGGCCGGTCGATCCTGAAGGGCTGTGGGAGCGAGCGCTGGCGGATCCTGAGGCGAACGCGGATTATGCCATTGGGTTTGACGGCGATCCGGTGTGGAAGGCTGCCGAAGACCGCCATTTGAAAGCGCTGGTCGAGATCCATACCACGGGGCAGCCGCGGGCCGCAATCTTTCAAGGACGTAATCAGAGCAGCGGACAAGAACCCGTGCGGTAATCAGGCGGGTTAACGCTGGAAGTCGCTGAGGGCGGGCGCTCCGGTGATAAAATTCGGCCATCCCAAGCCTTTCCGGACAAAGAGTCAAATCCATGAACTGGCAACAGATTCTCGATTGGCTGCACCGAGAGATGGCGAGTGAATTTGTTATGAGCTCCCTCATCCGCTTGGCGCTGGCGGCGATGCTGGGCGGGATCATCGGACTGGAGCGGGAACTCAGACACCGGCCAGCGGGGCTGCGCACCAACATGTTCATCTGTTTTGGCGCTGCGCTATTTACGATTCTTTCAGATCTGCTGGCGGTTGAGCACCTTGGCGATCACACTCGTATTTCAGCGCAGATCATTCCCGGTATTGGCTTCATCGGCGCGGGATCGATTCTGCACACGCGGGGACTGACCACCGGCCTCACGACCGCTTCGACTCTGTTTGTGGTGGCATCGGTGGGTATGGCCACGGGCGGAGGGCTTTACCTGACCGCAATTTTTGCCACAGTCGTAGTCTTGATCGCGCTGTTTACGCTGGGCCACCTGGAGCTAACTTTCAGCCTGAAGAAGCTGTTAATCAGCTATGAGGTGACAGGCGCGAGCCTGGAGGAGATTACGCAGGAGGTCAACCGCATCTTCGAACGCAAGCATCGCATGATGCAAAACATTTTGAGTGGCAGTACTGGCCAGCATGTCCGGGTGCAGTTCGACGTGGCGGGATCCAATCGAGATCAGAAGGAGATGTTTCGCGAACTGAAGGCGTCGTCCGTGCTGGGCAGCGTGACTTCATTGGGACCGGTCGAACTGGAGTGAACGTATCGCCTGTGGTGATTCCGTTTGTGAAGGCCAGCGCGTGCGGAAATGATTTTCTGCTGATCGACGCTGCGATTATGGAAGGCGCTCAGGCTCCTGCGGACATGGAGAGCCTTACCCGGCGCATGTGCGACCGGCACGAGGGCGTGGGGGCGGATGGCGTGGAATGGATGTATCCGCACGTTTCGGCGGACGTGGAGATTCGGCTGATCAATTCCGACGGTTCTGAGGCGGAGATTTCCGGCAATGGCACGCGCTGCGTGGCGGCATATATTTGCGCGGAGCGCGGGAAAGAGAAGATCACGATCCAAACCGGAGCCGGACTAAAGACTTGCGTGCTGACGGGACGGAGCGAATCGGAATACGAGTTCGAAGTTGAAATCGGCGAGGCCGCCGTGGGAACGGAACTGGCAGTGAAGCTGGGCGCTGGCGAAGTGCGTGGGATTCCGGTTCCGATGGGGAATCCGCACTATGTGGTGTTTGTGCCGGAGTTTGCGGAAGACTGGCGCACGCAAGCTGCGGAGATTCAGCGGAGTCCTCGGTTCAAGCAGGGCGTAAATGTTGAAATGGTTGTGGTCGATGGAAAGCATGATGTGAGGGCTCGTTTCTTCGAACGTGGAGTGGGAGAGACGCAATCTTCGGGGACGGGCTCTTGCGCATCGGCGGTGGCGGCAATCGCAAGGGGTAAGGCGGAATCGCCGGTTCGGGTGCATGCTCCGGGGGGAATCCAGACTGTTCGCCAGGAAGGTAAGCTCGTGTTCTTGCGTGGCGCGGCGCGGTTGGTTTGCCGGGGAGAGTTTTTTCTGGGTTAGGCCGCTGACTTTTCCGGAGAGCGGCTTTTCGTTTGCAGTTCAGTGCGTGGATCGCATTTGTTTCATAACAGGCGCCTTGTTCCATGTCTTCTTCAGCTACTCCACGTATCAAGCCGCCTGCCCTTCGGCCGGGAGACACGATCGGCATTGTGGCGCCGGCCAGCAACGTCAGTCGCGGTGATCTGCATGCGGGTTGCGAAGCCCTGCGGCGCGCCGGCTACCGGCCGTTTTATTTCGATTCCATCCTCGAGCGGGATCTTTACTTTGCCGGGTCCGTGCAGCGGCGGGTCGCACGAACTGGAAGAAATGTTTGTGCGCGATGACGTGCGGGCGATCGTCTGCGCGCGGGGCGGGTATGGCGCGAACTATCTGTTGCCGATGCTGGACCTGGAGAAGATCAAAGCTCACCCGAAGATTTTTGTCGGCTATAGCGACCTGACCGCGCTGCTCACTTACTTTGCCGACGCTGCGGGCTTGGTGACCTTCCACGGGCCGATGGTGGCGAAAGATTGGGCGCAGGATGATGGTGTGGACCTGGCTTCGTGGCAGTCGGCGCTCTCCGGCTCAGCCGCCTGGAAACTCAATCTGGGCGCGGGTTCCGGGGCGATTGGCCTGGTGGAGGGCGCGGCCGACGGAATGCTCTACGGCGGGTGCCTCTCCATCCTGGTTGCTTCACTCGGAACGCCCTACGAGATCGAGACGGCGGGCACGATTCTGTTTATCGAAGACATGGCGGAGAAACCATATCGCATCGATCGCATGCTGATGCAGTTGAAGCTGGCGGGAAAGCTGCAAGAGGTGCGAGGAATTGTTTTTGGCGAGATGCGCGATTGCGTGCAGACCGCGAAGAGTGCGAATCAGGGATATACGCTGGAAGAAGTGGTGTTGCGCATTGTGGGCGAGTTGGGAGTGCCGGTGGCGTACGGAGTGCGGTCCGGGCATGTGACGGCGGGGAACATCACGCTGCCGATTGGCGTCCGGGCTGCGTTGACGGTGCGTGATAGGCAGGTGGGGTTGAAGATTTTGGAAGTGGCAGTGACGCCCGCTTAGGCGCGGCATGTTATAGAGTTTTGGCAGGCAACTCCGAAAATCAAGAGTCAACAGCTAACCGCAAAGGGCAAAGGAATCCGCGAAGGACGCGAAGAAAAAAGCATGGACAAGAAAAACCACATTCACTTGATCGGCATTTGCGGTACGGCGATGGCGGCGCTGGCGGGGATGCTGAAGCAGCGCGGGTTTCGCGTTACCGGATCGGACGCGGCGGCGTATCCGCCGATGTCGGATTTTCTGGCGGAACTCGGCATTCCATTGGCGCAGCCCTTTGACGCTCGAAATCTGGAGCCTCGTCCCGATCTGGTCGTGATAGGCAATGCGATTTCGCGGGGCAATGCCGAACTGGAACAAGCGCTCGACCAGCGCATTCCATTTTGCTCGCTGCCGCAACTGCTGCATGAGGAATTCCTGCGCGGCAAGGAAGTGCTGGTGGTGGCGGGGACACACGGAAAGACCACTACGACCTCAATGCTGGCGTGGATTTTTCATACTGCAGGGATGCAGCCTTCGTTTCTGATCGGCGGGATTGCGGAAAACTTTGGGTCGAGCTTCCATTTAGGTCAGGGAAAACACTTCATTCTGGAAGGCGATGAGTACGATACAGCTTTCTTCGATAAGGGTCCGAAGTTTCTGCATTACTTTCCGGATGCAGTGATCCTGACTTCTGTGGAGTTCGATCACGCGGACATCTATAAAGATCTGGATGCGGTCGAGACTGCGTTCAAGCGACTGGTAAATTTGATTCCGCGGCGGGGCCGGATTATCGCTTTCGACGGAATGGCGGTCGAAACGGCGGAGAGCGCGAGCCTGGAGCGCTGTTTGAGCAAGGCTTTTTGCCCGGTGGAACGGTATGGCGCGGCCGCGCGCGCAGACTGGCAAATTACGAACCTGAGGTTGGAGGCGGGGCGAACTGCATGGTCTGTGTCGCACAACGGGCAGTCCTGGGCAGATCTTGAGTTCCCCCTGGCCGGGGAATACAACGTGTGGAACGCAACTGCGGCAGCCGCCCTGGCGGCCGCATACGGCATCTCGAAAGAGGAGATTGCGGCGGCGCTGAAGACGTTCAAGAGCGTGAAAAGGCGTTTAGAGGTGAAGGCGCAGGTGAACGGAATCACCATCATTGACGACTTCGCGCACCATCCCACGGCGATTGCGGGCACGCTGAAAGCGTTGCGGGCGCGTTATGCGGGCGCGCGCTTGTGGGCGATTCTGGAGCCGCGCTCAAACACGCTGCGAAGGCGCGTGCTGCAAGCCGACCTGGCGCGAAGCCTGGCGCTGGCGGACGAAGTGATCGTGGCGGGCGTGTTCCGTTCGGAGGCGGTACCGGTCAACGAGCGGCTGGAGTTGCCGGAGCTGGCGGCGGACATTCAGAAGCAGGGCCGGCATGCGCGATTGATTGCCGACGCGGATGAAATCGTGCAGAAGATCGCTCCGGAGATGCACAGCGGCGACGTGGTGGCGATTCTTTCCAACGGCGGCTTCGGCGGCATCTACGAGAAACTGCCAGCGCGGTTGCGGGCACTGGCGGGCGAGGCTGCGGTTACAAATGCAGCGAATGCGGCGGGGAAATAATGCGGCATTCAATCGTGACAAGAAATCCGGCGCGCCAGAGTCTGCGTCTGGTTCTACTTCTTTGGATCGCTCTGGCGCCTTGCTACGCGATAACCAACTACACAATTTCTTTGGCAAATCCCGAGCAGCATCTGGTGGAGGTGCAAATTCTGCTGCCGGAAGGCGCGGCGCAGCGGGAGTTGCAGCTTCCGGTGTGGAATGCGCTGTATCAAGTGCGCGACTTCGCGCAATACGTGAACTGGGTGCGCGCGAAAGACCGCGCGGGCCGCTCGCTTGCCGTGCGAGAGTTGGACAAGGGCCGCTGGCAGATCGCGGACGCACAAGGCGGCGCCGTGGTTGAGTACCAGATCTTTCTGGATTCGCCCGGGCCCTTCGGCGTCCAGTTCAATTCGCATCATGCCTTCTTCAATCTGGCGCAGGTGCTCATGTATCCCGTGGACGCGCGAAATGGGCCGATGGTCGTGCGCTTTAGGCAGGTTCCCGAGGGATGGCACGTGGCCACACCGCTCGTGTCGCTGCCCGAGGGCAGATTTATCGCCGAGACTTACGACCGGCTGGTGGATTCTCCGGTCGAGATCGGACTGTTCCACGAATCTGATTTCGATGAAGGTGGCGGACATTATCGCGTGATTGTGGACGCAGAGCCAGGCGACTACGACATGGAAAAGATTGCCGCCATGCTGCACAAGATCGTGGCTGCCGCTACGAGTTGGATGGAAGATCGTCCTTTCGACAGCTACATGTTTCTTTATCACTTCCCGCGCGGGCCGGGGGGCGGCGGCATGGAGCACGCTTACTCGACCGCGATCTCTCTGAATGCGGAGGCGCTCGCGAGGGCTCCTGAGGCAGTAGTTTCCGTGACGGCGCACGAGTTTTTTCATCTGTGGAATGTGAAGCGGATTCGTCCGCAGACGCTCGAGCCGGTGGATTACACGCGGGAGAATTACACGCGGGCGCTTTGGTTCAGCGAAGGATGCACCAGCACGGCGGCAGACTTCATTCAGTTGCGCGGCGGGCTGCTCGACGAATATCACTTCGAGCAGGAGCTGGCATCGGGAATCGGCGAACTCGAGCGCCGTCCGGCGCACCTGATGCAATCGGCGGAAGAGTCGAGTCTGGATGCGTGGCTCGAAGGCCATCCCTACTATCAGCGCCCGGAGCGCAGCATTTCTTATTACAACAAAGGCGAGTTACTCGGCATCACGCTCGATTTGGCGGTGCGCGAGGCCAGCCATGGACAAGCGTCGCTGCGCGAGGTCTTTCAATGGATGAATCAGAATTACGCCAAGAAGGGGCGGTTTTTCGAAGACTCGGAGGGCGTGCGCGAGGCTGCCGAGGCGGTTAGCCATGCGGATCTGGGATGGTTTTTCACGAAGTATGTTTCGGGCACGGAGGAGATTCCGTGGAATGACTTCTTCCGCAGTGTGGGACTGCGCCTGGTGCAAGGGACGAACACGGTTGCCGATGCCGGGTTTGTAGCCTCGCGAAACTTTGACGGTCCCATGACCGTGACGGCAGTGACGGCGGGCAGCGACGCGGAGCGAGCCGGTCTGCAAGTAGGCGAGGCGATTCTGGAAATCAACGGCAAGATGGCCGCGCAGGAATTCTCCGAGGAAATTGCGCGGCTTGCGCCGGGCGGTACGATTGTGCTGAAGGTCCGCGGCCGGCGCGGTGGAGAGCGGGAGTTGAGTTGGAAAGCAGGAAGCCACGAAGAAAAATCATACGCGCTCAAAGATATGGAGAAGGTTACCGCGGGACAGCGAGCCCGCCGGGCGGCGTGGCTGAAGGGCGAGGCGGAGGTTCCGCAAGCGGCGCACGCACAGTAGGTCACACTCGCTTTAAGGGGCAAATCCAACATGATCCGCACCATTGCGATGCTGACTTTCTGGGCACTGGCTGCGCCCGTGGCGGCGCTGATCGGATTTCCCTGGACGTTCATCACCGGCGACATTCGCCTGCTGTATCGCATGTTCATGGTGGGCTGCCGGATTGGCGTGCGGCTGACTGGAGTGCGCGTGAAAACCGTGGGGCTCGATCAACTGGATCAGGCCTCCACTTACATCTTCATGTCGAACCACGTGTCGAACCTGGATCCACCGATTATCACGCCGCTGATTCCGAAGCGTACTTCGGTGCTGGTGAAAAAGGAATTGTTCAGTTTTCCGATTCTGGGTCGCGCGATGCGGATGGGATCGATGGTACCGGTCGATCGCGGAAATCGTGGCGCCGGGATCGAGTCGGTGCGGATTGCAAGGCAGGTCGTGCAGCAGGGCTTGAATATGTCCATCTACGTGGAGGGGCATCGGTCTTTCGATGGCAAGCTGCTGCCGTTCAAGAAGGGACCGTTCTATCTGGCGATGGAGTGTGGAGTTCCGGTGGTTCCAGTCACGATCACGGGCACGCATGAGATCATGCCGAAGGGAAGGTTCGCGATCAAGCCGGGAACTGCGACGGTGATTTTTCATCCGCCGATCGTGCCTCAGGATTTCGCCAACCGGGACTGTTTGATGGAGAAGGTGCGAGCGGTGATCGAGAGCGGATTGCCGGAGGAACTCCGGGAAAATCTTTCGACCACTAAGGTCACTAAGGTTCACGAAGGAAACGCTTCGGCGTGAACCCTTCATCGTTTTATTCTGTCCGCGTCTTCGTTCGCAGTGCCCGCGCAATCTCCGGTAATCGCGGCAGGATCGCGGAATACTTCAACCACAATTTGTGATCGACTGCGGGGGCTCCGCTGACCAAGGCTCCGGCGGGAATGTCGTTTGCCACGCCGCTTTGTGGCGTGACGATCGCGCCGTCGCCGACTTTGCAGTGGCCGACTACACCGACCTGACCAGTTAAGATCACACGATTGCCAATTTCCGTGGAGCCGCCGAGGCCCGCCTGAGAGCAGAGCAACGCATCTTCGCCGACCTGCGATCCGTGGCCGACCTGGACGAGATTGTCGATCTTGACGCCGCGCCGGATGCGGGTTTCGCCGACGCTGGCACGGTCGATGCAGGAGTTCGCCTGGATTTCAACGTCGTCTTCGATGACGACCGGAGCAGGCTGGGGAATCTTGTACCAGCTTCCGTCGGGAGTTTTGGCAAAGCCGAAGCCGTCGGAGCCGATCACTACTCCGTTGTGCAGCAGCACGTTGTTGCCGATGCGGCAGTTCTCGCGGACCACTGCGTGGGCGTGGGCGAAGAAGTTGTCGCCAACATTTACTCCGCGATAGATCACGACGTGAGGTAACAGCACGGCATCGTCGCCGATCTCGACGTTCTCGTCGACGACTACGTAAGGGCCGATGTGGGCGTTCTTTCCTATCTTTGCCGAGGGGTCGACTATCGCGGTCCGATGAATTCCAGGTGCGTAGCGCAGCGGTTGGTGGAAGAGTTCGAGGGCGCGGGCGAAGCTGAGATAGGGATCTTCTACGCGCAGCGTGGCTGCGGGAATTGCGGGAAAGCTTTCCGCAACGATCACGGCTGCGGCCTTGGTAAGCCGCGCTGCGGGCGCATACTTCTGATTGGCGACAAACGTAATTTCCGAGGGGCCGGCTTGCTCGATGCCGTTGAGGCCGGTGATGTCGGTTTCGGGCAAGCCGTTTTCGAGGCGCGCGTTGAGGGCGGAGGCGATGTGAGAGAGTTTCATGGTGGATGGATGGACGCGAGTAAATCGTACACCAGAGTCGAAGTCGTCCATCTGACCATGTTTACTTTTCTATAACAGGGTACCCCCTCCCCCCACTCAATCTTTAGAATCATCGAGTTAAGCATGTTTTGGCCGGTAAAATCCATCAAACAAAGGACTTACGGGTCAAAATCTACACAACATAAGGACTTAGTAGCGAGAGCTTGTTAGTTAACGTAACGTCGTGGCCTCGACCATCATCGCGCAAGTTCTCTGCTCGGCACAAGGTCAGATGTCACAAGGTAAGGCTGCGGAAAATATTTTGCAGCGGGAGAGTGTTACCGGAGAAGAGAGTGTCCCGTCTGTTCCAGGTTCCTTAAGATCGGCAATGCCGGCAGCATTCGCGTCCCCTTTGCAAAAGCGCGCAAAGGTATGGGTCACCCCGCCGAAGACGGTTCTCCGTCATGGCGAAAGCGTCGATGTGAAAAGTCTACTGAACGACCAGCGTCAAGCCGGTTGTGGACGTAGTTGAGCCGCTAGTGGCGGTCACCAGGACGGAGTAATTGCCGGCCGCTGTGGCCGGAGGCGGAGGAGGCGGGGGCGGCGGAGTGCCGCTTCCTCCGCCGCAACCGGGTGCCAAGAAAAGAAGGGCTAACAGGAGTAAGAGTAACCGAAGCGAGCGGCGGCGCAGGTCACCCATAAAGACGGAGGAAAAGAACATGAGACTTGCCAGAGCCAGCCAGCGTGCATAGGGCAAACGATGAGGAGAGCCCAACGCTGCGGTAGCGGCGGTCGTGGTTATCGTAATAGTGGCCGGGGTAGTGGCAGGCGTGCCATTCGCTGTAATAGTTGTGGGACTAAAGGAGCAGGATGCGGCAGTGGGAAGATTCGAGCACGAAAAAGAGATGTTCCCATTAAATCCGGTGGAGGAAGAAAGGGAGAACGAAGTTGTCCCGGACGAACCTGGTGCTGAAATCACCACCGCTGACTGGGGCGCGGAAAGCGTAATGAAAAATCCTGGTGTGATCGTAAAGGATTGGGACTGAGTGGTGTTGCTCGGGTTGAAGCTGGCATCGCCACTGTAACTGGCGGAGATGGCATGAGTGCCGGCATCAAAATTGAGGATGCCGTTGGGAGTAGCCGTGTTGCCTTCACTATTCAGTGCAAGAGAGCTGGCGGCGACGAGCGGGGCACCACCGTCAAGGAAGGTAACGCTTCCTGTGGGAATGCCGAATCCCGAGTTTCCCGCAACATCGGCACGCAGGTAAACGAGACTGCCGAAGGGTCCGCCCGTGAAGTTCAACTGACTGCCGTTGGGAGCGAATGCAAGTACAGAAAGATTAGTTGTACTCGGCTCCGGCGTAACCGAGATGTAAGAACTCTCGTTAGATGTGCTGGAGGCAAACGTCATGTCGCCGGCGTAGTGGGCCTGGAGAAAGTAAAGGCCCCCGGGCAACGAGTTGGTGGTCGACGACACCGTGCCTCCGGAGAGAGGAAAGAATCCTACGCTGGTCCCGGCTGCGATACCGGTTATGAGGGCGACATCGCCCGTAGGGGTTCCGGTGCCAACGCTTGGCGTAACGGTAAGGTTCACGGTTACGGGCGAACCATGAACTACAGTGCTGGGGCTGAAGGATAGCGTTGTGGTTGTTGGTGTCAATGTAACCGAGTTCCATTGACCGAGAAGGTTGGCAATATTGACCGAGCCGAGTCCTGTGGCCTGGTCGTAACCCGCCCCGGCCTGGTATTGCGCGGTGGTTAGGCCGTAGTTGACCTCACCCGGTACCGCATTATTTCCGACGGTCACGTCGTTGAAGATGCATGTAGTGGCGGGCAGAATCGTGGTGCTCGACGCGTTACACTGCGACAGCGTTGCATTTTGGGTTGCGGCCAGACGATAAAGCACATAATTAGCCTGTCCCTGACGGGTACCCGGGTAAAGGTTATCCGTCTGTTGATCGACGAGCGCCATGATACTGGCAAAGGAAGGAGCCGAGGCCGATGTACCGCCTACAAGATAAAGGGATAACTCGCCTTGGGTGTTGGGTTCACAAGAGCCTTCCAGGCAAAGAACATAACCATCGTGAAGGGCGGCCGTCAAGGATACGTCGGGCAGGTCGCGCATGTTATCGTTGGGAATACCGGTAACTCCCGCCTGCCAAGAGGGTTTGCTAAAAAATATGCTAGCTCCGCCACTGCCTGCAACTATGTTGGCATTGGGGCAGCTCGATGCGAGACAACTGTCATTCCAAACATCTTCGGGGATGTAAGAGATTGCGCTCTCTTGGTTTGTGTTGGTCGAACTCCAAAAGGTGGCCGATTGTCCGTGTTCATTGAAAACGGTGCCTCCAACAGCAACGGTGAACGGGGTAGATGCGAGTACGTTGACCGACACAGGACCCGTCGCGACGGTCTCCGTATCCTGGTTGTCGCATCCTTCCGCACCATTGTCCCCCGTTGAGACGAAGTAGGTAATGCCCTCTGCCGCGGCCTGCTCGGCCAATGCAGCCACACCCATGACTTGGGTGCTGGTGCTGAGGGCTTCGCAGGTGCTGAAGCTTTCTGTCATCACGTCTGCGAAGTTCCCTTCGATAATAAAAACCTCCGACAGGTCGGTTCCGTCGGTAGTATTGGTAGTGGCTGAGACAACCAGCTCCGTGTCGGCGCCGTAGGCAACCGCGTTCGACCAGGTTGTATCCAGCGTAGCTTCTGCTTCTTCACCACCACCCAAGTCGCCCGGATCAGGGCCATTTAAGACGATTTGAAATCGGGCACAGCAGCCAAATAAATTGAAGGCGAAATCGTCGATGTCCTGGCCTCCCTTGAAGAGATTGCTACGCCCCACTACTCCGACGGTTATTCCGGCGCCCGTAACACCACCACTAAATGCCCGACTGTTATAGATTGTGGCGAAATCCTGAGGCCCTATGCCGTGGATGCCATTGCCAAGCGTGAGTTCCGGTCGCTTTCCCGGCCGAAGCTTCGCTCGTATTGGCTCCTTCGAAATCTGGATCTGAGGCCTCTTTAAGAAATTGTGCAGCGTCAACACGCCCGCGACCGCCGGTGTTAGCGCCGTCGGAATCGATGGGTCGCTGGAGTTGGCCCAATGCTGTTCTCCATTGACTATGTATTTGTGAATGGTGGAGTGGAAGGCTTCCTGCACCTGGCTGGCGGAGCCGGAGAATTCGAGCACGGTGCGGCCTTTGGTGGAGCCTACCTGGAATCCGTGTGATTCGAGCCATGCGCTGATGGTTCTGCATGTCGGCGTCGGTAGGGCCGAACTGTTTGCCGAACTCGGCGGGGGTTAGCCACTTGTGATAGCCGGGTGAAGATTTGTCTTGTTGGTTATCCAGCAGCCGGAGAAGCGCGGATTCCTGCTGGGGGCTGCGCTTCAGCACCAGGAGCATGCGCTGCATGGGGAGCGTTGCCGGCGCTGTACCCAAGTCGAATTGTGGGCGCGCCAGGGGATACGTGTTGCCCTTGAGGATGGTGAGTTGCGATTCGTCCACGGGCTGCGCGATGAGCGGGGGCGGGGCGGCGTCGAGCGGCGCGGGCTGCTGCTGGGCAGCGGACGATTGGGCAAACGACGGCGTGTAGAAGATCAGCGCGAGAAGAATGAGAGAGAATCGCTTCGACGCGGGAAAGTGCGGGCCTTTCATTGGATCGACACCTCTGCCCTGGCATGTGGGCTTGCTGGGAGACACAGCCGGGCGCAGGGGAAGAAAAGCCCAACCGCTCTCGCCGCGCAGGATTACCGACTGCCCTAGGGGACCAGCCTTTCTACGTCAGGTTCGGGCGAAATGCAACTCCAGATTGTGGCTGGGCAGTGTCTTCGATGATTCGGACTATTCTTCGAACATTACTCTTCGAACAGGGTAACTTGGCGCTGATCGTCGGTGGGGCCGCGTCTTGGGCGGCGGGTTGCGCCGATTACGGCCAGGACCGTTAGCGAATCGAGGGCGGTGCGGGGGACGAAGATTCTTTGCGTATTCGAGCGCTGGTCGGGAGGGTTTACTAGATAGCCTTCCGGAAGGTTTTGGGTTAGGTCGGAGGGCATCAGGCCTTCCAGGATTTCGTTGTCCTTGAAGCGGAGGCGGACCCAGAGGCCTTCGGAGCGAGGGCGGGAGGTGAAGGTCTTGCGGGTTAGGGATTCGGAGTCGCCGAACTCGCGGACGAAGTAGACGCCCTTGATCTCACGGAGATCCATTGCGACTACGTTGCCGGAGGTGTTGAGCAATTCTAGTTTGCCTTCGCTAATGAATAGGGTGGGCGAGACGTAGCCGGAGACGGAATCGCGGTCCATTTTGCGGACTATGACTTTCTTGTGGGTTGAGGGCATGGGTCGGACTTCGGGCTTCGGCTTTCGGGCTTCGGCAAGACACAGATTCAGCCGAGGCCCGACGGCTGAAGCCGGAAGCCCGCCTCATTCTCGCACTAATTCGGGAGAAATCGCGCGAATCCACGTTGGCAGTAGCCAAATTGTAAACCTTGTGTTATTCCTTTAAGTTGACTTGTCTCGACTAAACTCAGGTTAAGTGCTTTGTATTTAATGACTTGAGTATTGATTGGTGCTGAAGGTACCGGTCTGGGCGCCAGCAGTTTGTGGAAATCCTGTGGAAAAGCAGTGGAAGTGGTCCGATCCGGTCGTGTCCAGGATGTGCAGGAAGGTGCGGCCTGCGGGATTGCTTAAAGTCGGTTGCCTGAAGACGAATGGCTGATTACATTTACACGATGGAAATCCGGTTGACGCCGGATCAGTTGAAAGGCGTCAATCTGGTGCAGGAGATAGCCCGCGCCGCGGGGATCACTCTTTACCTGACCGGGGGCGCGATTCGCGACATCATCAGCGGGTTCACCATCCGGGACCTGGATTTTACGGTCCAGGGAAATCCCCTCAAACTGCAAAAAGACTTCGAACGGGCGGGCGCGCAAATCGCGGGCCACGACGAGGATGTGCGCACGCTGTTTCTCGTGCTGCCGGGGAACGTGCGCGCCGAGATCGGCATGGCGCGGATCGAGGAGTACGAGAAGGTGGGCAGGCCGCCGGCGATAACGCCAGCCAGCATTCAGGAAGACTTGCGGCGGCGCGACTTTACCGTGAACGCGATGGCGCTGTCGCTGAATGAAGGGTCGCGCGGGCTGCTGCTTGATCCGTTCAACGGCGTGGCCGATATTGAAGCGAAGCTGCTGCGCATCCTGCACAATTATTCGTTCGTGGAAGATCCCTCGCGGCTGATTCGGGCGACGCGTTTTGCGGCGCGCTTTCACTGGCCGCTGGAGGAGCGCACGCAGCAGCGGTATAACGCAGCCAAGGAAAACAGTTACATCGAGCACATTTTGCGCAGCACGGTGGGACACGAGATTGCGCAACTGGCGCACGAAGACGATCCGTTGAGCGTGGTGCGGGCGCTGGAAAAGGAAGATTGGCTGAAGGTGCTGCATCCGCACTGGTCGTCGGCCAAAGTGGATACGAATGGGCTGGCGCAATTGATGAAGACGCGCCAGCAGATGGTGGACCTGGGCTATACCGTCGATCCGTCGGCAGCAGTGATGCACTTCCTGACGGCGCGGCTTTCCGATAAAGACATCTCGGACTTGCGGCGGCAGATTCCGCGCAAGGATCTGATCGAATCGTGGCGAGACATCGAGGAGCACGCCAAGGATTTGGCGAAACGGCTCACCGGGAAGGAAGCGGCGACGCCGTCGCGCGCGTGGAATCTCTTGTCGGGGGCGCGGCCGGAGATGATTCTGTTTCTGGCGGTGACGGCGCGGCATCAGACGGTGGCGGGGAAGATCAAAAACTTCCTGACCAAGTGGCGGCAAACGCAGCAGCGCATTCCGCTGCCGGAGATGACGGAACTGCTGATCACTCCGGCGCTGCCGGAATATCCGAAGATTGCGCGGGATGTGTTCATGCTGCTGCTGGACGGGAAACTGCGGTCGCGAACGGAGACTTTGAAATTCTTGAAGCCGTTTGCGCCGCCGCCACCGCCGCCGCCACCGCCGCCCCGGCGTGGACGTGGGCCTAAGGCAGCGGCAGGAGCTCCTGCGCTGGAAGTGCCCGGGAAAAAAGGAGCGCCAGCGAAGGGGAAGGCTACCGCCCCCGCGGCAGTGGTTCCGGCGCCCGTGGCCAAGCCCGAGGCTAAAGCAAAACCAGCTGCGAAAACGAAGCCAGAAGTTAAGGCGAAGCCGGTCAAAGCGCCGTCGAAGCCCGCGAAGCGTTCGCCGAAGCCGGCCGCCAAACGGCCCGCCAGGAAGGCTGCTTCGAAGAAGGCAAAGGCCAAAAAGCGATAGGGTGCTGTCCTTATTCGTCTTCAGACAGGTACTAATTTGTGGATCGCCTGGCTTGAATCCGGCATATAATAGGGGTATGCATCGACCGCTATTCATTGCGGCGTTCGTGCTCTGGCTGGCTTCTGCGCCGCTTTCGGCGCAGCACGGTGGAGGCCACGCGTCTGGTGGCGGCCACGGTGCAATTGCCGGGCACAGCGGATTCGGCGGCCACGCTTTCAGCGGGATGCACTCCGGATCAGGACTCGCGGCGCATCCATCTGGGTCCGCGCGCGGATTTGCTTCCCGTCCATCATTCTCCTCGCGCGGCTTCAACCGTTTTGGCGGTGAGCGATTTGGAAACCGCGGCTTCAGGAACAACCGCTTCGGATATGGGGTTTATGGTTACCCGTGGTTGTATGGCGGAATATACGATCCGTACTGGTGGTGGGATTCTGGTTCGGCGTTCGACTACGAACAGCAATATGAGACTGGTTTGGCGAACGAGATGAACCAGCAGAGCCTCGAACAACAGAGGCTGCGCAATCAAGCCGACCAGGATGTTTATGCGAGGTCGGCGCCTCCGCCGCCGCCCCTGCGCGACAGAGAACGCACGGAAGCAGTGCCGGCCACGGTGCTGATTTTCCGCGATCAGCACAAACAGGAAGTGCAGAATTACGCCATCGTAGGCCAGACCTTGTGGAACTTCGCGCCAGAGCATACGCAAAAGATTCCACTCTCGGACCTCGACCTTCCGGCGACCACCAAGGCGAACGACGAGCGCGGGGTGGCTTTCCGCTTGCCTGGAGCGCGTGAAGGGCAGTAGGGTCTCGCCCTCGCTCCTCGGCCGCCCTTGCGATTGCCAGTCCGCCAAACGAAGCGGTAGTGTCCTATCTTGAAGGGCACCACCAACGAAGCACCCGAGTTGGTCCTTAATCCGACGTGCGATACACCCATGGCGACATGAAGCTGTCTACGTTTTCCAGGCTGGCCCTATTTGTATTCTTCGTCGCTGCGATGCAGCGCTCTCAGGCCCAAGTAACTGTTGAGTTCGAGGAACCGCACAACCCATTGACCATGAGCGTGCCTGGCGAGCCGGCCGCGTTGCGGATAGACCTCCTTCATCTGAAGCTTGAACAAAACCAACTGGACGGAAGTGCTACTCGCAGAAGAGTACAGGCGTCGGATGGGCATGGTTGGGTATTCTCAGCCTTCCTCTATCCGCTGGACAAAAAACAGACTGCACTGGAATTGAATGAACGAACCTTCGTGGATCTTCGAAAGGGTGCAGCGGACAACGGATTCAAAATTGAAGCCATGAAGACTTTTGAACGCGGCGACTTTTCCATGCGGGAATATGTAGTTCCCCAATTTCGCGGGCAGCCGATCCATCAAAAAAATGTCCTCGGCTACGCCACCAGCGGCGATCTCGGGCTCGACTTTCATATCTCGAAGAGTTCTTATTCGCCGAGCGACGACAAGTTTTTCGATTCTCTGATTAGCGGTCTCCACTTCATTCAGGACTACAAACCCGACAGCGCTACCGAATTCGGCTACGGAAGCATTTACTATCTGCATCAGGATTGGACGAAAGCAGCGTTGCATTATGAACGCTCGCTGCAGCTTGAAAGACAGAAGCGTGCCCTGAGCCAAACGCAATGGAATGTCCTGGTGGACAACTTGGGTATGGCCTATGGCATGTCGGGCGAATTGCCCAAGGCGAAGGCGACCTTCGAATATGGGGCACAAGAGAGCCCTACTTATCCTATGTTTCGTTACAACCTGGCCTGTGCGGATGCGGAAACTGGTGACCTTGACGGTGCGCTCGATCAGCTAAAATTGGCATTCCAGTACAAGCTCAACTCTAACCTAGGCGAGGGCGTTCCCGACCCAGCCAAGGATGATTCATTCAAGCGCTATTTGAATGACCCGAGATTCTCCAAGCTCACAAAGGAACTGTGTCCAAACAGCGCTCGGACTCAAGACGGATGGGTTTGCCGATAGACCTATTGCGGCGGATTCTTGGACTAGCTCAATCAATTGGGCGCAGAAACCCAACTTCCACACGCTGTGAATAACTCAGCTCTTGCGCAGTTCGCCTTTCTCGCTAGAATGGCGGCAACTACCGTAAAATTGAACTGAGCCTATGTCCCAATTCGTCCACCTGCACCTGCATACCGATTACTCCCTGCTGGATGGGGCCTGCGACGTCGAAAAACTTTGCCAACGCGTGAAAGAGCTGGGGATGCCTGCGGTCGCGATGACCGACCACGGAAATATCTTTGGCGCCGTGCATTTCGTGAACGCGGCACATAAATATGGCGTGAAGCCGATCGTTGGGTGCGAACTTTATATCTGCAAGAAAGATGATCACAACATTGAGCGCACGCCGCCTGATGGCGATACCTACAACCATCTGCTGGTGCTGGCCGAAAACGAAGAGGGCTATCGCAATCTGGTGAAGATTACGTCGGAGGCCTCACTGCATGGCTTTTATTACAAGCCGCGAGTGAGCAAGACGTTTCTGGCGGAGCATTCGCGGGGTCTGATTGGACTTTCGGGATGCTTGAAAGGCGAAGTCGCGGAGCGGCTGATGGAAGGGAATTACGACGCCGCGCGCGCGGCTGCGGGAAACCTTCGCGATATTTTCGGCAAGGAAAACTTCTATCTCGAGATTCAGGATCAGGGGCTGGCGATGGAGCACCGGATTCATCCTGGATTGTTCCAGTTGGAAAAAGATCTCGGGCTGCCAATGGTTGCGACCAATGACAGCCACTATCTGTGCGAGGACGACGCGCATGCCCAGGACGTGATGCTCTGCATTCAGACCGGCAAGTCGATCCATGACACGGCGCGAATGAAGTTCGAGGGCACTCAGTTCTTCGTCAAAAGCCATGATGAGATGTATCGCGTGTTCCAAGACTCGCCGGAGGTCCTGACGCGCACGCTCGACATTGCCGAGCGCTGCAGCCTGCGCCTGGAGAAAATAGCGACGCCGTTCCCGCAATTCGAAGTTCCGCCGGGCTATACGATCGACAGTTATTTTGAGCACGTTTCCCGCGAAGGGTTTGCGCGGCGAATGGAGACGCTGCGGCCGCTGCACGAGTCGGGCAGGTTGAAGCATCCGATTTCGGATTACGAGCAACGCCTGGAGCGGGAACTGGGGATCATCCAGCAGATGAAGTTTCCCGGATATTTCCTGATTGTGTGGGACTTCATCCGCTACGCCAAAGAGCATGAGATTCCGGTGGGACCGGGGCGCGGATCGGCGGCAGGGTCGCTGGTTTCGTACGCGCTGGGAATCACCGACCTCGATCCCCTACAGCACGAGTTGCTGTTTGAGCGCTTTCTGAATCCGGAGCGCGTGTCGATGCCGGATATCGACATCGATTTCTGCATGAATCGCCGTGGCGAGGTGATCAACTACGTCACGCAGAAGTACGGGCGCGACAACGTGGCGCAGATCATTACGTTCGGCACGATGGCTGCCAAGGCCGCGATCAAGGACGTGGGGCGCGCGATGGACATCCCATACAGCGATGTGGATCGCATCGCCAAGATGATTCCCACGCAGCTCAATATCACGCTCGACCAGGCCATTGAAGATTCGCCGCAACTGCGCGAAGCGATAGAGAAGGACGGGCAGATTCGCGAATTGATTCAAACGGCGAAGAAGCTGGAAGGGATGGTGCGGAACTCCGGGGTTCACGCGGCTGGAGTTGTAATTTCGCCGCGGCCCTCTGACCGAACTCGTTCCCTTGCACAAGACCAAGAACGACGAAATCGTGACCGCCTTCGACATGGTTGCCATCGAGAAGATGGGCCTGCTGAAGATGGATTTTCTTGGGCTGACTACGCTGACGATTCTCACCGACACGCTGAAGCTGATCGCACAGACGCGTGGAACGCCGATTACGCTTGAACAGATTCCTCTGGAGGATGCGGAGACTTACGTGAAGGTCTTCCACAAGGGATTGACCTCAGGCGTGTTCCAGTTTGAATCGCATGGGATGCGGGATGTGTTGCGGCGTTACCAGCCAAACTCGATCGAGCATCTGACAGCGCTCAATGCGCTCTATCGCCCGGGCCCGATGGCGATGATTGACGATTTCATCGAGCGCAAACAAGGACGTCGCAAGATCGAATATGAATTGCCCGAATTGAAAGAGATCCTGCAGGAAACACTCGGCGTGTTCGTCTATCAGGAACAGGTGATGCAAGCGGCCAACACGCTCGCGGGCTACTCCTTGGGAGAGGCCGATTTGCTGCGCCGCGCGATGGGAAAGAAAAAGCCCGAGGAAATGGCGCAACAGCGCGAGCGCTTCGTGCGAAGGCGCGGCGCAACGCAAATTTCCGCCGAAGAAGATCGAGAAGATTTTCGATCTCATGGCGCAGTTTGCGGGATACGGGTTCAATAAATCACACTCGGCCGCTTACGCGCTGCTGGCCTATCACACGGCGTATTTGAAGACGCATTATCCGGTCGAGTTCATGGCGGCTCTGCTGACCTCGGTCACGGGCAGCACCGATGACGTGGTGAAGTACATCAACGAGTGCCGCGAGATGGGAATTGCGGTGGAAGCGCCGGATATCAACGTTTCGGATGCGAACTTCACGCCGCATGGAGAAGCGATTCGCTTTGGACTGGCGGCGGTAAAGAATGTTGGTGGCAATGCGATTGACTCGATTGTCGCGGCGCGGAAGAAACTGGGGCGGTTCAAGTCGATCTACGAATTCTGCGAAAACGTCGATCTGCGATTGCTGAACAAGCGCGTGCTGGAGTCGTTGATCAAGAGCGGGGCGATGGATTCGCTGGGCCGGCGCGCGCAATTGATGGCTGTTCTGGATCGCGCCATGGACCGCGCGCAGAAAGCGCAGCGCGATGCGGAATCGGGACAGCACGGGCTGTTTGGAGTGTTTCAGCAGGAAGAGTCCGAGGCAAACAACGATAAGCTACCCAACATTCCTGACTGGGACGAGCAGGCGCGTCTAGCGGCTGAAAAAGAAATTCTCGGCTTCTTCATCAGCGGGCACCCGCTGGAGAAATACAAAGACAAGCTGGCAGATCTGCAGGCGCTGCGAATTGATGAGATTGCGGCGATGACCAGATCGACGGGCAAGGACGAGACAATCGCCACGGCCGGCATCATCGGCAACGTGCGCGTGCAAAAGTCCAAGCGCGGAGAGTTCTACGCGCAAGCCACGCTCGAGGACATGTCGGGCTCGATCGATATGATCGTTTTTCCGGAGGCGTATAAGCGTCTGGGCGACAAGGTGAAGCTCGAAGTTCCAGTGCTGGTAAGGGCTGGGGTACGAATCGAAGAAGGCGCGAATGCCAAGATCACAGCGGCTGAGATTATGCCGCTGGAGGAAGCCAAGATTCCGCTGCCGCGCGCGATTCGCATCCGCGTGCCGCTGGAGAGCGCGGGCGAAGCCACGGTGGACGATCTGCACACGCTTTTCAGGGAGCGCAAGGGGGAAGCAAGAGTATTGTTCGACGTGGAACGTGCTGGGGATTTCATGGTGGTGATGGAAGCGGAAGGTTATAATGTGCTGCCGGATCGCAATTTTATCGCCCGAGTGGAACAGTTGTGCGGGCGGGGCAGTGTGCGCGTGATCAGTTAGGCTGTAATCCTTCAAACATGGAAGCATCTCAAAAAGCGCAGCAGGAGTTGGAGCAGATCGAGCGGCAGGTGGCGCTGATTGAGGCCACTACCGGACAGAACGAAGAAACTCACCGCCAGCTCGCGAAACTTCAGGAGCGGGTTCACATTCTCAGGGAGGAAATGAAGGGCCTGCAAACCGCCTGGCAAAAAACAGAACTGGCCCGGCATCCCCAGCGTCCGCAGACGCTCGACATCATTGAGCGCGTGTTCACAGACTGGAGCGAGATTCATGGAGATCGCGGTTTCGGCGACGATCCGGCGCTGGTTTGCGGCATGGCGCGCTTTCATGGCGAGGAAGTTCTGGTGGTCGGTACACAGAAGGGGCGGGACATGAAGCAGCGCGTGTACCGCAATTTTGGTACGCCTCATCCCGAGGGTTATCGCAAGGCGCTGCGCGTGATGCAGGTCGCGGAAAAGTTTCGCAGGCCGATTTTCACCTTGGTGGATACGGACGGCGCCTACCCCGGAATTCATGCCGAGGAGCGCGGGCAGGCCGAGGCGATTGCCTACAACTTGCGCGAGATGGCGCGGCTGGAAGTGCCGATCATTGCGACGGTGATTGGGGTGGGCGGCAGCGGCGGGGCGTTGGCGATCGCGGTGGCCGACCGCGTGCTGATGATGGAGAACTCGATCTATTCGGTGATTTCGCCGGAAGGTTGTGCTGCGATTATGTGGCGGGATGCAACCAAGAAGGAGTTGGCGGCGGAAGCCATGCGCATTACGGCCTCGGATCTCAGCGAACTGGGTTGCATTGACGACATTGTGCCCGAGCCGGAAGGCGGAGCGCACCGGGATCACGAAGCGGCGGCGAACTTGCTTGACGTCAGCCTGCAGAAGCACTTCGCGGAGCTGAAGAAAATCCCGCCGTCAGAGTTGCTGGCGTCACGATATAAGAAGTTCCGCGTGATGGCCCAGTTCTTCAAGACCGAGTAAGGAAGCCGCAGCGCTCTTTTCTTCCAGCTTCTCGTTCCCAAATAGGTTCCTCCCCGGCTTCGGGCGGGCAATTTGGCGTGCCAGTGGAACGCCGCCGCCGTATAATTGTGTGTTCCCTCCGAGTTGAAGTTTGGGCGGGTCTTATTCCGCCCTTTGATCAAAGGAAGGTGTAGGGATGGCCACTACGGATATTGCGCCCCAGGGTACGGGCGGTCAGTTGGGACGCAAACGCATTATCAATGACATGAGCATTCAGGTTGCCACGGTGAATGGCTCAGGGTCGCAAAGTTCGAATACGGTTTTGTTACGCGCCATCTTCCAGATGGGCGTGCCGGTTTCGGGCAAGAACCTGTTCCCCTCGAACATTGCCGGGCTGCCGACGTGGTACACGATTCGTGCCAACAAGGATGGATACATTGGCCGTAAGAAGGAAATAGATTTTCTGGTCGCCATGAACGCCGAAACCGCGCAGGACGACGTGATGTCGCTCGCCCCCGGCGCCTCGGTGCTTTATGACGAACCGCTCGGCCTCGACAAGCTGCGCAACGACCTGGTTTTCTATTCGGTTCCTTACGACAAACTGGTGGCGGCGGTTTGTCCCGAGGCAAAGCTGCGCAAACTGGTCAAGAACATGGTCTATGTGGGCGTGGTCGCGCAACTGCTCGAAATCGAGATGGGCGAGGTGGAGAAGGCGATCCGGAAGCAGTTTGCGACGAAGGTGAAGGCCGCCAATCTGAATCTGGCGGCGGCGCAAGCAGGATTTGATTATGCGAAGGCCAGCCTGCAAAAGCGCGGGGCGTTCTACATCGAGCGCATGAACGCGACTGCCGGCAAGATCATCATCGACGGCAACTCAGCCGCGGCACTGGGCTGCATGTTCGCCGGTTGCACGGTGGTCACGTGGTATCCGATCACACCATCGTCGTCATTGGTGGAGACGATGATTGAATACATGAAGGAATATCGCATCGGCCCCGACGGCAAGGCGACCTTCGCCATTGTGCAAGCGGAGGATGAGCTGGCGGCGATTGGCATGGTGATCGGCGCCGGTTGGGCGGGGGCGCGCAGCATGACAGCAACCGCGGGTCCGGGCATTTCGTTGATGTCAGAGTTTGCCGGCCTGGCTTATTACGCGGAAATTCCGGGCGTGATCTGGGACATTCAGCGCGTCGGACCGTCGACCGGTTTGCCCACACGCACATCGCAGGGCGATATTCTCACCACCGCGTTTCTTTCGCACGGCGACACCAAGCACATCATGCTGATCCCGAACTCAGCGGCGGAGTGCTTCAGCATGGCATCCGATGCCTTCAATCTGGCGGAGCAGTTCCAGACCCTGGTCTTCGTCATGTCGGATCTCGACCTGGGAATGAACAATTGGATGTCTGATCCGTTTGAATATCCAACTGCTCCCATCAAGCGCGGCAAGGTTTTAAACAAGGAAGAGTTGACCAAGCTGGGCGGGTTTGCCCGCTATAAGGATTTGGATGGCGACGGCGTTGGCTATCGTACTCTGCCCGGAACTGAGCATCCTGCGGCGGCGTACTTTACCCGGGGCAGCGGTCACAACGATAAATCGAACTACAGCGAGCGGCCTGACGATTACGAAAATAACATGGAGCGGTTGAACCGCAAGTTTGAGACAGCGCGATCGTTTGTGCCGCGGCCGGAGATTCTCCGGGGCGCGAGCGCAAAGACAAAAATCGGGATTATCGCCTACGGCACGTCGCATTGGGGCATTATCGAAAGCCGCGATCAATTGCGCAACGAGTATGCGATTGAAACCGACTACCTGCGGCTGCGGGCCTATCCTTTCACGCGCGAAGTGCATGAATTCATCGAGCAACACGACCGCGTTTACGTAGTCGAGCAGAACCGTGATGGGCAAATGCTCAGCCTGCTCAAGCTGGATCTGAAACCGGAACTGACTACGCGGCTGCGCAGCATCAGCCATCTTGATGGACTGCCGCTTGATGCGCGCTCCGTCACCGACGAATTGAGCACCATGGAGGGTAAGTAAAATGGCGACCACGCCAACTGCAGAACCGAGATCTCCAGAACCAAAGACGAACCATATTGGCTTGACGGTGATTGACTACAAGGGCGGGAAAACCACCCTGTGCGCCGGCTGCGGCCATAACGCCATTTCAGAGCGCATTATCGAGGCCATGTATGACATGGGAGTGCAGCCGGAGCGGGTCGCTAAGCTGAGCGGAATCGGTTGCTCATCGAAGAGTCCGGCTTACTTCATGAACCGTTCGCACAGTTTCAACTCGGTGCATGGACGTATGCCGTCGGTGGCCACGGGCGCCATGCTGGCGAATCGTAATCTGATTGCGCTGGGCGTGAGCGGCGACGGCGACACGGCTTCGATTGGCATTGGCCAGTTCGTTCACCTCATGCGCCGGAATCTGCCGATGATCTACATTATCGAAGACAACGGTGTCTATGGGCTGACCAAGGGGCAGTTCTCGGCGACCGCGGATTTAGGATCGAAGCTGAAGTCTGGAGTGATCAACGATCTGCCTCCGATCGATACTTGCGGCCTGGCGATTGAGTTGGGTGCAACTTTCGTCGGCTGTTCGTTCTCCGGCGACAAGCGGCAGTTGAGCACCATGCTGAAAGCTGCCATCGCGCACCATGGCACCGTGATGCTCGATGTCGTCTCTCCCTGCGTGACGTTCAACGATCACGAGGGATCAACCAAATCCTATAAATATGTGAAGGATCACGACGAAGCCCTGCAGGAGATGAGCTTCGTGGCGCACTTCGAAGAGATTGACGTCGAGTACGATCCGGGAACCACGGTTAACGTCACCATGCATGACGGTTCCAGCCTGCGCTTGCGCAAACTGGAAGAAGACTATGATCCGACCGACAGGATCGCCGCCATGACACGGCTGAACCAAGCGCACGACAAGGGCGAAGTGCTGACTGGAGTGTTCTACGTGAACACGAAATCGCCGAGCTTCCTCGATATGCTGAACATGGTCGATCAGCCGCTGGCCACGCTTCCGGAATCGCTGACGCGGCCGGGCAGGGAAGTGCTGGAAGCGGCGATGGAAGAGTTGCGGTAAACGGGCTTCGGCTTTCGGGCTTCAGCAAAACTTCTTTGTCATTCCAAACGGGGCCGAAGGCCCGATTCCGTGTGCGGCGCCTCGCGGCCTTATTTCGCCGCGGTCGCGCTTCCCGGCTGAAGCCCTAGTCCGGAACCGTAATATTCCGCCAGGGCTTGCCGTTCCTCTTCCGTTAGCAGCGCCGCGATGGTGCGCATGGGCTCGTTGATGTCGTTGGTGCGGGTCCGGTTTGCGAATGCTTCGAGTTGCTTGAGAACGTAGTCGGCGTTTTGCGTGACAAGCGACGGGACTCCGGGGCGATATGCTACCGGACCATGGCACGCCTGGCAGGGTGGAATCCCACGCTCTCCATCTCCGAACGAAATCAGACGCGACGCGATCGCCGCATGACCGGGATCGGGCCGGGACCGAGGAAAGATTCGGGTATCCTGGGGATCGGCGAAGACGGGCAGCTTCGCGAAATAGGCGACGACATCGGCTTCATCGCGCGGCGAAAGCGATGCGGCTATCGGATCCATGGTGTGGGAGAGCCGCTTACCGGTTCGAAAATCCTCCAGTTGCTTCCAGATCGCGAGCCGGTTGATGCCTGCCAGGTTGGGGGTTGAGGCGACGGCGCTGAATCCTTCCGCACCATGACAGTGATCGCAACGCTTAGCCAGCAGCATGCCCTGAAAGGCGTCTCCGGAAGAAGCTGCCGCGATTGTGTCCGGCGTCCAGGCCACGTAGGAAGGGATGTGATCGGGAGAATTGTCACGCGCCTGGAGCCACAGCGCGCCAGCAGCCAGCGCGACGAGGAGAGTGAGCCCGGATGTTATGGCGGCAGTGAGGCGCGGAAGATTCCCGTCGGCAGGTCGCTTATGGGGCTGCACAGTCTCCCCTTTCTTCGCGTTGCAAGGCAGGGAACTGGTCGCGAGCCACGACTTTCAATCCGGATCGCATGGCGTAATGCCCCGCACCGCAAAATTCCCGGCAAGTCGTCTTGTATTCGCCGGCGCGGGGAAACTGAAGCTGCGCCTCGCTGATCGTACCCGGCAGGACCTTAACAACGTAATCCGTGCCATCGAAGGTGAGCGAATGGACGGCGTCGGCGCTGGTGATGCGAAGATGAACCGGTACTCCGGCAGGAACCAGCATGCAGTGCGGGATGAACAGGTACTGCTGCGCGATCATGCGCACCGTGACCGAGCCGTCTGGATTCTGCTCGGTTCCAAGATTATTCTCCACGAACTCTCCAGACAGGTGAAGCGACAAAGGGTCGACGTTACGGGATCCCTTCAGAAAACGCAGAAGCGGAACGTCGACCTGATAGTAGCGGGTGGCAGGGATCAGGCACAGAACCAAGACCCAGAGCAAGAACGTTCGCAGCTTTCGCCAGTTCACAGGTCGCTCGATCCCGGTCGATTATACAGCTATCGAAAAGATTATCCTGGATGGTACAGGAACGCTGACTAGCGGGACGCTTCCAGTTGTTTCAATACCGCGCTGCAACGCTCGCAGACCGTGGGGTACGTCTTGTCGTCGCCGACGTGAGTCGAGTAATTCCAACAACGCTCACACTTGACTCCGTCTGCTTTCTTCACCTCGACATGTACGCTCCCCGTACCATTGCCGGAAGCCTGCGTGAGCGTCACCGCCGAAACGATGAACAGGTATCGGAGCTGATCAGCGTGTCGCGACAGTACGGAATAAATCGGGTCGGGCGCAGTCACGGTGACTTGAGCCTCGAGGCCGGTGCCGATCAACTTGTTGTTGCGGGCTTCTTCGAGCGCCTTGAGAACCTCGTCGCGCACGGAGCGGAGCGTTGTCCAATCCTGGCCAGTCTTTTCTTCGCAGGACTTGGCGGTGTCGCGCGCATCCCCGAGAATCTCTGCTGTAGAAGGGAACAACGCGAGGTGCACGCTTTCGCCTCGACCCGGAGACTTCGGCAGATAATCCCAAACTTCTTCCGAGGTGAAGGTCATGATCGGAGCGAGCAGACGTACCAGAGCCTCACCGATGCGCCAGATCGCAGTCTGCGCACTGCGGCGGCCTTGCGACTTGGGCGCGGAGATGTACAGCCGGTCTTTGAGCACATCGAAGTAGAAGGCGCTGAGATCGACGATGCAGAAGTGATTCAACCGGTGATAAAGCTTGTGAAAGGCGAAGTCGTCGTACGAGCTGCGTACATCGGCGGCGAAGGCCTGGGTCTGGCACAGCATGTATTGGTCCAGGGCTTCCATCCTCTCGAAGGGAACGGCGTCAGTCTGGGGGTCGAAGTCCCCGAGGTTCCCAAGAATGTAGCGGAAGGTGTTGCGAATCTTGCGGTAATTTTCCGCGACAGTTAGCATCAGGCGCTCGGAACCAACGACATCCTCGCGGAAATCGACGGACGCCACCCATAGCCGCACCACTTCTCCGCCGAGGCGGTCGGCGATGTCCACCGGGTCCACGTCGTTGCCGCGCGACTTCGACAGGGCTTGACCCTTTTCATCGAGAGTCCAGCCCGGCGTGACCACTCCTTTGTAAGGCGGCGTTCCATGCGTGCCCATGGCACATAACAGAGACGACTGGAACCAGCCGCGGTATTGGTCCCCGCCCTCAAGATAAAGGTCGGAGGGCCATGGATAGGTGGGCTCATCGGCGATCAACGCGAGATAGCTCGCGCCGGATTCCAGCCAGACGTCGAAGATATCGGTTTCTTTTTCGAACTTCGTGCTGCCGCAGTGCGGGCAATTCGCGCCTGCTGGCAGAATTGTGTCGGACTCCGAAGTGAACCAGGCATCGGCGCCGGAGCGAGCGAAGAGTTCGACGACCTTGCGATTGATAGCCGGGTCCTGAAGCGGCTTGCCGCAACTCTCGCAAAGAAAAACAGCGATGGGAACGCCCCACACTCGCTGCCGCGAGATGCACCAGTCGGGGCGCGTGGCGATCATGTTCGAGAGCCGCTCTTCGCCCCAGGCGGGGTCCCATTTCACATGCTTGATTTCTGCAAGCGTGCGAGTTCGCAAGGTGTCATCCTTCGACCTCCCGCCCGGCATGGGAGTTTCCATTGAGATAAACCACTGCTCGGTGGCGCGGAAGATGACCGGATTATGGCAGCGCCAGCAGTGGGGATAGGAGTGCTCCGTCTTCTCCGCATGCAGCAGAGCGCCGCGGCTCTTGAGCAGGTCGATGATCGGCTGGTTCGCTTCCCAGACGCGCTTGCCAGTGTATTCCGGCAGGCCATTGCGCAGGATGCCCTTTTCGTCAACGTTGCTGGTAGCGTCGAGACCGTATTTCACGCCGGTGAGGAAATCCTCCGCGCCATGCGAAGGCGCGGTGTGGACTACGCCGGTGCCGGTGTCCATGGTGACGTAGTCAGCAAGCACGCCGACGATCTTGCGGTCGAGGAAGGGATGCTGGAAATTCAAGTGCTCCAGCTTGCGGCCCGGAAAATGGGTGAGTTCGTGCGTATCTGAAAGATTGCACTTCTCGGCGACATCCTTTGCGAGCTTCGTCGCCACGATGTAAACTTCGCCGCCGGATTCCAGGGCGACATATTCTTCGTCGGGATGAAAGGCCACCGCCATGGACGCAGGAAGAGTCCAGGGGGTGGTGGTCCAGATAATGGTTGAAACTTTCTTGCCGGCCAGAGCCGCGTCAATCTTTGCGGGATCGTCGAGCAAGCCGTACTTTACCCAGACAGTCGGGCTGGTGTGGTTTTCGTACTCGACCTCGGCTTCGGCGAGCGCAGTCTCGTCGTGCATACACCAGTAGACGGCGCGCAGGCCTTTGTAGACGAAGCCGTTCTCATAGAAGGAGAAAAAAGTCGAGAGCACTACCGACTCATACTGCGGATTCATCGTGGCGTAGGGCCGGTCGAAGCGGCCGAAGACACCGATTCGCTTGAACTGCTGCCGCTGCAAGTCGAGAAACTTCTGAGCGTACTTGCGGCACTCGGCGCGCACGTCGGTGGGACGCATCTGCAGCTTCCTACCGCCGAGCTCTTTATCGACCTTGATCTCGATGGGCAAGCCGTGGCAATCCCAGCCGGGCACGTAGGGCGCGTCGTATCCTGCCATGGTCTTTGATTTGACGATGAAATCTTTGAGGCACTTGTTCAGCGCCGTGCCCAGGTGGATGGGACCGCTGGTATAAGGCGGGCCGTCATGCAGAATGTAGGCGCCTTTATCGGACCCTTTGCGAGCCTCGCGGATGCGTTCGTAGATCCGCATCTGCTCCCAGCGGGCCAGTATTTTGGGCTCATTCTGGGGCAGATTGGCCTTCATGGGGAAGGCGGTCTTAGGCAGATTGATGGTGGCTTTCAGTTCGAGCGGCACCCGGTTGGATTCTCCCAAATGATTGAATCTTTTCATTATAGGGAGAGGCGTTGGGAACGTCTATGCGACCGGAACTGGGAACTTGGAAATACACTTCGTAAAGGAGAGAAAGAAAGGATTGATGGTGGCTTTCAGTTCGAGCGGCACCCGGTTGGATTCTCCCAAATGATTGAATCTTTTCATTATAGGGAGAGGCGTTGGGAACGTCTATGCGACCGGAACTGGGAACTTGGAAATACACTTCGTAAAGGAGAGAAAGAAAGGGTACAATTTTAGTAGAGGCTAGGGTTCTGGAGCTTGATCGCTGAATGGGGCCGCTGGAGCCGATTTTACAACTTAGAGACGAATAAAGAGGCAACTTGTTGGAAAGACTGCTCATCTGTGTAAGCGGGGAGTCGCCAAAAGGATAGCCTGGTCATTACTCTGCCACGGAGAACGAACCGGGGAACGATGGCATCATCAGAAGTCAATCCGAACGTCAATCCGAATTCCGGCAATGAGCCGGAACTTCACCTTCTGCTGGCTCCCGACACCTTCGAGCCGCTATGGAAGTCGCTTTCGCGCGGCCTGGACGAATTCTTCTTTCCCAAAAAGCTGCCGCCACTCAAGCTGGAATCGAAGCCAATCCCGGTGAGGGATATTTGGGGTTTCTACAACTACAAGAAAAATGGGGCGCTGGGCTCGACGGTTGCCCACGTGATCGTGATCGCATTGATCATCGGCGGCACGATTCTCGGACGACGGATGGTGACCAAAGTCGAGGCCAAACCGCAGACTGCCATTTCGTTGATCGATCCCGGGGAATACACGCTGAAGCCCGCCCCGACCCAGGCCGGTGGTGGCGGAGGTGGAGGCGATCGCGATGTGCTGAAGGCGTCTCAGGGACGTTTGCCGAAGTTCTCGATGCAGCAGATCACGCCGCCGGCAGCGGTGATTCGAAACATGAATCCCAAGTTGGCGGTTGAGCCCACGGTGATTGTGCCGCCCGATATCAAGGTGGCCCAGCTCAACATGCCGAACCTTGGCGACCCGAAATCCAACGCGGTCATTCCGTCGAATGGGACGGGATCGGGCAGCGGTATCGGTTCCGGCTCGGGCGGTGGTGTGGGATCGGGTACCGGGCCTGGTGTAGGACCGGGTTCGGGCGGGGGCATGGGTGGGGGCGTTTTCCGCATCGGCAAGGGAGTGACTCCACCCCGCGTGATTTATCAAACCGACCCAGAGTTTTCTGAGGAAGCGCGCAAGGCGAAGTACCAGGGGACCTGCGTTCTGGGCCTGGTGGTGGATGCAAATGGACGTCCGACGGCGATCCGGGTACTTAGTGCTCTTGGCATGGGCTTGGACGAGAAGGCCATCGAGTCGGTCAAGAACTGGAAGTTCGAGCCGGGCAAGAAAGACGGCCACGACGTAGCGGTGGAAATTGCCGTGGAAGTGGACTTCCACTTGTACTGAGGCACACAGTTCTCGTTCGCAGTTAAAACTAAGTCAGATTACCGATGTTGAGTTCTGCTGACCCGCTGCTCCCCTTTTTTTAATTGATTGGCTATCCAAGCCTAGCAAACCGCCTGCGGGTGCGTTCGTGGTTGCTACTTCATGAATCCCTCCACGAGCTGCGCGATCTCATCCGCCGCGGTATCCAGCGCGAAATGCCCGCCATCAACGATGTGTACTTCGGCCTTCGGCACGTCGCGGCGATAGGCTTCCGGCTCAGAGGGATCGAACGACGACTCGTACTTCCCCCAAATCACCAGCAGGCGCGGTTGCTTCTCGCGCATCCATACCTGCCATTTGGGGTAATCCTCGACGTTGGTACGGTAATCGTAGAATAGGTCACCTTGAATGTCGGCCTGGCCGGGCTGGTTGAGAAAATAAAATTCGTCGGTCCAAAGATCCGGGTCGTGGCGTTCCAAGTTGGGATCGTCGCCCACATGGCGCGCCCGCGTCGCCGCCAGCGAGAGGAGATTCGTGCGCAGCGCGGCTTCGTTGGCAGCGCGATCGGCCCAAAACGCGCGACGCGTTTTCCAATTCGCTCCCAGGCCTGTGTTGTGCGCTACAGCGTCCTGGACGATCAGCGCGTCGGCCCGCTCCGGATGCGCCAACACCATGCGAAAGCCTACAGGACCGCCGTAATCCTGCATGTACAGCGTGTAGTGCGATAAACCGATCGCTTCAGTGAAGTGATTCATAATCTCGGCGATGTGATCGAACGTGTACGCGAATTTCTTAGGGTCCGGCCAGTCGCTGTGTCCGAAGCCCGGGTAATCAGGCGCGACCAGGTGATAGCGATCCGAGAGCCGTGTGAACAGAGGATCGAACATCCGCGATGAGGAAGGCAGTCCGTGCAGCAATAAAAGCGTCGGCGCATCTTTCGGGCCGGCCTCTCTGTAGAAGATGGAAAGCCCATCTATCCGTATCGTGTGATAAAAGGTCGAGTGTTCCACTGGACGTTCCTTTCTTGGGCTTGTGCATTGGTATCCGAGTTCAAGCATGTCGATGTTTGCAAAGAGCTGTTCACCAGAACCGAGGAGCACAGGGGAAATGGCGACATGGAGATAGTCAACTAAACCTTCCGCAACACCGCCAGGTGCAAGAGCACCCGCCGGCTAAATCCCAGCCTCTGATACAGCTCAATCGCGCGCACGTTATCTTCCCGGACGTGCAGGAACGGTGTTTCTCCGCGGCTGCGGATTCGCCGCATAACCTCCGTCGTCAGGATGCGTGCGTAGCCGTGGCCGGTGTGCTCTGGGTGCGTGCAGACCGCGCTGACCTCGGTATGACCTGGGACCTTCATACGCTCGCCAGCCATGGCTATGAGTTTTCCATGGCTGCGAATTCCAAGGTAGGTTCCCATCTCATGAGTGCGCTTGCTGAAAGGGCCAGGCTTGGTAAGCGAAGTAAGCTCCATCATCTCCTGTACGTCTGCGGGGCCAAGCGTCATAATTTCCCGATCGGATACGGACTGCTGGGCAAGGCTGGCCCCGTTACTCTCGTAGACCATTTGCGGCATTGGAGTGCCGAAAATGAGGTTCCATCCAGGTTGCGGCTGGTAGGGCGCGTCCAGAGCCAGGTTGAGGGTTTGCCCGGAGCTGAGCAGTCCTGCCAATGACTCATATCCTCTCGGCGTGGGCTCGAGGAAACCGGCAATCGTAGAAATTTCCGGCGGGAACCTGCGGGCCTGATCGAAGGACTCAGCCAGGTTCGCCTGCCGCGTGGTTAGAGCCGTCCAGACAACGTTGTCGAGGGGGTGCATGGTGCCGAACCTAAGCCTGCCGTTCTTCTTGATTGGAGTGATGCCACGATTCCTTCGACACAGTAATTTTGCGTTGGGGGGACAGGCTATCCGAAACTTGCGCGCAAAGCTTAATCGAGAGTTTGGTCGGCGGACCCTTCGGCCGCGCTCAGGGCTCGGCAGCCGAGAGCCTGCCCTGAGCTTGCCGAAGGGCGGCAGCCCCCACAGGGTTCTTCTATTCCTTCAAGTCCACGTGTTGAACGTCTTCTATGGGATGGCCCAGGAAGCGGTCGCCCAGGCGCCGGAATTTTTCAACCGAGTCTGTGGCAAAGAACCTGAGCCGCGGAACGGCTCGCCTCTCCTCGCGGACAGACGGTGAGGGTGGCAACAGCGCGGGCAGGTGTGCGGCGACGGCGCGAGCGGTGGACTCGGCGGAGTCGACAATGCTCACATGCGGCGGCGCCACGCGATGCAGCATCGGTTTCAGCAGCGGATAGTGAGTGCAGCCGAGCACCAGAACGTCTGCGTCGCCGAACCCGTCAGCGAAAGCCTCACCCAGGTAAATGCGAGCGACCTGTTCCGTGATGGGGTGCTCCACCCATCCTTCTTCCACCAGAGAGACGAGCAGTGGGCAAGCTTTCTCCTGCGCGTCGAGGCCACGAGCCTCAAGAGCTTTGCGATAGGCGTGGCTGCTAACCGTGGCTTCGGTCCCGATCACGACTACCTTCTTATTCTTGCTGACTGAAGCTGCAGCCTCTGCACCGGGCTCTACTACTCCGACGACGGGCACATGCGCCGCGGCCGTGATGCGGTCCAAGGCGAGTGCGGTTGCGGTGTTGCAGGCGATGACCAGCAACTCGGCTCCGTGGGCTTCGAGGTAGTGGGCGGCCTCGACGGCATAACGGGCCACGGTTTCGACCGATTTTGAGCCGTAAGGAAGGCGGGCGGTATCGCCAAAGTAGAGGTATTGGGCGTCCGGAATTAGTTCAAGTAAAGCTTTAAGGACGGTAAGACCGCCGAAGCCGGAATCGAATACGCCGATGGTGGGTCGCCGTTGGGTCATCGTCGCTGGAACTGTATTTCGATGATAGCAGTGCGGAAGGATTGGGACAGGGAATCGGAGATGACCAGAGTTGTTCCCCCGAGGACGCTACGAAAGCTTGCGAGCGGTCAAACTCGAAACCGCGGCTGGGGCAAATTCAGATCTTCTTCCGCAGCACGGCCCCGGCGGAATAGGCGCTCCATGTGGGCAGGTGCTCGGGTGGCCGAGGAAGGTGCAGATCTTGTCAGTGGCTTCGGGCGAGAGAATGTGTTCGAACTTGCAGGCCTGCTGCTCGATTTCGGATTCGCTGTCCATGGCCAGGCTATCGGTGAAGAGGCGCTCGGCCAGACGATGGCGGCGGATGATGCTTCCAGCGCGTTCGAGGCCGCGGGGCGTAAGTTCCACGATCAGAGTGCCATCGCCGATTGACGCGGCCACAGGCTTAAGCGCGTCGTGGCAGGGATTCACGAACGGCTTGTGATCGTGGGGATGCGGCGGATGCGGCGCGGAAACTACCAGACCCATCTGAATCATTTTCTCAATTGCCAGGCTGACGGGCAGCGCGCCGTGAACTTCCATGCGCTCGACCTCGGCGATTTCTCCATGCTCGCCCAGTACCCACAATTCTTCGAGCACTTCGTCGAACTGCTCTTCGTCGGCCATGGCGAAAACTTCCTGCGACTCGATCTTGCCGTGATGGAACTCGATGCGCCGGTCGGCCAGCCGCGCCACCACGGG
Organism: uncultured Acidobacteriaceae bacterium; assembly: GCA_963850165.1. GTDB lineage: Bacteria > Acidobacteriota > Terriglobia > Terriglobales > Acidobacteriaceae > Sulfotelmatobacter. The sequence goes on along the minus strand of CAWKKK010000023.1, from coordinate 135,896 downwards.
ATCGTGCGTCACCATCACGATCGTCCGCCCCTGCTGGTGAAACTCGCGCAGCAGGCGCAACACTATTTCCTCGTTTTGCGCGTCAAGATTGCCGGTTGGTTCGTCGGCCAGGATAATCTTCGGATCATTAATCAGCGCTCGCGCGATGCAGACGCGCTGCTGCTCGCCTCCTGAAAGCTGCGAGGGCAGATGGTGCGCGCGGTCGCCCAGACCTACGCGGGTCAAGGCTTCAATCGCTTCTTTCTCATCGGTCATGCTGTGGAAATACTGCGCCAGCATGACGTTCTCCACCGCGGTCAGAAACGGGATCAAATGAAATTGCTGAAAAATGAATCCAATCTTCTCCGCGCGCACGCGATTCAGCTCAGCGGAAGACAGGCCGGCAACATTCTGACCGTCGAGGCAGATTTCGCCGGACGTCGGACGGTCGAGGCAGCCAATCAGATTCACCAGGGTCGATTTACCCGATCCGGAGGGACCCATGATGGAAAGCCATTCACCCTGCGCGACGTGCAAGGAGATGTGATCAAGAGCATGTATAGCGCCGTTCTGACCTTCCTTGCCGCTCGCATTCTCGTTTTCCGCGGCCTTGGCAGGGTAGAGCTTGGTCACTTCTTTGATCTGAATCATCTCACTCCCCCCTCAGGATGACCGCCGGCTGCACCCGCCGCAACTGCGAAATCGGAAGGATCGCCGAAAGCAGCGTTACAACCATGCTACCAGCCAGCACGAAAGGCAGGACACTGAAACGTGGAACCACAGGAGCATGAAAGTTAACCCGGCCAATCCACGCCGCGATACCGATGCCTATAAAAAACCCGATCACCGCGCCCGTCGCGCCCAGGGCTGCAGCTTCTGCGGCGAAAAATCCATTCAGCAACCGGTCGGAAGCGCCCAGTGCCTTCATGATGGCGAAGTCGCGGCGACGGTCGAACACCCATCCCATCAGCGTCGAAAGCACGCACAGCGCGGCGGTCAGGATGATAAGCGCCGCGGCGGCCAGCAGCATAGCCCGAGTCTTGCCCAAAACGCGAGCCTCGCCCTCCATGATCTGCCGGACGGGGCGGACTTCGGCGCCGGGAATCGCCTGCTCGAGCTGGTGCATGACGGCGGTGATCTCTTCCGGTGAACCCGTGGCGGCAACTTCGATCGTGGAAGGTTGGACGCCCGTCCAGGAAACGAAGTCCGGCAGCGCAAGATAGACGCGGCTGTCTTCAGCAGCGCCGCTCTGCACCGTACCGCCCGGAGTAAGTTGAATCGTGTGCCCTTGAAAAGTGAGATCAAAAGGCTGGTTTTTCGGCGAGACCACAAAAAGGGCGCGCACACCGATCAGTGCCTGTTTCGGAGCGGAAGGCCAGTTACTCACCGACCACCAACGATCGAGTTGCTTGACGCGATCGAAATCTGCGCCTGCGACAACCACCGGCTGCCCGTCGCTGGTCCGTGCCACCACGAGTGCGAAGGGCGTAGCCACACCGCGTCCAGCGAGGGTAGATTCCACGTGCAAGAGAGCCTCGGCGGGAAGGGAAGCGCCGTCTTTTCCGACAAGGATGATGTTCGCGCCGTAGTTGCGAAACTCCTGCCGCAATTTGGACTGCACATCGACATAAAGATTCAGCATCGCAGTAGCGACCGCAGCGGCCACAACCATGGCAAAAAGCGCTGCGGCCGCGCGGCCGCGACGAAGCACAGCAGCTCTCACCAGCATCCGAAGAAACATGGACGTATGCGGAGACTGCGCCCGGCCAGCAGCCACGGTTTGCGAGTTCGCGTTCACAGTTCACCTCGCAGGGCGAACACAGGATCAAGACGCACTGCATTGCGAATGGCGGCCGCGCTTCCTGCAAAAGTAACGATCACTGCAATCGTCAGAATTACCGGCAAGAGCACGGGCGAAATCGCGATCTCGGAATTGAAGATGGAGCGGCCGATCTGGCGCGCGAGCAACCCTCCGGCAGCAAAACCCACGAAGCCCCCGATCAGGGCGAGCAACGTGGCCTCGGCAAAGAAGATGGACGCGACCGCGACCCTTCCCGCGCCCAGAGCCTTCATCAGACCAACTTCTCCGCGGCGCTCGAAGATCGCCGTAGCCATGGCGGCCGAGACCGCCAATGCCGACGCAAATAGCGCGGCCAGCGTAACTAGAAAGATCAGGCCCTCGATGCGCGTCAGGACGGCGCCTTCGTTCTGCGCGACCTGGCGAATCTGTTCTGCGTGGGAGTGAGGAATCGCCTCCTGCAACTGAAAGGCAATCGACTGCGGATACGGCGAACAATACCAGCGGTCGTAGATGGGGCCAGACATGCTTTTAGGGTCGCGGCGGGCGAGCGCATCCTCGGGCTTGGTGAGGGCGCTGACGTAGACGCGGCGAACTGCGCCCGGTTTGCCGAGAATTTCCTGAGCCAGGGCGATCGGCGCGACGACCTGGTCGTCTTCGCTCCCACCGGTAGAGAGAATTCCACTGACATGCACTTGACGCCCGGAAAGCGTGACCTCATCGCCGGGTTTTGCGGAAAGCTTCGTAGCCAGCCGTTCTCCAAGCAGAACGTCCCGGGAACTGTCATCAGGCCAGGCTCCCGCAACCTTCCACCAGGGATGCGTGGACCGCACCCCCGTGTTGAATTCTTCCTTTCCAAAGGAAACCTTCTTCGCGAAATAAGTGCCGAGCAAAGTGAGGTTCTCCGTGCGGCCGTCGCGCACGAGCGTAACATTCACGGGCAGCATTGGCGCGAACCCGGTGATGTTGTTATGCCAGAAAGTCCCCTTGATCCTGGGCAGGTCCGCTTCATTCAGAAAAGCTCCGTCGCTCGGTGGCTTCAAATTGACGCCTCCGATTTCCACGTCGAGCGTGTCCTCCTGCGGCGTCACAACCAGGTTTGCGCCAATCGTGCGCAGTTCGCGATTGATCTTGTCGCCAATGTCGGTGGCAACCCCAATCATCGCTGTGGCAACAGTCACGCCAAGGGTGATGGCCGCGCCGGCCAGCAATTTGCGCCGCTTCTGGCGCCGGAAAGATTCGTAGACGAGCCGGAGAAACATCGCTTACTGTTTCTCGAACACGCGGCTGCCGGCCGCGATGTCCGCCTCCTGAATAATCACGGAGTCTGCGGTCTGCGTGGCTTTGAGAGGAATGGGATTGCAGCCGCCCGCCGCGCCCACCGACTGCGGATTGATCGGAGCCGCGCAGTTCTTGCAAACCACTCCGTTGGCTGACTTGTAAAAGCCGACACCGCCGCAGATCTCGCAGGCATCGAAGACGGTGGCGATTTTTCCGTCCGGTTTCTGATAAAGCCAGAAGCGGATCGCAACGCCGTTCTCCTGCGCCTCATAGCGGTGCAAGTCTCCATCGGAAACCCGAGCCAAGGGGATCTTTACCTGACCGTTGGTGAAGCTGACCTCAGTGGCCGGCGACAGCGCGCTCGCGCTTTTCGCATAGACAAACTCCGCCGTCACCATCCCGATAAAGAGAAAAGAGAACGCGTAGACCGAGGTCATCCACAAGCGTTCTTTGCGGGCGCTCCAGATCGCTTTCCGGCGCTGGGCTGGGGAAGCGGACTCGAGCACGGGCTCGCGGCGCTTGGCGTCAAATAACACCATCAGCGCGGCTAGAGCGAAAATCGTCACGAAGAAGAAAAGATCGTTGCGCACAATCGGCCCGATGATGGCCATTTCGCGCTTGGAAGAAGCAATCACACCGCTCTCCGACAGTTCATGCAGGCCGGCGACCACCAACTGCAACGCCACCAGAAAAAGGATCGCCGTCGTAACCCGGAAGAATTTCTGCAGGTTAATCCGCACGCTGCCTTTTACGAACATCACGCCGAAGGCGATCGCGGCCACCACTCCCAGCAGCGTCCCTAGGAAACTCATCAGCTCGGTTGAGTTCAAAGACACGGCGGAAAGAATCAGCACGGTCTCCGCGCCCTCGCGCAGCACCATAAGGAACACAAAGAAGAATAGGCCGATCCACGCGTCGTTACCGGCCAGCAGGCCTATTTTGCCCTCGATTTCGCCCTTCAGTTTGTACCCCGTCTTCATCATGAAAATAACCATGGTGACAACGAAGAAGGCGGCGACCAGCATGATCCATCCTTCGAACACGTCTTCGTTCCAGTTCAGCCGTGAGATCACCACCGCGATCCCAATACTGCCCACGAAGGCGCAGCCCAGGGCGGCATAGACAGCCTTACGCAGGTCATTCCGTCCGATCTTGGCCAGATAGGCCAGCGTGATCCCAACGATCAGGGCGGCCTCGACCCCCTCGCGGAGCGTAACAATGAAAGCTTGGAGCATCTATGAGTGACCTGAGTTTCTGAAAACGATACTGAAAACGATCTTGAAAATGAATTTCAATTTCAACTTCAAGGATATGCCGTGAGCGCCGGGGGAGTCAATCCGCGGCGTCACCAACGGGCGTGATCAGCATCACACGGGGAAATCTGGGATTAAATGGAGTCGGCAATGGGTTAGCTGGTGCGATGGCGGCATCTCGCCGACCGATGAATTTAGGAGTTGCTCGGCGGCGAAAGCCTGCGCAGGATTTCTTTCTGCTTCTTTCTCGGCAGAATCACTTCGCAGGACTGGGCGGGGGCGTTTTTGGCTGGGACGGCGTTAGGCTCATTAAAGCTCGCCATTTGAGATCAGGCCTAAGCCGGACTTCCCATGTCACTCGATCTCCCGATGCCATACGCAGGGGTCGCTCCGTTGTGTCCTTTTTTCCATCCCACCCTTCATATCCCGGCGAGGATACTCGGACGGTAACCTGCGTGTCCGGTGGGATCAGCACGTAGCAGAGGTTGTGACCGAACAACTCGCAGTTCGACCGCGAGAACGTTGTCCGGAACTGATTCCCGTTTGGGTTGTTCGCCAGAGACACGCTGACGGTGACTGTCGAAATTTCAGTTTCGGTCGATTGGTCGGTCAAGCGAACGTCTAAGAAACCTGCCTGCGGAGGAAGGAACAATCGAAGCTCGGCGTCGGGGTGTTCAAGAGTGATTTCAGCCACTCCAGTGTAGCGAGGATCATTTGCAACTGAACTCGCTCCGTCCCCGTAACCAGCTTCTTTGTCTTCAGCAAAGACGGCATACTTGCCGACGCCAACGCGATTAAAACGAAACTCTCCATTCTGATCGGCTACCGCGCGACCCTCGGAAATCCTACAAGGTGCACTCCCGGCAGGGCACATCAAAAGGGCAGCCACCGTTATTCTCTTCGCCGGTTGACCGTCCTGACCGATAAGGACTCCCTGGATGGTGGAACCTTGGCCCGCAGCCGTGGGACTGGACTGCTGGCCAAACATACATGCCGACAGCAATAAAGCGAGCGCGGGACTCCTCATTCTTCCCAGATGTTAACACTGCTTCCCTTGCTGCAAACAGTATTCCCTCACAACCGGCTCAAAAACGCCTCCGCCTGTTCTAACTGCGGGAACAACTTCTCCTCAGCATGAAACTCCGCCGAGTGCACGCAGCGCCGGCTCCCGCGCAGCCGCACCGGATGTTTCAAGTGCAGCATCTCGTGGTAAACAATGTACTCCACGGCGTAGCGGGGAACGGAGAACTGGTCAAAGATGCGGCTGATCATGATCGCGTTGTGCGCCGGATCGTAATGCCCAAGGATGCGGCGGGTCTTCGTCGGGCTCCAACTCATGCGGGGGCGGCCCAGCAGTCCGTGAAAGAAGCGCCGGTTCAACTCTTCGAAAACCAAATCAAGATCGTAGACGTGGCCTTTGGGAGAATGCAGGCGCTTGCGGCCGCGGATCTGCCGCACCAGGTGTGCTTTGCTCACAACTTCATGGCTGGCTATATATTTTCGGTAGCGAGCCGCGTGGCTGCGGTCGATGGGCTTGCGGTACATCTTCGCCAGCAGGATGTGGGCGATAGCTCGCACAACGGCTTCCGGCGCGCCTTCGAGCAGATCGGAAAGCCTCACCAGCAGCCTGCCTTCGCGCAGCCGAATCGTGTTGTTGACGTTGGCGAAGGCAAAAAACTCGATCTTCAGCTCAGGGAGCGCGGCGCTGGGACGCAGTTGCCGGTGTTCTTCATGGAAAATGTCGAGCAGTCCCTCACGCACAGTGAGCCCAGATTAACACGGGCTCCGGCTTCCGCTTTCGGCTTCCGGCCCAAACTTACACCACTCAGGCCGATGCCGGCAGCCCGAACCCGCTCACTCAGACCTGCTGCCAGATGGCTTGGCGCTCGAATTCAGTTTTTTGTGCTTGGCAGCCTCTTCCTGCTCAGCCAGAAGTTTTCGGTGGTCCCCCACCGAAGTATCGAGCGTATCGAGGACGTTGGTCAGAATGAATTCGTATCGCTTCGTTTCTTCCGGGGAGACATCGGCGGCGTCCTTCAAGGCGCGCAGCTTGGCCTGGAACTCAGTATCGGCGTCGAGGATCACCTTCAACGGCTTGCGAATATCATCCTTGCGATCGACGTAGGTGTCGATGTTGTCGTTCAATTCGTCGTAAATCAGCAGAAAATCATCCAGCTTGTCGTGGGTTTGCTGCGGCCGGTCCTTGGTCTTGGGATCGCTGCGCAACTGCTCGAGCGCCACCAGACGCGCCCGCGCGAATTTCACGTAAAGCGAGAGCCGCTGCTGAGGCTCCCAACTGGTGTCGCGGATCTGATCAATCTCCAGTTGAGTGAAGGGATCCCGGTGACGCTGCGCCGAGGCCGCGACGGTCGCCACGAATAACAGGCCTATGCAAGCGCCTTTTCCAAACGAGGAAGCGTTCATTTCTTCTTCACGCCTTTCGGAAACATGGCAGCCAGCAGATCGTCACGAATGCGCTGCAAGCGGTCAATCGTGGTCTGCACCTGCTCCTGGTCTTCATGCGAAACCGTGTGCTTCATGTCGGCCAGTTTGCGGGCCATCTTACGGATTGCAATCTCGCTCTGTTTTTCGTGCTTGTGCGACTGAAGGGAATAGTCGCGAGCCAACTCAGAAAACGCGGCCACGTCAACTAGCGCGGCCTTTGCTTTCTCGCTGTCGCCGGCTGTGTAAAGCCTGTCGGCGGTATCCAGTTGCCACTCCGCTACATGAATGCACAGAGCCGGACGGTCGGAGATGCTGGCATTGGCGACTCGCTCTTTGAGTTCCTCGAGCGTAGGCTGCTCTCGGGCAATCACAGTCGAAGCCACGGCCAGCGTCGATAACACCATGCCCAGCGCCGCAGCCCGCCAGAATCGAAAGTTTTCCTTCGCGAACGCCATGGGGTTCCGTTGCGGCTATTTCTTCGGCTCGATGGCAATCAGCCGATGCTTCGCCTGCCACTCCTGATCAGGATACTTCCCATTGGCGGTGTTGAGGAAGAGGCGATAGTTGGCAGCCGCTTTCTTGAAGTCGCGCAGGTGATCGTACGCCGAGGCCCGCAGGAAATATGTCATCGGAGTTTCCGGCAGCAGTTTGGCCCGGGCATCGAGCGCGCGAATAACGACCGGGTAATCCTTGTTGTCGTTGGCCGCGAATGCCAGATCGTAATAGGCGCCTCCAAGGTCGGGCTTTAATTTCACCGTGGTCAGGAACTCCCGCTGGGCTTCCGGAGATTTCTTTTGCCACAATAGAGCCTTGCCGAGGCCATCATGCAGTTCCGCATCGTTAGGGTGGGCAACCAGCAACGTGCGGTAGGCGGCCTCGGCCAGATCATTTTGTTTGGCGGTAGTATAGAGGTCGGCGAGATCGCGTCGCGCGGTATCGTCGCCCGGCGAGAGTTTGACTCCGACCTGCAGTTCGGCGATGGCTGCGTCAGCCTTGCCTTCGGCGGCCAGCACTCGCCCCAACTGAATGTGAACCGGGCCAGAGTCATGTTCGGCAAGTAACTTCCGCAGATAATCTTCCGCCTCGGGAAAACGGCGTCCGCGCATATAGATGTTGGCCAGTCCGATGACGGCGTCGGTGGAATGAGAATCGAGCGCCAGCGCCTGCTTATATTCCTGCTCGGCGTCGGCAAATTTATTTTCTCCTTCGAGTAGCCGACCCGCGGAAAGATGCGGCTCGGCTTCCTCGGGTTGAAGAGTTGCCGCATGGTGGTAGGCGGCAAGCGCCTCCTCCGGCTTCGACTTTTCAATCGTCTGCGCCAGTGACAACCAGGCCCGGTACTGCCTCTCGGCGGGATGACTGGTGGGTTTCAGATGCGTCGCAGCCCGCAGATACTCCTCCGCCTCGGGCTGGCCGGTCTTGGCCAATTGCAGCCCAAGATTCAGGTTCGATTCGAAAACCTCGGGTTTTGCCGCAACCGACTTGCGATAAGCCGCGATCGAATCGCCGACCTTGCCCAGAGCATTTTCGACGAAGCCCAGATCGAACCACCCCACATAACTCGCGGGATCGTGGTCAAGCAACTTGTGAAGAAGAAGTTCGGCAGCGGCGTAGTCTTGTTTTTCAATCGCCGCCTCCGCCTGCGTAAGCTCGGCTGGCTGGCTCGGAGAATCTTCATCCGGAACCTGAATGTGATGAACCGACCGGTGAGTCTGGGTTGGTTGAGTCTGGGTTTGTGATGAAGGTTGTGACGGCGACGTTCCCGCCGGCGGATTGGCATTCTGCGCGACTGAGGAAACACCCGCTGCCAGAGCCAGCATCACACTCGCGAAAAGTTTACTCGCTCCCATTAGAACGTGCCGCTCCGTTGCTATTGCCGTTCAACAGCCGTGCCAGATACTTACCCGTGTAAGAGCCGGAAAACCTGGCAATCGCCTCCGGCGGACCCACTCCCACGATTTTGCCGCCCCGCGCTCCACCTTCCGGCCCCAGGTCGATCACCCAGTCCGCAGTCTTGATCACTTCCAGATTGTGCTCAATCACAAGTATCGACCCGCCCGCATCAATGAGACGGCGGAAAGCGGCTAATAGTTTGCTGACGTCATCGAAGTGCAGCCCAGTGGTCGGCTCGTCAAAAATATAGAGCATACGTTTCCGCCGGCGGCTCTCATCATGCCGCGCCGCGCTCGGCCGCCCAATCTCACGAGCTGCCGGTTGCAGGTGCGCTGCCAGCTTCATACGCTGCGCTTCTCCTCCGGATAAAGTTGTCGCCGATTGCCCCAGCCGCAGATATCCCAGCCCAACCTCCTCCAGTACGCGCAGCTTTTCCGTGATTTTGGGCACCTCAGCAAAAAACCTGAGCGCCTCTTTCACCGTGAGGTTCAACACTTCATGAATATTCTTGCCATGGTAGCGGACGTCCAGCACCTGTGCCTTATAGCGTGTGCCTTTGCACTCCTCGCAGATCAGCTCCACGTCGGCGAGAAACTGCATCTCGACCGTAACCGTGCCGTCGCCCTGACAAGTCTCGCAGCGCCCGCCGGGAATATTGAAAGAGAAATGCCCGGAAGTGAAGCCGCGCTTCTTGGCCTCCGGCAGCGAGGCAAAAAGATCGCGGATGGCATCGAACGCCTTGATATACGTCACCGGATTCGACCGCGGCGTCCGTCCAATCGGTGATTGATCGACCAGCACAACTTCATCAATGAACTGGTCGCCCTCCAGACTCTCCCACGTAGCCGCACCCCGCGCCGAACCCGTGATTTGCTGCTTCTTGGCTTCTCCCAGCGCCTGATAAAGAACCTGGTGCAGCAGGGTAGATTTCCCCGAGCCCGAGACTCCCGTGATCGCGACCAGCATCCCCAGGGGAATGCAGACGTCGATGCCCTTGAGATTATTGGCCCGCACGCCCTTGATTCTGATCTGTTGTGCTCCTGGTTGGCGCCGCACCGCCGGTAGCTGAATACGCAGGTCCTCCGCCAGATAGCGACCGGTAAGCGAAGCGGGGTTCCCCAAAATCTCGTCGTACGTCCCCGCGGCCACCAGCTTACCGCCGTTTTCTCCCGCCCCCGGACCAAGGTCGAGAATCCGGTCTGCCGTGCGCATAATGTCAGGATCGTGCTCCACCACCAGAATCGTGTTCCCTAAATCGCGCAGGTCCTGCAATATCTTGATCAGCCGGTGCGTATCGCGGCTGTGCAGTCCGATCGAAGGCTCGTCCAGCACGTAGAGCGTGCCCACCAGCCGCGATCCCAGCGAAGTAGCAAGCTGAATGCGCTGGGCCTCGCCTCCTGACAGTGTGGACGACAATCGGTCGAGCGTCAGATACTCCAGGCCCACATCGTTAAGAAACCGCAATCTTTCGCGGATTTCCTGCAGCAACCGGTCCGCAATGTCGGCCTCCTCCGGGCTCAACTGGACTCCCGCGAAAAACTTGGCCGCGTCCTCGACCGTCATGGCGCAGACTTCGCAAATGTTTTTCCCGTCGATCTTCACTTGACGGGCTTCCAGCCGCAGCCGCGTGCCCCGGCATTCGGGACAAGTCGAATATCCGCGATAGCGGCTCAAAAACACGCGAATGTGCAACTTGTATTTCTTTCGTTCCAGGTATTGAAAGAAACCGCGTACTCCCAGAAACTTTCCGTCCCCATCCAGAATAAGTTCCCGTTGCGCAGCGTCGAGTTCCGCCCAAGGCACGTCAAGCGGGATCTCCTCCTGCTTGGCAAAGCGCTTCATGTCCGTGAACAGAGGCCGGTATTTGGGTTTGTTCCACGGATCAATCGCGCCTTCACCCAAAGATTTCATGGAGTCCGGAATGACGCGCTCCAGGTCGAAGTCTATCGTGTTGCCAAATCCCTGGCACCGCGCACACGCTCCGTAAGGATTGTTGAACGAGAATAGGCGCGGCTCCGGCTCTTCGTAACGCAGATTGCAGTTCTTGCATTCGAATCGCTGCGCAAATCGCAACTGCCGCGCCGGTTGATCGTCATGCGGCGGCAGCTCGAAGATGACCTCGCCCGATTCCCGGTATGCCGTCTCTACCGCGTCAACGATCCGCGTGCGCGCCTCCGCGGAGACGGTAAGGCGGTCCACCAGCATAAACACCGGCTGGTCGAAGCGAATATCCAGCAGCGATTCCGGCGTGGAAAACTCAAACACCCGGCCCGCTTGATACAGCCGGTTAAAGCCCGCCTTGCGCAAGTCGAACAAACGACCCTTAATCTGATCGGTCAGTCCTGAGTCGGGCGCAGGAGTTTTCTTGGATTTCCGCCCGCGAGGAGCCTTTTTTGCTTCCTGTCGCACGGCCACTGCCGACTGCAAGGGGAAAACAACTTGCACCCGTGTTTCCGGATCCAGCGCCAGCACGGCGTCAGCAATTTCGTCCACGGTATCTTTCTTCACTTCGCGGCCGCAGTTTACGCAATAAGTGCGGCCCACACGGGCAAACAGCAAACGCAGGTAGTCATAGATCTCAGTCGCCGTCGCTACCGTCGACCTCGGGTTGCGCGTCGTATTCTTCTGCCGGATCGCGACCGCCGGGGCGATGCCGTCGATTGAATCCACGTCCGGCTTCTCGATGCGCTCCAGAAACTGCCGCGCATAAGCCGAAAGCGACTCCACATACCGCCGCTGACCTTCCGCATAAATCGTGTCAAAGGCCAGGGAAGACTTGCCGGAACCGGAGACCCCGGTGACCACCGTCAAGGTATTGTGCGGAACCTCAAAGTCGATGTTCTTCAGGTTATGAACGCGGGCCCCGCGAACAACAATGCTTTCCGTGGATAGTGAGTCAGACATCGGGTAAGTAAGCCGTCAGCAGCCCATCGCCGGCCGGGAGTGTTCCCAGCGGCCTCAGAGAGTACTGCCGAATCTTTTATTATAAAGCAGAGATTTACCTGGAACGCAGCCCAACCCCGAAGGGGCCTCGATGAATTGGGTGCGCCGAAATTCACCGCCGCGAAAGAGTAGCTTGCGTCAGGGTGGTAAAATTTGATTATGGATTTTGCGCAAGCGCTTTCCCTTTTGAAATCGACCAAAGAAAACATCCCCAACCATTCTGAAGTTGACAAGAGCTGGGCGGATGATTACCACAGGATTCTGGCCACGGTAGAAGAACAGACCGCTGATGATTTGAGCGCTTTTCGGATTCCGGAAAGCGAGCTGCATCATCCAGTGATTAGCGCGAGGCGTGGCTTCATCCGCCACGGCCAACGCATACCGGGACAGGCTCAGCGCGCCAACAATCGAATGGTGCTTGCCCGCACGCGTCTGATGCAAAAACTGGACGCATTGTTGGAATACTTGTACCGGTATGACAACGCCGACGCGCCACAAAAGGCGGCCATCGGCTTTAAGGCTGGGCAGTAGCCCTTGGTTACCCACAGGCAGCAGGCGCATACTGGCGGTGGAGATTTCATCATGATGCGACGTGACATGGTTGCAGGTGTTGCTTTCGGTTGTTGCTGTGTTCTAGCCGGTGATGTTGTGCTCGAAAAGCAGCAGCCTTACTTGCGACCTTCGTACCACAGCCATGTAGAACTTCCCGAAGGAACCACACTCAACTTGAGCGCCAGGATAGCGCTGGATTCCGGGGCGACGACCAGCACGGCCACGGGCACGTTGAATCTTCTTCCCGCGCTGGCACTCGCTGGTGTGGTGATAGAAGGCCGCTGACTTTTGTTGTAAGTATTGTGTGGTAATACTCGCAAAGTCACCAATTCGCGCAATTCCAGCATTCTTGCATGCGTTTGAGGGACGGCACTGACATGCCAAGTTGTCTAGTCCGGATCCTGATCGCGCCGCTTCCCATACCGGAAAGCCAGCCCAACCCCAACCAGCATAATTCCAACAGGGGGAAGCAGCAGCACTAGCACGGCCCGGTTGAGCGCCTGCTGGCCCTCCTTGGGGGTGCTCTTTGCGTTGGCATTGCACATCGCGCAACCCTGCCCGAAAGCAGGCATGGTGAAGACACAAAGCACGGCGGGCAGCGCAAGCGCACGAATCTTGCTAGAAAGAAATTTCATAGCCCTACTTCACGCCCAGGCGCAAAATGCGCCCCGCGTCCGGAAAGAAGAAAAAGTACATAATCACAAAGCAGCCCGTCACCGCGATCACCAGCATCCACCGCATCAGCGCCGTTTCAAACTTCAGGTGCATGAAGTAGGCAATAATCAACGCCGATTTGATCACTGACAACACCAGCAGCACTTCCAGCATGCGCACCGGTTCGAATACCTGCCGGTAGCCCAGCCAGACCTCCACTCCGGTCAGAACCAGCAAGGCGCCCCACACCCAGAAATACTGCCCTTTGCTATCGTCGTGCTTCGCCACATCGTGCATCGTATTCTCTCCGCGATCCCCTAAGCTTTGTCATCCTGAGCGCGTTCTTTGCGCGAAGGACCTATGCAGTTCCCAGCCGCGCTAAACTTTCGTCGACATCAAATAAACCAGGGGAAAGATAAACATCCACACCAGGTCGACGAAGTGCCAATACAAACCGGCAACCTCAACATCGTGCGCGTCGTAGTCTTTCGGCTTCAGGAAAAGAATGACGCTCGCCACGATCAGTCCGATCAACAGCGCCTGAACCCCATAATGAAAAACATTATCCGAAGGAATCAGAAAGTATCCCGCCAGCCAGATCACGCCCAGAATCGGCAGAAACCACCTGCGCAGCGCCACCACGCCCAGGTAGATCACGCCAATCGTTACGTGCAGCATGTGCATCGCAGTAAGGCCGAAAAACGTCGCCGCGAATTGCGGCACACCCGTAGAAATCTTTGCGAACTCCCCGGCCTCCTGCCCCGCGGGCTTCGGAAAACCCGGCAAACTCAATCCTTCGTGGATTAACTTCGTCCACTCCATCCCGTGCAGCACAATGAACGCCGTTCCGAATGCCATTGTGGCAAGCAGCCAAAGCCGCGTCCAGAGCCGGTCGCCCCGCTGCGCCGCAAAAACGCCGAGCACCATGGTCAGCGAACTCGAAAGCAGGCAGGCCGTCATCACCGTCGCATTTATGATGCTGTCCTTGCCAAACGGCGTCGGCCACGCGGTGTAGATACGGTTGTAGCTGAAAGCAAACAGCAGAGTCCCGAACGTCAGGGAGTCCGAGGCCAGGAACAGCCACATGCCAACTTTCTTCGAATAAGCTCCAAACAGCGGTGCCTCGTACTCGCCCGCCACTCCGTGTCCGGCAGCAGCGTTATGTTGCAGCGTGGCGTCAGCCATTCACGAATCTCCCTTTCGCGTTATCGCGCAAACGCTAATAGAGCAAAAACATAAATCCACAGCACCGCCATGAAATGCCAATACCAGGCCGCGACGTCGACCACAATCCGCCGCCCTTCGATGGGCTTTTGTTGCAGGGAAGTGACCCCGGCCCACAGCAACGCGATAATTCCGCCCGCCAGGTGCACCGCATGTGCCGCCGTCAACAGGTAAACAAAAGAACTGTCAGGATTCGTGCTGACCAGAAATCCCCGAGCCTTCAGTTCGCCCCAGGCCATCCACTGCCCCACCAGAAATCCCAGCCCGAGGACCACCGTCACACCCAGCCACGGAAAGTTTCTTTCCTCTCCCAGCGAAACTCCCGGAATCGACCGCACCGGAGCCAGCGCCGCGCTCCGCGCAATCTGGCGGCGTGCGCCTTCCATAGTCACGCTGCTGGCCAAAAGTATGGCCGTATTGATAAACAGCAGCGCCCAGGGCAACTGCACGGCACCCCAGTCACGAAAGTAAGTGCGGGTCGAATCGTCAAAGGTCGGCAAGCCCCGCCGCACAACGTACGCGCTCGTCAGCGACACAAACACCATGCTGACGGTCACGATCGCGCAGATCAGTCCCAGCCGCGCCCGCCGCAGGCGCGCACCATAATTCGGCAACCGAATCCACCGTCATCGCCGCCCCCGGAAGCCGACCATCATCCCCGCCGCCGTTCTCGGAGTGCGGTGTATAACCGGCATACTTCCGCCCCGGCCCAACTGGTTCATCGGAGTGCTCGGTGTATAAGTCGCCATAAATGACTTCAGTGCCCCGACCCAACCGGCGGATCCGTCTGCATCACATAATCCCGAGCCGCGCCCGGAACTCCATACTCGTAAGGCCCGTTATGCACCACCGGAGTCACGCCGCCAAAGTTGTCATGCGGCGGCGGAGTCGCGGTAGTCCATTCCAAAGTAGTCGATTCCCACGGATTGTCGCTCGCCTTCGGCCCTTTAAACATGCTCCAGAACAAATTGATCACAAAAATAAACTGCGCCGCAATCGTAATAATCGCCGCATAGGTCATGAACTGATGAATCGGCATCAGTTTCGTCAGGTACGCCACTTCCGTGTATTGCGAGTACCGCCGCGTCCCTCCGGCGATGCCCAGATAGTGCATCGGCATGAAGATGGCGTAGGTCCCGATCAGCGTGATGAAGAAGTGCACGCGTCCCCAAGTCTCATTCATCATCCGCCCAAACATCTTCGGGAACCAGTAATAGGTCGCCGCAAACATTCCGAAGATCGCAGCCACGCCCATGATCAAGTGAAAGTGACCGACCACGAAATAAGTATCGTGCAATTGAATGTCGAGCACCGGCTGCGCCAGGAACGGCCCACTCAAACCGCCGGAGACAAACAAGGAAACGAACCCGATCGCATACAGCATCGGCGTCTGAAAACGAATGCGCGCCTTATACATCGTCCCCAGCCAGTTAAACGTCTTGATGGCCGAAGGCACGCCGATGCACATGGTCAGCAGCGAAAAGGCAAACGCCGAATAAGGGCTCATCCCGCTCATGAACATGTGATGGCCCCACACCATGAACCCGAAAAATCCGATAGCAAGCATGGCATAGACCATCGCCTTGTAGCCGAAGATCGGCTTGCGCGAAAACGTCGAGAGAATCTGCGACGTCACGCCCATGCCCGGCAGAATCGCGATGTAAACCTCGGGATGCCCGAAGAACCAGAACAGATGCTGCCAGAGCAAAGGCGATCCGCCCTTGTGCCCCATGATCTGTCCGTTCACCACCACCAGCGGCACATAAAAACTGGTGCCCAGATTGCGATCCATCAGCAACAGGATGCCCGCCGAGAGCAGCACGCCGAACGCCAGCAGCCCAAGAATCGCCGTGATGAACCACGACCACACGGTCAACGGCATGCGCATCATCGTCATGCCCTTGGCCCGCATATCGAGCGTAGTCGTCAGGAAATTCAACGCGCCCATCAGCGAAGCTAAGCAGAAGATCGCAATGCTCGTGATCCACAAATCCGCCCCAAGCCCTTCGCCCGGCCCAGCCGACGGCAGCGCGCTCAGCGGCGGATATCCCGTCCACCCATGCAGCGGCGCTCCGCCTGAGACAAAGAACGCAGCGATGATGCACACAAAAGCCACGAACGTAGTCCAGAACGAAAGCATGTTCAGGACCGGGAACGCCATATCCGGCGCCCCAATCTGAATCGGCAGAAAGTAATTTCCAAAGCCGCCCTGCGGCGCCGTAGTCAGCACGAAGAACACCATGATGGTGCCGTGCATCGTCAGCAGGCTGAGATAAGTCTCCGGCTTGATCTCGCCCACCAGCGGCAAACTAGCCAGGGGATAGATCAAGTGAATCCGCATCAGCAGCGACAGAAACATCCCCACCCACACCGCCGTGAGCGCCAGAAAGAAATACTGCAGCCCAATGACCTTGTGATCGAGGCTGAAAATATATTTTCGAATGAAGCCCTGAGGAGCCGCATGCGCGTGAGCGGTAGCCGAGGTTGCCATTTATTGTTTCTCCGCCTCCCGTGCCGCCAGCCATTTGTCGAAATCCTCCTGGCTGACGACGTGTACCATGCCGTGCATCTTGTAATGTCCCAGGCCGCAAAGTTCGGCGCAGGCAATTTCATACTCGCCAATCGCCGTCGGCTTGAAGTGCATGTGAATGTTGAGTCCGGGCACCGCATCCTGCTTGAACCGCAACGAAGGCACAAAGAAGCTGTGGATCACATCCACCGACCGCAGGCTCAAGTCGACCTCGCGATCCACCGGCAGATACATCGTGCCCGTGACCACATCGTCCTTCGAAGACGGATCGGAAGGATTCAGCCCGACCGCGGCTTCGCCGCCGGCCGAGGGATCCATCAGCTTGACGCTGGTCCCTCCATAGGTTCCATCCGGCCCCGGATAGCGGAAGTACCAGGCAAACTGCATGCCCGTCACCTCAACCTGCACCGCGCCCGGCCCCGCCTGGTCAAAGCGCTGGGCCGCCCACACGCTGCTGCCCATCAGGTTCAACCCAACGAACAGAACGGTCGTCAGCAACGTCCATACCACTTCGAGCTTCACATTGCCGTGCGAATAATCCACCGGCGGCGAGGAAGGCTGCTCCCGGTATCTCCACGCAAAGTAGCCGAGGGAGAGTTGCGCCGCCAGGAAAACAATTCCCATCAGAATCAAGGTGAGGGTGAATTGTCCGTCAATAAAGCCAGCAGCTTCAGCGGCCCCAACCGGCAGCCACCAGGTCTTGGCGACAAAGAAGTATGTGCTGGCAAAAGTAATCAGCCAGATCACAACCAATAACGCGAGGCCCATTCCCCAGTCCTCCCGGCACAAAAACGTACGGCAACGATTTTCCCGACGACAATTGCCGCGCCCCACAGCGCAAGTCAACAGTCGGCGGCGAGTTTACCACAGCCCCTTGAGGATAACGCAATCCAGTTTCCAGGAAAGATAAAATCAGCCACGGATTTCACGGATGCGCGCGGATAACACAAATCAGGGGAGGCTCCCATCGAATTACCCCGTGTTCCCCCGTGTCCTCCGTGGTAAAGATTTTTCTTTCCTGGCAGCTGGACTCTCGTCGAAATTCAGATCCGCAAACACAAACTGATCCCGAACCACAGTCGCGCCGACCGAAACCGGCAACACCTCATTCAACATCGGCCCGGCATAAACAAATGAATGGAATTCCCCACGTTCGCCGCAAGGGTCCACGCCCTCGGGCAGCTCCGCAAGCAGCGCCTCATCAAACTCGCGGCCCACGAACGACCGATCAAGCTTCCCAGTATCAACGCAAGTCAACTTCGCCCGCGTGCCAGAAGCGATCATCTCCCGCGCCAAAGCGCCAGTAGGCAGCCCCCAAACCGGAAACACCGGCTACAGCCCAGTTTCTTTCAGTTGCTTCTCCCGGTAAGCGCGCACATCCTCGAGAAACAGATCGCCGAACGCAATTCCCTCAATCCCCTCGGCGACCGCCTTGGCACACGTTTGAGCCATCAGCAACTCATACTGCTCATTCGAGCAAGGCCAAGGCAACGGAACCCCCCACAGCGGCAGTCCAGCGGCCGCAGCCTGCCGCTCGACCAATTCACGCCGCACTGCGTGCATAGCCACCCGGTCAGCCTCGCCATTGAACGTAGTCAACAGCCCTACCACGTCATACTCGCCACGCTGTCGAAGCACATGCAGACTCCAAGCGCTGTCCTTCCCGCTACTCCAAGATAAGAGAATCCGCTTCAAGGAAGAATGTTTACCCTGTGATCCCCTGTGCCAGCCCTGAGCGCAGCCGAAGTCCTCTGTGTTAAAGGTTTTGATCTTCGAATCCGTGCAAATCCGTGGCCAAGTCTCTATTTATCACTCCACGTCCGGCACCCGTCCCCGGAGTCCAAGGCGCCCCAGCAGCCTCCATATCCTTCTCCAGCTTAGCCAAATCAACCTCAACCAAAGCATGAAGCTTGCTCAACCCCTCGGCAAACTCGCTGGCGGCGATGTTGTAATCGTCAAGATGAGTTTGGGTCGGCTTGGTGAGAGCGAACCGTTCGCCCTCCAGTATCGCATTCACCCGCTCGTTGATCGAAGTAGGAACTGGTTCATTGCGCTTCTGCATCTCCGTATCGCCCCGCAGCGCCCGCAGGATTTCGCGGTTTCGTCTGCTCGATCGAATCCGCCGCGGCGCCCAGCTGCTTCTCCACCGCGGGCGTTTCCCGCAGCGCCCCGCGAATCGCTTTAAGCCGCGCCTCCACTTCGTCCGACGTATGCAGTGCCCCCGAGACTGCCCGGTAAAGCCGCGCCACCTTGCGCTGAAATTCCTCTTGCGCCGCGCGGTCCGCACGCACTCATCGAAGCCGCGCCGTCGGTGACCACTTTGAAGTTCTGCGCTCCCGCCAATTCCGCAACCGCGCCATTCACCTTCTGGAACATTCGCACAGAATAAGACCCAGAAATCACCAGCGGCCCTTGCGCGGCCGCCGGCGCAAAGTCCTCGCCGTCCTCCATATGCTCACGCAAGGAAACTGCCGGATACCGCAGGTCCCACGCAGCCCGCTGAAATCCTGACTCGATGCTGCCTTCCACCCGCCGAATCGCCGCGCCCGATTCGTCATAAACCACGAAGTACACTTCGGGCTTCGCCTCTTCCGCCTCGGCCCGCAGCTCATCGTTAGTCGGATAAGGCAGGGTCTGGTTCTTCTTGGCTGCCTCTTTCTCGGCCTCCTGACGTTTTTCCTTCTTCGTCTTCAGCTTTTCCTTCAAATAAGCCGTGAACACCGCCCCATACGGAGGATTGTCCGCCGTGTAAAAGCTTTCTCCCTGATAACCTTTCTTCGGACCACCCAGCGGATGCCGCTCGATGTACAGCAGCGAATCCTTAACCGGAAACAAAGCAGCAGCCTGCTCCACAGACTCGGCCTTGATCTGCCGCAAAGCCGAAATATCATCCAGCACGTAGAACCCGCGCCCGAAAGTCGCAATCACCAGATCGCCTTCGCGCTCTTGCATCACCATGTCGCGCACCGCAATCGTCGGCAGCCCGCCCTTGAGCTGCACCCACTTCTGCCCGCCATCAACGGTAAAGAACGCGCCGAACTCTGTCCCGGCAAAAAGCAGGTTCGCATTCACAGTGTCTTCCGCAAATGCCAGCACCGAACCATTTTCTGGCAAGTTCCCAGCAATTGAAGTCCAGCTCTTGCCCGCGTCGGTAGATTTCAGAAGGTAAGGTTTGAAGTCCTCATTCTTATGATTGTCGAATGCGGCGTAAACCGTATTCGCGTCATGATGCGAAGCTGCCAGCCGGCTAACATAAGTCGTCTCCGGAACCCCGCCAAACTTTTCGTACTTCGTCCAGCTCTGCCCGCCATCGCCGGTTACCTGAATCAGTCCATCGTCTGTCCCCACGTAGATCAGCCCTTCTTTTTTCGGAGACTCCGCGAGCGCCACAATATTCCCGTAGAACGACGTCGACACATTCTTAGCCACTGCATCCGGATCCCACACTTTCCCCATCACCGGTAATTTGTTGCGGTCGATCTGCCGCGTAAGGTCGCCGCTGATCGCCTTCCATGTGTCGCCCCGGTCATCGCTGCGAAACAATTTGTTGGCGGCAAAATAAAGCCGCGTGTGCGAGTGCGGGCTGATGATCACCGGCGAATCCCAATTCCACCGCAGCGGAGGCTCGCCCTTGCCCTCCTGCGGCTGCAGCACCAGCTCCTGCCCCGTAGGCTTGTCATAGCGAACCAGCACCCCGTACTGCGATTCCGAGTAAATCGTATTCGCGTCCACCGGATCCATCTGCGACCGGAAACCATCTCCCCCAGTGCTCACGAACCAGTCGGAATTCATAATGCCGTTGATGTTGCGGGTGCGCGCCGGACCGCACCACGTGTTGTTATCCTGCGTTCCACCGCACACGTTATAGAAGGGAAGCGCGTTGTCCACTGCAACGTCGTAGAACTGCACCGTAGGCAGGTTCGCCTTGTACTCCCAGTTCCTGGCGTCGTCCCAGGTTTCATACACGCCGCCATCGCAGCCCAACAGCCAGTGCCTGGTGTTGTCCGGATCGATCCAGGCCGCGTGATTGTCGACGTGCTGGTTGTTCTCCTCGACTTTGTGCAGAGTCTTTCCGCCGTCCAGCGATTCGCGCAAGAGCGTATTCATCACAAAAATGCGGTCCACATTCTTTGGGTCAGTAACCACGCGCGCGTAATATTGCGCCTGCACATCGAATTCATTCTGCCGTTCCCACGTCGCTCCCCGGTCGTTCGACCGGAAAATTCCGCCCTTGCCATCCGCCGCCTCAATCGAGGCATACACCACGCTGGGATCGACCGCGGAAACCCCCAGCCCGATCCGCCCCATATCAACGGTCGGCAATCCAGATTTCAATTTGTTCCAGCTCGCCCCTGCATCGGTAGATTTGTAGATCGCGCTCTCCGGCCCGCCATCGATCAAAGTAAAAACATGCCGCCGCCGCTGGTAAGCCGCCGCATAAACAATGTCAGGATTCGAGGGATCAATCGCCACATCCACCACACCCGTGTTTTCGCTGATCGCGAGCACAGCCTTCCATATCTTTCCCCCGTCGGTTGTCTTGTAAAGCCCGCGATCCCCGCCCGGCCCCCAGAGCGGCCCCTCCGCCGCAACATAGACAACTTTCGAATCCCGCGGATCGACCACCACCCGCCCAATATGCTCCGACTTCTTCAACCCCAAATTCTGCCAATTTTTCCCGCCATCGTCCGACCGGTAAATCCCATCCCCATAAGCCACGCTGCGCTGCGAGTTGCTCTCGCCCGCTCCCACCCAAACCACCGCCGGATCATTCGGATCAAGCGTGACCCACCCGATCGAATACGATCCTTCCTTGTCGAACACCGGAGTCCAGGTCGTCCCATCATTCACCGTCTTCCAGACTCCGCCCGAGGCCACGCCCACGTAATACTCAAACTTGTTCTTGGGATTCACTGCGATCGACATCACCCGCCCCGAAGCCACCGCCGGCCCAATCGAGCGGAACTTGAGCCCAGAGAAAGTGTCGGCATTCATGCCGGGCTTCTTATCCTCTTTGTCTTTGTCCTTGGACTCGTCTTTTTTCTCGTCCTTCTTTTGATCTTTCTTTTGATCTTTCTTTTGATCTTTCTTTTGATCTTTCCTCGAGTCCTTCTTAGCAGCCGGCCGCGTCGCGTTGTCCGCAGTCTGATCCTGCGGAGCGGCGATCAACAAAGAGAACGTGAGAACCAAATAGGCAAAAACAACACCAATGCGCAATTTCACAAGAGGCTCCAATCGAAAGTTTTCCAAAACCGATATGTATACAGGATTCCCGGGAAAGAGAGAAGCGTCTTAGTGCTAGCCGAATCGAACCGGATCTACCCCGTGTCCCGGAGCCTGCCCTGAGCCCAGTCGAAGGGTGACCCCCGTGGTAAAGGTTTGCGAACTTTGCGGTTAGAGTTTTTGGTGCTAGTCCGCGCTAGAATCACCACATGCCACCTCGCGCCCAAGGCCACGACACCCGCGACGTCAAACTGCCAAAGAACAACTGTTTCGTCTGCGGCCCAAACAATCCCGAAGGCATGCACCTGAAATTCATTCTCGACGAAGCCCGCCAAACCTTTGTCTGCCGCTTCCGACTAAGCAAGCGCTACACCGGCCCGCCCGGCCACTGCCACGGCGGCATAATCGCCAGCATTCTCGACGACGCCATGGGCAAAGTAAACAAGCTGCGTCAAGTAATCGCGCTAACCCGCGAAATGACAGTCGAATATCTAAAGCCTGTCCCATTGCACCAGCCCCTGCGGGTCGAAGGCCGCGAAATCGAAGTGCGCGGCACGAAGCACATCAATGCCGCCGAAATCCTGAACGACAAGAACGAAGTCCTGGCCCGCAGCCGCGGCATCTTCATAGCCATCGACCCCGAAAAGATGTTCGCCAAGCACGTGGAGCGCTGATCAAGAAGGATTTACCCTGTGAACCGGAGCCTGCCCTGAGCGCAGTCGAAGGGTGACCTCCGTGGTAAAGATTCTTGCCGCTGCCGTTTGATAGCCGCTCCCAGGGGGTACCGCGAATGGTGAGCGCGCTGTAAAATAAACAAAGCTTCGCAGAAGCCCGATAGCCGAAGCCCAAAGCCCGCAGAAAAGAGTCCACCATGTCACAAAACAACGGTAGCAACACCAGTCTCCGCCTAAAAACCGGCTTAGCCGAAATGCTAAAAGGCGGAGTAATTATGGACGTGACCAATGCCGAGCAGGCCTTGATAGCCGAAAAGGCCGGAGCCGTAGCCGTGATGGCGCTGGAGCGCGTCCCCGCGCAGATCCGCGCTGAAGGCGGGGTGGCGCGTATGGCTTCGCCTAAGAAGATTCGCGAGATTATGGCCACGGTGTCGATCCCGGTCATGGCGAAGTGCCGCATCGGGCATTTTGCTGAGGCGCAGATTCTGCAGGAACTTGGCGTCGATTACATTGACGAATCCGAAGTGCTCACGCCTGCTGATGAAGCTCATCACGTCGACAAGCACGCTTTCAACGTGCCCTTTGTCTGTGGAGCGCGCAATCTGGGCGAAGCCCTGCGCCGCATTGCTGAAGGAGCTGCCATGATCCGCACCAAAGGCGAGGCTGGCACTGGAGACGTAGTCCACGCCGTCAAGCACATCCGCCAGATCGTGCAGGAGATGAAGATTCTCACCGTGCTCGGCGAAGAGGAACTCTACGCCAAAGCCAAAGAGCATGGCGCACCCTACGAACTGATCAAGATGGTAGCCAAAGCAGGGAAGCTCCCGGTGCCGAATTTCAGCGCGGGAGGAATCGCGACGCCCGCCGACGCCTCCCTGGTAATGCAGCTAGGCGCCGAGGCAGTATTCGTGGGCTCAGGCATCTTCATGAAAGACAGCACCACCTTCGCCGACCCCGCAGAAGCCGAAAAGCGAGCCCGCGCCATCGTCAAAGCCGCCGCGCACTTCAACGACCCTAAAGTGTTACTTGAAGTCAGCGAAGACCTGGCTGGAGCAATGAAAGGCTTGGCCGTCGCGGGACTGGACGAAGCGCATATGCTGCAGACTAGGGGCTGGTGAAGAGCGCACGATATACTAACTGCGTAGTCTGGTGGTTTCGGCGGAAATTAATGAGGCTACGCAACGACGTGGACACGGAGACGATGTCGTGGGCTGCCCTTCTCGACGTAACACGCGTCAGAGAACTCCTCACTGGAGTGAAGTCCCACAAGGTGCAAGGTGAATCGCGTAGTGAATTCGAGCGTGACAGAGACCGAAGCATTTTTTCCTCTCCGTTCCGCAGGCTCATGGGGAAAACGCAGGTATTTCCTTTGGACCCAAACGACCTAGTCAGAACTAGACTTACCCACTCCCTCGAGGTCGCCACAGTAGCGGAGGGGCTCGCTGCACAAGCAACACGCGACGTGATCAGCAAAAGGGACACGCTGACCGATGACCAACAGCGGGCGATTTCAAAGATCGCGGAAACTTGCGGCCTGCTGCACGACATCGGGAACCCGCCTTTTGGACATGCCGGCGAGCTCGCGATCGCTTCGTGGTTTGGAAAGACCGCCGTAGGTAAGAAGCAATTAGCGACGCTGGGAGACGAGTCAAGCCAACGCGCTCGAGATTTCCTCCTCTTTGAAGGAAATGCACAGACTTTTCGGATCCTAACGAACACTAGGCTGCTTGCGCACGACTACGGCCTAAATCTTACCTGCGCGGCAACATCCGCGGCTCGTAAGTACCTGGCTGCTTCAAACGAATCCGATAGAAAGTCTGACATCCACGAGCTCAGGAAGCCAGGGTTTTTCTGGTCCGAAGCGGATCTTTTTGACAAGGTGAGCGCTCAAACATCCACGAAGGGAAGACGCCACCCTGTCACATATCTCGCCGAAGCCGCGGACGACATAGTGTACTGCGTTGTCGACATCGAGGATGGCCTAAAAAAGCACCTGCTGACGTGGGATCAGGTGCGCGTCTATCTGAGCAAACACTGCAGTGGCTTCTTTAACGACGTGATCGCCGACACTGAGCGCCAGATGACAAGCCTGCCCCGCGAGCACGAACTCCAGGCCTCTGAATATCCCCAAGCCTTCAGGGTAAACGCCATTAGCGCAATGGCCCGCGCCGCCGTGAAGATCTTCGGGCTAAGATACAAGGACATAATGATGGGCGAATACCACTACGAGTTGTTGGGCGATGCAGAATGTACAGCCGCAGAGTTCGTTCGGGCCTGTAAGAGCCTGTTGAAGGAAACCGTATTTAGAGACCAGGACGTTTTGCGACTAGAGGTCCGAGGTAGGAGCGTCATCCATGGACTCATGGATTTCTTCTGGGAGGGTGTATCAACTTATCTGAGCGATAGGAAAATAGAACCAGCACTTATGGTGGAAAGCTCTACCTTCTCATTTCGGACAACTACCGGTATCTTTTCGAGCAGCGTCTCCGAGGGAGCAAAGAGCATGAAATGTACTATGCTCTTCAGTTGGTCACTGATTACGTCGCTGGAATGACAGATGCGTACGCATGTCGGCTCTATGAGGACCTGACGAATGCCTGAGCTGTTCGAGAAGCGACTCAGGAGGCGCCTTAGGGCGTTTCTGAACGGACCCAAGAGCAAATCCTCACTCCGCGTCGAGCCCATTCGAAAAGATGCCGTCGAGGTACTTCAGAGAGCTACATCGAGACACTGGGGCACGTACATAGTTGGGGGAGCGATCCGCGATCTTCTGCTGAACCCGACGGGTTCATGGCCGCGAGACGTTGATGTGATCGTTGACGGATGCTCCCCCGACGAACTGCGGGAGGTGTTCAGGGACATAGTCGTTCGCCCCAACAGTTTCGGCGGACTCCATCTAAGGAAGACTGTTGAAATTGATCGCGTAACAACGACCAAATACGACCTTCTGTTCGACCTCTGGCGACTTGAGGACACATGGGCCATAAAAACCGGAAAGCTTCCAGCAACAATCGCAAGTTTTCTCACGACTCCCTTCCTTAATATCGATTCGGTTGCGGCCGCTGTCGTGGACCGGAGTGTCACGCAAATACACGAAAACGCCTTCTTTCAGGCCATTGAGAAAAGTACCTTGGAAATTAATAACGAACACAACCCGTTTCCAGTGATGTGTATTGTGAGATCTCTGCTTTTGGCGGCAAAGCTCGATTTTTGCATCGGTCCCCACCTTGCGACATTCATTCAGACAAGTACTCGGTCGATTCCAACGTCTCACTTGATAGAGGCCCAAGTCTCGCACTACGGGCGAATACGCTGCTTTGAGGAACACATTAATGAGTGGCTAGCAAGCGTTCGGTTGCAGATGTCCGAGGGGAAGCAGCATGTCCGTCTGACGAATAGTCCCGATATGCAACTCCGATTGTGGAAGGAACTGCCGTCAGATCGAGCCATTTAGATCCCGAAATCCCGCCGGGTCCACTCCCCCATCTGTGGAGAAGAAGTTTCGCTCGAGGAGAGAACGCAGAGACAATCTCCCCAAGTAACTTGACTTCTCACTCTGCCAGACTAATACTGAAACTGGACAGAGTGCTTGCACCAAGGCATTTGCCGATGGCCCCGGATACACGGGGCCATTCGTGTCTGGTTCGAGCCTTCAGGCGTAGTGAGCGCCGCCGGCAGATAACTGACGCCTAACCACCCTCACGGCTCGACTCTGTACAGTGCCGTCATTCCGGTCAGCATGTGTTCGTCGACATGGCAGTGGTACATCCAGGTGCCGGGATCGTCGGGAACCATATCCACGGTCTCCATTTGGGCGGGACCGATCAGGATCACATCGGTCCGGTGGCCGTTGTGCAGAACCACGTTGCCATGCCAGTGCGGTGTGTGGATATTGCCGAACTCTCCGATAGTAAGCACATACCAGCGGACACGCTCTCCCTTTTTCATGGTCATGATGGGCAGGTTTGCAAACATCAGTCCGTTGATGGTTGACCTGAAATTGACGCCGGAGAAGCCAGCCCCGAATGCGAAGAAATTGCCGGCGTCGTCGCTGACTGAAGCTTCCAGTTTGTTGACGCCTTTCGGGTCGCTGGTATACGTATCAATGTTGTTGCAGATACCAGCTTGTGTTTTCGTCGACAATCATGAAGAGGGTGACGAATTCGCGATCAACATCCTTGGGACGGCCGTCCGGGCCTGCCATGCCCTTGCGACTGATGAGGATGACGCCGATCAGTCCGCTTTCTACGTCCCGGAGTTCATCGGCGTGTGAGTGATAGAGCCACACCACCGAGCTAGGGTCGTTAGGCCCCGGACCCGCCCGCTCCGGCACCTCCCAGGTATAGATGTGGGTCTTGCCCGGCGGCACGCCGTGCTTGTTCTCAGATGAGTCGCCATCGTCATACCCAGCGCCCTCTGAATGCTTGGCATAAAAGACACCGTGGGGATGCATGCCAAAGGGGTGGGAGCCGTTGTTCTTGAAGGTGACGCGGATGGTGTCTCCCACTTCAGCGCGCAGCACGGGACCCAGCATGCCCAGATGCTCCCACTCGGGAGAGCGAGGCTTGAGCTGGGTGAAGGTATCGTCCGTATATTCGCGGTAAATGGCTTTTCGATAGATGCTGCCGATACGATGCGGGCCCGCTTCGGTGAAGAGCCTGGCAGCTGCTGAGAACGGCATTCCCATCATGCGGTCCATCCCCAAGGGAGTGTAGTTCCACTCGACCTCGTCGGCAGCTACGTAGTAGTTATGCACTGTGCCTGCCGCCGCTGCCTGTGCCAGGATGAAGACGACCACGGGCAGCAGAGAAAAGCCTGTTACCAGACGAGATTTGCGCATCCGCGATCTCCCTGTAAATAAAATTTGTTGGGGTTGATAAACAGCTTAGGGATTGTAGGGTATCAGCGCCAGTACCGTACAGTTGGCGATCAGCGACGATCGGGGATAGATGGGACACTCCCGGATTTCAACCTGATGAGCGCGTTCGAGTTCGTGTCGCCCCTTCGGGGCGCTTTGCTTGCTCAGGGCAGTTTATGGGGCGCCCGGTGACTTGTATCGCGGAAGTTCCGCTCCTATAATCTTGGCGCTTGGCGGTAATAAAAGGAGTCTCAGATGGCTAACTTCAGAAGAATGTTGTGGACTGCTGCAACTTTCCTCGTGGTCGCCTGTTCGATCCAGTTGGCAACCGCGGCCGAACCTCCGGCTGACCTTTGTTCGCTACTGCCGGCAGCTGCGGCGAGCAAGACCGTAGGACACCCCTACGATTCGCCGCTGAAGACCGTCGCTCCCCGCCCTTACAAAAATACTGTCGAGGGAACTGACTGCACCTATCAATCCAAGAGCGGCAACCTGCTGTTCAGAGCCTACGTTGATCCCTCGCCCGCAGCCGCAACGGAACTGTTCGCGAAGTTGAAAACCTTTTTTGGGAGTGGATCGACGTCAGTACCCGGCCTCGGAGACGAGGCTTATGTTGACGTTAGCCATGGGCTCCATGTCCGCAAGGGCAAGGTTCGATTTTTTCTCTCCGGGTCAGCGACCGACAAGCAGTTAAAGGATCTTGCCACCGGGGTTGCCGGACGACTCTGAAGGGCCCACACTTCGCGCTCTCGACGGGCGGGATTCCCGGAAGCTCGAAGCTAGGCCTTCGTCCCAATTCGGCAAGCGCAAAACGAAATTGCCGATTACTCTCTTGCCGACCGAAGCCCCCGCGGAACCGCAACCGCTCTCTGGACGCGACCGAAGCACCCAATCTGCCCGCCTCCAGCGTATGATTCTGAGCATTCGTACCTTCAGGGAGGATTCAGATGGTCCGGGAGCGGGCGCTCAAGGTTGTGCTGGTGATCGCCGGATTGCTGTTCGTCGCACTGGTTTATCCAGGCGTGATGTTTTTTAAGCGGGACCCTGGGGTAGCGATGATCATGAGCCTTTACGTCACTCTCGGCATTTTCCTGTTGCTGGCGGTACGGAATCCAGCCGCGCACCGCAGCCTGATTACGTACGCTGGTTGGGCCAACGTCGCTCACGCCTCGGTGATGGCCGTGCAGGTATCCACGCACGTGATCGGTTCCACGGAGTTGATCGGAGTGGTCGGATTCGGAATCATTGGGATCGCACTCATCGCTTTTGCGCCTGCGAAGCAAGCGAGCGGGCCCAAGTCTGCATGATCCCGTGTCTCGCAAGAGCAGCGAGACTCTTCGACAGCGCTTAGGGTACGCTATGGGGTACCCAACTTCGGTTAGGCTTCCGCCACGCCTTTTCCCATTTTGGGAAAAATCTTGTCAAGCCCCTGGGGCCGGTTTTGGGTCAACTCGCTGATTCGATGGCAGAAATAAAGTTGGCTAATGTGGCGGTTTTACCCTATGCAGGATGATATAATATAATTATGGAGTCGAAACAGCGGCGCAGGCCTTCCGGTCTGCGCTTTTGTGCTTTCGGCGGGGAAACCAAGGTCCCTCGCTTCGCTCGGGATGACAAGCCATCCCGCGGCAACGATCGGGAATATTACACAAGGAGCGTAGCGCGGCTTACAGGCCGCGCTTTTTTATGGCCCGAAAACGGAATTCGGCGGGAAAGCGGAAGGTTGCCAAGATTTGGAAGCTGGTTGCGCCTGCGCGCAAGGGGCTAGGGGAGGCGGTGGAGGCTGCGTTCCTGGCTCGGGTCACGATGCTGGGTTTTCCCGTGCTGAAGCCGTGGGGAGATAGCCGTCCTTATGACTTTGCGGTTGAAACCTGGCGGCTGTGGCGGGTGCAGGTGAAGTGCGCGACCAGCCATCGAGGTACTCGATGCGATGCCAGGGCTGCCGGCAGCGGGGAACTCTACACTCTGGATGACATCGATTTTCTGGTGGCGTATGTGATCTCAGAGAATCTGTGGTACGTGGTTCCGGCGGATGCGTTTGTTCCGAGGGCGACGGTTCACTTTAACTACGGTCCGAAAAGCCGTGGGATGTTTGAAATATACCGGGAGGCCTGGTGTCTGATGACTTGTTCGGCGAGGGCGCGGGGCAAGGGCGATATTCCCAAGCGATGCCGATGCGACGAGATGCCGGTGCGCTGCGCGGTGTGTCCGAAGAGATGAGAGGAGAGGCAACGACCCTAAAGTTTTATTTGAAATAACCGAAGACCTATGAGGGGCGATGAAAGGCCTCGCCGAATAGGCCTGTGAAGCACATACGCCTTTGGACCTGGGAAGGGAACACGTGGTTCTGACAAAAGCACTACGCCCTCTGTGTACAGTACTGGCCCTGTGCACAGCGTTGCTTGCGCAATCCAATATGGCGCGCCAATACGCCAGCCCCGACAGCGTGCTTTACGTTTCGGCGGTCGGCAGCGATTCAAACGATGGGCTAAGTCCCGGCTCCGCCAAACAAACCATTGAAGCGGCCCTTAACGCGCTGCCTGCCTGTTCCCTGGTTCACGATTTGAATAGCTACACCGCCACCTACAACGCCACCCCGTACTCTTTCAACCATTGCGGACTCATCAACCTGGCCAGCGGCATTTATCCCATCTCATCGCAAATCTCTATAGCGTCTCCTTACGTCACGATCCGGGGCAGCGACAGCGGCTCACCCGTTCTTAATTGGACGGGGACGGGTGCCGGCCAATGTGCAATTCGCTGGACTGCGTCTCCCTTCGTGGACGATTTTGGGGGCACCGGAGGGCTTTACAACATCCGTATCGAGGGCTACGGCGGCGGCGCTGGCACGTGCGGAATTGAAACGTACAACCTTCCCGGCTTCCACATGGCCAATGTGGTGATTGCCAACTTTAGCGGTGCGGGGTCGGTGGGCTGGCTCGATACCTGCGATTCCGGCTGGAACGAAAAATACGATGTAGAGGTCGTGTTGAAAAATAATGCCGTAGGTTGGGAGATCCTACGCGGCCCAACCGGCGGAGGCGGCACGTTCGGCTACGGACGCTTCGATGTCAAGGAGGATATATTTGCCGGGCAGATTGGATGGCTGTTTGACGGAGGAAATCAGGGAGTCGCAGACTTCAGCTATGCCGACTTGCATGTGACGGTCAACGAAGTTTCCAATCCGGCAAACGCGACCGCGATCCAAACCCTGAACGGCGCAAAGATAACCAGCAACCTTTACATGATCCACGTTGAAGCCCCCTTTGGAATCGGCACGGGAACGGAGTTGAACATTGGCCCGGGCACAACCTTCAACGGGGTTGGCGTGCTTGACCAGGACTTACCGGCGTCGAACGTCATTAGCGGCGTGTTCAATTCCGCAGCGGTGCCTCAGTTGGCCAATGGCTTACTCAGCACGTCGGAATCCTGGTCAATAGCGTCTGGCGACTCAGTGGGAATCGTGAATACTCTTACCCAGTCGGTGCCAAAAATCTTTAATTGAAATTATGGCAATCAGTCGATCGTCAACTACTCGGGTTCCGGTGCGGATTCCAGTAACTCTATCGCGTATTTCGGAGTTGCCGAGAAAACCGGTACAGGAACCATGGAGTTCCTGAGCCCCATATTCGGGCAGGCGATCGTTAAGAATACCGGGGCGGTCAACTTTGCCTCGGTGTTAACCGCCTCTTCGCCCACGATAAGCGGCGGTGGTTCTATCACCAACGCATTGGGGCTCACTATCCAGCCGCAGGCTCAGGCCGGCGTGGCCTGGGGATACGGGATTTATCAGCAGGGAAGCGGCGACACTAATGTTTTGGCAGGACCGACGAAGATTGGCTCTGGCGCCGCCATTACGAGTTCAGGCGCAGGTGGAACCATGGCTGCGATGGTCGCCAGCGGCACAGTAACTCTGACATCGGGACCGTTGCCTCCGAATACTTGTCAGGCGGCGGCAACCGTCACGGCAACGGGAGTCGCCGCCACGGATGCGATTGCATGGGCTTACACTTCGGCTCCTGCAATTCCCGATAGGCGATTGGATGTTTCGGTCTACGTGGCTCCGGGAAGTGTTGGGTTCACGCGCTGCAATACTTCATCGGACTGGCTGATCGGAACGGCGATGGTCATTAACTGGCGTGTCATTCGCTGATTGGGTTCCCCGCATACGCACGCTTCAACTCCTCCACATCGATCTTGATCATCTTCATCATGGCCTTCATCACTCTTTGCGACTTCTGCGGATCTTTGTCGCCCAGAAACTCGCCCAGAGCTTTCGGAATGATCTGCCACGACACCCCAAACTTGTCTTTCAGCCAGCCGCACTGCATGGTCTCTCCGCCCGCCGAGAGCTGCTTCCACAATTCATCCACTTCTTGCTGCGTTTCGCAATTCACAAAGAACGAAATCGCCGGCGTGAACTTGAAGGTCGGACCGCCGTTCAGCGCCATGAATTCCTGTCCCTCGATCTCAAATGTCGCCGTCATCACCGATCCCTTCGGACCGGGCCCTGCCTCTCCATACCGTCGCACCCGTCCAATCTTCGAATTCTTGAAAATGGACGTGTAAAAATTCATAGCCTCCTCAGCATTACCATCAAACCACAAGAACGGAGTAATCTTCTGCATATTCGTCCTCCTTCATGGTGCTCTTAAGTTATGCGCTCAACGCCTCGCGCCCCAGCGAAGGCAGAAACTTCTCCAGCTTGTCGTAGCTCGCAGCCATGCCGGTCTGCATCGGCGACTTAAGCACCGCATCGCGCGTCTCGCGCGAGTTATACAGGATCGTCTGCGTAAGCGCAGTCTTGCCGTCGCGCTCGACCAGGGTGATGGTGTCCATAGCCTCACCCGGATACCACGCCTCGTCGAAGACCTCTGTGACGACAATCCGCTCTCCCGGCACGACTTCGCGATAGATGCCGCCCATCCCCATCTCGCTTCCGTCGCTGTTGTTTTTCCAGACATAGCGATACTTGCCGCCCGCCCTCAAGTCGATCTCGCACACCGGCATCGACCAGCCGTCCGGCCCCAGCAACCACGTCTTCACCAGTTCCGGCTTGGTGTAAGCGTCGAATACGAGCTGTCGTGGCGCATCGAATACGCGGGTGACCATAATCTCGCGGTCCCCACGCGCCGTAATGTTGAACGTCCCACTGTTTTTCATCGCTGTCTCCTTTTGTCGATTGTCATTCCGAACCGGGCGTGAGCCCGGAGAGAGCCTGCCCCTTGGCAGGCTCAGGGCTGGCTCTGAGCCCGTCGAAGGGAGTCTGCTTTCCGGCCGGTGCGCTTGCTTAGCTTCTTTACCCCGCCGCTTTGCAGATCCTGCAGAAGCGCGTCCAGGCGCTGGAACTGCGCCTCCCAGAACTGCCGATAATTGTCCAGCCACTCGGTTGCATCGCGAAGGGCCCGGGCTTCTAATCGCCGCGGACGCCGCTGCGCATCCCGCCCACGTGCAATCAATCCTGCCCGCTCCAGAACCTTAAGGTGTTTGGAAATCGCGGGCTGGCTCATCGCAAACGGTTCCGCCAGATCCGTGACCGAGGCTTCGCCCTTCGCCAGTCGAGCCAGGATGGCCCGCCGCGTAGGATCGGCCAGCGCCGCAAAGGTAGCGTCCAGCCGGGCCGAAGAGCGTGCATAGCCAGTAGGTTCCATAACCAAATGGGAATGTACAAGACACGGCGTTTTCTGTCAAGCAGAATTTTTCGCGCGGCCGCCCCATTTCTCGCGTTCTTTGCGAGAAGGCCCATTAAAATCAAATGGAGAGTACCGTATCCCGGACTTGCTAACGACCATCGACCAACGACTGCCATGAAAATCGGAGTCCTAGCCCTCCAGGGCGATTTCGACGCGCACCGCCGCCGGCTCGAAGAGCTGGGCGCCGAAGTTGTGCTCATAAAAAAGCCCGAGCAACTCGACAAAATCGATGGCCTGATCATCCCCGGGGGCGAGTCCGGCACATTCCTGAAATTGCTGGGAGAAGAAGGCTTCGAAAAACTAAAGCAATTCGTCCGCCTGAAGCCAACCTTCGGGACCTGCGCCGGCGCAATCCTTTTGGCGGCCGAAGTGGAAAATCCCCAGCAGGCCGGCCTGGGCGCAATCGACATACGCATCCGCCGCAACGCCTACGGACGCCAGCTCGACAGCTCCATACGCGAAGGCCAGCTTCTGCAAAGCTCTCTCAACGCAAATCCAGGCGCGCCGCTGGAAATGGTCTTCATCCGCGCCCCCAGGATCGAGCGCGTAGGCAAAGCCGTGGAAGTGATCGCCACCCAAGGCAAAGACGCCGTCGCCGTCCGGCAGGGAAGAGTGATGGCCGCAACCTTCCACCCCGAACTCGCTCCCGATCCCCGCATACACCAGGTGTTTCTCGATCTGGTGGGAGCTGATGCACGCGGCAACGAGTCGTGAGTAACCGGTCGTAGGATTTAGTGCAAGATGCCGCGCCCTTGAACGATAAGCAATGTGCGATAAGCAATGAGTCGACCCGTCACTTTCGGCATCGTGGGCGGCTACGGCGCAACCGGGAGAATCGTTGCGTCCGCGCTGCGGAAGTCCGGCGATGGGGAAATCCTGATCGGTGGACGTGATCTGGCCAAAGCTCAGGCCTTGGCGGCGGAACTCGATAGCCGAACGTCTGCGGCCCAACTCGACATCCTCGACGCCAATTCGTTAGACGGCTTTTGCCGCCGATGCTCGATCGTTGTCAATTGCGCTGGGCCGGTGATATTGCTCCAGGATCGCGTCGCCCAAGCGGCTCTTCGCCAGCGTTCTCACTACATTGATGCGGCAGGCATGTCATTCGTAAAGGAACGCATGCTTCCCCACATCCGCGAGATTGAAAACCTGGGATTGTCCTTCGTGGTTTCGGCCGGATGGATGCCGGGCCTTAGCGAACTCCTCCCGGCTTACGCGCACGCACAGGCCAGGGCCACAATGGATTCAATCGAATCGTTAACCGTATATTTCGCCGACTGCGGGGAATGGTCCACCAACGCCTTGCGCGATGGCGCCTGGTTCATCCACAAGGCGGGGCTGCGCAACGCTGGCTACTTTCATAAAGGCGAGTGGACCCGCGTCAAAACATCGCAGGCCTTCCGCCGGATTGATTTAGGCCATCCCATCGGCGCGGGCCGTTTCGTCACCTACTCCACTCCAGAACAGAAGGAGTTAGGCCGGCAGCTCAACGACTGCGACGTCTTCACCTACACCCATCTATCGGGGTTCCGGACCGTCCTGGCGACCACTCTAATGGCACTGGTTCCCTTCCCAGAAGGATTGGGTGTTCGCCTGGTCCGCAATGTATTTCGCAGAAACCGTCTGTCCGGCGGCGACCAGGTGGAGGGTTTTGTCGCAGCTCACATAGTTGGCCGTTCTCAAGGACGCAGGCTGGCCTTTACCGCTCAGATCGTATATCGGGACCGCCGCGACTATTGGATCCACGGAGTAGCACTGGCCACTGTCGCCCGCACCATCTCCATCGGTGGAGTCGTCCGGGCTGGCGTTCATTTCCTGGCCGACGCCGCCGATCAGATCGCCTTGATGGCAGAACTGCGCAAAGCTGGAGTCGAGCAGACCGAGAGATTCGAACCGCAAGAATGACTCCGGTGGAGAAAAAACTCTGGAAGAGCAGGAACGACTTTGCTGGTCCCCTGATCTCGCCCTCATAAATCCGTCTGAGTTGCATAGACCTGAAAAGCGGGGCGGACCCTGGGTCCGCCCCCGTAAACAAGTAAGAGGGAACGATTCCTCCGCGGAGGATACGTGGAGGGAATCTTAGAAGCCGCGATGCAGTGGTCTGTCTTGGCCCGGGAGCCGAACGCTTCCGCACCGCCGGCGATTCGGAGCATGGCGAACAATTGCGCGGCCAGTTGGAACGCGTTGTCTTTGGGGGTGATCCCGCGGAAGGTCCAAACACAAAAGGCGGCTTCGCAGCCGCCCTTCAAACTCATCCTAAGCAAAGCGCCTAAGGTTCGCACCTTAGTAGTCAAGTTTCTCGTCGCTCGTTCTCAATGTCAAGGAAATGCGACAGCGCCGCCATAACTTTAGGGAGGCCCCGGTGAGACTCGAACTCACGACCTCTAAGGTGCGAACCTAGCGCTCTATCCAGGCTGAGCTACGGGGCCGTTCTCCTGCCGCGCCCACCCCAGAAACTGTTTCCGCACCACCGTGCTTTCGATCACGACAGCTTCCCGGATCAATTCTCTCTCATCGCGCAGCTTCGGAACGCGGCCGATGAACATTTTCAACTAAGTCCCAGCTTAGGATTCCCGCACTGGGAAGGCACATCTAAGGGTTTATACTCAGAACATATGTCTGGGGATCCACAAAAGACCTTCTATCTCGAAACCTTCGGCTGCCAGATGAACGTCCATGACTCGGAAAAAGTCATTGGTACGCTGGTGCACGAGGGCTACCGGCAGGTCGAGACCGTCGAGCAGGCTGACTTGATTCTCTACAACACTTGCTCCATCCGGGACAAGGCCGAGCAGAAAGTCTTTCATCGGCTGGCGGACTACAAGAAGCTGCTCGCTCAGGGCAAGAAGTTTGGCGTGCTGGGCTGCGTGGCGCAGCAGGAGGGCGAAAAGATTTTCGAGCGCGCGCCGCACGTCTCGCTAGTATGCGGATCAGCCAGCTACCGCAAGTTGCCGCAAATGCTGAGGCAACTCGAGATCCCTCGCCCCGCTGGTGAAAACGCGGGGCTTCGGGATGACGCCTCGTCAAAGCATGCTGCGCTGGTGCGCATCACCGGAATCGACGATCGCGAGACCGACGAATGCTTCGAGACGGAGTTTACGGCGCGGACCAATCCGCATCGTGGATACATCACCATCATCGAAGGCTGCGACAAGTTCTGCGCCTACTGTGTAGTTCCGTTCACGCGCGGCAAAGAGCGCAGCCGCACTTCCGAGTCAGTGCTGGCGGAAGCCCGCCAGATGGCCGATCTCGGCTACACTGAAATCCAACTGCTGGGCCAGAACGTGAATTCATATAAAGATCCGGCAGGGAAGCCGGGTGGGAAGAAAACGTTCGCAGAATTGCTCGCGGCTGTAGGCGACGTTCCGGGGATTCGCCGGGTGCGGTTCACAACGTCCCATCCGCGCGACTTTGGACGGGACATCGTCGAGGCCATCGACGCCGTCCCCACGCTTTGCGACCACGTCCATTTGCCGGTGCAAAGCGGGTCAGACCGCGTGCTGACCGCCATGCAGCGTCTCTACACGCGGGAGCAATATCTCGAACGCATTGCGTGGATGAAGGCGGCGAAGCGCGAGATCAGCATCACCAGCGACGTAATCGTAGGCTTCCCGGGAGAGACAGATGAGGACTTCGCTGAGACTTTGAGCCTGCTGGAAGAAGTAGGCTACGACAGCGTTTTCACGTTCAAATACTCTCCGCGGCCAAACACGCCGTCGCTGGCCCTGGAGGACGCGATCCCGGATCAGGAGAAATCCCGCCGCCTGGAAATTCTGATGGCAAAACAGAAGGAAATCCAGATCACCCGCTATAAGAAATATATAGGAATAATCTCAGAAGTAATGGTTGAAGGACGAAACGAGGCCAGGGCCCAGTGGATCGGTCGAACGTCGCAGAACAAGACGCTAAACTTCACCGCCCCGGAAACCTCCGCGCCCAAGGTGGGAACGTACGTCCCGGTAAGAGCCACAGCCAGCTTTCCCAACAGTCTTTTGGGCGAAATGGTGGTATAAGTGCAAAGAAAGACAGCGCAGGGACGGCAGTTGGAGGAGTCGAATATGGAAGTGGAGATGACGATCCGTGGCCTATTGATGGATCCAGTTAGCAATATGCCGATTGTGATCCTTAAGGATGTGGCGGGAGAGAGTGTGCTGCCGATCTGGGTGGGGGTTTATGAGGCGAATGCGATTGCTTTGGAGATGGAGAAGGTGAGCACGCCGCGGCCCATGACGCATGATTTGATCAAGAACGTGCTGACCGGGCTGGAGACGCATGTGCACAAGGTCGTGGTCACGGAGCTGCGCGAGGATACGTTTTTTGCGGTGATCTGGCTGGAGCGGAGTGGCGAGGTGATCAGCATTGACTCGCGGCCGTCGGATGCGCTGGCGCTGGCGCTGCGGGTGGATTGTCCGATATTTGTGGATGAAGTGGTGCTGAAGAACTCGAAGCAGGCGGCGAATGGGTCGGACCGCGTGACCGCCGAAGAACTGCGAAAGTATCTGGAAGGGCTGAACGACGAGGATCTGGGGAAGTACAAGATGTAGCAGTGGTCAGTAGTTAGTGATCAGTGGTCAGGTGAAGACAACACCAATCCCAACGCATTAGGCCGCTTACCGCAAGGCACTTCGCCTGCTTTACATAATACCTGTTATCGGACATTGCATTGAATGCAGTGCAGAGATCGACAGCCCCTCCGGCTTTGCTCAGGGCACGCGAAGGAGCGGCTGTCCCCACATTCTTAATCAACAACGGCTATTCACCTGGGAAGACTATCTTGGGATGGAAGAGTGTGCCGGCTACTCGGGTGGCTATGGCGATCAGTTCCCTTTGGCCTTGGAAGACTTTGACCTGGCGGGCGCGGGAGAGTTCGGGAAGGTTGATGGGGCGGCCGCTGCGGATTCGGGCGGCTGTGGGTTCGTCGGCGGTTACCGCGGGAAATTGGGGTAGGAGTTCGCGGGGGTGGACGAAGAGGGCGGCTATCCGTTCTTGGATAGGAGCAGCAGGTTCCTCGCCGGGCTTAGCGCCCGGTTCGGAATGACAATCGTTTAAAAAGCTTTCGATTTCTTCCAGGGCATGGGCTTGGGTTATGTCGAACTCGGCTACGGCGGTGCGGCGCAGAGATTCCAGGTGGGCTCCGGAGCCTTGAAGCTGGCCCATTTCGTGGGCTACGGAACGCATGTACGTCCCAGAGGCGACGCGAGCGCGGAATCTGGCTCGGTCGCCCCCGACTCCTAAAATTACGAATTCCTTGATCTCGACTTGCACCGGCTTCAGGACTACCTCTTTTTGTTTTCTGGCCAGCTTGTAGGCGGGGACACCGTGGATTTTCTTGGCCGAGAACGGTGGCGGGACTTGCTCGATCAGGCCTTGGAATCTGGCGGCCAGTTCGTTGAGCTGCTGCAGGCTGGGATTGGCGGGTTGCGGTTCCCCGACGGGTTCGCCATCGGCATCGTAGGTGTCAGTGGCGAAGCCGAAGCGGATCACGCCTTCGTAGGTTTTCTCGGATGCGGTGTAGAACTGCGCCAGGCGAGTTAGACTGCCGGTGACGAGCGGGAGCACGCCGGTGGCGAGAGGGTCGAGCGTGCCGAGGTGGCCGACGGAGCGCTGGCCGAGAATGCGGCGTATGCGGTTGACCACGTCGTGCGAGGTCCAGCCAGCGGGCTTGTCGACGATGATGACGCCATTCATTTGAGGATTTGGTAATTTGGTAACTTATGTAATTGGGTAATTTGAAAACCTTCGGCTGGCTTGCGTCTGTTTTCAATTACAAAATTACTCAATTACCAAACTACCAGATTTCTTATGCTTCCTATTCGCGATGACCAGCCTCGGTATAGCACCCCTGGGGTGACCTATTTTTTGATTGGGCTGAATCTGCTGATTTATTTGTTCGAGTCGGCGATCGACCCGCGGAGCCTGGAGCTGCTGGTTCGTCAGTTTGGAGTGGTGCCGGCGCATCTGGGGGCTTTTTTATCGGGCTCGCCTCAGTATCCGCTGCCGGCGATCGTGCTTCCCTTCTTTACATCGTTGTTTTTGCACGGCGGCTGGATGCACGTGATCGGCAACATGTGGTTCCTCTTCATTTTTGGGGACAATGTGGAGGACTACCTGGGGCATTTCAAGTATCTCGTGTTTTACCTGCTTACCGGGGTGCTCGCGATGGGCACGCATGTCGCGATGAATCCGGGGTCGACGGCGCCGGCGCTGGGCGCGAGCGGAGCGATCGCAGGAGTGCTGGGAGCTTATTTCGTTTTGTATCCTAAAGCGCGCGTGCTGACGTGGTTTTTTGTGTTCGTGTTGTGGGTGCCGGCGTGGATCATTCTGGGCTACTGGTTTGTGTTGAATTTTCTTAGCGGGACCGCGACCGCGCTGGCCGTGCAGAGACAGAATATGGGAGGAGTCGCCTTTTGGGCGCACGTGGGCGGATTTATTTCTGGAGCTTTGCTGGTGAAATTGTTTGGCGAGCGGAGAATGCGGTATCCGTATGCGGTGCAGTAGGCGCGGGGAGCGATGGCGCTGCCGGCAAGTTGCATAGGTCCTTCGGCCCGCAAAGAACGTGGGCCTCAGGATGACAGGGTTTTTTCTTATGTGCTGATTTCCACTGGACGGATGTTCATCCGTCACAGACGCTAGACCCCTCATCTTGTCATCCTGAGCAACGCGAAGGACCTGTGCACTCGCGTCCGCCAAATGTATTTTGTCTACATCATGACGAACCGGTCGAAGACGCTCTACACGGGTGTTACGAACAGCCTGATACGCAGAGTGAAAGAGCACAAGATGGGAATTGGCTCCGGCTTTACCACGAAGTACAAGCTCGACCGATTGGTTTATTTTGAACGCTTTGACGACATACGCAATGCCATCGAACGCGAAAAAAGAATCAAGGGCTGGCTACGAATCAAGAAAATCGCCCTGATCGTATCGGTTAACCCGGACTGGAAGGACCTGAGTTGCAAGTGGTACAAGCGCCACCAGTATCAGCCAGCGCCAGCGAGTACATAGGTCCTTCGCTTCGCTCAGGATGACAGGCCGTTTCCCGATTCACGAAACCCCGTTGGTTACTTTTTGGGGCGTGACTCAGGGGGCACCAGGCCTGATAACCGATAGTAGACAACGAGCTGGCCGTAGTGTTCGCCGGAGTGTTCGATGAAGCCGTAGGCGAAATCGAGGACGCGCGTCTGCTGGTGGGCGAAGGGATCGACTAGCAGGTCGGACATTCCTTTATCGCCTTTGGCCTTGATGGCTTGGGCGCCGTCGGCGAAGGCTTTCTTCACGAAGGCTACGATATCAGCCTTGGTTTTGAAGTCGGAGCGTTTGGGATCTTCTTCTTTCGGCATGGGTTTGCCCATGGCCGGGTCGGTGAAAAAATAATTCGCGTTGGCGGCATGGAGCAGTTGCTCGGCGAAGCTGCGCTGGGCGGGCGTGGGCTTGAAGTCGTATTTGTCCTCGGGAAAATCTTCGGCCATGGCGATGAGCTTGCGGCCGATGTCATTCCAGGATTCGAGCACCGCCTTGGAAGGACTATCGGGGGGCTTTACGGCGGGTTCTTTTTTGTCCTGGGCTTGCGCGGGAAACGTGAAAATGGCGACGGCCAGCATTGCTGCCGCGAAAAATGGTGCCTTGCTCATGGTGGTTCCTCCGGGGAATGTCTGAATCGGCGTCCGCAATCTTAGTCTGAATGTTCGTTGGTGTAAACCTGCCGCTTCTTGCTGCATGCCTAATTCTTTAACCACAGGGGGCACGGGGTCACACAGGGTACGTCCCGGTTGTCTCTATAAAAGGCCGGCCGTCGGGAGGATCTCCAGAGTTTCTACCGTGGCGTTCGGTGGCAGGAGGATTGCGTTGACTACTGCGGCGGCTATTGTGGCGGGGGACATCATCTTTTTGCGCGGGGCTTGCGGCCAGAACGTGTTCCAGATTTCGGTGTTGGTGGCTCCGGGCAGCAGCGCGATTACGCGAATTCCTTTAGGGCGCAATTCTTCGCGCAGGGTGTTGGTCAGGCCTAGCGCTCCGTGTTTAGAGGCGGCGTAGGCGGCCGATCCGGCGAAGGCGCGATTGGCCGCGATGGAGAGGTTGTGCACGATGGTCCCGCCACGCTTCATGATGGCGAGCGCGGCCTGGATCACCAGAAATGTGCCGGTCAAGTTCGTATCGATCACGTCCTGCCAGATTGGCCAAGGCACCTTGTCGACGGTGAGATTGGGATGGGCGATGCCGGCATTGTTGATGAGGATATCGAGGCGCTTGCATTGGCGGCGGATGGCGCGGAAAAGATCGTCGACCGATTGCGGGTCGCGCACGTCGCAGGGTTGGGCCAGGATTTTAATTTTTTCCGACTCCAGTTCCCTGCTGATGTGGCGAGAGCTTTTTCGTCGCGGCCGGTTAGAACCAGATTGCATCCTTGGGCGGCTAGGACTTCGGCGATGGCTAGGCCGATGCCGCGGGTGGCGCCGGTTATCAGGGCGGTTTGGTGATGCAGACTTTGAGTTGCGGGTTTGTGCAGCACGAGTCAATCTTACAGAATCTGAAACAAAATCAACGCCTAGGTCTCGGGCAAGATCAAGGTCAACGTCAAAAGCGACGGACGTGTCCGTCCCGCACAGTTTGTGGCGATCGCTACACGCCGTTGGTGCGCTGGCGGATCAGGGAGAGGAACTCCTGGCGTGTTTCTTGTTCGTTGCGGAAGCAGCCCAGCATGGACGACGTTACAGCGGCGGAATGCTGCTTCTCGACGCCACGCATCATCATACACAAGTGGCGGGCCTCGATTACGACGGCTACGCCCTGCGGTTCGATTACCTTCTGGATGGTTTCGGCGATTTGCGTGGTCAGGCGCTCCTGAATCTGCAGGCGGCGGGAGAAGAGTTCGATGAGGCGCGGGACTTTGCTCAGGCCGATTACCTTGCCGTTCGGAATGTAGGCCACGTGCACTTTGCCGAAGAACGGCAGCAGGTGGTGCTCGCACAGGCTGAACATTTCTATGTCTTTGACGATGACCATTTCGTCGTAGGCGACGGTGAAGAGGGCGCCCTTGAGCAGAGCCTCGGGATCTTCGGTGTAGCCGCGAGTGAGGAACTGGAGCGATTTGCGAACGCGCTGGGGAGTTTGCTGGAGACCTTCGCGTTGCGGATCTTCCCCGAGGCGGACGAGCATTTCCTGAACCAGGTCTTCGAAGCTGGCGCTGGTGAGGGTGGGCTGTTCGGTTGAGGGCTTCATAATATTGAGCGGTTGCGCGATTTGGTAGTTTTGCAATTAAAAGTCACGTCGAATCCTGTCTTCTAACCACGATATTCGAACGAATTCATCATGGTTTCTTCCAACCTTACTCTTTCAAGATGCGCCTGGCGGAAGCCGCGCTGCACTATTTCGTAGATCTGAATGCAGAGGTTTTCGGTGGTGGGCACTTGCTGGGCGAATTCCTGCAGCGTATTCAGATTTTCGTGGCCGTAGCGGGCGAGCACTTCCCTTTCGATGAAGCCGTCGAGATCGGTGAGGTTGCAGACCATCCCTGTTTTTTCGTCGACCGGGCCGCTTACCGTTACTTCGACGATGTAGTTATGGCCGTGTCCGAAGGGGTTGTTGCATTTGCCGTAGGTTGCCTGGTTCTCTTCTTCCGACATGGCTTCGCTGTGCAAGCGGTGCGAGGCGGAGAATAGATAACGGCGTGAGAGGTGGGCTTTCATCGCACAAATCCTAAACCCAGGATCATCACGGCCATAGTCGCGCAAACCTCACTCTTTCCGCGGGCCGAAGCCGAGCACAATTCTCGTGACGTCCTCGGCAAGCAGTTCCCGGTCGGAAACGCCGTCGAGGTTCGTCAGAAAGGCGACAGCGAAGCGGTGGCGCGGCATGAGAACGATGAATCCGCTTTCTCCCGGGCTGGATCCCCCGTGGAACACGTAGGTATCGCCGTGCCATGCCTCTAGTTCCATGCCCCATCCTAATCCGTA
Source organism: uncultured Acidobacteriaceae bacterium (assembly GCA_963850165.1). Taxonomy (GTDB): domain Bacteria; phylum Acidobacteriota; class Terriglobia; order Terriglobales; family Acidobacteriaceae; genus Sulfotelmatobacter. The sequence continues at coordinate 92,943 of CAWKKK010000023.1, read as the reverse complement.
TCCAATCGATTCGCCCGATGGGAGCTTCGTCGGCACAATCATCCGCTGAAATGTCTCTGGCTTGAGCAGACGGTCGCCGAGGACAGCCTGGGCAAACTTCGCAAGGTCGATGGCCGTCGTGATGTATCCGCCTGCCGGAAGCCGATTGCTCATGTCAATCATCGGGGCGTTTTGCAATTCACCACTCGCGAGCGTGTACTTAGCCGCTCGATTCGGAATGATGGCCGATGGATCATCATCTCGGGTTGCCTTCATTCCGGACCCGTCCCAAACATGGGTGCTCATGTAAGCCAGGAAGGGAACTCTGGCTGCACCTTGAATGACGCAGCCGAGCGTGTCAAAGGCATATGTGCTGTACAGATACTTCGTGCCGGGCTCAAAGAGCAGCGGATCGTCTTTGAAAGGGGTCAAAGCCTCGACGACCGACGGATAATGAACGGAACTGTTCTGCTCCTCCTGATCCCTGGGCCCCCCGTAGTGCCGTATGCCGCTGGTGTGCGTCAACAGGTTGAGCGAGGTGATCTTCCATTGCTTGGAAGGAAATGCGGGGCAGTAATCGCGGATATCCGCATTCAAATCAAGCTGGCCACTTTCCGCCAGTTGCATTGCGGCAGTCGCGGTCATGGTCTTGCCGATGGACGCGCTTCGGTAAGCCGTGGTCGCCTTCGCGGGAACGGAGTTCTCAACGTCCGCCACGCCGTAGCCGTTGGACCACGCGAGTTCGCCTTCAGTGACAATTGCAATTGAAAGTCCCGGTATCTTATGTTTCGCCATAAAGGCGGTCACCGTGCGCCCAACTTCATCGATCTCCGCCTGCGGAAGGTGGGGCGGATTGGTTTCTTGAGCGGCGGTTTGCATCCACATTCCGCCGAGAATCAAGGCCGATCCAAGCCACGCGCGCACACCTTTGGGCTGCATTTTCATAATCGACATTTCTTCAGTTCATATTCCTTATGCTTCCCCGTAGAAATCCACGAACAAGTCTGGCGTCTCGTAAACCCGCACCCGGTGCAGCTTCGCGCTTTGCAGTTTGGTGGCCAGGCGCTGCCAGATCGCGATGGCTATGTTTTCGGTGGTCGGGATCTGATGGAGAAATTCGGGGACCTCTTTGTTGAGGAAGCGGTGGTCCATGGCGTCGAGAACTTCGCGGTGCATGACTTCCTTGAGTTGCTTGAGGTCGACTACGAAACCGGAGCGCGGGTCGACTTCTCCTTTCACCGTTACTTCGAGGGTGTAATTGTGGCCGTGGCCGTGGGGGTTATTGCATTTGCCGAAGACGCGGCGGTTCTCCTCGGGACTGAAGTCCGGGTTGTGGTAATAGTGCGATGCGGAAAATTCGGCTTTGCGGGTTAGATAGACCATAAGAGCAGTTGCCAGTTGTCAGTGGCCAGTTGCCAGTAAAAACCTTTCGTCTGAATACTTGCGGCCTTTCCAGGCTACGTTGCCGTTTGCGTGGGCGCTTTTTGAGCGCAGCAAGAGATAGGCGAACAGCGGGAGGCCTAGCAGGGCGAGGGCATTTGCGTCCGCGGAAAAGTGAGCGCGGCGGATTCTTGCTAGAAAGAGCGCATACAGGATCACGCTGAACGTTCCTGCTGCGGCGGCGGGCTGCGGGTGTCCGCGGAGGGCGGTTACGATGCTGATTGCCGCGCTGGCTACTATCAGGACAAACTCGAGGGCTCGCGTCGCGGCGAGCCGAACGGGTGCGGGGAACAAGAGCGCGAGGTTCTTGGTCCAGCCTTCGCGGAGTTGCGCGAAGCTGCGATACATGCGGGTACGAACGGCGTCGCCGCCGTAACGGAAGAAAATCTTGCGGCCCGAGCGCTTTACGGCGCGGGCCAGGGCGACATCCTCGAGGAGATTTCCGGCGATGGCGGCGTGTCCGCCGACGGCGTCGTAGGCTTCCCGCGTGATCAGGATGTACTGGCCGTTGGCGGCGGCTGCGGGGGAGTTGGGATCGCTTACCTGCGAGGGACGATAACTCGCGGCCAAGTCGGCGAAGATCACCGGCATTATGGCTTTCTCCCAGAAGTTTTTCACGATTTGCTCGGGAGAATAGGAGAGCAGGTCTGCGCCATGGCGCTTCGCTTCTTCAAGGCTGCGGGCGAGCGATCCGGGCAGGTGGATGGTGTCGGCGTCGGTGAAGAGGAGCCATTGGCCGCGAGCTGCTCGGGATCCGGCGGTTACGGCGTTGTTCTTGCCGGTCCAACCTGCGGGGAGGGGGCCAGCTTCAATCACTCTCACCTCGGCGCTTACGAAGGATTGAGCTATCTCGCGAGTGCGGTCGATGGAATGATCGTCGACCACGATGATCTCAAAGGCCACGCCGCTCTGGGCGAGAATAGACTGAAGACATGCGCCCAAACAGGCCTCTTCATTGCGCGCCGGCACGATCACCGACACGGCTGGCCGCCCGGGAACTGGGGGTGTCGCAGGCATAGGTCGAATCCATTATTATAGCTGGGTGCGACGTATAGTTCGTTTTGCCGGCGCGGTTGCGCTCATTCTCGCAATTCTTCTCTTTCTCTCTGGCTGCTACAGCGGGAGCCGCCCGCCGCGCGTGGGCTCGGCGGCTCCGGACTTCACGGTGCGTGATTCCGATCGCACGGTTACGCTGAGTCAACTCAGGGGTCAGGTGGTGGTGCTGAATTTCTGGGCAACGTGGTGTCCGCCTTGCGTGGAGGAGCTTCCGTCGCTGGTGCTGATGCAACAGCGGATGAAATCGAAAGGCGTGACTGTGCTGGCGGTGAGCGTTGACGCCGACGAAAGTAACTACCGGCGGTTCCTGAAAGACCACGATGTGAATCTGCTGTCGGTGCGTGATCCGAACCAGAAGAGCAGCGGCCTGTACGGAACATTCAAGTTTCCCGAAACCTATATTGTCGATCGCAACGGCGTGGTGCGGCGCAAGTTTATTGGGGAAGTGGATTGGACGGAGCCGGAGGTTATTGATTTTCTGGGGAGGCTCTGAATTCACCACGGAGTCACGGAGAAGATCTTTAATAATCTAAAGACACATAGTTGACGTCCTCATTCTTTCCTGACTCCGTTGTTCAATCACAACTTCACGTTGCGCAGGCGCAGGGCATTAGTGATTACGGAGACTGAGCTGAAGCTCATGGCTGCCGCTGCGAAGGTGGGAAGAATCGATCCCTGCAGCAGCACGCCGAAAAGTGGGTAGAGCACTCCCGCTGCGATCGGCACGCCGATTGCGTTGTAGACGAAAGCAAAGAATAAATTCTGCCGGATGTTGCGCATGGTGGCCTGGCTCAGCTTGCGGGCACGCAGGATGCCGGTGAGGTCGCCCTTCAGCAGCGTGATGCCGCCACTTTCGATGGCGATGTCGGTGCCGGTGCCCATGGCGATGCCGACGTCCGCCTGCGCGAGCGCGGGGGCATCGTTGATGCCGTCGCCCGCCATGGCGACTACTCTTCCCTGCCCTTGCAGTTTGCGGATGATCTCCAACTTCTTTTCCGGCAAGACTTCGGCTTCGAATTCTTCGATGCCGAGCGTCCTTGCAAGCGACGCCGCGACGGTGCGATTGTCGCCGGTGAGCATTACGATGCGAATACCCTGGCTCTTCAGAGCGCGAAGGGCTTCGGGCGTGGAAGGCTTTAGCTGATCGGCGACGGCAAGGTTGCCGACATACTTGCCGTCAATGGCGACGCACAGAACCGTATCGCCTGGCTGCATTAGGGCAGAGACGGCAGGGTTTTGCAAAGCTCCTATCTCCACCATCAGGGCAGGACTGCCGACTGCGACTTTTCTTCCATCGACTACGCCAACGATCCCTTTGCCCGTGGCGGAGTGGAATTCTTCCGGCTGGGAAAGCCGGAGTCCGCGCTTCACGGCGGCATCGACGACCACAGAACCCAGTGGATGTTCGCTGGCATGCTCGAGACTGGCGGCCAGGCGTAGGAGTTCGGAGTCGTCCGCAAGCGCCTGAGAATAACTTATGAGTTGAGGCTTGCCTTCGGTCAGGGTTCCGGTTTTGTCGAGGACCATGGTGTCGACTTTTTCCAGAATCTCAAGGGCTTCGGCATTCCTGATCAGAATACCGGCGCGAGCGCCACGGCCCACACCGACCATGATCGCCATGGGAGTTGCGAGGCCTAACGCGCACGGGCACGCGATGATGAGCACGGCAATCGCGTTGATCAGCCCATGCGCGAGGCGCGGTTGCGGACCCAGCAAGGACCATGCGAAGAAAGTGATCACGGAGATTGCCACCACGAGGGGAACGAACCATTTGGACACGCGGTCGGCGAGGCGCTGGATGGGAGCGCGGCTGCGCTGCGCTTGGCCGACAAGTTGCACGATGCGCGCCAGCAAGGTTTCGCTGCCCACCCGCTCGGCGCGCATCACGAATGAGCCGGTGCCGTTGATGGTTGCTCCGATGACATTGCTGTCTGGCGATTTCTCGACCGGCGTGGATTCGCCCGTGATCATGGACTCGTCGATTGTGCTGCGGCCTTCGAGCAAAACGCCGTCGACTGGGATTTTCTCGCCCGGGCGAACCCGCAGACGGTCTCCGGGCTTCACCTGCTCGAGCGGAATGTCTTTCTCACTGCCGTCGGGGTTGACGAGGCGCGCGGTTCGGGGGCTGAGATCGAGAAGCGCGCGAATGGCGGCGCTGGTGCGGCTCCGGGCGCGCAATTCCATGACCTGTCCGAGCAAGACCAGAGTCGTGATCGCGGCCGCTGATTCGAAGTAAACGTCGGGGTAGCCTCCCATGCCACGCAGCGATTCGGGAAAAATCTGCGGCGCAAGCGTGGCCACGGCGCTGTATCCGTAGGCGACGCCGGTGCCCATGCCGATCAGCGTGAACATGTTCGGGCTGCGGTTGACGAACGAACTCCAGAAGCGCTGAAAGAACGGCCAGCCGCCCCAGAGCACCACCGGCGTGGCTAAGGCGAACTCCAGCCAGGGCATCACCGCACCGGGCATGAGGCGGTGCAGCTGCATCTCCCAAAACATCGCACCCATGGCGAGGACGAGCAGCGGAGCGGTGAAGGCCAGGCTGATCCAGAAGCGCCGGGACATGTCGCGCAGTTCGGGATTCTCTTCACCAGACGTGGTGACCGTGCGGGGCTCAAGAGCCATGCCGCAAATCGGGCACGAGCCGGGGGCGGTCCGCACGATCTCCGGATGCATGGGGCAGGTGTACTCGGTGCGCGTCGAGGATACGACGGGGACTTCCGATTCAAGGGCCATTCCGCAGGAAGGGCAAGCGCCAGGTTTGCGTTCGCGGACCTCAGGGCACATGGGGCAGACGTAAGCGACGTCTTCGGTCGCTGCGCGTGCCTGGGGCTGGGATTTGGCTAGGCCGCCCAGCATGACCAGACCGGACGCGCGCGGAGGAGCCGTCGGGTGCAGATACTTTGCCGGGTCGGCTTTGAACTTTTCCACGCATGGGGCGCAACAGAAATAGTAGTTCTTCCCGGCGTGATCGTAGACATGTTTGGCGGTCGCGGGATTCACATTCATTCCGCAGACCGGGTCGCGTTCGAGCGTGGGCGCCGGGTTCGATGGCTTGGTGGACATTAGGTTCGGTCGCTGGAATCGTTGAAGGCCCCAGGGGCTAAAGCCCGCACTTTCTTGGGCTTCTAACGGCACCCTTCGGCGCGCTTCGCTTGCTCTGGGCAGGCTAAGAGCTGAAGCCGAGCCCTGATACGAATCCCTGGCTCTACGCCTACTTCGATGGACTATGCTTTATATTGGATTCACGCTGGCAGACGCCTCTGTCTGCATTCATGCGCAAGCAAAGGATTATCCCATGACTTATCTGGAGATCGTTTTTCGGTACGGCGCCGCACCAGGCGAGAATGAATTCCGGGCCCTCGATGGCATGCGTGAGGTCTACGGAGTGCGGCGGGTCCAATTTAACGACCAGGAGCGCACGGTGCGCGTAGAATTCGACGCTTCACGGCTCAAGGCCGATGCCGTGGCTCGATTGTTGCGCCAAGCTGGAGTGGACGTGCGCGAACGTCTGGCTGTGGTGTAGGACCGGCGGTCGTGGCGCTGCCAGAGAAAGCAGGTTCCTCACGGGGCCTTCGGCCCTGTTCGGAATGACAAAATGTGTGTGTGGCTGCCTTCGGCGTTGTTCGGAATGACAAAAATTGGTGGAGCGCCTCGCGGGGTTGATAAAGAGTGGGGTGGATCAGGCCTGAACAAAATGCAAGGGGCGCCCAAGAAAACCTCTGGCCGAAGTCCTTCTTGGAGCGCCCCGTTGCGCGCCACTTCGTCTGGCACTTACTAAGCACCTGGCATGCCGTCTGTAAGCCATTCAAAATACAAGCCGCTGCAGGGAGGTGCTTTGTAGGAATTGCTCTGACCCGGGAAAGATTTACTTCGGGCGGCGGAGCTAAAGCAACGAGAGGGCCTAACCGTTGTGGAAAGGAACTAACGTCCGAGTTTTCTGCATCCTCACGGCTATGTAAGGGGAAGACCTTACGTCGAGGTTCGCGGCAGGCGGAAACTTCCGCTATAATTCTTCAGGAAGTTCTCCTGCCAAGGCAACACCTGCGCCCTTAGCTCAGCTGGATAGAGCGTCTGGCTACGAACCAGAAGGTCGGGAGTTCGAATCTCTCAGGGCGCACCATTTTCATTTCGCTCGAAAGGCTCCGTAGTGGAGACCGCATGAGTCGACGCCGGATTAGTCGCTTTGTCCAGGTGGGATTGCTCTTTTTGGTGGCAGGCATTTTCCTGCAACACTTCACTCACCAGCGCTATTCGGATTTCGCCGGCGGCTTGCTGATGGGTATGTCCCTTGTTTTCCTGATTTACGGGCTGGTGCGGACCAAAGGGGCAGCCAGGTGATGGCTGGCCTGCAGCTGAGGCCTTCGTTCCAGTCGTGTTCGCCGTATTTTCCGCTAGTCTAGTTTTCTGCTAGTCTAGGCATGCCCTGTTGTTTTCTTTCACGTTGTTTCAGTTATTGACCGGAGCTTCTCCGGAACTCGGGTCGCGCGCCATGTCGAAAGCTATTGAGCAGGAAGTGTCGGTACTGTCGTCGTCAAAACGCGGGTTGGTATATCTCACGGCTAACGACTGGGCTCTGGTCGCCGATAAAGCCAGCCGGGTCCACTTCAAAAAAGGTCAGGCCCTGATTCAAAGTGGCGAGAGAGCGAATGGCGTCTACCTCTTGCTCAAAGGAACGGCGCGAGTGAAGATCCCTCCGCAACCCGTAGTTCCGACGATCGGGCCGGGCGAGATCTGCGGAGAGATGTCATTTTTGGAAGATGCGCCCGCCAGCACCACCGTGGTTGCCGAAGCAGATGTTGATGCTTACCACCTGGACCGTCCCACGTTGGACGGTTTGTTTGAGTTGTATCCCCACCTCGCTTCGCGCTTTTACCGGTCGCTGGCGAGAAATCTTTCCCGCCGTCTCAGAGATCTGATCGGGACGAGTTCTGGTCCGCCGGCGCGACTACAGAAGCCTTGATCCTGATGGCTTGTTCGAGCACCTAGAGGCAGCGGGCAGGCGGCTCGCGCGTGGTCAGACTGAGTGAAATTAAGAAGCGTCCCGGAACTCTTTCGAGTTTCGGGACGCCCGAACAGCCCTCCCCCAGAACTGCTCGAGGGCTATCCTACCTACAGTCAGTTCGCTTGTGAATTCCACTTCGGTGCCATTGGGTGGCACGTGACGGCCCAGAAACTCCGGGCAAACCCACGTCCAGGAGAATCCGCGATTACCGCAGTAACCGGCAAGCGGGGATTACCGTTGACCCGATCCGCCCACGTCCTTACATTCACCACAGGGGGTCGTATGAAGGATATTCATGAGGTGTTGCGGCAGAAGCAGACCAAGTACGCCCAGCTGGGCAAACAGATCGAGATGCTCCAGCAGGCGGCAGAGAAGCTGCGTGAAGTGGCTCCCTTGCTCGCCGAAAATGACGACGAAGACAACGCGGTCCTGATGGAAGTCGACGACGCTTCACCTCAGTCCGACGCCATGGCGGCGAAGGCGGGAGCGGGTAGTTCAGGCGCGACGGCTTCTAAATCCAAGCCCTCGGCGCCTCGTTGGCCATAGTCCCGGGCCGTAACCCCGGGCATGGTTTCGCCATGGTGCGGCGGGAACTCTAGTTATGACGTTTCTGGCATTGCTGGTTTCCACTGACGATTTTACCTCCGAGATCCTGGGCCGGGTTCTGCCGGCCTCGGGGATCGCGGTGGAGCGGTTTGCCGTTTTCTCCGAGGCTGTCGAGCGTCTTCACCAGCAGAAGGTCGACGCACTCATCGTTGATTTCGAAGATCCGGAATTCGCGGCCGAATTGCTCGAAGAAGCCCGCAGACTGAATTCGGGAAACCCACCTGTCACCGTGGCCCTGGTTGCGGAACCGGCCAAGGCGCGCGATATTCTTAGCGTGGGCGCGCATTTCGTGCTCTACAAGCCACTCTCCGATGACAAAGCCACGGCCGGCCTGCGGGCTGCGGTCGCCTTGTTAAATCGCGAACGCCGGCGCGCTTACCGCGTCCCGGTGCAAGCTCCGGTGGAACTCGCGCTGTCCGATACCCGTAAAATCGAAGGAATTCTTCTCGACCTGAGCGAAACTGGAATGGATGTTCTAACGGCCGAACCTCAGGCTCAAGGAGCACTGCTGAGTTTTCGCTTTCGATTGCCCGACGGGAGCCTTGAAGTCTACGCTCAAGGGGAAGTGGTATGGGCGAACCCGAATGGTCAGACTGGAGTTCATTTTGTGGATTTGGACCCGACCATCAAGGCTCAGCTGCAGGTCTGGCTGAAGGCTGCGGCGGGGAGCAACAGTGCGGGACCGGAGGAGACGGTTTCGCATTGCAAGCTCACCGATCTGAGCCTGGGCGGATGTTATGTGGAAACCGATTCGCCGTTCCCTGAGCGGGCCTTGGTCGACCTTTGTCTGCGAGCCGAAGAGATGGCTGTCCATACCGAAGGCATGGTCCGGGTCACGCATCCAGGTCAGGGAATGGGAGTCGAGTTCCCTTCCCGCACGCCGGAACAACGCGCCGAGGTAGCCAATCTGATCAGTCTTCTTCGCAGTTGTCCTCAATCCATGCTCGAATTGAGCGTTTCTCCGCGCGCCTTGACTGCGGACTTGAGCCAATTTGAGCACGAGCAGGAGATCGCGAACGACACCGCGGAAGCCCAGACCGCGGAAGAGATGGAAGATCCGTTGCTCGAATTACTGCGACAAGGAACGACGCTGCAACAAGATGATTTCTTCGCGGAACTTCGTCGTCAGCGCTCGGGCGAGAGCGTTGCGACGTAGCTTGCAACTCGTGGTTGCTGGCCTTCCTGACCGCTTCATTCCTTCAACCTTTACTTTAACAAAGGCCCTCTCACGGCTGCTGGGTTGTGGACCTTTCTGGACTTGCGGTCGGGCAGGAAGACGACAAGCAGAGAGCATAGCGCAGTGTGCGAGAGGCCGCGGGAAGATTGTTTCGGGAGGTTGAAGAACCCGTGCCCCGTCTCCGACAAGGGCTCCTCAACTCTCCGTGGTCTGGGCGACCACAATGCGAGTACGGTAGCTCGCATTTATTGCGCGGGCGTTTCAGGAATGTTAAATCTCGATTAAACTGACGGGTGCTCAGCCATGGTTTAACGCGCCTGCGGGTTCAACCACGGTCAAACCTGAGATAGCTCGTTGATGCGTAAGATACTCATCACTACCTCGAATTCTGGCAAACTGCGCGACTTCGCCGGGGCCGCTCTGCAACATGGAGTTGAAATCGCTGGCATCCCCGGCTTCTCTTCCCTGCCAGCCGTGGTTGAGGACGGCCTCACCTTCGAGGCCAACGCGCGCAAGAAGGCTGAAGCGTATAGCCAGTATGCGCCGGGAGAGATTATTGTTGCCGACGACTCCGGGTTGGAGATTGACGCGCTGAACGGAGCTCCCGGCGTGCACTCGGCGCGCTATGCCGCCACGAAGCCCGGCCAAGCCGAATCGAACACCGACGACGCGGCCAACAATGCCCGGGTTCTGCGCGAACTGCAGGACGTTCCACCGGAGCAACGTACAGCCAGATTTGTCTGCGTGCTGGCGGCCGCGCGCGACGGCAAGACGCTGGCAACTTTTCGCGGAACGGCTGAGGGAATCGTTCTCGACGCGCCGCGCGGCACTAATGGCTTCGGCTATGATCCGCTGTTTTATTTTCCGCAGATCAAGAAAACATTTGCGGAGCTGAGCGCGGAAGAAAAATCCAAGTACAGCCACCGCGGCGCGGCGTTCCGGGAGTTCCTCAACTGGTGTGCGAAATCCACTGATCACTGACTACTGATCACTAGCCACTGCTTTTCTTGACTTCACTTCTCTCGTGCGCCGATAATATACAGTTCTTTTATCGTTTCTGAACTCATAAGGAGCGCTTCGTGGCGTCAGCAGCCAGTTCTACTGCTCCGGTTGTGAAAAAAGGTGCAACGCATGGGGTCGCGCCGCTGCGCGCCGGGCAGGGTATATCGTTCTTTTTGCGCCGGTTGCATTCGCTTTCGGGCATTGTTCCGGTTGGCGCATTTCTGTTTGAACATATCCTGATTTCCAACTCCACAGCGATCAGCGGGCCTGTCGCCTACGCCCGGCAGGTTGCTTTTCTAGCCAACCTTCCCCTCGTGCCGCTGCTTGAGCTTTTTGGGATCTGGCTGCCGATCGCATTCCACGCGCTCTACGGCTTCTACATCTGGTACAGCGGTGAAGGGAACGTTAGCGAATATCCCTGGACCGGCAACTGGATGTACACTGCGCAGCGCTGGACCGGCGGCATCGCTTTCGCCTACATCGTTTTTCACACCTGGACGATGCGTTTTACCGGAGTCGACCTGCACGTATTTCCCAACTACTCCTTCGGCAAAGTGCAGGAGGAGTTATTCCAACCGGGGCTATTCGCGTTTTACATTGTTGGCCTGGTGGCGGCGTCGTGGCATTTTTGTTATGGAATCTGGCTGTTTGCCGCGAAATGGGGCATCACTCCCGGCGAAAAGGCGCGGCAGCGATTCCTGTTTGTCTGCCTGGGTTTGTTTGTGCTCATGACCGGAGTGGGCCTGGCCAGCTTCTATTCCTTCCGATCGCGCCCGCAGCAACCAACTGGAGCCGGCATCGAAGCGACCCAAGTAACCCACGCACCAGGAACTAACGGAAGGCCGGTGGAGTGAAAGATGGCAGCTCCTAAAATCATCGTCATCGGCGGCGGTCTCGCCGGACTTGCCGCCGTTATTAAGATTGCAGAGGTGGGCGCTAACGTCGATCTCTTCTCCATTGTTCCAGTGAAGCGTTCGCATTCTGTGTGCGCGCAGGGCGGCATCAACGCGGCCAAGAACCTGAAGGGCGAAGGCGACTCGACGTGGCAGCACTTTGATGACACGGTCTACGGCGGCGATTTCTTGGCCAACCAGCCGCCTGTGAAAGACATGTGCGAGGCCGCGCCCGGGATCATCGACCTGCTCGACCGCATGGGCGTCCCTTTCAACCGCACGCCGGAAGGCCTACTCGACTTTCGCCGCTTCGGCGGGACTTTGTATAACCGCACGGCGTTCGCGGGTGCGACGACGGGCCAGCAACTTCTCTACGCGCTCGACGAACAAGTTCGCCGTTATGAATCCGAAGGCAAAGTGAAGAAATACGAGCACTGGGAGTTTCTCTCGGCCGTGCTCGATGGAAGCCGCGTCTGCCGGGGCATCTGCGCCATGGATTTGCGCTCGATGGAAGTCCGAACCTTCCCCGCCGACGCCATCATCCTCGCGACCGGCGGCAACGGGGCCATCTTTGGCAAGTCCACGAACTCGGTTGTGTGTACAGGATCGGCGCAGTCAGCGCTTTATCAGCAAGGCTGCTTCTACGCCAACGGCGAATTTATTCAGGTTCATCCTACCTGCATTCCCGGCGAAGACAAGCTGCGGCTGATGTCGGAATCGGCGCGTGGTGAGGGTGGACGCGTGTGGGTTCCAAGAACCGCCGGGGACAAGCGCGATCCGAAGTCGATCCCGGAGAAAGAACGCTGGTATTTCCTCGAAGAGTGGTATCCCAAGTACGGCAACCTGGTTCCACGCGATATCGCGACGCGAGCCATTTTCAAAGTCGTGTTTGAACTCAACCTCGGCATCGACGGCAAGCCGATGGTTTATCTCGACCTCACGCACATAGACCGCAAGATTCTCGACCGCAAGCTCGAAGGGATTCTGGAAATCTACGAAAAGTTCGTGGGCGACGATCCGCGCGATACGCCGATGAAGATTTTCCCCGGCATGCATTACACCATGGGCGGCATGTGGGTGGACTTCAAGCAGGCCACGAATATTCCGGGAATTTACGCCGCGGGCGAGTGCGAGTATCAGTATCACGGCGCGAATCGCCTGGGAGCGAACTCGCTGGTCTCTTGCATTTACGGCGGAGGCATCGCCGGACCGAATGCGGTGAAATACGCGCGCGGCTTGCAGGCGCTGCCCGACGGCAACGGAGTTTTCGAGACAGAGAAGAAAAAGCAGGAAGAGAGCAATTCCCTGCTCATGAACAATCAGGGCACGGAGAATCCGTTCCGGTTGTGGCAGGAACTGGGCGAGCTGATGACGAAGGATTGCACGGTCATCCGCTACAACAAGAATCTGCAGCAGACGGATGCGAAGCTGGTGGAGATGCTGGAACGCTTCCGCAAGGTGAACCTTAGCGACCGCACGCAGTGGGCGAATACGAGCGTGGCCTTCACCCGCCAGCTTTACAACATGCTGCAATTAGCGCGCGTGATTGCCCAAGGGGCGCGCTTGCGTGACGAATCGCGCGGAGCCCACTACAAGCCGGACTTCCCCGAGCGCGATGATAAGAACTTTTTGAAGACGACAAAAGCATATTTCGCGCCGGCTGCGGACGAGCCGAAGTTTGAGTTCGAGCCGGTGGATACGTCGCTGATTCCGCCAAGGCCGAGGAAGTATGATGCGGTGAAGTGATTACCATGTTTGACGAAATTCCAGGTCCGAGTAAAGCGCGCACCTCACGTTTAAAGGCGTGGTCTTGGATAGGACTATCCGTCTTGTGGATCGCGATCGGCGCGGGCAACATCGCATGGCACAGGTACCTCGGATGGCCGATCGTTGTGCTGTGGGCTTTCTGCCTGTTGATCTGGAGCTGGCGACTTGTGGCGTCCTACGGAGATGATGCTCAAAAGGAAACTAACTGAGAAATAGTAATGGCTGACAAATCCGTCATCATCAAAATCAAGCGCCAGGACACTCCGGCTTCCAAGCCGTATTGGGAAGAATTCGAACTCGCGCACCATCCGGGCATGAACGTGATCTCCTCGCTGATGGAGATCGCCGCGAACCCCGTCACGCGTGAGGGCAAGGCGACCACGCCCATCACCTACGATTCGAACTGTCTCGAGGAAGTCTGCGGCTCCTGCGCCATGCTTATCAATGGACGCGCCCGCATGGCCTGCTCCGCGTTGATTGACAATCTTGAGCAGCCCGTCAAACTTGAACCGTTCTCCAAGTTCCCCGTCGTCCGCGATCTTGCGACTGACCGCAGCGTGATTTTCGAAAATCTCAAGGCTGTCAAAGCCTGGGTTCCCATCGACGGCACGTACGACCTCGGTCCCGGACCGCGCGTGTCGCCGGAAGAGCAAGAGCAGGCCTATCCAATCTCCCGCTGCATTTCCTGCTGCTGCTGCATGGAAGCCTGCCCGCAGTTCAATGAAGACACGGGCTTCGTGGGCGCGGCCACCATCGCGCAGGTGCGGTTATTCAACACGCATCCCACGGGCAAAGAGCTGCAGCGCGAGCGTCTAGCGGCGCTGATGGGTGATGGCGGCATCCAGGAGTGCGGCTATGCGCAGAACTGCGTGGAGGTTTGCCCTAAAGATATTCCACTGACCAAGGCTATTTCTGAAGTAGGCGGCGATGTTATGAAGCAAGCCATCGGTGACCTTTTCCGGCGCTGATTTTTGTCATTTCTGCCCCAAAAAGCCCACCTGTTCCCTCTCGAATCAAGCTAACTTGTTGCATTGCGAGCATATGGCGGTCGCCCTGAAACCCGCGCTGGGATGGCGTTTCGCGTGCTCCTACCCATGAGGAGCTATCGCGAGAAAGCTCAGAGTAACCAGTGGTAACCAGAGTCGGCGCAATGCCGGGTCATGGACGCTGGTAACGGACAGGCGCCGAATCAAAGGTTGGGCCGCTTGACAGCATGGCTTAGAATACCGGGACGGTTGCTGGTTGAACCGTAACGGAAGACTACGGAACTCATTTGAGATTAAAACTACAGCGCCGAATGATGCTCGCTTGCCTGCTGGCGTGCGTGTGTTGCCCGCTGTTTGCGGCGACGACCACCACCCCGCACAAGCCGGGCATTCGTCACCGGCTGCTGCACCGGCTGCACTGGACGCGGTGGAACCCGATGTTCCGACCTTCCCACGAATCTCTTTTGTTGCAGAACGCGGAAGTCGACCGCCTGGAATTGCCCCGCATTCAGGACGACAACGAATTGGAAGCACTGAAAGCCAGTGGAGCGCTGCAGCCCATCATCGCCGGGGAAACGCTGCGCTTCGATCCACGCCTTGATCCTTCGCGCCGCTACTGCCGTCCCTGGACGCGCGATTTTGTGCAGGATATTTCGCAGGCCTATTACCACCGCTTTCATGAACAGATTCAGGTGAATTCCGCGGTTCGCACGGTGAAGGTCCAGAAGAAACTTCGCCGGCACAATCGCAATGCGGCTCCGGCTGAGGGCGATACGGCTTCGTCGCATCTCGCCGGCCTCACGGTCGATCTGCAGCGGCGCGGCATGACCCAGGAACAGGTTCATTGGATGGAGCACTACCTCTTCTACATGAAGGCTCTTGGCCTGGTTGAGCCCGAGGAAGAGCGGCATCAGTGGGTCTTCCACATCATGGTTTCGGGCCGCTATGCGGATTGGCGCGAAACCCAGGACATCGTTCCCGTGGAGCGCCCCGAGCCCGCCCCGTCACCGTCACCGCCGACAGCCGCGCCGAATAGTTCCCCTCGTATAATTTCGTTCCTATCGTGATCGCAGCCGTTCGGCTTTGATTATTTCCTGATCGTGCTTTCTTCCTTGCGCCCCGCCCTATACAATCTGTGACTTGCTCCGGCAGTCGCCGACATCCGCCAAACTTCTATGACTCATTTCAGAATTCTTCTGCTCGCGTGCCTGGCTCTTGTGGCTCTTTCGGCTACTGCCCAATCTGCAAACTCGTCTGACCCCGCCATCAGCGCCAAGGCGCGCGCCATTCACGACTCCGCCCTCGTCGTCGACACTCATGCCGACACGCCTCAGCGCTTTCTCGACGAAGGCTTCGACATCGGATCGACCGATCCCAACGACATTGGGCACATCAGCCTCGACAAAGCCAAACGCGGCAATCTTGGCGCGGAGTTCTTTTCGATCTGGGTGGAACCCGAGACCAACCAGGGCCACTTCGCCCGGCACACATTCGACCTGATCGACTCCGTCTACGAGCAGGCCGCGCGGCATCCCGATCGCATGATGATGGCTTTTTCCGTGGCCGACATCGAGCGCGCCCACAAAGAGCACAAACTTGCCGCGCTCATGGGCATTGAAGGCGGGCACTCGATTGAAAACGACATGCACCTGCTGCGCGATTACTACCGCCTCGGCGTGCGCTACATGACGCTTTCCTGGTCGAACACGAACGAGTGGGCTGACTCCTCCGGCGATATCGACGATCCCAAGATTCAGCATCACAACGGCCTCACTGATTTCGGCAAGCAGGTGGTGCTGGAGATGAATCGCCTGGGCATGATGGTCGACATCTCTCACGTGGCCGACAAGACTTTTTGGGATGTGATCGCAACCACGAAGGCTCCGCTCATCGCCTCGCACTCGTCCGCCCGCGCACTTACCGATGCGCCTCGTAATATGACAGACGACATGCTCCGCGCCATGGCTAAGAACGGCGGGGTCGTGCAGGTGAACTTCTATTCCGCCTTCGTGGACCAGAATTTCCGCAATGCCAGCGAAGCCCAAGGCAAGGACGAGAAGGCGGCGGTTCAGAAATATGTCGACTCGCTGAAGGCGCAGGGCAAGCCCGTTAACTACATTGAACTCGACGGGATCGAGCGCGAGTGGACGGCGAAGATTCCGCGGCCGCCGCTGAAGTCGCTGATCGACCACATCGATCACATCGCCAAAGTTGCCGGTATCGACCACGTGGGCCTCGGCTCGGATTTCGATGGCGTTAGCCGGAGCAATGCCTGCAGGCATCGATTCCGCCGCCGACCTGCCGAAGATCACGCAGGCGCTGCTCGATCGCGGCTACAGCGCCGACGACATCAAGAAAATTCTCGGCGGTAACATTCTGCGCGTCTTCCGCCAGGTCGAGGCCGTCAGCCGCGAGATGCAGGCCCAGCCCCATTGATCGCGCGCGCTGTCGTACAATGCAACGTACAATTCAACTTAGTGGCTAAACACCGGGCACGACGTGCCCGTGCAAGGAGCAATTATGCGTAATGCTTTCCTGGTTTCTATTCTGCTTTCTTTCGCTGCGTTCGCAGTTGGGGCGCAAACCGAGCACTCAGACGGCACCTGCGGCCAAACCAAGTACCGCAGCCAAACCGACCGTTCACCATGCGGCGACGGACAAACCCACCGCAGTCATCGAAACCTCCGTCGGAACCTTGACCTGTACCCTGTTCCCCGACAAGGCCCCGATCGGTGTCGAGAACTTCATCGGCCTTGCCACTGGAACTAAGGACTGGAAGAATCCTAAGGGAGTAGCGAAACATGGCGTGCCGCTCTACGACGGAACTATCTTTCATCGCGTCATCCCCGGCTTCATGATTCAGGGCGGCGATCCCGCGGGCACGGGATCGGGCCCCGACCCAGTCGACAAGTTCAAGAACGAGGTCTCCTCCGACCTCTTGTTCGACAAACCGGGCCGTCTGGCCTACGCCAATGCCGGCCCTAACACCAACAGCTCGCAGTTCTTCATCACCGAGGTCGCCACGCCGCACCTCAACGGAAATTACACACTCTTCGGACAGTGTGACGAAGCCAGCGTAGCGTTGGTAAAGCAGATCGCTCACATGGCTACCGACCCCAGCAACGACCGTCCCTTTCGTCCGGTGAAGATTGTTCGGATCAAGATCGTCCGGGAGGGCGCTGCCGCCGCGGCGAAGCCTGCAACTCCGGCAAAGAAACCGGCACCCGCCGCGCCCGAGAAGCAGCCGCCTTCGAACTAAGCTCATTGTGGGGACAGCCGCCCTCGGCTGTCTGCCTAGCGAAGCCAGGCGATTTACTGGCCACCGACCAACGACTAACCACGATTCTTGAAAGGATTCCATGACCCGCCAACCCGGACTCTACGCGACGTTTGAAACCAGCGAAGGCAACATAGTATGCCGCCTCTTCGAAAAAGAAGCGCCCAAAACCGTAGCCAACTTTGTGGAACTAGCCGAAGGCAAGCGCGAGTGGACGCATCCCTCGACCCGCAAGAAATCCAAAGACCGCCTCTATGACGGAACAATTTTTCATCGCGTGATTCCCGACTTCATGATCCAGGGTGGCGACCCGCAAGGCACCGGCATGGGAGGCCCCGGCTACCAGTTCGAAGACGAAACCAAAGGCTCACCCCACAAGCTGGACAAGGCAGGCAAGCTCGCCATGGCCAACGCCGGCCCCAACACCAACGGCTCGCAATTCTTCATCACCGTCGCGCCCACAACGTGGCTGACCGGCAAGCACACAATCTTCGGCGAAGTCATCGAAGGCCAGGATGTGGTCACGAAGATCTCTGAAGTCCCGCGCGGGCGTAATGATAAGCCGAACAAGGATGTGGTAGTGAAGAAGGTGACGATCGAGAAGGTGTAAACGGATTTCTTGCTGAAAAGAACGGGATCGGGTAAGGCGCGACTTCAGTCGCGCCGATCAGTCTACTTCTTTCTCGCCGGCTTCAGCAGCTGAGAGCTCGGTCAGACTCCAATCACCGCACACAACTCCTTCACCGCCGCCGCGCTCTTATCCAGCCCAGCCTTTTCTTCAGCAGTCAGCTTGATCTCGATGATCTGCTCAATCCCCTTAGCGCCCAGCTTCACCGGCACGCCAACATATAGGCCGCTGATCCCGTACTCGCCCTGCAAATACGCAGCGCAAGGCAGAATCTTCTTCTTGTCTTTCAGGATCGCCTCGACCATCTCCGTCGCCGCTGCCGAGGGCGCGTAATAAGCCGAGCCGGTTTTCAAATATTTGACGATTTCCGCGCCGCCGTCGCGCGTGCGCTGCACCAAAGCTTCAAGCCGCGACTTCTCAATCAACTCCGTAATCGGAATCCCCGCAACCGTGGAATAGCGCGGCAGAGGAACCATGGTATCGCCATGTCCACCGAGCACGAATGCGGTGACGTTCTCCACGCTGACCTTCAGTTCGTCGGCGATGAAGGCGCGGAAGCGCGCCGAATCCAGAACGCCCGCCATGCCCACCACGCGCTCGCGCGGAAACCCGCTCAGCTTGTAGGCCGCCTGAGCCATCGCGTCCAGCGGGTTCGAAACGATGATCAGAATGCAGTTCGGCGAATACTTCACCACCTCGCCCACCACTGCCTTCATGATGCCGTAATTCGTGTTAAGCAGATCGTCACGGCTCATGCCTGGCTTGCGCGGAATGCCCGCCGTGATCACGACAATGTCGGAATTCGCCGTGTCTTTGTAATCGTTCGTGCCGGTGATGTAAGAGTCGCGCTTCTCGATGGGCATGGCCTCAAGCAAATCCAATCCCTTGCCCTGCGGCACGCCTTCAATAATGTCGATCAGCACCACATCGGCCAGCTCCTTCGAAGCAATCCAATGAGCCGCTGTTGCACCTACGTTGCCGGAACCTACGATGGTTACTTTCTTGCGCATGAATGAGTCCTTTCTATGAAGAGCCTAAAATCCTTACCACCAGGGGACACAGAGGAGCGAGTGGATCACGGGCGTTACCCTGTGTGACTCTGTGTCCCCTGTGTTAAAGATTTTGATTTCGCCTACACCAGCACCGCCACGCCCATATTCTCAATAATGCTGTCCGCAAACTCACTCGTCTTCACTTTAGTCGCGCCTTCCATCAGCCGCTCAAAGTCGTACGTGACTTTCTTCTGGAGAATCGTTCGCTCCATCCCGCCCTCAATCAGATCGGCGGCCTCATTCCATCCCATAAAGCGGAACATCATCACACCCGAAAGCATTACCGACCCGGGATTGATCACATCTTTATCCGCATACTTCGGAGCCGTGCCATGCGTGGCCTCGAAGATCGCATAGCCATCGCCAATGTTCGCCCCCGGAGCGATCCCCAGCCCGCCAACCTGCGCCGCGCAAGCGTCCGAGATGTAGTCGCCATTGAGATTCGGGGTCGCCAGCACCGAGTACTCATCCGCCCGCGTCACCACTTGCTGGAAGATCGAGTCGGCAATGCGGTCGTTGATCATGATTTTCTTTTTCCACTGCCCGTTGCCGTGCGTGTCGTAGATGCGGTCGAGCACTTCTTTCACTTCCTGTTCTACCGCCTGCCGAAATGCGGGCGGAGCAAACTCCATCCCCGGCTCAACCAGCTCTGCATTCTGCGCCACCGTCAGATTCGGATTCTTATCTTTGTTGCCGACGATCCAGCTCTCGCGCTCCGTGACCACCTTGTCGCGAAACTCCTCAGTGGCCAGCTCGTATCCCCACTTGCGGAACGCGCCCTCGGTAAATTTCTGGATGTTGCCCTTGTGCACCAGCGTCACGCTCTTGCGCCCAGTCTCGATTGCGAAAAGAATCGCCATGCGCACCAGGCGCTTGGTTCCAGTCACCGAGATCGGCTTGATGCCCACCCCGGAATCCAGCCGGATCTGCTTCTTCCCGCTCTTCAGCATGTCCTTGTTTAGGAACTCGATGAGCTTCGCGCACTCCGCAGTTCCCTCTTCCCACTCGATGCCGGCATACACGTCCTCCGTGTTCTCGCGGTAGATTACAACATCCATGCGCTCCGGATTCTTTACCGGCGAGGGCACGCCCTTGTAGTACTTCACCGGACGCACGCAGCAGTAGAGATCGAGAATCTGCCGCAGCGCAACGTTCAGCGAACGAATGCCGCCGCCCACCGGCGTGGTCAGCGGGCCCTTGATGGCGACGCGAAATTCGCGAATGGCGTCCACGGTGTCATCCGGCAGCCAGGTGTCGAATTTTGCCTTGGCTTTTTCGCCCGGCGAACACTTCATACCACGCGACACGGCGCTTTCCCTTATAAGCTCTCTCAACCGCCGCGTCGAACACGCGTATCGACGCCTTCCAAATATCGCGCCCAGTTCCGTCACCCTCGATAAACGGAATCACCGGATGGTCCGGCACTTTGTACTTCCCACTCGCATATCCGATCTTCTCTCCCTTCGGTCGGTACGGCAACACCGTTATAAGACCCCGCCATCATCAGCCTCCCTATGAAACTCCAGTCAACTACAAAAGCCTCACATTATAGAGAATACCCCACAGAGAATACCCTTCGGGGCCGCGCGCTGACTAATTCTCGCGTCACAGCATTGCGTGACCGCCATCACCAGCGCCTCGTCCCAAAAGACTTCCGCACGCCCAGCGTGAAGTAGCGTCCCCAGGGACCGTTGTTCCCTAAATCGGCTACGCCCAGATTAGTGTCTCGCGCACCCAGCCGATCGAACAGGAAATGCTGCGTCAGGCGGAACTCGAATCCTTTCGCGATGAAGATCCCCACTCCCCACGAGTGCTCGATGCCAATCGCATCCGGCGACCATGTATAGAGCGTCTGCGGAATAGTCTTGCCAAACAAGAACGCCGGCGCGCCAAAAACCATAAAGCGCCGCAACTGCCCCCGGCCAAAGGGACGCACCTCGAGCATCCCCGACAGCATATAGCGCGCAAACAGGCTGCAGGGCGCGTTCACCCCGCCATACTGTCCCGCGTTTCCGGCGCACAGGTTGGGGTCGATTTCGTTGTGCGGCGGTGCAAGGTCAAATTGCGCCCATCCCCAAAACATGTCACGGGGAAAGAACATTCGCGGCTGAGCTTCGGCATCTTGCGCAGCACCGCTCGCAGCAGGTGCGCTCTGTGCCCTACCCAGCGCGGAGATTAATAGAGGAAATACAAGAATCCACGACCACGTTTTCATCCGGCCTCCGAATTTTGTGGGTTACACAAATCTTTACAGTTTGTAAGAGACTGCAATAACCAAGTTCTCCCGAACTCCGCCCTGAATCCGCCACACAGTACTCGCTGGGAGCGGAACATTGTAACCTGCGGGCGTTACGAGTGCTGAGCCAGGGAATGCCTAAGACTCGAAAAAGCAGCCTCGTACGAAAAAGCAGCTGTGAAAAACTCAAGACGCTGGCGATGGACCGCTTCCAGAATCCATATCCGGAATTCTGATTTATTCCATTCGTAGGATTACTGTCGAAGCTCACAGCCGAAAGGACTTACAGTGCAAGCACCTACGTTTGGATAGAAGATTGCATACCCAAAGTCAGAGTAGTCCGGAAAGCCCAATGCCCCAGGAAGTTTCTGTCTCGTATCAGGCCGTGAAGAGCAAGGTCTACCGGTTGATTGATGCCCTGGTCGTAGGGGAAAAGACCGAGGTCGAGGTCCAGGAATCCATTCGCCGCTGGTGGGACCTCATTCACCCCGCCGATCGTCCCATTGCCCAAAAG
Source organism: uncultured Acidobacteriaceae bacterium (assembly GCA_963850165.1). Classification (GTDB taxonomy): domain Bacteria; phylum Acidobacteriota; class Terriglobia; order Terriglobales; family Acidobacteriaceae; genus Sulfotelmatobacter. The sequence continues at coordinate 71,325 of CAWKKK010000023.1, read as the reverse complement.
TATCTACTCCTCGTCTTGGAACGCTCCTGCCTGGCTCTCGACTCTGTTGAGAAGGGCCTGACGGAGGCTACGGACCACGGAGTGCCCCGCCCGTCCGAGTCGGCTAAGGCCCTCAAGCTTGTCGGCAGAATCGTCAGGCAGAACACCCTCAGTCCCACGATCTGAACCCCGAGCCCAGCATACTCATGTGAAGACTTTCAGCTCATGCTGGGACAGCCCTCGGCTCCCTGCCCTGATTTGCCGAAGCCCCGAGCGAAGCCGAAGGGTCTCGTCGAGCGAAGCTCGAGCACGTTTTTCATCCCGTCCGCGAAATCAACCCGACTCTGACCAAGATTTTACAATTGTGCGGTTGCACGCCCCTTGTCGAGCCCAGTATCCTCAACTGTGGTCCCAGCAGTGCGGCATAGCGCATGCGCGTAAATATTCGTCAGGAGTCATCAATGAGATCCTATGTTCACTTCCTCTTCAAGCTTCGAGCTTATCTTTTCTCCGGAGCGTTGCTGATTATGGCTGCTCGTTACTCGCCGCGTCGGGAATCTACACCTTCACGCTCAATTCCATCGATGGCAAACCCGCGCCGCTGGCCGACTACAAGGGCAAAGTCGTTCTCGTGGTTAACGTGGCCAGCCAGTGTGGCTTTACTCCGCAATACAGCGCGCTGGAAGCGACCTACGAAAAATACAAAGACAAGGGCTTCGTGATCCTCGGCTTCCCCGCCAACAATTTCGGCGCCCAGGAACCCGGCACCAACGAAGAGATCAAGACCTTCTGCACCCGCAAGTACAGCGTGACCTTCCCCATGTACGCGAAGATTTCCGTCAAAGGCGACGACCAAGCCCCGCTCTACGCTTACCTGACCAAAGACACCCCAGCCGGCATTAACGGCGAGATCAAGTGGAACTTCACCAAGTTTCTGGTCGACCGCAACGGCAATGTAGTGCAGCGTTTCGAACCGGCAGTCACACCGGATTCGAAAGAAGTGATCGCGGCGATTGAGAAGCAGTTGAAGCAGTAGTTCCTACGCCGTCATTGCCGTAGAGACGCCGCAAGCGGCGTCTCTTGCCCTGCTCGCCTCAAGAATCCAAAGCCCTAAGACTATGGAGTGGGGGCTCCGATTTCCTGGAAACGGACCTGTCAATTCCCATCCACCGACAAGCCAGCTTTCGGATTGCCGGAGGCTCACCCAGATCGGATTGCGACATCCCATTCGTCCGCCACCTGAGCAATATTGCACAGCAATTCGCCATGGTGCGAAATACATTTTTCAATAACAATTGTGGACGATCCATCGCGACATTGGAGTGGAACCCGATAACCATGAAGTGCCATCGCTTATTACCGGAATCCCAAGGCTGGCCGGGGCGGGCAATCTCATGGAAGGCCTTGCTTAGCTGTATCGCAGGAGTAATCCTGTCGTCGAGTCTCGCCTATGCCGAATTGCCGGTAGAGGTGCCCAAAACAACCACGGCCTTGCTCGCCCAGGAGCAGCACGCAAACATATACTGGGCGGCATTTCAGCTCCTCGCGCTGGCAATTCCGTTCTTGATTTTGTTCACCGGCCTGGGAGCACGCCTGCGCCGGAGTTGTGAGTCTTTCACCGGCAACCGCTGGTTCTGGACGGTCACACTCTTCGCCTGTGCCTATCTCGTCCTGGCTGCGCTCATTGCGCTGCCCTTCGACTTTTACGCCGGCTACGTGCAGCCGCACGCAACTGGACATTCAGATCAGTCGCTGCTGAATTGGCTGAAAGGCGACACCGTGCCGCTGGTTGTCCGATTGATCGCCGCATCGCTGTTCATCTGGATTCCCTATCTCCTGATCGCAAAAAGCCCGCGCCGTTGATGGCTTTATTGCGCCCTCGCGCTGCTGCCGGTCGCTTTTCTGGCTCTGGTCGCTTGGCCGGTGTGGGTTGATCCGCTGACGATAACCTATAAGCCTCTCGACGATCGCCCGCTTGAAATGCGGATCGACGCGCTCGCCGCACGCTGCGGCATCGCTCACATCCCCGTCCTCGTCGGCGGCAACAGCACCAGAGTGACCGGCGTCGGTCCTACCAATCGCATCATTCTGCAAAGCAATCTGGCGTCCGTCGAGACCCCTGACCAGATCGTATTCACTATCGGGCACGAATTGAAGCACTACATCATGTACGACGCTTGGAAGGGCTTGGCGATTCTCGCTGGTTGCTTCCTGGCCGGATTTTGGCTCACCGATCGCCTGGGCCGCGCCGCCCTCCGGTGGTTCTCTCGGCCTTGGGGGTTCTGCAAACTTTCCGATCCGGCGTCCTTGCCGCTGATTCTGTTCCTATTGACCTTCCTCTGGCTTGCCTTCGTGCCGTTTTTCAATCTGATCTCCCGGCACATCGAGCACGAAGCTGACCGCTTCGGCATCGAATTGACTCATCAAAATCACGCCGCGGCCACGGTGTTCGCCGGTGATGTTCAAAGAGGCGATGTTGCGCCCGATTGGGATACCTTCTTTCTCGTCTTCAAGGCCACGCACCCCTCCGTTGCCCAACGCATCGAATTCGCCAACAACTATAAGCCGTGGGAACAGGGGGAGCCGCTGGTCTACGGCAGTGTCTGCAAGTCCGAGTGAAGGCAGCTTGGCGATTCAAATCGCGGTAAAGCAAAATCACAGTCCACTCTCACTCCATCGACGCCACGCCCGTGTAGATGTCTTTGTCCATGTCCATCGCCTAGCCGTATACTTGCAGGGCTCGGGCGAGACTCCAGCCCGACCCAGGTCTTACTGGCAACTGGCAACTGGTCACTGGCAACTGCTTCACACCCCATGGACTTCGACCAACTCCAAACCTTCCTCGAAGTAGCACGCCATGCCTCGTTCTCCCGGGCAGCCGAGAAGCGTTTCCGCACCCAGCCCGCCATCTCCTCCCAGATCCGCGCCCTCGAAGACGAAGTCGGCGCCAAACTCTTCGACCGCTCCGGCGGCAAGGTTTGCCTCACCGCGGCCGGGAAGTCTTTTCAAAAGTACTCACAGGATACGGTGGACGCCCGCAAGGCCATGCTCACTTCTCTCGCCGAGATGGAACATGTCCCCCGCGGCGCCATCACCGTCGGCGCCAATGAAGGCACGTGCCTGCACATCCTCCCCGAGGTCTTCGCCGATTTCAAAAAGCAGTATCCCGGCGTGTCGGTAAACATCAAACGCGCCGATTACGCCAAGATTCTCGAATCGGTCACCGACAACTCCGTCGATTTCGGCGTGGTTTCCCTGCCCGTGAAGGACAACCGCCTCACCGTTGTCCTCATCCATCAGGATGAGCTGGTCATCATCGCCCCGCCGCACCACCCGCTGGGTAAGGTGAAGTCAGCTTCTGTGGGGGACCTCGCCAAGTATCCGTTGGTTCTTCCCAAGGCCGGCCACACCCGCGACGCGCTCGACGGCCTGTTTCGCGAACGCCGGCTAAAGCCGAACTACAGTATGGAACTTGATTCCAGCGAACTTCTAAAACGCTTCGTCGCGGCTGGCGTAGGAGTCGGCTTCATTGCCCGCTCCAACGTGCAGGAAGACGTTCGCGCCGGCGTCCTGGTTGCCATTCCCATGGCCGATGCCCAACTGCGCCGCGACCTGGCTCTGGTCTTCCGCAAAGACAAGGCTCTCAGCCGCGCTGCGTTAGCCTTCATCGACATTGCCAAAAAGCACAAATCCAGCGCGGTACCGGCGCCCAGATCGAAGTAGATGAAGACACTCCTTCCAGCTCCCCTCACGCGCGGCCTGCTCTCTTTCCTTCCCATCATCCTGCTTTGCGTCTCTGCTGTGGCCCAGGCCCAGTCTGGCCAGGCGCCTCGTCCCGCGCAGCCCACTTCTTACAAACTGATCGCAGTCAAAGTAACCGGCAGCAAGCGTTTCACCTCAAATGAAATCGCCGCCGCCAGTGGTCTGCCGGTAGGCACCATCGCCCACGAAGAAGATTTCAAAAAAGCCGCCCGCCAACTCGGCGAGAGTGGAGCCTTCAGCAACGTCGCTTACACCTACTCCTACTCATCGACCGGCACCAAACTCGAGTTCCAGGTCACCGATGCCGACAAATTTGTCTTTGCCCACTTCGCTGACTTTGTCTGGTTCACCGATGAAGACCTGCTGCAAAAAGTGCACGAACGCGTGCCCCTCTTCAAAGGAGAACTACCCGCGAACGGGCGCTTACCCGATCAAGTCTCGGATGTTCTTCAAGCCCTGCTGGTCGAGAACGGCATCCCCGGCCACGTCGAATACCTGCGCACCAACGGCAAGAACGACCGCCTCGAGTCGATTGACTATAAGGTCGCCGGCGTGAGCATTCGCATTCGTCACGTCGAGTTTCCCGGTGCGGGAGCGGACGAATTACCCTTGCTCCAGGCTGCCGCGGAAAAATTAATCGATCTCGAATATTCCCGCGAGTTCATGGCTAACTTCATCGAACATACGCTCGTCCCCATCTATCGTGAACGTGGATACCTCAAGGCCTCATGCGGTCCGCCGCAACTCAAGGTTGAAAAACCTGCCCCCTCGGAGCCCAGCGACAATACAACCCAACCAACCTTCTTGGATGTTACGTTTCTCCCCACTCCCGGCCTCCAGTACAAGCTGACCCGGTGGGATTGGTCGGGCAATAACGCGATCCCGAGCGACACGCTCGAACCGCTCCTTCATGCCAAAGTGGGGCAAATCGCCAACACAATTCAACTGGATAAAGACCTCCGCGCCATTCAGGAGCTTTACGGTTCCCGGGGATATGTCCTCGCCACCATCAAGGCCAACGCTGAATTCGACGATGCTGCTGGAACCGCGGTTTTTCACCTTGTCGTCAACGAGGGCGCCATCTTCCACATGGGAGAGCTTGAGTTTCGCGGCATCGACAACAATCTCACGGCCAGACTGCGGGCTGCCTGGAAGATCCGCCCCGGCGATGTCTACGACGTCACCTACCTCAAGCAGTTCCTGCCGCTCGCTCAAAAACTGCTTCCCCCCAGCCTCGACTGGGATGTCTCCCCCCACGTGACCGCCCTTGCGGGCAGCAAAACTGTGGACGTCGATCTGCAATATACGGCGAAAGCCCCACGGTAAACTGAAATGCGAGTAGTGGCTCAGTTGGAATTTTGATGGCGTCATCCTGAGTGGAGCCGTTTTTCAGGCGGAGCGAAGGATCTCCCGAACGCGCATGTCTGGCCCACGGGAGATCACTCACCCGGCTGAACTGCGCCGGGGTTCGGGATGACGCCCCTCAAGAAGGAGACGGCTTCAAACTGAGCCCCTGACCGAAATGCGAGACCGGTAACTTTTTGCTGCCTGCATCATCTATCATCCAGAGACAGTAGTGCCGTCCCGCTGGCTGTCGCCCGCAAACCCCGGCCACCTACGAAGGGTGACCGGCTCAAGGAGAACGTGGAAATGAATCGTAATTCGTGGCAGTTCGCATCGATAACGGCACTTATCTTTGCTGCGACCGTACTCTCCAGTCTTAACGCTCTCGCCGCCGGCAAGCAGAAGTTTACTGGCGAGGTTGGCGACGCCATGTGCGGCAGAACGCACATGGAAGGCACGCCGGCGGAGTGTACCCGCACCTGCGTGGACCATGGCTCCAAGTTCGCATTGATCGTGGGCGAGAAGATTTACATTTTGGATACCACCGACAAGACAGCTCTGGCCATGCTGGACCAGCAAGCCGGCAAGAACGCCACCATCACGGGGACTTTGAACGGCGACACCATCGAGGTCAGTTCGGTCGCCGCCAAGTGACGAAGCCCTCGCTGATCGCAAAAGCCTGGCGCAGTTCGCAAACACCTTGGGGCTGTTCGCAAAAACGAAGACCGGCTGCTTTTTGTCGGAACGCTTCCAGCCTTGTGTTACAGTAAGTCGGTTTTGCCCGGGGCCCTCCCCCAACACGCACCGGGCATAGTGGCGGAAATCCGCGCCAGCGGATTCCCGCCATTTTTCTCTCCCCCAGTACGAAATTCATCTTCTCTTTACAAAGCATTGTGTTAAATTGTGCATTCTCCCATCTCATTTTTTGTGCCGGAGGATACAGCATTGGGCAAAGACATGGTTCCCAAGCGGATGTTCTTCACCAAGGGAGTCGGGAAACACCGTGAACGGTTAACGTCCTTCGAGCTGGCCTTGCGCGATGCCGGCATCGCCGCGCAGAACCTGGTGCGTGTCTCCTCCATCTTCCCTCCCAATTGCAAAATGCTGGCCCGCAAAGAAGGCGTGAAATATCTCAGCCCCGGCGAAGTCGTTTTTGCCGTCGTGGCTGAAAACTCCACCCACGAAGCCCACCGCCTGCTGGCTTCCTCGATCGGCGTAGCCATTCCCGCCGACAAAAACACCTACGGATATCTTAGCGAGCACCACTCCTTCGGCGAAACCGAAGACGCCGCCGGAGAATACGCCGAAGAACTAGCCGCCGAAATGTTAGCCACGACCTTAAACGTAGAGTTCGACCCCGACCGCTCCTGGGACGAAAAAAAGCAGATCTACCGCCTCTCCAACAAAATCGTCCGCACCGCCAACGTCACGCAATCCGCAGTAGGCGACAAGCGCGGTCTGTGGACCACGGTAATCGCCTCGGCAGTGCTGATCTTTGATTAGTCCTTGAGATTGAAGCAGAGTGAATCTGGGTGCCCCATCCTTTCGCGTTCTTTGCGAAAGGGTGGGATTCCATGGAAGCCAGACCCTACGGACTTGGATCTCCATGTCAGCGAAAGGTTCGGGAAGGGCATGACATTTAGTCGTGCCGTCAGGGACTGAAAAAAGAAGCGGGCTTTAGCCCCTGAGGCGCCTGTCGATCACCCACTACATCGATGAAAACGACGTGCTATAATAACACTTTAGTAACGCCTCAGCCCTCCCAAATGTAATCTTCCGTTAACACCCTTCCCGTATCATAGAACTGTAAGAAGAGTACCTATTTAGGCAAGAGGAGTAGTTTTGGATAACGATACCCGTAGAAAAAGGCAGCAAGCACTCATAACCGAATTGTTGGAGAGAAAGATTCGTCTGCACGCGCAACATCTCTACGATCAGCGCGGTCAGACCGAAGGATTAGCCCTGCAAGACTGGGTGGAAGCCGAATCTCGAGTGTTGGAAAATAGCATCCTCGCGCCGCTCTACCGCAAGTCCCGCGAAAACTCCTCCGAAGCCGGCGCCTAGCGGCAGCCATCGACAAATATGTGGGGACAGCCCCCTCGGCTGTCCGGCGGCCCAGGCTTATCGGGCCGCAGCGTATTCCGTCACTTCCGAGCGGCAGTAGTTTTCCCCTTGCCCGCCTTACTTCCCTTCTTATCCAGCCGCTCAAACACCGCAGCCACAATCAAAGGCAATCCCACGGTAGCGTCCACAAAAACTTCCCCAAACTTCCCGCCCTCCGCCGGAGGCACAAACTTCCCCCACGACACCGCCTCGCTATAAGGACTGCCCGACAACCCGCCCCAGTAAACCGGCTCCGGGCAAATCCTCAACCCATAGTGATACCGCTTCAGCGGAACATTCTCCCCCAGCCGCCGGTGCCGCAATTCGCAGAACGGACCAAACTGCTGCGACCAATTCCGCGGCACTCCACCGCCAATCGTCAGAATACCCAGCTTCTTCTGCCGCAATAAAGTCGCCGCAAAGTGCTCTAGATCCTCGAACGGATCAAACCGTATCTTGTGCCGACCGGTCGACTCCCGCAGACGATTATTCAGCGCCGTGTCCAGCCCCATCTCCGAATCACTGAACGCCGGTACAAATACCGGCACGCCCATCTCATGCGCCGACTTCAAAATTCCCCGCTCCTGCGCGTTTTTCGCCAGATACGCTCCAATCGCATGATTCAGCTTGTAGGAGCACATCACCTCGTTGTGATCCCAACCCTCCAGCACCGCCGACATCACTTCTTCCACATCGTCCAGATTCTGCTCCGGCTCCAGCGTGTCATAAACCCGGTTGTAACCCTGTTCGTAAAGCTCCTCGTCACTGACCTCAGGGTTATACCGGAAATGCGCCCGCCCCGTAGCCTCCACCAGCCCATGAGCCATCAACGCCCCAGTCGAAACCACCGCATTCACTATGCCTCGATCAATCAACTCAGTAACGATCAGCCCCTGCTTCGCCACCGTCATCGCGCCCGAGAGTGTCATCACGACGAAGCATTCCTCGTCGCGAGCCATCGCCTCCAGCACATCAGCAGCCTCGCCCAGTTGCCGTCCGGTAAAGGCCGTCTTCGACATCGCCCGCACCAGATCGTCGATCGACTTCACCTTGCTCAAATCGAGCGGCTCCAAAGGAATCAGCCGGTCTGCGATCGGATTGTGCAGATGGCGCTCCACACCATCTCCTCCGTGTCCAGCGTGGTCGTGCGATTTTCCCTGATGCGAACTGCCATGATTCCCGTGTTTCAAGACGACGCCTCCAACCTGGACTGGTAAATCCCCCGAGAAACTACTCTACAGGAACAGCGCGAGATGACGCCACGCCGCAGTCTGTTCCCATGCTTGGGAGTCAATTGCCTGCCACAGGGAACCCGCGGAACATTCCATCCTTAGATAACGTACCCCCCGGTGTAACTGCACACGACCCGGAAAGGGAAACCTAATGAAGAGCTTTTTCTCTATGGCTAGAATGCTGCTGTTGTTTTCGGTCTTCGCCTTTTGCGGCCTCCGGGCCCACGCTCAAGCAGTCCCACCTCTGGAAAGCATTCAATCCCAGGCTGAACTCGACAAGGCCATCGCCTCGCTCGATACTGCTCTTTTCGACTCCTATAACCGGTGCGACCTGGAAAAATTCGCCTCTTTCTTGACCGACGATTTGGAGTTTTATCACGACCAGGGTGGAGTAACACTCGGCAAAGCAGATCTGACCGCGAGCGTAAAGAAGAATATCTGCGGCAAAGTCACGCGGGAACTCGTCCCCGGAACGATGCAGGTGTATCCCATGAAAGGCTACGGCGCGGTCGAGATGGGTGTTCACCGCTTCCACCACCCGGGGCATGAGGATACAGAGGGAGTCGGCGAAGGGAAGTTCATTCACCTCTGGCGATACAAAGACGGCTCGTGGAAGATTACGCGAGTCATCAGCTACGACCACCACCCCGCAGCCAAGTAATAGCAGGCGGCGGCCGAGAGTGTCATCGAAACAGCAGAGCAAGTAGCCGCCCTCGCCAGCCTTCGCCAGCCGTGCGTTGCTCTAAATATTTTGTCATTCCGCAGCGCGCCGAAGGCGCGCGAGGAACCTGCTGTTCATGCAGTGGCAATGCTGCGTAATATTAACCTCCTCGCGTTACACTCTCCCCATGCCCGGTAAGCGCAAGTTCGAAGAACAACTAGCCGCCCTCGACGCTCTTCGCCAGCAACTGCCAGAAGCCGCCCCGGAAGCACTACGCAAAGCGCCATCGAACCGCAACAACTTCGTAGTCGGCAAAGCCGCCGATCTCATCCGTACCTTGAATCTCTCTCAACTGATCCCCGAGCTGCTAACCGCCTTTGACCGCTTCTTCGAAGATCCCATCAAGACCGATCCGCAATGCTGGGCGAAGAATGCCATAAGCGGCGCGCTGACTGCATTCGAGCATCAAGACCCCGCCGTCTTCCTCCGCGGCATGAACCACATCCAGCCCGAACCCTCCTATGGTGGAAGTTCCGACTCCGCCGGCACTCTCCGCGCAACCTGCGCCCTCGCGTTAGTGCAATGCCGCAGCCTGCCTGAACCTGACCTCCTGAAGCACCTGGTCGAGCTGCTAGCCGACAAAGACAAATCAGTTCGCACAGAAACAGCTCGCGCCATCGAGCAGGTAGGATCGCCCTCCGCTGCGCTCCTCCTCCGCCTACGAGCGATTCTGGATTCCAATCTAAAGTCCAGAAAGCTAGGCGAAAAGCCAGAAGAAGAGCCGAAGTTCTAGGTGCCTGCTACGCCGGCATCCTCCGCATCGAAGGCCCAAGCGCTATCCTCTGGATCAGCCGTTTCCTGGCGTCCGCCGACGATCCCGCGGCCGAAGCCGCACTAGCCATAGCCGGCACGCATTCCCCGCAAGCCTTCGAGACGTTATGCGACCGCTTCGCCGAAGAGCATGATCCATGGTTCTCCTCGGTACTGCTCTCCGCTATCGCTCTAACCCGCCAGGATGCAGCCCTCGAATTCCTGCTGGATGTAGTTCGCACCGAATCCCTGCAAGCCGAACCCGCCATCGAAGCTCTCCTCCGCGCCGCGCCCAACGCCGAAGTAACAAGGCGACTGGAAGAACTGGTAGCAGGCAACCAGCGCCTGGCTAGAGCATTCGCCAAAGCAAATCCCGCCAAATAAACCTTCGTGGTACTTAGTGTCCTTAGTGGTTCAAAAGTTCTCAAGCCCGAGCCCGACAGCCAAAGCCCGAAGCCCGCGTCGAGATGCTATATTCTTCGGCAGAGGAAACAGGCGTGCCACCTGAAAAATTCCGCGTAGCCCTGGTACAAATGTCCTGCGGCCCAGATCCAGAACAGAATCTCCACAAGGCCCTCGACCGCGTGGCCGACGCTGCCGGACGCGGCGCTCAGGTAGTCTGCCTGCCCGAACTATTCCAGACGCAATACTTCTGCCAGCGCGAAGACCACTCCCTCTTCGATTTAGCCGAACCCATTCCCGGTCCAACCAGTGACAAGCTAGCCGCCGCCGCCCGCCACCACGGAGTAGTCCTGATCGCATCGCTCTTCGAAAAGCGCGCCCCCGGCATCTACCACAACACAGCCGCCATCTTCGATTCCGACGGCTCCCTGCGCGGCCTCTATCGCAAGATGCACATCCCCGACGACCCGCTCTACTACGAAAAGTTTTATTTCACCCCCGGCGACCTCGGATTCCGCGCCCTCGACACCACCGCCGGCCGCATCGGCACGCTGGTCTGCTGGGACCAATGGTTTCCCGAAGGCGCGCGCCTGACGGCGTTGCAAGGCGCGCAAGTGCTCTTCTATCCCACTGCGATAGGCTGGCATCCCGCCGAGAAAGCCGAGTTCGGCCAAGCCCAGCACGACGCCTGGCGCACCATCCAACGCGCCCACGCCATCGCCAACGGAGTCTACGTAGCCGTAGTCAATCGCGTAGGCTTCGAAACCGGCAACATCCGCGGCAAGTCTGCCCCAGGCCAAGGATTGGAATTCTGGGGAGCATCGTTCTTCTGCGATCCCTTCGGCCGAGTCCTGGCCGAAGCCTCGCACGACCAGGAAGAAATCCTGATGGGAGACGTAGACCTGAAAGCCCTCGAAGACATCCGCCGCAACTGGCCCTTCCTCCGCGACCGCAGAATCGACGCCTACGCCCCAATCTCCAACCGTTTGCTGGATGGACGCTAAGAGCCACCGTGACGACCAAGCCCCCGCGCACGCCTTCAAGTAATACTTTAACTGTCGCCGAAGCGCCGCAGCTTCATGTGGAGACGGCCGCCCCCGGCTGTCCGCCCGGACGAAGCACGGCTCCGGCCCTTGTCCACGGCATGCCCGCCGAATGGGATCCTCACGCCGCGACCTGGCTAGCTTGGCCCCACTATCACGGCGATTGGCCCGGCAAGTTCGAGCCCATCCCCTGGGTCTACACCGAGATCATCCGCAATCTGGCCCGTCACGAGCGAGTCGAACTGATGGTCAACAACGCCGCCGCCGAAAAGCAAGCCCGCAAGCACCTGGAGAAATCCAACGCGCAACTGAGCAACGTCCGATTACACCGCTGGCCTACCAACCGATCCTGGCTACGCGACTCCGGCTGCGTCTTCACCACAACCCATGTGGGGACAGCCGCCTCCGAGGGTCACCTCTTGGCTCTAGACTTCCGCTTCAACGCCTGGGCCAAGTACACCAACTACCGCCACGACGAAAAAATCGGAGCCCAAATGGCAACCGCCGCCCATGCCCAAGAAATCCACCCGCAACACCGCACCACCCGCGTAGTCCTCGAAGGCGGCTCCATCGACGTCAACGGACAAGGCACCATCCTGACCACCGAAGAATGCCTGTTAAGCAAAGTCCAGCAGCGCAACGCAACTATGCAGCGCAAAGACTACGAAAAGCTCTTCGCCAACTATCTAGGCGCCCCGCACACAATCTGGCTAGGCAAAGGCATCTCCGGCGACGACACGCACGGCCACGTCGACGACCTGACCCGCTTCGTAGCTCCAGACAAGGTCGTAACCATGGTCGAACCCAATCGCAAAGACGCAAACCACAAGCCCCTGAGCGACAACCTCCGCCGCCTCCAGGCCGCCACCGATCAAACAGGCAAGCCGTTGAACATCGTCGAGATCCCCATGCCCCGTCCGGTCGTCTTTGAGCAGCGCCGCCTGCCCGCCAGCTACGCCAATTTCTACATCGCCAACGGCATCGTACTCGTGCCAGTCTTCAACGATCCCAACGACCGCGAGGCCCTCAACACGCTGGCGCAGTTGTTTCCCACGCGAGAGATCGTCCCAATCTATTCTGGCGACCTGGTCTGGGGACTCGGCACCCTGCACTGCATGACCCAACAACAGCCCGCTCCTTAGCGTGGGGAGAGCCTGCGCCTTCTTTCTGAAGTCAACCCTTTATGGGAAAGTTGAATCATATTTGTCTGTTCCCTATTGCTCAGATCGAAACTGATCTGGTTACAATAATGACTTGGGGGATTAGGTAGTGACCGCCCCTCGATGTTTAAGACATTTAAGATAGCGAGGATAATTGAATGAACGGATTTAAGCTGTTTGCGTTAGCTGCTGTTGCTACAGTCTGCTTCGCGGTGTCCGCTCCCAGAACACAGGCTCAAGTACAGGTCGACATCGGAGTCGCCCCTGAATGTCCCTATGGCTATTACGACGTCGCGCCCTACGAGTGCGCGCCCTACGGTTACTACGGTCCGGAATGGTTCTCCGGCGGAATCTTCATCGGCGCCGGCCCATGGTTTCATGGTCCTGCGGGCTTCCACGGCCACGTAAATAACCATTTCCATCCCGAGCACGGCTACAACGGCCCCAGGCCGGCTCGCGGCGAGAGGCCAGATCCGAACAAGCATCTCGACAAGATTCAGCACTTCAAAGGCAACGAAGTGCGTGACGGACGCGGTCACGTCGGCAAAAAGTAGCATCTTCTGAGAGCAGAAGGCTGACGGTTTCAATCGTTCCCGGCGAGCGAGAGGTCCGCTCTCGCTCCCGTCCTTTTCTCCACGCACCGCTTCCCCACTTGCTTGTCATTCCGAACGAAGTCCGAAGCCGAGCAAAGCTCGGCGAGGCGAGCGAGGAGTCTGCTGCTCTTCTCCGTGTCTCAGTGTCTCCGTGGTAGGTTTAGTTTCCCCGCGCAGCGGACAAACCGCACACCGCACCTTCACGTCCTCACTCCGGCACCGAACCGGCAAATCCCCGCGCCCCCGCGCCGACCGCGGACAATCCAGCAAACACCAAGCCTCCCGATATTTTTCAAACCGAGCCCGCGTCGACTTCGGATTGAACCACAGCTTGACCAACCCCTCCGCCATCTCGATCGGGATCACGTACCAAACGTCCAAAGGCACAATATGCACCACCACGAAATCCATGTCTTCCCCAGTGAACGGCCTGCCCTTGCCTCCCGCTCCCGCCTGATATTTCGACCGCTCGCAATAAGTCCCGCCCTTCACCTGTACCCGCCAAAACCCCTCGCCCCAATCCACCACAAAATCGTAGCGTTCGCTGTCTCCCCAGGGCTTGCATACCGGAATCCGAAGCCTGCAAACCTTAGCCAAAAACGCCGCCTCCACCGCCTCCCCCATCCGCTTGCAGTTATCCTCAGCCACCGCCTGTAAGTCGATCACGTCTTTCTCCAGCTCCCAACTCTTTATGCAAAAGAAAAACGACAACTCGGGTACTTCAGGCGCAGCTTACTCGCTGCGCCTTTTCTCGGTAATAATATAGTACAGTAACCAAATTTCTCTTGACAGTCTTTGGTTAGTTTGCTACCTTACTTTCATGGAACAGCCAAAGACACTGCAAGCCGCCATCCGGCATTTCTCAGATGAGCAAGTCTGCATTGACACCGTAGCCCGCCTCCGCTGGGCGAATGGCCCGGAGTGCCCTGCTTGCGGCCACAAAGAGCACTACTATCTTGCGACTCAAAAACGCTGGAAGTGCAAAGAATGCTACAAGCAGTTCACCGTTAAACTCGGAACCATCTTCGAGGATTCCCCTATCGCGCTCGACAAGTGGCTCACCGCTCTGTGGATGCTGGTCAACTGCCGGAACGGTGTTAGCTCTTACGAAGTGGGCCGCGCTCTGGGCATCACTCAAAAGTCTGCATGGTTTGTGCTTCATCGTCTGCGCTTCGCCCTGCAAACTGGCAGCATCACCAAACTCGGCGGCAATAACGCTCCGGTCGAAGTGGATGAGACCTTCATCGGCGGCAAGGCCCGATTCATGCACAAAGCAAAGCGGGAGCGCTTGAGCCGGGATGGTGGTATGCAAGGCGGAAGTGGCAAGGCTGTCGTTATGGGATTGTTGGAGCGTGGCGGCAAGGTGAAAACTGCCGTGATTCCCCATCGCAAACAGAACATCCCGGAAAAGATCGTGCGCGAGATGGTTGAGCCGGGAGCGGAAGTTCACACTGATGAATTCATGGGGTACAACAATCTGAAAGACGGCTACATTCACAAGGTGGTCAATCATCTTGAAGGCTACGTAAAAGAGAACGTCCACACTAACGGTATTGAGAATTTCTGGTCGTGCCTGAAGCGCGGCTTGAGCGGGACTTACGTTGCTGTAGAGCCGTTCCATCTATTTCGTTATGTCGATGAGCAAGCATTTCGATTCAACAATCGCAAGGATGCAGAGAACAAGCCGCTGAAAGACTGGCAAAGATTTGAATTAGCTTTATCGCAGATCGCGGGGAAGCGGTTAACCTTTGCGGAGGTGACTGGCAAGGTGGGAGAAACGGCTTTCTAATCCTTTGCGCGGGAAGCGTGGCCGGAAGCCCGTTTCGTCCGCTGTCTCCGCGCTCGCTTCTCGGCGTCGAGTTGCACCTTGAGAGCAGAGTGCGGGACAGACAAGACTTTTTTAAGAGCTGTCTCAAACGTCGCGTATTCACCCTGCTCATTCTTGGCGGAAGGTTTGGGGTGATTCGCCATTTAGACCTCTGCGGTGTACTGCAATCTAGCGGCTTTCTGCTTCTAGATTGGAGTAGACCGCAGTGGTGCGCAAAAGTCAACCCCGGAGCGAAGCTGTGATCTTCGTATATGGCGACGATAGTGCAGATGAAAAAAAAGAACGCGTGTCAGCCATCGGAATAGTTGTAGCTTCTCAGGATACCTGGGAAACACTGGAGCCTCAATGGGTCGACCGGAACAAAGGGATTCCGTTTCATGCAAGAGATTGTGACCTGCCCCCCATTTTTAGTCCAGGGATAATGAGACTTTCTCCGGTTTTGAGTGGCTCGGGTTTTCTATGCCAGCGCTAAGGTGAGTTTTCGGTCTCCTCCAAGCCGGTCAGTTCGCGCTGAGCAGCGAACTGACTGGCGAACTCGCTCGGTGTCTGCTCTCCGAGAGCCCTGTGAGGACGGCTCTCATTGTATTCCCGTCGCCACCCCTCGATGAGTTGTTTGGCCTCGGTGATCGTTGTGAACCAGTGAGCGTCGAGGCACTCCGCTCTGAAGGTTCCGTTGAACGATTCGATGAACGCATTGTCCGTCGGCTTGCCCGGTCGGGAAAAGTCAATACGTACTCCGTTCCGATAGGCCCACAGGTCCATCGCCTGGCTGGTAAATTCCGAACCGTTGTCACAGAACAGTACCTTGGGTGCTCCTCGCTGCAACGTGATTCGATTCAGCACCATGGCTACGTCCTCTCCCTTCAAACTCTGCCCAGCTTCAATGGCTGGGCTCTCTCGGGTATAAATGTCCACCACTGTCAAAGCCCGAAAGCGTCGTCCATCCGCTAACTGATCGGCCACGAAATCGAGGCTCCAGACCTGATTCGGAGCGGTGGAAACAAATCGTTCTCGGCGTTGTGCCGCCGCTCGGCGCCGATGACTGCGGCGCGGCCGTAGGGCTAAGCCTTCTTCGCAGTACAGTCGATACGCCAAGTAGCGACTGACGTTCCAGCCCTCCCGGTTCAGCAACACTCGGATCTTGCGATACCCATAACGAACCCGCACCTTGGCAATCTCCCGCATGCGCAACCGCAGTTCCGTCCTCGGATTCAAGTAGCTCTGATACCGGCAGGTCCCTCGGTCAAGCCGGCAAACTCGGCACGCCCGCCGCTCGCTTACCTGATAATGCTCATGCAGATAAGTGACGCAGGGGCGTCGCCGCGAGGGCTTTACAATTTTTTTGCCAGCACATCCTGCAGCATCGTCTTGTCCAGGATCAGCTCCGCCACCAGGCGCTTCAAGCGCACGTTCTCTTCCTGCACTTGTCGCAGCTGACGAACCTGGTCCACCTCCAGCCCAACGTACTGCTTCTTCCAGCGATAGAAGGTCTGCTCCGAGATCCCTGCCTGGCGGATCAATTCCGCCACCGGAACCCCCACCTCGGCTTGCTTCAGGATTGCCACGATCTGCTCTACCGAAAATCGTCTTCGTCTCACGGCAAATCTCCCTTCCTGGTCCTTCGATTTTGCCGGAAACTCACTCTCAGACTGGATCAGAAATCCCGGAGCCGCTCAATTGTGAAAGCGATAGGAACGATTACAAATATCTCCCGCACGCAGAAAACAAAGCGCTGTACCGTGATCTCGTAACGATGATGGCTGGAAATGAAAACCTCGGAGGACTAGGGATTGCAATAGACCTCGTGGCCCAGCGGAAGATACTGCCCGGATCGCTGGATATGGCCTATTACCGGGCATTCGCTGCGATACTTGAAAGGGTAACCAAGCTCGCCGTTGTCTGCGGCGACATTGCCAAATTGACCTTCGACATAAGTCCGGAGCATGAATACAACGCAGGTCTGGTCTATCAGATTTTCAGAGACGATAATCCAGATATGTTTGAGCATCTTCATCCAGAGATTTCATTCGCACCAGCAAAAGAATGGCCGCGTCTTCAGGTGGCCGATCTGATGGCTTATGAGGCAATGAAGGCTCTAGATCACACTGTGGGGTTGAAGAAAAGACGACGAACATCTTGGGACGTGCTGCGAGCAACAGAACGATTCATGACACATAGTTATGGTGAGGACTGGTTTCGCAGCCTAAAGGCAGACGTGCCGAACCTAGAGCGAATAGTCAAATTCAATAAACAGGATTACCTTGATTGGCTAAAGCGGCACAACCGACACCATGATATGAGCAATATTTTCCACTTCACGAACTGGATCGCCCAGCGCGACAAGAGAAAGAAGAAACCACCAGAGGGCGTATAATTCGCGGCGTTATGGTGCTCCATGTCATTGCGCGGGAGGTTGAGTGTTCCAACTGCCTAGCGCGGACGACGCACCCCGATACCATCCTTGAAGAAATAGTTCGGCGTCAATCAGTGTTGCTTGAGGGTGTGAGGAAAATAAATTATGCATGTCCCGAATGCAGCATACTAACGCAATCTCTTGTTGTTCCGGGGACAGCGATGGTATTCCTTGGAGAAGATTTAGTGAAACGCCGGTGTCATCCAAGGCCCTATCTCGCAACTCTCCGATGCGAAGAACTAAGTTGCGAATCTCTCGTAATGCTTCTCGTACCAGCGATAGGCGAAAACCCCGACGCGGACGTGTCGAAGTGGCACAACCAGAGTGCGGAATGCGCGAACGGCCATCCTCCGGCGGAGCCATTGCGAATCGGGGATTGTTTGAAACTTCCACTGTATCAAGTTTGACACACTCATAGCGCCCTGTCACGGAATCAACAAGTTAGCACAAAATGGTTAACGTTGTATATTATTGCCTTTATTTCTCCCACCGAATCAACAACATACTCCAAAAATGGCCGCCGCAAGGGCTTGACAAGATTTTGCCGAAACCGCGGAAACCGCGTCTTTCCCGAAATGGGAACGCCTGGGGCCTAAAACCCATCCCTGTCATCCTGAGGCCCGCGTTCTTTGCGGGCCGAAGGACCTATGCAACTTGCTGGCAGCGTCGACGCTGCCGGCAAACTGCACAGGTCCTTCGTCGGGAGTCGCCCGCTTCCTCAGGATGACAAATCAGCGGTGGTAGCGCTGCGGCGGTTGTGGATGAGGTCGGGGACACCAGGTTCCTCACCGGGCTATCGCCCGGTTCGGAATGACAAAGTGTGTGGAAGCTAATCGCTAAGAGCTGAAAGCTACTTCCTGTACTCCGTAGGCACCGGCCCTTTTTCCAGAGTCTCCCGATCCCAGATCCAGCCCTCGCGCGTATAGCTGGCGAGTTCGAAGTCCTGGGTGAGTTCGAGGGCGTCCACGGGACAGGCGTCCTCGCAGAGCCCGCAGAACATGCAGCGGC
The DNA here is from genome assembly GCA_963850165.1 of uncultured Acidobacteriaceae bacterium. Taxonomy (GTDB): domain Bacteria; phylum Acidobacteriota; class Terriglobia; order Terriglobales; family Acidobacteriaceae; genus Sulfotelmatobacter. The sequence goes on along the minus strand of CAWKKK010000023.1, from coordinate 52,987 downwards.
TCAGATCGTAGGTGAAGTTCGTGAGTTCCTTGCGGCGGGTGTGCTCGTTGCGCTCGCTGGAGACTACGATCAGATTCTCCGGGCAGGCCACGGCGCACAGGTCACAGGCAATGCACATGGTCTCGTCGGTATCAGGATTCACGTTCAGCCGCGGCGCGCCCCGGTAGCGCTCGGCCACCTGCGGCCGCTCCATCGGGTATTGCTCGGTATAGATTTCCTTGGGATCCTGATAGAGGAACGTGACCTTCAATCCCTGCAGAAGGTCGATCAGAAAGACTTTGCGAAGCAGGCTCTGCATCCCCATGACGGGGCTAGCATATCAGTTGCCAGTGGTCAGTGGCCAGTGGTCTGGGGTCAGTGGACCAATTTCGGGAACCTTTTCGGCCTTCGCTTCGTATTTCAAATGACCGGTACCTGAAACTGCGAGGATGTTATGCGAGCCTATCTCGCCAAATTGTCGCCGAAAGCCCGGACGCTGCTGGCCGTACCCGTCATCGTGATCGCCTACATGATCGTGATGATCGCGGTCCCGGCGGCGGTTCACGCCATGGTGCCCGAAGTAGTGCGCTCGGTGCTGAAACTGCTCTGAGTCCATCCACTTATGAGCCAGCCCTGATCGAACCACGCCGCGCCAGTGGTACCCTGCTCGGTAGGCATCTCCGCGCCAACAACCAAGTGCCAACAACGAAGACCAACAACGAAGACCAACGACCGACGGCCGCACTAACCCCCAGTCCCGACGAACTGTGGATGGAGGAAGCCCTCCGCGCCGCACAGCGCGCTCTCGAAGCCAGCGAAGTCCCCGTGGGTGCAGTGGTAGTGTGCGCCGGAAAAATCGTTGGCCGCGGATGGAACCGCAACATCAGCGACTCCGATCCCACCGCGCATGCAGAGATCGTTGCCCTGCGCGAAGCCGGTGCAACCCTCGGTAACCATCGCCTCGAGGCGTGTGACCTGTTTGCTACAATTGAACCGTGCCCAATGTGCGCCGGAGCCCTGGTGCACGCTCGGATCAAGCGCCTGGTCTACGGCGCCGACGATCCGAAAGCGGGTGCAGTGCATTCGGGAATGCAGGTGCTGAATCACCCGCAACTGAACCATAAAGTAGAAGTCCGCAGCGGCGTCCTGGCAGGCCGTTGCGCCGAGTTGCTGCAAACGTTCTTTAGAAACCGTCGTTAGTCTTTGGGTTCGCTGGCCACTGATCACCGGCCACAGACCACTGCCTTCCGGAGAGGTGCGTGAGCGGTTGAAACGATCCGCCTCGAAAGCGGACATACCTTAACGGGTATCGGGGGTTCGAATCCCTCCCTCTCCGCCAGATCTTTTTAATGCTGCGCTTAGGGTTTCTGGATGTCGATCGGAGGCTTGCTACGGGCTGACGACATTTAGGCGTGGGTTCGAGCGGATTTTCTGGAATTGCCTTCCGCGAGGCTGGCGTCGGGGCGCGCGAGGCTGGCTTCGACGATTCTTTGTGTGGGCTGAAGGTCGCAGCGGCAAAGAACGCGGCGCATGGCGACGGTATAGACAAAATGCGCGTAGGCCGGACACTTGCTGTTCATGCAGACTTTTGTTGTCATCTCGAGCCGCCGGCGGGTCGGGCGTCCAACCGGACGCAGACCATAGAAGCAGCTGTCAAGTTAGCACAATGCGATTCCGTCTCAGACACGCATTTTTGGCATTTGACCATCAGATTTTCTTCTGAAGTGCCGCGTACTCCCTGAAAAAGCGCTGAATATATTTGTCGGACCGACGGAATAAAACGCGCCCCAGCTGGTTTACCCTAGTGTACGTGCCGGGAGAGACCTTGCCATCGGGGACGTTCGAAGATCTGGCCATGCCCCACTTCGAGCGGCTCTATAACTTTGCCTGCTGGCTGACGCATGACCGGCAAGAGGCCGAAGATCTGGTGCAGGAAACCTATGTCAAGGCGCTTAAGGGATTCTCCTCGTTCCAGCCGGGCACGAATTTTCGCGCGTGGATCTACAAGATCCTGCGGAATACCTTTCTGACTTCCCGCACCGGGCTGAAGGCGGCCGCGACCGTGCCGATCGATCTTGAGGGCGAAGACGAAATTTTGCCTCCGGTTAAGGAAACGCCGGAGAGCATCCTGCTGCAGCGTTCGGATTCGCAACTGGTGCAACAAGCTCTGGAGCAACTGCCAGTGGCTTATCGCGAGGTGCTGCTGCTGTGTGAAGTCGAAGAGATGTCGTATCAGGAAATTTCCGCTACTCTCGCGATCCCGATGGGCACGGTGATGTCGCGCCTATCCCGCGCGCGGCGGGCTTTACGGGCCGATGTTCAGAAGATGCAGCAGAAAATGCAGGGAACTGGAGCAAAGGCTTGACATATATGGTGTGTGACGCTTGGACGGAAAAACTCGATGCCTATCTCGACGGCGAACTTCCGCTAGCTGAAGCGCGGTCGCTGGGCGAGCATCTGCGAGGTTGCAGCGCCTGTGCCGCGGAGAGCTTAAACAGGGTCCAGCAAAAGCGTGCCGTACACGCGGCCGGCCAGAGATTTACGCCGGACCCGGCCTTTCGCGCCCGCGTTCAGAACAGCATTGCGGCGCGCAAGCCCGTCCGTTGGAGCCGTGTCTGGTTCCCTGCTCTGGCCGGCGCGATGGCGGTGCTGATTGTCGGATTAATTTCTATTCATCTCAATCGCGAACGCAGAGGCGACCAAGAATTGCTGAGCGAGCTGGCCGACCTGCACGTGGCGACCCTGGCCAGTTCCAACCCGGTCGATGTGGTTTCCACCGACCGGCACACCGTGAAGCCCTGGTTCGCAGGGAAGATTCCCTTCACCTTCAACATTCCCGAGTTGCAGGATTCACCCTTTGCCCTGATCGGCGGCAAGGTGAGCTATCTCAACCAGTCGCCGGGCGCGGAACTGATTTTCCGCGTGCGCCAGCACCAGATTTCGGTTTTCATTTTTCAAGAACGATCTCTCGAGGAACAGGCATCAGGGAACACGCGCCCGGAGGATGCCGTGCAGACTGCGCTTTCTTTCAACGTGCGAAGTTGGAGCCACAACGGTCTCCGCTATTTCGTCATCGGTGACGCGAGCGCGCAGGATCTGGATAAACTTAGCGAACTGATGAAGGCCGCGGGTTGAGTGGCATCGGGGCGGGTTCCCAGCGGCTAAAGCCGCGCCCTTTCAAAACAGTGAAGCCCGTGGATCACTTCCTGAGAATGCCTTCGATTTGGCGCAAGTGGTTGATATCGTGGCCGGCGAACATGCGGACGATGTGCTCGATGGTTTCCTGGCCGCGCTCGGAGTGCATTCCGTAGTGCTTCCACTGCTCGGGCGTCAGGGATTTTAGCAGCATGAGATTGGCTTCACGAACGGCACGAAACTGGGCGACGGATTTGCGCGGATCGCGCTTCGCGTAATGCCCGCTGGTCACCCAGGAATCCTGATCGAAGGCCGCGACCGGTGTTCCAGGCGCGCCCAGAATCAGCCGCATGCGAAATCCGCCGACGATTTCCGCGTCTGCAAGGTGGGCAAGAATCTCGCCCACGGACCACTTGTCAGGCGCGGGGCGCTTCCGCAATTTGGCGGTGGGCACACCCTTGATTAAACGGTCGAGTTTTTTGGCAGTCGCGGCTTGCACGGCCAAAGGCTGCTGGCCTTCGATGTACGCAAATACTCGCTGCGTGTATTGCTGCGGTGTTTCCTTCATTTTGTTGGTCTCCTTATCAGATCAGTTTCGCATTCGGATCAGTTCCGCCGTGCTTCGCTTTGGCGGGACAGCCGAGGCGGCTGTCTCCACATCAAGTGTTATCAGCCGGGTGGCCGAGACTTCTTGACCTCGCCGGCATCACTAATATAGTGGGTGCCCCGTCCTTCGCGTACTTTGCGAAGGGCGGGAGCCTCGAGGGCTTGCGCCAGGCCCGGCCTTACGCCACGTGATCCCGAAACGAAATCTTCGCCCAGCCTTCATTCACTTGCACCAGCCCGGCTTCGTTCAAGAGGTAAAAGCGATAACTGCTCCAACGCCATTCCTCGGGTGCGCCCACCAATTCTCGCCTCACAGGATTCCGATGCATATACCGTAAGTTTTCGACGCGCTTGTTCGTGGTCCGCACGTTGAAGTCGTAGAAGCGAGCAAGCCAAAAAGGGGCGCGACGAACCGAATCTGTGTTCGTCGGGTTTTTCTTCAGCAACAGGGTTCGGGCAGTGCGCTGTTTTAAGACTTGCATCACCATGGGGGGATTGCCGACCTCTGGTTCGCTGATGAGCAGGTGGATGTGCTCGGGCATTACGACATATCCCACGACCACAAACCGATAGCGCTGGCGAGTCTGTTCCAGAATGGAGAGGAAGCAGTCACGGCTAGGGGCGGTGCTTAGAAGCGGCGCTCGCTGATAGCACGAGCAAGTAATAAAGTGCAGATGATGGGCACCGTAAGTGCGATGCAGGCCGTACGGCATGACAAACCAAATAGTACAGGCAGCATCGCCGCCCGCCCTTGCAAAAAACGCAAGGACGGGGCACCCGCGGTTCTGGAACGGGAAGGGAGAGTACGGTCTAACATTTGTTCATTTCGCCTGTCCCGCGACGAACGTCGTCCATGGCCCCGCTTTCATGTCGCGCAGGAGCGGCTTTTGCCAGGAGAATTCCGGATGGCGCTCCAGAAAATCGGCAGCCTGGAAGTCCGCTCCGCAGGGATGGCCGGCGCGCGCGACGAAGCTCATATTCGCAGCCATCTTGCTGTCGGTGGCTTTACCCTGCACCGCTCCGCCGGGATTGTATGCATCCCAGCCCCATTCCTTCACCCCGCGAGAAGAAGCATCGACGTGGCCGCAGAGAGAGCGCTCGTTCGCCTGCGGCTTCGCTGCGGAACCACCTGTGTCGAAACTGTCAGCGTGATCCGACAGGAAGTACTCCGCCATGGTGACGTCGATTTTGCCCTTCTGCTGCTGCACCAGCTCTTCCGCGCGCGCATGCCGCGCATTCATCGATGACGACCGATCATTCGGATCGAAGCCGCTGGTTTCTTCGTGAATCAGCTTGGGATCGCGCGGAAAGTTCGAGCTGACGAAGTATCCATCTTTCGTTCGCCATATCGGCGTGTTCTTCAGGCCCAGTTCGAGATAGGCAATCTCGCCCGTCTTGCGGTCGCCGATGAGCCAGTCGTTGGCGTAGCCGCCGTTGTTCCCTTCTTTGATAATACGCACGTAATCGTCGATGCTCTGGGCATACTGCAAGGCCTTGCGCGAGCGCACGAACTCCGGCTTGCCGTTCGGATCCCAGCCTTCGAACTGCGTGATGGTGGTCTCGGTGATCATGATTCCCGCCGCGTTTACGCCGAAATCGTCGTCGCTGGTGATGACGCCGGGAAAGCCGTCCATCAGAATTCGCTGGCCGTGCTGCGGCAAAATATCGAAGATAATCACCCAGCGCTCACCCGCCAGATAGCTGGTCCAGTTATTGTGCGCGATGACGATCTGGTGATCTTTCGTGTAAGCGCCGGTGGCGATGAACGCGCTGCAATTGCCGGGAGCCGCCAGCTTTGGCGCCTTCGCCTGCTTCTCCCGTTTGTTCAGCCACGGAACGTAGTAGTCGGGAACCTCTTCAAACGCGTTCAGCGCGACAATGTCGTATACATCCAGATCGACGCCATGGGCTTTCACGCCGTCGGCTATGCCTTGCAGTTCCTGCTGATACTCGGCGTCGATGTGCGGCCAGAGCATCTCGCGGGCCGTCTGGCGAAAGAAATCCCAATCTCGCTGCGTCTGGTGAGTGTCGAAAAGCTTGATTGCTTCCAGGGCATCGGCAATCTCAGGAGCGAGCAGGTAGCCGTGCTGGAAGCCAATATCGGAGGGCGAACCTTCCAGATGAACGTAGGTCCAACCACCGCGCTGGAAACGGTAAGCTTTTTCCAGGCGCGGGTCGGAAGGTGATGCGGTTTTCTCTGACGCAGCTATTGCAGGCAAAGTAACCGCACCGGCGACGGCGATGAATAGGAGTGTCGAACAGCACAGCGATGAAACCGAAAGCCTATGAGGCATTGGTGTCCCCTCTTCGTGAGTGAACGCCATTGTAGCCGAATCTGGAACTCAGAGAGCAGTGCACACTGCCCCTCTGCGAGCCGCCGCGCTTCGCTTGGCGGGACAGCCACGGGCGGCTGTCCCTACATGAGCATCTCTGCCGCGCCGACAGGCTTAACGCGCCTCAGCCGGAACGTACACTTGGTGCGGGGCAACCAATTCCGCATTGGATACTTCCGTCGTAACCTTGATGCGCTGCCACCCACTTTTTTTCTGCGGCTTGGGAACGAACGTCAACCAATACTGATGGTCCAGATGGCGCCCCATATCCTCGAGGAAGGGATCAAAGCTTACGGGGGCGCCGGTGAAGCCGATGTAATAGGCTTCGCCGCCGGTTTCCTCGCCCAGGCGCGAGAGATAAATCTGCCCCCAATAGTTCTGCCAGTAGCTGTGCCCGAAGTGCCCAGCTCCCGGGGTAAAGATGTCGAAGACGACGATGCCGGCGCGCTGAGCGTCGTCGATGGCCGCGGACAGATAGGGATCGTCTGGGTCGCCGGTCCCGTAGTAACGGTCAACCCCATCGGATGCCATCAGAACCTCTCGCCGTTCGGAGCTTTCCGGCCAGCGTTTGATCAGGTCACTGAGAGAAAAATATGGACTGGCATTAATGCCGCCAATTCCCATGGGAAGGCGCAGCGCTTTCGCCGCCAGAGCATGATCGCTGGTCGGGTTCTGCTCCACCTTCGCGGTGCCGTTCTGCATGTAGGCGACGCCGATCTTCGTAGATGCCGGCTGGGCGCTGATAAATTTGCGCAGGGGCTCCAGTTGGTTTCCGAGATTGGTGCTGGAGCCATCATCGAGCAAAATAAAGAGTTCGAGTCCCGCGTGATCTCCCTGCGCTGGCACCCAGTCCGTGACCTGGTCGCGGTCATGGCCCTCGAACACCATCACATCCTTGCGGTCTATTTCAGGTATGTTCGAGCCATGACGAGCTTCCACAGTAACCAGTACGTGTGCCGGCACTTCTTGCGCCGCTGCATTCTGCACATAAACGCCGCTTGCGAGGCAGGCAAACACGGCAAAGCCAAGCGTGGCGCTGCGTAAACAACCATATTTTTTCATGGACGTTTCTCCGGGAGGCCGAGCCTCCTCATTGGTTAGATGCAACTGGACGGCAAAAGAGCATCTCTAGATGTCGGTGCGGGGCTCGGTATGCCGCTGCAAGTACCAGCAGGGCGCGTATCCAGCGTGGGGAAACAACGCGTGGACGCAGGTACGAGCCTCCGGCGGATTGAAGATGAATTGGGTCTTGCCACTTTTCTGCGGCACCGCGACGTAAGGCATCACGGTGACTTGTCCAAAGGGCTGGCGATTCGTAGAGAGCCGATAGCGGAACGCGACGTAGTCCACGGAATAGGCGACGCCTGCTACGCCCAGCGCGGAAGAGAGCCCGATGACGATCACTCGCTTCAGGAAATGCTTGATTCTGGCTCTCGAAGCTGAACTCACGGCGTGTCATTATACGCGCAGCCTTATCGTGCAGGGCCGCTTCGTCGAGACCTTCTTGCGGGATTTTAAGCGGCTGCCCACCGCCCACATTGACAACTCGCCGCTTCCACAGGCAAACTACCGCATTCGCCGGTTACAAGCTGCGGCGAGCCCCTACGGGCCAATCCAAGGACAGGTGCGGGTCTAACACGTAATCATCGCCCATGGAGCAATCAGTCTCCTACACGCTCGATTCCACTTTAGAAACGGTGGACCATGCGGAGGAAAAAGCCACCCGCATCGCCACGGAATTGGGCTTTGGAGACGATGAAGTGATGCAGATATCCATGGCCGTGCGCGAAGGCGCGGTGAACGCCGTTCTGCACGGCAACGCGTATGCCCCGGACAAGAAAGTTGTTCTGTCGTTCGAGCGCACCCCCGAGGATCTGGTGATCACGATTCGCGATCAGGGCAAGGGCATCGACCTGGGCGGAATTCCGAATCCTCTGGCCCCGGAAAATCTGCTGAAGACTTCGGGACGCGGCATCTTTCTTATGCGTTCTTTCATGGACGTGGTGGAAATCCGCCCGTCCCAGACAGGCACCGAAATAAAACTGATCAAGCACGTCCACGGGCCATCCGCGGGCGGCAAGGAGGCGTCTCAGTGAGCATGAAACTCAGCACCCGGCAGGTTGACGGAGTCACCATTGTGGACTGCAGCGGCCGTATTACTCTCGGCGAAGGCAGCGTCATGATGCGCGACACCGTGCGCGAACTCCTCGGCAAGGGGAACAAGAAGATTGTCTTGAACCTGGGCGAGGTCAACTACATCGACAGCTCCGGCATCGGCGAGCTGGTGAGCGCGTTTACCACGACCAAGAACCAGGGCGGCGAACTCAAGCTGCTCAACCTCACCAAGAAGGTGCACGATCTGCTGCAGATCACCAAGCTGTATACCGTCTTCGATGTAAAAGAGGATGAAACTGCGGCGGTCAAGGCATTTAAGTAGGCTTTCTGTTCTCAGTTGCTTGACGAAATCTTCACGAGGGCTGGACACAGTTCGGCCCTCCCAATCTTCTTGCTCACCCAGTTTCGTTCTGGGAAACTATTGGACTTTTTCTCGCTCCAGTCCCTATTCCCTGAGCTTCCGCTCGTAGAATCGTGGTTATGCGGAGGCCGATAGGCGTTGCGGTGGTGCTGGCCGTTCTTTTCTCCACGCCACTATTTGCCGCGTCTGACTGCCTTCCCATCGGCGACGCCAAACAGCATGTTGGCGAAACCAAGTGTGTGACCGGGAAGGTCCTGCGCGTGAAGGCCGGCGCCAGAGGCGTGCATTTCGTGGATTTCTGCCAGGATCAAATGGCTTGCCCGTTCACGGTCGTGGTCTTCGCTGCCGACCTTAAAGATGTAGGCGACGTGCGCCGCCTCGCTGGGCAAGTCATCGAGATTCACGGACCCGTGAAACTCTACAACGGACGCGCCGAAATCATCCTGACGCGCGTCAGCCAGCTAACCGCCGGCTCAACCTTGATTCCACCTCTGCCCAAGAACTACGACGTCGAAAAGGAAGGCCACTACAGCGCAGGAAGAATGCGTCCCACCAAGAAGCCCGCAAAGGTCAAAAGCACGCCCAACACCACCGCCACCTACGGCAACGAGGCGGATGTCGAAGAACCACCGAATTAGCGCGGCACCACCGCCCAGCGATGACGAACGCAAGTCGCCGCCAAGTTTTCCTTAGGCGGCTGCGGGAAGTGCTGCTGTCGTTTTCTCCCGAGCCGCGGCGGCCAGGCGCATTCCGACGCGGATCATCGGTTTCTCGAGGCCATGGTAAAGAATGATCGGAAGGAGAACTAACAAGATGGAAAGAACTCCAAAGCGCAACCAAACTGGCCGCGCGGCAAGAACTCCCAGCGCGAACCAGATGGAAAACTGGTGTGACACGTAGATGTCGTAAGAGTACGTCGCGATGCGATTGCTGACGGTGCGGATCGGCTTGCTTTGGATCTCGCGGAAGAACGGAAGCAGCAGTCCCAGCACCAGACAGAGCACCCACCCCATCGGCAATTCAGGATGGTTGGCGAAGGCGACGACTAATGCGAGGATGAAGACAGGCCAAAGGTAGGAACTCAGCCGGGGAATCCGGGGCAACGTAAAGGCGATGACTCCGGGAAGAAAACACGGAACAAAAAGAAGCAGCGAGGCGCGGTTAAGTGCAGCCACGCGAGGCTGGGCCCAGGCGGCGAGCAGCGAAACCATCCACAAGGCCAGAAGCGGCCACAGTATCCGCTTGCGCCGAACCCAGGTGAACAGGAACGGCAGGAATACATACATCTGCACCTCGAAAGGCAACGACCACAGCACATTCACGATCGATTTGACATGCACCAGGTTCTGGACCAGAAGGAACTGAGAGAGGAGCGCCATTTTCCCCGGAAGCTGGCCGTGGGAGAGGCCTCCCATCCCGTTCACGTTTGACTCCAGATGCAAAGCCACGGCTGCACAAATGGCGGTGATGCTCAAGGGATAGACGCGCAGGATTCTACGAATGTAGAAGTCCTTGAGCAGGCCAGTGCCCTTGAGGCCGCTGCGCTCCATGGAGTACATGAGGACCAGAGAGGTGTGAACAAAAAATAACAGCACTCCAAAAAGACCAAGCGAGCGAGTGGGCGCCCACGCGATGTGCTCGATATGCATCTTCGAGCCGACGTGCTGTGCGAGGACCAGGAGGACGGCAATGGCTCGCAGAAGATCCAGATTTGCGTAAAGACCCTCGGGCATTGTCAGGCAGCGTATCGCAGTCGGGTGGGTAAGGCAAACGCCGGCGCCAGATCGCCGTTTCGCGAAGGTCGCATCACACCATCCCCTTCCTCAGTTCCTCCAGCGAATACTTCGTCCCGCGCCAAACGATTCCGTCGTTCCAGAGCGTGTGAATCATCGAACGCAACAAGGTATAAATGAACAGGGCTGTGCTGACCGGATGCAGCGCGAAATAATAAGCCGGAACCCGCGACCGCCACGACATTCCCAGATAAATCAGAAACATGGAAGCCAGCGCGATGGCATAGGGCAAACGTTCCCAACCGTGCGCCAGCGCGACTCCGAGGAACGGCATCAGATTCAGAAAGGCCAGTCCAAACGTCGAGATGAGCGTGCGCCACCACTGAAACGACACCACTGCGAAGAAGTTCTTCGTCAGATTCTCGACCACGCCGCTCGCGCCGTGTGCCCAGCGAATCGAAATCAAATCTGCGCCAAATACATTGCGCTGCGCGAAACCGGCATTCTTCACCACCTTGCCCAGCTTCATGTCGTCGAGCACTTCCATACGCAACGCTTCGTAGGTTCCCACCGCCTCATACACGCTGCGACGAATCAGGTTGAAGGCGCCCACTCCCATGTGATCTTTTGTCCTGGGGTCGGCCACCTTCCACGGCCGGTGTCCGAACACAAACATCGTTTGAAAGAACGCAATCATCATGTACTCGCCCGGTCGCTTCATGATCATCTGCGGAAACAACACCACATGATCCGCGCGCTCAGCCTCGGCATAAGCCAGCGCGCGGCGCACCGAGTCGGGCTTGAACAGCACATCGGCGTCGGTGAACAAAAGCCAGTCGCCAGTCGCGGTGTTCGTCGCGGTCCACATCGCGTGGGTCTTTCCCAACCAGCCCGCAGGCAATTCGCGGTGATGAATCACGCGCAGGAGACCGTTACCAGCCGAATGCGCAACCTTTTCCATGATTTCGCCCGTTCGATCAGTCGAGCGGTCATTCACTGCAATCACTTCATAATTGTCGTAGTCGAGTTCGAGCAGGCGGGTCAGGGAAAGTTCAATGTCCTCTTCTTCATTGCGCGCCGGCACGATGATCGAAACGCGGGGATTGCCCGACGCCGCTACCGGATTGCGGTCCCATTCCGGCTTCGAGACGTCAGCAACGCTCGGCATGCCAATCGCAGCATCGACGATGCGAGAGAACCAAGCCAGCGCGAGAATCGTCCCTGCAATCCAGTGAAAGTAATGCATTCCCGCCTAGGTCTTCCCTGCCCCAGAAGTTGCGCCGTCGACGCTTACCTGCGGCGCGAACTTCATCCCGTAGAACAGTATGGCAGATGAAACGACCATCGCGATCACCGGCAGGATAAATGCGGCTTGCAAAGATCGCTTGTCTGCGACCCAGCCCATCATGGTTGGCGACGGCACGTCGCCCAGAATGTGAATGATGAAAATGTTTACCGCCAGCGCCGTAGCCCGGATGTGCGCGTCAACCGAGTTAATGACCGCGGCATTGAGCGGCGCGGTATTGAACAACAGAAAGAACGCCGCAACCGCGATGGCAGGTATCATTACGCGGCCGGTGACGAACAGCGCCACAATCATTACCGGAACACCCAGCGCCATGCTGGCTGCGGAAACCAGATAGTAAGCGCCCTTCATGCGGCGCAGCAGGAAATCCCCGAGCCACCCGCCCGCCAAAGCCGCGACAATTCCGTCTCCGACGATGATCAGGCCGAACGTCAGGTTGGCGGCCTCGAGCGTGTAGTGGCGCTCGCTGTACAGAAACTGCGGCATCCACACCTGGATCCCGCCGAGAGAAAACGTCATGGCGGCCATGCCCAGCGTGGAAGTCAGGAAAGCAGGATTGCGAACCAGCCCCAGCACCGTTGTCCGTTCCGGAGTGCCTTGCAGCGAGTCGAATTGCCCGCGCTGCGGCTCTTTGAGAAACAGAATGGCGATGGCGAGAAGGAAGCCAGGAGCGGCTGCGATGTAGAACGGAAACCGCCAGCCATGCTGCGGAGCCAGATAACCCCCGAGCAGGTATCCCGCCGCCGAGCCGACCGGAATCGCCAGATAGAACACGCCCAGAATTCTTCCGCGCTTCTCTTCTGTAAAAAGATCGGCGACGAAAGTCGGCGCAATGGTTACGAACGTTGCTTCGCCGACACCGACCAGGGTGTGCCGAATCAGCAGCTCGGTATAGTTGTGGGTAAAGGCGGTCAGCAGCGTGAGCCCGCTCCAGAAGACCGCGCCCAGTACGATGATGAGCTTGCGCGAATAGCGGTCTGCCAGCGGGCCGACGAATGGCGCTGCCACCATATAGAAGCCGAGGAACGCGCTGGTGAGATAACCGATCTGGGTTTTGGTCAGGTGGAATTCGTCCTGCACGAGCGGCTGCACGGCGAACAGTACATTGCGGTCGACGTAATTCAGCAGGTTCAGCGCCGTGAGCACGATCAGCGCGGTGCGTGGTTGCAGTTTCGCGGAAGTCACAGGTCGAGCGAATATAGCATGACGCCAGCCACGGGCGGCTGGGTGATGTCGAGGCAATTGACAGCGGCGACATTTGTCGCTATACTTGACGACAAATGGTAAATGAGTTGCGTGCAGTGGTGAAGGAACTGGGCGGCCGAAGTGTTCTGGGACGAAATCTTGCCAGCCAGCGCGATCTTTGCGAGGCCATCCGCGAGGGCTTCCCTCCTGCCGTGGTCGAAGAGTTGATGCAGGCTTCCGGTCTCACCCTCAAGGAGTTGGCCGAGTCCCTCGATCTCTCGCCGCGCAGCCTGCAGCGCCGGCGCCGGAGCGGCCGGCTGGCGCGCTTCGAGTCCGATCGTCTTTACCGCCTGGCACGTATCGTCGCCCTGGCGCAGCAGAGTCTGGGCGACCGCGAGAGTGCTGCGCGCTGGTTGAAGCGTTCCAATCGTGCGCTGGGCGGAGTTGCCCCCATCAGCGCCATGGACACGGAGTTGGGAGCCCGCCAGGTAGAGAACGTGCTGGGACGAATCGCCTACGGCGGAATCAGTTGACTCGGATCATATGAGGCAGGTCTATCGCGTAGTGCGCAAGGCCTACGCCCGCACTCCGCTCGACGGCGAAGGCGCCTATCGCTACGGTGGCCGCTGGTCGAGCCCAGGGACTCGTCTCACTTACACCTCGGAACATCAATCGCTGGCGATGCTCGAATACTTTGTCCACCTCAACGCCGATGACGCGCCGCCGGACCTGGTTCTGGTCACCGCCGAAATCCCCGACGATCTGCCGAATCAGCGGGTCGCCGTGGACGAGCTTCCATCCCACTGGCGCCGCTCCCCTGCACCGGCTGAACTCGCCCGCATCGGAGACGAGTTTGTGCACCGGGCTGAGAGGTGTGCATTGATAGTGCCATCCGCGCTTGCCCAGCATGAAAACAACTGGCTTCTGAATCCCCAACACGTCGCGTTCCGCAGAGTGAAAGTGTCTGGTCTTGAACCGTTGAGCTATGACCCGAGAATGTTTGGCGGTCGCCGGAGCACACGGCGCAAGCAGTAGGTCCGCTCCCCTGCCTACTTCTTCCCGCGCGGCCACTTCGCCACTACCGTGGTCGAGATCCCGCCCCGCGGACGGAACTCTCCCTTCACCTCGGCCCAAACCGGCTTCGCCCACCGCACCACATCTTCCAGCACGCGGTTCACAACGTTCTCCTGAAAAATTCCCAGGTTGCGGTAGCCGTGCAGATATTCTTTGTACGATTTCAGTTCCAGGCAAAGTTTATCGGGCTGGTAACGCAACGTGATCACGCCGAAGTCCGGCAGGCCCGTCTTCGGACACACCGAAGTGAACTCCGGGTCGTCGATGACAATCTCATATCCGGGAAACTGGTTCGGCCAGGTTTCGATCTCGGGGAACTTGGCGTCCAGCCCGGCGACGGCGTGCTCGGGCGTGTAGCGCGGCTGTTTTGGCATGGAGATATTCTCCCACACATCAGGAGCTTGGTTCGCGCCGCCTCTCAACGCCCAAGCTTCAACGGACTTGGATGCTTGGGCTCGTAAACTCCTATTTTTCCGCCTCCAGGAAGTTCGAACTTGGCAATTCTCCCCCAGCGCTGTTCGCTCACCTCGGAGACCTTTACCTTCTTCAATTTGAGTTCTTTCAAGGTCGCCGCGATGTCATCGCACATGAAGTAAAGCTCGTGCTGATCGTTCTCCTCGGAATCATGAAAGGCAGCCTCGAGCGGCGGCATGGCGAAGATCAGCCAGCCGTGGCCGCCATCCACTGAGGACAGCTTAAGAACGTCGCGAAAGAAGGCCCGGTCCGCTTCCGGATCCTTGGTGTAGATAACAATGTGCGCGCCGTTGATCATGCGGGTTCTCCGGTCTCCGTGCTGGTCATATTCTCACTGTGCCGCGAAGTTGGCAACCGGAGCTTTGCTCGTAAGAAGTAGTTCTCGAACCCCAGCGCAGCGGCGTAGAATGCTGGCCGACTCACTTGTCTCTGCCGCCCGTTCAAAGAGGACAAAACATGCGCTACCTCACTTGCCTTTTGATCGCATTCTGCATTCCCGCCAGCACGATCTATGCTCAAGATCAACCGAAGCTCTCACCCGCCCAACAGGAAGTGCTGGACTCCCACAAGGCACGCGTAGAGGCTGGCGAGAAGCGGGACTACGCGACGTGGTCCCGCCTCGTAGCGGATGATTGCATGTACAGCGACGACGATGGAGTCCTTGATACGAACCACAAGGCCCACATCATGGAGAACTGGAAGCTGCCTCTCGCGTACGACCACGGAGTGAATCCGCGTGACTACGTCGTCCACGTCTACGGCAGTACAGCCGTGCTGAACTACCGCGTCACCATATACGAGCAGTTTACGGATGCCGACATCATCAGTGAACAGCGTTACACGGAGACTTACATCAAGCAAAACGGCTCATGGCTACTCATTGCGATCCAGTGGGGCAATCTGCCCGTAAATTTTCACAAGCCGGTTGCCGTCGATACAAGCGTTTACAAAGATTACGTTGGCCGATATGAGTGGCGTCCGCTGGATCAGGCGGAGACCGTGTCGATAAAAGACGGGAAGCTGTGGACAGACTTCGGCGAAAATATGGACGAGGAGTACTTTCCGTTAGGGTCGGAGACGTTTTTCGTGAAGAATGACCTGGGGAGCGTGACCTTTGTGCGCGATCCTCAGGGCCATGTCACGGGCTACACGTATAACCGCTGGGACGGGCATGAAATCCACGCCAAGAAGATTAAGTGAGGGCCACTAAAAACAGTTGAATCCCCGGCGCCCGCCGAGTTCTCTTAATATTGTTTGCCCAGAGTCTGTCATGGAAGTCAGCAACGTTTCTTCATTCCTCGACTACTACGGAAAAATCCGCGAACGCACGCTGCGTGTTGTCCGCTGCATTCCGCCGGACAAATTTGACTGGACCTATCAAGAGGGCAAGTTCAGCTTCGCCGACCTCATCCGGCACATGGCGGCGATTGAGCGCTATCTGTACGCGGAAACCGTGCAAATGAAGCCCAGCCGCTATCCGGGGCACGGCAAAGAATTGGCGGACGGACCGGAGAACGTGCTGGCGTTCATGAACCGGCTGCACGCTGAATCGACGGAAATTTTTGGCCGTCTTTCCGACGAAGACTTGAAGAAGCGCTGCATCACTCCCGCCGGATCGGCGATTGGAATTGGAAAATGGCTGCGCGCTCTGGTGGAACATGAGATCCATCATCGCGGCCAGATTTACGTTTATGTTGCGATGCTTGGAATCAGCACTCCTCCCATTTATGTCCTGACTTCGGAAGAAGTGCGCGCCAAGAGCCAATAGCGTTCCTTTCGATCAACTATTTCGGCAGCGGGAAACCCTTCATGCAGACGACAGTGCGGTCAGCTTCCTCGGGTTTCGCGTGCAGGAAGCCGAGGTTCGCTGTACAAAGAACATCCCCTTTCAGCACCAGGCTGGTGTTGTTATCCAGCGGCGCGTTTTGCTTGGTCGCAATCAGGATGCGCTGGGAACCGTCCGGCGAAAGCACCCAGATCTGGTTGAGCAATATTTCAGAGACGTAGATGTTGCCTTTGCTGTCCAGCTCAATTCCATCGAAGGCGGAAAATCCGTAAGGCAGCGCCACAGGTTCACCGGCCGTCCCGTCGTCTTTAATCGGGATCCTGAGCACCATGGGGTCGCCGTCGGTGACGGCATAGATGTTCTTCTGTTGCTTGTCGAGCACGAGATCATTGACGCCCAACGGTAAACCGGAATAAGGCTTGGGGGACCAGTTGAGCAGAGGGTGCGCCGACCACAGGTCAACCTTTTTCCCATCCGGAGAGATTTTCCAGATTCCCGAGTACGTGAGGTCGGTCATGTAAACGTTGCCGCTCGAGTCGATGGCGACATCGTCGGGCCAGCAGAACGGCCAGCCATCCGCTTTGGTCGCCAGAGGCGTCACCCTTCGCGTCTTAGCGTCGATCTTATAAACGCCGGAGCTGGTTACCGTCGCATCCCGGCAAGCGGGATGGAACGGATCCATCAAGTCATTTCTGAAACCACGTTTCGAGTGCCCTGTGTATGCGACGTAGATGTTGCCAGCCTGGTCGAGATCGAGTCCGATCAGGTCTCCCTTGCCGCTTTCTTCCTTCGACGGCACCCAGGCAATGTGATCGTAGCTGCCGTCATCTTTGAGCATGACGACTTCCCCGATGTGCATGAGGGTTGCGTAGAGGTTGCCGTGCGAATCGACTCCGAGACCTTCCGGCGCGTCGGGTAGTTTGGCCATGACCCAGGCCTTGAACTGTGCCGGGCAAGGCAGAGAAGCGGCTGCGAAAAACCAGGCGCAGCTAATCAAACAGAGCAGCGTCCTCAGACCTCTTGTTTTCAGTCGTGGTGGTTTGACCATGCTGTCGCTCCGTTTATCCATTGTCGTTAATCCGTTTCGATAGGCCCGCACTAAAACCGAAACGTATCCGAATCTACAGGAAGAAGTGGCCACATACAGCTTTTTAATTCGAGCCGTCCCCTTGGATTGGCATCTCCAAGCCGGCCCCCAGACGCATCCGCGACCCTCCGCCCGCATCTAACCATGCAACGGCTTGGGCAGACGGCATTCTTTCGTGGCCGCCTGAGTGGTAAATTAATCCTTACAGTTGTCCTCGCCGCACCCTGAAAGATAACTAGTTGGCAGGAACCAACAATAATTCGAATGGACGGCCCGCCACGCGCAAGGGGCGAATCTGGCTGACGGTGGGAGTTCTCGCCGCGATCGCGGTGATCCCCGTCTTCACCAAGTCTGCACCGTTGAAGATTCGCACCACCACGGTGGAGCGCGGCCCGATCCGCAGCCTGATTTCCACCAACGGCAAAGTCGAGCCCATCCGCAACTTTGAAGCCCACTCCCCGGTCGCCACCACGGTAAAGCATTTGCTCGTGAAAGAAGGAGACCACGTTCGCCAGGGCCAACTGCTCCTGCAGCTCGATGACGCCGACCTGCGCAGCCAGGCCGCCCGCGCCCAGGCACAGATGAAAGCCGCGCAGGCCAACCAGGCCGACGTCAGCAACAGTGGCACTCGCGAAGAACTTCTCACCCTCGAGGCGCAGCTCATCAAGGCTCACAACGCGCGCGACGCCGCCCAGCGCAATCTCGACGCCTACCGGCGTCTCCAGCAGCAGGGCGCAGCCTCCGCCGGTGAACTCAAGCAGGCCGAGGACGCCTTGCAGCGCACCCAGGCAGACGTAACCCTGCTGGAACAAAAAAAGAAAGACCGCTACTCGCAACCGGAAGTTGCCAAGGTTCAAGCGCAAGGAGCAGAAGCCCAGGCCGCCTACGAAGCCGCCGAAGACGCCCTCGCGAAATCCAGCGTGCACGCTCCCTTCGATGGCATCGTCTACGCGCTTCCTGTCAAACAAGGCGCTTACGTGCAGACCGGCGACCTGCTGTTGCAGGAAGGCGATCTTTCCCGGATGCTGGTGCGCACTTTTGTTGATGAGCCCGACATCGGCCGTCTGGCCACCGGCCAGAAAATCGAAGTCACCTGGGACGCCCTTCCCGGACGCATTTGGAATGGCTCCGTCAACACCGTTCCCTCGACCGTCAAATTGCGGGTCACGCGCAGCGTGGGCGAAGTTACCTGCACGCTCGACAACCACGATCTTCGCCTGCTCCCGAACGTCAACGTAGGCGTTACCATCATCACCGCCGAACACAGCGGCGTGCTCACGCTGCTGCGCGAAGCCGTGCGCATCGACGACACCCGGCCTTACGTTTATGAGGTGGTAGACGGCGAACTCCAGCGCCGCGGAGTCGAAGTTTCTCTCCAGAACCTTACGCGGGTCGAGATCACTTCCGGCCTTCCCGACCATGCCGTCGTAGCCCTGTCCTCAGTCGACTCCAAGCCCTTAACCAACGGCGCCCGCGTAAAAGTGGTGCAGTAACAAATGCGCGGGAGATGGATCGGGAAAAACATCTGTCATTTGAGTTGGAGACTGATCAAGAAAAACTCTTGTCATTCCTCACCGGGCGCCAAGCCCGGTGAGGAACCTGCTTTTAAGCCTGCCCCGCCTCGCTTCTTCATCGGACTACTATCTCTGCTTCTCATCCTGTCATCGCGTTCCGCCGCCCAAACACCGCAAGACCTCCTCTCCGCCGGCCGCGTAGATCAAGCGCTTCAAACCCTCGAGCAGCAGATCCAGACCGCTCCCTCCGCGGAAGCTTACAACCTGCTCTGCCGCGCTCAATTCCAGCTCGGTGCCTGGGACGCCGGCATTCCCGCTTGCGAAAAGGCCGCCGCGCTCGAACCCGACAACAGTCTCTATCACCTCTGGCTGGGCCGCATTTACGGCGAGAAGGCGGACCACGTCAGCTTCCTCACCGCCGCCGGCCTCGCCAAAAAGGTTCGCGGTGAATTCGAACGCACCGTCCTGCTGTCTGCCGATAATTGGGAAGCCCGCACCGATCTAGCCGAGTTTTATCTGGAAGCTCCCGCGGTCGTCGGCGGCGGCAAAGACAAAGCTCGCGCCCAGGCTGCTCTGCTCGCGCCACTGAATCCGGCCATGGCACACTGGGTGCTCGCGCGCATCGCTGAGAAAAATAAAGACAACGTAGAGGCCGAGCAGGAATATCGCGCCGCCATCGATGCCAGTCACGGAGGCGCCCGTGCCTGGGTGAATCTTGCCGGATTCTATCGCCACATCAACCGCTTCGACGACATGGAGCAGGCCTTGCGCACCATGGAATCCAGTCCCCTCGATCGTCCATCGGCGCTGGTCGATGGCGCCAGCATATTGCTGCGGGCCGGCCGCGACTATCCCATCGCCATTCGCCTCGTGCGCCGCTACATCGCGTCCTCCAACACCGTCGAGGAAGCTCCGGTCTTCAAAGCCCACGTCCTGCTCGGCGAGTTGCTTGAGAAACAAGGCGATCGCCCCGCGGCCGCCGAAGAATATCGCGCCGCCTTGGCCATGGCCCACACCTATCGTCAAGCCCAGGAAGGCCTAAAGCGCGCAACCCGGTAGGAAACGCGCAGCGGTCGGGTGGAGCAGGCCTTCATGCCTGCGTAAAAAGAGTCCCCTGAAGCTCTGCGGGCTTTAGCCCCCGAGGGACTTTGTCTTCGCCGCCGCAACCCGACCAACCAACCCCGGCGCCTTCATTCGCCGGCACCATTCCTCAAAGTCTGCCCGCGGTCCCTTCCACCGCAAATCTTCGACCGTCTCAAACACGGGCGCATCCGATCGCAGAGTTGCCAGTGTGCGGAACAACAACGCATCGTCCCACGCGCTGAACAACGAATCGGAAAGCCCTCGCGCCTTCTTAATCGATGGCTCCCACTCCCCCCAATCCTTAGGAATGTTTTCCAGGTGTGGATACTGAGACAACACCGCAGCCGCCGCCTTCGCGCCCCACCCACGCACACCGGGGAATCCATCCGCACTGTCGCCAACCACCGCCAGATAATCCGGAATCGATTCAGGCTTCACTCCAAACTTCTCCACCACGCCGGCTTCATCGCGCAAAATATTCTGCCGGCGATCCAACTGAACGATGCGCGTGCCCACAACGCATTGCGCCAGATCTTTGTCCGGAGTGCAAATGAACACCTGCCTAACACGATCATCCTTCGCCGCCTTAGCGGTGGCGGAAGCCAGCGCATCATCCGCCTCGAAGTAGACCATCGGCCAGACCACCACTCCCATCGCTTCGAGGGCCTCTTCGAGGATGGGAAACTGCGAAAGCAACTCCGGATCGACGCCTTCACTGGTCTTGTATCCCGGATACAATTCGTTGCGAAACGACTCCACCACATGGTCGGTCGCAACCCCAAGATGAGTCGCGCCACCTTCGATCATCGACAAAACAGAAGTCAGCACCCCGCGCACCGCGCCAATTTCCTGCCCGTTCACATCTGCCGCGGCAGGCACGGCGAAAAAGTGCCGGAACAATTCATAGGTCCCGTCGATCAAGTGCACGTCCATGCGTCTCCGGTCAGCTTCCTGCAAGGGATGTTATATAGGAAAATACCTTATGACCTCCGTCCGCATCGACAAATGGCTCTGGGCGGCCAGATTCTTCAAGACGAGAGCATTAGCCGCGAAAGCGTGTGATCTCGGCAGAATTCACTCCAACGGCCAGCCCGCCAAGCCCGCCCGCGAAGTCCACATCGGAAACATGTTGCGAGTTACCAACGACGGCGGCGACTTCGAAGTGGAAGTTCTGCTTCTCAGCGACGTGCGTGGTCCAGCCTCGGTCGCACAAACTCTTTACCGTGAAACCGAAGCCAGCCGCGAACTTCGCCAGAAAGTAGCCGCGGAGCGCAAGGCCATGAAGCAGTTCGAAGAGCTACCCGCAGGCCGGCCATCCAAACGCGATCGCCGCAGAATCATCCAGTTCCGCGGCCGAGCCTGACCCACGTCGAACGAAGTATCAGAGCAGTTTCAGAAAACTTCAAAAGTGAAAGATCACATCACTAGCCGCAGTAA
Organism: uncultured Acidobacteriaceae bacterium; assembly: GCA_963850165.1. GTDB lineage: Bacteria > Acidobacteriota > Terriglobia > Terriglobales > Acidobacteriaceae > Sulfotelmatobacter. Next base: position 31,779 of record CAWKKK010000023.1, on the reverse strand, counting down.
GCTGATTATGCCGCCGCCCGTTATCGTAAGCCGTCATATCCCACGCCCGCTCGAAGCGCAATTCAGGACGCAACTGCACCGTCGTCCCGATCCAATGGCACCACATGATCGTGTTCTCCGAGTACTTGGTCGCGTAGCCCGTGCGCTGCCCTTTCTTGTCGTCGAGAAAGTCGCTGCGAAACGACAGGAAGTCATGGGGTGAGAATTCCTTCTGCAGAAAATTCACCACGGCATATTCGGGAGCGGTACAACGCTGCTCTCCCGGCAGGCAGTAAGCGGCATTCGCCCCGGTTTCCGGTTGAATCGCGCCTCCCACCGCCGGCACCTCGCGCTCGTACATATACCAGGCCTCGGTTGCCATGTGCCAAGTCTTCGAGAATCTGTGATACCAGGTGCCGTCATACTGTTGCAGATTGTTGTAGGCGTACTTGCCGTCATTGATTCCGTTGGCGCAGACGTAAAAATTGTCATTCACCGTCCGAGTCGTATAGCTCAGGCAAAACGTGCCGGAAGGCTTAGCATCCGGGGTCCACAAGGCAACGTCGTGACCGCCCGTAATCCCAAGTTGCACCAGCCACTGGTCGCTTAACTTTACCGTCGCAATCAAACCTGTGTCGGTAAATGGATCAATCGCATAAAGCAGTGAATGGCTGAAGATGTAGTTATTCGGCGCCAGTTGCGCCTCGATCCCCGGCACGGAGATGTAGCGGCCTACCCTCACATTCATCCCCTGCGCCACCTGCGGGAGGTAAACGTCAACATATTCCAAGGTCGGATCAAAGCCATATTCATGATGATCGTTCACCCACGGCCCGCTCCAGTAACCCTTCCCCGTCGTAAACCGATAGTCCGTCCCATAGAGCGCCGTTAGGTGGTAGCCCCAATCGATATGATCGCGTTGCACCGAATCCGGCAAGCGTTCGGCGTAAAGAACAATTTGATTCATCTCCAATCGATTCCCATATACATCGTTCGCCTCCGGCGAATTGCTATGCGCGGACGTGCTGAAGTTCAGCGAAGGATCGATCCATCCATACAGTTTGGTGCGGCTTCTCGCCTGGTTAATGGCCGTCATCAGTGGATAGCTGTTCGTATCCGGCTCTCCGATAACGGGCGACCCGCCATACGACCAATCCGCATTGGGAAACGGTGGCGAATCCAGCGGCGACGGAAGCCCGCGCCGCGCCGGTGTGGACGAGGATGCAACCGGCGACGAAGCAACCGTCCCCCACCAGTCCCGCCGGTAAAACTCCGCCCAGCGTGCGAAGAAGCCCTTGGCCTCGGCAGTGTCAGGCTTGGGCGCGTCGGGCGCCGGCTCGGCCTCCTTCGCTTGTTGTCCTTGAGAAAGATCGCACGACAAGCACACGACGCACGCCAATAGCGGCAGGAAGCGTTGCCATCGGCGGAACTTATTTCTTGGCCGCATGGGTGAGATGGAAGGCCGTATTCACCAGGCCGACGTGAGAAAACGCCTGCGGAAAATTTCCTAACTGGCGTTTTGCGACGGGATCATATTCCTCCGACAGAAGCCCCACATCATTCCGGATTTCCAACAGCCGTTCAAACATCCGGACTGCCTCTTCATGCCGCCCCTGCAACTCGTAATTATCCGCCAGCCAGAACGAGCAAGGTAGAAACGTTCCTTCGCCATGCGGCAAACCATCGACGGCAGGGTCCTGCGTATACCGCCCCACAAATCCATTCTCCATAAGGTGCGTTTCGATGGCTTTTACCGTGCCCATCACGCGCGCATCATCTGCCGGAAGAAATCCAACCAGCGGCATCTGCAGGATGCTGGCGTCAAGATGTTTACTGCCGTAATACTGCATAAAGGAGTTCATATCCGCGTCGAAACCCAGCCGGCAAACCTGCTCGTGGATCGCCTCCCGAAGTCTTTTCCATCGCGCCACATCAATCGTGAACCGGCCTTTTTCCGCCGATCGGATCAGCCGGTCCACCGCCACCCACGCCATCATCTTCGAATGTACGAAGTGCCGCCGCGGACCGCGCACCTCCCAAATCCCCTCGTCCGGCTTCTCCCATCCTGTCTCCAGAAATTCCAGCATCGCCAGCGCTACGTCGTTCCGCGAATGCTCTGCCGGCCCCAGTCCTGCTTCCCGCGCCTGAAAGAGTGTGTTGACCACCTCCCCGAAAATATCCAATTGAAACTGCTGATAAGCCGCATTGCCGGTTCGCACCGGCGCCGAGTTCTCATATCCCGGCAACCACGGCAGCTCCAACTCCGTCAGCCTGCGCTCGCCGTGCAGCCCGTAAAGAATATTGAGTTCCGCCGGACTGCCGGCAACCGCCCGCAGCAGCCACTCCCGCCACTCTCGCGCTTCGTCCAGATACCCGGCATTCAGCAGAGATTGCAGCGTCAGCGTCGCATCCCGCACCCAGCAAAAACGGTAGTCCCAGTTCCGCACCCCGCCCAACTGTTCCGGCAGAGAAGTAGTCGGCGCGGCAACAATCCCGCCCGTGGGCAAAAACGTCAGCCCTTTTAGCGTGATCAGCGAGCGCACCACCGCATCCCGCCATTTTCCCTGATAACTACAGCGACCCGACCACTCCACCCACCATTTCTCCGTCTCCTCGATCGCCGCCTCAATATTCACCGGCTCCGGTTCGCGCTCGCACGAGGGATACCACGTCAGATCAAACGAAACTCGTTGTCCCTCCGAAACGGTGAACTCCGCCCCACTCTTCATGTTCTCACTGAGCAGCGGCACATCCGCGCGCAGCCGAACCATGTCGGGACCCGCGATCGCCGAAATCCCATTCTCGGTTCGCCACACCCAGGGCACCACCGACCCGTAGTCGAATCGAATCACCAGCTCCAGCTTCATCCGGATCTGCCCTCGTATGCCCACGACCACTCGCAAAAGCTCCGGCACTCCCGTGCGGGGAATCATGCAGTCGACTAGCGTCGCCGATCCGTTGTCGGTCTCAAACGTAGTCTCGAGAATAAGACTTCCGTCCCGGTAACCCCGCCGGATGGAACGGATCGGCTCCGCCGGTGAGATCGACCAATGCCCATGTTCAGCGGTCCCAAGCAGCGCCGCGAAGCAAGCGGGCGAGTCAAAGTGCGGAAGGCAAAGCCAGTCGACCGAACCCTGTTTAGAAACCAGAGCGGCAGTGTGGCAGTCGCCGATCATCGCGTAATCTTCGATCGGTGTGGACAGGAATTACCCTCCGCAAATCAGGATCGGACAGAGCCCACATTTTCTCACAAACATTTATGCACCCGATGAAAGGACGGCGCGCGCTCGCCCAGGAAGAACCCCGTCATTCTGAATCGGGCGGAAAGCCGATGGGAAGCTGCTTCCCCCCGATTGCTAGGATGCACTCGCTAGGTTAAACTGTCCCAGCCAATGCTCGACACTTCCTCCATCCTCGGCCGCACCCTGTCCCATTACGACGTTCTGGAAAAACTTGGTGGAGGAGGCATGGGCGTGGTCTACAAAGCAAAAGACACGCGCCTCGGCCGCAGCGTTGCGCTGAAATTTCTCCCCGACGACATTTCCCAGGTTCCTCAGGCGATCGAACGATTCCGCCGCGAGGCCCGCGCCGCCTCCGCGCTCAATCACGCCAACATCTGCACAATTTACGATGTCGGAGAATTCGAAGGCCGCCCGTTTATCGCCATGGAACTGCTCGAGGGCCAGACTCTCAAGCACCGGATAGCCGGCAAGCCCATCGATGTATCGGAACTTTTGGAAATCGGTATTCAGATCGCCAACGGCCTTGATGCGGCGCACTCCAAGGGAATCGTGCACCGCGACATCAAGCCCGCGAATATTTTTCTGGTCGAACGTGGTCAGGCAAAAATTCTGGATTTCGGTTTGGCCAAGCTGACGCCCGCGCTTCAATCGGCCGCCGAATCTGTGGGCACCGCGACCATGCCCACGCAGACCCATGTGCTCGATAATGATCAACTGACCAGCCCGGGCAGCTCCATCGGCACCATTGCCTACATGTCGCCGGAGCAGGCGCGGGGCGAGGAGCTGGACGCGCGCTCCGATTTATTCTCGCTCGGGGTCGTCCTCTATGAGATGGCGACCGGGTCGGTTCCATTCTCCGGCGCAACCTCGGCGGTCCTGTTCGACGGAATCCTGCGTTCGATGCCGGCGCCCGCCAAGCAATTAAACCCGCGCCTGCCCGTCGCCATGGAAAACATTCTCGGCAAGGCGCTCGAGAAGGATCCCGACCTCCGCTGCCAGACGGCTGCCGAACTCCGCGCCGACTTAAAGCGGCTCAAGCGAGACATCGAATCCGGCGGCCGCCGCCCCGCCACCGACCGGCCCACGGAGAAGCTCATGTCGGTTTCCGGGACGCACTCTGTCCCGGACCGGCAAAGATCGGTCGCGGTGCTCTACTTCGAAAACCAGAGCGGCGCCAAAGAGGACGAATACTTCCGCGACGGCATCACAGAAGACATTGTCACCGAGCTTTCAAAAATCGCGCAACTGGATATCTTTCCCCGCTCCGAGATGCTCGCCTTCCGCGACAAGCCGGTTACCGCGCAACAGGTAAGCCAGCAGCTCGGCGCTGCCTACGTGCTCGAGGGCTCAATCCGCCGCGCCGGCAACCGTGTCCGTATTACCGTACAGCTCGTCGAAGCCTCGACCCGCCATTCCGTCTGGGCCGAGCGCTACGACCGCCAACTGGAAGACGTGTTCGCCATTCAGGAGGAGATCGCCCGCAGCATCGCCCAGGCGCTGCGCATCACGCTTTCGCCGAAAGAAGAAAAGATTATTGCCAGCAAGCCCACCGAGAATCTTCAAGCCTACGATTTCTACCTTCGCGGCCGCAGCTACGCCCGCCAGCTCAGCCTGGAGTTCGCCATCCAGATGTTCGAACAGGCCATCAAGCTCGATTCCGATTTCGCCCTCGCCTATGCCGGCCTCGCCAACGCCTGTGGCCAGTACCACGAATGGCGCGAGCAGCATCTGCGCTGGATTGAGAAAGGCTTGGCAGCCTGCGAGCGCGGCTTGGCCCTGCAGCCCAACCTGCCGGAATTGCTCGTAGCTAACGCTCGCCTCGCCTTCGCCGAAAGGAAGTACGAGGAAGCGATCCGCTACGCCGAGGAAGCCATCGAGCGCAAGCCCGACTGCGAAGGTGTCTACGACGTGCTCGGCCGCGCGCTGTTCGCTTCCGGGCAAAGCCGCAAGGCGGCTGATCTGGCTGACCGCGCCGTCGCCGTCAACGGCGACGATTACAATATCTTCCCGCCCTATCTGAATTCATTGCGCACCGTCGGACGCAAGGGGGAGGCCGCCGCTCACGAAGATCGGTGGGTCAACGTGCTCCAACGACAGCTCGAACTGGTCCCGGAAGATGTACGAGCACGCATCTTCCTCGCCAACCTCTACGCCAGCCGTCAAGCGGGTGACCTGGCGGTGCGCGAACTGGAGTTGGCCGTGACCATGCGGCCCAAGGACTCCAACATTCTCTACAACGCCGCCTGCACCTACGGCATCTTAGGACAAAAGTCGAACGCTTTGGCGCTACTCAAACGTGCTCGAGAAGCGGGGTACAGTAATATCGCGTGGGCACTGCGCGATCCCGACCTGGCCTGCCTGCACGAAGACGCCGAATTCCAGCGCCTGGTAGGTAAGGCGTCCTGAACTGATCCAGTTCTGCACCACTCGCTAAACCCCTACCCACCCACGGAAACCCCTGGCGGCATAGTAAGATTCGGCGCCGTTGTGATAGAGGAAAACCGTGTCGAAGCGGCGATCACAAAAGAGCGCGCCGCCAAGTTCTCTGACTCCAGAAGGTGTTTTCACCCAGCTCGACGTTTTCGTGTCGAACTCTCCCAGTTTCTGCAACCCTCGATATTGTTCTTCGGTCAAAAGCTCAATGCCCATGGCAGCTGCCATATCCATCGCGTTGCCTTTTGGTTTATTTTCTTTCCTTGAATCCAGCGCTTCACGGTCGTAGCAAAGACTTCTGCGGTCTTTAGGACTTTCCGCAGAACAATCATGAAAAATGTATTCGCCCGTCTTCTTATCATGACCAACAACGTCCGGTTCACCGCCAGTTCTTTCCATTTCATTCAGTGACCACAGTGCTTCAGTATTAGCCTCCAGCTTGGCTTGTGCGTCAGCCCATGCAAGGCCTTTGTGGCGGTTCATGTTCTTCTCAAAGCGGGCTTTCAATGCGCCCAGCAGTTCTTTGCGTTGTTCGGGCGACAACTCCTTTGTATTCCTCTTAAGTGGTTGGTTCATGATTCTGCGATCCATCTGCAGTTTCGTCACTTTTTACTTTTATGTACTTTCGCAGGCGCTTTCCTCTTCAATTTGATCTGATTGTAATCAACGGCGGCGCGGACGAGATCTTTTAGAGCACGCTCATTGATCTTATCGCCCTCGACAATATCGATCGCTCGCCACCGGTTGCCTCCGAGGCCCGCGTTGAAAAGCTTGTTAGGGTCCGGGAGGTGCGCCCCTTGAGCAAAGGTAAGCTTCACCTTATCCTTGTGGGCGTTGCCGACCACGATGATTCCGTCGCGAGACCACACTGGGCTTCCCATCCACTTCCATTCCTCGATGATCTCCCGGTCGGCCCCAAGGATGCTCTTGCGGATGCTGGCTAATGTTTTGCCACGCCAGTCTGTGAGTTCTGCGATCAACTGGTCAATACGTTCCGATGGATTCATTGGATTGTTATACCTCGAATTCTTGTTCTGTCTTCATGCGGTTCGCTGCAGCGTATTGTTAGGCCGATCGCTCCGAAATAGTCGTCGAAGCACATGGCCTTTCCACATCCAAAGCCCCGAAAGGAGCAGTACAGGAAGAAAGATATACCTAACACTGAAGGCGTAGTTGTGAGTGTCAGAAGGCGAATCATAAATGTAGCCGAGTATCGGAATGCCACAGATGATGTGAACCCAGCGAAAAATCGAACGCTTGGTGGCTTCTGTCATAATTAATTTATCCTCCTTTTATCGGTAATACCGGGTCATTTACTCTGGCCTGGCCTGAGGCGGCCACTTAGGCACTTCAATCCCGAACTGCCTGGCATACTCCGAGTGCAGTCGCTGCCACCCGCACTTCATCGCCTCGGGGCCGACGATGCGTCCGAGGGGAGTTCCGCTGAGCAGGTGATCCAGAACATCGAAACAAATGTGCCACCCGGCTGCACCCATTGCGATGAAGCGGTGACCGATGTTGGTCCACAGCGTCAGGCGCGTGCCTCCACCCAGGGCTTCGAGTTCCCACCGCATATCGTGGTCACCCCAGTTGTACTCAAGCGCCTTGGGAGCGTCGGCTCGCCTCACTCTTGCTTCGGTAACGTGCAGCGTGGGGGCTGCCACCGTGGTGAGCTTCACCGTGCTTCCAACCGTACCCAGGCTCCCATCGGCCTCAAAGGGAGCCCACTCGCGCAGCTGCGCCGGGTCAGTAAGCGCCTGCCAGACTTTTTCCGGCGAGTGGCGCAGTTCTCGGACGAGTATGAGCGTCCACTTCTCTCCATCCTTCTGTATCTGCGCTCCGCTCGCCGGACCCGGTGTGTACTGCTGGAGGTCGCTCATCTTCTTCTCCTTGCCGAACGTCTCTCCTACCAGCGTGCCAGCTGGGTGAGCTGAATCAGGTTGCCGCAGGTGTCATTCAGCTTCGCAATGGTCGAGCCGGGCACATCAGTGGGTGGCATCGTGAACTCGGCGCCGCGGGCCTTGATCCGCTCGTAGTCGCCCTTGACGTCGTCGGTGAAAAACATGATCGCGGGCTGGCCTTGTTCAAAGATCGCCTGCTGATACGTTTTGGCCGCGGAATTGTTGTTCAGCGCGAGCTGCAGCTCAATGCCGTTCGGCTCCTCAGCTGGGGTCACGGTCAGCCAGCGATATGGGCCGTTACTGAAATCGGTCTTCTTGGCAAAACCCAGTACCTCGGTATAAAAGCGCAGGGCCTTGTCCTGGTCGTCCACGTATAAGCTCGTCACTTTGATTTTCATTTTGTTTCTCCTTTATCACGCTCGCGGTTTGGGCCGCGTCGTCTTCTCCCTAAGGTTTGTTTTCATTGGCGTGCTTTTCGTTGCCTTCGATCGATCCATGCGGTCCCGATCCATCCGATCGAGGTGGCGTTCGAGAGCATCCACATGAGCGGACCAGAACCGGCGGAACTGAGCCAGCCAGGCATCCACCTCCCGAAATGGTTCAGGTTTCAGCCGGTAGAAACGGCGCTGTGCGTCCACCGTGGATTCCACGAAACCCGCCTCGCGCAGCACTCGCAGGTGCTTGGACACGGTCGGCTGCGTCATGCGAAGCTGACGCTCGATCTCTCCCACCGACTGTTGCGACGACACCAGCAGGCTCAATATCGCGCGGCGGTTCGGCTCCGCAATGATTTCGAATACAGATTCCATTCCCGTTGTATACTCCACACGGCATATACTTGTCAAGGTATATTTAGGCAGCACCGGCCTTAAATTCCTCGTTTCTCGACCAGCGCACAACCTGCGATACAATCCGTCCGATGGTCAACTGCTCTGGCTGCGGGGCCGTGTCTCCCGAGAGCGTCCGTTTCTGTGCTTCGTGCGGCCGTGCCATCGCCATTCTCGACACGCCCACCCTGGAGCCGGATAGAGTCGCCACGCCACCTCCCCGCATTTCACACTTGCAACCAACCGGCGGATTCTCTCCCGGTACAATTCTCGCCGAACGATACCGCATCGTCGCGCTGCTGGGACGCGGTGGCATGGGAGAAGTCTATCGCGCAGAGGATCTTAAACTCGGCAATGTCGTAGCCCTGAAGTTTCTTCCCGCCTCCCTCCAGAAAGACGCCGCGGCCCTGGCCGGGTTTCATGCGGAAGTACGCAACGCCCGTCAGGTTTCGCACCCCAATGTTTGTCGCGTCTACGACATTGGCGAAGTGAACGGCGAGCACTTCCTCACCATGGAGTACATCGACGGCGAGGATCTTGCGTCTCTGCTGCGCCGCATCGGCCGCTTGCCCGGCGATAAAGCTCTCGAGACCGCGCACCAAATCTGCGCTGGCCTGGCAGCCGCCCACGATTGCGGATTGCTCCATCGCGATCTGAAACCCGCCAACATCATGCTCGATGGACGAGGCCGCGCGCGCATCACCGACTTCGGCCTCGCCCTCAGCAGCGACGATGCCCTCGTCCGCAGCGAGACTGCGGGCACGCCCGCCTACATGGCTCCAGAACAAATTGCAAAGGGTGAAGCCAGCGTGCGCAGCGACATTTACTCGCTGGGGCTCGTTTTGTATGAACTGTTCACTGGACGCCTTCCTTATCAGGCAACCACTCCAGTCGAGTGGCGACGCGCGCATCTGGAATCCTCGCCCCGCACGCCGTCGTCCGTGGTAAAGGACATCGATCCCGTTGTAGAAAAAGCCATCCTGCGCTGTCTGCAGAAAGATCCCGCCCAGCGCCCGTCCTCAGTGCGTCAGGTAGCAGCCGCATTTCCCGGAGGCGATCCGCTCGCTGCAGCCCTCGCGGCCGGGGAAACGCCGTCGCCCGAGATGGTCGCCGCCTCGGGAGAAACGGAAGGCCTGCACCCCGTTGTGGCTTGGGCTTTGATGGCAGCGCTCATTGTGTCAGTCGCCGCTGTGATTCTAATCAGTGGCCGATCCATGCTGTACCGGCGCGTTCCGTTCGAAAAGCCTCCGGAGGCCCTTGCCGAGCGCGCGCGCGATATCGTGCAGAGTGCCGGCTATTCCGAAACGCCAGTGGATACCGCGATCGGGTTCTATGAGGGCTCAGGCTTTCTCCGCTATATCAGGAAACACGACAACTCGAAAACGCGCTGGGACCACCTGGAGACCGGGGCCGTCGTCTTTTGGTACCGCGGCAGCCCGCGGCCGCTTGCGAGTTGGAACGTGTTTTCGGATGCACCCTCATTCGGAGTCATATGGTCCGACGACCCACCGCTCGATAAGTCGGGGATGACCCTGGTCGAACTCAATCCCCTCGGTCGCCTGACGCACTTCGTCGCCATCCCTCCGCAAGTCGAAAAACCGGAAGGCACCGCGTCGCCGCTGGACTGGAAGACGCTGTTTGCTGCCGCCGGGCTCGATCCCATCAAGTGGTCGTCAACGCAGCCCCTCTGGACCCCTCCGGTTTATTGCGATGCCCGGGCAGCGTGGACCGGATCGCTGCGGGAGCGACCCGATGTCCCGATGCGGATTGAGGCCGCTGCCTACCGGGGCAAACCCGTTTACTTCGAGCTGATTGGCCCCTGGACCACTCCCGGCCGCATGCAGCCCTACCAAGCGACCGTCGGCGAACGGGTGCTCCTGGTGCTTTTCACTGTTTTGTTGCTTTCCATGCTGGTGGTCGGCGCAGTGCTCGCCGTACGAAACCTGCGCCTGGGCCGCGGCGATCGCCGCGGAGCTTCTCGTCTCGCGATCTTTGTTATCTTGGCCTGGGCCGGCGCGGCGTTTCTGGGCACGCATCACGTCCCCAACTCCGATGAACTTTAGCTTTTCGTTGAGTTCCTGGTCTGGGGAGTATTCTTGTCCGCTTTCGTCTGGGTTCTCTATATTGCCCTCGAGCCCTATGTGCGACGCCGCTGGCCCGCCACGCTGGTCTCCTGGAGCCGTTTGCTGGCGGGCAGTTTCAGCGATCCGTTGGTGGGACGCGACGTGCTCGCCGGCTGCCTTTGGGGGACTATAGTGACTGCGCTGCTGCAACTGAGGTGGTTTGTCCGCTCCTGGCTCGGTGATCTTCCAGCGCCCATGACCACGGGTCCACTCTGGTCGCTGCTTGGCGCACGTGTACTCATTGCCGGAATGTCGAACAACTTGACCGCTGCGCTTTTTTTCTCCTTTTCCTTTCTGTTTGTCTTGTTCCTTTTCCGGGTCTTGCTGCGCAAGGAGTGGGCGGCCGCGGTCGCATTCGTTCTTTTCTTCACGGTCTTTCTGAACGCACCGCAGTTGTTCGGGGGCGGCCCGACCGCCGTCAGTTCCCTGGTGATCGGACTAATTCTGAATAGTCTCAGCGTGTTTCTGCTGATCCGCCTCGGCATGCTGGCACTGGTGGCGTCCGCCGTTTTCCAATTCTGTTTCCTCGGCCTGCCCCTGACGACGCAGGGCTCTGCGTGGTATGCGGGCATCAGTCTGACCGGAATTCTGCTGATGGCCGCAATGGCCTCCTACGGCTTCTACACCTCCCTTGCCGGCCGCCCAATTTTCGGAGGCGTAGCCTTCGAAGACTGACCTCGTGCAGTGCTCCGGCAGGTGTGGGACGGACACTCCTGTCCGTCGCCTTTGACTTTGACCTTGACGTTGACCGGGAAGGGCACGACCTCAGTCGTGCCGCCCCGAGCCGAAAAAGACTCCGGGCCTAGCCCCTGAGGTGGGCTAATGCTCACTCCGACCCATCCTTATCATTTCTCTCGCATCAGATTCTCCGTAGAATCTTCCCAGATGTCCCAAAGGTGAAAATAATGAAAACAAAGTCTGGCGCGCGCCTTCATAGGCTCCTATTGGCGGTGCTTCTGTTCCCGCCCGCTTCCCTGCTGGCCGAGCCGGTGTCGCTCCACCGCGCCGTCGAACTCGCGCTGAAACATGCCACCGGCATCAGCATCGCGGCCGCCGACGAACAGCACGCCTCCGCCAGCTACCGCGAACTGCGCAACAGCTATATTCCCCAACTCACCGCGGGAGCCGGAATTGGCTGGTCCGATGGTTTCCCCCTCAGCCTCGAAGGCGCCGCTCCCTCGCTCTTCAACGTAACTGCACAATCCGCGCTCATCAATCCTGCGTTGAAGGATTTCATTCGCGCCGCCCAGTCCGACGTCGCAGTCAGCAACTTCCACATTAAAGACCAGCGCAACCAGATCATCCAGGACACTGTCTTGAGCTATGCCGAATTGGCTAAATGGGAGCTGCGTTTGAGCCGCCTGCGGGAGGCCCAAACTGCCGCCGAGCAAGCCGCAGCAGCCGTAGCCCAGCGCGTCAAAGAAGGGATCGACAGCGAAATGGACAGCACCAGGGCTCAATTGTCGGTGGCTCGCGTCCGTTTGCGCCTCGCCGAAGCCGTCGGCGCAGCCGAGGTTCTCCGCGAGCATCTCTCCAAGCTCACAGGGTTGCCCACCGCCGCAGTCGAAATAGATTCTGACTCGCTGCCGCCTCTGCCCGCGCCTAAGCCGGAAGAAGATTCCCTCATCAAAACCGCGGACGCGAACCCGACCGTGCAGGCCGCCGTCGAACACGCCCGCGCGCAATACCTGCGGGTAAAAGGCGAGCACAGGTCCCTGTGGCCCAGCATAGACTTCGCCGCCCAATACGCCAACCTGGCCACATACAACAATTACGATCACTATTATCAGCCCGGTAGCTTTCAGCCCAACAACGCCACCGTCGGAATCGCCATCCACCTGCCTTTTTTGAACTATGCCCAGCACGAGCGGGTTAAAGAAGCCGAGTCTGAAGCCTTCAAAGCCACCAAGCAGGCCGAAGCCGCACGCAACCAGGTCTCGGAAGAAACCCTGCGCCTCCAGCGTTCCGTCACCCAGATGCAGGCGGCCCGCGACGTGGCCGAACTCGAGTATGAGATCGCGCAGAAAAATATCGAAGCTGTCCGCACCCGCATGGAATCCTCCACCGCCAACCTCCACGACCTGGACAACGCCCAAACCCAGGCCAGCGAACGCCTGATCGCACTCCAGGACGTAACCTTCGAACTAGAACGCACCCAGGTAGCCCTGCTCCGCGCCACCGGCGGCCTCGAAAGCTGGGCGCTCGGAACGAAGTAACTCACGAAATAGGGGCCGTCCAGCGCAGGCCGACGAACCTGCATAAACACTGCTTTTTCACCGCATCCCCCGCCCCGGATGCTAAAATAAGGGATACTCATATGCCCCTAAAAACATTGTTCTTAAACCCCCCGTCCTTCGAAAACTTCGACGGCGGCGCCGGTTCCCGTTGGCCCGCCACCCGCGAGATCGAGAGTTATTGGTACCCGGTGTGGCTGGCTTATCCGGCAGGGATGCTGGAGGGCGCGCGGCTTTTGGATGCGCCTCCTCATTACGTTTCGGCTGAACAGACTATTGAGATTGCCAAGGACTACGAGTTTCTGGTTTTGTTTACTTCGACTCCGGGCTTTCCTGGCGATATTGGGCTGGCCAAGGCTATTAAGGCGGCTAATCCTGGGATCAAGATTGCTTTTGTGGGGCCGCATGTCAGCGTGCTGCCGGAGAAGTCTTTGCGGGATTGTCCTTCGATTGATTTTGTTGCCCGCAAGGAGTTTGACTACGCTGTGGTCGACTACGCCAAAGGCAAGCCTCTGGAGGAGATTCTTGGCATTTCGTATTTGAAAGATGGCAAAGTTGTGCACAATGCGGATGCGCCGCAGATTCAGGATCTGGATGCTTTGCCTCACGTTACCGACGTCTATAAGCGCGATCTGGACGTTACTCGTTACAACGTGCCTTTCTTACTCAACCCCTACGTTTCTCTCTACACCACGCGGGGCTGTCCGGCGCAGTGCACGTTCTGTTTGTGGCCGCAGACTTTGAGCGGACATCCGTGGCGCAAGCGGTCTACGGACGATGTTGTGGCGGAAATGTCGAAGGTCAAGCAGTACTGGCCGGAAGTGAAGGAATTCTTTTTCGACGACGACACCTTCAACATCCAGAAGGCGCGCACTATTGAGCTTTGCGCCAAGCTGAAGCCGTTGGGGCTGACCTGGTCCTGCACTTCGCGGGTCACTACCGATTTCGAGACCTTGAAGGCGATGAAGGAAGCCGGTTGCCGGCTGCTTATTGTGGGCTATGAATCGGGTGATCAGCAGATTCTGAAGAACATCAAGAAGGGCGCAACCATTGAGCGGGCGCGCCAGTTCACCAAAGACTGCCATAAGCTGGGCCTGGTGGTGCACGGCGACTTCATCATGGGATTGCCGGGTGAAACCCACGAGACCATTAACAACACCATCGCTTTCGCCAAGGAGCTGGATGTGGAAACCATTCAGGTGTCCGTCGCCCACGCTTATCCCGGCACGGAGCTTTACGACTATGCGGTGAAGAACGGCTTCATGGTCGGCGACAACAAGATGGTGGATGAAGGCGGGCACCAACTGGCGCACATCCAGTATCCGGGATTGCCTGCCGACGACATTCTTTCCGCAGTGCACCGTTTTTACGATGAATATTATTTCAGGCCGAAGGCGGTATTCCGGATTCTGAAGAAGGCTGCCTTTGACAGCAACGACCGCAAGCGGCTTTACAAGGAAGCGAAGACCTTCCTGAAGCTGCGCTCACAGCGCAACAAGCTGGTGAAGCAGCATAGCGACGAGGCGGCGGAACTAGCCAAGGCGTGATAAGGATGCGAGCCAAACGCGCGAGTATTGCGCCGCAAAGAACGCAGCGCATCGCGCGGCTCGCCCAGATCCTTCAGCGCCGAAAAGCCGGCGCTTCAGGATGACAAGCCAGTTGTACCGCTACTAAACTTCCTGTGAACTTTCGCAAGTATTTTGTGCTGGCCGGAGTTACGGTGTTTGCCGTGGCCGGGGACTCCATGCTCTCGCATGGGATGAAGCAAGTCGGCACCATCTCCATCCATCATCTGCAGGGTGTGATCTTCGCTGTGACCAATCCCTGGGTTGCCCTCGGGATTCTTTTTCTGCTGGCGTTTTTCGCCACCTACACGACTGCGCTTTCGTGGGCCGATCTGACCTATGTGATGCCGGCAACCGCTCTCGGCTACGTGCTGCTGGCTTTGGTGGCGAGGTTCGTACTGCACGAGCACATCAGCCCGCTGCGCTGGCTGGGGATTGTGTTGATTACCAGCGGCGTGGGATTTGTAGCTGGCGGGCCGGAGTTGACGGAGCATCCTCAACGTCTTTCCCACGCTGAACCCGGCGAGTCTGCGGACGAAGGCCTCGTTATGGCGGATGCAGCTAAAGCCCCACTTCTCGCAAAAGACGCGAGAAATGGGGCACCCCAAGTCGGAGCTTCAGGCAAACTATGAGAACCGTCTACACTTGGAGTGCGATTCTCGCCATCGTCTTCGCCTCGGTCGTCGGCGACGTGTTGTTGGCTCGCGCCATGAAACAGGTTGGGGACGTCGGGGCTTTGTGGCGGCGGGCTGGGCTGGGCGTTGTGATCGGACGCACGCTGGGGAATCCCAACTTTTTGTTTGGGGTTACGGCTATGGCTGTGGCCTTCTTCAGCCTGCTGTTTGCGCTTTCCTGGGGAGACGTTAGCCTGGTGGCTCCTGCGGCTGCTTCACTTACTTTTATTGGCAACGCCGTGGCCGCGAAGATTTTTTTGCATGAGAGGGTGGACCGGCGGCGGTGGATTGCTGCTTCTCTGGTGGCGGCGGGAGTGGCGTTGCTGGCGGGGTGAAGACGATGTCATTGCCAGCCTAGAAAATACTTCACGGCAAAAGCGGCAAACGGCACGGCAGTATGACATTCAGATTTTCTCCAGTCTTCGCACTGATCGCAGCGCTGTCGGTATCCCTGCCTGTAAGGGCGCAGAAGGAATTCAGTAAGTGGCCGACTGGAAGTTCGCCGAAAGAAATCGGCGAGCGTGTCGCCACACGGTTTGCCTCATCGCCTCATAGTCTCTCGACTGGAGAGGCCAAGCAACCTTACATCAACTACCCGGAATCTGTGACCTGGTACGGAGCGTTAACCTTTGCGCAATTGAGTGGCAACAAAGATCTCAGCTCCCTACTGAGTCAGCGTTTTGATCCACTCCTGGATACGGATTCCAAACTCGTTCCAGTGCCGAAGCATGTGGATTTGACCGTCTTCGGCGCGGTTCCGCTCGAACTTTACATTGAAACCCGGCAGCAGAGGTATCTCGATCTCGGCAGGGATCCCGCCGATAAGCAGTGGGCTGTGCCCACGGCCGACGGACTGAGCGGCCAAACCCGTTATTGGATCGACGACATGTACATGATCACGTTGGTTCAGGTGGAGGCGTATCGCGCGACCGGCGACCAGAAGTATCTCGATCGCGCGGCGCTGGAAATGTCCGCATACCTGGACAAGTTGCAGCAGCCGAACGGTCTCTTCTATCACGCCCCCGATGCGCCATTTTTCTGGGGACGCGGCAATGGCTGGGTTGCCGCTGGGATGACGGAACTGCTGCGCTCTCTGCCGGCGAGTCATCCCCGGCGCGCTCGCATCCTGGAGAGCTACCGCAGGATGATGGCACAGTTGCTGAAATATCAGACAAAAGATGGCATGTGGCGGCAGTTGCTGGATCATCCCGAAGCCTGGCCTGAAACGTCGTCCACCGGGATATTCACTTTTGCCATGATCACCGGAGTGAAGAATGGCTGGCTCGATAAGAAGACCTACGCACCTGCAGCCCGCAAGGGGTGGCTCGCTCTCATTCCGTATCTCGAGCCGAACGGGGACATCCGCAATGTCTGCGAAGGTACTGGCAAGAAAAATGATCTCAATTACTATCTAACGCGAGCCCGCAACACAGGAGACCTTCATGGCCAAGCGCCCATCCTGTGGGCCGCTTCAGCCTTGCTGCGATGAATCCATAGTCGTGGAAAGCGCGAACCAAAAAGCGCAAAAAGAAACGCCGCCTTCACTGGGAGTGAAGGCGGGCGCACAGGTTCCGAACCGCGCCGCTTTGGCAGCTGGGCTCGGCTTCAGAAGCTCGCTTGTTGATGAAAGATTTTACATATTAAGGTTCAATAGTTTTCACTATCAGGCGCGGGTGGCTCGGGCTAAATCCCGCTAATGCTTGGGCGCAAGAACATCAGGTTCCGCACTGGGCTTTCCGCCCGGCTCGGGATGACCAGATCAGGCTTTCGGTCCGGCTCGGAATTAGAACCTTTGCCGGGCCATAACTCCTACACAAAACTCGGGTACTTGCGCGTGATCTGAAAACCGGCGGCTGGAGCCTGGTTTGGCTCACAACCGAAGCGTGTGTTTTTGCAACTAACCTAGCGTCTGACAAGATGAGCATTCTTGCTCAGAACTATGGCACTCGGAGTGCTACGTTTCAGTTAGGTTTGTTGGCGATTCGTCAGGTTGAGTGGACGCCTGGCGCTGGTAGGACTGGGGTATGGTGAAGCGCATTGCAGCCGTCGTTGTTGGTTTTATGGTGCTGGCTGCTTGCGGGGCTGTAGGCCAGGATGTACGTCGATCCCTTCCGGATGCGCCTTCGGCGCAGGTTGGAAATCAGGCACAGAAATTTGACGGGTTCGTCGCGGAGGAGCGCTCGGCCTTTGCATTGGGCGCGATGAGCCATTCGCCGGAGATGGTGCGCGAC
Source organism: uncultured Acidobacteriaceae bacterium (assembly GCA_963850165.1). GTDB lineage: Bacteria > Acidobacteriota > Terriglobia > Terriglobales > Acidobacteriaceae > Sulfotelmatobacter. The sequence goes on along the minus strand of CAWKKK010000023.1, from coordinate 14,570 downwards.
GGTGAGTTCGTCCTTTCTTCTGATGGAAGGGCTTTTCGGCAGAAAGATCCGGAGGCTATTTTTCGCAAGTACTTGTCTCCGGCATGGCAGCGGCAGGGTTACCGCGCAGTGAATGGCGGAAGCTTGATGGGCCGGGCCAAGTATGCGGCTTCGCGAACGGTGGTGGTGCGGGATGCGTCTGGAAAGGGCAGGTTGAACACGTCGTATTTGCTGCGAACGCTGAGTGCGGTGGCGAAGGATACGGCATCGACTCCTTATTGGAGGCGGCATCTTGGCGATCCGTTTAGCGATTTTGGTTCGAACGTGGGAAACGATGCGGGGATGAACCTATGGCACGAGTTTGCGCCCAGCATTGAACACTTGATGAAGAGCCACACGCCGGCGTTTGTCTCTAAGATTGAAGAACACATCGGCAAGATGTAGGGAAGCGAGCCAAACACGCGATTGTTGGGTCGCAAGAAACGCGACCCTTCGGCTTCGCTCAGGTTCTCTCGGCAACCTCTTGTTTCGGATGACAGACGCTGCTTACTTCTGCTGAATTGACTCTACCTGTTTGATGATCGCGTCCAATCTTACTTCTCCCCAATCTTGATCTGCTTCTATCTGGTGGAAGATCGGTCCGTAGATCGGCATCTGACGATAGCCGTAGGCGAGCGGGCTTTGTCGTTTTCCTTCGATGACGTCCTTCACTTGCTGATAAGGGAACTTCCCGCCATTTCTTCGCGCGATGAGGGTCAGGTTCGGGACCGCGTGCTTTAGGGCAGCGGACTGTGGTCCATGGCCGCGCCCGTCGGCTCCATGACAGGTGGCGCAGCGGTACTGAAAAATATTCGATCCCTCGATGGGCATGCGCGCCTGCCCTTCGCGATCAGCGGCTGAAGCCTTTTGGCTTTGAGCTGTGCAAACTACGGGGAACAATAACAGCGCGGCAAGAATCAGAGTTGGGCGCATGGGATACCTCCATGGGGAGCGCGGCGGGGTGCCGTTAGTCGCCCAGATTGTATGTTTCCATTGGAGGCATGGCTTTGTCTGTAATCCGGGGCACGGCACCTTGTGATTCATGCCGCTTCAGCGCTGTTGTGGTTGAGGCGAATTTTGTGGATCGGTCTGTGCCAACGACTACAGCCCCCGCTTTTTGCGGATTACAATCCCCGTATGTCGGCAGCCAACCAAGTTCTATCTAAAGAGGCGCATCAGGCCGGTGGCAGGGAGGTCGGGGGCGAGGAAGTGGGAGTCTTTTTTGCCTGCGACGCGGGTCAGGGCTTGGGCGGCGAGATATCCGCTGCGGACTGCGCCTTCCATGGTTGCGGGCCAGCCGGTGGCGGTCCAATCGCCGGCCAGGAAAACGCGAGGCCACGCTGTGACCTGCGGGGGACGGTGGGCGTCAATCCCTGGACGCGGAGAGTAGGTGGCGTGGACCTCTTTGATCACGGTGGACTTGACCAGGTTCGCTGCGCGCGCAGCGGGGAAGAATTCGCGGACTTCTTTTAGAGCCAGGTCGATAATTTCGGTGCGGGATTTTTCGATGAGGCTCTTCGAGGCGCTTACGACCAGTTCGATGTAGCTACCCGAGGCCTCCCCAGAGGCGGCACGTGTAGCTAGCAGGCGCGACTTGTGGAACATCCATTGAATGGTTCGATCTAGAAGAACGGTGTGATCGAGGTCGCTGATCTGGCGGTCGAACCAGAGGTGAATGCCCGTGATGGGTGAGGATTCGAAGTGGGTCAGATTTTCGCGCAGGGGAGTTGAATCCGGAGTTTGCGGGAGCACGCGGTCGAGGCTCTCGAAAGGGAGGGCTAGAACGAGATAGTCGAAAAGCTCCTCGGTTTCGCTGGTTCGAACTTTTACCTGAGATAGGTCGGGGGAAAAAGTTTCTAGCGCGTTGCGGAATTTAATCTGGCCGCCGCGATTGCGGATGTAGTCTCCGGCGCGATTGTAGAGGTCGGTCAGGGGAATGCTTGGGACGCCCATGTGCCGGGCTGCAGGAGATTTCATCGATTCACGGACGACCTGGGCCGCGTAGGAAATGGAGATCAGGGCCAGATCTTCACTTAAGGCACTTACCAGGATCGGCTTCCAGAAACGTTGAATGGCATTCTCGGTTTGGTTGTGCTGGTGGCACCAGTCGAGAAACGATTGACCCGTGTCTGGTTGATTCGTCAGCGTTAGCGCGGCGATGGCTCGCGAAATTGCCAGCTTGTCTTTTGCTGAGAGAAACGGAAAGCGCAGGAAACTCGGCGCGGTGTGCAGGGGCGCGGGCAGCGGAGAGGCTCGCATTACGCTGGCGCGGCCGCCGGGCTCGATGAAAGTCATCTCGTCGTACCAGCGGATTTTGTCTTCTACGCCGATTCGTTCGTAGAACTTAACCAGGTTGGTGCAGACGCGGAAGAGAACGTGCTGGCAGTTATCGACCACCTCACCAGTGCCGGGATGTTCGTAGGAGGAGGCTCGTCCGCCTAGGTAGGGGCGGCGTTCGAATAGGGTTACGCGGAAGCCGGAGTCTGATAGCGCGCAGGCTGCTGCCAGGCCGGCCAGGCCGCCTCCGGCTATGGCTACTGTGGGTTGGGGGGAGTTCTGGGTCATCGGTGTTACAGATTCTGGATCGAACCATTGCCACCGCAAGCGACAGCAGGTTCCTCAACGGGCCTTCGGCCCGATTCGGAACGACAAAACAATAACTTTGTTCCGAATGACAAAACATAGCCCTGATGTTCGGAACGACGAGCAGATCAGGTGATGCGCTGGAGGAAGCCTTTCCCCAGGACGCGTAGTTTCTCGCTGACCGTCAGGGTTACCTTGCCGCTGAATACGTCGTATTGGCGGGCGGCGATTTTTTCCAAAAGCTTGCGGTAGATGTTTACCAGCACCCAGAGAGCGGGCTGGCTGTCTTCCGAAATATAGGGGATGAGTTGGTCGCCGGCCTGGTAGAACTCGCGGGCACGTGCGGCTTCGAGCTCGAGCAGCGGGCGGACGCGGGCTGCATCTGGCGTAGAGAGCAGGTCGGCGGCCGACAGTCCGAACTTCGCGAGATCTTCTTCCGGCAAATAGACGCGGCCCATGGCGGCGTCTTCTTTCACATCGCGAATAATGTTGGTGAGCTGGAAGGCCAGGCCGCACTGCTCGGCGAGCGACTCGGCTGCGGGGTCGCGATATCCGAAGATGTGAATGCAAACGAGGCCCACTACTGAAGCTACACGGTAGCAATATCCTTTCAGATCGTCGAACGTCTTGTACTGGACGGTCAGACTTGGGGTTCCGGAGGCAGGGGTTGCGGAGGCAGGCACTGCTTCGCTCCGAGTTTCTGCTTCCTGAGTTCCGGCTTCCACGTCCATGGCCGTGCCCATTGCCAGTTCGTCGAGCAGCCCCGCGGGGATGATGTATCGTCGCTGCGCGTCGGTGAGCGCCAGCAGGATGGGATCGTCGCTGGGCTCGCCTTGTTGCGCGCGGTGCAGCGCATCGAGCCACGTATCCAGCTTGAAGCGGCGCTCCGCAAGGCTCAGGGTAGGGTCGTCGGCAATGTCGTCGCAGCGCCGCATGAAGGCATAGACGGCGCAGAGCGCCTGGCGCTTGTGCTTGGGTAGCACGAGAAACGCGTAATAGAAATTCTTTGCGTTGCTGCGCGTGATCCCGCGGCACACCGAATATGCCATGGTGAGCTGCGCTGGAGCGGGAGTCCACGGGATCAGCACGGGCTGCGTTCCTGCACTCATCGCGATTTCCCCAGGACCTTCCCCAGCGCGGCCCGGGCCACCAGCGCTAGTTTGCGCGGCTTCGAAATTACGGGACGGCAGCCGAGTACGGCAAAGTCCTGACGCTCGATGGCGTTTAGAATTTCCTGGCCGCCGCGGGTGAAGAGTTCGAGATCAACCGCCAACTCTTTGTCTACTTTGCTTACGAGCGGCAGGCCGCGCTCGAACCATTCGCGCGCGCGCTCGACTTCAAACTTCATCATCTCGCGGAACGCGGGTGTGTTGCGGATTTGCTGGATGTCTGCCTCGGTCACGGAATAATGGCGCAGGTCTTCGAGCGGCAAATAGATTCGTCCCTTGGCGTAGTCGACGCTCACATCCTGCCAGAAATTTGCCAACTGCAATGCGGTGCAGGTGTAATCGGAAAGCTGCTCGCGTTCGGCATCGTGATAGCCGCACAGGTAGAGCACGAGGTGGCCGACGGGATTCGCCGAATAGCGGCAGTAGGCGAGGACGTCTTCGAAGGTTTCGAAGCGGGTGACGGTTTGGTCCTGACGGAAAGCGATCAGCAGATCGGAAAACTCGTGTTTCGGGATTTCGAACTTCTTTATTGTTTCCTTCAGAGCCACGAACACCGGGTGGCGCGGGTTGCCTGCGTAGCATGCGTCGAGTTCTGCTTGCCACTGGTCGAGCAGGGCCAGCGCTGCTGTGGGGTCTCCGACTTCGTCGCCTAGATCGTCGGAGATACGGCAGTAGGCGTAGACGTTGAGGAAATCCTGGCGAAGTTTTTTGGGTAGGAACCACGTGGCTACGGAGAAATTTTCGTAGTGGGTGCGGGCGAGGCGGCGGCAGTATTCTTGCGCTTCTTCGAGCGACGGGGCGGACTGGGGGATCGCGTATGCCGCAGGCAGGCGGCTCCAGCCGGCTGCGAGAAGTTGCGGGAGCAGGGCGTCGAGTATTCGCTGGCAATCGGGCTCGCATGTTAAGCGAGCATCCCTCGGTGGCGAGCAAGACCTGAGCATCGTGAGAATTCCCTGCGTCGCCGGAGGCGCTGCCAGTACATGAGATCCTTCGCTGCGGTGTCCTTCGCTTCGCGGAGCACAACCTTCGCTCAGGATGACAGGCCTTTTTCATGCCGGTCTCGCACGTCGTCAATCAGTGGCCGGGAATTATGGCGGTCTTGATGTCGCCCCCGCGGTTCAGCATGTGGCGAAGGACCTTTTGCAGGCTCGAAAGCGGGGCTTCGCCGGTAATGTAATCGGTGGGACGGATTTTTTTGGCCGCGATCAGGCCGAAGGCGCGGCGCACGGTTTCGGGCGTGTGATGGAACGTGGCCTTCAGCGTGATTTCGCCGTAGTGCAGGCGGTTGGTATCGAGTTGCACCTTCGATCCGCTGGAGCATCCGCCAAAGAAATTCACGGTGCCGCCTTTGCGGACCATCTCGACGGTCCACTCCCAGGCTTCGGGACGGCCTACGGCTTCGATCACCACGTCGCAGCCACGCTTCTGCGGGGTAAGCGCGCGCACGGCCTCGATTACGTTCGGCACTTTGGTGGTCTGCACAATTTCATGCGCGCCCATTTGTTTGGCGGCTACAACTTGCTCGTCGCGCTTGACCACTGAGATTACGTTGCAACCGATGGCTCGCGCCACCTGGACAAACATTAATCCGATGGGGCCGCCGCCGATGATGGTGACGGTGTCGCCGATCTCGACGCCGGTTTCGTGCAGGCCGCGCAGCACGCAGGCCAGAGGCTCGGTCATGGCGGCGTCTTCGAAACTCACGCCGGGCGGGATGACCAGCATATTCGCTTCGACGATGCGGCGGGGCACGCGGATGTATTCCGCATAGGCGCCGTTGTTGAAGAGCAGATCTTCGCAGAGATTTTCCTGGTGCTTGGAGCAATAGAAACACATCTGGCAGGGCGCGGAGTTCAGCGCCACCACGCGCATGCCTTTCTTGAAGCTGTGCACGCCCTCGCCGACTTCCTCGATGACTCCGGCGAGTTCGTGGCCGAAGAGCGCGGGAGGAACGATCATGCGGGCGTGGTAGCCGCGCTGATAAACCTTGAGGTCGGTGCCGCAGGTGAGCGCCACCTGCACTTTGACCAGGACCTCGCCTTTTTCCACGCGGGGGATGGGCACTCGTTCAATCTTGATGTCTTCTTTGCCGTACAGGACGGCAGCCGTCATTTTTCCATTCACTGATTGCTTCCTTGCTTAATTGCCTATTTCACACCCAGGCCATCCCGGGCTGAATCACTACTTTCATCGACGCAGGCTGCGGATGAGCCGCGAGTTCCAAGGCCCGCGCACTCTCCTGCAGCGGGAACCGGTGGCTAATCAGCTGTTCCAGGTCCAATCCCTATTCGTTCCCGGTCCATCACAAAACGAACTGACTCTTCCTGCAAATCCACAGACGCGCTATAAGACCCGACCAGCGTTTTCTCGTCCACGCAAATCGCCGCGGGATCCACGACCACCTCGCCGCGCTGGGTCTGCGCAAACAACAACACCCTGCCGCCGGGGCGGGCCGCATCCATGGCGGGACGGATCAAGGCGTTGCTGCCCACCGCTAAGATTACAGCGTCGGCGCCACGTCCTTCGGTCTGCTCCCGCACATAGCGAACCGCGTCCTGCTGCGATGCGTCGACCGCATGTTCGAATCCAAGGCTTTTAGTTATTCTAAGCCTCTCGGGATACAAATCGGAAGTAATAACCGTGGCCCCTGCCCTTCGTGCCAGCACACTCAATATGATGCCGATGGGGCCCTGCCCGATGGCCAGCACGGTCTCGCCGGGTTGCAGGCGCAGGGCCTCGATCCCCTTCATGCAGGTATTTACCGGCTCGACGAAACAGGCCTGCTCAAACGAGACGCCTTGCGGGATCTTCACCGTGCCCTGCTCGACGATCCAATCCATGACGCGGACGTATTCGGCGAAGCCTCCGCCGGAGGGCTCGAAGCCGGCGGTGCATCCGACCTTTTTGTAGGTGGGGCATTGGGCGAAGGTCTTGTGGCGACAGTAGTAACAATCGCGGCAGGGGATGTGATGAAAGACTACGACGCGATCTCCGGGCTCGAACTTGGTTACACCCGCGCCTACGGCCGCCACTACGCCGGAGGTTTCGTGGCCGAAGATGCGGGGCGCGGAATGCGATCCGGAGGCAATCTTCTTCAGGTCGGTGCCGCAAACCCCGCAGGTGTGCACGCGGACCAGCAACTCTCCGGCGGCGATCGCGGGCACGGGAACAGTCTCCAGGCGGACGTCGTTCACGCCGCGGTAAACCGCGGCGAGCATGGTCGCGGGAATCGACTGGCTGCGGTGTTCGACTGCGAGTTGTCCGGCAATCCCCATCGGCTGTTAGATGAACTCAGCTCGCAGCTTCGTTTATCAGTCGCTTCAACTGGCGCTATTTTGCGGGAGGCCCGGCCTGCCTCGGGTCGGTATTGCGGAACTCCACTGACACCGTCATGGAATCCAGATACGGCGAATCCAGCGGGGTGAAGTGATACGCCGTCACCTGCAGCACCACATAAAAACTCTCCACTTTGATGATTCGCCTGGCGTCCGCGGGAACGGCCGCATTGCTCGAAGGATCCAGTCTCCAGAAAGAATTCTTCGGATCGTGCTTCGGATCGTCGGAGGGATTCATCGAAGCCAGCAGCACGTTGTCGTAAATAGTATGACGCAGGTCCGCCAATTTCACTTGCCAGGATGTGATCTTGGTGTCGCCCTCGGGTATGCGCGGAACAATCGAGAACGCATACCGGTCGGCGCCCCGCGAATCTTTGATGCGCTCGCGGTAAACCGCATCCTGCGGCGTGAGCTTGGCCTCAAAGCTCTCCTCTACGACGTGGGTGATGCCCTGGCGAAAGCTTTCCGCGTACACGGTAGGGGGCGGCGACTGCGCGGACAGGCGCGTCGCAGCATATAGGATGACTGGAACAGCAGCCGGGTTCTTGCGTAATCTCTCGTTGCGTAATCTCATGCGCTCTCTCATTCGTGCCCTCCAGTGCGCGACCCGCTTGTAACTGTGGCATGCGCTTCGGGATGGGCTGGCGGCGGGGCGTCGTAATCTCTCCGGATGGTTGGCGCAGTTCCTGCTCGGAAATGCTCCAGATGCTCGCCCAGCGCTCTTGCTGCTTTGCGGCTGTTGCGGGCTAATTGGGCAACGCGCGGCCACAGCCAGGGGCGTAATGCGGCGAATAACGCAAAGCCGGCTGTTCTGAACCGGCCCTGCGAGTCGATGAAGCGCGCCGTCTCAGGCATTTCAAAGTTGTACTCATCAGAGATCACTTTGATTGCGCCGAACTGAATTCCGTGGACGCGGGCCGCCGCAGCTACGGCGGACGCTTCCATGTCGACGGCGTGCGCGCCGTAGGCCTGCGCCAGGTTCGCCTTCTGATCGATTCCGGCTACTGCCATGAAGCTCACCAGCGTCCCTTGTCTGTTTGCCTTCGATCTCGGTGCGGCTGCCGTCGCGGGCATCGATCACCACGGCTGGCGCGAAAACATCGCCGACATGCAGGCTCGCATCCAGCGCGCCGGCGAAGCCCACCGACTGCAGCACGTTGGGACGATATAGCGTGATCACGGCTTCGGCGGCTCGACGCGCCGGATCCAGGCCGATGCCGCCGCAGACGACAACCATCTCGTCGCGCTCGAAGAAAATAAAGCTGCGGCCTTCGTGCTCACGCTCGACGCGGGTCCAGTTCTTGGTCAGGCCGCTGACTTCGCGCTCCAGCGCGGCCACGATGGCGACTTTAGGCATAGCCGTTGGCCCGGAACCACTCTACTGCACGGCGCAAAGCCGCATCTGCGGGCATCGTCTTCCATCCCAGCTCGCGTTCTGCTTTGCCCGAGCTGGCCCACATTTTTTTCTTTCCCATGCGCACGGTTTCGATCGTCGCGCGCGGCTCGCGCCCCAGCAGGCGGCCGGAGACCGTCTCATCCACCGCGCCCGCCGCGTAGGCGACAAAGTAGGGCAGCTTCACTTTCGGCGACGGCAAGCCATGCAATCGCGCCCAGCTTGTCGAGAATCTGCTTTAACGTCAGGTTCTCGCCGCCCAGAATGTAGCGCTCGCCGCTCTTGCCTTTTTCCAGCGCGGCCACGTGCCCGCGCGCGCACTCGCGAACATCCACCAGGTTCAATCCCGTCTCCACGTACGCGGGAAACTTTCTCTTCAGAAAGTCTACGATGATTCGTCCGGTCGGAGTCGGCTTCACGTCCTGCTCGCCGATCGGAGTCGTCGGATTCACCGTCACCACCCGCATTCCGCTGCGGCCCGCTTCGAGCGCCACCTGTTCGGCCATAAACTTCGAGCGCTTGTAGTGGCCGATCATGTCGGCCAGCGAAACGGGAGAGTCTTCGTCCGCCGGATGGCCGTTCCCGGTGAATCCCATCGTCGCGACGCTCGAGGTGTAGACCACGCAGCGGACGGCATTCTTGCGCGCCGCATCCAGAATCGCCCGCGTGCCCTCCACGTTCGAGCGGTACATCTCCGCCGGATCCCGCACCCAGAGCCGGTAGTCGGCGGCCACGTGAAACACAACCTCGCAGCCCGCCATCGCTTTTTCGAGCGACGCGGGATCGCGCAGATCGCCCGTCGCCGTCTCAGCCTTCGTTGTCCCGAACTTCAAGCCTTCCAGATTCTTCAGATTGCTGGTCGGGCGCACCAGCAGCCGCAGGTCGGCTCCCTGCTCGGCCAGAACGCGGGCGACATGAGAGCCGAGGAATCCGGTTGCGCCTGTGACAAAAGCTTTCAGAGCAGTTCTCAGTTCTCAGTTCTCGGTTCTCAGTTCGAGACTCAGTGCCTGGGTAGCAAAACTGAGAACCGAGAACTGGGAACTGAGAACTAGCTTTCCGCTTTCTCCATCACCTTGGCATACGTCGTCAGCGCGAGCAGCGGGAAGTATTGCGCGGTAGAGGTGATACTGCAAATAGAACACGCGCGGGAAATCCCGTGCCTGTGCAATACGGCTCGTCCCAGGAACCATCTTCTTTCTGCGTGCGCAACAAGTAGGCAATGCCGCGCGCCACTGAATCGCTGCGCGTATCGCCCACTGCGAGTATTCCCAGAATCGCCCAGGCGGTCTGCGATGGCGTGCTCGGGCCCACGCCGCGGGTGCTGGGATCGTCGTAAGAACCGCAGGTTTCGCCCCAGCCGCCATCCGGATTCTGCACCATGCGCAGCCACTCCGCTGCCTGCTGGATGCAAGGCTCGTGGTTATCCATGCCAATCGCTTCGAGGCCGCGCAGCACCAGCGCCGTGCCGTAGATGTAGTTCACGCCCCAGCGCCCGAACCAGCTTCCGTCCGGCTCCTGCTCCTTGCGGATGAATTCAATCGCGCGCTTCACCGCGGGATGTTTCTTGTCGTAACCGTAGGCCGCCATCATCTCGAGGATGCGGCCCGTGATGTCCACCGTCGCGGGATCGAGCATGGCGTTGTGATCGGCAAAAGGCACATACTTGAAAGACCATGCGGTCGTTATCTTTGTCGAACGACGCCCAGCCGCCGTTCTTGCACTGCATGGAGAGAATCCAGTCGATCGCACGCTGCACCGACTCGCGCTGGTAGCGTCCGTTGGGATGCTCGACGCGGCTCAGTGCCAGGCAAACCATCGCGGTGTCATCCACATCCGGATAAAACTCGTTGTTGAACTCGAAGTACCATCCGCCCGGCTTGCCCTTCTTGTTCTTGATCTGCCAGTCGCCGGGATTCCGCACCTGCTTCTGCAGGATCCAGTCGGCGCACTTCACCATGCGCGGATCGTTCGCGGGAACTCCCGCTTCGCCGAGGGCGAACATGGCATACGCCGTATCCCACACCGGAGACATGCAGGGCTGCATGCGGAAGGTGTCTTCTCCGTTCACCCCTCTTCGATGCCGAGCTTCTCGAACTCATCCAGCGCGCGAATCACCTGAGGATCATCGAGCGAGTATCCCTGGCAGCGCAGGGCGATGATGGCGTTCATCATCGAGGGATAGATGGCGGCCAGGCCGTCGCTCATCTCGAAGCGATCGAGCACCCACTTCTCGGCGCTCTTCAGTGCGATCGAGCGCAGCGGCCGGATGTGGACGCGCTCGAACCAGTGCGTCATGCGGTCGAGGCAGAGAAAGAAATTGCGCCATGAGATCAGCTTTTTGGACCAGCGCAAATGCATGCGCGACTTCTGCATTCCGCCGACAAAAAGTTCTTCGACGCCCATTTCGCGGGGAATCTTCTTGAAGGGCTTTTTGGCGTAGCAGATGGAAAGCGGCACCAGGATGGCCCGCGACCAGGACGAAATCTCGTAGATATTGAACCAGAACCAGTTGGGAAACAGCACGATCTCCGGAGGAATCGCCGGCACCGCATCGTAATCGTACTGGCCGAAGAAGCAGAGATAGATCTTGGTAAATGTATTGACCTCGGTGACTCCGCCGAGTTCGAGAATCTTCTTGCGGGCGCGCTGCAGCACGGGATGATCCGCCGCGTATCCCGCGAGCTTCAACCCGAAATACGCCTTCACCGAGGCGCTGATGTTCGATGGTCCAGCGGCGTAGATACTCCAGCCGCCGTCTTCGTTCTGATGTTGAACAATCCAGTTGGCGGCCTTGCGGAAGCGCTCGGGGTCGCCCGTGCCCAGCAGCGTGTGCAGCAGAATGTAATCGGACTCCAGCGTGGTGTCGGCTTCCAGTTCGCCACACCAATAGCCATCCTCGTGCTGCGCGGAGAAAAGAAGTTTGCGGGCGGCGGCCATCGCGGCGGCTACACGGCTGGCCAGTCCGTCGATCTTGCCAAAGCGAAGTTGTGGTGCGGAGGTTAAGTTGGAATCAGGGGAGTTTGTTCTATCCATCAATATATGGCTCCGTTAGTCTTGGCTCCGTCAATCCGCGGTAGCGCTTGCCGGAGCGGCGGCGATAGCCTCGACAATCTCCGGCGGCAGCCCGAAGCGAACATTTTCCGGCATCACTTCGAGTTCCTGCACGTTGTCGAAACCTTTGCTGGCCAGAAACTTCATGGTTTCTTCCACCAGGCACTCCGGCGCGGAAGCACCAGCCGTCAGCGCAATCGTCTTCACGTTCACCAGCCACTCGGACTCAATGTCTTTATAGCTGTCGATGAGATGCGCGTTCGTACCCAGGTTGCGCGCGACTTCGACCAGACGATTTGAGTTTGAACTGTTTTCCGAGCCCACCACCAGTAGCAAATCAGCTTCCGAGGCGACCTGCTTTACGGCCACCTGCCGGTTCTCCGTGGCATAGCAAATATCCTGCGCCGCCGGACCCTTGATGTTGGGAAACTTCTTCTTTAACGCCGCGATAATGTCCTTGGTTTCGTCCAGGCTCAGCGTGGTCTGGGTGAGATAGGCCACGCGATTCGGATCCGGCACGGTCAGCGACTTCACCTGCTCGGGAGTTCCCACGACCTGGGTCACGAGCGGAGCCTCGCCCAGCGTCCCGATCACTTCGTCGTGATCGTGGTGGCCAATGAGGATCAGCGAATAGCCTTCCTTGGCAAACTTCACGGCTTCGACGTGAACCTTGGTGACCAGCGGACAGGTCGCATCGATGACTCGCAACCCGCGCCGGGCGCTGTGTTCGCGCACTTCGGGCGAAACTCCGTGGGCGCTGTAGATGACGCGCTCGCCGTTCGGAACTTCGTCTTCGCTATCGACAAAGATCGCGCCCTTGCCGCGCAACTCGTCCACGACGAAGCTGTTGTGAACGATCTCCTTGCGGACATAGATCGGCGGCCCGAAGGCCTCCAGCGCGATGCGGACCACGTCGATGGCCCGTACCACGCCGGCGCAGAACCCTCGCGGCTTCAGCAAAAGCACGGTCTTTCCCTGGCTGTTTGGCAAGATCCGACTCCCCTTCTTGTGATCGTTCTCGACCTCTGTAAGATGCAAAATCTACGCCTGGAATCTACAGTTTTAGGGTACACGAACCCCGTTGAGGCGATGTTAATAAACTACCGGAAAGTACCCTTCTGGTCAACGTAAGCCAAAGAAACGGCGGGGATTAGCAGTGAAGGGAGATTCTGCGCAGCGAGTGGTTCGCAGGCGCTCCGACGTGTTGACCGGCCGGCGGGACGCCCCCGCTATCTGTTTGCCTTGATCATCTGCTCGGCATGCTTGCGCGAAGTATCCGTCAGCTTGGCGCCGCTTAACATGCGCGCTACTTCCTCGGTGCGCTCGTCGCCTACAACCGGGCGGATCGTGGTGCGCGTGCGCCCGCCCCATGCCTTTTTTTCGATGACATAGTGATGATCGGCAAAGGTAGCGATCTGCGGCAGGTGAGTGACGCACAGCACCTGGTTGGCCCGCGCCAGTTGCTTCAGCTTCTTTCCGACGGCTTCAGCGGCTCGGCCTCCGATGCCAGTATCGATTTCGTCGAAGACCAGCGTGCGCTGCGTGCTTTGGCGTTTCTTGCGAAGCACAGGATCGACTCCCACTTCCACGCTCACTTTCAGCGCCAGCATCACGCGCGACAGTTCCCCTCCAGACGCAATGTGTTCCAACTGGCGCATCGGGCTCGCCCGGATTCGTTGCAATCATGTAAACCACTTGATCGATTCCCGTCGCCGTCCAGTTCCCTTCCTGCTCTGCTGTCGTGATGTCGATGCGGAACGCCGACTTCATCGCCAGATCGTTGATTTCGGACTCGACCAGCTTCTCCAGTTTCCGCGCGGCGTCTTCCCGCTTTTTCGACAGTGCACGCGCTGCCCGCAAATATTCCGTGCCAGCCTTTGCCAGTTCAGCCCGCAACTCGCGCAGGATTTCGTCCTTGTTCTCAATCTCGGAAAGCTTGCGGGCCACGTCCGCTCCGAACGCGATCACATTGTCCAGCGCCGGACCGTACTTCCGCTTAAGCCGGTCGAGTGATGCCAACCGGTCTTCCACCTCCGCCAGGTGTTCGGGCGAGGCGTGGATTCCGCCGGCGTAATCGCGCACCGTGGCTCCCACATCTTCCACGCTGATGCGCGCCGTCTCGAGCGCAGCCAGAGCCTCCTGAAACTTGGGCTCATACCGCGCCAGTTCCTCAATCTGCTTCTGCGCAGCGCGCATTGAGGAAGATGTGGAACCGTCGCCTTCATAGAGCAGGTCGAAGGCCTGCATCGCGGCGTTGTAAATCTTCTCCGCGTTGGCGAGCACGCGCTTCTCGGTCTCCAGTCGCTCGTCTTCGCCCGCTTGCAGCTTGGCTTCTTCGATCTCCCGCTTTTGAAATATCCACAGGTCCACCAGCCGCAAGCGGTCCTGCTCACCTTGTTCCAGCTCTTCGATGCGGCTGCGAATTCCCTTCCATGCTTCATAGGCGACTGCTACCGGATCGATCTGGCTTCCCGCAAATCCGTCCAGGAGCGCTAATCGTGCCGGACCGTCGAACGACAGAATCGATTCGTTCTGCGCATGGATGGTCGCGAGATGCGGCGCAAGCTGCCGGAGCACCGCGACCGTTGCCGCCTGATTGTTTACGAACACGCGGCCTTTGCCTCCGGCCGCAATCTCGCGCCGCACGATCAGCGAGCCGTCTTCCGATTCGTCGAGGCCGTTTTGCTCGAGGACTTTCTCGATCGAGTCCCCGGCGGCTCCTTCGCACTCGAAAACCGCAGACACCACGGCGCGTTCCGCTCCCGCGCGAATCACGTCGCTTGACGCTTTCTCACCCAACAGCAGCGCCAGCGCATCGATCAGAATGGATTTTCCCGCGCCCGTTTCGCCGGTCAGCAGGTTCAGCCCTGGGGCGAACTCAACCGCCGCGTTGTCGATCACAGCGTAGTTCTCCAAACGCAATTCAACCAGCACAAAACCGTCCTCGGTTGACGATGTCGAAGTTTTGCGCAGCATAGCACGAAAGGGCAGGAAAGTTTACGGATGCGATACGTCTGCGAA
>CAWKKK010000022.1:0-77474 GCA_963850165.1 uncultured Acidobacteriaceae bacterium | reverse complement strand
CCTGCGCCGGCCACGCGTAGTCCAGCTTGCCCTCCGATTGCTCGCGAATGAACTCGGCCGGAACCTCGCCGAGTGTCTCAACGTCAGTTCGCCAGTTGTGGACGCGGAATAGCGTTTGCGGCATCGCCCCAAACATTCGCGTGATCTGCTCGGGTTGCATGGCGGCGTGCGTGCCCAGCGCAGGCAAAACCCCCTGCAGCCGGTCGCCATAGTATTCCCACGCATAGCGCGTCAGGTCGCCAGCGCGGGAATGCACGCGGCTCTGGTCGGGCGGTACCACGAGTACACGATTTCGTTTCCCCAGTTTCGCAAGACTCTCGGTGAGCAGGTTTTGCAACTGCGGGAACAGATCGCTCTCGAGGCTGCCCGTGGCGCAGAAAAGGCTCATGCGGCGAATTCCACCTTTTTCAGTCCGGGAGCGAGCAGGCTCAGAGCGACCAGGGCCAATAGGTAAGCGCTGGCCGAGATGCCGAACAGGCTCGCATAACTGTGTGTCAGTTGCAGGATGTGTCCTGCGTAAAACGCAAAAAGCGCGCTGCCCACGGATCCCGCCATGCCCCCGATACCGACCACCGCGCCCACGGCGCTGCGCGGAAACATATCCGATGGGGTAGTGAAGAGATTGGCCGACCACCCCTGGTGTGCCCCGGCAGCAAGGCTGATTAGCGCAATGGCGCTCCACACAGACTTGACGTTGCTGGCCGTGTAGATGGGAACCACTAGAAACGCGCAGAAGAGCATCGCCGTAAGCCGGGCGTAGTTGGGCGAGAGCCCGAAGCGGCGGAAGGGTGCCGGCAGCCAGCCTCCGCCAATACTTCCGATCGCAGAAATGTTGTAGACGACAATAAGGGGAAGTCCCAAATGCGAAAGGTTGAGATTAAATTTCGCGCTAAAGTAAGACGGCAGCCAGAACAAATAGAAGTACCAGATCGGATCGGTGAGGAACTTAGCCACAGAAAAGGCCCAGGTCTGGCGATAGCTCAATAGCCGGCGCCAGGGCACGGACGGCCCCAAATCCACAGCCGCTTCTTGATAGATGTGCCGCAGTTCTTGGGCTGTCAGCGTGGGGTGATCAGCGGGACTGCGGTAATACCGAAACCACCACAGATCCAAAGCAGACTGAAAAGGCCAGTAGCCAGAAAGGCCGCATGCCAGCCCCAGCGCAGCGCGACCCACGGCACAATCGCAGGGGCCAGGATCGCGCCAACATTTGCTCCGGAGTTGAAGATGCCGGTAGCCAGTGAGCGTTCGTTCTGCGGAAACCACTCAGCCACAGTTTTGATCGCAGCGGGAAAGTTGCCAGATTCGCCGAGCCCGAGGAGGAATCGAGCGCAACCGAACTCCAAGACCGCGCCGGCCAGCGCGTGGCCCATTGCGGCGAGGCTCCAGGTCGCCATCACCAGCATGTAGCCGATGCGCGTGCCCAGCTTGTCGATCAGCCTCCCGGCTGCCAACAGGCCTATCGCGTAAGCGATCTGAAATGCATCCACGATGTAGCCGTAACTTACCTCCGTCATGCCGATACTGTGCTCGAGGGTAGGCTTGAGGATCGCGATGACCTGGCGGTCCATGTAATTGATGGAGGTAGCGACGAACAGAATGGCGCAGACCGTCCAGCGCACGCGTCCCAGGCGCGTGCCTGCAGAGGAATTACCCGGCGTCGGATCGTTGAAGGCCGTCGTCTCCGCCATGTTGACTTTCTACAGTCGGTATGCCTTTTTCACCAACCGATACGTGAGGTCCTGCGCTACTTCGAAAGCTTCCTCTTCCTCCAGCCGGTGTTCGGCAACCATCTTCGCCAGAAAGGCGCAGTCAACGCGCCGAGCCACATCGTGCCGCGCCGGAATGGAAAGGAAGGCACGGGTATCGTCGTTGAACCCAACTGTGTTGTAGAAGCCTGCCGTCTCCGTGACCAGCTGACGGAAGCGCGTCATTCCCTCCGGGCTGTCGTGAAACCACCACGGCGGTCCCAGCCGCAGGCACGGATAATGCCCAGCCAGCGGAGCCAGCTCCCGGCTGTAGGCAGACTCATCCAGTGTGAAAAGAATGATCGTCAGATTGCGCTCGTTACCGAACTGATCGAGCAGGGGGCGAAGCGCGTCCACATAATTGGTCGGCATCGGAATATCCGCACCTACGTCCCGGCCGTATCGCTGATAGAGCTTGCGATTGTGGTTGCGCGCGCTGCCCGGGTGAATCTGCATCACCAGTCCGTCGTCCAGGCTCATGCGTGCCATTTCTGTCAGCATTTGGGCACGGAAAAGCTCCTTTTGCTCAGCGTCGGCGTTGCCCGCGATCACCCGGCGAAACAGTTCTGCAGCCTCTGCCGCTGAAAGATTCGCGGTTCGTGCAGTAGGATGCCCGTGATCGGTTGCCGTGCAACCAAGTTCGCGGAAGCGGATGCGCGTCACGCGGAGCGCGTTCAGGTAGCCCGTCCACGTCGAGGTGTCTTCCCCAGTCTTCTTGCCGAGCTCCGCAATGCTTCCGGCAAATCCCTCAAACTCAGGGTCGACAACCGAGTCTGGCCGAAACGTTGGCAGTATCCTCGCCTTCCAGTTCGATTCGCGGATGGTCCTGTGCTCAGCCAACGAATCGAGTGGAGAATCAGTGGTCGCCAGTACCTCCAAATTGAAACGCTCGTACAACGCACGTGGCCGGAACTCCGGCGTTCGTAACTTCTCCGAGATCGTATCGAAGTAAAGATCGGCGTTCTGTTGCGAGAGTCGCTCCTCGAGTCCAAAAAGTTCCTGGAAGACAAGATCCAGCCACATGCGCGTCGGCGTTCCGCGGAACAAACAATAGTGGCTGGCGAAGATGCGCCAGACGTTGCGCGGATTTTTCAATTCCGGCTGCCCGATCTCAAGCTCCTCCAGCGAGACTCCCTGGCTGTAGAGCATTCGGTGGATATAGTGGTCAGGCTGCACCAAGAGTCTTGCAGCGTCGGGAAAGGGCTCGTTCTTCGCAAACCACGCCGCATTGGTATGTCCATGCGGACTGACCAGTGGCAAGGTTCGCACGTGCTCATAGAGCGTCCTGGCCATTTTGCGAACACTGGGCTCGGCAGGAAATAGACGATCTGGATGGATCAGCATGACTTCGACGCTACCTTGTCGCTGCGGTCTGACCACCAGCATACACGTCGTTATTATCTTCAGCTCTCAATCGCCACGCGGGAATAGCAGACTACCTCCAGGTAAGAGTCGTTACGGAATTCGCCTTCAACGAAACCGGAGCCGACATATTCGCGAGCCGCAATTCCAGGGCTCTTGCCGAGCCTGGATTCGTCAGGACCAGCACTTGCTGCCCGTCCGGATTTTCCAGCGCGACGTGCTTCAGGTCAGCGGCCTCACTCTTCGAGTCAAAGCGGCGAGCCCCGCGACGGATCACGCGTGAGTAATGTGCAAAAGCCCAATATTGCCCACTGCGGGTGATTTGCTTCGTCTTTGAGTCGATCGTTACCACTCCGCCGCAGGGAAACGGTCCGATGTTCGGCCGGCCATGCTCATCGAGAGCCAGGTTCCACGCCGTGATGGAGCGGCACCAATGGTGCAGAACATCGCTGAAAGTTCCGCCCCATTTGCACCAATCCATTAGATAGCCGGGATCTGTATAGTCCGGGCCGCCCTCGGTCCAATGCATCTCCGCATCCGGAAAAGCATCATGGACCTTGCTCATCATTTCGGGTGTGCCATAGTAGCCGTGCCATGCGACGGCATTGGTGTATTTGCGAAGCTGGTCGTCTTCGAGCGAGTCCACCACGCGTCCCCACAAATTGTAGTTATGGTCCAAAATCCAGATCTTGGTTGGGATGCCGCTGCTTTCCAACAGCGGGCCCAGGTGGTCGCGCACAAATTGAATTTCGTACTCCTGCCCCCAGAGGCAAGCCGGCATTTTGCCATCCTGATCGGTATCCACCTCGTTCTGCGAGGTTAACGCTTGCACGGGCACGCCCTCGGCTGCATACCCTTGCAGAAACTTCAGATAGTATTTCGCATAAGCGGGAAGGTAGTGATTGCGCATCGAGCCACCCAGCATCGAGCCGTTGAACTTCATCCAGCCGGGTGGGCTCCATGGACTCGAAAAGAGAAACAGGTCTGGATTTGCCTGCCGTGCCTGCCGCAGCATAGGAAGAATATATTCACGGTCGTGGTCGATCGAGAATCGCTTGAGATCAGGGTCGGGTTCGCCCTCATCGTAGCTATAGAGTTTTGTTGAATAGTCGCTCGATCCAACGCAGATACGGCCGGTGCTCAGTCCCATTTCCGAGGGATGGAACAGCTCGTGGAACAGCCGTTCTCTCGCCGCCGGCGCAAGTTGATTGAACGTGTAGCAGGCAGCGTCGGTAAAGGCGCCGCCAAATCCTAATATCTCTTGAAACTTCGTGCCCGGATTGAGCCAGATCTGATCGGTGCCGGGCGAGGCCGAAGCCGGACGCCAAGCAGCCTTGGGGGCGGCCGCAAAGCGTTCGTCGCCGGCTGTCACCCAGACTGAGATCTCCGGGTTGACAGTGGATGCCTCGTTTTCGGATTCACTCACGGCGGCCACGGGGCGGACCAATTCGCCAGGAGCAACCGCCGCGGCTAATCCCAGGGCTGAAAGTCCGAGAAAGCCTCGTCGCGAGGTTTGGTGTGTCATGTCGATCTCCTGGGAAAGAGATTAGCAAGCTGGTAGTGCCCTCTGCTTGGGGCTTTTCCAGTCGACGGATCAGATTTCCCCGCTGCTCCAGTCCCGGCCGAAATCACCCGTGATTGTGAAGCAAGAATATCGTTCTTCTACTCGATTCAACGCTAATGTTTCTGTACTATTCCATGCTGCCGAGAGTTTTAGTCGCAAACGCCTCTCCTGTCAAGAGAATCATATCGATATTCTTAAGGGAAAATCGCAAAGGGTGGATTTTGTGGTTTTGTCGTAGCTTGCGCTAAGATACACTCCCCAATCGAGGCGCGCTAAATCACGCGCCGCAAGGAGCGAAAAGGAGCTAACGAGGACATCTGGCGAATGAAATCTCGTAAAACAAAAGCCGATCGGAACAGAAATCCGGCCATCACTCTGAAATCGGTGGCGGAACGCGTCGGACTCACTCCCAGCACTGTTTCGGCCGTTCTCAACAATTCTTCGGCCTCGCATTCCGTTCCCGAACGTACAAAGAAGAGAATTTTGGCGGCGGTGCGGGAGCTGAAATACCGGCCGAATTTCTTCGCACGTTCCCTGCGGGTGAACCGCACCTACACGATTGGAGTGATTCTGGAGGAAATCGGCGATGCCTACGGTTCTCTCGTGATCAGCGGCATCGAACGTTACCTGCGAGAGCAAAACTTCTTCTTCCTTACAGTCGCTCACCGTCACGATCCGAAACTGCTCGCAACCTACTCGGCGATGCTGCAGGATCGAGGAGTGGAAGGTTTCATCACGGTGGATACCTTCTTGACGGAAGAACCCCCTCTCCCGACTGTGGCGGTAGCCGGCCATCGCCGGATCAAGGACGTAACCAATATTGTGCTGGATCACCGCCATGCCGCATCGTTGGCACTGAAACATCTGGTCGATCTGGGCCACGAAAGAATCGCCTTCATGAAAGGTTCCACGGTGAGCGTTGATTCCGACGATCGCTGGAACGCGATCTGCGAGGTCGCCACGAAACTGGGTATTCGCATGGGCCCGGAATTAATCGTGCAACTCGAGGGCGACGATCCCACGCCGAACCTGGGCTACCCATTTGCCAGACAGTTGCTGGCGCGTAAACAGCCTTTTACGGCGCTGTTTGCTTACAATGATATTTCCGCCATTGGTTCGATCTCAGCTTTTCAGGAAGCCGGTCTGCGGGTGCCCGACGATGTGTCGGTGGTTGGCTTCGATGACATTCCGGGAGCTGTCTACGTCAATCCGCCTCTCACCACTGTAAAACAACCCCTGCAAAAAATGGGAGAAATCGCGGCACGCACCCTGCTCGATCGAATCGAGGGACGCGCGAAATACGTCCCTGAAATTGCTATCGAGCCGGAGTTAGTGGTGCGCCGGTCCACTGCGAGTCCTGGCAAGTGACTACGACATACGGCGCTTTCACTGTTGCTGTTGCTGCGCCTCGATCAACTGCGATTGTTGGTTTTCGTCAAGAAACTGGGACCACTCTTCGTCGGCCGCGAACTCCTCGTCGGGCGGCAGCACCGCTTGTGACGGCGTGACTCGAACTCGAACCTGCAGTTGCGTATCCGCTTTTCCCTTCATCGTGCCCATGGTGGGTGGAACGTCGGCATAATCGCGTCCGATCGCCGTGCGAATGTGCTCCCCGCCTGCGAGTTGATTGGTCGTCGGATCGAAGCCTACCCAACCAACCCCAGGCAGCAGGGCCTCCACCCAGGCGTGCGTCGCGCCGTCCGCCGAGGGATGCGCATTTTCACCGCTATGGTAAAGATATCCGCTGACATACCGGCAGGGAATTCTGGCATTTCGAACGAGTGCGATCATGATGTGAGCAAAATCCTGGCACACGCCCTGCCGTGACTTAAGCGCATGCTCAATGGGGGAATTTACCGCCGTGCTTTTCTTCACGTAGCTAAAGGTGCGATGCACGCCCGCGGCAATATCCTGCAGGAATACGAGAGGGCTTCGTCCACCTCTTTCAGCCGCTCCCATCTCTCTCGCCAATTCTTCAAGCTCCGGCGAGGAGCGCGCGAAATGACTCGGCATCAGCATATCCCAGTAGTCGTTTTTCTCGACGAGTTCCTCCAGATCCGCCCAGCTTCCGCAGTCCATGGATTCCGGAACCGCCGGCCGGTCCTCAATATTTACCAGAGCGTCAGTGACAATCGTGAGTTGGCTGTGGCGGGAGGGCAGGTCGAAGTGGTGTACAAGATTGCCGTAGGAATCTGTATAGCCAAAGATACGGGCGCGGGGATTCACCGATAATTGGAAAACAAAGCAGCGCTGGTCGCCTTCGCTTCTGGGATGCATGCGAACTTCCATCATGCTCTGCCAGACGAGATGGCTGTAGCGGTAGCGCGTGAAATGGCGTATGGCGTAGAACATTAGGTTTCGAAAGCGACCTCAATGGGATAGTCGATATACACTTCGTGCACTGCCGCATGCAGGGCGCGGCACTGCTCAATAATTTCGGCAAGGTATTTGTGCAGATTGCGAATGACTTCCGCGACCTGTACATAGGCCACCATCGATCGCAAACGGCCTATTAACCTTTCGATTTGATCTGTCCTGCGGCTCAACGAAAGGTTGCTGATCGAAGTCAACGCCTCGTGCATTCGGTCAAGCGAATAACGAACCGAATAAGGGAACTCGGGCTTCAGCAGAAGGAAGTTCGCGATTCTTTCAGGTCTGAGTTCCGCCGTGCAGGCCTTGCAATAAGCCTCAAACGCGGCACAGCTGCTTAACAGCCCTACCCAATCCAAATCATCCGCGTGCTTATCGGGCACAAAATAAGCATCCAGCAGAACGCAGAGATTGCACGCCCTCTCGATATATTTGCCGAGCTGGATAAAGTGCCAGGCCTCGTCGTGATTCATAGTGGCGGCGGTAACGCCGCTAAACCGGTAGGACCCTTCGTGAACCAGGCTCACCACCTGCATCGCGCCGGCGTCGTCATCGGGTAGCAGCACAGAACCATTCACATCGTGAAACATGCGGTTAAGGTGCTCCCACATCTCCGAACTGATCTCTTCTCTGACCTGGCGGGCATTCTCGCGGGCCCCGCTTATGCATTTCACAATCGAAAACGCGCCTTCCGGATCAGCCACCAGCGAGAAAAGCGCCCGCTGCGGATCGACGTTACTGGAAGCGGCGCCGGGAGCCAGCGAGCAAACCGCGCGGAACCAGCGCTCTTCCGTGGAAAACTTGGCGGGATTCAAAATCAGACCGTAAGTCGCCTTTAGCACACGCGAGGCGTTGTCAGCCCTCTCGAAATAGCGGCTCATCCAATACAGACTGTCGGCTACGCGTGAAAGCATTAACTAGATCACCCAATTCTTCCAATCTTAATTCTGCAAGACCCACGTGTCTTTCGAGCCTCCGCCTTGAGACGAATTCACCACCAGGGAGCCCTTGCGCAGCGCCACTCGCGTAAGGCCCCCGGGAATAATCGTAATTTTGTCGCCGTAGAGAACATATGGACGAAGATCGACATGCCGCGGTTCGATGGTTCCATCCACAAAGCACGGCGCGGTCGAGAGGTTGATCGTCGGCTGCGCGATATAGTTTCGCGGCTGCGCGTAGATCATTTGTCGAAAGTCCGATCGCTGTTGTTCCGTGCTGTGCGGGCCAATCAACATCCCGTAACCACCCGACTCGCCGACTGCTTTCACCACGTACTCGTCCAGCCTCTGGCAGACATGGTCTCGTTGACCGGGATCAGACATCAAAAATGTTTCGACACCTTCCAGAATAGGATCCTGGTCGAGATAGTAGCGAATGATTTTCGGTACATACGCGTAGATGGCCTTATCGTCGGCGACTCCGGTTCCCAGCGCATTGGCAAAGGCTACGTTTCCGGCGCGATAGGCATTGAACAGGCCCACCGCACCGAGTGAGGAGCCGTGTTCGAAGACCAGGGGGTCGAGATAATCATCGTCGATTCGCCGGTAAATGACGTCCACTCGCTGCAAGCCGAAGGTCGTTCGCATGTAAACCACATTGTCGTGGACCACGAGGTCACGTCCCTCGACGAGTTCAATGCCCATTTGCCGCGCCAGGTAGGTATGTTCGAAATAGGCGGAGTTGTAGGAGCCAGGCGTCAGCAAAACGACGGTTGGTTCAGAACGGCCTTCGGGAGCCAGCGACCGCAGGGTCGAGAGAAGCACCTGGCTGTACTGCTCAATCGGCCGCACGCGGCATTTTTGAAACAACCCGGGAAATATTTGCTTCATGACCCTGCGGCTGGTGAGCATGTAAGACACGCCGCTGGGAACGCGGAGATTATCCTCAAGAACTATAAAGTTCCCCTCCGGATTTCGTATCAGATCCGTCCCGACCACCGTGATGTAAACGTCGCGGGGCACCTTGATGCCGCGCATTTCGCGGCGGTAGTGCTTGCAGGTATAGATAATGCTGCCGGGCACGACACCGTCCGCAATGATTTTGCCTTCGTGATAGACATCCTTGAGGAAGAGATTCAGCGCCGTGATCCGCTGGGTTAGTCCGCGCTCGATTTTTTCCCATTCCGTCGCCGTGATGATCCGGGGCAGCAGATCGTGAGGGAAAATCCGCTCCGTGCCTTTGTCGTTTCCATAAACCGTGAAGGTAATTCCCTGGTTGAAAAACGATTGATCGGCTTCGTGTTTGCTGCGGCGTAACTCGTCAGGTCCCAGGTTCAAAAGCAAGTTATGCAGCGGACGATATTGTCTTCGGGGATGGTCCACGGAACTGTACATCTCGTCGTAAGCGCCATTGAATTCGTACCGGTGAAGGGCTTCTGCACCGCTACGATCGGTTGTATCCATTTCTATAATCATAATGGCCGCTTTGGCGCCCCGCTAGAATAGCGCACTCAATGGGGAATCGATGATCGGGAAAAACGATCAGCGCCATTGAAAAAACAGCGCGGACCGGTCTAACGACCTTACGCTCGGGAGCGAGCGACTTCTCTGGTGCTTTCGGCGGGGTTTTCGTTGCCCGAAGATTGGAATTCAATGTCAGGTAACTGCTCGACCGCCCGCCGAAGGGATTGCTCCCAACTCGAGTGGATCAGGTTCAGGTCCCTGTCTCCGGCCGAAACCCGCCGGTATCGCGTGATTTTCAAGCTATCTTTCTTATAAAGCAACAGATCGAATGGAGGACCTACGGTCACGTTCGATCGCATGGTCGCATCCAGTGAAAGGAGAGCGTATTTCGCCGCAACCTCCAGAGAGGTTGTGGCCTGAATGCCGCGGTCGAGAATCGGCCGGCCGTACTTGCACTCTCCCAGTTGTAAGTATAACGAGTCTTCTGTGGCCGCGAGAGGATTTCCCTGCGGATAAATCAAATAAAGGTTCGGCTCTTGCCCTCGAACCTGCCCTCCCAGCAGCAGATGAACGTTGAAGCTGAAGGAATCGCGCTCCAGCGAAGCCCGGTCAATATCTGAGATTCTGCGAACGCAGTCACCCACGATGCGGGCCGCGTCGTAGAGAGAGTTGGCTTGGCCAAGTCCCCGTCCGGAATCGAAATCGTCGCCCAGTAAAGTGATCACCGACTGGCTGATGGAGAGGCTGCCGCTAGTTAGAATTACAAAGACCCGCTCTCCGGGCTGAACGAAACGAAACATTTTGCGACAGGTGTTGACCTGATCAAAACCTGCATTGGTCCTCGAATCGGAGGCCAGCACCAGCCCTTCCCGCGTCGCAATTCCCAAACAATATGTCACTTTTGTCCTCTGGAGTGAACTTACCGCATCATACACCGATTGCTGCTGCCGAATTTACAATCCAGGTCAGTAAGAAAAAATGTGGAAGATCGACGAATAACGTGATAGTTTCTGCGTCTCACCTGCGCCCGGCATCCCGCACGCATGAGGGAACCTGAGATTCTATGTTGATTCGTCTCGGCTACGACATTCAATTCGAAACCGTGGGCGAAGTACCGTTCGTGACCCTGCTGAATGTTCATCCATCGCGGGAGAAGGATTTGCGGGAGCCCGACGAATTGCAAACCGATCCGCTGGTGCATGTCGAGAACTATGAAGACATGTTTGGCAATCATGCTTGCCGCTTGGTGGCTCCGCCCGGCAAGATTCGATTTCAGAATTCCACGCTGATTGAAGTTTTGGGAACGCCCGATGCGGAAAGCCCGGATGCCGCCGAGGTTCCCATCCATCAATTACCGCCGAGTGTCTTGCCCTTCCTCATGAACAGCCGCTATTGCGAAGTGGATCTCTTATCGAACACTGCCGCGGAACTGTTCTGGAACGCTCCCAGAGGTTGGCAGCGGGTTCTGGCAGTGTGTGCATGGGTGCATAGCAAGGTCACCTTCGGATACGAGTTTTCCAGTCCCTTTCGCACGGCGTTGGACGTGTATACCGAGCGCGTCGGAGTTTGCCGCGACTTTCAGCACCTTGCCATTACCTTCTGTCGAGCCCTCAACATTCCCGCGCGCTACGCCACCGGGTACCTCGGCGATATAGGAGTGATCGTGGCCCCAAGTCCGATGGACTTCAGCGCGTGGTTTGAGGCTTATCTGGGAGATCGCTGGTGGACGTTCGACGCCCGGCACAATATTCGGCGCATCGGACGCGTGTTGATGGCCACCGGCCGGGATGCAACCGACTGCGCGATGACAACGTCCTTCGGAAGAGCGAAGTTGGTTAGCTTCCAGGTCGTTACCGATGAAGTGCCGGAGCCGCGGCTACGAAACGAACTTCCTCGTACTGGGTCGTGACCCGGCTGCGAACCCCGTTAACCTAACCTGGATAACGTGACCGCTCCTACGCGGGAGTCTGGCCGCGACCCTAAAGTTTGTTCTTGCGAAGCCGATATGGCCCTTGGATGGCAAGAACCGGAACCGCGTTCCTTGTCAGATCAACCAACTTCTGAGGAGAGACTAATGTCGACATCCGCCGTTTCCAGCAGCTCGTTGAACCAGCAAATACAGCAGTATTTTCACACCCGGCAGACCGATCTGCATGAACTCGGGCAGGCCTTAGGTACCGGCGACTTGGCCGGCGCTCAAACCGCCTTCCAGGCTATTACCCAACTGGGCCAGAGCGGGCCGTTCGCCAGCGGAGACCCGTTCGCGAACTCCCAGCGCGAGCAGGATTTCACCGCCATCGGCCAGGCTCTGCAATCCGGAGATTTGGCCGGCGCCCAACAAGCCTTCAGCGCTCTCAAGGCCACGCTTCAAAAAAACAGCGGGAGCCAGCCCGCCCCAATCGCGGATCCCATCCTGACCTCCGCCCCTCCTTCTACATCGACCGTTGGCCCTGAAATTATTCTCAACCTCAGCAACGGCAGCGGCAGTGCCAACCCCGAGCAGATCACCATCAACATCAACCCAACCAGCGGCGGCGGAGAGCAAGTCTCTCTTAGCGTTGGTCAGCAAGGTTCCAACACACCACAGGTTACGCTCAATCTACCTGCCAATAGCAATGAAGAGATTGTCCTGAACCTGCTGGGCGGGTCCTCCTCCACCAGCGGTGCGTCCACCAGCAGCGCGTCGAGCGGTTCCTCCGCCAACGGAAGCCTCAGCGTTTCGGCCTGAATCGGCAAGTCAGCCGGTGCAGTTGGCGGGAACCAAGCCCTCCCCGCCCGCTTACTGCACCGGCGCATTCAGCGCCGCCACCAACTCCAGAAAACTTTTCGCGTTCACCGCCCGCTCCACCGCTTCTTTGTGGCTAAACAACTCGCTGGCGTCTCCCAGCAAATCGTGTTGCGACTGGTTATCCCCGGTCAGAATCATGATAATCAGCCGCGCGGGCTTGCCATCGCGCGCGTTGAAGTCGATTCCCTCCGATTTCGCCACCACCACCAGCGGCCGCGTCAGTCCATTCACGCGCGCAGTGGGCACGGCCAATTCATCCTCCCAACCGCTCGGAGCCACCTTTTCCCGTTCCGATACCAGGCGCAGCAATCGCTCGGGAGCGTTGCTCACCGCCTCCGCCGCTACTTCGCACATCTCCCGCAGCGCTCCCAGCCGAGTCTTCGCCGCCAGGTCGGGCAAGAATAGTTTGGCGGTGACCGTGTCTTTCAGGGTCAGCGTCCGCCGTCGGCTGATCAGGAAGTGAATGGCCGGCGCCGAAACCAGCGAAGTGAACAACGCCATGATCACCATCGCCACAAACATGTTTTCCCGAATCAAGCCCGCCTGCAGCGCCAGGATCCCCAGAATGATTTCCATGGCTCCGCGCGCATTCATCGCCAGCCCCACTGCCAGTGACGATGTCCGGTCCATTCCGCCCAGGCGCGCGCCCCAGCCTGCTCCCAGCAGCTTGCCCACGCAGGCTACTGCGATCACGGTTGCGGTCAGTCCCAGGTGAAAGTTCGAGACAAAATTCGTTCGCAATCCAATGCTGGCAAAGAAAAATGGCGCGAACACGTTGTTCACGATCTGGTGAATGTGCTGGGACGCCCGTTTAACGTGCGTGTGATATCGGACTGATATCCTTCCACGGTGCAGCCATCGTCAATCATAACGATGGAACCTTCACGAATCACCTGCGGCGTGCTCGATCCATGAGGAAGCGCGGAGTACTCACCGACCTGCACGCTGGCCTCGCCCGGAAAGCCGAGTTGCGAGTAAGCCGCCGCAATCAAATCTTCCACCTGTTGCTGTGTCATGCCTTCGCCTAACGCATGATAGACCGCTTCGTAAGCGGCCAGCGTTACCTGACAAGCCAGACGCATGAGGGCGATCTCATGCGCGCTCTTGATGCTGCGGCAGCCGGCGGTGACCGCTGTCGCGCTCGTAAGCGTAAGTTGCGGCGCGGCCTTGGCAATTCCATCGGAAAACACGAAGCGCACCGTTTCTTCGATCCCAATCCTGCCCGTGTCCATGCCGCGTTCTTTAAGTCCTTGCGCCACACGTCGGTACGGACTCTCGTCCTCCTGCCATGTACGCAGATCCGGATTCTCGCCGTCGGGCGCATTGGCAAGCTGCTCACGCGCCCGGCCTTCCTCGAATGCCGGACACACATAGAATGCGGCGCCTTTCGCCGGCAGCACCAGCGCGAACATGCGCTCGCCACCCCACCAGCGAAGGCCGGTAAAGTATTTCAGCGACGTGCCCTCAGTGAGGACGATGCCGTCCAGCGCGCTCTCGCTTATCAACTTGCGGGCGCGCTCCTGGCGATCGCGCCGCTCCTCGCGCGAAATAGGAACGGCTTCACTCTTCCGCGACCGCAAATGCGACAGAGACGGAGGCAGGGAAGAGTCGGGCTTTTCGTCTTTGGCTGTGCCAAAGGCCAGTAGGCGATGAGACCCGGCAACGACCCCCGCTGCAACGCCGCTTGTTTTCAGAAACCGCCGCCGCGAAATCATGAAGCCCTCCAGATCATGAAGCCCCCCAGGTGGAGAGCTGGAATTCGCCATTATAGGGCAGTAAAAGTTTTTGGCCTGGCACTCATCCACTGCCTTCGTGATACTTCGTGGTTAATCTGGTTTGCTCCAGGCGCAAAGCGACCTTCCTCCTAAGTCGTTGAAACTTGGTGGAAGTCGTTGAGTTTCGCCGCAAGTTGTTGAGACATGGTGGAAGTCGTTGAAAACTATGAGCTATTGTTGCGGCGTCGTTTGGAGGAAGCAGATTACAGAGAAATCCCTACTCGGACCGCTCGTAAAACCAGCGCCAGGATCGTTTGCAGCCTCGTATAGCGATGTTTGGAGGGTAGGGTGACGTTCCCACCTGTCCAAAGGATCGCCAGGGCTTAAATCGACTCCCAGGAGGAAACGATGATCTCTCTGGGCTATAACCGTATGGTTAATTTCATTGAAGTTCGACAAAAACTGCTCCCTCAACAGGCGCTGGAGGATAATGCTTTATGGAAACCGGTTTTCAATGTGCAGGTTGCGGCGAGTGGAATCCCACCACCGTGGACGAATCCGCAGGACGCCGGCAAAGTTACGTCGAGGACTGCCAGGTTTGCTGCAAGCCGAATGTACTGCGCGTGGAGTACGATTTCTCGTCGCAAGAATTCTTCGTTGCGGCCGCGCTGGAATGAAGCGCCGGCATTTGCAATTCGGCAATTCGTTCCTGGGCATATTCGCGCTATAGTTAGCTGCTCCGCAGTTAAGGCGCGGTCGGATTCAGAAAGGAACAACGGCGATGGCAACCAGCTACGCAGGCGGCGGGCGGATGGTGGCGCACAACATGGTCACGACGCAGTTCGAACTGGATGGTTTCCGCGTGACGCGCACACTGGGCGTGGTGCGCGGCATCGTGGTGCGGTCACGCTCGATCTTCGGCACCATCGGCGCGGGATTGCAGACACTGGTTGGCGGCAACATTACTTTGCTTACCAACCTATGCGAGAAAACGCGCTCCGACGCCTTCGATCTGATGCTGCAGCATGCCGCCGAACTGGGCGGCAACGCCGTAGTCGGCGCGCGCTACGACGCGACGGAAGTGATGCAGGGCGTCACCGAAGTGCTGGCTTACGGGACGGCAGTGTTCGTCGAGCCGGTGAAGTAGGCCGTTCAGTCTTTGTACAGCCAGCCTGCGACCAGCGCGGCCAGGATGGCGCCAAACCACATTTCGATCATCCACCCAAAGGGCAGCCAGCGGTCGCCGGGGAACCAGGTTTCCTGCGCGAAGTTTCCCGGGAAGCCGGCGAAGAAGCCGGCCAGAAAGCCAACTTTCAACGCGCTGCCGGGACCGGGTCCCAGAGTCTGACGCGCCCAGCCGTAAAGATGCGCAACCGCGATCGCCAGAATGAACAGCATTACAATCCAATCAACTACGAACAGGTGATAGCGGGGCGTTTTCAGAAAGAGTCCGGCGCTCTGCGCCGCCGCATAGCGCGCATCGGTGATGACGTACTTTCCTACCAAGAAACTCCAAAGTGTCCAGACCACGCCTCCTGCCAAACCGCCCAGCCAAATTCTGCCTCGGTTCAGATGCATAAGCGCCTCCGTGTGTGGTTGCTCAATAAACGGAGCAGTGTACACCTATTTCTGAAGAGATACGATTGATCAAGCGGAGTCGTAGCGCCGGCGTCTCGCCGGCTTACGGAGCAGGAGAGACGGCATGTTGGCCTTGGCAGCGGGGGCAGGGACGCTCCCGCGCTTGCCCTGAGCCGGCTGAAGGGACAGCCGCCGGGACGGCGGCGCTACGAACCGGAGGGTCCTACTTAGACCGGCGTTTCCGAAACCAGAGGTTGGGTGTCTCGTTACGAATCCTGACTGATTTCCACAAGAGAGTCCGCACTGGGCGCGGGGTGCAAGAAAAATCTTAGCGAATGAATAGCGAAGGACTCTGGAGCGTAAACGCAACCGCTTGTGGTCGTCTTTGTGGTTAACCACAAGAACTCGTAGTTTGTCGAATCCGTCCTACAGTGGGAACCCTACCTTCAAGTTTGCGCTTGACAATCAATGACTTACGGGTAAGATGTGGTACAAAGTGGTAGAGAGTGGTCAACATGGTTAAGGTCGTGGGAACGGGAAGCTGATAACGAGGAGCCGGTGGGAAACCGACCCAAAAGCACGACAAACAGCCCGAGCCACCCGAGTTTGACCAGTTCTTGCGTCGTTTTAGCCTCCTTGGTGACAGCAGCAGTGGTGAAGAGATCCTTCGGCGACAAAAACCGTCGCCTCAGTTTGACAAGCGTTACCGAGCCATATGTTTCGCGGCAATCACCCAACTCGCGTCGACGAAAAGGGACGGTTGAAGGTCCCGGCCGAGTTCAAGCGGGTGATCGACGAGAAGTACAACACGCAATTCTATATCACGAGTGTAGACGGCAAGGTTGCCGAAATATATCCCTTCGAGGAGTGGGAGCGGATCGAGCAGAAGCTGGCGGGATTGTCAAACTACAACCCTACGAAAAAGAAGTTCCTCGACCGGGCGAACTACTGGGGCCAGCAGGTGGAGATGGACGGCCAGGGCCGGCTGCTGATTCCGCAGCTGTTGCGAGACGCCGCCAGTATCAAAGGCGAAGTGGCCGTGACCGGCAACCTGAATCGTTTATTGGTGCGCAATCTGGAAGCGTACCGCAAGGAGATCGCGGAGCAGCCGTTCACGTCTGACGATGAGAAGACGCTCGACGAACTGGGCATCTAGTGGGCGAGGGTTCAACAGACACCCCTCAGGGGGTTGGGCATGGTGGTGGAAGGGAAGCGAGCCATCTTTCACCAAATCATGTTCCGGTTCTTTTAAAAGAAGCGATCGACTTTTTAAACGTGCGGCGTGGCGGGACCTATATCGACGCCACGGTGGGCTTGGGCGGACACAGTTACGAAATCGCAAAACGCCTCGGCGCACCGGGACATTTGATTGGGCTCGATAAAGACCCGGCGGCGCTGGAAATCGCGGGCTTCAGGCTTCGAGCCTCGGGCTCCGGCGAAGCGGATTGGCCGGCCATCGAGTTGCGGCAAGCGTCATTTGCGAGCTTGGCCGAAACCCGAAGCCCGATAGCCGACGGATTGCTGGCCGACATCGGAGTGAGCAGCTTGCAACTGGACGACGCGGCACGCGGATTTAGTTTTCAGGCGGAAGGACCGCTCGACATGCGGATGGACCCGCGGTCGGAGCGTACCGCCGAACAAGTGGTAAACCACCTCGACGAGCGCGAGCTTGCCGATGTGATTTACGAATTCGGAGAGGAAAGGAGGTCGCGGAGAATCGCCAGAGCCATTGTCCGGTCGCGGCCGATACGATCTACCGCACAACTTGCGGATGTCATATCAGCCGCGGCCCGGCCAATGAATTCTGAATCAAGGCGAATTCATCCGGCGACCAGAACTTTTCAAGCTCTTCGAATCTTCGTAAACCGCGAACTGGACGATCTGCGGGCGCTGCTCGGAGCGGCGCCCCGGGTTCTGAAGCCAGGTGGGCGCGTGGTGGTCATCAGTTTTCACTCGCTGGAGGATCGCATTGTGAAAGATGTCTTCCGCGATGGAGCGAAGCGGGGTTACTTCAGTTTGCTGACCAAGAAGCCAGTGACGGCAACTGAAGAAGAGAGCGATCGCAATCCGCGGGCACGCAGCGCGAAATTGCGGGCGGCGGAAAAAGTTTGATTCCGGAAAACCTGCCGGAGTCCCCGGCACAGCTGTCACGGTGTGCCGGGAGTTCAGGTTCTGAAGAAAGCGGACGAAGATCCGCCAGCAGAAAACTCCGGAGGCCGAAAGCCGGTCGCCGGGTTCTAGGGTTCCGTGGTAGGAATCCAAATTGAGGCTGGGAAATGTATACGGGGACGTTGATTAAGGATCTGGTGGCGACGGTGGAGCGGGCCGAACGGGGCGAGTTCCAGAAAAGAATCGTCGACGAAATGGAGCTGCGGCGGATGTTCGATCTGCAGGTTCCGGAGATGCACAGTGAACGGGTTTACGCGGGAGCGGCATAAATGGCGGCAGCAGCGGCAATTTGCAGTGCAATCCCGGCAGCGCGCCGCGATGCGTTCTTCACCGGAACCCCGGAAATCTACTTTGCCAAAGCGATCGACAATTCGCGGCTGGTGAAAGTGGAAGACGCCAGACGCAATCGCGAGATGAAGCAGTTTGTCACGGCGCTGGCCTTCCTGTTCCTGCTGGTGTTTACCTATGCCTGGCAACACTTCCGGGCGATTGAGTACGGCTATCAGATCGAATCGTCGAAGCGCGAACTCAATAATCTGACGGAGATGAACCGCGCGCTGCGGCTGGAGGATGCGTCGTTGCGCGACCCGGAACGGATCGATGTGATGGCTCGGCGCATGGGGCTGGTGCCGCCGGAACCGGGGCAGGTGATCCGCATGGATGGCGCGCCTGCGGAATCGAATGCGCCGGTGATGGCGAGCGCGGAGCCGTTGATGGTGCTGGCGGGGCAGTAGTGGGGCGGCAGAAAAGCGCCGAGCTGCGCTCGACGGACGGGCGGGGCGCCCGTCCCCACATGACCCTGTGCCCACATGAACTTTTTTGGCGGTCCGCCTTGCCGGTGGTCCGCCATGTTTGTCTAGCGAGAACGACAAAGCGTTGGGATAGTCATGGCCGCTAACTCCAAGCTCGGCAAGAATTCCCGGCTCTACTTGCTGGGGGCGATGTTCTTGCTCTGGTGTGCCGCGATTTGCGGGCGGCTGGTCTATCTGCAAATCTTCCGCTACGGCAGCTTTGTTAAGCAGGCTGAGCACCAGCAGCAGCGCGAGATTCCGCTTTCCGCCAAGCGCGGCGTAATTTATGACCGCGCGGGGCGCGAACTGGCGATGTCAGTACTCGTCGATTCAGCTTTCGCTGTGCCTACCGAAGTAAAAGACCTGCCCACGGCGGTTTCCCTGATTACGCGCATCACCGGCGACGATCACAACGTAGTGCTCGCGGACTGCCGCAACCACAGAACCTTCTGCTGGGTGGCGCGCAAGGCCGACGACGAGACGATTGAGCGCATCAAGTCACTGAGGTTGCAGGGGATACATTTCCAAAAAGAGCCAAAGCGTTTCTATCCGGCGCGCGACTTGGCGGCGCAGGTGGTCGGAACTGTCGGCATGGAGGACTCCGGCCAGAGCGGCATCGAGCACGCGTTCGACGATGAATTGCGGGGGCGCGCGGGGAAGATGTTTATTTCCGTCGATGCACGCCGGCAGTGGTTCTCCGACGTGGAGAAACAGCCGGAGCCGGGCCAGAGCCTGGTGCTGACCATCGACAAGAACATCCAGTACATCGCCGAGAAGGAACTGGATCAAGCGATTCATGAGACGCAGGCGATTGCAGGGACCGTGATCGTGGAGAATCCCCACACCGGTGAAATTCTGGCACTCGCCAATCGGCCGACGTTCAATCCGAATTTGCGCAAGCAGATCACGCCGGCCGCGTTGACCAATCGTGCAGTGAGCTATGTCTACGAGCCCGGGTCGACGTTCAAGCTGGTAACGATTTCGGCAGCGCTCGAAGAAAAGTTGACGAATCCCGATGAAGTGTTCGACTGCCAGATGGGATCGATCGTCTACAACGGGATGCGCATTCGCGACTCGAAGCCGCACGGCCTGTTGCCGGTGTGGGGCGTGCTGGCGGAATCGAGCGACGTGGGCGCGATCAAGATTGCGCTGCGGCTGGGCGAAGACCGGTTCTACAAATACATTCGCGCGTACGGATTTGGGCAGCAGACGGGAATCGAGTTGCCGGGCGAGACGCGCGGGCTGACCAAGCCGGTGAGCCGCTGGTCGAAGGTTTCGATTGCGGCGATTTCCATGGGCCAGGAGATTGGCATCTCGCCGCTTCAGTTGGCGGGACTGGTCTCCACGTTCGCCAACGACGGCGTGTGGGTTGCGCCGCGCATTGTCACAGGAAAAGTTGAGCCGCAGGGCACGCCGCAGACGGTAGCGTTTCATCCCGGAGCGTCGCGGCGGGTGATTTCGAGTTATACTGCAGCCCAAATGCGATCGATGATGCAGAAAGTTGTGCTTGAAGGCACGGGGCGCAAGGCGAACCTGGAAGGCTATACGTCGGCGGGAAAGACGGGGACGGCGCAGAAGGTCGATCCGGCGACCGGAGCGTATTCGAAAACGAAATATATCGGGTCTTTTGCCGGATTCGCGCCGATCAACAATCCGCTGATTGTTGTGGCCGTGATTCTGGATTCGGCCGTTGGGCTGCACCAGGGCGGACAAATATCAGCGCCGGTATTTCGCCGCGTGGCGCAGCAGGTGCTTGAGTATCTGCACACACCACACGATCTGCCTCTCGCGCCGAACCATCAGTTGCTGCTCGCTGAAGCGAAGATGAAGGATAACGATTTGGAAGAGGGTACGCCCGACCATCCCGGCGAACCGCTGGAGACGGCGGAGATGAATGGAGATGCGTTGCAGGCCGCGGCGGGAAAGACAAGTGGGCCGCGGACGCCCCCTTTCGACAGGCTCAGGGCAGGCTCTTCGGCAGGCGCAGGGCTGGCTAAGCCCGCGACTCCCATCAGTGAGGGCAGTGTCGTGCAGGCGGCGATACGAAAAAGTGAAACGGTACAAGACGCCGCAAGCCAGCCAGATCCGGCGCCAGCCGAGGATAGCGCTTCTGCGCAACCGAAGTTGCCAGCAAGCGGAACTGTGATCCTGGACGTCGAGCAAGGCGGAATCGAAGTGCCGTCGTTTGTGGGCAAGACCGTGCGCGGCGCCGTGGAAGCTGCACAAGAAGCAGGGCTGGAGATGGAAGCCATCGGCAGCGGCGTGGCCCGGCAACAATCTCCGCAGGCGGGGACGCATGTGGCCGCTGGGGCGCACGTGACGGTGCAGTTCGGACGCTGACAAAATCTTAACCACAGAGGACACGGAGGATCACAGGGTAGCTCCTTGTGCTCTGTCGTACTCATGTGCACGGCATTTTCCACGACAATCCCTTCCCGTTTGACCACCTGAAAAACCGCGTGTTACGGTAGTCAGTCACCATCCTGCAGGCCCGCTCCTGCTGATTGAGGTCTCACTTGTCCGTTGTTGAGACGACCACTCCCGCGGTTCGCAAGACTGCGCTGAACGCCGTCCATCGCCAGATGGGCGCGAAGATGGTTGATTTCAATGGCTGGGAAATGCCGGTGGAGTATCCCGCGGCGATCGGCTGCGGAATCATCAACGAACACATGGCGGTGCGCACAGGCGTGGGCATTTTCGACGTCAGCCACATGGGAGACATTCGCCTAGCAGGGCCGCAGGCGTTGGCGGCGGTGCAGCATATTTCCATGAACGACGCTTCGCGGCTGGCGGTGGGGCAGGCGCAGTATTCGGCGCTGCTCTATCCGTCAGGCACGTTTGTCGATGACGTGATCGTGCATCGCCTGGGCGAGGACGAGTACCTGCTGGTGATCAACGCGGGCACGCGCGAGAAGGATTTCAACTGGGTCTGCGACAACACGCGGCAGTTTAACTGCGCGGTGGAGAATCTGTCGGACGACTTCACGCAGATTGCGATCCAGGGGCCGAAGGCCGTGGACGTTCTTCAAAAGCTGACGGACGCGGATTTGAGCGCGGTGAAGTTTTACTGGGTCACGCGCGGGACGGTCTGTGGGCTGAAAAACATTCTGATCGCACGTACCGGGTACACTGCCGAAGACGGTTTCGAGATTTACATTCCGGCAGATGAGGCCACCAGCACGCGAGTGTGGAATGAGATTCTGAGCGCGGGCAAAGAGTTTGGCGTTGTACCGTGCGGTCTGGGCGCGCGCAACACTTTACGCCTCGAAGGTAAACTGCCACTCTACGGGCACGAAATTTCCGATACGATTAATGTCTGGGAGGCTGGACTCGACCGCTTCTGCAAGATGGAGAAGCTCGAGTTTGTTGGCCGCGCCGCGCTGGAGAAAGCGATGGCCGAGGGCGTGACGCGGACGTTAGTCGGCTTGGAGATGGTGGAGCGTGGAATCGCGCGCGATGGATATAGAGTGTTCGACGACGGCGGCCGCGAGATCGGATACGTTACCAGCGGATCGCCGGCGCCGTTCCTGAAAAAGAATATTGCGCTTGCTTACGTGCCGCTCGAGTTCGCGGCCGTGGGTGGCCCGGTGAACGTGGAGATTCGCGGGCAGGGCGTGGGAGCGCGGGTGGTGCCGACCCCGTTTTATAAACGACCGAAGAAATGAAAACCGTAGAGGGACGCCGAGGATCCGGAGGAATTCGCTAGTTGCTAGAAGCTAGGAGCTGAATAGCCATCATGGCCTATCCGACGGATCGCAAGTACACCAAAGAGCACGAATGGATTCAACCGACTGGGACGACCGCCGCAATCGGCATCACTGACCATGCGCAGGAGTCGTTGGGCGACATTGTGTTCGTCGAACTGCCCAAGGTGGGCGCGGAACTGGCGTCGGGCAAGACGTTTGGCTCGGTCGAGTCGGTGAAGGCGGTGTCGGATTTGTATTCTCCTGCTTCGGGCACGGTGATCGAGACGAACGGCGATCTGGCTACATCGCCGGAGAAAGTGAATAAGGATCCCCACGGTTCGTGGATGATCAAGATCACGCTGAAGAACGCGGGCGAGCTGGATGCGCTGCTTTCCGCCGCTGATTATGAGAAGTTTGTAGCTGAAGAAGCGGGACAGTGACAAATCATGTGATTCTGGGTGCGGCGCGAACCGGCGGACGACTGGCGCAATCCAACTGACCTCGAGTTACATCTAACCAACTTCCTATGCGCTACTTACCGAAATCTCCTGCCGACCGGGAAGCTATGCTGAAGGCCATTGGCCTGCGCTCGGTCGACGAATTGTTCGCGCCGATTCCAGCGGAATACCGGCTGAGCCGCGACCTCAAAGTGCCGCGCCAGATGGCGGAATCGGAAATCGTGGACTATTTCCGCCAGCGCTCGCGCGAAAACGGCGAAGGCTACACCAGTTTTCTGGGCGCGGGCGCATACGCTCATTACCGGCCCGTCGTTATTGATTCGCTGATCTCGCGCGGCGAGTTCCTTACCGCGTATACGCCATATCAGGCGGAGATTTCCCAGGGCACGCTGCAATCGATATTTGAATTTCAAACAATGATCTGCGAACTGACCGGCATGGAGGTAGCGAACGCTTCCATGTATGACGGCTCAACCGCCGCGGCTGAAGGCGTGATGATGGCGGTGCGGCTCACGGGCCGGCGGTCGGTAGTTGTGGCGCGCAGTTTGCATCCCGAGTATCGCGAAGTGCTCGCGACCTACGCGACACATCAGGGCATGCCGCTATCGGTCGCGGGTTTTGGCGAAGATGGGCGGCTGGATCTGAAGGAACTCGGGAAGTCGATTACTCCGGAAACGGCGTGCGTTCTGATCCAGTCGCCGAATTTCTTTGGCACGATTGAAGACGTGGCGGCGATTGCCGAGGTCGCACACAAGCGCGGAGCAATGCTGGTGGTTTCGATCGCTGAGGCCGTGTCGCTGGGAATCGTCGAGCCGCCGCGTGAGGCGGACGTCATCGCCATGGAAGCGCAATCGTTTGGCGTCCCGCTGGGCTTCGGCGGGCCTTACTGCGGCGTGATCGCCACGCGGGAGAAGTTTGTGCGGCAGATGCCGGGACGGTTGGTCGGCCAGACGGTCGACAAGCAGGGCAAGCGGGGATTCGTGCTCACGCTGGCCACACGCGAGCAGCACATTCGGCGCGAGAAGGCGACGTCGAATATCTGCACCAACCAGGCTTTGGTCGCGTTAATGGTGAACATCTTCATGACGGTCTATGGCAAGATCGGATTGAAAGAGTTGGCCAAGCAGAACCTGGCGAAAACCGCCTATGCGGCAGCGCAATTCGCCAAGCATGGCAAGCTGCTGTTTGCGGGGGCGCCGCGGTTCAACGAGTTTGTGTTGAAGACCGAGGAAGATCCGCATGCCATCAACAGCCGCCTGCTCGAGCACAAAATGGTAGGAGGCTTGCCGCTTAAGAAGTTTTATCCTGAACTGGGGAATGCGGCGTTGTGGTGCTGCACCGAGCTGACTACTCGCGGTGCGATCGACACGGCCGTGGGGCTGGTGGCCGAGAGCGAGCCGTCGGTGCCATCCACTAAAGAAGAAGATGGGGTTGCGGAGGTGGCGCGATGAAGAACAGGATTCGCAAGGCCACTCTCCACGTGAATCAAAACGAAGGCTTGATTTTCGAGAAGTCTTCCGCCGGCAAAGCCGCCTGGAAGCTGCCGCCGCTGGATGTGCCGGAGGTGGATGCTTCGAAGCTTCTCGGTTCATCGGAGAGAAAAGATCTCGGGAACATGCCCGAAGTGAGCGAGATCGAAATTATTCGCCACTTCACCCGGCTTTCCACCTGGAATTATGCGATTGATCTCGGCATGTATCCCCTGGGCTCGTGCACGATGAAGTACAACCCGCGCGTGAATGAAGCGGTGGCGCGAGTGGAAGGAATCGCGAACGGGCATCCCTACCAACCGGAGAAAATTTCGCAAGGCGCGCTGCACGTTCTGAAAACGATGAGCGAGTGCCTGATCGATATCACCGGGATGGATGCGATTACGATGCAGCCCGCGGCGGGAGCTCACGGCGAGATGACCGGGCTGCTCATGGTGCGGGCCTATCACCAGGCGCAGGGACACTCGCGAAAAAAGATTCTGATTCCGGACTCGGCGCATGGAACGAATCCGGCTACGGCGGCGATGGTCGACTATGCCGTCGAAAATCTGAAGTCGGACTCGCGCGGCATGGTGGATATCGCCGCGCTGGAAGCGCAGATGAGCGAGGATGTCGCCGCGCTCATGCTCACCAATCCCAACACGCTGGGAGTCTTTGAACAGCAGATTCACAAGATTGCCGACATTCTTCACGCCAAGGGCGGCCTGCTCTACATGGATGGGGCCAACATGAACGCGCTGGTGGGCAAAGTGCGTCCGGGGGATTTTGGCGTGGACCTGATGCATTTGAACTTGCACAAGACTTTTTCGACTCCGCATGGCGGGGGCGGGCCGGGATCGGGACCGGTCGCGATCAAGAAAATCCTTGAGCCGTTCTTGCCCACGCCAGTGCTGGTCACCAGGGCCGATGGCGCGCTGGGTTTTGAATACGATCGTCCGCAATCGGTGGGGCGGGTGCGTGCGTTCTACGGCAACTTTGGGATGTTCACTCGCGCGCTGGCTTACATCCAGGCGAACGGGCCGGATGGTTTGCGGCAAACCACGGAAGACGCGGTGCTGAACGCCAACTACATTCGCAAGGGGCTCGAGGGCACGTACGATCTGCCGTATTCCACGCCGACCATGCACGAAGTTGTTTTCAGCGACAAGCTGCAGGCGAAAAAAGGCGTGCGCACCATGGACATCGCCAAGCGCCTAATCGACTACGGCTTCCATCCTTATACGACAGCATTTCCGCTGATCGTGCCCGGCGCGCTGATGATCGAGCCCACCGAGAGCGAGTCGAAAGAAGAAATGGACTTGTTCATCGAGGCCATGAAGTCGATTGCGGAAGAGGTGGAAGAAGATCCGCAGATGGTGCTCGACGCCCCGCATTCCACGCGGGTTTCGCGGCTCGATGAAACCGCCGCGGCGCGGAAGCCGGTGCTGCGCTGGAAGCCGGCGCAGTAATCGTGGCGCCGGCGTCTCGCCGGCTTTTTCGCTGCGGGCAGCGGCGGCGCGGGCGCCGCTGCGACAGCCGCCGGGGACGGCGGCGCTACGAAGCGCTTCACTTCGCTGAGATGTCCACCGAAGCGCGGGTCGTCTCCCAATCCAAGCGCAGCGAGCAACTGCTCCCTGACTTGTCATAGGCGATGGTAAAGTTCTCGACCGGCGAGGGCAGGTTGGAAGCTTTCATCTCCACGCGGACAAGTTCGTCGCTCTCGTACTTGTAAGGAATGCCCCACTCGCCAGTCGTCTTGTTGATGATGAGAGTCCACTTGCCGGCAGTGGGCACGGTGAAGATCGTGTAGCTGCCCGCGGGCACGGTCTTGCCGCCAACTACTACATCGGCACTG
The DNA here is from genome assembly GCA_963850165.1 of uncultured Acidobacteriaceae bacterium. Taxonomy (GTDB): domain Bacteria; phylum Acidobacteriota; class Terriglobia; order Terriglobales; family Acidobacteriaceae; genus Sulfotelmatobacter. The sequence continues at coordinate 51,519 of CAWKKK010000022.1, read as the reverse complement.
GTAACGAAAGTTGTAGCTTCATTGGCCCCGGTGCGCCAAACTTCGCTGAAAGGCACGAGTTCCCCGTAAATCTTGCGGCCTTTCATGCGCGGGCTGGAGTAGTCGGTCTTGATGGTCTTTCCGCCCCCCAGATCGCATGTGGCCGAGGCTGGTGGACTGGGTTTGCCTGCGCCCACTTGAGCGAAGACGGCGGTAGTGAAGAGGATAAGAAGCGCGGGAAGGGCAATTCGTTTTTTCATGGATTCTCCTTTTGAACTTCGCAACGGCTACGAAACGTTTGACGGACCTGAAGTGGATTCGTCAGCGTGTGCAGTGTCTAGTTTGAGATCGGATCATTCGATAACAGGGTCGCGCCTCATGTAAAACTTGCGATCATCCTCATGCGTAATGCGGAATCCGAGCCGCTTATAGAGCCGTAAGGCAGGGTTAATTTTTGCTACTCCCAGCGTCACTGCCTGGTGGATGTGTGTGGCCTCACCAATTAAGCGATTCATCACCTCGGTACCGACGCCACGCCGTTGGAAAGAACCCTCCACAAAGAGCTGCGCTAGAAAGAGCGTATCGCCGCAAGCCGTGTTCTGCAACCACCCAATATCGGCGCCATCGAAGGTGATGATCCGAACCTCGGCAACCTCCCATTGCTGCCGGAAGCTGGCGACTTGAACGGCCATATCCAGGTTCAATTTCTCAATGATTCTCTTCATTTCCGCGAAATAAAGGCGCTCGCAATAGTCGAAGTCTTGGGTGCGAGCCGCACGAAGAGCAATCTGCGTTGCCTCCATACCTTCTATAATATCGGCAGCATTTCGTAACCGACAATCGAAGGTTCAGCCGCGGAGACGCATGATTATGCTCCACCGGTGACGACGGTTACAATCATCCCATGCCGGTATTCGACGAGAAGCAGGAAGAACTGGAACACTACGAGACCATGATGGGCGTGCCGCGCGGGAGGCTGGCCGTAACCATGGATGCCATTACCGACGCCATGTCGCTGGTCGGCCAGCACGGTGTCTACTGCCAAAGCCAGCGCTGGCCAGGCAAGCCGGTCATGGACATCCAGATCATCATGAAGAGCCTGACCGATGCCAAGGAGTTGATTCAGAGCGTTATGGAAGAGTTGAAGAAGAGTTCGTGACCGGTGATTGCGTACTACCCGACCAGCCATCATCCATACGTGGAGTCTTAGTCCGCGGACATTGTTGCGGGATGCGGCGCTGCGTGACGCACTTTGGCCGGGACTCTCACCGGCACGACTGCTTCGGCCGGGGTTTCCAGCCACTTGCGTACTTGAGGTAGAGCTTGCCTCATGGCTACTTCTCCGGCTTTGATCAGTTCGCCCGCGCGCTTGAAATCATCGTAGGCGAAGCCGGCCACGTCGGGTTCGACGATTACGTCGGCTGCATCTTTCCACAGGCTGGACATCGCATCCTGGGCGATGGCGAAAGATTGTCCGATCACATCGAAGAGATGGCGCGGCGCTCCGCCTTTCGCCCATGTGCCTTTCAGATGCACGGCCAGCACTCGTTCGGCACCCATTTCGCGCAGCGGTCGGGTGGGCACGGGATGCGAGAGCATGCCATCCACCAGGTAGCGGCCACGAATCTCGACCGGCAGAAACATTCCGGGATAGGCGCAACTGGCGCGTACCGGATCGATAATCGAACCAGAATGAAAGACGATGCCTTCGCCGCTGTTGAAATCGGTGGCGGTGACGCCCAGAGGAATGCGCAACTCTTCGAAGGTCTTAACCTTCAGTGTGCGATTCAGGAAAGACACCATCCGGTCGTTAGAGGCGAAGCCGTAGCGCGAGACCGTCCAGCGGGCAAAGGTGGTGAAGCGGCAGGTATGCGCGACTTTCTCCAGTTCATCGAGAGCAAGCCCGCTGCAGTAGGATGCGCCGATCAGCGCTCCCACGCTGGTGCCGGTGACGATTCGCACCGGGATTCCTTCTTCTTCGAGGACTTTCAGGACTCCGATGTGCGCCATGCCTCGGGCAAAACCGCCGCCCAGTGCCACGCCGATCACGGGCAGACGCGGTCCGGCGGGGTCACCCTTGCGGGAAAGTTCCCGTCCAAAGGCCTGCACCGACCGAATGATCTTGTCGAGACTCTTCACTGGAACCCCGCTTCCCGTCTGGCCGGGACCCGCTTATCGTCTAGCGTCTAGGATGCCACTATCTCGCGGAAAGCTGCAGGGCACTTCCGTGCCATCCGGGTTACGAGAGGCCCCAAGCCGTGTTACCAGCGTGTAACCCCCCTCGGGTGAGGATGACTAACTGCCGCAATCCTGCTAACTTGCCGACTATATGGTGCGGGAGATCTCTGCCGGCGGCGTGGTGATCCGGAAGCGGGAGGGAGTGTGGTGGATGGCAGCCATTGAGCCGCCCACCGAAGCGGGCCGCGCCCGAGCAGGACCAGCAGCAGGCTCCAGACACTCGACTGGAAGGCGAAGACGCGTGCTGGCCCTGCCCAAAGGCCTGGTCGATTCGGGCGAGAAGCCGGTCGAAAGTGCGGTTCGGGAGGTTTACGAGGAGACCGGGGTGACGGCCGAGCCAGTCACGAAGCTCGCCGACAGCAAGTACGTCTATACCCGCACTTGGGGCGATGGCCGGCGGGTTTTCAAAATTGTCAGTTTCTACCTGATGCGTTATCGCTCGGGCCGCATCAACGACATTTCTCCCGAAATGCGAATTGAAGTGGCGCGTGCGCGCTGGGTGCGGCTGGAAGATGCTCCGAGTCTGCTCGCCTATACGGGTGAGAAACAAATGGCGCGGCGTGCCTTGGAGTATCTGAAGGGGCATGCTGAACTGTAGAGTGGCGTCTAGAATTCGGATTCGGTACCTCAAGACCTTTTCCCGCATAATGAATTCATGCCGGTTCGCCAGTCACTTGTTCGCCAATCACTGATGCTGTGCGTGTTGTTGTTCTTGCTGCTATCGCCTTTGGCAGCCAAAACTCCGCCTGCTCAGGGTCTGGAGCCTGGCTACGTCTCCGCCCTCGCAGCCGCCGATCACTTCCTTCAAGCCTGGCAGTCTGGCGACGTGGAAAACGGGATGGTGCTGCTTAGCGGTCGTGCCAAGGAAAAGGCCACCACGGATGTGGTCGAGAAGTTTTTCTCCAGCCCTGTTCCCTCAGCTTACGAAATCGGGCGGGGCAAGCTGCTGAGGCGTGGGCGCTATGAGTTTCCTGTCGTTCTCGTCGGTACTTCGAAGACCCACGCGCGCCGGCGATTTTCGAGCATTGTGATTGTGGACACTGGCAAGAATGACTGGGCGGTAGATAAACTGCCATAGGACGAACGGTTGCCGATTGCCAATTGTTGATGGAAGAAAGATTCTTTTGAGGCCCGATCATGAAGCGCATTAATAAAGTTGCCGTACTTGGCGCCGGAACCATGGGCGCCCGCATTGCCGCGCATTTTGCTAACGCCGGCGTACCCAGCTACCTGCTCGATATTGTTCCGGGAGATGTTCCGCCGGGGGCCGGCGCTGCGGCGCGGAACAAGATCGCGGTCGCTGGGCTTGACGCCGCGAAGAAATCCAAGCCGGCGGCGTTTATGGATCCATCCCTCGCACGCCTGGTCACCGTCGGCAACTTTGACGACGACTTGAAGAAGCTGGTTGAAGTCGATTGGATCATCGAAGCCGTCGTGGAGAATCTGGACATCAAGCGGACGTTGCTTCGCAAAGTTGAGGCCATTCGCAAACCCGGCACCATCGTCACCACGAATACCAGCGGCTTGCCCGTGGGGAAGATTTCGGAGGGCTTCTCTGAAGACTTCCGGCGGGCATGGTTTGGCACGCACTTCTTCAATCCGCCGCGCTACATGCGCTTGCTGGAAATTATTCCCACGCCGGACGCGGATCAAGCGGCTATCGATGGCATCGCTCACTTCTGCGATGTGCGCCTGGGCAAGGGTGTCGTTATCGCCAAGGACACACCCAACTTCATCGGCAACCGCATTGGCACATTTTCGGTGTTGAATGTGATGCGCCTGATGCAGGAGATGGGCCTCAGCATCGAAGAAGTGGACGCGCTGACTGGACAGGCCGTCGGCTGGCCGAAGTCGGCAACGTTCCGCACCATTGACCTGGTTGGGTTGGACATACTGGGGCATGTGGTTGGGAATATGATCGCGAACGTCCACGACGAACGCAGTGACCTGCGCTTGCCCGACTTCTTTGCGAGGATGATCGAGCGAAAATGGCTGGGCGACAAAACCAAGGGCGGCTTTTACAAGAGAGCAAGAAGTCACGATGGCAAGGAAGACGAGCGGTTGGCGCTCGATTGGCAGACGCTCGAATACCATCCCCGGCAGAAGCCGAAGTTCCCTGCGCTCGATATAGCTAAGAACATCGAGGACACCGGCGCGCGGCTGCGCACGCTGCTGGGCCCGGAAGGCAGTGGCCCGCAGAAGGGAGACAAAGCCGGAGCGTTTCTGTGGTCGGCGCTTTCAGACTTGTGGACGTACTCTGCCAACCGGGTGCCGGAAATCTCTGAGTCGATTGTTGAAATCGATGAGGCGATGCGACTCGGCTTCAGTTGGGAACTGGGTCCCTTCGAACTGTGGGATGCCGCTGGCGTCGAAGCCACCGTTGGGCGTATGAAGAAAGAAGGCAAGCCGGTGGCCGCGAATGTAGAAAAGCTATTGGCTTCTGGCAAGAAGTCCTGGTATGGCGACGATCCCAAGGCCTCGTCGGGGCGCACTTATTTCGACCTGGAAACCGGAAACTGGAAGCCGGTCGAGGTTCCCCCCGGCGTGTGGTCAGTTGCGGTCGCGAAAAAGTCTAACGGCGTGGTGAAGAAGAATTCCGGAGCGTCGCTGGTCGACCTGGGCGACGGCGTGGGCTGCATCGAGTTCCACAGCAAGATGAACTCGCTCGGCGCCGACATCATCAGTTTGATTCTGCAAACTCTTAAGCCCGGCGGTCCCGGCGAGAATTTCGACGCCTTCGTGATTACCAACGATGCAGCGAATTTTTCCGTGGGCGCCAACCTGATGCTGCTGCTCATGAGCGTTCAGGAAGAAGAGTGGGACGACGTGGACCTCGCCATCCGTCAGTTCCAGGGCATGACCCAGGCCATCAAGTTCTCTCCCAAGCCAGTGGTGGCTTCCGCTTTCGGATTGTGCCTGGGCGGCGGCACCGAAATCTCGCTGCACGCTGCGGCGCGGCAGCCTCACGCCGAGCTTTATACGGGTTTGGTTGAAGTTGGCGTCGGCTTGCTACCGGGCGGCGGAGGCTGCAAAGAGATGCTGCTGCGCGCCGTCGACGGCGCGGCTGCAGCGCACGGCAAGAGTTCCGGTGAAGCCCTCGCCGGATCCATCGAGATGCTCGAGGCCATGAAACGCGCATTTGAAACCATTGCCACGGGCAAGGTCGCCACGTCGGCGCATGAGGCCCGAGGCTTCGGCTTCCTCACCGACAGCGACGGCATCACCATGAACCGCGAGCGCGTGCTGTCAGACGCCAAGGTCCGTGCACAGGAACTGTTCCGCGCCGGGTACGAGCCGCCTGTGCCTCGCTCTGACATTCCTGCCCCCGGCGAAAACCTTCTGGCTACGCTCAAAATGGGCGTCCACATGATGCGCCAGGGGGACTTCATCACGGATTACGAAGTGAAGCTTGGCGCGAAGATCGCCGAAGTCCTGTGCGGCGGAAACATTACGCCCGGCTCGCTGGTCAGCGAGCAATACATCCTCGATCTGGAGCGTGAGGGCTTCAAATCGCTCTGCGGCGAGAAGAAAACGCAGGAGCGGATTCAGTACACGCTGAAGACGGGGAAGACGCTGCGGAATTAAGAATTTGATTCTCTCCCCCTTGTGATGATATATATTGTTGATATATACTATCGTTGAGTATTCGAGGACGCCCAACATGCCAAAGACTGACATTGCCAAGCTTTTCCAGAATGGCCGCAGTCAGGCAGTCCGGCTGCCGCGGGAGTTTCGATTTGAGGGCGACCGGGTGCGCATCCGGCGCGTGGGCGCGGGCGTGCTGCTCGAACCGCTCATCCAAGATCCTAAAGAATGGTTTCGCAAGCTCGACGAACTGAATTCCGAGCCATTCCCGGCCCGCCAGCAACCCGTTACGCCGAAACGCAAAATCTTCGAGTGAGCTACCTGCTCGACACTAACGCCTGCATCGCGCTGATCAACCGTACATCGGCTGCAGTCAGCAGCCGCTCTCAGAAGGCTGTCAGCGGCGGTGCCTTGCTCTACGTTTCCTCAGTGGTCACTTTTGAACTGTGGTATGGCGTTGCGAAGAGCGAACGTCAAGGCCTGAATACCCGGCGGCTTGAAACTTTTCTGGCTGGCCCGATCGTCTTGCTCCCTCTCGAACATGAAGATGCCAGAGTGGCGGGCTCGATCCGCGCTGCGCTTCAAGCATCCGGCACGCCCATCGGCGCATACGACCTCCTGATCGCCGGGCAGGCCTTGGCTCGTCAACTCACGCTGGTGACAGCCAACGTCTCGGAGTTCTCGCGTGTGAAGGGACTCTCGTGGCAGGACTGGGCGAAGCCGTAGAATCGCGTGGGCAGGACGTTTGTGCTTCCTCCTCGTCTAAGCCCAGAATGGCTTCCCCAAACTCTGAATCCGAAAGGAACTCATGAAATCTGCAAGACTGTGTCTACCCTTACTGATTCTCTTCACCCTGACTCTGGCTCGTGCCGAAGACGCGCTCAATGGCGAAGACGTATTGCGAGTCATGCATGATCGCTATGCGAAGACGTGGTATGAAACCTTGACCTTTACCCAGAAGAGCACAACCTATAACTCCGACGGCACCAGTAAAGCCGAGATCTGGCATGAAGCTTTGTCAGCGCCGGGAAAATTGCGCATCGATATTGGGGCTCCAAGCGACGGCAACGGATATCTCATGGTGGATGGAACGCTCACGATACTCAAGGGAGGCAAGGAGTCGGGAACTCGTCCCCTCATGAACATGCTTCTGGTATTGGGATTTGACGTGTATCGGCAGGTCCCGGAGGAACTATCAAGATCGTAAAGGACGAGGGCTACGATCTGACAAAGTTTCACGAGGAGACCTGGGAGGGACAGTCCGTCTACGTTGTGGGTGCGGAGAAGGGCGATCTGAGGTCGAAGCAGTTCTGGGTGGACAAGAATCGTTTACTGTTTGTGCGGCTGTTTGAGCCGACGCAGGCTGATCCCAAGAAGTTTCAGGATATCCGTTTTGAGGATTACCGGGAGATGGCGGGAGGATGGGTGGCGGCGCGCGTCGTAGTGTACGTTGACGAGAAAAAAATCTTCAGCGAGGAGTATTCGGATATCCAATGCAACGCGAAGCTTGATCCGGGCACGTTTGATCCCAAGCAATTCAACTCGACTCATTGGGAAAAGCCTTGAGCCAGCCTGCTACAATCGGCCTCATGCGAAACCTTCTGCTAGCTGTCGCCTCGGTCATGGGACTGGCCGTCATTATTTTCGGAACCTCACTCGCCATGGCGCAGGCCAAAGATGCTCTGGTGAAGGAGGAGCCGCCGGACGCGCCCGATTCGATCCAGGCGCCCGCGGGCGAAGAGGTAGTTTTGCTCGCGCATGCGACGGGATCGCAGATCTATACCTGCCAGGCCGCGGCGGACGGCAAATTCGGTTGGACGCTCAAGGCGCCGGAGGCTGAGCTTCGCGATCGAAAAGATAAGGTGATTGGCCAGCATTCTGCCGGGCCTACGTGGAAACTGAAAGATGGAAGTGTGGTCAGCGGGAAAGCGGCAGCCAAAATCGACGCGCTCGACCCTGGTTCAATTCCATGGCTGCTGGTGAAGGTTGTGAGTCACGGGGGAAACGGTCTGCTGACGAACGTGACCACGATTCAGCGCGTTCACACGCACGGCGGCCAGCCCCCGGCCGAGGGCTGCGATTCAGCTCACAAAGACGCCGAAACCAAGAGCAGCTACACTGCGGACTATTACTTCTACGCTCCGGCGAAGTGAAGCTCAGCCGCGACGTCAAGCATCCAAAGAATAGTTCCGGAAGCGAGAACACCCATGCGAGAAGTCATCATTGCCTCATCCGTCCGCACGCCCGTGGGACGCGCCTATAAGGGCACGCTCCGCGCCACTCGTCCCGATGAACTGGCGGCGATCGCGATCAAAGGCGCTCTGGAGCGCGTGCCCCAACTGGATCCCAAAGAGATTGAAGACGTCATCCTGGGCTGCGCCATGCCTGAGGCCGAGCAAGGGATGAACGTGGCCCGCATTGCCTCGCTGCGCGCCGGGTTGCCGGTAGAGGTTTCGGCTCTGACCATCAACCGCTTCTGCTCGTCAGGTCTGCAGGCGATCGCTATGGCCGCCGAACGCATCATGAGCGGGGGCGCGGAAGCGATTGTCGCGGGCGGCACCGAATCGATGACGATGATTCCGATGGGCGGCCACAAGGTTTCGCCCAATCCCTGGCTCGTCGACCACTACCCAGACGCCTACCTCAACATGGGCCTCACCGCCGAGCGCGTGGGCCAGCGCTTCGGCATCACGCGCGAGGCGGCGGACGAATTTTCTCTGCGCAGTCATCAGAAGGCGTTGGCGGCGATTCAGGCTGGCAGATTGGACGAGGAAATTGTGCCAGTACAGGTGAGCTTTACCACTCCGAACGGCGCCAAGCCCAAGTGTCAGGAAATTGTCTTCAAAATGGACGAAGGCCCGCGGACCGACACTTCGCTCGAAGCCCTGCTCGCGCTGAAGCCCGCTTTCCATTTGAAGGGCACGGTAACTGCCGGAAATTCTTCGCAAATGTCCGACGGCGCGGCGGCGGCCGTGGTGATGTCTGCCGAGCGCGCGAAGGCACTCGGCATCAAGCCGCTGGCGCGTTACGTTTCGTTCGCGACGGCTGGGTACAAGCCCGAAGAAATGGGACTTGGCCCGGTGTTCGCAATTCCTAAAGCTCTGAAGATGGCTGGACTGAAGCTTCCCGACATCGACGTCATCGAGTTGAACGAAGCCTTCGCCGCGCAGTCGCTCGCCGTGATTAAACAAGCGGGGATCGACCCGGAGAAGGTAAACCCTAACGGCGGCGCGATCGCTCTCGGACATCCGCTCGGCTGCACCGGAGCGAAGCTGACTGCCGCGATCATCCGCGAACTCAAGCGCCGCAACGGACGTTATGGTTTGGTTACCATGTGCGTCGGCGGCGGCATGGGGGCGGCGGGGATCTTCGAGAACATTGCGTAGCGATTCTTACTGAATGATGGGTAGTGGCCCAGTCTGATTTCCACGGTTGGAATTCAGCCACTACCGCCCAGCCTCTATCATTCCTACTCGGGCCGAATTAGAATGGCTAGTACTCCCCAGCATCCTCGGCACCTTCTGTGGTTTTCATTCTAGAGGAGTAAGACATGGCCACGACCACCGCAGTACCCAAAACCAGAATTTCCGGCGGCAGCTTTCTGCTTGAGGAGCGCCGTCCTGACGAAGTGTTCACGCCCGAGGACTTTACCGAGCAGCAGCAATTGATCGGGCAGACGGCGGAGGAATTCACCGTCAACGAAATCCTGCCCAATATTGAGAAGATGGAGCACAAGGATTTCTCCATTTCGCGCGCTCTCGTCAAGAAAGCGGGCGAACTGGGCCTTACCGGGGTTGAAATCCCCGAAGCTTACGGCGGCCTCGAAATGGACAAAGTGACCGCCGCTGTGATTGCCGACCACATCGCCCAATACGCCGGCTTCGCCACAACTTGGGGTGCGCACAGCGGCATTGGACTGCTGCCGCTGGTTTATTTCGGCACCGAAGAACAGAAGAAGAAATATCTGCCGCGCCTGGCTGCCGGCGAAATTGTCGGCGCTTATGCTTTGTCGGAGGCGTCTTCCGGCTCCGATGCCTTGAACTGCCGCGCCCGCGCGCAGCTCTCACCTGACGGCCGGCACTATATTCTCAACGGCGAAAAGATGTGGATTACGAACGCCGGCTTCGCCGACCTGTTCACCGTTTTTGCCAAAATCGACGGCGAAAAGTTCACTGCGTTCCTGGTCGAAAGAGATTTTCCCGGGTTCTCCATCGGCGCGGAAGAGCACAAGTTGGGTATTCGCGGCTCCTCCACCTGTCCCATTATTTTGAACGACTGTAAGGTGCCCGCGGAAAACCTGCTCGGAGACATCGGTAAAGGCCACATCATCGCCTTCAACATTCTGAACATCGGCCGCTTCAAGCTGGGCGCGATGTGCGTGGGCGGAGGCCGCGTGTCTCTCGAGCACGCCATCGCTTACGCGAAACAGCGCAAGGCTTTCAACAAAGTGATCGCCGACTTCGGTCTGGTGCGCGAAAAGATCGCGAACATGGCGACGCTGCTCTACGTCGGCGAATCGCTCGTCTATCGCACCGTCGGCATGATGGATGGCGCGCTCAGCGAAGTCGACAAATCCAGCGCGGACGCTATGAAGGAAACTCGCAAAGCCATCGAGGAATATGCGGTGGAGTGCTCCATCATCAAGGTCTGGGCTTCGGAGATGGTCGACTACGTGGTCGATGAGACCATGCAGATTTTCGGTGGCTACGGCTTTGTCGAGGAGTATCCCGCGGAACGGGCTTACCGCGATGCCCGCATCAACCGAATCTTCGAGGGCACCAACGAAATCAACCGCCTCATCATTACCGGATTCCTGCTGAAGCGCGCCATGAGCGGGCAACTGCCGCTCATGCCCGCCATCAAAAAGTTGATGGACGAAGTGCTCTCCGGGCCTTCGATGGGCGAAGAACTTGAAGGTCCGCTCGCCCCAGAGCGCAAACTGGTGGGACAAGCCAAGAAACTGGGCCTGTTCGCCGCCGGAGCCGCGACGCAGAAATATATGCAGGCAATTCAGGATCAGCAGGAGATCATGGGCGCCATCGCCGACATGACTATCGAGACTTACGCGATGGAATCGGCCGTGCTGCGCGCCCAGAAAATCGCAGAGGCGAAAGGGGAAGCGGCCGCCGCTCTCCCGATCGCCATGACCCGCGTTTATCTCACGCAGGCAATGGAGAAGGTCGAGTCCGCCGCCAGGAAAGTGATCGCCGCGGTTGCCGACGGCGACATGCTACGCACTCAGGTCGCGATCCTGCGCCGGCTGGGCAAGCACGAGCCGTTCAACACCATTGAACTGCGGCAGCAGATCGCGCAGAAGACGATTGAACGCGGGAAGTACACTCTGGCGTAGATCCGCGGACCACAGCATACCGCCTTAGACGTGCCTGTAATCGCTGTGGTGGCTTCGGTCCTTGCGCGTGCAAGGCACCGACGCGCTGATCGGTCGGGACGTTTTACAACATTGTCTACGCGCCCTCCGCACGTTTCATTGACGCGCCAATTTCACCCACGTAATATTCAGCGCAGTGATCGGCCAAACCATCTCGCACTATCGCATTGTCGAGAAAATTGGCGGCGGCGGTATGGGAGTGGTTTATAAGGCTGAAGACACCCGGCTTCATCGTTTCGTCGCCCTCAAATTCCTGCCTGACGATGTGGCCAAAGATCCCCAGGCCCTCGCCCGTTTTCAGCGCGAGGCCCAGGCTGCATCCGCGCTGAACCACCCCAACATTTGCACTATCTACGACATCGGCGAGCAGGATGGTCAGGCCTTCATCGCCATGGAGTTTCTCGACGGGGTAACGCTGACGCATCTGATCGCCGGACCACCCCTGGAAACCGACACTGTGCTCGTTGTCCATCGAAATCACCGATGCGCTCGAAGCCGCTCACTCAGCAGGTATTGTTCACCGCGACATCAAACCCGCCAACGTCTTCGTCACCAAGCGCGGTCACGCCAAGATTCTTGACTTCGGCGTGGCGAAAGTCGCGCCCACGTCGAGTTCGTCGAGTCACAGCGCATCGACCCACGGCCTGACCGCTACCATCGACGAACAGCACCTCACCAGCCACGGCTCGACCCTCGGCACCGCGGCCTATATGTCGCCCGAGCAGGCGCGCGCGAAAGAAACCGACGGACGCAGCGACCTGTTCTCCTTCGGCGCCGTGCTCTATGAAATGGCCACGCGCATTCCCCCGTTCCGCGGCGAGAGTTCCGCAGTCATCTTCAAAGCCATCCTGGACGCAGCGCCAACATCAGCCGTGCGCCTGAATCCCGACATGCCCGGCGAACTGGAAAGGATCATCAACAAGTGTCTGGAGAAAGATCGCAACCTCCGCTACCAGCATGCCTCGGACGTTCGCACCGACCTGCAATGGCTCAAGCGGGATACTGAAACCGGCAAATCAGCGGCAGCGATTGAGCCCGCACCCGCTTCTCACAACCGGCGGCTCCCATGGCTCGCTGCCTGCGCTGTGGGCGTCATCGCCATAATCGTCGCGGCCTTTTTCCTCTGGCAATCCGGGCATCGCATCGTTGCCCCCGTTGATTCAGCAAGCCCGAAGGCGATCGCGGTGCTGCCCTTCCAGAACATAGGCCCAGACAAGGCCGCTGATTTTCTGCAACTCGCCCTGCCCGATGAAATTGCCACTTCGCTCAGCTATGTGCCGTCGTTCTCCATCCGCCCCTTCGCCACCACCAGCAAGTACAGCGGGCCGAACCTCGACCTGCAACGGGCTGGCCGCGAAATGGGCGTGACCTCCATTTGTGACCGGACACTATCTCGTAGACGGCAGCCAACTGGAGATCACTTTGAAAGCGGTCGACGTAGCCAACAACCGCAGCATTTGGCGGGACAGCATCAGTGTTGCCGCCTCCGACAAGATTGCCATGCGCGAGCAAATCACCTCACGGGTCCGGCAAGGCCTGGTCCCCGTGCTGGGTGGACTGTCGGCCTCTGGCGAAGCTGGCACTCGGCCGAAAAGTGAAGAGGCCTACGACCTGTATTTGCGCAGCATCGCTCTTCCCCACGACGTCGCCCCGAACCAGGAAGCGATCGCGATGCTCGAGCGTGCCGTAGGCATAGACCCCAGCTACGCGCCGGTGTGGGACGCATTGGGCCTGCGTTACTACTTCAGCGGGGCGTACGGTGTTGGCGGGGAACCGATGCTCAAGCGTTCCGACTCGGCCACAGAACGAGCCCTGGCGCTCGATCCCAACTTGATTTCTGCCGCCGCCTGGTTGATCGCCAGACAGACGGATCGGGGCGATACTCTCCACGCCTACACCCAAGCCACAGCTTTGCTGAAGCGCCGCCCAGATAGCGCGATGTCCCATTTCGCTTTGGCCTACGTTCTGCGCTATGCCGGCTTGCTCGACGAATCCGTGCGCGAGTGCGATGCCGCGCTGTCCCTCGATCGCGCCAACTACCAACTCCGCTCCTGCTCGGGGCCCTTTGTGCAACTAGGTCAGACGCAGAGGGCGATGGATTTTGTTCGCCTTGATGCCGGCTCGGAATATGCCGCCATGCAAACCGGCGCGATTCTTCTGGGCCAGGGCAAACTCGCCGAGGCGCGCAAAGCCATTCAGGGAGCGTCGCTGTCTCCATTGATGGGCCGCGATTTGATTCAAGCCTGCATCGACCCTCCACGCTCCGCCCGATGCGACAAAGCCGCGCAGACGATCGAAGCAACCGCGCTCGCCGGAGCCGACATCGAGCCTCTCTATTCCGTCGGAGCCCTGCTCTCCTACTGCGACCAGAAAGATGCCGCCCCGCGCCTGCTGAGAAAAGCAGTAGAGCAAAACTATTGCGCCTACACTGCTCTGCAAACCGACCCGCTGCTGGTGAAGCTCCGCGGAACTCCTGAGTACACCGACCTGCTCTCCGCCGCGAAACAATGCCAGTCCAAATTCTTAGCCCAGAGAGCTGCCGGTCAGTAGCGCGAAGCACACGGTTTACACGTTTTCTTCGTGAACCTTGGTGCCCTTCGTGGTTGATGCTCTTAAAATCGACGCACCAGCTCCGCCTAGCTTTCGTTGACTTGCCCCTCTCACCCACGTAAGATTCCGCGAGTGATCGGCCAAATCATCACACACTATCGACTGATTGAAAAGCTCGGTGGTGGCGGCATGGGTGTCGTCTACAAAGCCGAAGACATCAAGCTTCGCCGCTTTGGAGCCCTGAAATTCCTGCCCGACGAAATAGCCAAAGATCCCCAGGCCCTGGCCCGTTTCCAGCGCGAAGCTCAAGCCGCATCCGCCCTGAACCATCCCAATATCTGCACGATTTATGAAATTGACGAGCACGACGGCCAGGCCTTCATTGCCATGGAGTTTCTCGACGGCCTGACCCTCAAGCACGCCATCGCTGGGCGCCCGCTCGACACCGACACCTTGCTCCAGCTGGCCATCGAAATCACCGACGCCCTCGACGCGGCCCACGCCGAAGGCATTGTTCACCGCGACATCAAGCCGGCAAACATCTTCGTCACCAAGCGCGGCCACGCCAAGATCCTGGACTTCGGACTAGCGAAGGTGATGGCCAGCGGTTCTTCCGGCAAGAATGCCGGCGTAACCCGAACCATGGACTCAGCTAATCTGACCAGCCCCGGCACAATGCTCGGCACGGTCGCCTACATGTCGCCCGAACAAGTGCGGGGCCGGGAACTCGACGCCCGCTCCGACCTGTTCTCCTTCGGCGCAGTTCTCTACGAAATGGCAACTGGCGATGTGCCTTTCCATGGAGAGAGCGCGGCGGTGATCTGCGAAGCCATCATGAACCGCGCCCCAGTCGCGGTCGTGCGCCTGAATCACGAGGTTCCGGCCAAGCTCGAAGACATCATCAACAAAGCCCTGGAGAAAGATATCAACCTGCGTTACCAGCACGCCTTGGAGATGCGCAGCGACCTGCAGCGCCTGAAGCGCGACACGGAATCAGGACGGATGGCCTTGCCGCAGGACACGGGAAGCGCGCAAACCAGCGTCGCCGCAGGACCAAGCAGTTCCAGTCAACGCAGCGCTGCAAGCGCCGTCAGCACAACGGTGACTTCGGAAAAGAAACCTTCCCGCAAATGGATCGCTGCGGGAATTGCCGCAGTCGCGATCATGGCCGTGGCCGCCATCGTATGGTTCGCCAAGCAGCGCCCAGCGCCCGTCGCCAACACCTCCACCCAGAAAACCGTTGCCGTGCTCCCCTTGCAGAACCTGGGAGGCGACAAGGATCTGGACTTTCTGCGCCTGGCCCTGGCCGACGAAATCGCCACATCGCTCAGCTATGTTCGCTCGCTAACCATCCGTCCGTTTGCGACCACCAGCAAGTACGACTCACCCACGCAAGACTTGCAGGAAGCCGGTCACGCCATGCACGTCACCGACGTAGTAACCGGCCACTATCTGAAAGAAGGTCCACAGCTTCAGATCACGCTCGAAGCCATCGACGTCGAGAACAACCGCACGCTCTGGCGCGACACCATGACCGTCGCCGCTCCCGACATGATTGCCATGCAGGGCCAGATCACGGCGAAAGTGCGCCAGGGACTGGTTCCAGCTCTCGGTGCAGGCACAGATTCCGCGGAAGGCGCGACCCGCCCCAAGAATGAAGAGGCTTACGATCTTTATCTGCGCAGCATTTCGCTGCCGCATGACCCTCTGCCCAACAAAGATGCCATCGCGATGCTCGAGCGAGCCGTGGGACTCGACCCTACCTACGCGCCTGCCTGGGACGCTCTGGGGCGTCGCTATCACTACGACGCGGCGTACTCGAATGGCGGCGAAGCAGCGTCTCAGCGTGCCACTAATGCCTTGGAACGAGCCTTGGCTCTGGACCCTGATTTCATCACCCCCGCGGCTCAGCTAATCGGATCTCAGGTCGAAAGAGGCGAACTGGTCAAGGCATATCGCGATGCGAAAGCGCTGGTGGACCGGCATCCCGAGAAAGCAATGGCCCACTTCAGTCTGGCTTATGTTCTGCGCTATGGAGGAGCCATCGAGGAGTCAGCCCGCGAGTGTGACATAGCGTTGTCGCTCGATCCGGGCAACTATGGCTTCCGCTCGTGTGCCTTCACCTTCGACCAACTGGGCAACTACGCGCGGGCAGTCGAGTTTCTTCAACTCGATGCTGGGTCGCAATGGGCAACTGACAACATGGCGCGGCATTTCATTCGCGATGGCAAGTTCGCGCAAGCACGGGAGAGCGAACAAAAGATTGTGTACCCGATGATGGTAGCGTGTCTGGACGATCCCTCGTCTAAGAATGCGGCAACCCTCGCCGATGAAGAGGCGGCCAAGGTCTTGGCCAATCCTGACCCCGAAGTCCACTACGTGGTTGCGCCCGACTTTCTGGTCTGCGGACGGAAAGATCTCGCCATGCGACTGCTCAAGACCTCGGTCGCCGGGCATTTTTGCCCCTTCACGGGATTGCAGAACGACTCCATGTTCGCCAAACTGAAAGGCACGCCCAAGTTCAACGAGCTACTCTCCGCCGCCAAACAGTGCCAGTCGGACTTCCTCACTCAGAGATCGCAACCTTTGAAGTGAAGGCGTCGGCAGCCCATCCTGAGCCGATTCCGCTTGACTGGATGGCCTAGGGAAGATAGAATTATGACTAGTCAGACTAGTCATAAATGAGAGTCCAATGCCGAAATCTCTGAAGAAATCCAACCACAAACCCGTACCCGCGGAACCCGTCAATGTAAGGACCAACGGCGAGTCCTGGCAGGTTCAGAGCGCCAAGGCCCGCTTCAGCGAAGTCTTCCGCAGAGCGCGAACCGAAGGTCCGCAGCGCATCACTCGTCAAGGCAAGGAGGGCGTGGTGATGGTTGCCGAGGAGCAATTCGAACGGCTCGTCGACAAATCGCGCCAGCCGAAGAGCCTCGTCGACTTTCTGCGGAACTCTCCGCTGAGAGGTGTGAACTTGGAACGCGACCCCGACCCGGGCCGGGACATTGACCTGTGAGCTACCTGTTAGACACGAATTGCATTTCCGAGCCCACCCGAGAAAAACCTGAACCTCGCGTACTCTCGTGGCTGGAGGCGGTGGATGAGAGCCAGCTTTACTTGAGCGTCTTGACCCTGGGAGAGATCCGGAAAGGTGCAAGCGCACTGCCCGAAAGCCGGCGAAGGTCGCATTTGGAAGTATGGTTAGAAAGCCAAGTCAAAGTTCGTTTCTCGGGACGCATTCTGCCGATCACTGACGATATTGCCGAGCGCTGGGGATGGCTCGCCGCGGAAGCTAAAATAACGGGAAGGTCCCTTCCTGTGATCGATGGATTACTTGCGGCGACCGCCCTCCATCACAACTTGGTGTTGGTGTCGAGGAACGTCACGGATTTCCTTGTAACGCGTGTACCCATTCTGAATCCTTGGATGGAATGAAAACCCGATTTCAGCGATACGGGGTGGCGGCTGCCTCCTCGCGAATCCTCTTCCAGGCCCGCTCCACGTGCCGCGCCTCTGTGTTGGTCTGGCCCACGCAGAAACGCAACGTGAACTTCTCCGTTCAGCTTGGTATGCGTGAGAAAGAGATCGCCGCTGCGGTTGAGCCGTTCCATAATAGTTTGATTCGCCGCGTCCCCACTTTTGTGGCGGAAGCAGACCAAGTTCAGAGGAACCGGCGCCGCGAGTTCAAAGCGAGAGTCGTTGCGCACCCACTCCGCGAACTGCTGCGCCAGTTGCACGTGGCGGCGGATGTGGTGCTGCAGGCCCTCCACGCCATAGTGGCGGATCACGAACCACAACTTCAGCGAGCGGAAACGCCTGCCGAGCTGAATGTGCCAGTCGCGGTAGTCGATCACTGCGCCCGATTCCGTAGCCTGGTTGCGCAGAAATTCCGGCAGAATGCTCAGCGTCCGGATCAGCGCCTTGCGGTCGGCGACCCAGAAACAGTCGCAGTCGAAGGTAGTGAACATCCACTTATGCGGATTGAAGTTGTAACTGTCGGCGAGTTCGACTCCGTTTTGCAAATGTCGAAACTCCGGGCAGAGCGCCGCTGTACCCGACATGGCCGCGTCCACGTGCAGCCAAAGACCGTGCTTGCCACAGATCTGGGCGATCTCCAGGATCGGGTCCACAGCATTCGATGACGTTGTGCCGACCGTAGCGCACACGAGGCAGGGAGCCAGTCCGGCATGCTTGTCGGCCTCAATCTGGCGGGCGAGGGCGTCGGGGCGCATCGCGAAGTTCTCATCCACTTCGATCACACGCAGATTGGAGACGCCGATGCCCGCGATCATCGCCGCCTTTTGTATCGCTGAATGCGTTTGTGTCGACGCATAGGCGACGACGCGTCCGTCGCATCCTTTTTGATTGCTCGCGTAGTTAGTGGCGCGTTCGCGCGCTGCCAGCAGAGCGCACAGCACAGCGCTCGATGCTGTATCTTGAATGACTCCCCCACCCGTACTCGACGAAAGAAATTTCTCGGGCAATCCCAGCATGGGCACAAGCCAGTCGAGCACATGCGTTTCCAGCTCCGTGCAGGCCGGGCTGGTCGACCAAAGCATGCCCTGCACGCCCAGTCCGGAAGAGAGAAGATCGCCAAGAATTCCAGGGCCCGAACCGTTGCTTGGGAAGTACGCGAAGAAATTCGGTGACTGCCAGTGCGTGATGCCGGGCAGAATTAGCTTCTCCACGTCTTTCAACAAAGCGTCGAACGGCTCACCCTTCGCCGGAGGATTCGCCGGCAGCGATGCACGAATTTGTCCCGGCTTCACCTGCGAGAGCACTGGGAACGACTCGATGTGGGAGTGGTAGTCGGCGATCCAATCCACCACGGCGTGGCCGTGGCGGCGGAATTCGTCGGGCGTCATGTGAAAAGATTTCTCGTCAGGCATTGTTCTCCAGGAGACTCAACCGATCTGGACTTGTAACGCTACTCGTGCCCCAACCGTCCGAAATACATTCGCGTCTTGTATTCGAAGGCGGCGCGTCCTTCGACCGCAGAAGCTTCGAAGATGCGACGCAGCTCGCGCAGCATGGGCGTATGTTGAGGATGCTCCGGCCCGGGCGCATATGACGACGACAGCAGGCGGCCTTCCACACCGGCGTAGTCAAATTCCTGACGCATCTCGAACGCGCGCTCTTGAAACGGAGCGGGATCGAAGAATTCATTCACCGCGTCAGTCGTGCGCTCGTGGCGAACTTCTTCATAGTCCGTGCCATAAGTCAGCAGCAACTGTTCGTAGTCGCGGAGAAACTTGGTCGAATCCGTGAGGCGTTCATTCCACAACAGCACCAGCCATCCGCCCGGCTTCAGGATGCGAACGAATTCGCGCCTTGCCCGCTCGCGGTCAAACCAATGCGCGGCCTGTGCCGCAGTGACGAAGTCCACGCTCTGATCCTCCAGCGTAGTCGCCTCGGCCGTTCCCGCAATGCTGGTGAACCTGGGAAAGCCGAACTTGGGAAACGCCGCCAGCAACCGCTCGCCGGCCTCACGCATCTCCGCATTAGGCTCGACGCCGAAGACCGGGTTGCCATTCTCCAGAAGCATTCGTGTCCAAATCCCGGTGCCGGAAGCGATGTCGGCAACCGCATGACTGGGTGCAAGGCCGCACTGAACTTGCAGTTCATGGACGACTTGCACCGGATATCCCGGCCGGTAACGCACGTAGTTTTCTACGCGATCAGAAAAGCGGCTTGTAGCGTTCGAAGCAAGCATCGGCTTGAAAGTGGCAAAGTTTTTCATCTTGCCAGAAGGCCATTTTAATTGCAGGATAGTGTTATTGTCTTACCCTGCCCGGGTTCCCTGTCCCGCAAGCCCGAGCGACTTCGATAGAAATGTGACAGACGCAAGAAACGAGGAAGTCCTGCCGCAGGGCCAGGTGCTATAACATTCAAGCTAAGCCCCAAAGCTTGCACTTCATGAGAGTGGTCATCAAAGTCGGTACCAGCCTTATCGCTCCCGGCGGCCAGATTGACGCGAGCGTGTTGCGCGCCGTGGTGGATCAATTCGATCTCAGCAAGAACGAGTATCTGATCGTCACCTCCGGCGCGATTGCCGCGGGCATCTCCGGGCTGGCGCTGCGTAAGCGGCCGAGCGGCGTTCCCGCCATGCAGGCCTGCGCGGCCGTGGGCCAAAGCAAGCTGATGCACACCTACGAGCGCCTGTTCTTCGGCAAGAAGGTAGTGGCGCAACTTCTGCTGTCGAGCGACGACTTTACTTCACCGGTCCGCTACCGCAACTTGCAGAACGCGCTGGCCGAGCTGCTTTCGCTGGGTGTGGTCCCCATCGTGAACGAGAACGACAGCGTTTCGGTGCGCGAGTTAGTGGGCGCCTTTGGCGACAACGACGAACTGAGTTCGCTGCTCGCTACCGCCGTGAAAGCCGACTGGCTCCTGCTGCTGACCGATGTCGACGGCTTCTACATGCCGAACGGACATAAAAAGCCGCGCCTCGTGCGCGTGGTGCGCAAGCTCACTCCCGCACTGGAAGCGCAATGCAACGGCAAGAGCCCACTGGGGCGCGGAGGCATGATTTCTAAATTGCGCGCCGCGAAGCTCGCGAGCGAAGGCGGTGTGCACGTCGCGATCGTGAACGGCCGCCATCCGCATGGGATCACGCTGGCCATGGAACGCAAAATCGGAACCTATTTTCCTCCGCGGCGGGGGTGAGACAAGCTGGGGTGAGACAGGCTGGAGTGAGACAGTAAAACAAGACTGATGGCGACGACGATCACCAACTCGGCTTCCACGCAGGAAAAGCTGCTGCGCGCGCGCGAAGCGGCCGCGAAACTGGCGCTGCTTTCCACGGTCGAGAAGAACGCTTTGCTGCTCGCGATCGCCGATGCGATTGAAGACCAGATCGAGACTATTCTTGCGGCGAACCACGAGGACGTGGAAAGCTCCGGCCTCGAAGGCGCCATGCGCGACCGCTTGCTGTTGACCACGGCGCGAATCAAAGAGATGGCTCAGGGTGTACGCGACGTGGCGGCGCTCGGCGATCCGATTGGCGAGACTCTGGCGGAGTGGACTCGGCCAAACGGCCTTCGCATCCGCAAGCTGCGCGTGCCGTTGGGCGTGGTCGGGATCATTTACGAATCGCGTCCAAACGTCACTGTCGATACCGCGGTGCTCGCGCTCAAAACCGGTAACGCCATTGTGTTGCGAGGCGGCAAGGAAGCAGCGCGCAGCAACCACCGTCTCGTCGAGATTCTTGCGGCCGTGCCGGGGTTGCCCGAGGGAGCGATCGAGCTGCTCGATTCGAACACGCGGCAGTCGGTGACGGAACTCATCAAGGCCCGTGGGCTGGTGGATGTGATCATTCCGCGTGGTGGCGCCGGGTTGATCGCATTCGTCACCGAAAATTCCGCGGTACCGGTTATCGAAACCGGAGCGGGCAACTGCCACATCTTTGTCGATGAATCCGCCGACTTCGACATGGCCGATCCCATCGTGATCAATGCCAAGACGCAGCGGCCGTCAGTGTGCAATGCTGCAGAGAAGCTGCTGGTGCATGAACGCATCGCCGCGGAATACGTCCCAAGAATCGTGAAGAAGCTGATCGATGCCGGGGTCGAAGTTCGCGGCGATGGCAAGTCTCGCAGCCTGACTGCTGGATTAGATATTGCTCCGGCCGCCGAGCAAGACTGGCACGAAGAATATCTGCGGCTCTGCATGGCAGTTCGCGTAGTTGCGAACGTAGACGAGGCGATTGCCCACATCAATCGTTATTCCACAAAGCACTCGGACTCCATCGTGACGCGCGATGAGGCGAATGCCCGCAAGTTTCTGCGGGGAGTGGATTCTGCTGCCGTGTATTGGAACGCTTCGACTCGCTTTACCGATGGCGCGGAGTTCGGCTTCGGCGCCGAGATGGGCATCAGCACCCAAAAGCTGCACTGCCGCGGCCCTTTCGCCCTGGCCGAGCTGACTTCTTCGAAGTACGAGATTATGGGGACCGGGCAGGTACGTTGAACTCCAGTGGTGCTGGGCCCGCTGCGTCAGGAAATGCCAGATAGTAATCGTGATTTATGCTCACGTCAGTAAGGCCGCTACTTCCCACCGCCCTAATTCTAAGAGGCTTGAACTTCTTACGTGCACGCTTCTTCATTTGTATAGCGTAGCACTCGCTGTGCTACCTTACTTACTTTCACTGCGGGAGCCCCATGAAATTGTTCTCATCCGTTCTTCTTTCTTCGGCCGTCCTATTTTCGTTTCTGTCACCGACCGTCAGCGGCCACTCTCCGCAACCTTCCACCGCGACTCCAACGATCTTCGGTTTCCGCGACTCCGCTGCCGAAGCCGCTACTGAAGCCCGTTTCCTCGCCGTCCCAGATCGCAAGCTGGCGGAAGAGCACCTGCGCACGCTCACGCAAGCGCCGCATATGGCGGGCACCGTGGAAGACAAAGCCACGGCGGACTATGTCGCGCAGAAGTTTCGCGTCGCTGGTCTCGACACTGAAATCTTCGAATACAAGGTGTGGATGAATTATCCCTCGGAGATAAGTGTGGACATTACGGCGCCCTCAGGAGTCGAGATGCACGGGCCGACGCGCGAGCACGTGGATGGCGATCCTTATGACGGCGACCCGCGCGTCGTGATGCCGTTCAGCGGCATGTCCCCCTCAGGAGACGTCGAGGCCGACGTGGTTTACGCCAACTACGGCACGCCGGAGGATTTCGAGAAGCTGGAGAAGATGAAGATAGATGTGCACGGCAAGATCGTGCTGGTGCGCTACGGTCAGAATTTCCGTGGGGTAAAGGTATTGGTCGCACAGGAACATGGCGCGGCGGGAGTGATCATCTATTCCGATCCATTCGACGATGGCTGGCGGCGAGGCGACAAGTATCCCGCCGGACCGTGGCGGCCCGATACCGGCGTGCAGCGCGGATCGGTGGGATACATGTTCGAGTTTCCCGGCGATCCCACAACGCCGGGATTCGCCTCGCTGCCGTCGTTGCCGGAGAGCAAGCGCGTTCCTCCCGAGAAGTCCGCGCAGATGCCGAAGATTCCGGTGACGCCGCTCTCCTACCACGACGCCTCGCCGATTCTTCAACATTTGGGCGGGCCCGATTCGCCGCGCGAATGGCAGGGTGCGCTGCCTTTCACTTATCACGTAGGGCCGGGGCCGGTGCGGGTGAAGATGCACCTCAAGCAGGATTATCAGTTCCGCACTCTCTGGGATGTGATCGGCCGCGTGCGGGGCAGCGAGTTTCCAGATGAGTGGGTCATTGCCGGAAATCATCGCGATGCGTGGGTCTACGGGGCAGTCGATCCCAACAGCGGCACGGCTGCGATGCTCGAAGCCGTGCACGGGATCAGCGAGTTGCTGAAGTCGGGATGGAAGCCGAAGCGCACCATGATATTTGCAAGCTGGGATGGCGAAGAAGAAGGCCTGATGGGCTCCACGGAATGGGCCGAACAACACGAATCCAATCTGGCCAATGCCGCCGCGTATTTCAACATG
Source organism: uncultured Acidobacteriaceae bacterium (assembly GCA_963850165.1). Taxonomy (GTDB): domain Bacteria; phylum Acidobacteriota; class Terriglobia; order Terriglobales; family Acidobacteriaceae; genus Sulfotelmatobacter. Next base: position 28,320 of record CAWKKK010000022.1, on the reverse strand, counting down.
GATGTCGGTGATTCGGGGCCGAAGTTCGGTGCTTCGTCCGTGCCCAGCCTGAAGCAGTTTGTTCGCGACGTGACCAAGGCCGTGCCCAGTCCCAGAGGCGGAACTGTCTACGAGGCTTGGCAGAAGGCGGATCAGCCGGGGGGTTCATCGACGCAGTCTCCCTCGGATTCCGTCGGTGAAGCCCGCCGGCTGCCGGCCGCGCCTTCCCGGGGCGATGTTCCAGTCGGCGATCTGGGCAGCGGATCCGATTACAGCGCTTTCCAGCAGCATCTCGGCGTGCCCTCGACCGATATCAGTTCCACCGGGCCGTACGGCGTGTATCACTCGGCGTTCGACAATTTTGCCTGGTTCAAGAAGTTTGGCGATCCGGATTTCGTCTACGAGCAGCAGATGGCGAGAGTGTTTGGCCTGGAAGCGTTGCGCATGGCCGATGCCGACGTTCTCCCCTATGACTATGAGGAATATGGAAAAGAGGTTGCCGTTTACCTTGATGCAGCCAGAAAGCGGGCGGAAAGTAAGTTCGGCGACCGCGCGCTCGATCTGAGCGCGGCGCTCGCCGCCGCGAAGCATTTTCAGGAGGCAGGGGCAAAGATCCTGGCGAAGCAGAAGAATCCGCCGCGAGATGCGGCGCGCTTGAACCAGGCCTTGCGCGCTGCCGAGCGCGCTCTGCTGGTGCCGGAGGGATTGCCGCATCGTCCCTGGTTTCGCCACGCGATTTATGCTCCGGGTGAATACACGGGATATGCAGCGGTGGTAATTCCGGGAGTGAATGAAGCTCTCGACCAGGGAGACGCGGAACGAGTGCGCAGGCAACTGGCGGTTCTAACGGCGGCGCTGGAGCGCGCGGCCAAGGCGCTGGAGGGTTATCGGTAAGCAATGACGCCCACTACGCACGCCCTCGGGCAATTCCTGCGCACGCTGCCGCACTCGGCGGCGGCTACCTTTCTGGCGCTGTTTCCCATCGTCGACCCGTTCGGCGGCATTCCGATCTTCTTCAGCATGACGTCTTCCTGGACGGCTCAGGCTCGCCGGCGTACTGCCGTGAAGACCGGTGCGTGGGTGTTTGTCATTCTGGTTGCATTTCTGTTTTTTGGACGTTTCGTGCTGTACTTCTTTTGCATCTCGCTGCACGTGCTTAAGATTGCCGGCGGATTGATCGTCGCCAACACGGCCTGGGGCATGGTCACGTCGCATGCGCGCATTACGCCGGAGGAGAGCCACGAGGCCGAGGACAAGGAAGACATTTCTCTTACTCCGCTCGCCATGCCGCTCATGTCCGGACCGGGTGCGATCGGCGTGGTCATGGCGCTGGCCGCGCACGTGGATAGCGCCGCCTCCTACCTGGGCATGGTCATCGGCATCGCCGGGATAGCGCTTACCGTGTTGCTGTTTTTCTGGTTGGGAGGGCCGCTAGTCCGCGGCCTCGGGCCCAGCGCTGTCGGAGCCATCAACAAGATCTTCGGCTTTCTGATTCTTGCCATAGCCGTCCAACTGGTGTGGGATGGCGTGGCCGACTTCAAGACCTAGGCTCGTCCGGATCTTTCTTGGAACCTCCGTCGCGTCCCATGCGTATCCCACACAGGCGCGCGTGTGCGCTGGAGGTGCTCCATGCCCGAAAGCTCTTTCATCCGCCTAGCTTTGCTTCACACAATAGTCGTTCCCTGCCTTTTACTGGCGCCTTTTTGTGCCGCCTCAGACCATTGGAACTACGAAGAGACGCACAGCGAAGTTCGCGACTTCGCCGCCGGCGGCATGGTACACGTGCGCCTGGCTGTGGGCGATCTCCACATCAGGCGCGGAGATTCCAACAAGATCAGCCTGCACTACACCGTCAAGTCGTGGCGCGAGAGCCATGTGAAAGAATCGCACGTAGACATCGACGTCCACGGCCACGACGCCGATATCGAATTTCATGCGCCAACCAGCGGCAATACCCAGTTCGATGTAGAACTCGAGGTGCCGCAAAACACCAATCTTGAGGTGCACGAGAAGGTCGGCGACCTCAGGATCGAGAACGTCGAAGGCGACAAGGATCTTCAGCTGGGCGTGGGCGACATCCGGGTTGAGTTCGGGCGTTCCGCCTATCACCTCGTCCGCGCCAGCACCAGCATCGGCGACGTAAACACCAGCACGGGGGACGTCAGCGCAGGCTTACTCGGCAAAACTCTGAAATACTACGGCGACGGCAAGTACGAACTGCGGGCGCACGTCTCGATTGGGGATATCTCGCTGGAAGGGAAGTAGAGCCTCTCTTAATTCACATCGATACAACAACAGTCGATTCACGCGCCCCCACCGCTCACGCGCAGCCGCAAACGCTCAAAATTCCCTTCTAATCTAGTTGGCCGAAAGCGCCTCGGATCGAGGATTCGGCTCCGATCGGACGTACTTGGCATTTGCTGAGGCATGCAAGCCATTGTTTCTAAGCGGGATAACGATTGGTCGCGAAAACAGAAGAAAATGCTTGCATTTTAGGCAGTGTTGTAGTTAACTACGACACTAGATGGCAGGAAAAAGAGAAAGCGAAAAGGAAAACATCGAAATGAAGCCACGCATCGCACTTTCCCTTCTGTTTGTTCTAATCGCCGCCACTGTGTTTGCCCAGTCTGACGCGCAAAAGTCCTTCGACCAACTGAAAACTCTCGCGGGTTCCTGGGAAGGCCACGTGACAACCGTCCCGCAGCGAGCCGAGATCGAAGGCAAGCTCACGCACGCCTCGCTTCGCGTAACTTCCATGGGTAACGCGATCGTGCATGAGATGACGGGAGAAGGAAGACCTGACGATCCGATCACCATGCTTTATCTGGACGGGGACCGCCTGCTCCTCACTCATTATTGCGATGCGGGGAATCGGCCCCGTATGACGGGCAAGATCTCGGCGGACGGGAAAACCGTGGAGTTCGAATTTCTCGATGTCGCCGGCAGCACGCAGTACGGACACATGCACCATGCCGTCTTTACCGTGATCGACGCGAACCACCACACCGAGGACTGGACCTACATGGAGCCTGGGGACAACCAAGTGCACGCGCACATCGACCTGCTGCGGACAAAGTGACGCGCCATAGAGATTTCCGCAACTGCATCGCAAGAAAAAAAGGAGAACACTGATTATGAAATCACTGACTACGAAATCACGCATCGCACTCTCAGTTCTATTCGTTCTGGTCGCCGCAACCGCTTTTGCCCAGTCCGACATGCAAAAGTCCTCCGTGGCTCCTGTGCCCTCCGAGGCGCAGAAGTCCTTCGCAACCTTGAAAAGCTTGGCGGGCGAGTGGGAAGGCCCCGTCAACGTCCCGGAGATGCCAGAGATGTCAGGCGGCAAGCCGCTCCACGTCTCCATGCGCGTGACCTCGAGGGGGAACGTGCTCGTACACGAACTTCAGGAAGCAGGGACGCCGTTGGATTCGACCAAGTACGATCATCCCGTCACCATGCTTTACGTGGATGGAGACCAACTCACCCTGGTCCACTACTGCGATGCCGGAAACCGACCCCGCATGACCGGCAAGATGTCGCCCGACAGCAAGACGGTCGAGTTCGAGCTCAAAGACATCAGCGGGAGCACGGAGTCCCACATGCACCATGGGGTGTTCACCATCATCGACGCCAACCATCACACCGAGGATTGGACGTTCATGATGGGGGACAAACCGATCCACGCGCACTTCGACTTGCAGCGTAAGAATTGACGGGGGCGCGTCTCGAGTAAGGGCTATTCTGGAAAACATTATGGACCGTGAGTGGAACGACAGTCAGCCGATTTACCGCCAGATTCGCGACCGTGTGGTTGCGATGATCCTCGATGGCGTGCTCAAGGAAGGCGATCCGCTGCCCTCCGTGCGCAATGTCGCGGCCGAATATCGGGTCAATCCGCTCACGGTCCTGAAGAGCTATCAAGAGCTGGTCGACGAGCAATTGGTCGAGAGCAAGCGAGGTCGCGGCATGTTCATCAATGCGGGCGCGCGCATTTTGCTGCTGCAGGGTGAACGCCAGAAGTTTCTTGCGGAGGAATGGCCCAGGGTTCACGCAACTATTCAGCGCCTCGGCCTGAAGCCGGAAGAACTGCTGAATGGGGCCGCTGCCCCTCCGGCCCAGTCGTCGAACGCTAAAGAAGAGGAACCGAAGCCATGAAAGTCATAGATGCACGCGGCCTGCGCAAGGCCTTCGGAAAAACCATCGCGCTGGACGGCGTCGATCTGCGCGTCGAAGAGGGCCGCATCCTCGGACTCATCGGTCCCAACGGCGCAGGCAAAAGCACTGCGCTCAACGCTATTCTCGGCCTCACCCCGTATCAGGGCGAACTGAGGGTGCTGGGGCGCGACCCCTGGAGCGAGCGCGATCAGCTCATGCGCGATGTCTGCTTCATCGCCGATGTCGCCGTCCTGCCGCGCTGGATGCGAGTTTCGCAGGCACTCGACTACGTGGCCGGCGTGCATCCGCGATTCGATCGCGCGAAGGCGGAAGGCTTTCTTGCGAAGACCGACATCCGCCACGCCAGCAAGGTCAGAGAGTTGTCGAAGGGCATGGTAACCCAGTTACACCTCGCTCTGGTCATGGCCATCGATGCGAGATTGCTGGTGCTGGACGAGCCCACGCTTGGCCTCGACCTGCTGTATCGCAAGCAGTTCTACGATTCGCTGTTGAACGACTACTTCGATCGCAGCCGCACCATCGTCGTGACCACCCACCAGGTGGAAGACGTCCAGCACGTCATCACCGACCTTATGTTCATTCACCGCGGGCGCATCGTTCTCAATTGCAGCATGGAAGAATTCGAGTCGCGCTATGTGGAAGTGACGGTGCATCCCGAGAAAGCTGCCCCGGCACGGGCGCTTAAGCCGATTCACGAGCGCCCGGCGCTCGGTCGGAGCATTCTGCTCTTCGATGAGCGTCGATCGTCAGAAACTCGCCGCTCTTGGTGAAGTGCGCACGCCCAGCATCTCCGACTTGTTCGTCGCCATGATGGGCACAAAAGCTGGCGCGGCGGAAGGAGCAGCGCAGTGAATACCCAATCGGATAGCTTGCCAGAATCCTTCAACTCGCGCGAAATCGCGCCCACTGCTTTGCCGTCGACTCGGCTGATGTACTGGTCGGTGCGGCGGGAATTGTGGGAGAACCGCTCCATCTACCTCGCTCCCCTGGCAGCCGCCGGTATGGCGCTGCTTGGTTTCCTGATCAGCATGATTCTCCCGCAGCGGCTGGGCGGTCTGCCGGCGCTCCACTCGGCGCACGAACGCGAATCGATCGCGCTGCCCTACGACATCGCGGCCGGTGTGATGATGGCCACCATGATCCTGGTTATTGTCTTCTATTGTGCCGACGCCTTATACGGCGAGCGCCGTGATCGCAGTATCCTTTTCTGGAAGTCGCTGCCGGTTTCCGATCTCACCACCGTGCTCGCGAAGGCGAGCATTCCATTCGTGGTTCTGCCCCTGATCACGTTTGCCATCACCATTGCCCTGCAATTCATCATGCTGCTGCTGAATAGTGCGGTACTGCTGGCGAGCGGCAGGAATGTCGCGATGCTGTGGACACAGCTGTCGGTGATCCAGATGTGGCTGCTGCTGCTCTACCATCTTGTTACGGCCCATTTGCTTTGGCCCGCGCCAGTGTACTGCTGGGTGCTGCTGGTTTCCGGCTGGGCGCGCCGCGCGACATTGCTATGGGCGGCATTACCAATCGTCGCGATTGCTGGTTTCGAAAAGCTTGTCTTCCAAACTTCGCACTTCGCCGCTTTGGTGGGGAGTCGATTCATCGGCGACACGCCATCGGCCGCGTTCGCACCGCCAGACACCTTCCCCATGGATCCAATGACACACGTCACCCTGGGTAGATTCCTGAGCACGCCGGGTTTGTGGGTGGGGCTGGTAATCGCGGCGGGTTTCCTCGCGGCGGCGGTCCGGCTGCGCCGCCATCAGGGACCGATTTGAGTCGCATGCAGATGGTCAAGCGCCCGCGTAAGGGGGCATATAGATGAACACTCAATCGAACGCCGTGCCGGATTCTCCCCGCGATTCACAGATAAACGATTCGCGGATTAACGATTCGCAGATAAGCGACTCGCAGGGAATCCCGCCTGCGCCCTTGTCGGCGACCCGGCCGCTGTACTGGTCGGTACGGCGTGAATTGTGGGAGAACCGTTCCATCTATATCGCGCCGCTGATCGGCGCCGCCGTCTATCTGCTTGGCTACACGATCAGCCTGATTTGGCTGCCGCGCATCATGCGTCAATGGTCGGAACTCCACCGCATGAATCAGCTCATCAAGCTCGCTGAACCATATGCCCACGCCGGAATGCTCATCATGTTGATAGCGTTCCTCGTCGGGATCTTTTACTCGCTCGAGGCACTGCACGGGGAACGCCGCGATCGCAGCATACTGTTTTGGAAGTCGCTGCCGGTATCGGATCTCACAACGGTACTCTCGAAGGCGAGCGTCCCCCTCGTGATTCTGCCGCTGCTGGTTTTCGTCATCACGGTTGCTGTGCAGTGGATCATGTTCCTGCTAAGCAACGCCGTCTTGCTGATGAGCGGTGCGAGTTATGCGATACCTTGGGCTCCGCCCGTGTTCGAGATGGAAGTGGTGCTGCTTTACAGCGTCATCGTGATCGCGCTCTGGCTGGCGCCCGTCTACTGCTGGCTGCTGCTGGTGTCCGGCTGGGCGCGGCGCGCGACATTCTTGTGGGCCGTCATGCCGCCGCTGGCGATTGCCGCCATCGAGTACGTTGCGTTCCGCACTTCGTATGTCGGCTCCCTGCTGCAAGACCGATTGTTTGGATTCGCGGCGGGCGCTTTCGACCTCAAGGACAGGAATGGCGTCCCGATCGATGCGCATTTTATTCCGCTGGCACAACTCACTCCCGGGAGATTCCTGAGCAGCCCAGGTCTGTGGATCGGGCTGGTAATGGCCGCGATATTTCTCGCCGCAGCGGTGCGGCTGCGCCGCTATCAAGGGCCGATCTAAAGGAGAGCAAAATGTCGTACTCACCCATACTGCTTCTTCACATCGCATCCGGCACGCTGGGAATGCTGTCTGGATTTGTGGCAGCATTTCTCCGCAAAGGCTCCCGCCGGCACGGCCTCGCTGGAGATGTATTTGTCATATCCATGATGAGCCTCGCCGCAACCGGCGTGTATTTGGCGACGCTGAAGCACCAACCGGGCAATATCTTGGGAGGCACGCTAACGTTCTATCTGGTGACAACCGCATGGCTCACCGCCCGTCGCAAAGACGCAGGCACAAAGACAGGCATTTTCGATTGGGGAGCGCTCCTGATTGTCCTGGCGGTCACGGCTACTGAGGTGACCCTGGGGTTAGAGGCGGCAATGAGTCCAACGGGATTAAAGTACGACTATCCCCCTGGGCCTTACTTCTTCCTTGGTTCCATAGCTCTGCTTGCCACCGTGGGCGATATTCGCATGCTCGTGCGCGGCGGTATTGCTGGCACGCAGCGTCTCGCGCGGCATCTGTGGCGCATGTGCTTTGCGCTGTTCATCGCCGCCGCGTCCATATTCCTGGCACGGCAACAAATATTCCCCGCGATATTGCAGAAGACGGGCGTACTCGTTTTCCTGAGCGTCCTGCTGCTGCTATTGATGATTTTCTGGTTATTCCGAGTTCGCTTCGCAAATGCATACAAGAGAACAAGGCCGCTGGTGGGCGTTTCACAACCGTCATTGGCTGTACGGTGAAGCTGGATCCGGTAAGGAGAGACGACCATGAACGCGCCAGTGAGGAAAGACCAGATCGCAGACGAGTCCCCGAATCTCAACTCCGGATTTGCGGTTGTCTTCTATCTGCTCACCATACTGGCGGGAGGAGTCGTCTTCTTCGTTCATGGCAGGTCAGGCTTTGCAGTCGTGACCGTGTGCTATCTCGCCATGACAGCTCTCTTCCATGACTTGTTCAAGCCGGCGAGCAGAGTTCTGTCTCTTCTCGCGGCGTCCCGCAATCGAGTCCGACAAATTTCAGAAAATTCATCAAGAGTTCGCAAACAAGTTAGGAGAACAATATGAAATGGAAATGGATTTTCATCGTTCCGCTGGCGATCCTGGCGATGCTGCTATTTACCTTCATCGGTGGCGAAATAGTACTGCGTCTCTGGAATTGGCTGTTGCCGCCGCTGTTCGGATGGCGCCAGATTACCTTCTGGCAGGCGCTTGGACTTCTAATCCTCTGCCGCATCCTCTTCGGTGGATCTCGATGGCGCGGTCCCGGCCGCTCCAGTTTCCGCCGTCGCATGGCAGAGCGCTGCCAGCCCAGGACTCCGGAAGAGCGCGAACAATTCCGCCAGCGCGTGCGCGAATACTTCCGCTTCGGCCCAACCGCCTGCGAGAACAAGGGGTAATGAAGCCGCCTCGACCCGATCTGTTAAGGAGAAACGAGTATGAGCACGGCCGTACTGACTAACAGGTTTGAATTGGATTCCGTCGCCGACACCGCCTTGAAAGCAGCCGCGCGTTTGTGGTTTGGCGTCACCGTTATAGGGCAATTGGTCTTCGGATTTGCCGTAGCGTCTTTCTATGGTCTTACCGCCCTGCGCGGCGATTACCACGGATGGAAGTTTACCAACGGCTACGTTCCTGGCGTGACCAGGGGCAACTGGGCGGTCGTTATGCACGTCGCCTCGGCCGCGGTCCTCATGTTCGCTGGAGCGGTGCAATTGGTCCCCCAGGTGCGCAACCGGTTCCCCGTCTTCCATCGCTGGAACGGGCGCGTCTACATGCTGACGGCAGTCATCCTCAGCGTGGCCGGACTCTATATGACTTGGATCCGCGGAAGCGTTGGCGACGTTTCTCAACACCTGGGTTCTACCCTTAACGCCGTCCTGATCTGGCTCTTCGGCGCTATGGCCTTGCGCTACGCGCTGGCCCGCGATTTCAGAACACATCGCCGTTGGGCGCTTCGCCTGTTCCTGGTGGTGAGCGCGTCCTGGTTTATACGAATCATGCTTTTCTTGTCGTTTCTCGTTTTCCAAGGCCCGATCGGTTTCGATCCGGGCACGTTTACCGGCCCGTTCCTCACGTTCTTGACGTTCGGCCAATACCTGATCCCGCTGGCCGTTCTTGAACTCTACTTCCGGGCGCAGGACCACCACGGTGCACTGCGCCGCATAGCTATGGCAGGCCTGCTCTTTGGGCTCACACTCGCAATGGGATCTGGGCTTTTTGCACTCACCACGTCCGCATGGGTGCCTGAAGTAAAAGCAGCTTTCGACCCCCGCCGATCCATTACAGAAACGCTTTCCCCGACCATCGCGTCCGGCGGCGTCGACTCAGCCGTCAAGCAGTACGATGAGTTGAAAGCCACTCAGCGAACCACCTACAACTTCGATGAAGAAGAACTCAATAGCCTCGGCTACCGGCTTCTCAACGCCAAAAAGTTCAACGACGCAATCCGCATTTTCCAGCTCAACGTCGAGGCCTATCCGCAATCCAGCAACGTCTACGACAGCCTCGCCGAGGCTTACATGAACGATGGCAACAAACCGCTGGCCATCGCCAACTATCAAAGGTCACTCCAGCTAAACCCAAAGAACCGGAATGCGAAAGCGTATCTGCAGAAGCTCAACGCTCCCTGAGCTGTGCGGCCGCGCATCGGCCACCCGTCCGCGGCGCACAACCACTGGTAACATGATTCCGGAAGGCTGAGCTAGCCGCCCAAGGTATAGAGGCATCACCCTATGACAAAAGCACGGACGCTCGCCCTGCTAGTTGTCGCCGCACACTGCACCGTCGCCATCTGGCACTTGTTCCTTGCAGCCAGGATCCTTCCAGCCCCAAACAACCACGTCAGTTGGCTGGCCATAATCTTGATAACGTCAGGGCACATGGGTGTATCAATTCTGTTATGGAAGCTCAGCGATAAAGTTGCCGGCTTTGCCTCGGTGATTTTCTTTTTGGCTGCAATGGGTGCCGATCTTTATGAGCACTTCCTGCATGCCTCCCAAAACAACGTTTTCATGTTGGCGCGCGGCGATTGGACCGCCATCTTTAGCGTAAGTGTCTTCATCCTTCTCGCGCTGGAAATCGTGGGATGCTTGCTTGGAACTATCGTGCTCGGTGGCAGGGCAGGGAACAACAAGTCTACTCCGGGACTCAATTCAAAATTCAGCAGTAAGAGTCCCAAGCTTTTCTCCAGCCGATCCGGCCCAGCGTGGTCTTTCCGGAACCGTTTGCTCCAGCGGCAAGAGTAAGTTCTGGTTGGGTCACTGCCAGTGGGCAGAAGACTGCTCAGGCGCATGCTGCCGCTCGGCGAGAATTTCCCGCAGCCGTTTTCGATTAGCAGCCACCTGCGGCTGCCTCCCCATGAGCACTTACTTGATCGACAACCAGCCGCTCCACCAGCTCCGATATCCTTCCTGTCGATCCCGTGCACGCGCTTTGTTGTACTCGTCCACCTTCGACGAATAATTCATCGAGCAGAATTTCGGGCTCATCCAGCACTATTTCTCTTTGACTTTCCCCGCCAATTCGCGAAACTCTTTGGACAGCTTGTGGCTCGCCTTGATTTGCAATTGTGCGAGCTGTCGAGAGTTCTCAGTCGTCAGGATCGGCGCCAGGGCCTCCAGTTCCGTCGCTACTTCGCGTGCGTGATCGGCCTCTTTCAACATCAGATGTTCAAATTTCCGGATTGCCTCGTGGTGATCCATAGACCTCGCTTCGGGGTAGATTCAAGTGCGTGTTTTACTTCAGCGAAACCAGCCTCTCCACCAGCTCCGAATAATCCTTCTTCTCGATGCCATGCACCTGCTTGTTGTACTCGTCCACCTTCGACGAATAATTCATCGAGCAGAATTTCGGGCCGCACATGGAGCAGAAGGCCGCCTCTTTGTAGAAGTCATCCGGCAAAGTTTCGTCATGCATCGAGCGCGCCGTCTCAGGATCCAAAGACAAAGCGAACTGCTTCTCCCAATCGAACTTATACCGCGCATAACTCAACGCATCGTCGCGGTCGCGCGCGCCGGGGCGTCCCCGCGCAATGTCCGCCGCGTGCGCGGAAATCTTGTAGGCGATGATGCCGTCCTTCACGTCCTTTTCATTCGGTAAACCCAAGTGCTCTTTCGGCGTGACGTAGCACAGCATGGCCGCCCCATACCATCCAATCATGGCCGCTCCGATCGCCGAAGTGATGTGATCGTAGCCCGGAGCGATGTCAGTAACCAGCGGCCCTAAAGTATAAAAAGGCGCTTCGTAGCAGAGTTCGACTTCTTTTTCAACCTGCTCCTTGATCTTGTCCATCGAAACGTGACCGGGACCTTCGATCATCACCTGCACATCGTGCTGCCAGGCAATTTTCGTCAGCTCGCCGAGAGTTTTCAGTTCGGCGAACTGCGCTTCGTCGCTGGCATCAGCGACACAGCCGGGACGCAGCCCATCCCCCAGCGAAAAGCTGACGTCATACTTCTTGAGGATCTTGCAAATGTCGTCGAAGCGTTCATACAAGAAATTCTGTTTGTGGTTGTAAGCCATCCACTGCGCGAGGATGGCGCCGCCGCGGCTCACGATCCCGGTAATGCGCTTCGAGATCAACGGCAGATACTGAATCAGCACCCCGGCGTGAATCGTCATGTAATCCACGCCCTGCGCGGCCTGCTCCTCGATCACTTCCAGCATCACCTCGGCGTTCAAATCTTCCACGCGCTTCACGCGCGCGATGGCTTCGTAAATCGGAACCGTGCCGATGGGAACCGGCGAATGGCGCAGAATAGCTTCGCGAATCTCATGAATGTTGCCGCCCGTGGAAAGGTCCATCACGGTGTCGGCTCCGTAATGCACGGCCGTGTGCAGTTTTTTGAGCTCCTCGTTGACTTCCGAAGTGACCGCCGAGTTGCCGATGTTGGCATTGATCTTGCACAGTGACGCCACACCGATCGCCATCGGCTCCAGCTCCGGATGGTTGATGTTGGCGGGAATAATCATCCGGCCGCGTGCCACTTCGTCGCGCACCAGCTCGGGCGCGAGCTTTTCGCGGTGAGCAATGTAGCCCATTTCTTCGGTGACGATACCCTGTCGCGCATAATGCATCTGCGAAAAGTTGCCGTCGGTGTTCTCCTGCCTGCGCCGGGCCAGCCACTCTGCGCGCGGCTTGGGAGCGCTGTAGCCGTTGTTGCCGTTGCCGGGAGTGCCATTCGTAGGGGTCATATCAGAGTCAGCTTTCTTGAGATTCAATAGGGCCGATTATACGCGGACGGAAGGAAAGAATGGTACGTCGGACGAATGTTGGCATGCCAGAAAGCAGACTTTCAATTTAGGACAACGCAGCTTGTACGAGTTGCCGCTGGCGGCGAATCATGCACTCAGCGATGATGAGATTCGGCACCCAGCAGAGCCATGAGACGATAATGTAAGTTCGCGCAAAAGGCCAGTGCAGGACTACCATCATGAAAGGCATCTGCACGCGCAGCGTGACTGCGGCCAGCGTGAGCGCGAAGTTTCGGATCATCCACTCGCGATGCGCCACGATGTTTCCTTTCCGCACCATCCGGTATGCCTGCAAGCCGGTGAAGAACCACAACGCCGCCAGAATTCCAAATCCAAGATGGGTCGGCAGACCTTGCTCGGAAACCATGGCCATGGCAAAACCCGCGATCGAGCCCAGAGCCACCTCCAGCAAATAAAAGCGTCCCAGCCAGCGATGCAGGTTCAGCGCCCGTGCCCGCAACTTCTGGCTGAACTGCCAGGGGCCCGCCAGCAGCGCGCCAATGCCTCCAGCAATGTGCAGCCGCAATGGGACGATGTACCGCGCGAAGTGAGCATCGGGCGGCAGGGCCAGAAAGTACCTTGTGCCGTACACCACCACACCTGCCGACGACAGCAGCATCAACCACCAGAGCAGGTTTGAGATCCACGATTGCGGTTGCGCGGGCGCGGATAAGGCTTGCGGGAACTGGGTTAGCTGGGCCATTGGCTGTCCTCCTCCGCGATGAGAAGTCCTCGGCGAACTCGGCTGGTCGTACTTCGGCCCGGATAGAATCCGGACAAGACAATGTACGCAGCAATGCCCCACTTGGTTCCAACAAAAGGACGCAGGGCCTCCCGGGTCATGCAACGCTCTTGCATTTGCATGGCGCACTCAACCGAAGTGCAGCTCCCCGGCCCTTGCGTGCTCATGTTGCCCACTCCGTTCTTGATATGGATTGCCGCCATTGCTGCGGGATACGCCCACCAGACTCTCCGGATGACCTGGTCGCCGGCAAGCCAGGAGTGAGGCTTCTTAAGCTCGTAAACCACGAGCAATTCAGCCGCGTAGATCCCCGCGTACTTGGCGACCAGGTGCTGGTTCGCGGGGATGCTCGTGACCCAGGGAGCGCCGGCGGCGAACTCATGGTCCAGCACCAGCTTGCGTGTGGTGAAACGCAGACTCTCTGCGCCGCCCAGCACACCCATGACGATGATGAACTTTTTGTCGATGACTCGTTGCCGCGTCGGCGCGTTCGGAAGGGATCGCGACGCCGTAGAGGTGGAACTCAATCCGTCGGTCGGCTTGACTTCGTCGTGCGCGAGCGGCACTCCGGTGGGCGCACGATTTTGGGCCACAGCCTGGGTGGCGATCAGGAGCAGGAGAGCAAGCAATCGTGCAGTGGGCAAACAGAAACCTCCCGGGGCGTATCATCCGAAGGCTGGCTTGGGGGCGCGGACCGCAGCGGGGCTGGGCGATTCGTGATGACACAGCAGTGCTATGCACCCGCCGCGCCAAATGAGGAGCTCTTGTTTTTCAGCGAGATAGGAGCTGTTTAGGAGAATGGGATTAGGTCGCGGCGGTTTCTGAGCACGAGCTTTGACCAACCGGTCTCTTATTTTTCCGACGCAGTCCCTTGTTCGGAGAACCGCGGAGGGCATAGAATCGGCGGTTGCATTTTTGAGAGATTGCACTCGGGAGGTCGTCCATGCTCTGGTTCCGCTTGCCGTTCGCTCTTGTCACCTGCTTTGTGATCTGTGCCGCCCTCGGCGGCTTTGCCCAGACCTCTTCCTCCGCCAAGCCCGCTCCTGGCTTCAGTCTTGACACTATCGACAAGTCCATCGATCCCTGCGTGGATTTCTATCAATACGCTTGTGGCAACTGGATCAAGAACACGGAGATTCCTCCCGACCAGTCACGGTGGGGCAGCTTCGTGGAGCTTCGCGAGCGCAATCTCGATGTCGAGCGCGGCATTTTGGAGAAAGCTGCCGCCGGCGGCGCGAGCCGTAACCCTGTCGACCAGAGAATCGGCGATCTCTACGGGTCCTGCATGGACGAGAAAGCCGTCGACGCAAAGGGCATCGCCCCCCTCAAACCTGAGCTTGACCGCATCGCAGCGGTGCAAGACAAGAGCGCTCTGATCGACGAGCTAGCGCATCTCTATCTGGTGGGCGCCAGTTCGCTATTCAGTTTTTATTCATCGTCTGACTTGCACAATGCCGACCAGGTCATCGCCTACATCGATCAGGGCGGCCTGTCGCTGCCCGACCGCGACTACTACATCAAGGACGACAATCCGAAGATGAAGGAGATGCGCCAACGCCTGCTGGAATACGTCACGCAGACCTTTACGCTGGCGGGCCAGACGCCGCAGCAGGCAGCCGATTCCGCGCAGAGTGTGCTGCGCATTGAGACCTCGCTGGCCAGGGCTGCCATGGACCGCACGGCGCGCCGCGACCCCAAGAACCGGGATCACAAGATGAGCCGCGACGAGGCCGTCGCGCTTGGACCCAATTTCCATCTGAATCGCTATTTCACTGCAGTGGGCGCACCTGAGTTCACCCAGCTCAACGTGACGAATCCTGATTTCTTCAAGCAGGTGAATGGTCTGCTTGAATCCGAATCTCTGGATTCGCTCAAGGTATACGTGAGCTGGCACGCGCTGAACGCCGCCGCCCCGTGGCTTTCGCAACCATTCGTCGATGCCAACTTCAAATTCCAGCAGAACCTCACCGGCCAAAAGGAAATTCAGGCGCGCTGGAAGCGCTGTGTCAGCCTCACCGATCGCGAACTGGGCGAGGCGCTGGGGCAAAGATACGTGGACGTGACCTTCGGACCGGAAGCCAGGCAGCGCATGCTCAAAATGGTGGACGCTCTGGAGAAGTCTCTCGCCGAAGACGTTCACGATCTCTCCTGGATGAGCGCCGAAACCAGGAAGCAGGCCAGGGTAAAGCTGGATGCCATTCGAAATAAGATCGGGTATCCCGATGTGTACCGCGACTACAGTTCCGTGGTGATCAAAAGTGACGATCTGCTGGGCAACGTAGCTCGCGCCAATGAATTCGAATCCAAACGCACCATCGCCAAGATCGACAAGCCGCTCGACCACAAGGAGTGGGGCATGACTCCGCCCACCGTAAATGCCTATTACAACCCGTCGTTTAACGAGATCGTGTTTCCGGCGGGCATTCTACAGCCGCCCTTCTTCGACAAGGCCATGGACGACTCAGTGAACTTTGGCGGCATCGGTCTGGTAATTGGCCACGAACTTACTCATGGCTTCGACGACCAGGGCCGCAAGTTCGATCCTCAAGGCAATCTGCACGATTGGTGGACCGAGCAGGACGGCAAGGAATTCGAAAAGCGCGTCAGTTGCGTGGCCGATGAATATTCAAACTTCGTGTCCGTCGACGACCTCAAACTGAACGGCCGCCTAACGCTCGGCGAGAACACGGCTGATAACGGCGGCGCGCGTATCGCCTTGGCGGCACTCGAACACATGATCGCCGACGATAAAACCGGAAAGGAAGGTCAGAAGATCGACGGCTACACTCCCGAGCAACGCTTCTTCTTGGGATTCGGCCGGGTGTGGTGCGAGAAGCGGCGTCCGGAGTTGGCGCGCACCAGCGTGCTCACCGATCCCCACTCGCCGGGTAAATACCGGGTCGACGGCGTGGTGCAGAACATGCCGGAATTCCAGAAGGCTTGGGGATGTAAAGCCGGGCAGCCCATGGTGGCGGAGAACGCCTGCCACGTCTGGTAAATCGGAAGAATGGCGGAGAGGATTCGTATCAGGGTATGCCTTCAGGCATACCGTTAGTAAGCAGATCGAGTCACGCCTTCAGGCGCTAGGATTACGACGGCTGATCCCAGCCCCGCAGACGCGGCCACCAGCGGCGCACGTTGCGGCGATACTCTTCGTACGCTGCCCCGAACTTCCCCCGGAGCGTCGGCTCTTCGTAAAAGATGACAAACAGATGCACGCCGAGGGCGACTGCTGCCACGGCAGCGATCAATCTTGGGTCGGGATGCCCAAAAATCACCCACAGCCCAATCCATCCCGAAGCAAAGCCGAGGTACATGGGATTGCGCACGAAGCGGTAGAAACCCACTACCACCAATCGCTGCGGCGGAGCGACAGGGGCAGGCGTGCCGCGTCCCGTCCAACCGAAATCCCAGACGCAGCGCAGCGCAACCGCAAATCCCAACACGGACGGAATTGCCGCAAGCCATCGCCATCGCGCCGCCCCCGCCATTTCTACACTGAAGCCGAGCCACCCCGGTAGCAGCCAGAACCACAAGCCGAAGAACGCCGCGCCCACTAACAGCGATACCGCCGCCGTTAGCCACCGATAGCCGTGCCCTGTCTCCGGACCCCGCATAGACTGCGCGTCGGTCATAGGTCCCTCCACGCGTAGAGCCTGTTCCGCTGAATCCTACGCCAGTTTCGCTCCGGCAGGCTTTTGCTCAGTGCTGTTCCGGCGCCTTGAAGCCCTTGCGGCGTTGTTCGCTGTAGCGGCGGAGCGCGTCGAGGATGATGGGATAGGCTTCGGCGGCGGGGAGTATGTCGTCGACTTCGACGGCCTTGCCCTCGAGCTGCTTGTAATCCTGAAAGAAGCGCCGCAGCATGATCATGCGGTGCGGCGGCATTTCCGCGGCCTCGTGGTAGGTGTTGAACTCGGGATCCTGGGTGGCGATGGCGATGATTTTATGATCTGGTTTGCCACCGTCGATCATCGTCATCAGGCCAATGGCGCGCGCGTGAATAATTGTGAGCGGCACGACCGGATCCTGGCAGAACACGAGCACATCGAGCGGATCATCGTCTTCAGCCAGCGTCTGCGGGATGAAGCCGTAGTTCGCCGGATAGTAGACGGCCGAATAGAGGACACGATCGAGCTTGATCAGTCCGCTGGCTTTGTCGAGTTCGTATTTCACACTCGATCCGAAAGGGATCTCGATCACGCAATCGAATTCCTGCGGAAGCTTGTCGCCGGGAGTTACGTCGTGCCAGGGATGGATCATGGGTCCATTCTAGCGGAGGGCGGCAGCTTCCAGCTTCTAGCTCCTAAGCTCGTAGCTATTGGCTAATATCTAGTAGCTATTCTTCTTTAGATATCAGTTAGCCTTGTCTGTCTCCTCCTTGGCCCGGCTGATTGGAGACGCCGTTATGAGTGTGGATTTCTACACCAAAATAAAGTTTGGCGAGTATCTTACGCTTTAGAAGCGTTTTGGCCTCCAGGGCGGATCTGGCGAGATATTTTTAGTTCGATGCCGCCGAAAGCCTTGCCTGGCGCGGGTTTCGGAAAGCGGATTTCGCAAAATCTTGCTTTCAAAGAACTTAGATACCAAAATCTTGATAGCAAATGACTTAAGCTGGCATGATTCGATCTCTTTGGACCGTCACTGCCTCGACCATGATCGCGCAACTTTGATGGCGGGCACAAGGTCAGATGTCACATGGTGGCTGTGGAAAATTCTTGAGCAGGGTTGTTCTTGATTCTGGTGCCGCCGTCGGGTAGAGTCTTGACTGAGGGGCAGGATTCTGCTGCGGGTCGTATCTATGTCCAGCCAAGGCAAAACTTATCTCAAATTCGGCTCGGCTACGGTGGTGATCCTGCTGCTGCTGGGGTACCTTGCCTATACTGGCGTGCAGGATAGCAAGAGCTACTACGTCACCATCAGCGAACTGCACAAGATGGGCAACGGCGCCTACTCGAAGCGCTTGCGGGTTGCGGGGAATGTGCAACCCGGGTCGATCAAACGCACCGGAACGCACGTGCAATTCGTGCTGGTCGAACAAGACCAGTTGCTCTCGGTCGATTACACCGGAACCGAAGCGCCTCCTGATACTTTCAAGGATGACTCTCAGGCGCTGGCTGATGGCAGCTTTGGCCACGACGGCGTTTTTCACGCCAAGGCGCTGCAGGCGAAATGCGCATCGAAGTATGCTCCGCAGCAGCCCGGAACTCCCGCCAATGGCACGCCCTCGAGCGCTCCACCGAAAAGCATGACGCAAGCGCAACCCGGTACTCAGCCCGCCGTGGCTTCGAACTAGACCACGAGCGCCTTTGGTCATCGCTCCTCGACTTCGCCGCACGCTTTCGCTATCTTCTACCTTTCAACTGAATCGCATGAGCGAGAGCGCTGCAGAAACCACGACTGTTGGAATCATCTCCGTCCGCAATCGTCGTCAAGCAGTTCGGGCGGTTCGCTGCATTGCGCGGCGTGAACGCCGAGTTTGAAGCGGGCAAGTTCCACGTGATTCTCGGCGACAACGGAGCAGGGAAGACGACCCTGCTGCGGGCACTGGCGGGATTGGCGCATCCCACGCGCGGCGCGGTATCCGTCCTGGGCAAGACTCCGCACGAGGCCTGCTGCGACGTCGGCTACATGGCTCACCCGTCGCTGCTCTACGACGAGATGAGCGGTATGGAAAATCTGCGTTACTTCGCGCGGCTTTACGACATCGCCGGCGACGAACGCTGTGAGCAGGTGATTCGCTCCGTCGGACTTGACCCTGAGTTGTCGCGGCCTGTCGGAAAGTATTCGCAAGGCATGCGGCAGCGCATGTCTTTGGCGCGGGCGATTCTGCACGATCCCAAGATATTGTTGCTGGATGAGCCGTTTTCGAACGTGGATGTGCACTCGGCGCGGGAGATGGTCGGGTTGCTCAACGGCATGCGGGACGCGGGCAAAACCATTTTCGTGGTCACGCATCAGGCCGCGCTTCTGGAAGGCGTGGCCGACGAATTTGTGTGGATGCAGGCCGGGCAGATCGTGGAGCGTACACAGCATCTCGTCTCGGAAGTTACGCGAGCGGAGAAACCATGAGATCGTTCTGGTCGATCACGCTCGCAACCTTGACCAAAGACATCCGCCTGGAGTGGCGCTCGAAAGATGCGCTGAATGCCATGCTGTTTTTTTCTTTGCTGGTGGTGGTGATCTTCGTTTTTTCCTTCGATCCTCTGGCGGAAGAATCGCGGCATATTGTTGGTGGCCTGGTTTGGGTGGCGTTTTTGTTTGCCGCGGTGGTTGCGCTGAACCAGACGTGGGCGCGGGAACTGCGCAACCAGGTGCTCGATGCCTACCGCGTGTCTCCAGCGCCGGCTACGGCGTTGTTCCTGGCCAAGGCGCTGGGAAACTTCATTCTGGTCACGCTGCTGGAAGCGCTGATGGCGCCTCTGTTTGTGATCTTCTATAACTTGCGCGTGCTCGGTCCGGCATGGCAATTGATTCCTGTGGTGCTGCTGGGAACCTGGGCGCTGGTGGTGAATGGCACATTTTTCGCCGCGATGTCGGTGCGCACGCGCAGCCGTGAACTCATGCTGCCGCTGCTGCTGTTTCCCAGTTTCCATTCCTGCGGTGATCGGCATGGTTGCGGCCACCACCAGCATTCTCACGGGAGAAGATTCCGCGCACTTCTACATCGTATTGCTTCTCACTTATGATGTAGTGTTTACTACAGCTTGTATCGGCCTGTTTGACACGGTGTTGCAAGCGGAATGAGTTCAAAGAGGAAATGAAAAAGGCGTTTCCCATCCTGGCAGTGCTGACGGCGCTTTTCCTGGCTTATGCGTTTTATCAGGCAATGTTCGTCGCGCCTACGGACGCGCTGCAAGGCGACGTTTACCGCATCATTTACTACCACGTGCCTTCGGCGTGGACGGCCTTCCTGCTGTTCTTTATCAACTTCATCGCTTCGGTGCAATACCTGGCGAGCGCGAAACCGTCAACCGTGCGCGCCGCAAAATGGATTGTGATTGCGGTGGGGATTATTGGCGTCATCGTGCCTTTCGTTCCCCAGGTGCGGCAGTGGCTGCAGACGATCGGAATGTATCCCAGCTCGGCCGCGACTACAGCCTTGATGATTCCCGCTGCTCTATTTCCTGATCGGAAAATACTTTCCCGGGCAGGATCTTGACGTGCTCGCCGTGACCGCGGCGGAAGTGGGCGTGGTTTTCTGCACCATCGTTCTGATTACCGGGCCCATCTGGGCGCGGCCGGTGTGGGGCATCTGGTGGGCGCCGGGAGACATTCGCCTCACCTCGACGCTGGTGTTGTGGCTGATTTATGTGAGCTATCTGGTGCTGCGGCGCTTCTCCGACAGCGCGCAGACGCAGAAGCTGGCCGCGGTGCTGGCGGTTTTTGGAGCGCTCGACGTTCCTCTGGTTTATTTTTCGATCTGGTTTTTCCGCACGCAGCATCCCCAGCCGGTAATCGGCGGCGGCGGCTCGATGGATCCGAGGATGCTGCATGTTCTGCTGATCAGCTGGATGGCGTTTCTGTGTTTCGCGTTTCTGGTCTGCTGGTCGCGATTCCGGCTGGAAAAGCTGCGCCGCGAAGTGGAGGAAGCTGAGGCGCTCGAATCCTTGCTGGAGCCCGGCAGTCCAGCGGCGCAAACTTTAAAAGCCAAAGTTCCTTTAAGCCGGGGGTCACAATGAATTCCGCAAGCGCCATCAAATTTCTCTACGCCGCCTACATTGCCACCTGGCTGATTCATGCGCTCTATATCGGCAGCCTGGTGCGCCGCTACCGCCGGCTGCGGCAACAGATGAAGGATCTGGGGAAGTAGCGGGCTAGTACGAAGCGGCATTTGCAATCGACCGTTCTTCGGCTAAGCACAGCTCTTTTGAGAGCCTCGCTGAGTCTGTGCCGGCGAAATGCTAATTGCGAAGCTAGCCGGAAGCCGGTCTTCAGTTCTCGGCTTCGTGCTGCAGCGCGCTGAAGAAATCCGCACTGCCGTTGGAGCGGAGAAATTCGTAGTCCTCGATCATGGCGGCGGTTCCGATGCGCAAAGAGGGCAGAGGAGATTCGACGCGGATCACGCGCGCGGTGAAGCGCACCCGGACCGCGTCGGTCAGCGTGATGTGGGGTGGGAAGGTGAGTGTGACTTCACAGGCGGTTCCCGCCGGGATGGGCCGGTCGAGGTAAAAAAAAACTCCGCGGGCGCTCACGTTCTGGGTTTCGGTGTGGAACTCGCTGTCCGCATCCTGATTCAAACGGTCTTGATTCAAACGGACTACCGCGGGCAGGCGCATATCAAAGCGCCGCATCATGCGCCGTTCCTGCGACTCCGGTCGTTGCATCCCGAGTTTGTGTTCCGAAAGCATTCTTCTCAGTTTCTTCTCGATGAAAATCGATCCAAGGCAGTACGGAATCAACTTTCAGGCTGGGATGGCCAGGGACCCGCCCCACAGCAGGCCCTGATTACTATCCAATGTATAGAATTGCCAGAGCTTTGCAAGAGCAAAAAGACTCCGGGAACTGAGTTCGTAAATAGCCGCGCGATGCAGTTTGCAAGTCACTTCATCCCACTTTCGTGCCACCCTCCGGCATCTTTCCCGGTCTCCCAACGCATCTGACAAATCCGGGAGCGAGCGTGGCGGCGGAGCCTCGCTTGACTTGGCTATCCACCAGATGTTTAAGTAGTTAATTGTTTTCCGCCAGTTCCTGGTGACACGTCAACACGCGGGCGGTTTCGCCGGCGCAGGGTAAGTACTGACTCGCGCGCCGTTTCTACTCTCTCCAAAAGAGCGGTATGCATCGGAGGAAAAGCGTGATGGGGAATGGCCCTTGGTCGGGAAGAAGATCGGGAAAAAGCTTGGGAAAAAAGTTGGGAAGCAGCCGGGCGCGGCCA
This sequence comes from uncultured Acidobacteriaceae bacterium, assembly GCA_963850165.1. Lineage (GTDB taxonomy): Bacteria > Acidobacteriota > Terriglobia > Terriglobales > Acidobacteriaceae > Sulfotelmatobacter. The sequence continues at coordinate 6,497 of CAWKKK010000022.1, read as the reverse complement.
CTTATCCTGGGGGCGATGTTGGTGCTGTTGGCGGCAGGTTCCGCGCTGCTGGGATCGGGTTCGCGCCGCTACGCCCAGAGGGCCACGGCTCAGTTTCCAGCCGCTCCGATTCCAACCTCCTCCGGCTCTTCGCTTTCTCTCCTTTCTGCAATCTTCTTCTCCGCGCTCGAATCAGCAGCATTTGAAACCGCCGTATTCGAAACCGGAGGCGCGCGCCATTCTGGGGCAGTTGCCGCTGATCTTCGAGCCCAACCATGGCCAGGCTGATCGGCAGGTGAAATTCCTCGCGCGGGGCGCGGGATACAGCCTCTTCCTCGACTCAACCAGCGCGGTTCTCGCCATGCAGACGCGCGGCGGGGCATAGCGAACAATTCGTGCGCATGAAGCTGGTTGGCGCCAACCCTGCGGCGGCCGCCGACTGGAACCGATCCGCTGCCCGGCAAGAGCAACTACATTTTTGGCAACGACCCACGGAAATGGCATACCGGCATTCCGCAGTTTGCCGGAGTTCGCTACCGGAGTGTTTATCCCGGAATCGATCTGGTCTTTTATGGAAACCAGGGCCGTCTGGAATACGACTTCCGGGTTGGTCCGGGCGGCGATCCATCGCAAGCCGAGCTGCAATTTGACGGCGCAACAAAATTGGAACTGAGCGGCGGCGACCTGATGCTCACGGGCAAAGACGAAGGCGGCTTGCGATTGCTGGCGCCGCACATTTACCAGCGCGAGGGAGACGGTCAAAAGCTGGTAGCGGGACGCTTCGTGCTGCGGGGCGCCAACCGCGTCGGTTTTGAAATCGGCGCGTATGATCGCAGCCGCGAGCTGATCATCGATCCGGTGCTCGCTTTTTCCACCTACTTCGGCGGCAGCGGCGCGGAAACCTCACCTTCGATCGCAGTCAACGGGAACGGCAATATCTACATCGTCGGCACTACCACTTCGCCGCAGACTTCGTTTACTGACTACAACACGACTGTGCACACGTCGATTCCCCCGACGCTGACGATTGCCCCGCCTGGCCCGAGCCATATCTTTGTCGCCGAGATCAATCCTTCGCAGCCCTCGGTGGTGTATGAAACCTTCATCGGCGGCACCGGAGCCGACACCAGCGTTGGCATAGCTTTGGATGGTGGCGGGAATGCCTACCTCGTGGGCAATACCAGTTCCACGGACTTCCCGACTTTTGGCATTCCCTACCAGACCGCGCCGGAAGCGAAGACGCAATGCGCTGGTTCCCCTACCTGCACGTCGGTATTCGTCAGCGTGCTTAACGCGGGCGGCACTGCCCTCACTTATTCTTCCTATCTCTCCGGCAACGGCAACGACCAGGCCAGCGGGATGACGATCGACCTTAATGCGGATGTTTTCATCACCGGTACCACGACCTCTAACGAGACGCCGAGTTCCACCGATGCATTTCCTGCGACTCTCTCGCCCGTACCGTACCAAAGCGCGCCCAAAGCGAGCCCGCAGTTTTTTGTCACGAAGCTCGATACCAGCATTCCGAGCGTGGGTGGCATTGCGTATTCGACGTACTTCGGCGGGAGCACGAGCAACCCAAACCCTGCCGTGGCCGTGGGCGGCGGCATCGCGGTCGACTCGGCCGGAAACATTTACTTCAACGGCACGACGAATTTCTACAACAGCGGCTTAGGCGCATTCGGCGACGGTCAGACGGAAGATTTTCCCATCCTCAATGCGTATCAACCGTGCCTGGATACGATTCCGCCGGTCGTTCTCGCCAACCCAAACCCGTGTGCGGCTCCGGCCACTGCCCTACCCGACTGATGCTTTCGTGGCCAAGTTGAATCCCAACGCCGCTCAGACGGGTGGCTCTCAGTTGATTTTCTCGACCTACCTCGGTGGCGGCGGCGCGGATACGGGCACCGCGATTGCGATTGATTCTGGGGCTGCCAACATTTACCTCACAGGCTCGACCAATTCCACGAATTTCCTCCTTCCCACCGGTACTCTGGCCTTCCAGGATTGCCTGAATACTCCGGGGATCGTGCCGACGACGGCGGCGCCGTGTCCCGCCACGACGGCGAACACGGACGCTTATGTGGCGCGGATGAGCAACCCCACGTTGAGCACGTCGGGAACTCCAAATGACGTGGCTCTCCTTTATTTTTCGTACCTCGGCGGAGGAGGAAACGATAGCGGACTGGCGATCGCAGTGTTGGATGCGACGAACACTGCACTGGGCGACGCAGTGCTTACTGGGACCACCAATTCAGGGCCTGCAAACCCTCCAAATTTCCCAGTCTCAACCGTCCCGATCCAGAGCACGCTGAACGGCACGCAGAACGCTTTCTTTGCTCAAATCGATACCACGACGACCCAGGGCCAGACCGGGGTGGGCTCTTACGTCACCTATTTCGGAGGCAACGGAGTGGATCGCGGTACGAGCATCGCGGTCGATCCCAACCTGAACACCTATTTTGCCGGCGACACTACCTCGACGACTAATTTGGCGACCTTTAATCCACTCCAGAAAACGCTGACGCCCGGCGCCACGAGCAACGCATTCGTTGCCAAGTTGGGAACGGCGACCGACTTGTGCATCACTTGCGTGGCCCCAATCATATCCGCGGCCGGAACGGTGAGCGCCGGCAACCAGGTCACGGTAACATTTACCGTGGCCAACGACGGGCCCGATCCGGCGACCAATATCACGGTGACCGGCGCGGTTACCACTGGGGCAACGTTCGTCAGCGGAAGCGCGACTGGGGGCACTTGCAGCGCGCCGAACAATAATTCGGTGGTTTGCCTCATCCCCACGCTGCAATCTGGTTCTTCCTCGACCAGTCGCCTTCACGGTGACGCCGAACAGCGTACGGCCAGTATTCAGTGACGGGACTTGTATTCGGCAGCAATAATACGAACACAAACAATACCGCTAGTGCGTCGTTCACGGCGTCCGGTTACTCCGTGAACATCAATCCTCCCGCCCAGACTGTGGCCGCGGGTGTGCTCGCCCAATTTGGCGTAACCGTGAATCCTACCAGCGGGGTTTTTGGATCGAATGTCTCGTTCACTTGCAGTGCGCTTCCCTCGGGGGCGGCGTGTAACTTCTCTCCAAGCACGGTCAATCTGGGGAACGGCGCTCAGTCGACCATCCTAAACCTGACCACAACCGCGCAACCCGTATCCACGGTCAGTTCATCGGGATGGCGCCGCTCGCTTTACGCTCTCTGGCTGGTGCTTCCAGGAATGGCCCTGTTGGGCTGGAGCGTGGGCGGCGGGAAAGGCAACGGGAAGAAGAGCCGCCTGCTGCGCTGGTTAATGCTCTCGGTGTTCTTCGGGCTGGTTCTGCTGCAGCCCTCGTGCAGCAGCAACAAGACGCCTACGCCGGTGAGTGGAACCCCTTCGGGCGTCTACCCGCTCACGGTCACGGTAACCTCAGGCTCGTTCAGCCGGACTGCGCCGTTCCTGTTGACGGTGACGCCGTAGGAAGAGAAAGTTTCTGAGGGCAAGTTTCTACTTTCCGGTTTCTAGTGCGTCTGCGAGGAGGACGTCCGAAACAGGATACGAGAAACTGGAAACAGGAAACTAGAAACTGTTTTAAGCTCCGGCGGAAAGCTTGTGGTGGCTTTTGCCGTTTTCCTCGGCGATTCCATATTGCCGAATTTTGTAGAGCAGCGCTTTATAGCTGATTTGCAGAAGTGCGGCCGCTCGTTTTCGGTTCCAGTTGGTCTGCTCGAGGGCCTGCCGGATGGCTTCGCCTTCGGCCTCGTCCTTGGCGCTGCGGGCCAGCGATTTCAATCCTCCGCCGGGTTCGCCGCTTTTCGTCGCGGACTCTCCCGCGCGCGCCGCCGCCGTTGCCGTCATGGCGCGGCTGCAATTCGGCCGCTGCCAGATGCTCGTCCCCAAGGATCAGGTAGCGCTTCAAAAAGTTGTTCAGCTCCCGCAAATTGCCCGGCCAGGAATGGGCCATGCAGGCCTCGAGTAGAGCAGGGGAAAGCGGAAGCTGAGGCCGTGCGTAGCGATCGGCCATCCGCGTCATGAAATGCTTCAACAGAATGGGAATTTCTTCCTTGCGTTCGCGCAGCGGCGGCAATTGCAAGGTGAACGCGTTGAGACGGTAGTAAAGATCTTCACGCAGGCGCTTGGCAGCCAGAGCCTGTGGAATGTCGATGTTTGTGGCCGCCAGAATGCGAACATCCACCTTGATGACGCTTCGGCTGCCCAGCCGCGAAAAACTCTGGTCCTGGAGAACGTGCAGTAGCTTGGCCTGCAACTGCGGAGGCATCTCGCCAATTTCGTCGAGCAGGAATCGTGCCTTTGTTGCACAGCTCGAATTTGCCCGGCTTGGCGTGCGTCGCCCCAGTAAATGCTCCCGGCTCGTAGCCAAAGAGTTCGCTTTCGAGCAGATCGGCGGGGACGGCCGCACAGTTTACCTTCATGAAGGTGCGGTGCGCGCGCGTCGAGAGCTTGTGAATCAGGCGCGCCAGTACTTCCTTGCCGGTGCCGCTCTCGCCCAGCAGCAATACTGGAATGTCCACTCTGGCTACCAGCGCGGCTTGGGAACGGATCTTCCGCATGGCCGGGCTCGCCGCAATAAAGAACACGTCGTCGCCGACGTCCTCGGCTTCTCCTCCAACGACGGTTTTGCCCTGCCCCAGGGACTGGTCGATCACCGCATCCAGTTCCGCTTTCTGGAAGGGTTTGGTCAGGTAGTCATGCGCACCCAGGCGCATCGCCTGCACTACTTTCTTGGTGTCGTTGACGCAGGAAAGCATCACTACCTTCACTCCGGGCCGCTTCTGGCGGAGTTGCTCCAGCGTCTCCAGTCCGTCGATTCCAGGCATCAGCACATCGAGCAGCACCAGGTCCGGCTCCATGCCTTTGTCCACGCGTTGCAGAGCTTCTTCCCCGGTGGACGCAGTTTCCACTTTGTAGTCGTCGACTTCCAGCAGAGTCCGAATGTAGCGGAGCATGGCCGGTTCGTCATCCACCAGAAGAATCTTGGCGGTTTCCTTCATCGATTCTTTCCTTTGCCGACAGGGTTTGGGGAAGGTTTGAAGGGGATGAGAAAAGAGAATTTGCAGCCTGCGCCGGGATCGCTTTCGACCCAGATCTTTCCGCCCATGCCCTGCACCAGGCGGCGCACTATCGCCAGGCCGAGCCCCATGCCTTCCTGGTTTTCAGTGCCGGGCAAGCGGAAGAAGTCATCGAACACTTCTTGATGAAACTCCGGCGGAATTCCCGGACCTGTATCGGACACGCTGACCTTCACGGAATTCGGCTGCGAAGTGTCCTGCCGGCGTCTCTCGCCCGCTGATGCAGGCTCGGCCGCCGCACGGCGCTCCCACATATAGGGTTCCGCGTGCAACCAGACTGTCCCGCCCTGGGGAATAAATTTGAAGGAGTTCTCCAGCAGGTTCGAAATCACCCGCTCCAGCTTGGGAGAATCGAAGGGAAACACCGGAAGCTTGTCGTTCGCCAGGAAGTAAAGCGCCAATCCCTTTTCCTGAAAGCGCATCGACCACAGGCGGCACATGTCCGACAGGCAATGGTTGATATTGCCCGGCTCGAACAGCATCTTCAGGCCGCCGGTTTCGAGAGCGCTGTAGGTGAGGAAATCCTGGATGAAATGTTTGCAACCGTTTGCCGCTCGACTGCATGTCGCCAAGCACTTCCCGCTGGCGCGCATTCAACGGCCCCAGTTTCCCGCTCTGCAGTAATTCCACATAGCCGTTCAGAATCGCCAGTGGCGTCTTCAGGTCGTGCGCCGCCGAGCCCAGAGCGTTGGTCGTGCGCTGGAATCGCTGCTGCAACTCGGAGTAGGCCTGCTGCAAGTCAGCCGGATCAGGTATGGCTTCTCCCGAAACGGGAGACACTGGCGGGCCAGCCTTTCCTTCAGCAGGTTCGGAAACACACATGTTCTTTTGCACGGTTGCCATAGGGGGCGCGACGGTCTAACACAGAGGGGGGATGCACTCGACTGCTTCAAAGAAGAATGCTGTACCAAAATCGTATGCTAGGCCGCTTTTCCCTGTCAACGAAAAATGCACGCTGATTACCCAAGTGTGGCAAAACCTTGCACTCGTCGAACGGTTAGGATTGCCTTCGGCGCACCCGCGCGGCGGAGACGCGGCGGGGGCAAAGCGATCGAAAGTCCATGCTTTACCGGCTTTAAGGCCCCCGGACACCCCGAATTGACCTGATCTCTCTGTGTTTTCGATCCGGTTCCTTTCTCGATTGGCCCCTTATCTCAGGCTTTGGCCCCCAAGATGCTTGAAAGGTCCGGTTATAAGGACGAAGGAAGGGGTGTGCGTTGAAAGTTAAGACTCCAGCGGCCGAGCGTCGGCGGTGGCCGCGCTTGCCTTTGGCCATCCCGGTCTTTGTCAGAAGCCGGGCTGAGTCCGACAAGGAGTCTCTGGAGTTTGCCACCGCGCTCAACGTGTCAGCGGGCGGCATGTTGGTCGCGGTTCGGCGGTCCATCCCCTCCGCGGCTCAGGTTTCGCTTGAGATCCCCAGCGCTCCGTTAGCCG
>CAWKKK010000021.1:0-105964 GCA_963850165.1 uncultured Acidobacteriaceae bacterium | reverse complement strand
TATGTTATAACCCTACCTTCGTACATTCATCTGCTTTGCTGCGCGCGTTGATCCCGAGTGGCTGCGCAAGTTCCTGTCGAATCCGTCGTTGAGCACGACAGATACGAACCGTAACGGTGTGCGCCCGTACTTGAAGGTGCGCATGCCCACGTTCTCCTTCTCCGACAACGAACTGCGCAAACTTGTGCGCTTCTTCCAGGCGCTGTCGCAGCAACCACTGCCCTACATCCCGGAAGAAGTGCCGGTGCTCACGGCGAAAGAAACGGACATGGCCCGCAGCTTGTTCTCCAGCTCCGCGGCTCCGTGTCTGAAGTGTCACGCGACCGGCGACCCTACGCACGACAAGATTGCCACAGCGCCGAACTTCCTGCTGGCAAAAGAGCGTCTGAAGCCGGATTGGGTTGAACGCTGGATCACCGATCCGCAGGCGGTCAGCCCGGGAACGTCAATGCCCTCGGGCCTGTTCAAGCAGCAGAATAATCAGTGGGTGTTTGCCGGGCCGACGCCGCCGTCATTCCAGGGTTATGAGGGAGATCATCGCAAGCTGCTGACCGATTACATCTTCCAGTTAACGCCGGAAGAACAGCGTAAGGTGGCAGCGTCCATGCCGCACGCGAAAGCGGCGGTGCAGCAGAAGAATGATCGCAGGCAGGCGGCAGTGGAAGCGCATCGAGCGGCGAGCGGCGGTTCGCGGTAGAATGGCCGGTTCGATGACCAGTGTCTGTTGATGACAAATGTTTTTTAGGTCGACTACTAGAGAAAAGAAAGAAGGACATCATGAATAAAAAAACGAGTTGGATAATATCGCCCGGCGTAATCGCGTTGTGCGCACTGCTGATAACTGCGGCGTGCAGTAAGAAAGAGAACACGGAGCAATCCAGCAATAACATGTCTCAGCCAGCGGCGACCGCGCCTGCAGCAACACCGATTGATCCGGCAACGGTCGCAACGGTAAACGGCACTGTGAAGTTCGATGGCACGGCTCCAAAGGCGGCTAAGATCGACATGAGCCAGGACCCGGCCTGCAAGGGCATGAACGAGGCTGAGACTGTGGTAGTCGGGGGCGGTGATCTCGCCAACGTCTTCGTGTACGTAAAAGACGGCCTTGGCAGCCGCACCTTCGATGTTCCGAAAGATGCGGTCGTCCTCGACCAGAGCGGCTGCAAGTATCATCCGCATGTGCTGGGAGTGATGGCGGGGCAGACGGTGCAGATCAAGAACGACGATCAAACCACGCACAACATCCATCCCACGCCGAAGGACAACCGCGAGTGGAACGAATCGCAGCCGCCATCCGCCGCTCCGCTCGAGAAAAACTTCGCCCGCGAAGAAATCATGCTCCCCGTGAAGTGCAACCAGCACCCGTGGATGAAGATGTACATCAACGTGGTGAAGAGTCCGTTCTATGCGGTCACCGACAAAGCCGGGAAATACGAAATCAAGGGACTGCCCCCCGGAGATTACACGATTGCCTTCGTGCACGAGAAACTGGGCGAGCAGGACCAGAAGGTAACGGTCGGACCGAAAGACACGAAGACGGTGGACCAGAGCTTCAAGGCTGGCGGCGAATAGGCAGGGAACATGTGGCGACAGCCGCCCTCGGCCGCCCGTCGAGCGGAGTTCGATGGCTTTTTCACCGAGGGCCCAACTGTTAAAATTACATCTTCGCGCGGCGGGTTGGGCCACTCAGCCCGCGCCGCTCGAAAGCGGCACCACTCTCATCCCTGCTGAAGCAAGGGTACGACTCTGAAAGCGATGCCTGCCACGTACAATCGCGCCCATCACGCCTTCGCCGTGTTCACGGCTTGCGCGACGCTCGTCGTGATTACGGCGGGTGCGTTGGTCACCAGCAACGACGCCGGGCTATCGGTTCCCGACTGGCCAACCTCGTTTGGCTATCTCGTGAAGGTGCCGCACTTCGTGGGCGGAGTGCGCTATGAGTGGAGCCACCGTATGGTGGCCGGCACGCTGGGCATGCTGACCCTCGCCATCGCAATCTGGACTCTGCTGGTCGAGCGCCGCCGCTGGTTGCGCTGGCTCGCGATCGGCGCCTTATGCACGTTCATCGCCCAGGCCACTTTGGGCGGGATGACAGTTCTGTTCTTCCAGCCGCCGTGGCTTTCCACCGCGCACGCCACCGTGGCGCAAACATTCTTCTGCATAGCGGTAGCCATCGCGCTCTTCACCGGACGCAAGTGGGTCACAGATCAAGCGCAAGAAGATCGATCGGAAAAAGAACAGCCGCAGGTCGAGTTCGACACGCGCCGCCCCAGCCTCGCCACGCTCACTATGCTCTCCATCTTCGTGTTGTACGTACAGCTCATTCTCGGGGGGATGTTTCGCCATCATGGCATGAGCTGGTGGCCGCACGTGCTGAATGCGGTGACGGTATCGTTCGTGCTGGCCTGGACGGCCGTACGCGCAATCTCTGTGTATTCGCACATTGCAGCGGTGCGGCGCCCTGCGATCCTGATGCTGTCGCTTTTGATCGCGCAGCTCTGCCTGGGGTTCACCGCATTTTTGACCCGCGTGGCCTGGGGCAGGGATGCGACGCAACCGGAACTTCCCATGGTCGTGTCGACTGTGGCACACGTTGCCGTCGGAGCGCTGCTGCTGGCGACTACGGTAGTTCTGGCGATTCAGGTGTGGCGGCACGTACCGGTCGCCGTCGCAGAGCCCATCCCGCAGGCCCAACGGGACGTTTCGGTCGCATAAGCGGTGTCGCCCGCCAGCCCTGCTGTTTGCCTCTTTTGTTCGTGGTCATGATGCTAGACACAATATCGTCGTAAACTAGTATTAGACTCATTCAGGGCAATCCTTGGTCTCGAAAGTTTCTGCCATCGCCGACGCCGCTCCGGAAGTAACTCTTGCTTCCGTAGAGCCCGTTATTTCGGTCGAGGACCTGGTGCATCGTTATGAGAACCGCACGGCCCTGAATGGCGTTTCGTTCGACGTGCGGCCGGCGGAACTGTTCGGCCTGCTGGGTCCGAACGGCAGCGGCAAGACCACGCTCTTCCGCATTCTTTCCACCTTGATGCTTCCGACCGCAGGGCGCGCCACCATCATGGGCTACGATGCGGCGCGCGAACCGGCACGCTTGCGGCGGCAAATCGGCGTGGTCTTTCAGGCGCAGAGCGTTGACCTGAAGCTCACGGCCTATGAGAATCTTTGGCATCAGGGACATCTTTACGGTTTGCGCGGCCCCTCCCTGCAAAAGCGGATTCACGAAATCCTGGCGCGCGTGGGCCTGTCGGATCGCGCCAAGGAGCTGGTCGAGACTTTCTCCGGCGGTATGCAGCGGCGCATCGAGTTGGCCAAGGGATTGTTGCATCATCCCGGAGTGCTGTTACTGGATGAGCCTACGACTGGCCTCGACCCCGGAGCCCGCCGCGATCTCTGGCAGTACCTGCGGACCCTGCGCGACGAAGAGCATGTGACCGTGCTTGTGACCACACATCTCATGGAAGAAGCCGAGCGCTGTGACCGCCTCGCCATCATGAACGAAGGCAATCTCGTGGCTCTCGGCACACCCGCGGAGTTGAAGAGCGAAATCGGCGGCGACGTGGTGCTGCTCGATGCCGCCCACGATGCGGGATTGCTGGCCGAGCGCATCCGGGCGCGCTTTCACGTGGAGACAACCGTCCTCGAAAACCAGGTGCGCATGGAACGCGAAGGCGCACACCGCTTTGTAACCGAAGTCGTCGAGGCTTTTCCCGGAGAGATCGAGGCGATTTCAGTCAGCAAACCGGCGCTCGAAGACGTTTTTATTCGCCGCACCGGACACAAGTTCTGGACCGAACAAAACGACGCGCAGACCAGCGCAGAAGTTCACACCAGGAGGTAAATGTGCGCCCTATGAATCTTGTACTCTCTCTCGTGCTTGGCATTCTTCCCTTGCTGGGAGTGGTGTGGATTTTCATGAGCGGCATGATCACTCTCTCGCCGCCCTCGGCCACCGTGGACGGACTGTTCATGACCTTGATCCTGCTCGCACTTTCGGGAACGTTCTGGCTGAACGCGTACTGGGAAATGCGTGACCACGGCATGCTTGGCAAGAAAACGACCGGCAAGGAGAAACCCGCCGCTCCCGCAGCCAAAGCTCCCGCGGCGAAAACGAGTTAGACTTCATGGCCACTCAAACCGCAGCCCTGTCGAGACCACTTGCGCCCGCCTCTGCCGGTGTGCTGCTTCCCGCATTTACGCTGTGGTGGCGTGAGATTGTGCGCTTCTACCGGCAGAAGTCGCGGGTAGTTGGCGTGCTGGCGTCGCCGCTGGTTTTCTGGGTCGTACTGGGCTCGGGTTTCGGCAGTTCCTTTCGCTCGGTCTCTGGTCCGGCTCAACAGCACTATATGGATTATTTTTATCCCGGCACCCTGATCCTGATCGTGCTGTTCACCTCGATCTTCGCCATGATGTCTCTGATCGAAGACCGCAAAGAAGGATTCCTGCTCTCCGTGATGGTAGCCCCGGTGCCGCGCTCCGCGATCGTGCTGGGCAAAGTTCTCGGGGGCACAACCCTGGCGGCGATTCAGGGGCTGATCTTCCTAGTCTTCGCGCCGTTTGCGGGCGTACATCTCAATCCGCTGCAAGTCTTGTTGGTGGCCCTCGTGGTCCTCCTGGTTTCATTCGCGCTGACTGCGCTCGGGTTCGCGATCGCCTGGCCCATGGATTCCCCCTCAGCCTTTCATGGCATCATCAATCTTTTTCTGATTCCCCTGTGGCTCTTGTCGGGCGCGCTGTTTCCCCTGTCGGGCGCCTCGGTATGGGTTCGCGCCATGATGTATATGAACCCGCTCACTTACGGAGTCGAGGCGCTGCGCGACCTGCTCTATCCCGGGATGGAGACGCAGTTCCCTCTGCCCTCGGCGATCGCGACGTTGCTTTTGTTTTCCCTGGTGATGTTCGCGCTCGCCTTCTACATGGCAAACCGCCGCACGACGAGGCCGGCCGCCTGATCGCCAAAATATGATCGCTGAACAGTATGCCTACTTCCCTGCCCTGATTGCCAGTTTGAATGGAATCAGCGCCGTGCTTCTGCTGGCCGGCAGGTACATGATTGCCCGCGGCCGCATGGCTGCGCATCGTGCGTTCATGATCGCCGCCGTGGTGGCCTCAGCCCTGTTTCTGGCGTGCTACTTGTATTTTCATTATCACGTTGGGGAAATCCGTTTTCTCGGGGACCACTTTTGGCATGTTGTTTATCTGATCGTACTGATCCCGCACGTCACGCTAGCCATCGTCATTGTCCCCATGGTCATCATTACGTTGGTCCGCGGCTTGCGCGCCCGCTATGATCGTCATCGCGCCATCGCGCGCTGGACGTGGCCGCTGTGGATGTATGTCAGCGTAACCGGCGTGATCGTATACTTCATGCTGTATCAGTGGTTCCCGCACAGCTAGGAATTCACCACGGAGATGATAAAGGTCTACCCTGTGTCCCTCCGAGACCCGTGAAAGATTTTGATTTTATGTCGATAGTAAGATTAAAAATTGACGTAGCCGGCACCGTAGACGACGAAGCCTGGCGCGAGATCAAGCAGTTCGATCAGATCCAAAGCGCCGACTTCGGTCCCCAATTCGGCAGCGGCGGCCTTTCTCCAAGCCATGTCGCCACGGCCACCTCGGCTGTGCCGCCAAAGCATGCCCTGAGCTTGCCGAAGGGCGGAGCGAGGCGGAATCCTTACCCCAAAGGCGCCTGGATCGGGGCCGAAATCCGGCTCCAGACGCCTCTTCTGGCCCAGTATGCCGTTTCGCATTATCTCGAGCAGGAGCGCGTGCTCGACGCCGATGTCGTAGAGTAGTAGTGACAGTGCCTTGTCTATAAGTATGTCTGCCAACCCGATTCCAGCCCCGCCTGCCGACGACGTCAACGCTCCAAGGCCCGGCATGTCCCGTGCCCAGAAGCTTCTCTTCTTCGTCACCGCGTGGCTCATCTGCCTCATGCCATTCCTGTTCTGGTGGAACACCTGGTTCGGCCGCAAGCTCTCCGACCAGCAGTTAACCGAATACCTGCACGACGCGAAAAAGCCGCGCCACATTCAGCAAGCCTTAGTCCAGGTAGGCGAGCGCATCACGCGCCAGGATGCGACCGCGAAACAGTGGTATCCAGACCTGGTGCGCCTTGCGGCCGATCCGGTCGAGGAAGTGCGCAACACCGACGCCTGGGTGATGGGCCAGGATGCGTCCGGCGCGGGATTTCATGAGGCGCTGCTGAGGATGCTCACCGACGCTTCGCCGATAGTTCGCGGCAATGCCGCTTTGTCGCTGGTACGCTTCGGCGACGCATCAGGCCGTCCGCAGATTCTGGCCCTCCTGCAGCCCGCGCAAATTACTTCGCCGGAAACCGGCCGCATCGTCGACTCAGACCGCCCCGGCACTGCCATCCACCAAGGTGGACTTATCGCAAAGCTGGAATACGGGCACCGGCAGACCGCTGAAATCCGTTCGCCGATTCCTGGGAGGATTCGCTCGGTCGCCGGGACCGGAGCGAATATCACCACAGGAGCGGAAGTGGCGGTGGTCGATCCCGCGACCGACCAGGTGTGGGAAGCCCTGCGCGCCCTTTATCTCATCGGCCAGCCCGACGATCTTTCGGCCATTCGACTCTACGAGCGCGACCTGCCCGATATTTCCAACGACGTCCGCCAGCAGGCAGTAGAAACGGAACAAGCAATCCGAAAAAGATCTGGCTCTTAAGAGTCTGTAACACAAACTCCCTGCGCCGCGTGTGCTAGACTCCCGACAACCTGTGGGAGGCATCTATGATCGTCAGACCCGATCAGGCGCGCGTCTACAGTATGGGACGCGGAGAGGCGCGCATCCTGGTAGATGCGGAGCGCTCGGGTGGAACCTGGTGGTTGGGAGAGTTCCGCGAAGATCCCGGCTACACGACCGGACTACACTTCCACCACCAGACCGACGAGCAATTCTTCGTGCTGGATGGTGTGCTCTCGGTTTATGTCGAGGGCCAGTGGCACGACCTGGAGCCTGGGACCGTCGCAGCCGTTCCCCATGGCACGCCGCACGCGCAGGCCAACGCCGGCAAGCAGCCGGTACGGTTCCTTGGATCAGGCAGCCCCTGCGGCTTCGAGCGCTTTTTTCCTGAACTGCACGACCTCGCCGCGCGCCTGTCGCCCGCGGATCCGCAGTTCGGCGCCGAGGTCACCAAACTCGTGAGCCGGCACGACACGAAGGTTCTCGCTCCTCCGCCCCCGAGAACCCACCCGGTCTAATTCGTCTTCTGCGGCCTCTCACTCGCGCTGCTCGTCACCCAACCGCATCCATCACAACCCGCTCCACGTCCTTCCACGCTCCCGATCGCGGATCGACCACCTCAAAATGCCCTGCGCCGGTAATCTCCACCAGCCGCGCATCTTCTTTCAACTTCTGCTTCGCGCCCACGTAATCGCGACTGAAGGCCGGTGGCACCACGTCGTCCGCAGCGCCGTGCACCAGCCACTGCCGTGCCGCGATCGCCAGCTTCATCGGATCTGCTTCCCGATAATGATCCCCGACCTCCGCCGGAGTCCCGCCCAGAAACTCCACCACCGCGTCGTTGCTCAAGTGCAACTGATACGCCCGCTGCAAATCCACCACCCCCGCCAGCGATACAACCGCCTTCACACTGGTCTCGTGCGCCGCCAGACACAGCCCCAATTGGCCTCCGGCCGAATGTCCCATTACAACGATTCGCCGCGCGTCGAACGCATACCTGTGCGCATTCTGTATGAGGAATTGACAACCTTCGCGCACATCCGCAAACGTCCCGGGCCATCCACCGCCGGCATTCCCCACCCGCCGGTACTCAACATTTGCAGTCAGGATTCCCTTCGCCGTCAACGCTGCGCACAGATGCCCCATATATCCCAAATCGTATCTCGCCCGCCAGTAGCCTCCATGAATGGCGATCGCCAGCGCATGCGGACTTTTCCCCTGCGGCAGCCGCAAATCGACGAACTGATTCTCATCCCGGCCATAAGCCACGCGCACATCCGCCTTAGGCGGAGCCAAGTTCAAAATGTCTTCACTCGATGTCATCGCCTTGGTTTACTCTGTGTCCCTCTGTGTCCGCTGTGGTTGAGGGATTTCGTTCTTTTACCGACTCGGTCAAATGATTATACGGGCTGCGAATCAAGACTTAATTCCATGAAAGCCTCCATGGTTCAGTCTTTTTTGCCTTCTCCGCGCTAGTGCGCGCAAATCCGTGGCTAGCGGTTTTTTCTCACCCACCCCGCAATTTCATTTCTCTCTCCTGCAAAACTCAGCTATTCTCTACCCGGATGACTACGCTGCCTCTTTCCGAGCTTCTCGGCGCCACGGTCTATGACCCGTCCGGCGCGGCGACTGGGCGCGTGCGCGAAGTCACCCTCGCCCCTCAGGAAGACCGTAACCGCATCGCCTCGTTCATCGTTAAAACCAAATCCGGCAACCGCGTTCTTCCCTTCTCCGCCGTCTCCACTATCGACGCCAACATTCACACCTCAACCAATCCCGCGGACTGGCCCGCCGCCAACGGCGCCGAAGGCTTGTTCCTCCTCGAACGTGATCTTCTCGATCAGCAGGTCATCGACATTAATGGACGCAAAGTAGTGCGCGTCAACGATGTCGACCTGCAAATCGACGCCATGATCGAAGCTGGACACACTCACGCCGTGCTGCGCGTTCAGTCCGTCGATATCGGCGCCCGTGGCGCAATCCGCCGCCTTCTTCGCGGCATCGCGCCCCGAGCCGCTCTTCACCTTCTGCTCCAGAGAATTCCTCCGCGCACCATTCCCTGGAGTTTTGTCGACTTAATCGAAACCGATCCCGCGCGCCGCATCAAGCTCAAGATTTCTCACGAAGGCCTGGCCACGCTCCATCCCGCCGATATCGCCGACATCGTCGAAGATCTCGCGCCGGACGAGCGCGAAGCCGTCTTCCGCACCCTCGACGAAGATGTCGCAGCCGAAACTCTCGAAGAAGTCGAGCCCAAGGTCCAGAAGTCGATCGTCGAATCTCTCGACTCCGAACGCGCCGCCGACATCGTCGAGGAAATGGACCCCGACGCCGCCGCCGACCTCCTCGGTGACCTTCCGCAGGATCGCACCGAACAAATCCTCGTCGAGATGAAGCCCGAGGCCAGCCAGGAAGTCGTCGAACTTCTCGAGCACCGCGAAGAAACCGCCGCCGGCCGCATGACCACTGAGTTCCTCGCCCTGCCGGTCACCGCCACGGTCGAGAATGCCATCGGCGTCATGCGCGAGTTCGAAGGCGGCATAGAGTCCGTCAGCACCATCTATCTGGTCGATTCGCACGGCACTCTCGCCGGTGCTGTCCCCCTGGTGAAACTTGTCCTCGCGCAGCCCCATACCCCACTCCTTTCCCTCACTCAGGAGCCCCTGGTCCTCACTCGCAAAGACACCAGCGACAACGAGGTCGCTGAACTCTTCGACAAATACAACCTGGTGACCCTCCCCGTAATCGACGAACAAAACAAGCTTGTCGGCGTAGTCACGTCCGACGACGTAATTACCATGCTCCGCGGAAAACTGTAACTCTGCCAGTCATCCTCAGAAAAGTGAGGATCTTGGTTTAGTACCCACGATGCTCTCGCGACTCGCCCTTTGCGGACTGGCCACTGATTCACTGGCCTCCGACTACTGCCAACTCGGTATAATCATCAGTTCTCAGGAGAGACACCCCTTTGCCCTTCGACGACCTCCGCCAATGGATCGCCGCGCTAGACCGCGCCGACGAACTAAAGCGCATCCAAACCGAAGCCGATCCTATCTTGGAAATCGCCGAGATCACTGATCGCGTAAGCAAGTCGAAGGCCGGCAAGCCCGGCGGCCCGGCCCTTCTATTCCAAAATATCAAGGGCTATCCCAACTCCCAACTTCTGATCAACCAGTTCGGCTCCGAAGCCCGCATGAAGCTGGCCTTAGGAGTCAAATCCTTCGACGAATTCGCCGACCGCATCCGCGTCTTCATGGATCTCAAATCCCCGCAAGGCTTCCTCGACAAACTGAAAATGCTTCCGCTCCTCACCGAAGCAGGCAAGTTTTTCCCAAAAACCGTTCCCACCGGCCCCTGCAAAGAAGTAATCAAGCGCGACAGCTTCTCTCTCCTCGACTTCCCCATCCTGCAGTGCTGGCCCCAGGACGCCGGACGCTTCATCACTCTCCCCTGCGTAACTACGCGCGACCCCAAATCCGGCAAGCGAAACCTGGGCATGTACCGCCTCCAGGTCTACGATCCCCGTACAACTGGGGCTCATTGGCAGAGACAGAAAATCGCGGCGGAGCATGCTCGGCAGCGCATGCGAGGGGCGGTGGGGGGCAAATCTGCCGCTGTGGACATCATGGCTCGCACGTCGGGAGGGCAAGTTCTTGCTGACGGCGATCATCCTTCCGGGAAAATGGAGGTTGCCGTTGCTATCGGGACTGACCCAGCGGTTACTTTCTCCGCTATCGTCCCTGCGCCGCCGGATGTCGAGGAATATTTGATTGCCGGCTTTCTTCGGGCTGCTCCTGTCGAACTCGTGAAATGCGAAACTGTCGACCTGGAAGTTCCCGCTACCAGCGAAATTGTTCTCGAAGGTTACGTCGACCTTGACGAACTCCGCACTGAAGGGCCCTTTGGTGATCACACTGGGTTCTATTCGCTCGAGGATCTCTATCCGGTCTTTCACGTCACTTGCATCACACATCGCAAGGATCCCATTTACGCGACCACCATCGTTGGCAAGCCTCCTATGGAAGATGCTTACATGGGCAAAGCTGTGGAGCGCGTTTTCCTCCCGCTGATGCGACTTACGATTCCGGAATTGATCGACATCAATCTTCCCATCGAAGGCGTCTTTCACAATCTGATGATCGTTTCGATCCGGAAGTCCTATCCCGGGCAGGCACGGAAAGTGATGAACGCCATCTGGTCGCTGGGACAGGCCATGTTCACCAAGTGCATCATCGTGGTCGATGAAGACGTGGACGTGCAGAATCTCGCCGATGTCACGCTGAAAGTTCTCAACCACATCGACCCCGAGCGCGACATCCAGTTCACGCTCGGCCCCGTCGATTCACTCGATCACGCCTCGCGCCTGGCGAATTACGGCTCCAAGATGGGCATCGACGCTACTCGGAAGTGGGCGACAGAAGGTTTTACCCGGCCTTGGCCGGATGAGATTGTTATGGATGCGAAGACGAAGGCGTTAGTCGACAGCAAGTGGAAAGCGTTAGCCAAGGAATTAGGGATCGAGTAGGGTTGATTTGATCGGCGCTTTTGCGGCACGGCTTAAGCCGTGCCTTCCCGGTCAGAATCAAAATCAAGGTCAAAGGCGACGGACAGGAATGTTCGTCCCACACGAGCGAAGTTCCCGCCCTTACGGTATTGCTGGCGTCTGATCTTGATTAGAAACGGCTAAACATGAGCTATATGAGACATTAATCCCCCCGCCTCCTGGCACACACTTATAGCTGCCGCATTTCCGCACGCGGACATTCTGACCTTGGAGACCCCATGCACCGACCACATCATTACCTCGCTTCGCTATTTCTGACTGCTGCCATCGCCGCGCCAATATCTCTTATGGCTATGCCTTCACCTCAAGAGGCCAGCGTTCAGGTGCGCGTATACGACAAAAACCACAAGGATTATCACAACTGGGACGACAACGAGAACCGCGCCTGGGGCGCCTATCTCACGGAAAACCACAGGCGTCCTCACGAATACGCGAAGGCGAACAAGAGGGAGCAGTCGCAATACTGGAACTGGCGGCACGCTCATCCCGACCATCACGACAACGATCGGCACTAGAGCCTTTCTTTAAGCGAGATCAAAACCCCCGCCCTGTCTCCGCAAAAGCGCGGAGACAAGGACGGGGCAACCGGATTTCCCGCTAAATTTCTCACGCAGGGATGGCCTTCCACCGCCCGCACGAATTGACGCGCTCAGGCCTCGGGACTAGACTTTCGTCCCGGAGGTATTCCCATGCGCTGTTTAATGAAGGTTGCAATTCCTGTAGAGACGGGCAATGCCGCGATTAACGATGGCAGCCTAGGCAAGACCATCGAATCCATTCTGGCCGACCTGAAGCCTGAAGCCGCGTACTTTGCCGGGGACGGTGGCAAGCGAACCGGGTTCATCTTTTTCGATCTGAAAGACCCTTCTCAAATACCCGCCGTGGCGGAGCCGTGGTTTCTGGCTTTCGATGCTCAGATCGAGTTGTATCCGGCTATGAACCTTGAGGACCTGAAGAACGCCGGGCCGGGCATCGAGCGGGCAGTCAAGAATTACGGCAGAAGCTCACACGCGAAAGCGGCGTAGAAGTTCAGTGGTCAGTGGCTAGTAAAACCAGTGGCTGATCGCTGATCACTATCCACTGGCCACTCTGTTTTCGTAGCAATCCGAACTAGGGCTGATTTTCGTATATCTAGATAAGGAAGAGACCTAGCGTTGTCGAGGCCGCAAGCACAAGGGATTTCGGCGGATCTGGCCCTGGTGACGGGGCTGAAGTCCGGCGATCAGGGGGCGATGGCGGAGCTGTATGACCGCTATTCTTCGGTGGTGTATGCGGTCGCGTTGCGGGTGCTGGGCGATACGGGAGCGGCGGAAGACGTGTTGCAGGAAGTGTTTTTGCAATTGTGGCGCAAGCCCAGCGCATTCGATGCGGCGCGCGGCAGTCTGGGAAGCTGGCTGGCGGTGATCACACGGAACCGCGCGATTGACTCCCTCAGAAAGCGGCGGCCGCAAACGGACATAGAAGATGTAGTGTTGTCGGTGGCTCCGGATCTGGCGGGAGAAGCGGAGCGGGCGCGGACGGCGGAGAAAGTGCGGGGTGTGATGGGAGGGATGGCTCCGGCACAGCGCAGCGCGCTCGAAATGGCTTACTGGGAAGGCATGAGCCATTCGGAGATCGCCGACAAAACGGGAGAGCCGTTGGGGACGGTTAAGACGCGGATTCGGGCGGGATTGATTGTGCTGCGGAAGGCGTTTCAGAGTTGAAGGGAGCCGCGGGGCTGCGCTCCGCGGACAGCGCGAGTGCGGCCCGTCCCCACACAGACTTTGATTAGCTGAGGATTTGTGAATTTGAAATGAGCGAACACGAACGATACGCGGAGGATCTGGCTTTGTACGCGCTGGATGCGCTTCGGGGAGAGGAGCGCGCGCGAGTGGATGAGCATCTGGCGGAGTGTGCGGCATGCCGGCGGGAGCTGGAACAACTGCGCGGGGACACGGCGTTGCTGGCGCTGTCGACTGCGGGGCCGAGACCTCCGCAGCGGGCGCGACAGAGGCTGCTGGATGCGGTGGCGCGGGAGCCTCGCGTGCCGCGGATCGTGGAGACTTCGCCCCGGCGTTCGTGGTGGGGCATGCTGGGATGGGCGGCGACGGCGGCGGTGGTGATTTTTGCGGTGTCGTTGTGGCGGGAGAATTCGGTGCTGAAAAAGACTTTGGCGTCGGCGAGTTCGCAGGCGGCGAAGAGCGCGCGCGAAATGGAAGAGCTGCGGAGGATCGCGGCGCCGATCCTGGAGCCGGAAGCGCAGCGGGTGACGCTGGTGGCGGCGAAGGCTCCGCCGCAGCCGCAGGGCAAGGTATTTTATCTGCGGAACCGCAGCAGTCTGGTTTTGCTGGCGAACAACCTGCCGGCGCTGCCGCCGCGGAAGGCTTATGAGTTGTGGCTGATTCCGACGAGCGGGGCCCCGATTGCGGCGGGAGTGTTCAAGCCCGATGCGCATGGGAGCGCGAGCGTGGTGAATCCTCCGCTGCCGGCGGGGACTGAAGCCAAGGCGTTTGCGATTACCGTGGAGAATGAGGCGGGGTCGGCTACGCCGACGATGCCGATTGTGATGATGGGTACGGGCGAGTAGAGGGCGGAAAAGATCGCACCTCTGGAAGCGTTGCGCGGCCGAAGTCGGGCACTGTGCAGAACGCCTCGCTTCGCTCGGCGGGACAGCCGAGGCGGCTGTCCCCACACGGCAATTTGACTTTCCTCCGCGAGTCGCCGTTCCAGAGAGTTACTTGTCCAAAACTTTTACGGCTTTGGGAAGGCTCGCGTGTTCTTTTCTGTAGGCACGGGCGATGTCGCCGAGGGGAGTGTGGTAGATGGGAGTCCCAAGTTCCGCCAGCGGAACCTCGCCCTTGGCCCAGCTAATCGAACCGCTGGTGAGCAGGCTGGACTCCGGCGCCATGGCGTGCTCGGAAGCGTGCTGGGGACGATCATCAGGCATAGAAATGGGCTGCGGGTTGTTACTCAGAACCGAAGCGGTTTGTCCGAAGGCGGCCGCTGTGGCGCACAGAAAACAGAGAGCGAAGATTGTGGCTTTCATGAGATTGATCCTGTCCGGGGGAAATTGCTTAATAGTGTGAAAGAGCTGGGAACGCCGGACTAGCGCGGCTTCCGGAGTGGTAAGGGCAATCCGCATACCAAACCGGTAGGGGGTTGGATTCGATTTAGGGGACTCGAATGGAGGCTAGTAGCAAGAATTTGCACATATGTGGAAGATCGAGGTTGTCGCGGGTAAAGCTCTTAACCGCAAAGATCGCCAAGTGCGGCCGCGAAGGACACCAAGAAGGGCACGACCAATCTGGCTTATACTGCACACTTTAATTATGCGAGAGTTCATCCAACTTGCTATTCGGTCTGTGGCCGCTGTTCTCCTTCTGTTGCCGGTGGGGTTGTGGGGGCAAACCGATTGCGAAGCGGGCAACGGATCGCTGGATTCTGCTCCTCCGAAGACGACGAACGTGCAGGAGTTGATCCAGAAGTTTGCGGCTACTGAGGCGGTTACGAAGGAAGCCCGGCTTCACTATACCTATAAGCAGGAGGTTGTGATGCAGTCGCTCGCCGGCAAGAACGTGACGGGGGAGTTTCACGAAGTCACGAACGTTTCCTACGACGAGAAAGGCAGGCGGCGGGAGGAGGTGACATTTGCGGCGCAGAATACGCTGCGCGGGATTCAACTTACGGCGGAGGACATGGAAGATCTTCGGGTATTCATGCCGCTGGTGCTGACCAGCGAAGATCTGCCGCAGTACAACCTGACATATGACGGACAGCAGCATGTAGACGACTTGGATACCTACGAGTTTCGTGTGGAACCCAGGACCAGGGAGGAGAAAGGCAAGCGATATTTTGAAGGACGAATCTGGGTGGACGCGCAGGATTTTCAGATCGTGAAGGTGTGCGGCAAGAGCGGTCCGGAGAAGGTGCAGGTGAAAAAGCGTGAGCGGCGGGAGTTGCATCCGACGTTTGTGACCTATCGCCAGCAAGTGGATGGGCGGTATTGGTTTCCGGCGTACACGCGCTCCGATGACACACTGCACTTTAAGACGGAGTCGGTGCAAGTGCGGGAGATCATTAAATATAGCGGGTACAAGCGGGCTGGCGGCCGATGAGGGCGACCTATAAGAAGAAAGTAAGTAAGAAGAAAGTAAGGAGTGAAGGAATTTGCGCGGTTGACAGGCAGGGCGAATGTGAAGAGAATCATCCGATCTTGTTGTGCGCTGCTTCCACTTAATGCTGGAATTGCAACTACCCTTTCGTAGAATTCACAACGTGCGAACGCTGATGCTTTCAAAGACTTTAAGGAGACTCCTACACATGAATCGAAGATTTGCTGCGCTCAGCTTAGTAGCTGCGCTTTTGGTGGTGGCCTGCGCGACCGGCACCCTCTCAGCCCAGGATGAATCCACGCAACGACCAATGTTCAAGCACCCGACTCCGCGCTTCGATGCGAACGCGGCGCCGACCACACCACTGACCACCTGGAAAGGCTCTTTTGTGTACCAGGGCAAGACCAACAAATTCGTGATGGTGGGAACGGATCCCTCATCCACCAACGTCACGACCACGATTCCGGTGTACATCATTCCCTTACGGTTCGGATTTGTTAAAGGCACCACCAAGACGATTTTCGATCCGACGAAGCCCATCGGAACCGGCGACTCCGCGGTCAATCAGATGCTGGCTTCGCCGGTTTTCCAGAGCAGCATCGACTACGTGCAGGGCGGCACCGATCTGGGCACAACCCAGTATGAAGATGCCTGGCAGCGCGGCAACTTCTGGACCGATGTGATGACTAACCCTGACTATCACGTGCTTCTGGAAACGCCGACGGTGCTACCGACGCTCACGGTAAAGGTGCCGACAGGCGATGGAACCACCGGCACCTCCTCCTACGGACCTCCGGGAACCCTTGGAATCGTGAGCTACAACTGGTTCATCACGGAAGCTCCGACCTGGATCGCGAAGTACTCGCAGATTACCCCCAACTCCCTGCCCATCTTCATTACCTACAACGTGTACCTTTCGGAGACGAGCAATTTCAGCGGGTGCTGCATCGGCGGATATCACGACGCCTATGGCAGCGCGTCTTCTCCGCAGAGCTACGCCCAATTCTCCTTCATGGGGCAATCAACCTCACGCGAGGTATTCTCCTCTGACGTATCAGCATTGTCACATGAGTTGGGCGAATGGTATGACGATCCGTACGTCGACAACACGCAGGGCGCTTGCGGCGGACTGCTGGAAGTCGGCGACCCGCTGGAAGGCGAAGCCGACTATGGAGATCACATCTATAAAGTAGGCGGATATTCCTACCATATACAGGATCTGGTCTTCTTGAAATATTTCGGACAGACGCCATCCACGTCTGTGAATGACTGGTGGACCTTCCAGAACTTCGCCTTTACCCAGGTCTGCCAAAACGGCCAATAGTTCTTCGAACATTTTGGCGTAGTATCGCAACCCGCTTCGACGAGAAGCGGGTTTTTTGTTTCCGTACGGTGCCAAACGCCATGGACTCTCAGACCGCAGCGTCTGAAAGTGAAGCAGGCGGCACGCACCTTTAGACTTCGGCTACAGTCTGCGTGCTTCCATATGTTTGGAAAACGGAGTCACGGGAGACGACACCTTCGAGTTGACGCGAGTCGGCGCGGTTGACCACGGGGACGAGCGAGTAAGCGTTCACGTAGCGGAGGGCGGCATCGAGTGGGAGGTCGGGGTAGAGGCTGGGCACCGACTGCGGGGGGAGAACGGAACCAAGGGTAAGTTCGCCCTTGCCTTCCTGGAAAAAGCGCTGGAGTTGGTCGCGGGTGACGGTGTTCCAACCGCTAGGATGCATGCGCACTAAGAAGGTGCCGTCGGAGGAATCCTGGATGCGGCGGGCGTTGGCGTCGACGTAGTCCTCGGCGCTCAGGATGGTGGCGGGGACGGGGAGCATGGCGTCTTCGACGCGGAGGATGGTTTCTTCGCGTTCCTCTTCAAGCGAGGGCAGGATGAGGCCGTCCTGACGGGTGAGCAGGTCGAAGATGGGGATGCTCTGCAGGCTGCGGGAGACAAGGTAGGAGAACGTGTTGGCGACGATTATGGGGACGATGATCTCGTAATTGCCGCTGACTTCAAGAACCATGAAGACCGAGGTCATGGGAACACGGAGGAATCCGGCGAAGAGGACGCCCATGACGACCAGGACGTAGGTTCCGGTGGATCCGGTGAGGTGAGGAAAGAAGATGCGCTCGATGTCGCCGACGGCGCCGCCGAGCATGGCTCCGATGAAAAGCGTAGGCGCGAACATGCCGCCGGGAGTTCCGCTGACAAACGAGATGGTGGTGGCGAGAATCTTGAGAACGGCAAGAATGGCGAGGAGTTTCTAGGTGTATTGACTGTGCATGGCCTGGTCCTTGGAGTCGTACCCAGCGCCCATGATCTGGGGAAAGCCTAGGAAGGCGATGAGGCCCACGAGAAGTCCGGCGAGAGCGGGTTGAAAATATTGCGTCCAGCGCGGCAGAGCTTTGAGGAGAGGTCGCAGGTAGCCGATTGATTTGGCGAAGACCACCGAGGCCAGGCCGCCGGCAATTCCGAGGACAGCATAGGCAAGAAGTTCAGTGGGGCGCCTGAAGGTAGTGACGGAAATGCGGAAGAGCGGTTCGCTGCCGAGGAACCAGCGCACAATCACCACACTCGAGACGGCAGAGAGCACGACGGAGCCGAGGATGCCTGCGCTCCAGCGTCCGATGACCTCTTCGATGACAAAAAGGACGGCCGAGATGGGTGCGTTGAAGGCGGCGGCCAGGCCGGCGGCAGCGCCGACTGGAGCCATGAGACGCAGCTTTTCGCGGGAGATTTCGAGCCAGCGTCCGAGAGCTGAGGCGATGCTGGCTCCGATCTGGAGAGAGGGATCTTCGGGGCCAAGGGATTGGCCGGAGCCGATCGCGATGGCGGCGCAGATAAATTTTCCGACAGCCGTTCGAAAGGGGATGACGCCGTTGAAGATGTAAAGCGCCGCCTTGGTCTGGTTGACGCCACTGCCGCGGATGCTGGGGAACAGGTGCAGCACGAGCACGGCAACCACGAGTCCGGCGAGTGAGGGAACGGCAAACAGCCGCCAACTGTGGGTTTCCGGCAGCGGACCGAGGAGGGCGAGATGCATCCAGTCGATGGCGAGACGGAAACAGACCACGGCGAGGCCGGAGAAGATTCCGATGAAGACGGAGAGGATCAGGAAGAAAACTTCTTCGTTGAAGACGCCTTCGAAAGTAGAAAACAACTGTCGGGTCGTGCGGAGGCGCACGACAGAGGTCGGCGGAGACGCCGGCGAACTTGGGACAACGGCGGGATTACTCATTGGCTGGCGGCCTCGCGCTTTTGGGAGATCAGGAGCAGTGCGAGGTCGAGGCCTTGCGGTGGTCCACAAATCGCGGCAGTCTGCTGTTCGATTTGAAAAACGACGTCCATGATGGTGTCTGGGAGATCGGTTTCCGCGGGAAAGCGCAGGCGAGCGAGATTTGGCTTGGCGGCCATCCAACGGGACTGCAGGCTGGAAATCGGAGACGCAGTGATGGTAGCCGGGACCTTCAGGTCGATGCCCGTCTGCTGGGCGCATTCAGCAAGGCGTTTTTCGGCCTGGGAGAAGGCGGCGGTGATGCGGCGGTTGCGTTCGGCATCGGAGATGTGGCTTTGGAAAGGATTGGCGCGAAGAATGAGGTCGGTTGTCGCGAGGAGATCGCGAACATTGGCATCCTGCGGATTCGCCTTGACTGCGTCCCGCAAATAACCCTGGGCGGTTGCGTAGTTGCCGGAACGGTAGGCAGCCATGCCTGCGCCGGTCAGCGCAACGGCGTTGCCGGGATCGGGGCGAAGAACTTCTTCATAGTGGGCGAGCGCGCCGGCATAGTCCGGGGCTTGCTCGAAGAGTTGCGCAGCCTGGAGATGGGCGGCGGGATCGGGCGGCAAGGAAGTGGCTAGGGCCATGAGTTCTGATTCAGCCTTGTCGGGAGCGCCTTTCTTCAGCAGGAACTGGATGAGTTCAATGCGAGCTTTGCTGCGGTTGGCGTCGGGGTCAGAGTTCCAGACTCCATACATGGCGTTGTGGTAGTAGCGAGTGGCATCTTCGATGGAACCGCGATGGGCAGCGACGCGGGCGAGAGCGAGATTGACGGCGGCGTCTTGCGGAGCGCGCTGCCAGAGAGCGAGAAGGTAGGATTCGGCTTCGTCGAGACGGCGGGATCGTTGCTGTCACGCAGGGTGCGGGCCAGGCTCAGCTGGTACTGGGAGTTGGTGGGATCGCAGGTCAGGGCGGCGCGGAAAGCGGCGATGGCGTCGTCGTAGCGGGCGGCTTTGGCATCGGCGAGGCCCACGAGGTAAAGTTTGCGGCCGCGGGCTTGTTGATTGGCCGTGAAGCGGGCGACGAGATGGTTTACTGCGGCGAAGGAGACGGCGGCTGCGAGCGTTAGGATGAGGAGTATGAGAGGCGCGGAGCGCGGGACGAGTTTGAGGGGCGTCCATGACATGTCTCGTATCACGATATCATTTTGGAGGGCGGAGGGCGGCTGAGGTTGGCCATAAAAATGGGCTGGAGAGTCCCCGGTTCAGGTAAGATATTGCGTTCTGCAGGGACTGCCGAAGAATGAATCGCGAATACCACAAGGCATACAGCCAGGAGCTGAACCGGGACATGGAGGCACTCGTATTCGGGCATGCAGGGACGACGCTGCTGGTGTTTCCGACCTCCATGGGAAAGTTCTTCGAGTATGAAGACCGCGGGATGATTGGCGTGCTGGCGCCGAAGATTGAGCGCGGCGATCTGCAGGTTTTTTGCCCGGATGGCGTCGATACAGAGAGTTGGTACAACAAGAGTGTGCATCCCAAGGTGCGTGTGCTGCGGCATTTGCAGTATGAGCGCTACATTCTGCACGAGCTGGTGCCGTTTATGCGTTGGAAGAATCAAACGCCTCGGCTGGCGGTGACCGGGTGCAGCTTTGGGGCGTATCACGCGGTTAATTTTGCGCTTAAGCATCCGGATGTGGTGACGCACTGCGTGAGCATGAGCGGGTCGTTCGATATCCATCAATTTCTGGATGGGTATTATGACGATGATTGCTATTTCAATTGTCCGCCGGACTATCTGCCGAATCAGAACGACGACTGGTTTCTGAGCCGGTACCGGCAGATGAAGATAGTGCTGGGGTCGGCAGACTGGGATATATGTCTGGACGCCAATGTGAAGCTTTCGGCGATTCTGAATGGCAAGGCGGTGCCGCACTGGCTGGATATCTACGGGGACAATTCGAAGCATGACTGGCCGTTGTGGCAGAGGATGGCGGGGAAGTATTTTTAGGGCAGTGGTCTGTGATCAGTGGTCAGAACAATCATAGTTTGTCGTTGAATGAGTCGGAGATCTTATGAAGAAAATTGGAATTCTGTTTGGGATGGAGAATACGTTTCCGCCGGCCGTGGTCGAGAAGATCAATTCCATGGGAGTTGAGGGCGTCGCGGCGGAGTTTGTGAAGATTGGCGGGATTCGGATGGATGAGCCGAAGAAATATGACGTGATCATCGACCGGATCTCGCAGGATATTCCTTTCTATCGCGCTTATTTGAAGAACGCGGCTTTGCAGGGGACGATTGTGGTGAACAATCCGTTCTGGTGGACGGCGGATGACAAGTTTTTTAATTACGCGTTGGCGCACAAGCTGGGCGTGGCGATTCCGCCGACGGTGATTCTGCCGCACCACAAGCATCCGGAGGGGACTACGGATAAGTCGATGCGGAATCTGATATTTCCGCTGAACTGGCAGGAGTTGTTTGATTACGTCGGCTTCCCTGCTTTTTTGAAGCCTTATTCCGGGGGCGGGTGGAAGCATGTCTATCATGTGCATTCACCGGAGGAATTTTTCCAGCATTACAACCAGACGGGCGACTTGTGCATGACGCTGCAGCACGGCGTGGTGTTTGAGGAGTATTACCGGTGCTATGTGGTGGGGCAGGAAAAAGTGCACATCATGAAGTACGACCCGCGGGCCCCGCATCATGAGCGGTATGTGAAGGGGAATCCGTCGCCGTCATCAGAGGCTTTAAGGGCCAGAATTGAAAAAGATGCGCTGACTTTGTGCCGCGTGCTGGGGTATGACTTGAATACGGTGGAGTTTGCGGTGGAGGGTGGAGTGCCTTATGCGATTGATTTTCTGAATCCGGCGCCGGATGCCGAGATTACTTCGGTAGGGCAGGAGAATTTTGACTGGATCGTGAATGCCGTCGCGGAGATGGCGGTGAAGATGGCTTTGAGCGGAGAGAATCCGGCGCAGGAGTTGCGGTGGGCTGGATTTCTGAACGGGACACCGGTGAAGAAGACTCGGAAGGCGGAGCCGGAATGGGTGGCGGAGCGGAAACGAGGCAAGGTGGTAAAGTAGCTGGCTGAACTGAAGCCCGGCCTTGATCGGCGGACGACCGAGGGGGCCGTTTCCACATCAATCCCAATATGAAGAAAAATACCTCCGGACAGGGCACGTCTGCGATGAAAGGCAAAGCTGCGCCGAAGGATGTCGAGGAATATCTCGCGGGCGTTCCTGAACCAGCGCGTAGCACCTTGAAGCGGGTCCGCGCAGTGATTCGGTCGGTGGTGCCGGCAGAGGCGACCGAGGTACTCAGCTACGGGATTCCAACTTTCAAGTACAAGCGAGGGCTGGTCGCGTTTGCTGCGTTTGCCAATCATTGCAGTTTCTTCCCGCTGGGTTCGTCGGTGCTTGACTCGTTTAAGGAGGAACTCAAAGGTTTTCGCGTTTCGAAAGGCACGCTGCACTTTCCTTCGGACAAGCCTCTGCCGGACGCGCTTCTGAAAAAGCTGGTGAGGGCGCGGATCGCGCAGAACGAAGCCCGCGAACGGGCCTAACTTCGGATTTGATTTCCGGTGGTTGTTATACTGTTAAGGCTTGATTTACCCGCTTTTCGCAGAGGGCGCGAAAGGATGAGCCACCCAGGTTTGTTCTTCATAATGCAATGAATCCTACTTTCAGCATCGGGATTGAAGAGGAATATCAGACGATAGATCCGGAGACACGGGATCTGCGGTCGCATATTCAGGCGGAGTTGCTGGAGAAGGGCAAGCTGATTTTGCAAGAGCGGGTGAAGGCGGAGATGCACCAATCCGTCGTCGAGGTGGGGACTGGGGTCTGCAAGAATATTAAGGAAGCCAAGGCGGAAGTGAAGATGCTGCGGCGCGACATCGTGAGGCTGGCCCGGGAGAACGGGTTGCGGCTGGCTTCGGTGGCGACGCATCCGTTTGCGGACTGGCGGGTGCAGGAAATTTATCCCGACGACCGGTATAAGCATATTGTCGAGGATATGCAACTGGTGGCGCGGGCGAATCTGATTTTTGGGCTGCACGTGCATATTGGGATTGAGGACCGCGAGACGGCGATCCACATGATGAATCATGCGCGGTATTTTCTGCCGCACCTGCTGGCGTTGTCGACGAATTCTCCGTTCTGGCTGGGGATGGATACAGGGTTGAAGTCTTACCGCTGCAAGGTGTTCGACAAGTTTCCGCGGACCAATATTCCGGATTATTTCCCGAGCTGGGGCGAGTACGAAAACTTCATCAAGCTGCTGATCAAGACCAACTGCATTGATAATGCGAAGAAGATCTGGTGGGACATCCGGCCGCATCCGTTCTTTAATACGATTGAGTTCCGGGTGTGCGACATTCCGATGCGGGCGGATGAAACGATTGCGCTGGCGGCGCTGATTCAGGCCACGGTCGCGAAGCTGTATAAGCTGCATACGGCGAATCAGGGATTTCGTCTGTACCGGCGCGCGCTTCTAATGGAGAACAAGTGGCGGGCGGCGCGCTACGGGATGAGCGGGAAGCTGATCGATTTCGGCAAGCAGACGGAAGTGCCCGCGAAAGATTTGATCCACGAATACCTGGAATTTGTGGACGATGTGGTGGATGAACTGGACTCGCGCGAAGAGCTGAACTACATCCACACAATGCTGGAAACGGGGAGCGGCGCGGACCGGCAGTTGCAGGTGTATCGGGAGACCGGAGACTTGAAGAAGGTTGTCGATTACATCATAGAGGAGACGGAGGCAGGGCTGGCGGAAGACGAGCCGGCTTCCGTGAGAAAAGTAGGCTAATGAACACGTCCGGAGATCAAGTCAAAATCCCCAACCCTTCGGCAAGCTCAGGGCAGGCTCCTTCGACAAACTCAGGGCAGGCACTCTCGCAAAAAACGAGAGAAGGATGGGGCACCCGCTCGAATCACATTCCCTTTGATCCTGAATACACTCCCGGAGCGCGTAATGCCATGGGGGTTTGCCTGCGCGTGCGGCCTGAGGAGAAGGTTTGCGTGATCACTGACGAGGCCACGCTCGAGATTGCGGCGGCGATCATGCATGAACTTGACGAACTGGGCTCGCCTTACCGCGCCTGGGTGCTGGAGGATCTGGCGGAGCGTCCGCTGAAGGATTTGCCGGCGGAGATTCTGGAAGATTTGGAAACCAGCCAGGTTTCCATTTTTGCGGTGCAGGCGCAGCGCAACGAACTGCGCACGCGCATGCAGATGACGGATGTGGTGAACCGGCGGAAGATCCGGCACGCGCACATGGTGAACATCAACCGGCAGATCATGCTGGAAGGTATGCGGGCGGATTTTCAGAAGGTGGACCGGCTGAGCGCAAAGGTTGTGGCGATGGTGCGCAAAGCGCAGCGGGTGCGGGCGAAGACCGACGCAGGGACGGACCTGACGGCGGAGTTGAATCCGAATTACCGGTGGCTGAAGACCAGCGGGATTATCACTCCAGAAAAGTGGGGGAACCTGCCGGGCGGGGAAATTTTCACCACCCCCGGCGAAGTGAATGGGACGTTCGTGATTGACGGCGTCGTGGGAGATTATTTGTGCGCGAAGTTTGGCAACTTGCGGGAGCATCCGCTGACCGTGCACATGAAGAAGAATCGCCTGACCGAGGCGCACTCGGAGAATCGCGAACTGGAAGACGACTTCTGGAAGTACACGCACACCGATGAGAACAGCGACCGCGTGGGCGAGTTTGCCATTGGGACGAACATCGATTTGAAGGATGTGATTGGGCAGATTCTGCAGGATGAGAAGTATCCCGGCGTGCACATTGCGTTTGGGAATCCCTATGGCGCGCACACCGGGGCGGAGTGGGATTCGTCGACTCATATTGATGTGGTGGGGCGGAAGTTCAACATCTGGGTGGACGATGAGCAGATCATGCGGGATGGGAAGTTTCTGGTGGAGGCGTAGAGCGGTTCCTCTGCCGGCGGACAGCATTCCTCCCCTTCGCTGCGCTCTGGGTCGGAATGACAAGCCTTTAGCGGACGCTGGCGCTACGATGATTCCCTCCTTCCGAAAGCAGTTTAACGACAGCTTCACTCCCGAAAAATTTCAGACATTCTTGCGGCGGATTGATGACGCTAGCGGGACTCATGTCCAGTTCCGACTTTCGGAGACTCCCTGTTTCTTCCCGAAAGCTCTGCTGGAGCGGATGGCGGAGGATGGGAAGAAACTGATCCGGCAACTGGTGGAGAGCCCCGAGTATCGGGCGCGGTCGGATGCATCTATCCCAGCGGAGTTCCGGGTTGCGAATGAGCCGGCACGGCCGCTGTTCGTACAAGTGGATTTTGGGCTGGTACGGGACGCGAACGGCGAGTTGCAGCCAAAGCTGGTGGAGTTGCAGGCCTTCCCTTCCCTCTACGCTTATCAGGTAACGCTGGCGCAAAGCTACATTGATGTTTACGGGCTGGATCGGGCTTCGGGCTCCGGCTTTCGGGTTTCGGCTTCCGAGAACGCACGGCTGAACTTTTTTCTTAGCGGACTGGATGCGAATTCCTATCGCGAACTCTTGCGGCGGGCGATTGTGGGCACGCATGATCCGGAGAACGTGATCCTGATGGAGATTCATCCCGAGCAGCAGAAAACGCTGCCGGATTTTCTGCTGACGGAGAAGATGCTGGGAGTGAGGACGGTCGACATTGAGGCGGTCAAAAAGCAAGGATCGCAGCTTTACTACGAACGGAATGGAGCCCGGGTGCCGATCCGGCGTATCTACAACCGGACGATTGTGGATGAGTTGCAGCGCAAGCAGGTGAAGCTGGGGTTCGATTGGCGCGACGATCTTGATGTGGAGTGGGCGGGGCATCCGAACTGGTATTTCCGGATCAGCAAGTTTTCGATTCCGTATTTGCGGCATGAGTCGGTGCCGAAGACCTGGTTTCTGGACCGGTTGGAGCGGATTCCCGACGACCTGCAGAACTATGCGCTGAAACCTTTGTATTCGTTCGCCGGTCTGGGGGTGGTGATCGCGCCGAAGAAAGAAGATATCGAGGCGATTCCGGCGGAGAAGCGGGCGGGACTACATTCTGCAGGAGCGGCTGCATTTTGAGCCCGTGATCGAGACTCCATTTGGCGGGACCAAGGCGGAGGTACGGGTGATGTATGTGTGGCAGGAGGAGTTGAAGGCAGTGCTGACGATTATCCGCATGGGGCGGGGTTTGATGATGGGCGTGGATCACAACAAGAATATGGAGTGGGTGGGGGCGTCGGCTGGGCTGTGGGTGGAGGAGTAGGCGGAGGAACGTGAAGAGGGAGGAGTGGCGCTAGACACATTCGCGGGCGTGGGCGCCCGCGCTACACAGCTAGCCGATTCTTTTTACGATGGTGGTTTGGAGTTCGCGGCCGTTGGGGCGGCGGAGGTAGAGTCTGTCGCCGGCGAGGCGAACGGGAACTACGGTCGCCGGGATGCCATTCGCCGGGAATGTAGCCATCGGCTGAGGCGGATTCGTACTCCCCGGTGTAAACCACGCCCCGGACGCTGACGACGACGGCGCGGCGAACGGCGTGAATGGTGGATTCACGAAGGATCTCGGCTTCGGCCTGATACCAGTGTTCGACATCATGGCCTTCGACCTTCCCACCGCGCTGGGAACAGTTCAGTGGCGCGCCGGCGGATAGCTTCTTGGAGTTGGGGGGAATCGTTACTGGACGTCCGCGCCATACCACAACCGCCTCGCTATTCCAGGGTTGCTACCTCCATAGTAGTCGCCATCAGGCAACTTAGAACCGCTGGGCGGACACAAAGGATAGGGCGGTTGTCAGTTTGGGAACGAAATTCCCACCCGGGTAAGGGTGCTGAATTATGGAAGCGAGCCAAACGCGCGATTATTGGGTCGGAAAGCACGCGACCCTTCGCGCGGCTCGCCCAGATCCCTGGCTGCGCAAAGAACGCTTGCTCGGCATGACAGCACAGTTGACCTGAGCCGCTGGTGGGCCTAACATTCTTGCGTTCGGGAATTCGGTCTTCTCATGATTGGCCAAACGGTGTCCCACTATCGCATCCTGGGCAAGCTCGGGGGTGGTGGTATGGGTGTGGTCTACGAGGCCGAAGACCTGAAGCTGGGGCGGCATGTTGCCCTGAAGTTCATTCCAGAAAATCTTGCGGGCGATCCCAAATCGCTGGAACGCTTCACGCGGGAGGCGAGGGCGGCGTCGCTGCTGAATCATCCCAACATCTGCACCATTCATGGCATTGAGGATAACAACGGGCATCCCTTCATCGTGATGGAGAAGCTGGAGGGCGAGAGCCTGAAGCAATGCATTTCGGGACAGGCGCTACAGACCGAGAAGGTGCTCGATATCAGCATCCAGGTGGCGGACGCGCTGGCGGCGTCGCATGCCAAGGGGATCGTGCATCGCGACATCAAGCCGGCGAACATCTTCCTGACTCCGAGCGGGCAGGTGAAGGTGCTGGATTTCGGGCTGGCCAAACTGTTGCATAACGTCGGAACCGACAGCGATGGAGCTGGGCTGGACCAGTCATTAACCGCGGTGGGGGTGATTCCCGGGACCGCGATCTATATGTCGCCGGAGCAGGCGCGGAGCGAGGAAATCGATTTCCGCAGCGATCTGTTTTCCTTCGGCGTAGTGATGTACGAAATGTCGACCGGGAAGAAACCGTTCGCGGGCAAGAATTCGCTGATGACGCTGGACGCGGTGCTGCACGATAAGCCGGTGCCGCCGGGACAACTGAATCCGAAGGTCCCGGTGGAACTGGAGGGCATCATCGGCAAGGCGATGGAGAAGGACCGTAAGCAGCGATATCAAAGCGCCACGCAGATGAAGGCGGACCTGCAGCAACTGAAGCGGGAGAATGAGTCTGGGCAGGTTAAAAGTGGGCTGCACAATGCAAAGCTGCGGGTTGCGAGCCAGACGTTCGGGCGAACGGGCAGCCGATGGCAGTTCTGGTTGCTATTGGGAACGGCGGCGCTGCTAGTGACGGTGCTGGCCGCCGTGACAGCGTACTGGGTGAAGCATCAGTCGGTGGCGAACCTGGAGCAGCGGAATGCAATCGCCGTGTTGCCGCTGCAGAACATGAACGGGGATTTTGCCGTGGATTACCTGCGCTTCGCCCTGGCGGACGAATTAACCAGTGTTTTAACGTATTCGCGATCGCTGGAAGTGCGGCCTTCGTCGGTGACGCGGAGGTTTGTGGCACTGGATCTGGACCCGCACAAGGTAGGTCAGGAACTGCACGTGGGACGCCTGTTGACAGGACACTTCATGCGGCAAGGCGAGCAGTTGAGCGTGACGCTGGAAGCGATTGACGTGCCCACGGACCGGTTGCTCTGGCAGGGGACGGTGGCTGCACCGGTGAACGATTTGATTTCCCTGCAGAACCGGTTGAGCCAGCAGGTGCAGCAGGGGCTGTTGCCCGCGCTGGGCGTGGCGGGAGGGGCCTTGAGCGACGCGTCACGTCCCAAGAGTCAGGAGGCATACGACCTTTACCTGCATGCTCTTGCCCTGCCCCATGACCCCGAGCCCAACAAGGATGGTATCGCTGTGCTGGAACACGTGGTAGGAGAAGACCCGGGCTATGCGCCGGCATGGGAGGCGCTGGGACTCAGATACTACTACGATTCGACTTACGGCGGCGGCGGGGAGCAGATGTTCCAGCGCTCGAATTCCGCGTATGAGCGGGCGCTCGCGCTCGATCCAAACCGAGTGGCGGCGGCGAGCAATTTGATCGTGAACCGCGTCGACCGGGGCGAATTGGGCCGCGCTTACGATGCTGCGACCGATCTAGTGCGGCGGAGACCGCAGAGCGCCGATGCGCATTTCGCGCTCAGCTATGTGCTGCGTTATGCGGGCATGCTGGAGCAGGCAACGCAGGAGTGCAACACGGCGCGATCGCAGGATCCAGGAAACTACAATTTCCGGTCGTGTGCGTGGGCCTTCCTGGAACTGGGCAAGACAGACAAGGCGATGGATTTCGTGCACCTGGACGCGGGCTCAGAATGGGCGGCATGGGTGACTCCGTATGTTTATGTGGCCACGGGGAATATAGCGCAAGCCCGAGAAAACGCGAAGAATATGGCGAAGGCCCCGGCCTACCACCGGGATTTGATGGTGGCATGCACGCAGGCGCAACGGCCCGCGGACTTGGACCGGATCGCGCGTGAGACGGAGGCGTCGGTGATGACGGAGCCCGATCCCGAAGCGTGGTATCACGTGGGCGCGTTGATGGCGTATTGCGGGCAGAATG
The DNA here is from genome assembly GCA_963850165.1 of uncultured Acidobacteriaceae bacterium. Taxonomy (GTDB): domain Bacteria; phylum Acidobacteriota; class Terriglobia; order Terriglobales; family Acidobacteriaceae; genus Sulfotelmatobacter. The sequence goes on along the minus strand of CAWKKK010000021.1, from coordinate 77,145 downwards.
ATGCGGCTTTGCGGTTGCTGAAGGCCGCGGTGCAGCAGAATTATTGCGCGTATTCCGCCTTGCTGGAGGATCCGCTGCTGAAGAACCTGCGCAAGGAGACGGCGTTCAATGACGTGCTGACGGCAGGCAGCAAATGTCAGGATACGTTGAAGGAAGGCACGCAGTAGCAGTGGTCAGTGGTCAGTGATCCGTTCTTGATTCTTCTTCGTTTATTCTAGATCTTGGCTCCGGGCTTACTCTTTCCTCTGGCCGGAGTCTAATTTGTAGGCTATTAGAGGAAAGAATTTGCGTCGGAGCCGGGGTAGGCCCCATCCTTGTAGGGTGAACTTCTTGGTATTCAACCACCTGGCGAGCCGCCTGAGGCGGTTCGTCCTGCCATTTGTCGAAAGCTCAATCGTCCGGACCTCACTTTTATTGCTTTTGCTGGCGATTCCAGTTCTGCTAGCAGCTTCTTCGCAGCGGACTGGAGAAGGCTCGATAGGTCCGATTGTTGGCGCCGCCGATCCTGACAAACTCCAGGCGCGTGTAACCAACTTCCCTCAGCTTCCTTATCAGGGAACTCCTCCTGAGCTTCCGCAGGATCAAGGAATCCTCGGGTTGCGGCTGGAACTGCGGAGGCTGGGTACGACTGCGCGATTGATGCAGACCGTGGCGCATCCCGACGATGAAGATGGCGGGATGCTGACGCTGGAATCGCGGGGGCGCGGAGCCAACGTGTTGCTGATGACACTGAATCGCGGGGAGGGTGGACAGAACAAGGTCGGCAGTAATTTATCGGATGTGCTGGGCGTGCTGCGAACCGAGGAACTGCTGGCGGCCGATGAATACTACGGGGTACAAGAAAGATTCTCGCGAGTGGCCGACTTTGGGTTCTCGAAAAGTGCGGAGGAAACTTTTGCCAAGTGGGGTGGACACGATGTCGCGCTGGGAGATATGGTGCGGGTGATTCGGACCTTCCGTCCAGATGTGCTGGTGGCGCGGTTTTCGGGTACCGAGCGGGATGGACATGGGCATCACCAGGCTTCAAGCATTTTGACGAAAGAGGCGTTCCGCGCAGCAGCGGACCCGAAGCGGTTTCCTGAGCAGATCGCGCAGGGGCTCCAGCCGTGGCAAGCGAAGAAGCTTTACATCGGCAATGTGTGCGGGTTTGGGGCGATGACCTGTCCGGATGCGAACTGGACGCTCAAGCTGAATACCGGCGAAAAGAGTGCGGACCTGGGAGGCTCTTATGTGCAGTTCGCGATGCAGGGGTTGCGGCATCAGCTCTCGCAGGGAGCGGCGAACTGGAATGTCGATCCGGGAGACCGGTTTACGTTTTATAAACTGGTGGATTCGATAACGCCCGCCAAGCTGGATAAAGACGGGCATGAGAAAGATTTCTTTGATGGGATCGATACGACTTTGCCGGGGCTGGCGGCACGATTGGGGACGGAGGAACCCAAGGTTCCGCAGTTGCGGCACGAGTTGACCGAGATTGCAGGCAAAATTGCTGACGCCAGCAAGGATGCGAAGGGGAGTGATGCATCCCCGGCAGCTGCGCCATTGATGGAAGTGGTGGCGGGACTGGAGCGGGTGCGCGCGGCAGTCAGTAAGAGCAATTTGAGCGTCACAGCTAAATCAGATCTGCTGGTGCGGCTGGAAGAAAAGCGCGACCAAGCTGAAACCGCGCTCAATGACGCTTTGAACGTAAGCTTGAGGGCCGTGGTGGTTTCTCAGGCGGAAGCCAAGGGGCAGGCCTCAAAGGAAGTTGCGAAAGAAGCGGATGCGATGACCACCGTTTCGCCGGGGCAGGAGTTTCTGGTGGCGGTCGATTTTCACAACGGATCGAAAGATCCGCTGTTCATTGAGGGGTTGAAGCTGGAGGTACCGGAAGGGTGGGGCACGACGTCCGACAAGACAAGACGGGTTGCCATCAAGCCCGGAGACAACGTTAACGTGGTCTTTCGCCTGCGGGTGCCAAAGAATGCGGCTTACACGCGGCCGTACTGGCATCGCGATGATCCGGAGACGGAGAGCTTGAATCACATCGATGATGAGAAGTATGCGACGCTGCCGTTCCCGCCTCCGGTTCTGCAGGCACGCGTGGAATATTCCGTTGCGAGTGCGAGTCGCCCTGCATTGAAGAATGGTATCGGGGCGACCGTGGTGACACCGTTTGTGAACGAGGCCGGCGTGGAACGCGCACGTCCGCTGGCCGTGGTGCCAGCATTTTCAGTTGCCTTGGAGCCCGGCACGCAGGTAATTTCGACGCACAACGGTTCGAGTTCAGCAGTCGCGGTGGGCGTGGCCAGCAATCTTGATCGCAAGGCGGATGGCGTGTTGCGCCTGGAACTGCCTGAAGGTTGGCGATCGGAGCCAACACAGTTCGCCGTGGAGCTCGCGGGGCGGGGAGAGAAGAAGGATTTCCAGTTCAAAGTATTTCCTGCCGGCCTGCAGGAAGGACGAGCGAAGGTTCGAGCGGTATTAGAAAGTGAAGGCGAAAAGTTCAACGAAGGTTACACGCTGGTGACGCGGGAAGACCTGGGCAGCTTCTACTACTACCAGCCGGCGGTGCAGCGCGTGAGCATTGTGGATGTACAGGCGCCCCATGATTTGAAGATTGGCTACATCATGGGCGCGGGCGACGACATTCCCACGGTGCTGAAGCAAGTGGGCATGGACGTGACTTTGATTCCTCCAGAGAAGCTGGCGAGCGAAGAACTCGGGCAGTACGGAACTATCGTGCTGGGGATTCGCGCCTACGACACGCAGAAAGATGTGACGGCGAATAATAAGAAGCTGCTCGATTACGTTGCGGCCGGCGGAACGCTGGTCGTGCAGTACAACACCGGCGTGGGAGATTTTAATAGCGGACACTTCACGCCTTATCCTGCGGAACTAAGCCGGGCACGGGTTTCGGTGGAGGAAGCTCCGGTGGAAATTCTGGCGCCGGAAGACGGAGTATTTCATTATCCGAATGAGATCACAGCGCGCGATTTTGATGGTTGGGTGCAGGAACGCGGGCTCTATTTCATGGATAAGTGGGATGAGCATTTCAAGCCGCTGCTGAGCTGCCATGATCCGGGTGAGGACCCGCAGAAGGGCGGCCTGCTGCGCGCGCAGTACGGCAAGGGAACTTATATCTATACCGGATACGCGTTCTTCCGGCAGTTGCCGGCAGGAGTGCCGGGAGCGGTGCGGCTTTATGTGAATCTGTTGAGCGCGGGGCATGAGAAGCAGTAATCAGTAATCAGTGGTCGGTGGTCAGTAAACCCCGCCGCATTCTTGGTTGCCGCGAGCAGCTTGTTCATGGCGTGTGATCCGACCTACGCATGGGTTCTCCAGCAAAACCGGACAATGGCTCTCCTGGCCTGATTCGCGGCATGGGCCTGGGAAGCGCTACGGCGCTCAACATGATTGACATGATCGGCGTGGGGCCGTTCATTACCATGCCGCTGGTGCTGGGCGCGATGGGCGGGCCGCAGGCCATGCTGGGATGGGTTGTGGGCGCGCTTTTGGCGGTGTGCGATGGGCTGGTGTCTGCAGAATTGGGCGCGATGTTCCCGGGTCGGGCGGATCGTATCGCTACCTGAGCGAGATTTATGGGCCGCGGAAATGGGGACGGCTGATTTCGTTTCTGTTTATCTGGCAACTTTCCTTCAGCGCTCCGCTTTCCATTGCCAGCGGATGCATCGGGCTGGCTGGCTACGCCGCCTATTACTGGCCCAGCCTGGAGACGGTTTACGCCGCACACACTGCGGCTCTGCCCATCCCATGGGCAGGGCCGCTTCAGGTGAGCTGGATTGTGACGCCGGGAACTGCGGTAGCGGTAGGCATTTGCTTCTTCACGGTCTTGCTGCTCTACCGGCGCATCACAGTGATAGCGCGCCTTTCGAAAGTACTGTGGCTGGGCGTGATGGGAACGATCGGATGGATCATCTTCGCCGGGCTGACGCACTTCAACGCCGCTCGCGCGTTTGATTTTCCTCCCGGCGCGTTCACCCTCTCGCCTGCGTTCTTCACCGGCTTGGGCGGAGCCCTGCTGGTGGCCACCTACGACTACTGGGGCTACTACAACGTTTGCTACCTGGGCGATGAAATAAAAGATCCTACGCGGAATATTCCGCGGGCTTTGCTGCTTTCCATTCTGCTGGTGGCCTGTCTATATCTAATGATGAACCTGTGCATTCTGGCCGTGGTTCCCTGGCGGGAGATGCTGCAGGCGGGGCAGAACAACAGCGGATTGTATGTTGTTTCGTTGTTTATGCAGAGGATTTATGGGCCGTGGGCGGCGCGGTTGGTGACGGGATTGGTAATCGTGACCGCGTTTGCATCGGTCTTCTCGCTAACGCTGGGCTATTCGCGGGTTCCTTATGCGGCGGCTCTGGATGGGAACTATTTCCGCGCATTTGCCAAGGTGCACCCGGTTTACCGCTTCCCGCATGTTTCGCTGCTGGCACTGGGAGTGGTGGCGGCGGCGTTCTGCTTTCTGCGGCTGAGGGACGCGATCGCCGCTCTGGTGGTCATTCGCCTTATTCTGCAATTTCTGGTACAGGCGGTTGGGGTGATTGTGTTCCGGGTGACGCGGCCGAACATTGCGCGTCCGTTTCGCATGTGGCTGTATCCTTTGCCGGCGCTGGTGGCGATCGCTGGATTTCTCTTTATCTTGTTCGGTCGCGTGAATTGGCAAAAGGAAATACGGTACGCGGTCGTGATCTTGTTGGCGGGCCTGGTGATCTATATGATTCGTGCCTGGAGAGGCAGGGAGTGGCCCTTTGCGGCGGTGAAGTCTTGAGGGAAATTGAAAATCTTCAACCCAGAGGACACGCGGTAATGATCGAGAATGGAGAGATCAACATGAGGAAGAAGCTTAACCGTCTTGCGTTCTGCGTGCTGGCGCTGGCAATGGTTGGCGCGGCCCAGGACAGCAAGGGTAAGGATGAACACCGGACCGTCACGCAAGTGCTGGACCGCACCGTGTTGAACGTCGAGCATGAGTTTGTTCCCGCGGCGGAGGCGATGCCGGAAGACAAGTTCGGATTTGCGCCAACGAATGGCGAGTTCAAAGGCGTGCGCACGTTCGCCCAGCAGATAAAACATGTCGCGGCCGTGAACTATGAATTGGGCGCGGCTATTTTAGAAGAAAAACCGCCAGTGGATATCGGCGACGAAGCGGGGCCGGCCTCGATCAAAACCAAAGCCGACATTTTGAAGTATCTGAATGACTCCTTTGCCTACGTGCATAAGGCAGTTCAGACGATCAATGATAAGAACCTGGTTGAAACGGTCAGGAGTCCGTGGGGAGAAGGAACAGTAACGCGTCTCAGCCTGGCAACGAGCGTGGCATGGCATGGCTTCGACCATTACGGACAGATGGTGGAGTATTTGCGGATGAATGGGATCGTCCCGCCGGCCAGCCGATAAATCGAGCGCTCGACTCGATTAATGGCGGCGGGGACGGCTGTCGCGGGAGTCGTCTCCAATACTGCGAGCCGCGAAGATGCTGCTAAGGTGTTGCTGGAAGCTGATGTCCGGGTTCTTTCGCGACGCGGGCGGGATAGGAATTCGACAGCCTGGAGAAACTTCTGGATTTCCTCCTGAACCTCCCCGTGGATGATACGGACGCGCGCCTGGTGCGGCGGCGCGATCTCCCGTGGTCGGACTCGGGTTCTGCTGGATCTGCTGTTGCATTTTCGGCTTCATCCCCTGCCGTCCCCGTCCGCGAAGTGGCGACCCGTATTGTCGCTGTGAACACGCGGGCGATGGATAAGTTTCGTTTTGGGGAGGAACACGTAAACATATCGCGGGATTGCTGGTTCGGTAAATGGCACTTTCGTGGCATACGGATTTTTCGGGAATGGTCTCGGCGATCAGTAGCGGACGCCGTGTGGGGTGATGGAAGTAAGCAGCAACTCGGCGCGGAGTCCGGTGCGGGCGAGGTGGGCGGCGACGGATTTTCGTGTCTTCTGCGCGGAGGAGCGGGGATCGAGGAAAACGATGACGGAGGGGCCCGCGCCACTGAGGGCTACGCCGAGAACGCCCGGCTTCCCGGTCAATTCCTGCAGACACGGCAGCAGGGGGCAGAGTGCGGCGCGGTAAGGCTGATGGATGCGGTCTTCGAGCGCGGCGGAGAGCAAGTCGTGACGTCCGTGGGTAAAGGCGGCGAGCAGGAGCATGGAGTTTTGGATGTTCGCGACGGCGTCGTCGCGGGAATACTGCGCCGGCAGCACGCGGCGGGCTTCTTCGGTGGACAGAGCCTGGTCAGGAATGGCAAGAAGCAGGGGCCACTTCCCTCTTGGGCGGATGCGGACCACCTGAGCCTCGGTGTCACCCGACATGCGGGCAACGGTGAGACCGCCCATCCAGCAAGCTGAGGCGTTATCGGGATGGTGCTCGCGGCGGGAAGCCTCACCGATGATCTGGGCATCGGTCCATCGCAAACGGCCGAAGTGATTGGCCAGGGCGATGCCGGCGAGGCGGGCCGCTGCGGAAGAACCGCAGCCCTTGCCGATGGGAATGTCGTTCTTAATGCGAAGAGACAGCGGAATAACCTCCGCACCCTGCGCTTGAAGGATCTCGCAATAGGTGGTGAGAATGAGGTGATTCTCGAGGCTTTGGCAGATTTCCTGGTCGCGCCCGGTAGCGGTGATGGAGAAGCTGTGAGCAGGTCGGGCATCGATTGTGATGTAGAGATCCATCGCCAGCGCCGCGGCATCGAAGGCGGGACCTAGATTGGCCGAGGTTGCAGGGAGGGCGAGGTGCAGCGCGGCCGGGCGGCGCGTTTTCTTTTTCCTGAGCATTCGAGTTCTTAGATATTCGAGCGCATCGGGTCAGATTTCTCGGCTTGCTCCAAAGTCTTGATCACGGCATCCAGGGTGGCATCGATGACAACGGGAGGATGGCGGAACGGATTCAGCCCGGCGCTTTCTCGCTTCGTGCGCGGTGCCCCGAAAAAGATCGCCGCGATGAAATTCCATGGTGAAGTCGGGATCCTTAAGCAAGATTTCCCGTGAGAACGAGGACGACGGTTTCCTCCGGCTTCACGAAGCCCTGCCGAAGCAATTTCTTCAGGCCAGCGAGCGTGACGGCGGAGGCCGGCTCACAGCCGATACCTTCGGCACCGATTTCGGCTTTGGCCTGCGCGATCTCGATTTCGCTCACCTGTTCGCAGGCGCCACCCGTAGCATCAAGCACTTTTACGGCTTTCTCCCACGAAGCGGGGTTGCCGATGCGGATTGCGGTGGCGCGAGTTTCAGCCTGCACGCTGACGAGATCGCTTGCCTCCAGCTTCGCGCAAAGTACGCACCAAAGCATTGGCGCCCTCGGCTTGAATCACAGACAACTTCGGCAAACGCGGGATCAGCCCGATGTCGAGCATTTCCAGCAATGCCTTGCCGATCGCGGAACTATTGCCGAGGTTGCCGCCGGGCACGATGATGTGGTCGGGCGTCTGCCAGTCGAGTTGCTCCAGCAATTCGAGCGCGAGAGTTTTCTGCCCTTCGAGGCGAAACGGGTTGATGGAGTTCAACTGGTAAACCGGGGCGCGCCTGACCAACTCTTGCAGCAGACGGAGGCAGCCGTCGAAATCGGTACGAAGCTGGCAGGTGAGCGCGCCGTAGTCGAGGGCCTGGGATAGTTTGCTCCAGGATATTTTTCCTTCCGGCACGAGCACCAGGCTGCGCATGCCGCCGCGCGCGGCGTAGGCGGCCATGGATGCTGAGGTGTTACCCGTGGAAGCGCAGGCTACCCAGCGGTATCCGGCCTGGCGGGCGAACGTGGCGGCTACCGTCATGCCGGCGTCCTTGAACGAACCGGTGGGTTCATGCCTTGATGCTTGGCATACAGCCGTGAAATACCAGTCGCGCGCGAGGATTGCGGAAGTTCGTAGAGTGGAGTGTTGCCTTCGCGCAGCGTGACCACTTCCTCCGATTGGGGCGCGGGGAGAAGCTCGCGAAACCGCCACACGCCGCTGAGGTCTAGCGAGGCGTTTAAGGTACGGCGTTCACGCCAGAGCGATTTCAGAGCGATGGGGTTGCGGGAATTCCACGACGAATCGGTGATCTCAAGCAGGTTGCCGCACCCCGAGCAACGAAAGTCCTGCGCGGCAGAGCCGGTGATCAAGCCACAGCCGATGCAACGGAAACGAAACGTGGCCTGGCTGGGTTGAGAACCCTTCTCAGAAGTGGTGGAAGAAGGCATGGATGATGGATGAAAATGATAGACGACCGACTATTTCTGGCCTCGCAAATATTGGTCGGTCTTGTTGATCCAATCGGCGCGCGGGGGATTGAACACATCGAGGTCGACCGTGTCTTCGAGCGCCTCGGCTTTGTGCGGCATGTGTGCCGGGATGCAGAGCACTTCGCCGGCGTGGATGACGATTTCCCGGCCGTCGATCCAGAACTTCAACGCCCCGTCGAGAATGTAAGTGAGCTGTTCGTTGTGGTGGCTGTGCTCGGGAACGATGCAGCCTTTTTTCAGCAGCACGCGCGCCACCATAATTTCCTGACCTACGACGAACTGCCGCTGTAGAAGCGGATTCAGTTCTTCGAGCGCAATCGTGTGCCAGGGGATGTATTGAAGTTGGGCCTTGCTGGCCGCGTGTTTGGTAACGGCGCGTTGAGCGCGAGAGTGGGGCTTCGCGTCTTTCGCTTTTCTACCAGCGGAGGTCTTGGTTTTCAGTTTCTTTGCCATGAGCTTTGCTCCCGGCTCCCTGCGCGAAGCCGCCTCGTTCAGTGAACCTTGTCTCCGTATAGCTTCACGGCATTGTCATGCAGGTAACCGTGGGCTAGCTCCAGAGCGCGCGTTTCGGTAATTTCATTCTCCGAGATCATCTCGGCCAGCGCGGCGGCCAGGGCCATTCGCGATGATTTCGCTCCCAGCCAGTAGCTTTCTTCCGCGCCTAACACTTCATTGTACGGGAAACAGTCGGTACCGAAAGTGATCTTGTCAGGGAAGGTTTCCAGCCACATCTTCAGCGTGTCTTTGAAGGCGGAAGGATACTGGGCGAGTTCGCCGAGCGAGGAATCAAGATAAACATTCTTCATGGCGGCGAGCCAGATGGCTTCGCGCTCCAGCGGATAGCCGCCGTGGATCATGACAAACGTGGTGCCGTGGTAGCGGGGATCGCGCAGCACACTCTCCAGGTTCATGATGTTGCTCTCGCTGAAGTTGAAGTAGTTGCCGATGCCAGCCGCGGTGTGAATGTGCACGGGAAGGTTCAGGCGGCCACCCTGGATGACCAGGAAGCGGAAGATGTAATCTTGGAAAGTCCGGTAATCTCTTTCGCTGGGGATTCCGCCGGACTCGTATTGTCGATAAATATCCTCCGCCTGCTGACGCGTTGGATCCGAAAACGTCGTGGGGCGGAAGTATGCCACTTCAAACTTCATGGCGATGCCGCCTTTTTTCTGGTTGTCGGCCAGCACCCGGACGATGAACTCCAGGTAATCACTGAACTTGACGGGAAGTTTGCTAACGCTCTCCTGCTGCATCCAGCGGTGTAGCATTTTCTCCTGCAGCGGGATGTAGACCTCTTCATCCGGATTGCGCGCGCTCTCGCGCTGGTTGTTGAAGGGCCACATGAACGAGTCGGCGAAGAATACCCACGGAAACCGCTTGGGGTCGAGATAGTCAGCCATCATGGCGCGGTTGGCGACCGAACTCTCGGTGTTGATCTTGTCGAGAATCAGATTGAAGTAAGCAGTGCCGGGATGTTGCTTTTTCAGCTCCGTCTTTTTCGCGACGAGCCACTTGGCGTGCTCGGGCGAGAGATCATCGTACGGATACCCGAATAGAGCCTTGGCTGCGGCAATCAGTTCAGGGTTGTCGTCGCGCGTGCGGACAGGAAGGCTGGTGTCGGGAGCCGAGGCCATGGCGTCCACATCCGGATCGTCGGCAAAACCGGGATGGGCATGGTGGTCGAACCCCGGGATTTGTTCAATTTGCGGGAGCAGGCGCTGGTAGATCTGCTGAACGTCCGGTCCGGGAAACGGGCGTGCCTGGGCGACGGCGAAAGATGAGAAGCCGGCTGCGGCGCAGGCAAGTGAAAACAATAAAGAAACGAGCTGCTTCATAATCGCATCCCGTCTTTCGACGATCTACAAGCCTTTATACATGCCGCCGTCGACCAGCACGGTCTGGCCGGTGATGTAGGAAGCGCGCTCCGATGCGAGCCAGACGATAGTCTCGGCAACTTCGCGAGGCTCGCCCAAGCGGTGAAGCGGGGCGTCGGCGGCCCATCCATCGAAAATCTCCTGCTCGCTTTTTCCCGAAGAGGAGGAGCGGGCTTTCGCTAACTCCTTCAGCCGGTCGGTGGCTGTGAAACCGGGGCCGACATTGTTGACCAGAATTCCGTCCTTTCCGAACTCGTTGGCGAGGCTCTTGACCAGTCCGACCACGGCCGCACGGACCGCATTCGAAAGCACGAGATCGGTGACCGGCTGCTTGGTCGTGATCGAGGTAAGCGTGATGATGCGGCCCCAGTGTTTCCGTTGCATGTGGGGGATGATTTCGCGCGCGAAGTAGACCGTGCTGAGAAAATTCGCCTCCAGTGCGCGTTGCCATTCTTCGAGAGTGGCGGCGAGGAAACCCTTGGCGGGCGGGCCTCCGGCATTGGTCACGCAAATGTCGACGCTTCCGAATTTGTCGGCCACGGCGACGACGAAATCCCTGACCGCCGCGGCGTTGGTAACATCGAACGCCTGGGCAATAACCTCGGCGCTGTACTGCTTTCTGATTTTCTCCGCGGTGGCCTGCAAGGTTTGCTGGTTGCGGGCGCACATGGCAATGCGGCAACCCTCGGCGGCGAAGGCCTCCGCGGTGGCGCGGCCGATCCCCTGGCTGGAAGCGGCAACGAGGGCCACACGATCTTTCAGACCGAGATCCATGGAGGAAGAATTATAACCGGTGCGCGCCGCTTCGCTTGCGGGAGTCACGTCGCGCAATTAATCTGTAAGAACGAGGTATTCATGAAACGGCACACCCATCACCCCGAAACCAAAGCGGTGCGCGGCGCGGCGGATCTGGAGAAGAAAAACGGGCCAATGGCCACGCCTATTTATCAGACTTCCACGTTCGAAGTCACCGACAATGAGGAGCAGGTCCGGGCCACGGGCAGCGACCACTACTACACCCGCTACGGCAATCCGACGAATACGGTTGCGGAAAAGACAATTGCGGAATTGGAAGGCGTGGAAGCGGCGCTGACCTTCGCCTCTGGAATGGGAGCTATCACGACGACGATCATGGCGCTGCTCAAGAGCGGTGATCACATTGTGGCGCAGCGCGACATTTATGGCGGCGCGACCAAGTTTCTTTCGCAGTGGCTGCCGAGAATGGGGATTGAGACCACGTTGGTCGACACCACGGAATACGATCAGCACGCGCGGGCGATCCGTCCGAACACGAAACTGCTTTATGTGGAGTCGCCCACCAATCCAACCTTGCGCGTGGTGGATTTCAAGAGAGTGGCGGCTCTGGCCAGGCAACACAAGCTGCTCAGCATGATTGACGCCACCTTCGGCACGCCCATGAACCAACATCCTGCGGAATTCGGCATCGACCTAGTGATGCATTCCGGAACGAAATACCTGGCGGGGCATGCGGATTTGATTTGCGGGGTGGTGGCGGGGCGGCGCGAATTGATGGAAAGAATCTGGGAGACGCGAACCACGCTGGGCAACTGCATGGACCCTCACGCGTCGTGGGTACTGGTGCGCGGGCTGAAGACGCTAGCGGTCCGTGTAGCGCGGCAGAACGAGAACGCACAGCGGGTTGCGGAGTTTTTGTCCGAACACGCCAAGGTGCGAAGCGTGCAATATCCATTTCTGAAGAGCCATCCGCAATATGCCGTCGCACGCCAGCAGATGAGCGGCGGAGGAGGAGTGGTCACCTTTGAGGTGGAAGGCACGGGCGAAGACGCGCGGCGGGTGAGCGAGGCCATGCGGCTGTTTACGCTGGCGCCGAGCCTGGGCGGCGTGGAGTCGCTGGTTTCGATTCCTGTGCTGACGTCGCATGCCATGATTCCAGCCGAAGAGCGCGCCAGGATGGGAGTGACCGAACAGATGATCCGGCTCTCGGTGGGCATTGAGAATGCAGACGATCTGATCGCGGACCTGGAACACGCGCTGGAAGCCGTGGCAGCGCCGCAGCACGTGCAAGTTGGATAAGAACTTCAAACCGGCAATCCCAGCTTCTCAAAAGCTGGAATTGCTCGTGATAGCGCTGCTCCGGCCTAGAAAATAAACTTCAGCGCTAACTGCAGAATTCGCGCATTGTGCGCGGCTCCCGGCCGGAACAGCACGCCGGGCAAGCAGGAAGGATCGCCCGCCGAGTTATTGGCGCCGCCGTAGCAGACAACCGTGCTGGAGGTGTTCCCTGCTCCGGCGTTCGAGCTTGCCGAGCCACCATCGCCGCCCAGCCAGTTAAATTCGGTGTGATTGAATACGTTGAACGCCTCCGCCCGGAATTCAAAATACTTGCTTTCACTGACCGCGAAGTGTTTGAGCAAGGCCATGTCGAAGTTCGTACGCCAGGGATTGTTCAATATGTTCCTTCCGGCATCGCCGAAAGTCAGACCTTGGGGCGCCACGAATGCGGCGGGATTGAACAGAAGCGGCCCGAAGCCCGCGAAAGGAGCGTTTTGGACTCCCGTTCTTGGGTTACCGACAAGGTCCGGGTAGGAGCCACCAGTGAGGCTGCCGAGGTTGCCGATTTGAGAAGCGCCGGTGCCCACGCCCGCATTGTCGGAGGGCGCGATCGAGCCGTTGCCCGCGTTGTAGACACTGAAGGGAGAGCCGCTTTGAATTAAAGTGATGCCCGACCACTGCCAGCCTCCAAGCAGCGAATGCGTCAAGCCCTTTGCCTTGAAGAACGGCAAGTCGTAAACGTAGGCGAGAGTGACGGTATGCCGCTGGTCAAAGTTAGAACTGGCACGAAAGGCATTCAGGTTATAGGCGTTGAACAACCCGGCGTCGTTGGCCGAGGAGGAATCGTCGATCGAGTGGCTGTAGGTATATGCGCCGTTCAACTCGAGTCCACCGATATTATGCCGCACCGAAACTTCCAGCCCGTTGTAGTTGGACGTCGCAGTCTGGTCTTTGCGTCCGATGCTGGCCCAGCCGAGGTACGGGCGGTAGAAGTTGGGGTTGTTGCCGCAGGCGACGGCTAGATTGTTGGCCCATCCGCCCGTCATTGTAACGGGGTTGCCGGTATCCACGTTAGCGGTCGCTGTGGCCTGCCCGTTGGCGCCGATCGCAACCGAGCTGCAGTCATCGGCCGTGATTACCTGTCCCGGGCCGTATGGGTTCTGGCTGTTGGAAACCGGTACAATCTGGTTCAGTTCGTAGGCTCGCGTCAGGTGAACGCCCGCACTCCCAACGTACGACAGCGTGGCCACCGTGCCTTTGCCAAGATCGTGCTGAATATCCAGGTGCCACTGTTGCACATAAGGCCAGATGGCTTTGCTGGGAATTGAGGTAGCCGTCAGCGGAGGCGTTCCGCCGCCAAGCAAGCTGGGATTGAGATTCCCATAGCCGGAGATGTTCACTACGCTGGTGGTCTGGGTTTTGATGTTGTCCGGCTCGAGCAGGTCTGTGTTCGATTCGTTGCCGTTGGTGTGCTCGAAGAAAATTCCGTATCCCCCGCGAATGGCCCACTTCCCATCGCCAAATGGATCGAAGGCAAAACCCACGCGCGGCGCCGGGTTCCACCAGTGGTTCGTCATGCAGCCAGCGGGAACTCCCGCCGTAACACCGCAGTCCACCCAACCGTTGTAAGGATTGCCGTCCACCAGAGTGGTCACAGGGTCGACGCTGCTGGCTCCCGGCACGTAAAATCTGGGATCGAAATTGTAGGCCAGATTGTTCAGCTCGCGATAAGTTCCATAGAAGCTCATCCGCAATCCCAGGTTCAGAGTCAGTTTCCGCGTGGCGTGCCAGTCATCCTGAATATACGGCTCGTAAATGTGATAGAAGTTGTGCAATTTGAGTTGCGCTTGTTGCTGAGCGAAACTGCCAATGTTGCCGAGAAGAAGATCGGCATAGGCATTGCCGGTCGTGAGCGTTGGGTCAGTGCCGTTCGTGGAGTTGGCAAAGCCTAGCAAGCCGTTCGGTGCGTTCGGCGGTTGCGGAATTTCGTTCTTGTGGGAGTTCACGAAATACATGCCGAACTGAATGTTGTGCGACCCGACGATCTTGGTCACATTGTCGCGGAAAGTGAACGTCGGGTTCGAATTTAAAGGGCCATTGGGAACGTAGCCCGGATCCTCGGCGAAAGTGTATTGCCCGTCGGTAAGCATTATGCCGGGCACTTTGCCGCCAAAGCCATTGTCATAGAGCCCAAGGCTAGCCGGGACGTTGCCGCGCTGCCAGGGACCGGTGAGCTGCGTAGAGATGTGATCCGTGGTATAGCTGGCAACGAACTCGTTCAGCAGCGTCGGCGAAACATTGGCCGTAAGCCGCGCCACCATGCTGACGCCGGGATTGTTGAAATTTGTCTGAATCGTGGGGAATGTAGTGCCGGCGGTCCACAGCGGAACCGGGTATTGCTGATTCCAGGAGTCGTGGATGTAGCGGAAGCTGGCGCGGACTTTGTCGTTGATGTTGTGATCGATCTTGAACAACTCCTGCCGCCAGTGCGTGGGCAGCGTGGGAGTTGCGTACCATTGGTCCTGGAGGCCGTCGGAGGACACGCCGTTCGGCGCGGGAATCAGCGCGGTCAGGGCGGAGGCGATGTCAGAGTTCTGAATCGGCACTTGATTATTGACAAATGGCTGACCCACATCCCCGGGCGCAGTGCCCACCGGCTGGGGGACGTTATTGATAAACGCCGGCACCAGCGGGCACTCTAAGTTAGAGGCTGCACCCGTACATTGATCGGTGAAATCTCCGGTGCGGTCGGCCGAGGTCGGGACGATCGTCTGCGAAAAGAAACTTGAAGCCGGCGTCAGGTCGCGCCGCCATTCTTCCGACCAGAAGAAAAACGTCTTCTGCTTACCAGTGTTGTAGTGGCCCGGAATGTACACCGGACCGCCGATGGTAAAGCCGAAGTCGTTCTTCTTGTACTCCGGAACCGAAGTCAAGCCGAATTGAGTCGCGTTGAACGCGTCGTTGCGCAGGAATTCGTACAAGTCTCCGTGAAAGTGGTTCGTGCCTGACTTGGTTTCTACTTCAACCGTGCCGGAGCCGTTCTTTCCATATTGCGCGCCGTAGTTGGAAGTCAACACTTTCACTTCAGCGATAGCGTCGATGCTGGGGTACACGTTGATCGTAGTGTTACTGCCGTTGTCCAGCGCATCGCCGCCATCAATTTCAAAGTTGTTGTATTCGGTACGGCCACCGTTGATGCTGAACGCCACCGTGGTCGCACCTTCGCCGCCTTCGTCCTGGCCGGATTGGTTGGTGACGCCCGGTGATAGCGTAACCAGTTGCGTGAAATCGCGTCCGTTCAGTTCGAGTTGGCTGATTTCCTTGCCGCTGATGGTATTACCCAAGTCGGAGGATTGGGTTTCGACCTGCGCCACCTCCGAGCCCTGGACAATCACTTCCGTGCTGATGGTGCCGACTTGCAGCGTGACGTTGACCCGCGCCTTTTGTGCGATGACCAGCGTGATCCCTTTGGCTTCATACTTTTTGAAGCCTTGGGCCGTGACCGTCAAATCGTAGGAACCGATGGGCAGCGAGGCGAACAGAAAATCTCCACTGCCGTTGCTGGCGCTGGTGCGACTGATGCCGTGTTGCGCGTTGCTGACCGTGAGTTCAGCGTTGGGGACGGCCGCGCCGCTAGGATCGGTAATTGTGCCGGTGATGGAGGCGGTATCCTGCGCCCAGGCCCCTGCGCACAGCGTCAGCACCAACCCCACGATCCGCAATAGCATCCGATTCGATTTCATGGTTAAGTTTTTCTCCTGATGCGCAAATGGTTCGCGCATCCAAAACAGCATATGCCGCGCAACGCAGACGCGGCAGTCAGCGATTTGGTTCAACGATCCGGGACCCCAGCAACCAGCCTGACGCCCACCGTCAGTTTATTAAAACGTATGAATAGTGCTTTTATTGGCTATCTCATGTCAAGAGAAAAAATGCGGCCGCGCTGCCCGGAGCGATTTCTGCTTGTGCAAAACCGCTTCTCGCTGCAGGGTCGCGGCACCCTAGAGCAGGCGGCGCGTGGACTCCCGAACCACCAATTCCGGCGCCACTTTGCGGTGGTAAGCGGTGACCTCGCGCTTTTCCAGCACGCAGTTGATGCCCTCGAGAACAATGCCCACGGCGTCCGCTCCCATCGCCTCCATGGGCTGGCGCACGGTAGTGAGCGGTGGGGTGCAGAGGGCCGAGGCGGCGACGTCGTCGAAGCCGATTACCGAGCAATCCTCCGGCACGCGCAAGCCGGCCTTGGTCAAGGCACGAATGGCGCCGAAGGCGGTCATATCGTCGAAGGCCAGCAGAGCCGTGAACTGGCGCTTCTGCTTGATCAGATTCTCCGTCAGCTTCTGGCCCATTTCAAAGCTGGAAAGGGGATCGCGCGACTCGGGCAAATCCACAACCAGGCGAGAATCGAGTTCGAGGCCGCACCCTTTAGCGCATTTGCGGATGCCGCGCCAGCGTGGAGAACTGTCGGCCAACGTCTTGGGGCCACGGATGAACGCAATCTTGCGATGACCGAGGGCGTGCAGATGTTCGAGCGCGAGGTAGCCGCCGACTTCGTTGTCGACGATCACCGAACTCATCGAGTCTCCCTTCAGTTCGCAAGCGATGAGAACGGTGGGGATGCCGCTCTTTTCCAGATCGGCGAGCAGGGTGATATCGAGAAAGAGCCAGTTGGCGAGGACCACGAGGCCTTCGATGCGGCGGTCGAGCAGCATTTCGAGATAACGCTCGAACCGGCTGCGCTCGTTGTGCACGTCAGTGAGAATAGGCAGATACGAAGCCTGATAGAGAGTATTTTCTATGCCGCGCAACACCAGTGTGCAGTAGGGATCAGTCATGTCGAAGACCATGACGCCTACGGTGTGGCTGCGCTTGCTGCGCAGTGAGCGAGCGAACTGGTTGGGACGATAGCCCAGCTTTTCCGCGGCGCGCTCGATGCGCTTCTTGGTTACCGGTGGGATATAGCGTGCCAGCGGAGCGTCGTTGAGAACGATCGACACCGTGGTCGATGAGAACCCGCTCTCCTTCGCTACATCACGAATGGTGACCATGGAAGCCCTGCCCCTGAATTGGAACCTGGTCTGCGAAAGCCCGGCTCGCGAAACCTGAAACCGCCGCAACCGAATTCTCAAACGCCCATCCTCACGCTTGAATTCAATGCGGAGGTTGGCGGACACTACAGCAGAGAGTGAGACGAGTGTCAAGCGCGCACATCCGGTTGAGAGTCATGGGCTGGCTGCTGCTGGCCGGAATGGCGGCGGCGATGCCGCCGCAAACTCAATCGCCTGGAACGGCGCCCACCCCTCGAAATGGAGCGCCAGTAGCCCCATCTGGAGCATCTGCGGATCCCGCCCAACTTTTTCGAGCAGGGCAGGACGCGCTCAACCAGGGCCGGCTGGACGAAGCGGAACGCGACTTCCGGCAAGTGCTGGCGGTGAATCCGCAAGCCGGCGGAGCGTACGCGAATCTCGGCGTCGTCTACATGCGTCGCAAACAATGGACGAACGCTACGGAGATGCTGCGCAAAGCGAAACATCTGCTTCCGCGCGAGGCAGGAATCCGGCTGAACATCGGCCTCGCCTATTACCGGCAGAGTGAATTTCTGAAAGCTATTCCCCCTTTCGAATCCGTGGTGCGCGACCAACCCAGCGCGCTGCAGCCGCGGCATTTGCTGGGACTCTGCTACTTTTTCGCGGAGCGCTGGGCGGACGCCGCCAACACGCTGGAACCGCTCTGGGCGCAGGAATCCGGACAGTTGAGCTATCTGTATGTGCTCTCGATCGCCGCTCACCGCGCCGGCAAGAAAGAACTGGATGAGCGGGCCACCGCGCAACTTATCAAAGCCGGCGAGGGTTCACCTGAGTTTCATCTATTCATGGGCAAAGCGCATCTCAACCTCGAGCAGTACGACATGGCCCTGGCAGATTTTCAGGCTGCGGCCGCAGCGAATCCCACGCTGACTTTCGTTCACTTCAACCTGGGTCTGACTTATCTGAGAAAGCAGGACTACGAGCACGCGCGTGACGAGTTTCTGCAAGACGCTGCCGTGGAACCCGACTTGGCTCTCAACTACGACGAACTGGGGGACGTTTACTCGCTCCTGCAACAAGACGGCGAGGCGGAGAAGAGCTACCGCGAGGCCCTGCGCCGCGATCCGCGCTTGGTGAATTCGTACCTGGGGCTGGCCAAGATTTACCAGCGGCAAGAAAAATATCCGCAGGCGCTAAGCGCGATCGATGCCGCAGGCAAACTCGATCCCGGCCGCACTGACATTCATTACCTGCGGGGACAAGTGCTGATTCGCATGGGCCGCAAAACAGAAGGCAAGAAGGAACTGGAGACCTCCGTCCGCATCGACAACGAACGCCGCGCCGCCCGCGAGAAGCAGGTAGAAAGCGGAACTGTACCCTCGCCCGAACTTCTCCAGGACGATCAGTGACGCCCGGCATTCGATTCTCCGTCCCCTGACTTTTTTCCCGTCCTGCCGGAACCGACTGGCATGATGGACGACTGTAGTCTAAGATTCTGTCTGGCGCATTCTGCGACGGTCTGTCGTATTTGCATTATTTTTGCGGCTGATTAGCAAGGCGGCATTCTTTCGGGCCGCCTCGGGCAGCTTTTGCGCCGTTGGAGGAATCGAAGGTAGTGAGTTCTTATCCCCTCATGGTGAATCCCAGGCAGGTCGTACGCGCCCTCGTCTTCGCTTTGTCGCTTTCTCTCTTCTCCGCAGCCTCCGTTTCCGTGGCTTACGGGCAGCAGTTTACCCTTACCGTAACGGGCGCGCTCTCTCCACCGGCCGTGGATCCCGGCAGCTCTTCGACTGCGACTATTAGCATCGCCGCAGTCGGCGCCTTCGACAGTGCGGTTTCGTTTGATACGGTCCCCTGTACCGTAACCCCGGTGCAACCAGCCGGCACGCCGCAGTGTTCCGTGAGCCCCGACTCGGTCACACCACCCGGCCAAGCCTTTCTCACCATCACGACTGCCGGCGGCACCAGTGGCGCCACCCCGCCGGGCTTGTACACCATTACAGTAACTGGCACCAGCGGTGCGTCCTCGCAAGCCGTCACCCTGACCCTGAATGTCGTGAATGTCACGGAGGACTACACCCTGTCAGTGGCGCCCACCACCGCGACTCCCAGCCCGGTGCCTCCGGGTAGCGTATCCACTGCCGTCGTAACCGTGTCGCCGATTGCCAGTTATACCGGAAGCGTCACCCTGGCATGCCTCTCAGTTAGTCCCGTGGTGGCGGCAGCGCCGTATTGCTCATTCAATCCCGCAACCGTGCAGGTAACGAGCGGCTTTGCACCCACCTCCACTCTGACCATCACTACCCTCGGCCCGACGTCTGTAGGCGGGCTGCGCGTGCGGCAAATCGTTTATGGCTTATGGCTTCTGGTTCCCGGTCTGGTGTTGGTGGGATTGGGGAAAGCCGGCGCACGCGGGAAAAGCCTTCTGGGGGCACTTTTGATCATCGCCGTTGCCGGGGGTTTACTCCTGATGCCGGCCTGCGGTTCCACGTATTCCGTGACCAATAATGCTCCCAATGGAGAGATCACTCCGAAGAATACGTATACGTTCACGCTAACGGGCGCGGACCAAACCGGCGCGGCACCCAGCAACGCTACCACCAGCCAGGCGACCGTCACGCTGGTGGTGAACTGAGCGGCCGGGAAAATCAGGAAAAATTCGACAAGCCTCAAAGCCTGCTCTTACGACGCCGTGCGCCTGGCCTGGCGCTCCAGTTCGGCGGCCTGACGCATGACCACATCGCGCAGCGAAACCAGTCCCTTCAGCTCTTTGCCTTCCACAATGGGCAGATGACGGAAGCCAAACTCGTGCATGACGAAGAGACATTCTTCAATGGTCTCGTCTAAACCAACAGCGCGGGGATTGGCGGTCATCACTTCAGACACAGTGGTGTGCCCGGGCATCCGGCCAGCGGCAACCACGCGGTTCATGACATCGCGCTCCGAAAAGATGCCGGCCAGCTCTCCATTGCGAAGCACGGGCAGAGCGCCGATGTTGTGTTCCATCATGAAGCGCGCCGCCTCGAGCACGGTGCGTCCAGCATCGATGGAGTAAATTTTGCGGTCTTTCACAAGGTCGCGCAGAGTGGACATGGCAAGCTCCTTTGGGATCTCGAGGTGGCTAGTAAATCAGCCCCGGACCCCACGGCCGGGACAATTCGTGGGCGGCCCTACTTTATCACACCGGCATTTGGCTTGGCAGCCAGACTTTCGCGGAGAAAATGGCGGGCCTCTCGCGCAGGAGAACCCGTATGGAACTGCGTATTTACTGTAGGTGGTTCACCCGGGCGGGGCTGGCGTCGGCTGCACTATCGCCTCGCGGTTTCACTGACACTACAACGTACTCGCGCTCTTTGCCGGCGGGACCTTCCAGCCGCAACAGCATCCTATTTTTCTGGAGCCGGAACTGTGCATTCTCGCCGACCGGCAGTAGCTCGGCATGCTTGTCATCTTTGGGCCGAATACGGTAAACCATTTGATCGGCCTGCACGGCATAATCCTGGCAGAGCAGTTCGTGAGTCTTCCCCTTCTTGGCGTCTTTTGCGTCCACACCGCATTGCACCGAATCCATCTGTAACAACTTCCCATCTTGATACGCCTTCAGTTCTTTAGCATCGGCCGCTGCAGCCGTAAACACTAACGCCAGCACAAGCACTTTGCCCCGCATAGAAGCCCCCAGTGAATATGGACACGCCTTCGAAAGTCCCGCCAAGCCGTCCAATCGCCGGCTGATGAGACATCCACCACTGGGATTGTTTCTAATCTTGCAGGTGCTGGTTAGATTACTTCGGTATCGAGCCAAAGTAACATGGGGAGGATTGCACAAACTGCTCCCAGCGTTTGACAGGCCGGAATGTTCAGCGTTCGACCAATTCTTCCAAAGTGGAGAAGAATGCGGGGTAGGAGATCGCCGCACACTCGCTGCCGCGAATCAGCGTCTCTCCCTGTGCTCGCAAGGCCGCGATGCTGAAGGCCATAGCGATGCGGTGATCGCCGAAGGATTCGAGTTCCGCGCCCCGAAGTGACTGTCCGCCGGGAATTTTCAGTCCATCCTCGCGTTCTTCCACCTGTGCGCCCATGGCGCGGAGATTAGCGGCGATAGAGGCAATGCGGTCCGACTCTTTCACGCGCAATTCCTTCGCATCGCGGACTTCGATTCCCTGCTCCGTGTAAGGCGCAATCGCCGCCAGCACGGGAATTTCGTCAATTAAGGCCGCGGTATCGGCTCCGGCGATAGTCGCACCCTTCAAACGCCCTCCTTCGACCTCCAGCGTGCCCACGAGTTCGCCGTGGCTCTCCTCCAGCTGCGTTACAGAAATGCGCAACCCCATTTGCACCAGGATATCGAGCAAGCGAGCCCGCGTCGGATTCATCAGCAACTTCGTCACAGTCAATTGCGAACCGGGAAAAAGCGCTGCGGCGCAGAGAAAGAACGCCGCGCTCGAAAGATCGCCGGGAACTCGCGCTTCGATGCCCCGCAAACGCTGGCCGCCGCGAATCGCTACTTCGCTTCCTTTGCGCTCGACCTGCGCGCCAAATGCCCTGAGGGCCGCTTCCCCGTGATCCCGCGTGCGCAACGGCTCTTCGATGCGCGTTTCGCCGTCGGCCAGCAGGCCGGCAAATAGCAAGCAAGTCTTCACCTGTGCGCTCGCGATCGGCATCCGGTAGTGAATGCCCTTGAGCCTGGCGCCGGTGATCCGCAACGGCGGGCAGCCGTTTTGCGACGTGATTTGCGCACCCATCGCCGTGAGCGGCGTGATCACGCGCTCCATGGGACGGCGCGAGAGCGATTCATCGCCCGCCAATTCGCTGGCGAATTCCTGCCCTGCGACGATGCCGCTCAGCATGCGGATCGTCGAGCCGGAATTTCCACAATCAAGAGGCTGGCTCGGAGCCGTTAAAGACGCTCCCCTCCCCTGTACTTCGATGACGTTGTCAGCATTATCCTTGCGTTCCCATTTCAATCCCAGCGAACGCAGGCAGCCAAGCGTGCTGGCGCAGTCCGCGCCCGTCGAGTAATTTTCCAGCCGCGACGGCCCCTCGGCGATCGCCGCCAGCATGGCATAACGGTGCGAAATCGATTTGTCACCGGGTAGACTGACGACGCCACGCACGTTCCGCGCCGGACGCAAGATTACCTGGGACTCGCCTTTCATCTGGGATCAATATAGCGGAATAGGAAGGTATTGCCAGAAATTCAGTTTTGTCGAGAACTGACTACCGACCACTGATCACTGGCCACTGGGTGCCGCCTTGGCCTCAGCCGTGGCCTCGCGCAGCACGTCCGCGGGAATTTCTTTCAGCCTCACGCCAAACTCGAACATAGGAGTCTCCATGCCGCGTCCCCAGCGCGCCACTTCCCAGTGCGCGCGCACGAACTTCACATCCGGATGCGCCGCCAGATCCAGCAATAGCGGAGATTGCCCGCAATAAAACTTCTGCGGAAACGAGACTACCGGCTTCGCGCCCCACGCCGCCCCGTCGGCTGAACCATGGATGCTGACTTCGAGTGACTCCTGCTCGATGATCTTCGTAATCTCAAGCGTCACCAGGAACACGCGGCCCGCAGCGCCGCTCACGTCCGCCGTTGGACCATCTCCTTTGGCGCTGACCACAGTCTTCTCCGCAACCAAACCCGTATCAATCATGGCGAGAGGATTGTAGCAAATCGTGGGAGCATCGTGTCCTCGGCGTCACTCCGACGGATGCGGGCCAGCGAAATCCGCGCAACACGGCTTCTCCACGGGCTTGAATTCCATCAGCTCAATCCGCGTCAGATCAGGATCAAATAGATTGAGCTGCCACTTGCCGTCTCTGCCCATCTTCGCTTTTTCGCCATCGTGGGGCTTCCAGCCGTGGGATTCGAGAATCGCCTGAGCCTTTTTCATATCGACGACACCCAGCGAAATATGATTCAAGACGCCCATCAGCCGCAAATCCGGATGCTCCGAATGGTTCAGCATGTATTCCACCCAATCCGTGCCGTCCGGAACCTGCATGGCGACCCAATCGGTCTGGTCAGGATCCGTTCCTCCGTGCCAGTACAAACGAAATCCCAGCAGTTCGCGATAGAAGCGATCTTCGGCCTCGCGGTCGTGAACCAGAATTCCAGTGTGGATCATGTGGCGTGAGACCGCGGAATCCGCCAGTGCCGCGCGCGCTTCGGGCTTGCCTCGCTCCACAAACTCTACGCGATGCCCTTCCGGGTCGGCTACGGAAAAGCTCAGGCTGTGGTTGGCGTGACTCTCGATCGCAGACACTTTCACACTCTTCGCCATCAAGTACTTGCGAAGCGCCACAATGTTGTCGGTGGTGAAGGCGACGTGATCCATGCGGTCGGTCGCGTTGGGGTCAGGCGCGGTGCTGTAGCCGACCCACTGTCGGCCGATCATATATCTCACCAGCCCGCCAGATTCCACCGGCGCAGCGGAAGTAAGGCCAAGCATGCCGCTGTAGAGATCTTTCACCGCATCCAGCTGAGTGGTGTAAAAGGAAACGTGATCGATGCCGAGAATTCGGGGTCTACCACCTGCACTGGTTTGCGATTGACCGCAAACCGCAGAGACTCCAAATGCAACGAGGACAGCAAATCTTTTCATCGGTCCCCGATTCAAGAACAAGCCCGAGATGAAAGGTCGATTGCTCATTCCTAAAGCCGATCCAGAAATTGCCGCAGCAGCTTGCCCGCTTCCTCGGGTTGCTCCCACGGCGAATAATGTCCAGCCTTAGCAATCACACACAACCGGCTGCCGGCGATGTGCTGGCGCATCAGTTCCGCCTCGTTCAAGCCAGTCAGGATGTCTTCTTCTCCGGTCACAAGCAGCGTTGGCACATTGATGGTCTTCAATGTATCCACCGAGTCCGGACGCTCGGCCATCCCGCGCTGCACCTGCGCCACGTCTTCGGGCGACATCTTCCGCATCATGCGCAGCGCACCCTCGACCAAGTCGGGCCGCGTCTCCCGCGTAGTCTTGCCAAGGAGGCGTGGAATCATGCTCTCGAAAAACGGTTCGGTGCCGCGCTCAAGGACGTCGCTCGCGGTCTGCAGGCGTCCGGTGCGCACTTCGGCGGAATCAGCGGGCGCTTTCGTATTGCACAAACCGAGGGCCTTTACGCGGCCGCGATGCCTGCGCCAGAACTCGAACAAAGCATATCCCCCAATGGAAACGCCTACCAGCGGAGCGCGGCCGATCTCGGCATCGTCCATCACACGGGCGATATCGGCGGCATGCTTGTACATTGTGGCTGGACCATCGCCCACGCCGGAATCTCCATGCCCGCGGAGATCAGGGAGAACGACGCGGTAACGCGTGGCCAGAGCCTCAGCCACAGGCAGCCAAAACTCATGATTCGCAGGAAAAGGATGAAGCAGAATTACCGGAGGGCCTTCTCCCAGCACGCGGTAGGCGATTTCCGCGTCGCCGCTTTTTATTTGCTGAAAGGCGATCTGCTGCATGGGCTTGCTAAATATGGGCTGGCTAAAATATGGGGCTGGCGAGATTACGGATTCGTAACGCACTGCGCGCCTACCGGCGCCGTCAGCAGCAATGGTTCCTCCGGCATCACGATCCAGGCGATCGGATAGGAGAGCAGGCCAATCCCCGTCATGAAAGACGTGATCAGCCACACCAGCCGGACCACGGTCACGTCGATATCAAAGTACTCGGCGAAACCCAGGCAGACACCTGCGATCTTGCGTCCCTGCCGCGGCCGCACCAGCCGCTTGCGCGCCACCGACGCGCCCACCCGAATGCCGCAATAGGCGCAAACCGCCGCGTCATCCTGAATCACTTTGCCGCAGTAGTTGCAGTACATAGCTTCGCCCTCCGAGCCGCCTCTACAAGACAATACGCAATTGTAGACCGAAAGTTCCAGGGCGTTTTTGGCTCCGGGGCTTGGGGGGACCCGCTTACTCCCGATACGCTTCCCGGATGTGCGCACGGGCCTTCTCGGCAAAAAGAGTGCTGCCATTCTCGGCTAAAACTGTCTCATACTTTTTCATGGCCAAATCGCGCTTCTGCAGCAGGTCGTACATTTCGCCGGCGGCGAGGTTGGCCTTCTGCAGCATCTCCGGATCGGGGTCGGGAGCTTCACTGATCTCTTCATACGCGGCCGCTGCTGCAGCGTAATCTTTCTGGTTGCGCATCAGTTCGCCCAGACCCCATGCCGCCATTTCATAGTGCAGGGTGCCATACTTCCCTTCCCGGCCGCTCTGCCACACTTTGCGATAGGCTGCCGCGGCCTCGGGCGCGTGGCCGCTGGCGCGCAGAAGATTGGCTTCCTCCAGCGGAAATAAATAGTTCCCGGGATATTGCCCCGCCAGGTCGTGCATCAGGGCGCGCGCCTCGTCATAACGGTGCTCGCGCCGCAGGAACAAGCTCAGCACAACTTTGGCGTCAACGCTGTTCTCTCCGTTGCTGTTGGCCACCTCGCGCAGGTATTCCAGGCCTTTTTCCTTCGTCCCGCTCAGCCCCACCAGGGCCACGGCAACCTTCACACTCCAGGACAGGCTGCCCGTCACGTAGTTGTGTGTGCCCACGACCAGTTTTGCATCCACGTAGTTAGGATTCAGTTCCAGAACGCGTTCGTGATCGTGGCGTGCGCCCACCGCGTTGCGCAGGGCGGAAAACCAGGCCCGCTCGACCAGCGCAGTGTAGAGCGAGAACTGCGCCCGGGTAACGCCGCGGGCATAGAGCGCGTCCACGTCGTCGGGCTTCGACTTGAGTTCCTGCTCTTCCAGGCTCTCGGCCCGGTCCACTAATTGTTTGATGCGCTCCTTCACCTTGGGATCGGCGGCGCGATGCCCCTCACCGATGAAGCTATCATTGGCATACTCACCGGAATTCATCGCGCCCATGCGATAAAGTTCGCGCATCAGAATTGTGCTTAACAAGTGATTGACTGCGGAGGGATCCGTGGGACGCCGATCCAGCACCTTTTCGAACCCCTGGATCGCGCGGTCGTAATCCAGGTTGTAGAAGTGATCGAAGGCCGCATCCACCAGCGGATCGTGTTCGGGAGAAGCGGCGGCGATTGCAGGAACGCTTCCAGCCGCAGCACGGGTCTGCGCTATCGCCTGAGGCGGCCACAGGCCGAAGATGACGACGCAGGACAACCCAAACCTATGAACTAACCATTTCACCAACATCAGAATCGAGCGCATCCCGGCCGCTAGCCCTTAACATTTTCTAGTTTAACTGAAGTTTGCCAGTGCACGGGACGAACCAAAGGCATCATCGGGCGACGGTCCAGTATTTCGGGAGCCATTCCGCGTACGGAGCCCTATAATCGGCGCCAGTTACACATTGAAAGCGCGCCCCCAAAACCAAGGTAACTGGCGCATCTTTACGGGCTTGCGAGTAATAATTGCGCAGAATCGCTTCCGGCGGACATGCAGTCGAAGTTGCAAGTATTTGACTTGAAAACACCTTAGTCGAAAGAGCGCTTTGGTTGTCGGCTTGCCTTGCAGGAGACAAGCGTTCCTATCATCTTATGGCGGAAGTAGCACAAGTTATGGCTGAAGCAGTTCAGGATGCGCGGCAGGAGTTTTGGCAATCTCCAACCGTTCTCGAACCCGCGGCAGAGGCAACCCTACCCCCTGCAACCGCAGCTATGGCCGAGGCCTGTGCCGATTGCGGCACCGAGTTCATGATCGGCGCCAGGTTTTGCCATACCTGCGGTCTGCGCCGTCCCGCAATGGCCAAAGCCAGCGCGGATGCTGCAGTCATGGGCGTTTGGGCGCGAAGCGTGGCGCGGGCTCGATCCTGGTCAGGTTCGATCGCCGCTGCCTGGCGCAAGCTTTCCTTGCCTGACTGGATCCACTATCTCCACTTCCATGAGATCAAGCGCTGGATCGGTCTGCCTACGGCGGCGCTGATCGCCTTCATGATCGGCCTGGGTTGCGTGGCCGGAGCTATCGGCGTCAGCCTCGTCTACAGAGCGTCGAATCTGGCGGAGTTTCAGGCGATCCAGATGTGGCGGATCGAATGGCTGCTCGCCGCCACGGCGTCGTTCGTCGCCGGGATTCTGCTGAAGAAACCTTCCGACCCAGACAACGAATAGCGCCGCCATCTGCCAGCTAGCAGAGTTTGTAGCGCCGCCGTCTCGGCGGCTTTCCCGCAGGCGTCCTCGCTCCCGCAGATTTACTTTTCGTTCCCCGAGCCCGCCGCGCGCCGCTGCTGGTTCATGCGGTAAAGATGATGCACAGGCCCGGTTCCGCGTCCCAAAGGATGCCCGGCGGCAATCGCCGCAGCCACGTAGGTCTTGGCCAGCAAGGCGGCTTCGGCTAATCCGCGACCCAGCGCCAGGTGACAGGCCATGGCCGTCGCGAAAGCGCAGCCCGTGCCGTGAGTGGAGTTCGACCGCTGCCGCTCCGCCTTGAACACTTCTTCCTGCACTCCGCCCTTGGTCGTAAAGCTCAGCAGATCGATAGCTTTCTCCAAGTGCCCGCCGGTGACTACCACTGCAGCCGACCCCATCTCATGGAATTTCGCCGCTGCGGCTCGCATTTCGTCAAGATCCGTCACCTTCAACCCGGTGAGGAGAGCAGCCTCGTCCACATTCGGCGTAATCACATCTGCCAGAGGGATGAGTTTCTCGATCAGCAGCCGGGTTCCGGCAGCATCCAGCAGATCCGCGCCGGAGGATGATTTCAGGATCGGATCCAGCACGATATTAGGCAACCTATTAGGAGTCTTACCCGAGCGCCCGCCCAGGAACTCCGCCACGGCCCTCACCACCTTTGCCGAGCCGAGCATCCCGATGTGCGCGGCTGCGATAGGAATGTCGGCGGCCAGCTCCTCCAGAGTTTCGGTCACCAGACCGGGGTCGACCACCTCCACGCGCAGAACGCCGGCAGTCGACTGCACGGTCATGGCTGTAATGCAGGCCACGCCGTAGCAGCCATGGGCTGCGATCGTCTTAATGTCGGCCGTCACTCCCGCCCCGGACGAGGGGTCAAAACCAGCGATAGTCAGCACAACAGGCGGTTTCTCGGCCATGGCCTTTATCCAAGACTCACGCGCAAAAGCCGCGTGTGACCCAACACTTACGTGAAAGAATGCTTTTCTCCGCTATCCAAACTTGTACCTAAAACGCTCACGATAAACAACTTAGAAAGACTTCTTCGTAAGTGACTGATTCTACGGGAGATGTAAATTATTCCCTGGGTACAGCCGCCTAAGTATTTACCATATGATAAACAGTTAACTTCATTGTTTTGAGTGACATGTTGCCAATTACTCATGATTAACAACAAGTTACGTGAGATATCTATTACTACCACGTCACTCTAGGCCACTCACTTTCGGGTTGACAAGCCCCCCACCGCCCCATAGCATTGACAGAACCTTAACAAATAACCTAGCTAGGACGACTCTTGAGATGCGAGGAGAACTGAATGCGTGGACGTATTGCTCATGGACTGATGATCGCTTTATTGGTCGTCGGCCTGCGAGCGGCTCAGGGCCCAAACAACTCGGAGGCCAGTTCAGCCCCGATTAGAGCAGTTCAAGCCAAGCCCGAAAACCGCAACCAGACCGGCAAGAATCAACCGTATCAGGTTGGCACCGCTTCGTGGTATGGCGATTATTTCGTCGGTAAACCGACCGCCAGCGGCGAAGACTTTGACATGTACGACATGACGGCGGCTCATCCAACGCTTCCCTTGGGAAGCTACGTGCGGGTCACGAACCTCCGCAACGGACGAGCAGTGGTCGTCAAGGTAAACGACCGCGGTCCCATCGTACCCGGCCGCATTATCGACCTGTCGTACGGCGCCGCCCAGGTTCTGCAGTTCGAAAATCGCGGCTTGCAGAAGGTTCGCCTGGATCTGGTAAAACCCCGGACCAAGCACCGCCAGGTCTACGAGACCATCGCTTCCAATTATCCCTTGGCGGAACTCCGCTAGAAACTCTACACTGTCAGGGATGCAGGCCACTCTCCCCCACCGCATCCCTTCCGACTCACGCAGCAACAATTCGCGCAGTAACGACGCCCGAGAGAAGCTGATCGTTGCCCTTGACGTTTCCACGGCAGCGGCCGCACAGAAGATCGTGGCGGCCGTCGGCGACTCGGCGCTGACCTACAAAGTCGGCATGCAGCTCTACACCGCTGAAGGGCCGCGCCTGGTGCGGGATCTCGTCGCCTCGGGCCGACGCGTCTTCCTCGACCTGAAGTATCACGACATCCCCACCACCGTGGCCGCAGCCGTGCATGAAGCCGCCCGACTAGGCGTGAGTATGTTGACGGTCCACGCCGCTGGCGGCGGCAAAATGCTCCACGCCGCCGTGGATGCGGCACGCGCCAACAACCCGGCACTGCTCGTGCTCGGCGTCACCGTCCTCACCAGCCTCGACGAAAACGAACTGGAGAAAGTCGGTTTCCGCGGAACCGTGCGCGAGGAAGTCTTGCGCCTCGCCGCGATGGCCCTCGACAACGGATGTAAGGGTATCGTCACCTCCGCCCGCGAGGCTGCCGCCGTGCGCGCCGAACTCGGCCAGAATTTCGCCATCGTAACTCCAGGCGTGCGCCCCGTCGGCAGCCGCCACGGAGATCAAGCCCGCGTTGCCACCCCCGCGGAAGCCATCGCCGCCGGAGCCAGCCACATCGTCGTAGGCCGTCCCATCACCGAAGCCGCCGACCCAGCAGCGGAAGCCCGCGCGATCCTCGATCAGATCAACTCCTAGGAAGACCAGTTTACGGATGCCGGAGCCGCGAGTATTATTGCCTCGCTTCTCAAATCAAGAAGACTTTCCGTTAATTAGTGCCGCTAATCAGCGGCGACGGGCCCAGCATTCACAACTCGGTTCACATCTTGGAGACATCGTGATCCAGAAAAGTTTTGGGCGTGCAGTTCTGATCGTCTTTCTCTGCGCGACGCTCTCAATGCCCGCTCGGGCTGACAAACTGCAGTCAGATGCAGACAACATCATCATTGGAATTGTCGTGGTGGTTGCGGCCCTGGTGGTCGGAACCGCTGTGGCCATTCACTATTCCAAAAAGCGAACGATTACGGGCTGTGTCAGCTCGGGTGCCAACGGAATGACTGTCACCGACGAGAAAGACAGGCAAACTTACGCTCTGTCCGGCAACATCGTGGGCGTCACGCCGGGTGATCGGATGAGATTGCGCGGCAAGAGAGTAAAGTCCAAGAGCCCCGACAAGACTCTTGTATGGGAAGCCGGAAGCGTGGCCAAGGACTTCGGCGTCTGCCAGCCCTGATCTCGAGCCGGGCAAGGACGACCGCCGCCATGTAAGGAGCACAGTATCATGTCGAAACGCCTCTCAGCACTTGTGATTCTCGCTCTCGGCTTGGCCCTCGCCAAGTCCGCTCAGGCACAGCAACAGCAATGTTTCCCCTGCGGACAGATAGGCCCCAACACCGGACCGATCATAGCTGCAATCGTTGTGACCGCAGCGGCCGTGGTAATCATAACGGTTGTGGTTATTCACGAATCGACCAAAAAGCGGACAATTACCGGATGTGTCAGCTCGGGGGCCAACGGAATGACTGTCACCGACGAGAAAGACAAGCGGACCTATGTACTGTCTGGCAACACGGTGGGCATTACAGCGGGAGATCGGATGAGATTGCACGGCAAGAAAATAAAGTCCAAGGGCCCCGAGAAAACGCTTGTATGGGAAGCAAGAGACGTGGCCAGAGACTTCGGCGTCTGCCAGCCCTAGAGGGGCACTCCGATCCATGTGGGGACAGCCGCCCTCGGCTGCCTGCCCTGAGCGAAGCCGTAGGGTCCGTCGAGCGAAGCTCGACGGCTGCTCCCGCCCCCTCATTGCCAAATCGCGGTTTCCACGTGCAACCTATACATAATGCCAGAATTGCCAGACATCTCTGCCTACATCAGCGCCCTCGAACCACGCATCGTCGGCCAGCCACTCGAGCGCGCAAGACTGGTAAGCGCCTTTCTCCTGCGCACCGCGCACCCGCCGCTTGCGGACGCGGAAGGTCGCGTCGTCCGCGAATTGCGGCGACTGGGCAAGCGCATTGCAATCGGCCTGGAGGATGATCTTTGGCTGGTGCTTCACTTGATGATTGCCGGCCGCTTGCACTGGCGCGCGCCAGAGGCAAAGCTCGCCGGACGCCAGACTCTGGCAGCCTTCGACTTTCCCAACGGCTCCCTGGTTCTCGCCGAGGCCGGCTCCAAGCGCCGCGCGTCCTTACACGTTGTGAGCGGCGAGGAGGCTTTGCGTTCCTTCGACGCCGGAGGCATCGACGTCTTCTCCAGCGAGCTCGAAACCTTTCGCGCGGCACTCACCACCGAAAACCACACACTCAAGCGCGCGCTCACCGATCCGCGTCTGTTAAGCGGCATCGGCAATGCGTATTCGGATGAAATCCTGCACGCGGCACAATTATCCCCGCTCACACTCACTCAAAAACTGCAGCCGCTCGATTGGGAGAAACTATTCGCCGCCACCCGCCACACGCTTGGGTTCTGGATAAACCGCCTCCGCACCGAAGCAAGCGCCGCCTTTCCCGAAAAAGTGACAGCCTTTCGCGAGGGGATGGCAGTCCACGGCCGCTACGGCAAACCATGTCCAAGATGCGGCGACAAAGTGTTGCGGATTCGTTACGCCGACAAAGAAACCAACTACTGCGCCCGCTGCCAGACCGGCGGCAAAGTTCTAGCCGACCGCAGCCTGTCCCGACTCCTGGGATCGGACTGGCCAAGAACCCTGGAAGAACTCGAAGCCCTAAAGCACCGCTAATCGCGGCTACTTCGCCTTGTCAATCCAGTTGACCATTATCTATGACTATGGTCTAATAGTTGAATGAAAGAGGTCGCCATTTCTGAATTCAAGGCCAAGTGTCTTTCCCTGCTCGATCAGGTGCAGAAGACTAAGAAGCCGATTCTAGTGACGCGCTTCGGAAAGCCAGTTGCCGAAGTGATACCCGCATCGCCCAAGGCGGTTGCTGGGGATTGGATTGGCTCGATGAAGGACACGATGAAGATTGTGGGAGATATTGTTTCTCCCGCCAATGAAGAAAGCGACTGGGAGGCATTGCGCGATTGAAGCTGCTCCTCGATACCCACATTTGGTTGTGGAGCCTACAACAACCGAATCGGTTGGGAAAAAGAGTGATTCAGGAATTGAGGAATCCGGAGAATGAGTTTTGGCTTTCTCCGATCAATACCTGGGAAGCGCTGACACTGCAGGCCAAGGGCCGAATCGAGTTGCCGGCAGATATTAGCACGTGGGTCGCTGAAGCGACAGCCTCTTTCCGGGAAGCGCCCTTGACCCATGAGATCGCCCTCGCTGCGCGGAACCTGCCATTGTCCCATCACGACCCTGCGGACAGATTTCTGGCGGCGACTGCTCAAATCCTGCGTCTCACTCTAGTCACCGCTGACGTCAAACTGCTCGGTCTGGGCGACATTTCGACGCTCGCAAATCGCTGATTGGCTTCCTTCACTTCAGCAACCCCCGCAGCACCGCCACCTCCGCCGCAATCCCAGTATGCAGCGCCGGATCCACATCCGGCGCGAACAGCGGAGAATGGTTCGACGGCAGCATCGTCCCGGCAGCCTTTGCCTGTGCGAACTTCTCGGGCTCCGCGCCGCCCAGAGTGAAATAGAAACCCGGAATCCCCTGTTCGACAAAGTAAGAAAAGTCCTCCGAAGCCGTGATCGGTTCTTCCACCACAACATTGTCTTTGCCCAGCACGGCTTCCAGCGCGCCCTTCAGCCGCTCGGCCAGCGCAGGATCGTTATAAACCAGATCCGCGCCTTCATAGTGCTCAATCGAAGGCGGCCGCGGCGCGCCCGCCGCTTCAGCTTCCGCCTTGGTGATGCGCTCGATGGCCGCAAGAACTTGCTTGCGTACATCCGAGTTCCTGGTGCGCACGGTCAGTCCCAACTCAGCCTGGTCCGGAATGATGTTGTTCTTCGTCCCGGCGTGAATGTAGCCCACCGTGATGATCGCCAGTTCCCCCGGCTTCACCTCGCGGGAAGCAATCGTCTGCAACGCCAGAATCGTCCGGGCGGCGATGACAATGGGATCAATCGCCGTGTGCGGAGCCGCGCCATGTCCGCCTTTGCCATAGATCGTGATTCGCAGCGAGTCCGCATTCGTATTGAAAACTCCCGGCGTGATCCCAACCTTCCCCGCCGGCAGCAGGTTGCCTACATGCATCGCCACCGCCACGTCGGGCCTGGGGAAGCGAGTCAGCAAACCGGCGGCGATCATTCCCTTGGCGCCGCCAATCGTCTCCTCCGCCGGCTGTCCAATCAGCATCAGGGTCCCGTGCCAGGTGTCTTTGCTGTGCGCCATGATCGCGGCTGTGCCCAAGATCGACGCCATGTGCAGGTCGTGTCCGCAGGCGTGCATGACCGGAACATCGTGTCCCGCATCATCTTTGATGCGGACTTTGCTCGCGTAAGCCAGACCTGTCTTCTCTTCCACGGGCAGCGCATCAAGTTCCGTTCGCAACATCACGGTCGGCCCTGCACCATTCTTCAAAATGGCAACAATCCCCGTTCCCCCAACGTGTTCAGTCACGTCATAGCCGAAACCCCGCAGCCGTCCCGCCAGCTTCGCCGCGGTTTGCACCTCGTGCGTGGAAAGCTCCGGATTCTGATGCAGATCCAGATACAGCGCGTGCGCATCGGGATAGGCGGCCTCGACTTCTCTGGATGAAGGAGCCTGAGCGGAGGCAACAGCAACCAGAAATACAACGAGTAGGATGTGTGTCCGGGTCATGGGTGCTCGGATCATATCTCGCACCGCGACAGGCTGCAAATAAGCCTGTACTAAGACTCCCGGCTCGGCACATACTGCCAAAACTGTAGCCCCCGGAAAATCGACTTGCAATTTCAGTTTTGCATTGTTCCCGCGGGTGTACAATTTTCCTAGCAAGCACTGGGTTGCGCTATTTCGTTCGATACCCGAGGTGCTAATGAACGTCCACATCAGTTACCGCCTTCATAAAACTCCCGCCGTAGAAAAAGACATTCAACATCAAGTCGAAAAACTGCGAAAACGCCTGCAGGTTTTCCGTCCCGAACTGATTCACCTGAAAGGCATGGTCGAGGAAATTTCCGCCCGCGAAGGCACCAGCGTGTCCCTCAACCTGCGCCTGCCCTCGGGACAGATGGCCGTTCAGGCCAAAGCCTCAACCGCCGCAGCCGCGGTAAAGACCGCGTTCGAAGATCTGCTGCAGCAGGTCAACAAACACAAGGACCTGTTGCGTTCCACGCACAAATGGACGCGCCGTCAAAAGGATGCCCCGGCCCGGCGCAATGCTTCCGTGCCCTTCGAGCAGACGCTGGCCGCGGTGTTCCCGGCAACGGTTTCCTCCGACGACGTGCGCTCTTACGTGAATGTAAATCTCTCCCGCCTGGAACGCTTTGTGGAACGCGAAATCTATTTCCGCGAAGCCGCCGATTTCATTGAGCCCGATTGCATCACCTTGAACGAAGTGATTGACGAAACCATCGCCGCCGCGCTCGGCGACGCCCAGGAAAAACCCGAGCGCCTCGCGCTCGAGCCCTGGCTCTACCGCCTCGCCATGCGCGCTCTCGATGAACTCTCGCGCCCCGATGGCACCAACGGCGGCGCCGTGCACCTGGAAGATTCTGCCCGCAAGCAAAACGTCAAGGCCAGCGACGAAGCCGAACTGCAGTTCCATCAGCCCGACGAAGCCATCACCGAAGAAACCATCATCGCCGACGGCCGCGTGGCCACGCCCGAGCAGATCGTGGGCTCGGACGAAATGATGCGCCTCATCGCCTCCGCTCTGCGCGACGTGATTCCCGCCCATCGCGAGGCTTTCATCCTGCACGCCATCGAAGGCTTCGGCGTCGACGAAATCTCCGCCATCACCGGGACCCCGCCGGAGCTTGTATTAAGTTCCATTTCCGCCGCTCGCGATCACCTGCGCCAATCGCCCAGCCTCGTCCGCCACTTCAAGGGGCGATTCGCCCCCACCGGGACCGCGTAAATTCAATTCCAAATGCAGATGAGAGAGTAGGACCGCGAATGATTACTCGGGAACAGATCCACGAACTAGCCCAATTTGAAGATCCGGCAGGCTGCGCTCTGAGTTTCTACTTTCAGCCCTCAGCGCCCCGCAACAAAGCTCACAAGGAAGAAGCGATCCTTACCAAAGATCTGGCGCGGGAAGCTTTGCGCCAGTTGGAAACTAAAAGCACGAGTAAAGATAAGATTGAGTCGGCCCGCGCCGATCTTGACCGCATCGTGCGCCTGTCGCATGATCTGCGCAGCCACGGCATGCGAGGCAACGGCTCGCGCGCCAAGGCGATATTCGCCTGCTCGGCGCAGGGTTTCTGGCGTGAGTACGATCTGCCGGCGCAACTGAGCGCCACCCAGCTCGTCGTCGATCGGCATTTCCACCTCAAGCCCCTCGCCCAATTGCTGGGAGCATTTCCCCGCCTCGGCATCGTCCTCGTCGATCGCCATCGCGCTCGCCTGTTCGATCTGCGCCTGGGCGAACTCACCGAACGTATGGATTTCTTCCATCCCCTGACCCGCCGCGGCCGTGGCGACGGCTTCGGCGGCTACGATGCAGGCCACGCCGAGCGCCGCGTCGCCGACGATGCCCTCCACCATTTCAAGTTCATCGCCGAGTTCCTCAAAGACGCGTTTGAGAAAAAGACAAAAACATGTTCGATATGTGGATCCTGGGCTGCCAGGACACTCACTGGTCGCAGTTCGAGCCGCAACTGCATTCCTATGCCAAGCAGAAGTTGCTCGGCCGGTTTTCCGCCGAGCTTGCTCACGTGAGCAACGAAGAAATCCGTTCGCAGGCCGAAAAGATTTTCGCCGACGCGCAGCAGCGCCGCTGTCAGGAAGTGCTTCGCGAAACTCTCAACCAGGCCCGCCACAACGCCCGCGGAGTCACCGGATTGCGCCGTGTGCTCCACTCGCTTGAATTAGGCGAAGTGCAAACCCTGCTCCTGGGGCAAAATTATCACTCGCAAGCCGTCGAGTGCTCCGGCTGCGGCCACCTCGACGCCCACCTGGTAAGCTTCTGTCCAGTCTGCGGCCGCCAGACCCGCGAGGTCGTGGATGTAAGCGAAGCGATCCTGCCCTGGGTGATCCGCCACGACATAGAGCTGTTCTATGTCAAAGACGATCCCGAGTTCGACAAAGTCGGAAACATAGCCGCCCTGTTACGCTTCCGCTCCGAGCAGAAACAATAATGTGCGCTCCATCACCGAAGCCCCGGCGCATCCATCCCTGGGCCGCGAAGGCCCGGTAGGCCGCTACCGGGGCGCCGCCAGCGGCTGATTACAAGTGCGTATGAATCACTGAAAGATGGGTGCCCCATCCTTGCGCGTTCTTTGCGCAAGGGTGGGATACGCGAATGCCGACACCATTAGGATATTGATCTCCTCGCCGCCTAGAAACAAGATCGGGAAGGGCATGAGTTCCACTCGTGCCGCAAATTCGCCGGGTGCCCCATTTCTCGCGTTCTTTGCGAGAAGTGGGGCTTTTTCCTTATGCTATTCAAGGGGCGATCCTCAACGAGCAGGGGCCGCATTTTCTTCCACATGCCCATTGTGACATCTGACCTTGCGACTCGTCCCAAATTCGTTCATCATTGCCCCTGCACAGGCAGTAAGAAACAGTTCATTGAAAACTGAATAGAGCGTGGCCTAAGTCCTTCCCCCACAAGGTTTTGCCGCTGAAGTCCGGCTGTTTTCAGTCCCAACAGAAATAGCCTCACTGATTCTAAATAACTTACGGGATGCGGATGGGCTTTGCCTAACAACCCGCTCCTGCCCATAAACTTCTACTCCTGCCCAAAAACCCCAAGACTGCGATTCTGCCATAATGCCCTCAGAGGTTATTTATGGCGAACAAACTCACTGAGTTACAGGCACTAATCAAGGCTATTGAGTGGCTTTGCCTTGAGAATGAAGTCGCTCAAGTCTCTCTTCAAGAGACATCAAGCCCTCAGCAGAAGGTATCGGCGTATGCAGCGCTTCAGCGGGAGTGTAAGGGCGAGCTAGAGGGATTCCGTTCTCATAGGCCCATTTCCGAACCTTCGCTCGTATCCAGTCTTGACGTTCTATTGCAGCATCCCGATGCCCTTGAAGCGCTGACCCAAGCAATCTACAAAACTCAGGAACAGTCATATCGGCGGGTGGAACAGGCGCGGAGGACAAAGCGAATCTCCTAAAAGTAACACGAAGAGGGTATGATTTCTCCCGCTGGCGCGGCAATCCCCGGCCTGCGCCTGTGGCTCGTGACAAGAACCGGAAACGCGAAAGCGCAAGCGACTGATAAGCACAGAACGAAGCGCACTATCACTGAACTGCCGCGCCAGCATTTTGGGTGTGGCGTAGTTGGCCTATCAAGCCGCACCCTGCGGAGAACTGTATGAAACGGATACTCGCCGCGCTCGTTCTCTCGCTCTGCTTCTGTCTAGCATCTGTGGCAGACTGCCCGACTACTGCTACTTGTGCCGAACACGGGGTAGCCGGAAGTCCTACAGGTGCTTACAAGTGGCAGGGAGCAACGGAATACGCACAATTCAGTCACACGATGACAGACGGAACCACTCATCTGTGGTGGGAGAAGTGTGACTAGACGAGTTGAGCCGCCCACCGAGGAAGCCATGTCAGACAAGAAAATTTGCCCGAAGTGCAAAACGCCCATGAAAACAGCGGAATTCGTGTGCGGCCTTCCGACCATGAAAGACGAGAAAAAGAACCGTGGAACTGAAGCAATGAGTACGGAAATTGGCATTCCAGTATCGGTTTATCAGTGCCCGAAATGCCAGTTTATTGAGCTATATCACTACACTCGATAAGTAGCGCATCCATTTTCCTAACCCATTCGCGGGCGGCGGGGTCGCGCTCCAATCTCTGTTTCGCAGCCACTTTTGTTAGTCGTCGCGAACAAAACTCGGATGGTTCTGTGACCGTAACTGAAAGCCTCACCGTCTCTGCAACGCAGCAGACGACATATCCTCAAGCATGGGCCGCGTACAACGAAGCCCAGACGAACGAGAAAGACAAGTTTCAGACGCTCTTGGCTGACCTGTGCAACGGGATTCCCCTAGGGCCGCAAGTCAATAAGAACGGTCGGCCAAGTCTCCCGCTGTCGGACGCGATTTTCAGCGTCACATTCAAAGTCTATTCGACCGTTAGCGCCCGCCGTTTTATGAGCGATCTTCGGGAAGCACAGAGCAAGGGATTCATTGCCAAGGTTCCGCACTACAACAGCGTCATCAATTACCTTGAGAATCCCGAACTTACGCCGCTGCTTAAGAACCTGATTACTGAAAGCAGTTTGCCGCTGCAAGCCGTAGAAACCAACTTCGCCGCCGATTCATCGGGCTTTATGACTTCCCGCTACACCCGTTGGTACGATCACAAGTACGGTGTGGAAAAAACCAAAGCCGATTGGATTAAGTGTCACCTGATGGTCGGCACCAAGACTAAAATATTGTTACCGCTGTCGAGATTCACGGCCAACACGCGGCGGATTCTAAGATGCTTCCCGCTCTGGCGAATACCACAGCCCTGAACTTCACGATGCGCGAAGTCTCAGCGGACAAGGGCTACGCGAGTAAAGCCAATTACGAGTCAGTTGCCCGTCTAGGTGCTGTTCCGTTCATTTCGTTCCCTGAAAACCATACGGGGCAGGGCGGCGGGAAGTGGGCCGAGATGTACCACTATTTCAATTTCCGCAAGCAGGAATTCCTACAGCACTACCACAAACGCAGCAACGTTGAATCCACGTTTAGCATGATGAAACGCAAGTTTGGAGATTCGTTGCGAAGCAAGACTGACGTTGCGATGACTAATGAAACACTGTGCAAGGTGCTCTGTCACAACTTGGTTGTGCTGATTCACGAAATGTACGAATTAGGGATTGACCCTGTGTTCTGGAGTCAACCGACAGTGCAATGAAACTTATAAAAAACCGCCAAGAAACGAGAGATTCTGAACCGTCACTTGGGTTGGCCTAACAATAGCGGTAATACTCAAACGCACATCCGTGGGATTAGAAAGCGGCTCTAGCAGCCGTTCCGTTCGGACTTCCAAACCTGTTACCAGCGAATCGTCTTCCAAGAGACAATAAAACGGATTCTCGTTCAGACCGGGCGTCAATCCCTCTATTTGATTATCGTGGACCGGAATACTTAGACTATCGAACAAAGTCTTAAGCCTATTATCCATATCCCCGCCAGACTGAAGCACTGACCCCGGACGCTCGTGCCGCTGAAGTACGACTTCCAAATAAGCTACAAGATCGTATTCACGCATTACCAGCGGTACGAATTCAAACGAGCCT
The DNA here is from genome assembly GCA_963850165.1 of uncultured Acidobacteriaceae bacterium. Taxonomy (GTDB): domain Bacteria; phylum Acidobacteriota; class Terriglobia; order Terriglobales; family Acidobacteriaceae; genus Sulfotelmatobacter. The sequence continues at coordinate 37,703 of CAWKKK010000021.1, read as the reverse complement.
CGCGAAAACTTTCGCCCCAACCGCTGCAAGCCTGTTGGTCCGCCAACCGTTTCTGTTCTCTGTGCCAAATTACGCAACGGCGGCTCTATGCTCCACTGCTGTCTTAGTTGCGGAAGCAAGGCTTGGCGAATGCGATGTTTGTCTTGGCTGTCGCCGTTTGAAGGTAAAGGGCCGCTGTAATTCAACACGAAACGCATTCCGTATGTCTCGAAGTGGGCTAGACACATTGTACCCACTCTGCCCAAAAACTCTTTACTCTGCCCAAAAACCCCTCTCATTTCTAGGCTTTTTAGGCAAAGCCATGCGGATGCACCTAACTCCTTTGTCCCCAAGATTTTACGGACAAGCTCCCTGGAATCAATATTTTAGCCGAATTCAAGTCGGATCGAGTCTACGCAAGTCATTGATTCCAGAGAATTAAGCGGATTCGATCTCCAATTTTTTTCGATACGCCGGTCTGACCTGCCGAGGCAACCCGAAGCCGCACCCGGCGTGATATGCTTCCCGCTTCCAGCAGGGAGGAACTCATGCCATTCTCGCGCCGTGATTTCGTGAAGACGTCCGTTCTAGGAGCAGTCGCTGCCGGAGTAGGTTCGCGAGCCCAAGCCGAAGACTCAAAGCCAGCGCAAGAACACGACACTCAATCCGGATCGTACAAGCGCCCCATCATCATCAGCGCCTACAACGGCTTCAACTATCTCGACGATGCATTCGCCTTCCTGAAAAGCGGCGGAGACACACTCGACGCCGCGCTCAAGGTAGTCAAGGGACCGGAAGACGATCCCAACGACACAAGCGTCGGCCTCGGCGGAATTCCCAACGAAGAAGGTGTGGTCGAACTCGACGCCTGCTGCATGCACGGACCCACGCGCCGCGCCGGCTCCGTCGGAGCCGTGCGCAACATCAAGAACGTCTCGCTGGTCTCAAAGGCCGTCTTCGAGCACACCGGACACGTCATGCTGGTCGGCGAAGGCGCAGAGCGCTTCGCCGTCGCCGTCGGCTTTCCGCGCGAGAACCTGCTCACCGACCACTCCCGCAAGATCTGGCTGCTGTGGAAGGAGTATCACTCCAACGAAGATTGGTGGGGACCGGGACTCGCCGACCCGCACTGGCAGCCTCCCGACACGAAACCGAGTGACGGCAAACCGCAGTCACGATCGTGGCAAGAGCGCTACCGCCGTCTCGAAGAACACGCCGCGAGCCTGGGCATCGCTCCCGAGTTGCGCCGCGATGCCATCCACAAAGTGCTGTTCCCGCCGACCGGCACGATTCACTGCTCCGCGCTGAACGAGAAAGGTGAAATCTCAGGCTGCACCACCACCAGCGGACTCGGCTTCAAACTTCCCGGCCGCTGCGGCGATTCGCCCATCATCGGCGCCGGCTGCTACACCGATCAGGACGTAGGCTCGGCCGGAGCGACCGGCAGCGGCGAAGAGAACATCAAGGTCGCGGGCGCGCACACGATTGTCGAGAACATGCGCCACGGAATGTCCCCGCAGGAAGCGGGCACGGACGCGCTCAAGCGCATCGTGCGCAACTACAACAGCGACATGAGCAGGCTGCGGTTCGTCGACATGACCTACTACATCCTCCGCAAAGACGGCGCCTACGCGGGCGTTTCGCTGTGGGAAGGTTACCAGGCAGGCAAGCCGCACAAGATCGCACTGCATGACGGCACCCGCCGCTCCGAACAAACGGTGGCGCTATTCAAAGGCTGGTCGCAGGACTTTCCGCCGGAACCCAAGGTTCCAGACGATGTAAAGAAGGAGTATCTGAAATAGCTGCGAACGATCCTACATAAACCTCACCTTCACATCCGGACCTTTCTCCAGGTGGATGCTCTCGATGAAGCGCACTTTGCCGGTGAGCAGCGTGAGGATGACCGATGAAGTTCGCGTGCCTTCGCCGAAGAAGCGGACGCCCTTGAGCAGGGCCCCTTCGGTGACGCCGGTGGCGGCGAAGATGAGTTGCTTGCCGGGAGCGAGATCCTCGGCTTCGTAGATCTTGTTCTTGTCTTTCACCCCCATGCGGGCGAGGCGTTCTTCCTGGTCGGGCTTCACCACCAGGCGTCCAAGCATGTAGCCGTTCAGGCAGCGGATGGCAGCGGCGGTGATCACGCCTTCCGGCGCACCTCCCGATCCCATGACGGCGTGCACACCGGTGCCGATGACTGCGGCGGCGATGCCCGCCGAAAGGTCGCCGTCGCCGATCAGCCGGATGCGGGCGCCGGCGGCGCGAATATCGGCAATCAGCTTTTCGTGGCGCGGGCGATCGAGCACGATCACGACCAGGTCCTCCACGTCGCGCTCCATTCTTTTCGCGATGTTCTTCAGGTTGTCGGCGACAGGCGCGTCGAGTTCGACGGCGTTCTTGCAGGACGGTCCGACGACAATTTTTTCCATGTAACAGTCGGGAGCGTGGAGCAGGCCGCCGCGCTCAGACGCGGCTAACACGGTGATCGACCCGGGCGCGCCGGTGGCGCAGAGATTAGTGCCTTCTAGAGGATCCACCGCAATATCGACCTCCGGGACCTCACTGCCGTCGGGAAACTCGGCGCCGACTTTCTCACCGATGTAGAGCATGGGCGCTTCGTCGCGCTCACCTTCGCCGATGACGATCGTCCCCCGCATGGGAATGGAGTCCATGGTCTGCCGCATCGCCTCGGTGGCCACCTGGTCGGAGAGCTTGCGCTCACCCTGGCCCATGGTGCGGGCCGAAGCAATCGCAGCCACTTCGACCACACGCAGAAACCGCGACGCCAGGTCGCTTTCAATGTTTTCCCCAAAACTGCGAGCCTTGCCATCAGGACGAGTTTGCGTTGCCATAAGAGCCTCCGACCAGAGTTGAGAAGCGGTTGTCCGCCGGGTTGAGAATATACCCCAACCGCCAGAAGATGGAAATACGCCGATGGGGAGGGTAACTCGAGCTAAACCGCTGCCTAGGGCAAGCGGCTGGCGGCGGCCAGCATCTTGTCCGCGCGAGCACGGACGCGAATGTCTTCCGTGAAGTTGGCCCAGCGAACGGTGTTGGAGGAGTCGACCAGAAATTCTGCTGGACGTGCGATGTCGTGCTCGTCCGGGGCACCTGCCGCATGCAGGATGTGATAGCGGCGAATCACTGCGGCGTCCGGATCGGAAAGGATCGGGAAGGTGTACCCAGACTTGCTGGCGAGATTACGCGAGACATCGGGTGGGTCGACGCTGATGGCTACCGGGCGCACGCCAGCCGCTTCAAAATCCGCCAGCCGCTTCTCGACTCCTCGTAACTCGAGGTTGCAAAAAGGTCACCAGTAGCCGCGATAGAAAATCAGCAGTACTGCCTTGGGAGGCTGGGATCCAGGTGAAGCGGGAGCGAGAAGCTGGTCCAGTGACACCGGCTTTCCGGAAGTATCGGGAAGGGTGAAATCCGGAACCTTCTGCCCGACCTGCGGCGCGGCGGTTGCGCTAGGCAGTTTACGCGTTGCGACGAAACCGACGGCGGAGAGCCCGACGGGGACCAGGGCAATTACGGCGAGCACAACGCTCAACACTCTACCGCCATAAACGCGCGCCTGCCCATAGGCTCGCCACAAGCCGACCGCGAGAAATACCAACGCCATGGCGGCGAGCAACAGGCTCAGCCAGGCAATCGCGCCCTGCCAGGGGATACTCACAAAGAATCCGGCATTGCAACCGATAGCGCAGACGGCCAGCAGAAGTCCCCACCAGGGCGCGGTGTTCCTGCGGGTGATCTTGCGAAGCTCGGCTGCGTCCGGCACTGCCGACAGTTTATCAGAGCTTGCAGTCATAACCGGCGTCTGCACTCGCGATCCGGGCGACGCCAATTCGAATAATTGATCCGCATCCCGCCTGGGACCGTGGTATCCTCGCAGCCTGCTACAAAGATGAACGCTATGCCCGATGGCCGCCCGCTAACCTTCCTGTGCATCACCACCTACGAAAAGGGACAGGAGTTCATGCGCGAGTGCAAGCGCCGGGGCTGCCGTGTGCTCCTGCTTACGGCGGAGAAGCTGAGCGATGCCGACTGGCCGCGGGAAAGCCTGGACGACACATTCTATCTTCCGGCCGAAATTCCTCTCGCCGACATTGTGCAGGCGGTGACGCACCTCACGCGTACCCAAAAGATTGACCGCATCGTCGCACTCGACGAATACGACATGGAGACCGCCGCGACCCTGCGCGAGCACCTGCGCGTGCCCGGCATGGGCCTGACCACGATGCGCTATTTCCGCGACAAGCTGGCCATGCGGATGAAGGCGCTCGATCATGGCGTGCGCGTGCCCGATTTTGTCCCGGTCCTCAATCATGACGACATCCGCTATTACCTTGAACATGTTCCTGGGCCATGGGTGCTCAAGCCGCGGCAGGAGGCGTCGGCAATCGGGATCAAGAAGATTCACGCGGCCGAGGAGTTGTGGCCCGTGCTGGAGCAACTGGGGGACAAGCAGTCGTCGTTCCTGCTGGAAAGATTTGTTCCGGGCGAGGTCTACCACGTGGATTCCGTAGTTTCCGAAAACGAGGTCGTCTTTGCCAACGTCAGCAAGTACGGCAAGCCGCCCATGAACGTGGCCCAGGGCGGCGGAATCTTCACCACCTGCGTGATACCGCGAGGCAGCGAAGCGGACGCAGGTCTGCGCGAGATCAACCGGGACTTGATTGCGGCGTTGGGACTGGTGCGGGGCGTGGCCCATGCGGAATTCATTCAGGCGCATGCCGACGGGCATTTCTATTTTCTGGAATGCGCGGCGCGCGTAGGCGGCGCTTACATCAACGAGATGGTCGAAGCGGCGACCGGCATTAATCTATGGCGGGAGTGGGCCCGCATTGAAATCGCGGGAGAACATGGAGATTACCAGCTTCCTCCCGTGCGCGAGGAGTACGCGGGAGTGATTATTTCGCTGGCGCGGCAGGAGAATCCCGACACTTCGGGATACAACGATCCGGAAGTGTTCCTGCGAATCAAGAAGCATCACCACGCGGGGTTGGTTTTGCGGTCGAACGATCCGGAGCGCGTGCGGGCGTTGCTGGAGAATTATAGTCCGCGCTTTGCGCAGGAGTTTCTGGCGGTCGAGCCACCGCGCGAGAAGCCTACGGCGTAGAGATTGTTACCCGCGAAATCAGAAAGCGTCAATCCCCGTAACGCTCTGCCCAATAATCAGCGAGTGCACGTCGTGCGTGCCTTCATACGTCTTCACCGATTCCAGGTTCATCATGTGGCGCATGATCGGGTAGTCGTCGGCGACACCGTTGGCGCCGAGGATGTCGCGCGAGAGGCGGGCGCACTCGAGGGCCATCCAGACGTTGTTGCGCTTGGCCATCGAGATGTGCTGGTGCTCCACCGTGCCCGCATCTTTCAGTCGCCCGACCTGCAGCACTAACAGTTGCGCTTTGGTGATTTCGCTGATCATCCAGGTGAGCTTATCCTGCACGAGCTGGTGCGAGGCGATGGGCTGGTCGCGCCACTGCTTGCGCAGGATCGCATACTGCAACGCGCAGTCGTAGCAGGACATGGCCGCACCGATCGCGCCCCAGGCAATGCCGTAGCGTGCCTGATTCAAACACATCAACGGAGACTTCAGCCCGTCGCTCTTTGGCAGCAGGTTCGACTCGGGGATGTGAACGTCTTGCAACGAGAGCCCCGAAGTGACCGAGGCGCGCAGCGACCACTTCCCGTGAATGTCGTCCGATGTGAAACCGGGCCGGTCTTTTTCGACGAGGAAGCCGCGAATCTTGTCGTTTTCGTTTTCCACCTTGGCCCAGATCACGGCCACGTCGGCGATGGTGCCGGAGGTGATCCACATCTTCTCGCCGTTAAGAACGTACTCGTTGCCAACCTTACGGGCGCGCGTGCGCATGCCGCCGGGATTGGAGCCGAAGCCAGGCTCGGTAAGCCCGAAGCAGCCCAGCTTTTCGCCTTTCTGCATGGCAGGCAGCCAAGTCTGCTTCTGCTCCTCGCTGCCGAAGGCATAAATTGGAAACATCACGAGACCCGACTGTACGCTGACGAAGCTGCGCACGCCGGAATCGCCGCGTTCCAGTTCCTGCGTCATCAGTCCATATTCGACGTTGCCCATGCCGGCGCAGCCGTATCCCTTAAGCGACGCGCCGAAGAAGCCGAGATCGGCCATGGGCTTGACCAGTTCACGCGGAAACCGGCCGGCGCGGTTGCACTCTTCGATGATCGGGATAAGGTTGTCTTCGATGAACTGGCGCGTAGTGTCGCGGACCAGGCGCTCCTCTTCAGTGAGCAGCGAATCAAACTGAATGAAATCGACACCGCGAAATTTGATGGCAGGCATGATGACTCTCCGTGAAGACGAAAATAGATCCCAGCTCCAGAAATATCCCAATAAACGATCGAGCCAACGATCCAGCTCGATAGTTTGCCGCCCGCAAGGACGGAGCACGTTCCGTAGGGCAAACATATGACGGTAGCAGGGCCGAGGGAGCGGGGTCAACGCCACCGCACGCGGCGGTAGCGATGCACTTTGAAAAGGAAGCGAGCCAAACGCGCGATTATTGCGTCGCAAAGAGCGCGACGCTTCGCGCGGCTCGACCAGATCCTTCGCTGCGCAAAGAACGCTTGCTCAGGATGACAATCAAACTGCACACTACCGCATGCGGCCATAGCCAGCCAGCTGCGCCAATCTCGGATCCGCTACGTCGCGCAACCTTCTATCCTGCGCCACCTAATAAAATGATATAAAACTGTCACAGCGAAAGGCAGGTTTTGCATGGCGATCACTTTGTCCAACAAGAAAGTAGCTGTCCTCGGAGCGGGAAAGCTCGGGGGAATAATCTTGCAGGCGTTGCTGCGGGAAGGATTGCTGTCGAAAGAGCTGACGCGGGCCACGGTGCGGCATTCCGACCGCGCCTTCCGCCTCGCGGAAAAACTCCGCATCGAGGTTGGCACCGACAACGCCAAGGCCGTGCAGGGCGCGGACATCATTTTCATTTGCGTGAAGCCGCAGACCGTGCAGGAAGTTCTGGAGGAAATCCGTCCGCACATTTCTCCCGGCCAGCTCGTGATCTCAGTGGCGGCTTCGGTCTCCACCAGCCAGATTGAAAGCGTCCTTGGCGTGAAGACCGCCGTGGTGCGGGCCATGCCCAACACTCCCTGTGCCTTGGGAGCCGGGATGACGGGCCTTTGCAAAGGCAGCCACGTCTCGCAGGAAGAGATCGCGCTGGCCTGCTCGTTGTTCGATGTAGTGGGAAGAACGGTCGTGGTGGATGAAAAGCACATGGACGCCGTCACCGGTCTTTCCGCCAGCGGCCCGGCATTTATCTACATTATCCTGGAGTCATTGGCGGAAGCCGGGGTAAAGGTAGGCCTGCCCCGCGATGTGGCCACACTCCTGGCAGCCCAAACCACAATGGGCGCTGCCAAAGTTGTGCTGGAGACTGGCGATCATCCCGCGCTGTTAAAAGACGCAGTAACAACTCCGGCCGGCTGCACCATCGACGGGATCATGGAGTTGGAAGAGGGAAAATTGCGCGTGACCTTGATCAAGGCGGTAGTGAAAGCCACGCAACGCGCCAAGGAGCTTGCCTACAGCGGTTAATACGCGGTGCCGCCGAAACTCCCTACCAATCCTTGGACGGCGTATCGTCGGAAGGATCGTTCTTCTTCCACTTGCGGTCTGATTCGCCGCCGTCATCATTTCGAGTTTGATTGCGTTTGCGATAGCAGACGAAAATCATGCCGGCGGTCATGAAGGTTGGGGGAGCGATCAGGATCAGGATTCCGCTGCGCAGGGCCTGAATCATTCGCGAGCCCGAGGACGCGGCTTGCGTATAGCAAAGCGCACAGCTCTGGGCAAAGGCCGGAACAGGCGCCAGCAGGATGATCAGTCCCACCAGAGCGATGCCCAAAATCCAGAGTGATCTCGAACTCTTCATGGTTCCCTTCTTGCGGAGTGCTGCCGCACCAAGCCTTTCGGCTCAGGCTAGTTCGCCCATGGTACGCCCTCTACCAGGCGAAAGCTGTCGGTCCATCCGTACTGCATTCCCAGAATCACCGCAACCGTGAAAATCAAGACAAACCATTTTAGTCCGCGATTGTCCCACAGGTGCATGAAGAACAAAAGCGCCAGGGCAGCCTCGACGATAGCGACGATCAGCATGCGAACAAACATCTGGGACGCGCTGATATCCTGATACGCGATGATGAACTGGATCCCGGCCAGCGCCAGAATGCAGGCGTAAACGATCAAGTCTTTTCCCATTCCACCCGTCTTTTGTGCTTCGGCGGTAGTCATCATGATGTGCTCCAGCTTCTTTTCGTCTTAGTGAGCTAAATTCAAGAGATAGACCAGCGGCACCACGAACATCCAAACCAGATCCACGAAATGCCAATAGAGTCCGGTGATCTCGAGGTCGTCGGCGTTGTAGCGTCCGCCCTGATATTTCAGCCCCACGGCTATCAGAGCGACGACGCCGCCGGTTACGTGGAGCAGATGCAAGCCGGTGATGCTGAAAAACAACGAACCGAACAAAGGCGTGCCCCAGGGATTATGGAACAGGGTCACTCCTTCCCCGATCATTCCCATCCATTCGCGAATGTGGAGCACCGCAAAAAGGATTCCGAGAACTGCTGTGATCATGGTCCAGCGGAAGGCCTTGGCCTTGTCGCCTGTGTCGGCCGATTGCACACCAATGAGCATGGTCAAGCTGCTGGTGAGCAGAATCAGCGTCATGATTGCGACGTTGGTGATGCTATGAAAAGGTCGCGGCCAATCGGGAGTGGCGTTGCGTATAAATCCGTAGGCGACCAGACATCCGGCAAAGGTGGCGCTGTCTGCGATGATGAACAGCCACATCGCCATTTTCTTGGCGGCGACTGAGAATGCGGGCGCGGTCATTATCTCCGTCGCGCTTGTTCGCGACACCTGCCCGTGAATTGAAAGATCCGCTTGGCTCACGTTGCCTCCTACCTTTGACTGGGTTCGAGCTTCGTTGTTCAGAGCTTCATCCACAGCAGCAAAAGCAGATACAACCACAGCGCGCCCATGAAATGCCAGTAGCGCGAGGTGGCGTCCAAAGTACTCCGTCGCAGCACGCCGTTATGCAGTTTCGCGATCACGCGGACCAGCCCGCCGAGGCCGCCGAACACGTGCAGCGCGTGGGCTACGGTCAGCACATAGAAAAACGAGTAGCTCACATTGCTGGCGAGTCCGAATCCCTGCGACCTGAGTTGCATCCAGGCAAAGGTCTGCCCGGCCACAAAGAGCAGTCCTAAAAACAGGGTCACATAAAGCCAGCGCGCCGGACTGGCGCTGCGATTTTCATCCTGCACGCCTCCCATAAAAGCTGCGACCCGGCGGCGCGACATTTCGAGAGTAATGCTGCTGGCGATGATCACCAGAGTGTTCATGTAAAGCACAGGGGGTAAAGTGAAGTGCCGCCAATCCGTCGCACCCCCCTGACGAACGATCAAAGCACTGGTGAAGGCGGCAAAGCTCATCGTGATGGACGCCAGGATTACCCAGATGCCAGTACTCGCGGGAGGCGGAGAGGAGTCCTTCACCCGGCGCAGATCTCCGCTGGCCGGAACCAGATTCCGCCAGCCCCCATTGCCGGAACCGTGGCTCGGTAAGCGTTCGGGCTCGATCTGCGGCGGTTCGTGGACCGTGGTCGCCATACTGCTCACACTCCCTTGCTGAAAATTCCGCTCCCGGCTTGCAAGTTACTTCTCTTCGTTTACTTCTCTTCGTCAGGGTTGTTAATTTTTTCCGGCGAGGTCTGCATCACGTAATCGCTGCTGGCACCCTCAACGCTGTACTGATAAGGATCGTGGTAAACCACCGGCATCTTGTCGCCAAAGTTGTTGTGGGGCGGCGGCGTGGCCGTACTCCATTCCAGCGACGTGCCTTCCCACGGATTGTCGTTCGGCGGAGTTGCGCCCCAGAAGCGGCTGTGGATCAGGTTGTAAACGAAAATCAATTGGGCGAAGCCAGTGAACAGCGCCGCAATCGTGATGAACTTATGCACGGGAATCAGCGGAATCAGATAATCGTCGGTAAAGGCCTGGTAGCGGCGCACGTTGCCGGCGATTCCGAGATAGTGGAACGGCATAAAAATGCAGTACGCGCCCACGAAGCTCATCCAGAAGTGAACCCTGCCCAAAGTCTCGTTCATCATGCGTCCCGTCATCTTCGGGAACCAGAAGTAAGTCCCAGCGAAGATGCCGAACATGGCCGCGACTCCCATCACCAGGTGGAAGTGGCCCACGACAAAGTAGGTGGCGTGCAACATGATGTCGATCGAAGGCTGAGCCAGGAAAAAGCCGCTCACGCCGCCGCTGATGAACATCGAAACGAACGCCAGCGAGAATAGCGACGCCGAATTGATCCGCAGCTTCGCCCCATACAGACTGCCCAGCCAGATGAGCACGATGATCGTGGACGGAATCGTAATCACCAGCGTGGGAAAGGAAAACGCCAGCGAGGAGACGGGATTCATCCCGCTCACAAACATGTGGTGCCCATAAACCATGTAGCTGAGCACGGCCAGGGCTCCCATGGAATAAATGAGCACCCTGTGGCTGAGCATCGGACGGCGCATGTTCGTAACGAGAATGTGGGAGACGATGCCCATCCCGGGCACGATTGCGATGTAGACCTCCGGATGTCCGAAGAACCAGAACAGATGCTGCCATAGCAGAGTGGATCCGCCAGAGTGCTGCAGCACCTGGTCATTGATCACCAAGTTTGAGGGCACGAAGAAACTGGTTCCGGCAACGTGATCCAGAATGAGCAGGATGCAGGCCGGCATCAGCACCGCAAATGCCGTCAAGCCCATGATCGAGGTAATGAACCAGCCCCACGCGGTGAGTGGGAGCCGCATCAGTGACATGCCTTTGCAGCGCATGTCGAGCGTGGTGGTGATGAAATTCAACGAACCCAGCAGTTGGCCAATGCAGAAAATCCCAATCGAAGTTGCCCAAAGCACCACACCCAGACCCTGGCCCGGGCCGCCGACGTCACCGATAGCGCTCAACGGCGCATATTGTGTCCATCCTCCCAGGGTCGGCCCCGTGCCCGTAAAAAACGATGCAACCAGAAACAGGAAGCCCACAAACGTAACCCAGAACGACATCATGTTGAAATGCGGAAACGGCATGTCTTCCGCGCCCACCTGAATAGGCAGAAAGAAATTGCCGAACGCTGCAAACGGCGCCGTGGTGAGCACAAAAAAGACCATGATCGTACCGTGCATGGTCATTAGCTGCAGGTAATATTCCGGCGTCATCACATCGCCCGGCGCGCCGGTTTTGGAGAGCAGGTGCAACCCTGGTATCGCGTAACTGCCGAATCCCAGATGGATGCGCATCAGCCAGGAAAGGAACATGCCGACCAGGGCGGCAAGCAAGGCCAGCGCGTAATACTGCTTGCCGATGACCTTATGATCAGTACTGAAGACGTGCTCCCGAATGAAGCTGGTGGGGGCTCCGTGAGCCGCCGCATGTGCCGACATATCGTGCATTGCTCTCACCTCACGAGATGTATTGTCCCAATGCTGCTCTGATGACAGCTACTGCAGCGCCGCCTGCTGTTTAAGCCAGTTATCGTAATCTTCCTGAGACATCACCTCGAGATACGCCTTCATGTTGTAGTGCCCGAGGCCACAAAGCTGGGTACACACGATTTCGTACTTGCCGGTTTTCGTCGCCGTGAAATGAATCGAGACGTCCAATCCCGGGACGAAGTCCTGCTGCACTCGCAATTCCGGCACATAGAAGGAGTGCCCCACATCCTTTGAATGCATCAGCAGATGGATCTCCCGATTCACCGGAATTGCCATCTCGGCGGTTACGATGTCGTCTTTCGAATCCTGGTCGTGGGTAGTATCGAGACCGAAGAAGTTCGCGTTGGCTTCGCTGATCTGGTCGGCGTGCAGTGGGCCGAACGTTCCATCCGGGCCGGGGTAGCGGAAGTAAAATGCAAACTGTCCCGCCTGCACCTGAACCGGGACCGCGTTCGCTGACGGTGGCGTAAAATACACGCTCGCCCACGCCTTGACTCCAAACACGCCCAGAGCCAGACACTCGGTGCCGACCAGCAAGAACGCCGCGATTACCAATCCCGCGGCGCCGCCGGGAAAACTTCTGACTTTGTCGCCGGGCTTGGGGCTCGAGAACTTCCAGATGAAGAATGCCAGCAGAAACTGAGACGCCAGGAACGAAATCCCGGCTTCCAGCATCGTGTCGGCATATTGCTCGTCGATCAGATGACCATGGGTGGAGATGTCCTGTGGCATCGGCCACATGTGCATCACGATGGGAATCGCCGAAAGGATCGCGATTACGAAGATGGTGACCGCAAAGAGCTTCGCCATGATGTCCTCACCTTGACCGGTTTCAGCCCGGCTTCATGAGTCTGCTTCAAGAGTGATTACTCGCCCTCCCGCGGAGGACAAACCATAACCGCCTGGGCCTAGGCCAGCAACGGTGGCCGGGTCAAGGCTTGGGAAACAACCCCAGTAATGACTACTGATGTTAAGCCACTGCCCGTGACGAGCCGCCAAAGGACTCGATCGCGCTGGCCTCGTCTTTCTGGATATCGAAAACGGAGGACAGCCGGGTCATCTGGAGCAAGTCATGGACTCGCTTAGTCAGGTTGGCAAGCTTCAATTGCCCACCCTGGTTCCGAATCGTCGTGTGAGCCTTGACCAATTCCCCGACCCCAGAACTGTCTATGTAGTTAACCTCGCCCAGGTTTAGCACGATCGCCTTCTGGCCCTTGTCTGCCAGATCTCGAACAATCTCGCGGAGCATGATATTTCCCTCACCCAGCGTAATTCTTCCGCTGATGTCAAGGATTGTCACTCCGCCCACCGTTCGGATGGCGGTCTGCATCTTGACGGGGGTCGATCCCTGCATTCCGAGTCCCCTGCGGTCAAGAATTGTGCACGCCGCTGTCGCGAGCTCCTGTGATTCCGTGCGCACCACGATCAGCGAACGCCCTTCCCTGAGCACTTCCCGGAAGAATGCGATGTCCTCAGAGCAGTCTTCGACGGCTGTCGGCTTCGGCGCGTGCCCGTCGTGTGTTGCCCCCGAGCCGACGGCGGAACCCGCACCTGCGCCCGCACCCGCGCCCGCGAGCAGTGCGGCGGCGCCGATCCCTAGCGCGAACACGGTCCCGATCCCAGGAAGAAGCAGCGATGCAGCCACCAACCCGGTTGTCATCCCCGCAGCGCCCCCAACGAAGCCTCCGACAAATGTTCCGAGCTCCTTCGCGATAGTCTTAGCCGCGCCCTCCGACCGAGTCAGGAAAACGATGGACTCTTCCGGGACGCCTCGCTGCAGTAGCTCCTTGACCGCCCCCTCCGCGTCATCCCGTGAAGAAAAGACTCCGATTGTAGTTTCCATATTCCTCATTCCTCTCTTTTCCAGCCCTTATGCGGCGCTAAAGCTCGACTACCGTCAGCTGGCTGGAAGCCAAGCTGGGCGGGCCATCTGGGCTGGTTAATCTTTCTGGTGCGGAACTCTGCTCCGAGCGTGACGATTTGTCAAGTCAATATCCCCGCTGCTTGGGGGGTGCGGGTTCTGAACTGCACCCATCACTGCGGCGTCATGGTTAGCCGGAAGCACACCGTACCCCTCACTTCGCCTTAAAGGTGAAATTGGCAGTTCCGGCCGCGCCCGCGGCAACCGTCACTTTCTGGCTCTGGGTGTTCTGCGGTATGGACGCGTCGGGTTCATGCCACGCCGTTACCGTGTAGCTTCCGGGCGGCACGTTGTTGATGGTGAAGTTGCCGTTGCTATCGGTGGTTGCGTAAGGTCCTTTGACCACCGCATGCCAACCGTGCATCCAGGGATGGATGTTGCACTGTACAGGAATAAATTCCGGATTTTTCCAGGCCTTCTCCACCGGCGGCGCGCCGGGCGGCTGAGACTGATTCCACCCGACGTTGGTCATCGGATTGGGCAGAGGGTGAATATTGTGAGCGGTCTGATCGCTAGTGATCACTTTGAATGTCTGGTTGGTATCCAGCGCCAGGACGTGCGGTGTATACATACAATTTTTCTGATCGAACACAGGAACGTCCGTCGCTACAGTGGCGTTACCGCTCCAACCTTCGATGTACAAAACGATGTTTTCTAATGCACCGCCGGTGCCGACCACAACATTCTCCATGTGGGCGGGATTGTTCGCATGTTGTTTCACACACCACGGATCTTTCGACATGTCGATACCCCTCATATGGGGAGCAGTGCCGTCGAGTTTCACCGTTCCGGTAATCTTGCCTTCACCAGCCGCGTTGACCCCCTGATTCAAAATCAACGCCGCACAGGATACTAAAACTACCGCCGATAGTACAACCGCGAAATTGTATCGCTGCTTCATAGAAAGTCCTTTCCTTAAAGAACTGCGAAGGTGAACCGGGTTGTTGTCCTCTCGCGCCTATTGCTGTCCTGCCGGAGCATTTGGATCAACCGGCTTCAGGGCCAGCTGTTTTGCCATTTCTTTTTCCTTGCTCTTCTGCGCCATAAACGTTCGCAGATAGAAAACCAGGTCCCAAGCCTCATCCGGCTTGATGTTGTCCGCAAACGAAGGCATGGGAGTGCCGTCCAGGCCGGTCATGAAGATCCGGTAAATATCCTGGTCGGTATCGCCACATTTCGGTCGGGTCCCGTCGGTAAAGTTGAAGGGAGCGATCGGACGGCCCAGGTCATCCTGAAGGGTCGAGGCGGACGGACCATTGGCCATACCCTGGACGCCATGGCACTTCCAGCACTGCACTTTGGCAAACACGTCACGGCCGGCTTTGATGCGCTCGGCGGTGACTTCCGGCTCAGGAGGAATCTGGATGGGCGTTCCCGGTTTCTCGTTTTTCCACCGGGGAGAGAAGTGCTTCACCCAGGCTACGAGGTCGGCGCGCTCTTGCTTGGTGAAGGTGTTCCATTGCGGCATGTTGGAGCGGTCGAAGCCGCGAGTGATGGCGTCGAAAAGATCCTGGTCCGTAGGCAGGGTTCCGGTTGGAGTGGAGCGGCATTTGAAGACGCCCAACTGGAAATCACGCGGCTGCTGGTACATGGGGGTCTGCATCCATACAGCGTTTTCGCCGTTCCCATCGCCCAGCGGGCCGTGGCACCCGACACAGTACCGGCGATAAGGGAGCGCAGCATCTTTGGCGTGACCCGTAATGTTCCCGATATGACTTTCCGCGCCCATGCGCGTCTCTATGTCGAATGTCGTGAGCTGCGCCGAGGAAGTCGACGGAAACGCCAGAAGCGCAGCTGAGCTAACCAAAAGTGACCACTTCTGCAATCTTGTCGGCATGTCGTTCCCTCTCTAGAAGTCGAAATCAAGTCCCATCAATATTTCGCCCGTGTTGATGTTGGTAAGCGCTCCGGTCGTGAGGTTCGCAGGCCCGGTACCGTCTTGATGCAACCAGTTGTATTCGTTGTGCCAGGCTAAGCCGGCGCGGCTGGTCATGAATGGGTTGTAGCGGAAGCCGATCGTATAGGTCGAGATATTGCCAAGGTTGGAAGGACAAGCAGCACCACCACAGATGTTTCCGTTGGCTTGTTGCGACATCCGTTCTGCCTCATACCGGCCGATAAAGATCAACTGCGGACTGTAGATGTAGTGACCCTCGAAGGTGACCCCATTCCAGCTGGGAGCCTGCGATCCTGCCGGAAGAACTGTTCCCGGCGTATTGTTCGGAGGAGCGCAGGGAAGAGCGATGGGCGGCGCGCAGGTTGTGCCTCCATTTCCGTCTGAGGCTCCCCCACTGCCATACCCCTGCCCGAACCAGGCGTCATCCGAGCCATGCTGAGTCACAACTGTAAGGCCGATATGCGGGCCGGCGTAGAATTGCCCCACGAAGCCTTCGCGGCTGAAGCCCTTGTTGCCGATTCCGGAACCGAGAATGGGATACCCGCCCGCAGTCAGGTAGTAGGTTGACGCTTCTCCGGCCATGGCGTAGAACCCGACGCGTTGCACCCCCAGCTTGCCGGCGTCGAAAGCCTGGCTCGCGGCAAAGAAACCGGTGTAGCCGTTCGCCGTGGTAGACAGGCCTACGTTTCCATCGCTCGAGCTGACGAGGGAAGCGGAGATGCGCGTCCGATCGTCCACCGAGTGCCCCATGTATTCCATACCGAGCTGGTTGTCGCCGATCTGCCCAAAGCTGTTCCCGTCACCCACCGGGATGAAGTGGTAAGTCTGGTAGATGCCGCCGTTGCCGGTCAGCGTCAGGATGCGTTTTTCAGAGAGCAGGTTGTCGAGCTCGAACCTACCCAGCTTGAAATTGAGCCAGGAGCTGTGAGCGATGTTATCGAAGCGTACAAACACCTGCTCAAAGTGAAAAGCGCCGGTATTATCGGAGGACGGAAGCAGATAGAACGAGATGTTCTTCTCCAGAGTTCCGCCGGTATGGAAGTCGAGCCCACTCAAGTCAAAGCCGGAACTGGTGATGCGCTGGACCGCCTGCCCGCCGTCGAGCACTCCGCCGGTGTATGTGTCAACCTGCACCTTGCCGGTGCTCACACGGTGCCAGATCGGCGTGATGCGGAAGACCACCGGCCAATAACCCGGGTTCTGCCAGATCGGAGCATCGCGATCGTTCATGAGCTGGTAGCCGTTGTCTTTGAACTTTTGTCCAAAGTAATTCAGCATCGGCCAGGACTCGTGGCAAGCTGAACAGCGCAGCCCATACTTTCTGGCGAAGGCTGGCAGGGCGTTCGCAGGCTGGCTGCAGCTGAGCACTACGGATGCCAGAACCAGAACGACAGCCGCGAACCAACTCGCATGCTGCCAGACGTTGCGAAGATGAAAACGACTAAAAACTCGCATGGGCCGTACTCCTCAGCAAGATCAAATTAAGATCTGGTTTGTGAAACGGAACTCCCACAGAGATGGATTCACGCAGGCGTGGCGAACTAAGACAAGGGCCGAACTGGGAGTCTTTCCCCATTTTCTTGCGACGTAGAATCTTTTGCAGTGGTCCTACCACCGAACCAGTCGTGGATACTAATGCGGTCGAGAGACAAACGTCAAGAGCTTTTTGGGAATTTTTGGCGGCATAGGGCCGTTCGAGGCGCGAGTCCCAGATTTTGACAAGTTTTTTACAATGTCAGCCGCCGGCCGCCCATTAAGCTCCGCCATCTGGATCCAACCCGCCGATGAGAGTTGACAGGCTCGCGTCTGGAGTAAGAGACTCTGTGGAGTCTCGAACTGGATTATGAGGAACTTGCGGAAGTCCGTTGCCGGGCTCGCTCGGCAGCATTGGCCAGTTGGCCGGCTCAGTTCGCGCGCCGCAGGCATGCTCCCCCTGCTGCTGGTTTTCGCGGCAGCGCTTCCCCTCGCAGGCCGCGAGAAGGGAAAGGTATCTTACGGTGAAGGGTTCATTGTCAACATTCCCCTGCCGGTGAGCGAAGTGCAGCAAGTCGTCGAGGAGATCACGCAGAATGGCATAATCCGGGGAACCAAAGAGTACAACAAGGACGAGTTCGTCAGCGGCGCGAAAGCTGCGACTTCCTCGCACGTATTTCCGGCATGGACCGAGGCTGGAAAGGTCTTCTACAAAGTTCGTGAACAGGCGATCGATCCGCGCAACTTCAAGGATAGCAGCGACGCAGGAACCCTTGTTGTGCGCTATGTGGTGCAAGCTCAGGGCGAGAAGAACACGGTCTTGCGCATCGACGCACTTTTTAAGGAAGACTATCGCCATATTATCCATCCCTCGAACGGCTCGGTCGAAAACAGCGAGTACAAGGACATTCAAGAGCACCTTGAAGCCATCGAGGTGATGAAGCAGCAGAACGCTGAAGCCGAAAAAGAGCTTGCGGAGCAGCGAGCGAAGAAACAGAAGCCTGCCGCGGAAACTTACGCACCCACCTATACCGCGCAGCAATCCACCCCCCAGGCCCTCCCTCAGGCTAGGGAAACCCAGCAGGATTCCAGTTCGCAGACCGGCGCAGCGCAGTCCCAGGGTCAGGCGTCTTCCAGTCAAAACCCGCTCAGTCAAGACCCGCCGACTCAAGATCCGACGAATCAAAGCCAGCCCAGCCCAACCCCGCCGGGCCAGGCGCAGCCCGGCCAGGCGCTGGAAGAGCATGTTAAGGACCTTCGCAAGCAGGTCGAGCGGCTGGTAAAGGCGCCGGGCGCGCCGCTCAAGTCCGCCCCTTTCCACACCGCGAGCACGCTGCAGACGCTAAACCCTGGCACGGAAGTCCTGCTTCTGATCTCCACGCCTTACTGGTATGGCGTGGAGACACACGAGGGGCAGCACGGATGGCTCATGCGCGACCAGTTGGAGCAGCCATGAGGCATGCTTCGACGAGATCTCGCGGCAGATTCCGCGCGGCCGAATTCCGTCGAGCCTGCGCGCGCGTGCTCCTGGCGGCGGTCGTGGTTTTTTTAGCCGCGCCAGCCGGCTACGCTCAAAGCAGCGGATTCGAGCGCACCTTCCCGCAGTCCAAGGCCACGGTGGAAAAAGTCCTGCAGCAGATGCAAGCCGCCACGGGCGGACGTCTTCCCGTGCTCGACGGCTTCGCTACGTCAACGCCGGATCATCCCTTGGACCGCTATCAGCGTGGCTATTATCAGTCCAAATTCCAGGTCAGCGCGACCCCCTCTGGAGGATCGATTGTGCGGGTGAGCGTGCAGGTGACGGCTTGGTATGCCGATCCGGTTGCCACGCGGTCGGGATATCAACTGCTCTCCTCCAACGGCCGTCTCGAAGCTGACCTGCTCGATCAACTCACCGACCAGCTCGCTGGCAGATCGCCGAAAGAATCCCCGCAGGTTGGCGCGAGTTCTCCAGCAGTCGCTGCACGAAAGCCCTTCCCGTCGGAAAAGTCCGCGTTGGAAGCATCCCGTTCCCAGCAGGCCGCTTCGCCGCAGTCATCTCCAGCGGAATCTTCGTCAGCGACAGCGAAGACGCCGGATGCGACGGAGCCCACAATTTCTGCGCCCGTTCCACGGCTCCCGGAAAGCGCGACTTCGTCGTCCCTGGCGCAGGGTCTGGCCGGGCAAGCAGAGGAAAGGACCGGCCCGCAAGCCGCCGGACAGAAAAAGCCTGCCGACGAATACCCCAGCGCGCTGCGAGCTGAAGCCGACAGCCTGGAAGAAATTCTTAAGAATCAGGCTCATCCTAAAAATCTGGTTGCGGTAAAGAAGTCCGGGACCCCGGTAGTCGCGACCGCCAGCTTAACTGCCAAGACTTTATTCCTGGCCAGCGCGCACGATGAGTTCGAGATGCTGGATTTCAATCGGGATTGGGTTCACGTGCGTATCTCCGGCCTTTCCCGGGGATGGATCTGGCGCAACAGCCTGGAAATGCCCGACAGCGTTCCCAATACCGATGCTCCGGCGAGTGCCACCCCGGGCTCCGTCGCCGCGGAATTGTTTCATGTGACTCGGGAAGAGACCGCGCCTTTCCCGGGAGATTGGGCGCCGCTCCGCGGAAAAAGGGTAAAGATAGTCTCGGTCGAAAAAATAAGCGAGACCAAGGATGCGGGCCCGCAGCTCAGACTGGAGTTCACGAAGTCAGTGCTCGACAACGATTATGCGGAACTCGCGCAGAAGCAGCAGGAGCTGGCCGGGATTGTGCTGATCTTCGATTCCGCCGACGGAGGAATGATTGCCGCCACGTTCCCCACGCTGCAGCAATGGAAGGCCGGGAAAATGTCGGACGCTGCCCTGTGGCATCAATGTTTTTTTGATCCCCCGGAAACCTTCAATGAATCCGGGGTTTCGGCGAGCCAGTAGCGGAGATGGGTTGAGTTTCATCTTCGGACTGTAAAGGCTCGAGTCCAGTTTCAACTTGACTTTCGAAGGCTGTGATAATAGTAGTTATGCAATCCGTGGCGTCATGGCTTGGTCGGGATGCCTCTTTTTGCTAGACTCGGTGAGTTCTGTCTGGACATGAGAGGATCGGTTCAACAAGCCCCGCGAATGTTCCTATGAGCGCGATCACCCAACCACTGGCTTTACTTCGCAGGCAGGCGACGTCTCTGCTGCGCGACTATGCCGAACTGATGAAGCTGCGGGTGACCACTCTGATCGTAATGACGGCGTGGTGCGGCTATTACTTCGGCGCGCAGAAAGCCGGAGTATCGTCGCTGTCCTGGGGGCTGTTCCACGCTTTGCTGGGAATCGGGCTGGTTTCCAGCGGAACCGCTGCCTTAAATGAAGTCATGGAACACGAAGTGGATGGGCAGATGCGCCGCACCGCGCAGCGTCCGTTGCCCGCAGGCCGCATGAGCCTGCTTCATGCAACTGTCGCCGGCTTGCTGGCCACGCTCGGAGGCTCCATCTATCTGGCGGTTTTCGCCAATCCGCTCACCGGACTGCTCACTTTCCTGACGTCGGTGGTATATCTTGCAGCTTACACTCCCTTGAAACGGGTCTCGCCCATCTGCACCTTCGTGGGAGCTTTTCCGGGAGCGATGCCCGGAGTCTTAGGCTGGACCGCGGCGCGCGGCCGGCTGGAGTGGGGCACACTGATCTTGTTTGCCATCCTGTTTGTGTGGCAGTTCCCGCATTTCTTTTCGATCGCGTGGCTCTACCGCGAAGATTATGCCAGCGGCGGCATTCGCATGTTGCCGGTCGTCGAAGAAGACGGACGCTCCACGGCGCGCCGCATCGTGGGCTATTCCCTGCTGTTGATTCCGCTCAGCCTCTTGCCCAGCTTTTTCGGGATGGCCGGAAAGATCTATCTGGTGGGAGCAGCGCTACTGGGCATCGCACTTTTCTATTTCGGCGCGCGCCTGGCGTTTCTCAAACTGCCCATCCAGAGTCCTCGATCCAAAATGCTCGCTCGTCATGTGTTGCAGGCCACGGTCATCTACCTTCCGCTGCTGTTCGCACTGATGATGGGCAACGCCTCCCGCCCCTGAGCGGTAGCCTCAGTGGAGCGGGCGCCCCCGCCCGCTTGCCTGCAGCGCTCAAAGCCTCGCGGGCAAAAGTTACCCCGCGTTTTCGATAACATGGTGTCCCGTGAAAGAATGACCCATGATCGAGCGCTTCGATTTCTCCGATCTTCGCGAGCTGTTTGCCAAGGCCAACGAGGAAAAGTCTGGCGACCAGTTGGCTGGGATTGCCGCGCGATCGGAACGCGAGCGAGTCGCTGCGAAACACAAACTCGCCGACCTGACGCTCGGCGATATTGTACGGCGCCCAGTGATTGATGATTCAACAAGATCTGGTTCGACTAAAGCTGGTTCAACGAAGGCTGCTTCAACGATTGATGTGTCGACGAGCGCTTCTTCCGGCGACGATGTTACGCGCCTCATTCTCGAGACCTACGACCAGCAAGCCTTCCGTCCCCTCGCCAGCATGACCGTTGGAGAATTTCGCGAGTTCCTTCTTGACGACGGCACCACCGACGTTCAAATCCAGCAACTTCAGCACGCCATCATCCCTGAAATCGCGGCCGCGGTCGCCAAGTTGATGAGCAACAAGGATCTCGTGCTCGCGGCCTCCAGGATTCGCAATGTCACACGCTGCCGCAACACCATGGGAGAACGCGGAGTGCTCGGCATCCGCGTGCAGCCCAATCATCCGGCGGACGACATCGGCGGGATTCTTCTCTCTGCCTTTGAAGGGCTGCTCTACGGCTGTGGCGACGCGGTCATTGGCGTGAATCCCGCGACCGACTCCGTGGCGACGGTCAGTTCCATTCTTGTGGCTTTGAATCGCCTGGTGGACGCCTACGAAATCCCCACGCAGACCTGTTGCCTGGCGCACATCACGACTCAACTGGCCGGGTTGGAGCGCGGCGCGCCAGTCGATCTTCTCTTTCAGTCGGTCGCCGGTACGGAAGCAGCCAATCGCAGCTTCGGAATCACATTGAATATGTTGCGTGAAGGTCAGCAGCAGGTTCTGGAACATCATCGCCAACGAGGTACCCGCTGGGCGGGGCATCACGTGATGTACTTCGAAACCGGCCAGGGCAGCGCGCTCTCGGCCGAGGCGCATCACGGCGTCGATCAACTCACGCTCGAAGCGCGGGCTTACGGAGTCGCGCGCGCATTCCAACCTTTTCTGGTCAACAGCGTCGTCGGGTTCATCGGGCCTGAATATTTGGCAGACGAGAGGCAGATAATCCGCGCCGGGCTTGAAGATCACTTCATGGGAAAGTTGCTTGGCCTGCCCATGGGTTGCGACGTCTGCTACACCAATCACGCCGCCGCCGACCAGAACTCGGCCGACAATCTGCTGCTGCTTTTGACTGCTGCTGGCTGCAACTATTTCATGGGCGTTCCCTGCTCCGACGACGTGATGCTGAATTACCAATCCACCAGCTATCACGACGCACTGGCCGCGCGGCGCCTGTTCCATCTGAGTCCGGCGCCGGAGTTCCTGGCGTGGCTGCAGAATATGGGGATCTATCGCGGCGGCGAACCGGCGGCTCTCGACTCATCCGCACGGCGGCAGTTGATGCGAGGTCTGGAGTCGTCCCTGGAGAAGACGATCTGATGGCTCGCGGAGAACAGAAGGGCCAAGACGAGAACGAGAATAAGAATAAAGACCAACTCGCTCAGTCACACGATTTGCCTGAGCTGCTAAAGAAGCTGCGCGTGCAGACCCCCGCTCGCTTGCTGGCAGGCCGAAGTGGGGCGGCGTATCGCACCGGCACTCAAATGGAGTTGCGCGAAGCGCACGCGGCGGCCCGCGATGCCGTGCGCGCGGAGTTAAATCTCGTCACCGATCTCGGCGAAGATTTCGTGCGCAAGTGGAATCTGTTTGAAGTCTCCTCGCAAGCCGCGACCAAGGATGAATATCTCCTGCGCCCGGACCTCGGCCGTCACTTCAACGACGCGTCCCGGGCGGAGATAGGCGAGCATTGCGCCACCGGAAAAGATTTGCAGGTTGTGATCGGCGACGGCCTCTCTGTTATAGCGGTCGCTATGCAAGTGCCTCGACTGATGCCGCTGCTCTGCGATGGCGCGCGGTCTCGAGGCTGGAGCGTGGGTTCGACGTTTGTGATTCGTCACTGCCGTGTAGGCATTCTCAACGAGATTGGCGAGTTGCTCATGCCTACGGTTGCTGTGCTCCTGATCGGAGAACGTCCCGGGCTGGCGACGGCGGAGAGTCTCTCGGCTTACATGGCCTGCCGGCCGAAGGCAACCGACACTGACGCGAACCGGAACCTGGTTTCGAACATTCACGCGCGCGGCGTGAGCCCGGGGCGCGCCGCCGAGCGCATTCTGAATCTGGCAGCGTTGATGATGAAGACTCACGAGTGCGGTTACCAACTTCGCGAGGAACTGCCAGGCGAGGCCGCTCCGGCTCGCCTCCCTGGCCCGATCTGAATGCTGGAACATTGTATGTACAAAATGTTCCGGTTGAATGTTCCAGTTGGAACATATCTCACGTTTTACCGGAACACTGTGGAAATCGTGGAAAACTCGGAAAACCGCCTTAAAGCTATAGTTGGTGGGCGGTAAGGGGATGGGATGATTCGTTTTAGGGCATGGACCGAAAAAGTGGTAGAAAAGACACAGGGCGAAGGGAAAGCAGATAAGATCGGTCCTCGATACTGGCGCTTCGTCCTTGCTGGGTGCCAATTTCAACAACTTCGGTGTTGCGCGACATCAAGTTCAGGAAAATCCACGTACTCGGCTTTGGCGTGTTTCAGGCAGGTCCGCTTCCTTACCGTGTATTGTTCGCACCCCCACCTTGCTGGCCACCTGCGTCGGCGACCTCGGTCACGATGGCGATAAACCGATAGCCTTTTCCGGTCACCGTTTGTATGAAGACTGGTTTTTCGGGATCGTCTCTTAGAATCTGGCGGATCTTCCAGATCGCAGCATTGATGCTGTTATCAGCATCCAGGTGGACGTCTTTACCCCAGACCTGCTCGATGATGTCCTCTCGCGACACCAGTTGCCCGCGGCGTTCGGCCAGCAGGAGCAAGATCTCCATCGGGATTCGCTCCAGCTTGCGAGCGCGACCGGAGCGGCGCAGCTCATAGGCGCCCCGGTCCAACTCAAAACCTTCTCCAAATCTGAGCACGTCCCCAAGCATGGCGACACCCCGAAGAAGAGGGCACCATCATACTCCCACTTGGCTCACAGGCATAACAGCAATTTTTTCATTCACTTACAAGTTAATGAAAAATTAAGACAATCTTCAGGCGCAACACATTGCCAATCCTTCGGGATTGCGGCATCATCCCAACGCCTAAAGCGACGGAGGAGAACATGAAAGCCCGGTTCTTTGTGTTAATCACAGGGATACTTCTCGGGTGCTGGCAACTCAGTAGCTGCGGAGGAGGATCGGTTGCGGCATCGCCTGGCGTCTCTCTCTCAGCAAGTAGCCTCACCTTTGGCGACGAGGGGGAAGGCTCAACCAGCGAACCCCTGCTCATCACGCTAACCAATAACGGCACGGCTGCGCTGACGATTACGAGTATTGCGGCTAGCGCGAACTTCGCACAGACCAATAACTGTGGCGCAACGCTGGCCGCCGGAGCGAACTGCGCCATCAACGTGACTCTTGCGCCTAGCATGACGGCCATCGTGAAGGGCACCGTCACGTTTACCGACAACGCCGCCGGCAGCCCGCAGACAGTCTCTCTCAGTGGCACGGCGGTGACTCCCAGCACGCTGACCGGGTATTGCGTTGGTTACACAGGGGTTGGGCCGTGTGGGATTATGATTTTCGGGGACACCACTGAGTGTAAGGTTGGGCAGCCGGCTGTGACCCCGGCCGGTGCCTATTGCCATGATGGGGGCGAGTATATCGTTGATACCTCAAGTGCCTGCGCGAGCTCCGACTTCCCTCCCCGCGAAAGCGGTAATTGCGAAGCGACGAGCGCTGTCGGTAGTTGCTCAGTGCAAGGACAGCAGTGTGGCGCCGCAGGCTCTTCACCCTGTTGCTCGGGATTCATATGCACGGCCGGAACAGACGGGTCGTTCTGCCAAGCAACGGCGGGGACAAGCGACAGCAGGGCACGCTCATGGGATCGAGGACTTGCGGATAGGCTCCGCTAGCCAGTTTCCGTGTGTTTCTGTTTTCTTCGCCGCTCTCGAACCCTGGTTACTTCAATCCTTCAACCAGATAAAGGTCGGCGAGCATGCGGTGGTATCCGTAGACACAATTCTTGGCGTCGGGGGTCAACAGGATGGGGCCGATATTCTCGACTCCCGCGGGATCGGATGGCATGAGCTGCTTCCAGCGAACGCGTTGACCGGTTTGCAAATCGAGGCGATCGACCCGCGCCGGCAATTCACCCGGCTGGTAGATATATAAGGAGTGGCCGTCTGAGCTGAATGTGATGGGCTGCTCCCCCGGATTGAGTCCGCTAATCGGGCGCGGCTCACCGCCGGTGACAGAATAAAGATAGCCTTTTTGGTCGGGACCGATTCCCGCCACCCACTGAGAGTCGGGAGAGATGACAAACCTTGTGCCATTCACGCCTTCGGGCGTGATCGCCTGGCTCTTGCCCGACGCCATGTCGTAGATATAGAGCCGCACTCCCTTGCCGGGCTCGTCGCCCGAGAACAGGATGCGCTTCCCGTCGGGAAACCAGTGCGCGAATCCGCGGTTAACGCCGTCGTTGGTCAGCTGTTTGGGCTCGCCCGCACCAGTGGTCAGCAGCTTTAATTGTGTAGGTGAATCTTGCGTCACCGCGACCACCGATTTTCCGTCGGGCGACAAAGCCCTGGCTCCTCCTTCTCCGAGGAGAACGGCGGGAGAGCCGTCGGTTTTCCGAATGTACACAGCGTAGGACAAGCCGCCGGACTTGGAGTACGACAGCGCTCCTCCTCCACCCTCCTCGTCGAACAAAAGGGTCTTGCCATCCGCGGAGAGATCAGCGGGGTAGGAATAGTCGAGCCACGAGAGTTCGTGCTCTTTGGAATCGCTATCGGTAACGCCTATTAATTCGCGCCGCCAACTGGCACGCATCAGGAGCACGCGACCATCCTTGGCGATATCGAGCAGCATCAGGGCGCCGGGCAAGCGCAAGACCATGCGCTCTTTGCCGTCGAGCGTCACGGCGTAAAGGGTGCGATCTGTACCGGTCTTGCTGGCGGTGAACCAGACCTCATTGCCATCTGGAGCCCATGCCAATCCTTGTACAGTGAACCATTCGCCGGCGAGAACTTTCTTATTTCCCTTTAGATCGACCATGGCCACGGAACCGGCGTCGTCGCCCTGGGTGGGATGGTCGATAAAAGCGATCAAATCGCCCTTGGGGGAAACTCGAGGATGACCGACCCATCCCCCGGTCTGGTAGAGCGGTTTCCCGATGGGATATTCCAACTGATTCTTTCCGCCGAAATCACGCACCACTGCCAGGCTGTTGCCATCCGGTCCCCAATCCGCCCACTGCACCTGCTCCATCACATCGCGAGGAGCACCGCCGGCAAGCGGCGCTCTGGCCAGCGTGCCCATATTCACCCAGGTGCCGATCGCCTTGCTGTCTAACAGAACGGCCAACTCAGCCGCGGACGAAACAGACATGAGCTGGGTGTGGCTGAGTCCCATGGAGCGCGATTCGGGTGCTTCTGGACGGGCGGTGAACACATCCGTAGGATTGCCTTGCCACGCGGCGCTGTAGAGAATTGTCTGCCCATCGGGAGCAAAGCGAGCGGAGCGGATGCTGCCGCGGCGGAAGGTGAGCTGCCGATAGGAGGGCGGCGGCACTGGGGGCTTCGAAAAAAGTATTTTGCCCGCAAACAGAGTGGCGGCCACCGCGATAAGCAGCACGAGCGCAAAAACTGGCAGGGACAGGCTGGTTTTGGATGCCGTTTTTGGCGGTGCCAAGGGTGCGGCGGCGGTTGCCGGCTCCGTTTTTTCGACAACTACAGAAGACCCCGACGACCCAATCTGGCGTTGCAGCCGCTTCAAGTTCGCGCGTATCTCGGCCGCCGACTGGTAACGAAGTTCGCGATCCTTCTCCAGCGCATTGTTGATGGTTTCTTCCAGCTTCGCCGGGAGCTGAGGATTCAAGCGGATGGGTGCAGTCGGCGCCCGGTTGAGAATGGCTTCCGTGATCACCGCCGAAGTCTCGCCACGAAACGGCGAAATCCCGGTGGCCATCTCGTAGAGCACAACGCCGAAGGAGAACAGGTCAGTCCTCCCGTCGAGATCTTTCCCTTTTAACTGCTCGGGGGACATGTAGGCGACGGTGCCCACCGCCGTTCCGGGGAGGGTCAGGTCGAGGCTGGCTACGTCCGCCTTGGTTTGGGATTCGCCGGTGAGAGACGAACTGGCCTGCGTGATCTTGGCGAGCCCGAAATCCAAAACTTTGGCGTGGCCGCGCTCGGTCACAAAGATGTTCGCCGGCTTGATGTCGCGATGCACGATCCCTTTGGCGTGCGCGGCATCGAGCGCGTCGGCGACCTCTATGCCCAGACTCAGCAGTTGCTCCATCTCGAGGGGACGGCCATCAATCATGTGTTTAAGCGTCTGGCCGCTGAGGGCCTCCATGGCGATGAAGAGATTGTTCTCGTGCTGGCCAATCTCGTAGATAGTACAAATGTTGGGATGATTGAGGGCAGAAGCGGCGCGAGCCTCCCTGCGGAAGCGCTCCAGCGCTTGGGGATCCTGCAGGGCCTCCTCGGGCAGGAACTTCAGAGCTACGAACCGCCCCAGACTAGTGTCTTCGGCCCTGTAGACAACGCCCATGCCGCCGCCACCAAGCTTCTCAAGAACGCGATAGTGCGAGACCGTTTGGCCGATCATGGAGTCGGGTTATGTTAGGCGGGAGTGCGAGGGCAAGTCAACCCTTTCGTCAGTATCGGTAGTCTCTTGGGTTTGGACGAAGGTCGATGCGACATATGAGTGGATGATTCAATGGGCCTGGCTTATGGGACTTGGGACCAGTATGGACTGTGAAGAAATGATCGGCGGAGCCCGGCCTTGCGGATAAGACCGCAGGACTACTAGAGTAACGAAGGAACGGGCTGGCCGCTCGCACCTTAAAAGGAGAGTCTTGCGATGAAGCTAGTTACACGTCGCGTGTACACGATACTTGCCGCTTTCAGCCTGTTCGCAGTCCCGGCGTTTGCGCAGAGTCTCCCAGAGGCCGTTGCCGATGCGCCTCCGACGGCAAGCGAGCCCGTTGCCGATCCTGCTGCGGTGGTTAGAGCCGGCCATGCCCGGTTCACGGTGCTCACGCCGGAGCTCATCCGCATGGAGTGGGCTGTGGATGACAGATTCGAGGATCACCCTTCGTTCATTTTTCTGAATCGCAAATTGCCGGTGCCGCAATTCACCAAGAAGCTCTCTGGTAATACGGTCACGATCGATACCGGCAAGTTGAAACTGGTTTACCGGCGCAGCGCTAAGGACACGGGTTTCACCGCCGCCAATCTGGCAATCACGCTGCAACTGGACGGCAAGGCCGTTACATGGCGGCCGGGAACGCCCTCGACCGGTAATCTTCAAGGAACGACGCGTACGCTCGACGGCGCGCTCGGCGCCGAGCACCTCAAAGAGCCCATCGGAGAAGGACTGATTTCACGCGATGGATGGGTCTTAGTGGATGATGCCGGGCCGCTTTTTGATTCCTCCGATTTCAACTTCAGCCACGGCGACGCCACATCCCAGCCGTGGGTGTTGCCACGGCCGTCGGGCTCGCGGCAGGATCTCTACTTCTTCGGTTACGGTCATGACTACAAGCGGGCCTTGGGCGATTATGTACGAGTAGCCGGGCGCATCCCGTTGCCGCCGCGCTATGCCTTCGGAGCCTGGTGGTCACGCTACTGGGCCTACAGTGATCAGGAGCTACGCGATCTCGTCACCGGCTTTCATCAGAATAGCGTTCCGCTCGATGTTTTCGTGATCGATATGGACTGGCACAAGACTTTCGGGCGGCACTTCGAGATCGACGATGCCTCCGGCCATCGCAAGGGTTGGAGCGGCTATTCATGGGACCCTGCGCTCTTCCCCGATCCCAAGGACTTCCTGACTGAGTTGCACAACGAAGGTCTGAAGGTGACGCTCAATCTGCATCCCGCGAGCGGCGTGCAGCCCTGGGAGGATGCGTACCCGCAGTTTGCGGGCAACATGGGAATCGATCCGGCAACGCAGAAGTTTGTTCCGTTTGACCTTACTGACCGCAAGTTCGCGAAGAATTATCTGGATCTGCTGCATCATCCGCTCGAGGCACAGGGAGTCGACTTCTGGTGGCTGGACTGGCAGCAGGAGAACAATACGAAGGCTGCCGGCGTCAATCCCACATGGTGGCTCAATTACGTCCACTTCACCGACCAGGAGCACGAGGGCAAACGTCCGCTCCTCTTTCATCGCTGGGGCGGTCTCGGAAATCACCGTTACCAGATTGGCTTTTCGGGAGACACGATCTCCACTTGGGATTCCCTGGCCTTCCAACCCTGGTTCACCGCGACCGCTGCGAACGTCGGCTACGCCTACTGGTCGCACGACATCGGCGGACACATGCCGGGCGTGATTGAGCCGGAGCTGTATACGCGCTGGATCCAGTTCGGCATCTTCAGCCCGATTCTGCGGACGCACACAACCAAGAATGTGGATAGCGAACGTCGCATCTGGGCCTATCCAGAGCCTTATAGCGATATCATGCGCGCCAGCTTCCAGCTTCGGTATGCGATGCAGCCATATATATACACGGAGGCACGCCGCACGTTTGACACCGGAGTCGCATTCTTGCGTCCTCTTTACTACGACTTCCCGGAGGCTGCGGAAGCCTACGCGGCGAAGAATGAATATTTGTTCGGAGAGAACATGCTGGTCGCGCCGGTGGTTCATCCCATCGATGCAGGGACCGGGCTGGCAACCGAACATCTCTGGCTGCCCGCAGGTGAATGGATCGAGTGGTCGAGCGGGAAGCACTTCCAGGGGCCGCTCGAAGTTGATCGAAGTTACGCGATCGACCAGTTGCCGGTGTTCCTTAAGGCAGGCTCGATCGTACCGATGCAGCCAACTATGCTCTATACGGGCGAGCGCGCGGTCGACCCGCTGATTCTCTCGATCTCTCCACTGGCGGACGGGCAAAGCTCGCACTACACGGTCTATGAGGATTCCGGTCACGCCGAGGACTATCAGCGACATATTGGCACCGCGTGGACCGACGTTACCGCGACGCAGTCCGGCGAGGAACTGACGGTCAACGTCGCCCCAGTTCGGGGCGGCTATTCCGGGATGCAGTCGATGCGCAGCTACGAAGTACGCCTTCCGGCAGACTGGCCCCCAACCTCCGTCACGGCCAACGGAGTATCGCTGCAGTTCACACTCGACGCGAAGCAGCCCGGCTGGCACTTTGAGGGCAACACGCTGACCACCATTGTGCCCGTCGCCTCTGCCGATGTACACCAGGCGACGACGATCGTCGTGCGCCGGACGCCCGGCTCAATCACTTCCAGGAATATGCTGGACGGCTTTACCGGACGCATGCGGCGTCTGCGCGAGGCCTACGACATGCTCTCGGCAGATCATCCCGCGACCCACGCAGTCCCTGACGATGTCACGACGGCCATGCAAACGGGCAATCGTATCGGATATCACCCAGAAACGGCGCGTGTTGAGATAGAAGCCCTTGCCGGTCGAGCTGCGGCAGCGCTCTCCGCTAGCGAAGCGCTACAAAATGAAATTAAGTCGACCACATCCTCTTCCCCCTCCGCTTCCGCTGCTGCCCAAGGAGGTACTCAGCAAACTAAGGCGCACCAAGCTCGCTTGCAACGTGCCCTCGCAAACCTGCATGCTGCCCAATGACAATTTAGACACTTGTCGCTGACCTGCGATTCATCGGATTAGAAGAGCTCGATGGCTGCGGCATGGCCCGAAGCAGAAGCGAGTCGACCATCCCGTGTAACGAGTGCAGCTCCGAGTTTTTCGGCAAGCACAATGTAGGCAGCATCGTAGGCAGAAAGATTGTGACGCAGTTGCCAAATTCGTGGCAGGAGCACGAGATGAGGATAGCGAGTAATACGAAGATCCAGCAGATCGCGGACCGCCTCGTTAGCACGACGTTCCGGGACCACTCCTTGCAATGCGAGACGCCGTAGTACCTGCGTGACCTCGAGATCCAGGAGGTGAGGCGCGTGTAGCGTTTCCTTACACGAATAAATTCGCTTTTCGATGCTCTGCCCCGCAGATGTCTGAAGAAGCCAGTCAACTGCGGCGGACGCATCGAGGACGATCATCGCGCCGCGCGCTCTTCTCGCACAAGGTGAGCGGTATCGATCTGAGCTGCAACCGGCTTACGTTTGTGCAGCCGCTCCCGCAATTCTGCGAGCGTTGGCCTCTCCGCGATTTCCTTGATCTCCGCTAACAGATAGTCCGAAAGCGACATACCTGCCATGGCAGCGCGAGCCTTCAGGCCACGATGTAGGGCATCGGGTACATTACGAAGCTGAATCATCTTGGACATGTTCAAAGCATACTTTCATGTGGTTCACATGTCAATACGGTTGCCTTTCCCAAATTGCCAAGGTCGCCATGGCCCGCAGGTTAACGGTTCAGATGTTCTGGATGTGGCGCAAGGGATGGGATTACACGAGCAAGTGAGAAAGTTTGGTTCGCACGCGGGACAGCCCGGAGATCGCGATGGTATGCACTCGAACACCGAGTAATTGATTGGGCGTCCTGCTCTCCTTCACCGAGGAGTTCGACGTAGTAATCAAGATCTAGGTTGTGGACCGAAGAGATGCATGGGTCGGACTGAGTTCCTGACCTGAAACTTGATTGCGAGCGAGCCTTGGTTGGATCGGCACATTTTCAACGAGAGCGAAATGGCGCTCTTCTCCGAGTGCATGCTGTAGTGTGCTCGAAAAATGCTTGACACCGCCGACATTGTTTAGAGACGCGATGTTTCGCCAACTATCCGCTTGAGCCACCGCGAGTCTCCCCGTTAGAGCCCTTGTACTCTATGCCAGCGTATAGTTCCGGGCAACCAAGGGGACAACCGAAATCCTTTCGAGCCCGCGCTTTCGTCTGCCGTCCCGATTCTCTTGCTCGATATCCCTGGATACGAGAACCGATTATGGGCGAAGGCTACGGTTGAGAGGGATACTGCAGCGAGGGCCATTGTGAAACAAAGCTTACGCACGGTCCGCGCTAAAAAAATACGCTGAAGCAGCGTTAGGCGAAAGAGAAACTAACCGGACTTACGATGCTGCATTGGTGGCGCTTTTAGTAGGATCTTTCTCAACCAGTGAGGGATCCATCTCGTCGAGAAACTGCTGCAACCGTTCCTGAATATGAGTGTCCAGCGTGGTAAACTCGATGCCCATCCCCACCCCAGGATCACTCGCCCTAACCACCGCAGTGGTCTGCACCTTCTCCTCGTCCATCCAGAACGTAATGGTACCTTGCGTGCCGAGTGGCAGCGGAAGCTGGGTCTCAACATAACATCCGCGACCGCCAATGTCTGTCGCGTTCGTATTCATGCGCGCGCGCTGGGTGTCCGCCAAACCGATCTGGATAGGAAATTGGATTTTGTGCCGGACAAATCGCCTCTTGATTTTCCCTGGTGCAAACGTGAGCTCTTCCGGGTTGGCCATTTCCTGCCAGGGGCTCTCCTGGCCTTCCACAATCTGCACACCGGCTTCAATCTTTCGTAGCATTCCGGCGTCGGTTACCCACACCACTTTGAAGCGGGCCTTTTTGTCGCCGTGCTTTATACCGATGATGTCGCCGGCCTTCAGGGGATGGTTGATGCCCAATATTTGCGCACCTTCGCCGCTGATGTTGTTGGCAACAGCGTTCTGAGAGAAGGGGCGAGCATCCGCGTCCATACCCCAAACGCGAACGTGTATCTGGGTTTCAGCCCGGATTTCCGTTCTATCTTCCATTGAGTTACCTGACCTCAGAAACTGTCATCATCATACCCTCGCCCTAAAGGCACTGCGGTTACCATTGTAGGAGATCGGGAGTTTTCGAAGTTCATGTACCTTCGGAGGCGTACTTTACGCAGCCTTGCCAGTTACACCGAAGAGCTTCACCGCTTCGGAGGTCGTTTCGACGGCACTGCGCCTTGCGCGCGAGTGGGAGCGGTGGGAACAAAGCTTCCCTTGGCTGGCCGAACGACATGTTTGTGGTCATCGTGACGACTGTCGAAACCAGGCGGTTACACTCGTTGACCCCGACGAGTGTAACCGTGGGCGTATCAGCAAATGAAAATGCCCAAACTCATTCCCGTGAGTCTGGGCATCTTCACGTTCAGCCTATTCGTCAGGCCGATTTCTTTGCGGCTTTCACCTTCGCCCACCGAGCGCGTTGTGCGGAAGCAATCCTCCTGCGGGCGCTGGCAGACATTATTCGTTTCTTAGGCATTGTGACGACTTTTGCCTCCCTCCCCTTAGCCTTCACTCTCGCCCAGCGTGCTCTCTGGGCAGCCGCGATTCTTGCTCTTCCAGCAGCAGACATCCGGCCCCGACGTGCTGTCCCTTTCCCGTACGCCGCTCCGAAAGCTGAGAGCGCTGCACTTACCGCCTTCATCTTCTTGCTCAGCCGATCATGCTCTTTCTTCAACATCTGCACGACGCCACCCAGGTTCGTCATTGAATCCCCCTCGCGGGGATTGTAGCAGGCGGTCCCAGTCAATGAGTAAATCGCGATCTTGGCCAACAATCGCGTGTTATAGGAGCGCCTTCACTCGTTCTGGATGATTTTTTCTGCTTGGCTACCAAGCACTTTCTTTGCAGAGAGCTCGGGTTTAGCCTGATCCCAGTCTTTGGGGTCTAGACTAGTGCCCTTCTCCCCGCAATATTCAATCCACGCTCTTGTGAAATCGATCGGACAGCAGAATCAACATCTCACTATTGGAGTAGTTCCCGGTTGGTCGGCTAACCTTCCCTTACCTGCAGATTACGGAAGGTTAGCCCGCAGTCCAGGCATAATCCGCAGTCGTAGGTTCATTGCGTGCGCCCGTGATCCACTGCAGGTGCTAGTCTGACGTAGTAACTGATGAATAATCGTGACGTGCAGGCAACTTGGAAGTATCACGATGGCACGAAGCACTCCTACTGGAGTATTCGTAACCATCCTCATTTCCTGGACTGGGCGAATCGGCCGCGGCCTTTCAAAATCTATCCGAAGATAGAGCCGGTTCCGCTGCCGCGGGACGTGCCTCAAACTGGGGTGGCTGCGCTCTTTGCGATCTCAGAGCCAGTGCCCTCATCGGGCGCCGATTCGGTCCCTGACCTTCAGGATTTGGCGCGCATTCTCTACTTCTCGGCGGGGATTACCAAACAGCGCGCACATCCGGGCGGAGAAATCTACTTTCGCGCCGCAGCCTGCACCGGAGCCCTTTACGAGATCGAGCTGTACGTCGTGACTGGCGATCTTGCGGGCCTGGATGGCGGCGTGTATCACTTCAATCCGGCGGATGCGTATGCCCAGCGCCTGGGCGCAACCGGGCTAACCTTCTTCGACGATGAGGTGATTAACTTCTTTTCGCCCCACGCGAAAGGCAAGAGTGCCATCTTTCTTCTCGCGATTGGCAAGGCGCTGAAACGCAAACCACAGCAGGGCCTCTAGCCCGGCAAGATCTCCTTAAGCGCCCACTCAATTCTTTCGACTTCTTCGCGGATTACTCTGATCGATTGTTGGTTTTTCGATGGGTGGGCCAACGGAGTGATTCCTTCCAGAGCGCCTCGTATTTGATGATTCCGAGCCCAAATGAAGTTGAGCCTCGCGCTCCGCTCTTTGCGATTTTTGTAAACGCCGCCGCCGAACTTAGTGGCGAGCCAGGCAAATACCAAACCAAACAGCACCTCAATCGGAATACGGTCGGTTATGCCGTCAAACTCTGAAAACAAGAGTCGATAGACCGCTTCACCCATCCCAAACGATGCAAACAATACAGTTGCTCCGAATAAATATACGTTTAGGCGCTCCATTGGTTGAAAGCGTATGGAGTCATCGCTTCCGTCACGTGTCCGCACAGAGTTTATCGCCATGCTTCCCCCCAATGTCACTGTTCCCGAGGTCGCAAATCAGCGGTACCAGCGTCAGCCTCGCTGAAATGATAACTTGAAGTTGCAATCAGCGGCGGGATTCTCTTTACGGAAGCTGAGACAGGTCAAAAACCAGCAACGTAGCCCCACCTAGGGCATTTCCGACTTGACAACATCAGGATTCGGGTTACGCTGCTAGACAGAGCGAATTACGCCTTCACCTCTTTCAGATCCTCTGAACTAAGGCAGTCCATCTGAAGTTCCCCTTCATTTAGCCACGACAACTCAGGAGGCTGACATGTTTGCTCGTCACGTTTCGATGCACCTGAAGCCCAATACCCCTGCGGAGTTTAAGGGTCGCCGACCATGCGGGAAATTTGCACCAAATTCAATCAGGACAAGCGCATTTGTCGATACAGAATCCCGAAACGGCACCAACTTCTGCATTGCCCGTCGGTCAGGAGGAATCTCATCGATCGTCAGCGGCAGACTTCGGAGAAGCCGACTTCTCGCCCGGAACAACCCGCGCATTGCCCGTTGTGTATGCACTGACACGGTCTGATCAGCCTCAGGAAGGACTAAGCGTTGGCAGAATCCGATCTCGCCTCTGTCGCTGGTAGTGTCTTAACTACTGCTTTGTAAGACACTACCCTCTCGCCCGGCCACAGTTCTGTCGACAGGCGCGACCCGTCGGGCGACCAGAAGAAGAGCGGTCTCCTTGTCGAGCACATAAAGTCATCGCATGTCATGGCAGAGTAAAGTTTACAGTGATCTGAACGGGCATCTTTACCGGTTGGCCGTTAAGCCGATACGGTTGGTAGTGCCACTGGCGCACAGCATCGATGGCAGCCCGAGCAAGGACAGCATCACCACTTGCCGTCCTCAGATTTCGCACCTCTCCAACTTCGTCAATCACAAACTGCAAGACGACCGGCCCCTGCAACCCTGTAGACCGCGCCTGTGTCGGGTAGATCGGCTGCACTTTCCGCTCCAGCGAGCCACCAGAGACGCCCTGTGAAGCGATAACGGGAAGGTTCGCTTGTACCGAAAGCGCGCTGTCCGCTACATCTGCATCCTTGCCGAATCCGCCTGTAGTGCCGATCAACGGTATCGGTGCGAGCAGTTCCGGGGTATTCGCGGGCCCCACGCGGTCGAGGGTTTGGCTTGACCGGGATGGAACGACAATAATGTCGTTGATCGCGTCCTTGCCGGACATAGGCTGTACCCATGCAACCTTTTGTGCCTCCCCCTTGGACGAACGATCCGAGGGAGTCAGGGAGGCCGCTGGCTGAGATGTGACGTCTCGACCGACTGCTCCAGGCTGGGCAATATTCAACCGGCGTCGAGTTTCCATTGTTGCAGCACTTGCTGGCGCCGTCTTGGCCTGCGGTAGGAGCTTCGTCGATGGGGCGACGGTAGGTTCGGTTCTGTGCTGCGGCTTCCAACTGAGGATTGTGAGCAGTCCCACAAGAGCGAAAATCGCAATTGCTGCAGCGTAATACTGCCGTGACGCAACAGGCGACGTCCACTTCCTCAGCCTTTCGCTGCGAGAAGGCGAGGCATACGAGTTCACCTCGGCCACAGGAATCTCCTGCCTAGCCTCACTCCGCCGCCCTAAGAACAGAACCTCGGTGTTCACGTCCTCGCTGCGAATCACCTGCCCGGTGCGGATGCTGGCGGCACAAATCGTCGTCGCTAACGGCACTTCGCCTCCCAAGGGTAATGCCGGTGCGCCCGACCCCGCCACGTAACGAACTTTCTTTTCCTCGACCATTCCAATGGCGGCACCGCTCGCTCTCGTGATGTGAGCGACTTTTCGGCCACCACCGCCACCGCCTTATTCAAAGCAAGATAGCGCACCTGAATCTGGCGTTGCGCTTCCACAATCTCGGCCAGGGTCAGCGTGTAGTCACTGGAATTTGCTGTGGGTTCCGCATCGGGCTTGCTTTTTGGCGGCGGAGCTTGCTCGGCCAGTTCCTGCTCGCGCAGGCGTTGGTTGTGAGCCTCCATGCGCGCTTCCAGTACCCGCACTTTGCGATTGTGCTCTTGCAGCACATGCGCGGCTTCGAGCAACTTATCGAAAGTCCGCTCGTCGAGAACTGGTTTTTCGTCTTGATCGGCCACAACAATCTTTCCGCGCCGCTCTTCTGGACGCCAGGGGCAACCGCCAGGGCGACAGCGCCCTCGCAAGATTACCCTCCCTATTTTTAGTGCAATTCCTGCGCCAAGGAACGTGTGTTTATGTATTAACCATAACCCCTTGCCCCCGAGTTACTGCCCTCCGTTTCGACCTTAAGCTGAGCATCCGAATGAGCAGTGTCCTAATTGTGCGTTGACAAATAAAAGGTCCCGAATGCTCTCCAGGGTCGGAGAATTATCGAGACCAGATTCCTGACTTAGTGGGAGAGCATAACGCTGCACTGAAATATGGGCAAGGAGCCTTTAGACCAGTGGTCCTAACAGTGCGTTGCTAATTAGTTTTCTTCGGAGACAGCTTCGATTGCGGAGCCTGCGCTGGAGGGGTATTGTTGGTAAAGCGATAGGCAAGTTGGAGTAAATTCGCCAAAAGATCGCTGCGGAAGCGGTCCGTTGCTTGCTTTCGGCAGTGGGACGACCGGGGACCAGTACCAAGTTCTGCATATCTGACCTGACCATTCTTTTTTTGGGTCGTCATCCCCTTCACCGCTGTACTTGAATATTCTCAACTGCTGTAATCAACTGTTGTAACGAGGCGTGGGTGTTGAAAAAGTCACTAAGATTAGCAGGTGAGATTCAGCAGAAGCATGTTAGAAGAAAGTGATCCTGCCCATGCTCTGTTTGATTCTGATCCTCGGAGGACTGCTGATCATGATGTTTTTTTT
>CAWKKK010000020.1:0-58241 GCA_963850165.1 uncultured Acidobacteriaceae bacterium | reverse complement strand
GCTGGTCGCGAGCAGCCGCTTATGGCTGCCGTCATAGCTCACGGACGTGATGTCTTTGTCCGGCAACCCGGCCACCACGTGGTTCCAGCTGTTGCCGGAATCCGCGCTGTGAAAAGCGCCTTCGCGGGTAGCGACGAAGATCTGGCCATCCGGCGTAACGGTCACGCTGCGAATGTTGATCGGATACGAAGCCAGCACCGCGGGTTGCCACGCCGTGCCGCCATTCTGAGAAACCAGCACGCTGGAGCGTGTCGCGGCGACTACCAGGCCCTCGTGAGCCTGCACCGAGACAAAGTCCTTTTGACCTGCTATGGGCCCGCCCATCCAGACTTTGCCCTGATCCTTGCTGGTGAACAGTCCGGTGGAAGTGGCCGCAAACCAGCGGCTCGATGTCAGGTCGGTGTCGCTGACCCTGCCGTCAAGGACCGAGCGGCTGGCGCTGGAGGTGGAAGTCACGGTCTTGGTCTTGCCACTCTTCAACTTCACCGTGCGCGAAACCGTCTTCTCCAGTACAACGTTGTTGATGGGATGCCAGGCCGCAGTGCCGGGCTCGAGTTCAAACACGCCGCGGTTGGTTCCAGCTACCAGCGTTCCGTTGCTGGCTTGCTTCAACGTAAAAACATCGCGCCCATCCAGGCCCGAGCTTTTCTGCTGCCAGCTTTGTCCGCCGTCGTGGCTGGAGAACACGCCGCCGAACTCGCGGTCATTCACCACCCCGATGTAAAGCGTGTTGGGTTCCTTGCTGTCGGGCAGGATGGCGCTCACGTAACGATGAGTGTATCCATGGTTGGACGTAGAGAAATTGGCTGCGGAGTCGTCGCTGGCCAGCACGCCGCTGCGGTCGGTCGCGAGCAGCACACGCTGCGAGTTGCGCGGATCGATCAGCACATCGTTTACCACCACTTCAGGATTGCTCATGCGCTTCCAGGTCTTGCCTTCGTCGACGCTCTTCCACAGACCCTCGGTGGTGCCGGCGTAGACCACAGCCGGGTTGCTCGGATCCTGCTTCAGCACGCGTGTGCGCCGCGCCGTGAAAGGAATGCCCTGAATCTTCTGGAACTGATCGCCGGCGCTGGTGCTCTTGTAAATGCCGGAGCAGGCGCTGGCGAAGACTTCCGAGGAATTCGCGGAACTGACAATGATGGAGAAGACGTCGGAATCGTCGATCATGCCCTTGTTGATGTGCTGCCAGTTGGCGCCACCGTCGCTGGTTTTCCACGCCAGGTGCCAGGTGCCGGCATAGATCACGTTGGGATCCTTGGGATCGACCGCGATCGACTCGATGTTCTTAACGCCCGCATCAGAAATGTGCTCCCAATGATTTCCCGCCATCGTTGCTGCGGTAGACGCCATCCAGGGCGCCCGCCACTACAACCTTGGGATCGGAAGCCGAGAGCGCCATGGCGCGCACTGACTTGCCGTGCATCGCCGGCAGAGCTTCCCACTCCTTGCCGCCGTTGTGGGTGCGGAAAATGTCGCCGGCACTCTGATCCTGAACGCTCCAGGCGGAAACGAAAATGGTCTTGGAGTTGTGGGGATCGATCGCGATGTGATCGAGCACGTAATCGTCGCCACTGCCCAGTTTGGCAAACCGCGCCCAGCTATGGCCACCATCCTCGGAGACGAAAATCACGCCCGTGCTGGTACCCAGGAAAACACGGTTCGGCTCATGCGGATCATAGGCCAGGCTGCGAACATCGCCGCCATCCGGACCCAAAACGGTCCATTGGTGAGCTCCAGCGCCAGCCGCACATGTCGCAGCTAACATCAACACTGTCAGCAACTTAAGCCATGCAGATTTCATAACGGTTCGTCCCCAAGCCAAGAAAGTTGGATTCGCCCCCAGCCTGACAGGGTAATCCGGCTACGGCAAGTTACTGAAGGACACGGCCAGAAAAAGAGCCGGTCGACATCGCCGACCGGCCCTCTTTGGACGCCGCTGCTGAATCAGTTTCCCTTCTTCGCAGCCGCTTTCTTCTTGGCCATCGGCTTCGGATGATCCGGAACCGCCGGCACTTTAGCCTCGTCCACAGGTTCGGTGCCGGTCGAGTCGAAAGTCGCGCCCGGAGGCACGATCCAGTACTCGGCCGTCTTGGTGCCACCGCTGCCGGTGCGCACTTCGATGCGGCTGGCATCGATTCGCTGCTGCGCTTCGCCCTGCGTCAGATAAAACTTGGAATCGGCGGCACGTTCTCCCGCCAGATTCTTGCGTTTTTCGCCTGGCTCTGCGTTCCCGACGATCACCAGCTTGTTGTCGGGGTTCTGCTGCAAGTTCTTGGCTACGTCATCCAGGATGGCCTTGCAGGTGTTGTCGACGCGCCAGGGCTTCTTCTCGTTGGGGAAGTCACACTGGCTGAGTTTGGAGGCCTTCGGCGGCGGTGGCGGCGGATTCTCCACCATCACCTGCGCTGTAGCCTGGCCGGTTAGACCGCGCGAGTCGGTGCAGGTAGCTCCGACGCTGATTGCACCCGGAGATGCGCCAGCGGTGTTCAGTGTGGCCGAACTGCCGCTGCCGGAAATGTTTCCGCTGCTGGCCGTCCAGCCTGCAACCGAGACGGGAACGCCATCCGGGCTGCTGCAGCTGCACGTTACGGTTACACTCGCCCCTGCCTGCACGCTAGACGGGCTCGCCGAGCAGCTCATGGTGGGCGGGTTCTTCGGCGGCAGCGGCTTCACCGTGAAGGTAGCCGAGCAACTCGCCTCGTTGTTCTTCTTCTCTTTGGCGTCGGTCACGTGGGCCGTGACC
The DNA here is from genome assembly GCA_963850165.1 of uncultured Acidobacteriaceae bacterium. Classification (GTDB taxonomy): domain Bacteria; phylum Acidobacteriota; class Terriglobia; order Terriglobales; family Acidobacteriaceae; genus Sulfotelmatobacter. Next base: position 55,495 of record CAWKKK010000020.1, on the reverse strand, counting down.
GAGTAGCTGCCGGGAGCCGCGCCGTTCGTGTCGATCTGCGCGGTAGTGTCTTTCCCGGTAATCTGACCTCCGTTGCTGCTCCAGGCGTACGTGACCGTATGCTTGGGATTGAAGTTGCTGGCGGTGACGGTCGCGGTGATGGGCTCGCCCACCATCACTTCCGTGGGCTGCACCGCGCAACTGGCGGCCGGCGTTACTGGCAGCGCCCCACCCCAGCCAAACACAATGCCGGTGCGCAAGCGCACTCCTTCGAACGAGGCACGGCGCAGATTGGGTTGGTCCGCCGACGCAAAATCGGCGTAGTTGTGCCGACCCCAGGCGTAGTCGACTTCGAACAAACGCCAGGCAATATTCTTGTGGATGGGCAAGTCCATTCCACCGCCAATGATGGCTCCAACTCCATTGCTTCCGTTGAGACCGGCGACGTTTACACGATTCAGACCCACCAGGGAATGCACGAAGTAATTTCCAGAATCGGTGCGCCAGATTAAGCGCGGCCCGACCGATACTGTGCTTTCGTAATTGCCGCTCCCCCAGTTATGACCGAGGTCGACTTCTGCTCCCCAATGCCGATCGAAATTGTAGGTGAAGGCGCCGCCAAATCCCTTTGCCATGTCCGGTACAATGAACGAACCGGGATTGTCGGGATCTCCGAAGGGTGTGGGAACCGTGCCGCCCGGATGCAGCCATTGATATCCGACAAACACGTCATACTTTGGATTCGAGTCGCTCTGCGCCAGCGCAGGACTCGAGATGAGCGTTACTGCCAAAGCAATTAACAGGCCGACCGCTACTCGGCCCTTCCGCAGTTTGCAACAAAGTGACATTCCGTCCTCCAATGATGTGCGCGCTGTTGCCTGCGCTTGGTGCGCCCGGCTACGCTGAAAAGATAATGCAGGACTAAAAGCTTGAACTGGACTGCATTTTATGAACGGGCAATTCTAACCTACTGGAATCTTAAAGCGAAAGATAGATTTTCAAGAATTGCATAATCTGACAACCGATTGTCTTGTCTCAAATTGACATTACAATGACGAAACCTGGCCCCGGAAGCCCAGGGCATTGGCAAAATAGCCGTTGGACGGCCTCCAGACCTTGCCCCACGGGAAGCTGGCCGCGTATGGTTGTAGTCTCGCCGTTTAACGGAGCCGTCGCGTAGAAAGAACCATTTAGAGAACCATTGAAGAAGCGGGCACGAACCTAGGGATGAGCCACGAAAAAGTACTAATCGTAGAGGACGAAGAGAACGAGCGCACCGGCCTGGCCGAGTTAGTTTCCTCGTGGGGGTATCGGGCCGAAACTGCGCGCGATGGAGTGGATGGCCTGGAGAAAGCGGCGCAATGGACTCCGTCCATCGTCGTTACCGACCTCAAGATGCCGCGCATGGGAGGCATCGAACTGCTGGAACGGTTGGGGGAGCAGTCCCAGGCCCTGGCAGTAATTCTGGTGACCGCGCAGGGCACTATCGATAGCGCGGTACAAGCCATGCGCATGGGAGCCTATGACTACATCACCAAACCCATCGACACCAACCGCTTGCGCACCATGCTGCAAAACGCAGCCGCTCTGCTGGGAACCCGCGCGGAACTGGAAAGTGCCCGGCGCAAACTGCGGGATTCCGGTGCCCTGGGCCAACTCAAGGGAGCGTCGCGCAAGATGCAGGAGATTTTCCGGCTCATCGAGCTGGTGGCGCCCAGCACGGCCTCAGTGCTGATTACGGGAGCCAGCGGCACGGGCAAGGAGTTGGTCGCCCGCACCATTCATCAACTGAGTCCCCGCCGCGACCGGCCCTTCGTCGCCATCAACTGCGCCGCCATTCCTGAAACATTGATCGAAAGCGAGATCTTCGGCCACGAAAAAGGCGCTTTCACCGGAGCGCTGGAACGCCGCACCGGCTGCTTCGAGCTGGCCGAAGGAGGCACGATCCTGCTCGACGAAATTGGCGAAATGCCAGTGGGAACGCAGGCCAAACTGCTGCGCGTACTCGAAGACCACAAGTTGCGCCGCCTGGGCAGCAAAGTGGAAACCGCCGTGGATGTGCGCGTGCTGGCCGCCACCAATAAAGTTCCGGACGATGCGGTCGCCAGCGGTGAGTTGCGCAACGATCTCTATTACCGGCTGAACGTCTTCAACATCCACATGCCTCCGTTGCGGGAACACAAGGAGGATATTGCCGATCTGGTGCAGCTTCTTCTGTCGGAAATGAGCGCGAAGCATTCCCGCAAGGTTGCCGCAGTCAGCGAAGCGGTGCTGAATCTGTTCAACAACTATTCCTGGCCGGGAAACGTCCGCGAGTTGCGCAATACGATTGAACGCGCTGTGATTGTCTGCGACAGCGGCATGATCGAAACCAAACATCTCCCTCCCGGATTCGGCCACGCGCCCGTGCGCACGGCCGCCAATGATCCCGACGCCGTGCGTCTGGGCGTGGGCACGACCGTCGGCGAGGCGGAAAAAATGCTCATCCTCAAGACCCTGGAATCCACCAGCAATAATAAGACGAAGGCGGCGGAAATCCTCGGCATTAGCTTGAAAACCTTGCATAATAAGTTAAAGGAGTACGGCAGCAGCGCCTCGGATGCGGCCTCCTGAGGAGGAACGCAGTAAGCTGATAATCAGTGATCAGTGGCTCAGTGGATCAGCGCCGCTGCGTCAGCTTGACGCCGTGATCGCTTGACCACTAGACCACTGACCACTGTACCCTGTTTCTCATGCGACGTAAAGCCATCATCGTGACCGGCATCACCTTCATGGTGACCGTGATGGTGACTGCGTTCTCTTATCTCTACATCTCGCAAATCCTTCGCCAACGCATCACCAATGCCTATGAAGGCGCCAGCCGCCTGACCCAGCAACTGGCTTACTTTGCCGAAAATGATCTGCCGGATTTGAGCAGCACCCCCATCAATACCGACGACCCAGTGGCCGTGCGCCGCGCGCTTGCCGAATACCTGCCGATGGATACCAACCTCTTGAACAATCTCGAGTCCGAGGTCGCCCTTTGGCCCTTCATCTACGACGCCTCCGTAGTGGATGCGAATGGCAAAGCGCTGCTCCATACCAATCCCCAACTGGTGCGCAAGCAGGTTGCCCCGCGGCCGGATTTTCACGCGGTAACGACGGCGCGCTTTTGGCAGCAGCTTCGCCTGGTATACAGCCCCGCCACCGTTTATGACGTGAGCTTCCCGCTGCAACTGAACGGAGCGCCCTTCGGCACGATCCATATCGGTGTTTCCACGGTCTTTCTCAAGAGTGAAATCACGCCGCGCCTCTTGCACGCCATCTATTTTTCAATTACGTCGATCTTCGCCTCTCTCTTGCTTGCTGCCGGCGTGTCCAATCTCGCTCTCGGACCGCTCAAGGAGATCAGCCGCAATCTGGATAGCGTCAGTTCGGGCTCAGCCGAGGCGCTCTCCGGAGACGAATCGGAACACGACGAACTCGGTCTGGTTACGCTGAAGATTGCCAACCTGGGCCGGCAGATGCGCGACAGCCAGGAAATTTTTTCCGCATTGAAAGACAACGTGGACCAGCTTATGTCGAAGCTGCAGGATGGCCTGATGCTGTTCACGCGAGACTCCCGCGTGGTGCTGGTGAGCGCGCCGGTCGAGCGCTTCCTCGGCCGGCCGCGCGCAGAACTGCTGGGCAGGACGGCGCGTGAAGTTTTCTCCCGCGATTCTTCCCTGGGCACGCTCGTGCTCGATGCTTTCGAGCACAAGCGTGCGCTCCTGCAACGCGAGTCAGTCGCCGCCGCCGGCAGGCGCGTCCAGCTCTCTCTGGATTTTGTGCAGGAGAAGAGCACCCAGATCGGCGCCCTCCTGATCATGCGCGACGCCGAGTCCGTCCGCCGCATTGGAGACGAAATCGAGATGTCACGCCGCCTCTCCGCCAGCGGCCGTGTCACCGGCGGCGTTGCCCATGAGGTGAAAAATCCCATCAATGCCATCGTGCTCCACCTGCAGCTCCTGCAGAACAAGCTGGCGCAATTGGACCCCGATACCCGGCGCCACATGGACATCATTGGCAGCGAGATTCACCGGCTCGACCGGGTGGTACAAACTCTGGTCGACTTCATGCGGGCTCGCGAGCTTCACCTCGAGGAAGTGGACCTTCGCGACGTGCTCGAGGACGTGGCGCTGCTCGCCGCTCCGGACGCGGAGCAGCATGGCGTCACCATCAAGCGCGACATGCCCGCGGAGCCGCTGACCATCAAGGCCGACCTCGACTTCATCAAGCAAGCCCTGCTCAATGTCGTGCTTAACGGAATCCAGGCCATGCCTGACGGGGGCCCGCTCACGATCTCGGCTCGCCGCGACGAAGATGCGGTGGTCGCCGAAGTCCGCGATCACGGCGTGGGCATTGCTCAGGATGTGCAAGACAAGATCTTTGAGCTTTACTTCACCACCCGGAAGGACGGCAACGGCATCGGCCTGGCGCAGACTTACCAGATCCTGCAATGGCATTATGGCTCGGTGGAATTTGAATCGAACGAAGGCGAGGGCACGACATTCCGCTTTCGCCTGCCCCTCGCTGCCGCCAGCTTGACAACGGAGCGCGCAACCGGTTCCCGCGTCGAAACCGAAATGTCAAAGCCCGCAACTTGATTTCTGCAGCGACTTTCCGAGGCGTAAAATTCGAACAGCTTCACCGCGCAACACGGATACCAAATAAAGATGACTCTGGCCGCAATCCTCGCCGTCTGTCTTCTCGAGTAGCCAGGCCGGCGGCTCATCGCAGGCGCCACCCGCGCAGCCTTCGTCCACTCCCACACAGGACTCTGCCGATCAACCCAAGCCCGCTCCGAAACCTCACCATCGCAAGAAAACAAGTACGTCAAATTGCTCGACGCCTTCATCTGCAGCACAAGACTCCCGCAAGTTCCACCTCCACGCCCTGCCCGCCTCCCAAGAAAGTTGTCCGCCACGGAGGGTCCGACGAACCCACGGTCCAGATTACCGGCGGCACGACTGCAGAACAGACCGTGCACCAACGCTCCACCGACCAACTCAGACTCGCAACCGAAGAAAACCTGAAGAAGATCGAGGGACGCCAGCTCAGTCCCAGCCAGCAGGAGATGAAGAATCAGATCAACCAGTTCATGGAGCAGTCAAAGACAGCCGCCGTCGCCGGAGACCTCGACGGCGCCCACAATCTCGCCCTGAAAGCTCACTTGCTCTCCGACGAGTTGCTGAAACCATGAACACGCGCTACTTCCCTTTCGCCCGCGCCGCATTTACTTTGGTCAGCAGATCCTGCGACATCGCCTGCACCAGACCGGAAATCTTCACCGCCTCAGTCAACACATCGCGGGCTTCGCTCACCCGGTTCAGTTTGGCATAGGCAAACCCCAGACGATAAAGGGCGATGGCGTATTGCTGTTCATCCTGGCCCTTGAGCAGTCCCGCCGCCGCTTTCAACTCCGGAATCGCCGCCGCCGTCTTGTCTTGCTTCATGTAGGCATACCCCAGAGTCGAATGCGCCACTCCCGCCGACAGTTTGCGCGACTTGTCGGCATCCGGTTCATCTGCCTTGGCAACCGCGATCGCTTTCTGGGAGTAGGTAATCGCTTTGCCCAAACTGCCCGGCTTGGCATCGTCAACATAAGATCCTGCCAGCAGCAGCAAAGCCGGCAGCGAGTTGGGATTCGCCGCCAGTGTCTTTTCCCCATAGGCAAACAGCCGCGCCTGGTCGTTCAGTTGGCCCGGACCCAGCGTATACATGGCGTAGCTCGAAACCTGATCCTGGAATTTCGAATCCGGAAACGCCGCCGAGTACTTCTCGATGTCAGCCATCCGGCTCTTCGCATCATTCTCGCTGGCAATCACATTGAATCCCGCCGATTCCAGAAAATCTGCACGAGTTCTGTCGCCGCGCTCTTGTCATTGGCCACCTGCTGCTTGAAATCTTCGTCGCTCACGCCTTCCGGCTTGGCCTGCTTGCCGATGGAGTTGCAAATTTCCCCGCCCTTCGCGGCATAAGCCATCAACTTCGTATTGTCTTTCGCCTGCTGCGCGATGCTGGCCTGCGAGACCAGGATGTCGAGGTTCCGCGGAGCCCCGGCCAGCGCCTTGTCTCCATACTCGCTCGCTTTGCTCAAGTCGCCGGAGGTCTGGTAGGCCTGCGAAATCTGCCAGTTCCCATAAGCCACGGCCGCCGGATTGGATGAGTACTTCTGCACGAAGTCCTGGTACATGGCGAGCTTTTTTGCAGCGTCCTGCTCGTTCGCAATGGCCTGCAGATCCTGGTCTTCGGGCGTGCCTGCGGCAATCTCAATTCTCCCCTGCGCGCTCGCTGGCGCTGTCAGAAACAGAAAACTGAAGGAAACGGCAACCAGCACCAGCAACTCTGCATAGCGTTTCATCGGTCACCTCCGGCGAGAATGGGGATCTCCACTTCCAACCGCAGGCGAATCCTAGCGCCGAATGCGGCTGGAAGCAAGAACAACCAGTGGTCAGTGATCAGTGGCCAGTGGTCAGAAAAAACCGTTGTACGTAAGCTTTTACTGGCTACTGACCACTGCCCACTGACCACTGCTACATTAATAGAGAATGCGCGCTATTCTCGGCCAGCGTCCGCTGCGCTTCGTCTTTGCCGCCAACGTGATCTCCATGTTGGGCAGCGGGATGAACTCGGCCGCCGTCGCCTGGTACATCCTGCAGGCGACGCACTCGGAAATGGCGCTCGGCACTTTCGCCGTTCTGCAGACCATCCCCGCCATGCTCATGCTTCCCTTCACTGGCGTGATTATTGACCGCGAAGATCGCCGCCTGCTGGTCATGTGGCTCGACGCCTTGCGTGCCGTGATCATCGTGACCGTGGCCATTCTCGCCTTTCAGCACCGCGTGCAAGTCTGGCAACTCTATCTGATGAATACCCTCGTAGCCGCCGGTTTCTGGATGTTCTGGCCCACCATCACCGCCCTGATCCAGGAACTTACGCCCGAAGGTCAGTTCGTGCAGTCGAATACTTTTCTTCTGGCCGGCGTCCAGGGAGGATGGCTCATCGCCGGCTCGCTCGTCGGCTTCATGTACAACCACATCGGCCTCGGCGGCGTGCTGCTGATCGACGTCTCCACCTACGTGGTCTCGTTCCTGTGCTACTTCGCCGTGCGCAAGGGACGCCACGTCGTGCTGCGCCCCGAAGAACTGCGCGCCGACATCTCGCCGCCGAAACCCAGTTCCAGCGCTTCTGGCGCGAGATGCGCGAGGGCCTGCACTTTCTCCGCGACCATCGCGCGGTCGTACTGCTCGGCATCAGTTGGGCGCTATTCCTCGGAGCCATGATCACCGGGATCGTGGTCACTCCATCCCTGAGCGAGCGCATTTTCCACGCCGGCGCCGTCGGCTACGGATGGCTCAACGCCGGATGGGGCACCGGCGCTTTTCTCAGCGCGTTGTATGCTCCAGCCGTGATCGCCAGCCTGGGCGGACGCAGGTCAGTGGCATTTTCCATGGCGATCATCGCCGCCACCGTGGTCTGCGCTCCGGTTTCGCACTGGCTCGTCGCCGCTATCGTGCTGTATGCAGTGATGGGTTCAGCGCGCGGCGTCGGCGGCATCGCCATGAACACCAGCCTGATGGAAATGGTTCCGCCACACCTCATGGGACGGGTGCAGAACACTTTCTATTTCGCCGGAACTTTTCTGCAACTTGTGCTCGCCCTCGGGTCGGCGCGGTCGCGCACAAGGTCAGCCTGGTCGCCGCTTTTGCGATTCTGGCCTGCGTTTACGGGCTGTCGTTCGTGGCCGCCAGTTGGCCGGTCGAAGCGACAGCGGCGAGTAGAACAATCGCCACAATGAAATGACTGGTTTACCCTGTAGTCACCTCCAGTGTCCTCCGTGTTGAAGATTTCTGCTTTTGCCTTTATGGTAAATCCGACGCTCTACGCTGTTATTCTTTCCCATTCCAAGGAGCACGCATGTCCTCTGACCTGCAGGGCCGTAACGCCGTCGTCTTCGGAGTCGCCAACAAGCGCTCGATCGCCTGGTCCATCGCCCAGGGACTGCACGCCGCCGGCATGAAGCTCGCCATCACCTACCAGAACGAGCGCCTGGAGCAGGAAGCGAAAGACCTCATCCTCTCGCTGCCCGGCGCCGAAGGCTACATGTGCGACGTCAGCAAAGACGAAGAAATCGACCGCCTCTTCGCCACGCTCAAAGAGCGCCACGGCAAGCTGCACGCGCTGGTGCACTCCGTCGCCTACGCTCCCGCCGACGAACTCAAGGGAGAATTCATCAACACCACGCGCGAAGGTTTTCGCGTCGCGCTCGATGTGAGCGTGTACTCGCTGGTCGCAGTCGCCCGCGCCGCCGCGCCGCTCATGGAAGATGGCGGATCGATCATCACCATGACTTACTACGCTTCGGAAAAAGTCGTCCCACGATACAACGTGATGGCTGTCGCCAAGGCTGGCTCGAATGCTCGGTGCGCTACCTCGCCTACGATTTGGGAAAGAAGAATATTCGGGTCAATGCCATCTCCGCCGGACCGATCAAAACCCTCGCCGCGCGCGGCATCGCCGGCTTCGGCGATATGCTCAAAGCCCACGCCGAACGCGCCCCGCTCGGCCGCAACGTCGACAGTAAAGAAGTCGGCTCCACCGGAGTCTTTCTCGCCTCCGACGCCAGCAGCGGCATCACCGGCGAAGTCATCTACGTGGATTGCGGATATAACATCATGGGATTTTGAGACCAGGTGTTCTACCCTGTGCACCTCCGTGTCCCCTGTGTTAAAGATCTTGGCACGCTAACTGACGATCCTGATCCGCCGCCCGTTCTCCCCCTCCCGCTCCAACGAAATCTCCACATCCCGCTCGCGCAAAAAACGCGGAAACTTCTCTCCCCACTCAATCAGCAAAACGCTGCCGTCGCACGCAGGTCGTCCAGTCCCAGCGTCTCCAACTCGCGCGGCGTATCCACGCGGTAAAGATCAATGTGATAGAGATTGGCGCGCGGCCCGCGATATTCATGCACCAGCGTGAAGGTGGGACTGGTGACGTCTTCTTCCTCCGCCGCTTCGAACCCTGCGGCAATTCCCTTGACCAGCGTGGTTTTGCCCGCGCCCAGATCGCCGCGCAGCAACACCAGCTTCGGCGGCGCCAGCAATTCCGCCAGCGTTCGCCCGAAGGCGATCGTCTCCTCCGGCGAATGTGTGGTGATCTCTCGCGTCATCTTCCGGCCGGTCGCAGCCATGCGTGCGCAAACCACGACCAGTATAGCGAGAGCGGACTAGATCGTCCTCGTCGCGCTGAAGGCTGACTGACTTGAGTCCCAGCAGAGTCGCGGTCCGCCACGTGGTCGAGCGACGTCCGCAGGCGGCGGTCGTCGTCATCCTCAAGCGCGACGAAGCGGAACGGTTGCAGCACGCCGTCCGTCGTCTTCCGCGTCGGAGTGAGGATTTCGGCCATGCCGTGCACCGGCCCCGATTGCGTCTGAAACGCCACTTCGACGAAGGCACCGCTCCCAGCGACGCGGCAGTCGCAACAGTCCGCCAGTCGCGGAAATGGTTTGGAGTTTAGCTTTTGTGCGCCGGCCATCTTCTAAACGAATCGCAGCCAGGACAGATTCGCCCAGCTGGACCCGGGCCGCGCGCCGCGAAGGGTGCGGTTGGGGGAAGTGGGTCATAAGCTATCTGCACTATGGCACGCGGCCGAGCCGGTAACAGGTTACGGAAGCAGATGGCCGGATTCCCGCGCCAGGCGCGGCGTTTCAGCGATCCAACCGCCGCGCCATCAAGCACATGGCGATAGTTTACTAACTGATTAATGGCCGGAAGGACATGCGGCGCTTTCCGCCGCGGCGCTCGTCACTCACCAACACACTAACTTTTCCGCCATTTCGCGCGTGCGCCGGAACGCTTCGGGCAGTCCCGTCAGCAGATCGGTTGCCACCAGCGAATGCTCGCCCACGCTTTCGCGCATCACGTCGCCGGCAAGGCCGTGCAAATGCACCGCCGCAAGCACGGCCGCAAAGGCGTCCTTCGGATGCTGCGCGATCATTCCCGCAACCATCCCTGTCAGAATGTCCCCCGTGCCACCGGTTGCCATGCCGGGATTCCCGGTTGTATTCACCCACGCTTCACCGTCCGGGCCGCACCACCAGCGTGCGATGCCCCTTGAGCACCACGATCAGTTCGTGCTCGCGCGCGAACTTCCGCGCCACTCCCAATCGATCTTTCTGCACGTCAGCGATCGTGCATCCCGCCAGCCGCGCCATCTCGCCCGGATGCGGAGTGATCACCAGCGTGCGGCCCTTGCCATTCAATTCATCCGTGCGGCCCTCAAACGCATTCAGCCCGTCGGCGTCCACGACCATGGGACATTGAAGTCTCGCAACCAGCGCACGCACCAACTCCGCAGTCTGCGGATCGCGCGAAATCCCCGGCCCGATCGCGAGCACAGTCTTCCCTTTCGCCAATTCCTCAAGCCGATCTTGCGCGCTGGTCGAGATCGTGCCCGCATCCGTCTCGGGCAAAGGCTCCGTCATCAACTCGGGATGAAATCCGGCCACGGTTCCCAGCACCGACTTCGGCGTCGCCACCGTCGAAAGCCCAGCCCCCGCGCGCAGCGCAGCCATCCCCGCCATCGCCGCCGCTCCGGCTTTCCCGAGCGATCCTCCGACCACCAGCACGTGCCCGTAATTGCCTTTGTTCGATTCCGCCGGACGCGGCCCGATCAGCGGCGCAATATCCCGCGCCGTGATCACATTCAGTTGCAGCGCCGAAACAATCGCCTCGTCCGGAGAACCGATCTCAGCCACAAAAGTCGGCCCCGCAGTCAGCAAGCTGAACACATGCGCCGGACGCGGCGCGGTGAAAGTGACAATGGCATCAGCCCGGGCAATCGTCCCGGCCTGCGGCCCCATCGCGTCGGCATCGGCGCCGGAAGGAATGTCCACGGCGATCACGGGAACCTGGCTCGCGTTCATGATCGCAATCGCTTCCGCATAAAGTCCGCTCACCGGAGGCTTGAAACCCGTGCCCAGCACCGCATCCAGATACAGGTCCGCCTGCAGCAAAGACCGCACCCGCTCACTCTTCAACTCTTCGCTGGAATGCACGGCGATCGCCGGCTCCGGCAATTTTCCAAACATGACCGCCGCATCGCCCCGCAGATCGGCGGGATCGGCCAGCAGAATCACCTGAACCTTCTTCCCCTGCTGATGCAGCCGCCGCGCCGCCACAAAACCGTCGCCGCCGTTATTTCCCTTGCCGCAGAAAACCACGATGCGCCCGGCCGCACGTATGATGCGACAGCACATAATCCGCGACCGCCGCACCCGCATTCTCCATCAGCGTGAGCGAAGGCACGCCGAAGCGCTCGCTGGTAGCGCGATCAATGGCTCGCATCTCGTCTGCGGTAACAATTTTCATAGGATCAGTGGCCAGTGTTCAGTGGTCAGTGGTCAGTGGCCAGTGAAACACTCGCCCTATCGGGTTGTTTTCACTGGTCACTGACCACTGGCCACTGACCACTTTCTTCCGACTATAAAACAAAAAGGCCCTCCGCGCCGCGCGGAGAGCCCTTAACTGTACTGGCCACTAGCCACTGATCACTTATCACGATCACTGGCCGCTGCCTTTGACTGCAGAGCCTGCACCCGGCTGTGCTTCTCGCCGTAGGTGAAGTAGACGCCAGGCCAATCACCAGCCAGACGACCAGCCGGATCCAGTGCACATGCCCAGCTTGTACAGCATGTAACCGTTCGAGATCACGCCAGGATCGGAACCAGCGGCACCCACGGCGTCCGGAATGGCCGGGCTGGTTGGGATTCGTCTTGCGCATCACCATCACGGAAATCGACACAATCACAAAGGCGAGCAGCGTGCCGATGTTCATCATCTTCGCAATCTGTCAATCGGAGTCACACTGGCCAGGATCGCCGCCAGCAGGCCCACCAGAATGGTGTTCTTCAGGGAGTGCGGAACTTGGGATGCACGGCAGCCAAGAATTTCTTGGGCAAGAGCCCGTCGTTGGCCATGGAGTAGAACACTCGCGACTGGCCGAGCAACATCACCAGCATCACGCTCGTCAGGCCGGCCAGGGCGCCCAGCGTAATAATGTTCGCCGCCGTGGTTAGACCCCGGTCCAGGAATGCGACCGCGACCGGGCTTCGGATATTGATTTGCTGCCAAGGCACCATGCGGGTCAGCACGCCGGCCACGGCAATATATAAGACCGTACAAATGACCAGCGAGGCGAACATGCCCATGGGCATGTCGCGCTTCGGATTCTTGGCTTCCTGCGCCGTGGTTGAGACCGCATCAAAACCGATGTAGGCGAAGAATATGTAGGCAGCGCCCGCCCCAATTCCCGCGAAGCCGTGGGGCGCATACGAATGCCAGTCCGTACCCCAGTTCGCGCTATTGATGTAGCGCGAGCCCAAGGCGATCACAAAGAGCACCACCGACACCTTGATCACGACGATCCCAGTGTTGAACCTCGCGGTCTCTTTGATGCCGATGACCAGGATCGTGGTAATCACCAGGGCGATAATAAAGGCCGGGAGGTTAAAGCCAATTTCCACCCCAAACAGATGCGGCGCGCCCAGCAGTCATGCGCCGCTGCAACAATTCCGGAGATTGGGCGCTAATGATCGCAGTCACTTTATCGAGAAACGCCTGCGTGGTCGTCCCTAGGGAGGAGTCCGCAGCCTGCGCCATCTGCCGCGCCACAGTTTTCTCGGCAGTCTTCAGCGCCGTCCAGTAATCGTAGGCCAGCCACAACGGCATCTTGATGTGGAAAATATTCAGCAGCTCGATGAAGTGGTTCGACCAGCCCGAAGACACCGTGCTGGCGCCCATGGCATATTCCAGAGTCAAGTCCCAGCCGATGATCCACGCAACCAACTCGCCCAGCGTGGCGTAGGAATAGGTGTAGGCGCTGCCCGCGATCGGAATCATGGAGGCGAACTCGGCGTAACACAGGCCCGCGAACGCGCAGGCCAACCCGGACAGAACGAACGAGATCATAAGTCCCGGTCCGGCATACTGCGCCCCCAGCCCCACCATCACAAAAATTCCCGCGCCAATAATTGCGCCAATGCCCAGGGGTCAGCAGGAAAACGCCCAACGGCCGCCTCAGGCTGTGCTCGCCTTCTCGCGGGCTTCTTCCATCAGCAGGTCAGCGGCTTGGTTGCGAACAGATTCGCCATGCTTCGTTTCTCCTTGGCGGCTAACGGATTCGCGCCTTGCGCCCGCACTTCTCGACCACGCGTAATATACCGGGATGCCCAGCAGCACCACAATCAGCCCCGGCCAAGTGAATTGCGGTTTGTAGCGCAATAGTACGACATCGATGAACAAAGCCATCACAATATAAATCGCAGGCAACATCGGATAACCCACCGCGCGATACGGCCGCGGAGCATCCGGACGCGTCCGCCGCAGCACAAACAATCCCACAATCGTCAAAATATAAAACACCAGCACGGCAAAAATAATGTAATCCAGAAGCTGCCCGTAGCTGCCCGAGACGCAGAGCAGGCACGCCCACACCATCTGCACCATCAGCGAAACCGCCGGCGTCTTGTATGTGGGATGCAGCTTGGCCACGCTGCGGAAGAACAGGCCATCCTTCGCCATCGCATAGTAAACGCGCGCGCCGGAAAGAATCAGCCCGTTATTGCAGCCGAAGCTGGAAATCAAGATGGCCGCCGCCATCAGCAGTCCGCCCGCAGCGCCGAACATCTGCGTCATGACCGCGGTGCCCACGCGATCTTCGGCGGCATACTTGATTCCGCGTCCCAGAATCGTTGCCGCGCCCGGCGCTCCGTCCAGCGGCAGCGCGTTCAGATAAATAAAGTTGCAGGCGATGTAGAGCGCGATCACGACGCCCGTGCCCAGCGCCAGCGAAAGCGGCAGATTGCGGCTGGGATTCTTCACTTCACCCGCGGTGAACGTCACATTGTTCCAGGCGTCGGCGGAAAACAGCGATCCCACCTGCGCCACCGCCAGAATCGTCAGCGTGCCCACCATCACCACCGGCCCGCCCACTCCCACCTGCACGGCGTGCTGCGCGCCCAGTCCCGCGTTGCGCCAGAAATGTCCGCTGAAGTTCGCGGCCAGCGCCTGCGCATTTCGCCCCAGCGCGATGCCGAACAACGCCAGTCCCAGCAGCGCCGAGACCTTGGCCGCTGTAAATACATTCTGAATGAGCGCCCCGGTCTTCACTCCGAAAATATTCACCACCGAAAGGAAAACCACCAGCAGGATGGCAACCAGATTCTGCGTATTGATTCCCACGTCCATGTTGCCCAGAACCATCGGCCCCAGACGGATCGGCGGAACCTTCCAGAGATGCAGAATCCAATTGGAAGAAGAAATCGCAGGAAAGAAAACTCCTAGGAACTTGCCGAAAGCCACGCCCACAGCGGCAATCGTCCCGGTCTGAATCACCAGAAATAGTGTCCAGCCGTAGAGAAATCCCCACAGCGGCCCGAGCGCCTCGCGCAGATAAACATACTGCCCGCCGGCCCGCGGCATCATCGCCGCCAGTTCGCCATAGCTGAGCGCGGCGACGATTGTCATGAACCCCGCCACCGCCCACGCGCCAATCAGCAGCGCAGGCGAATCCACCTCGCGGGCAATCTCCGCCGAAACAATAAAGATGCCCGAGCCGATCATCGACCCCATGACCAGCATGGTGGCGCTGGTCAGGCCCAGGCCTTTGACCAGTTCCTTATCTTGAGGGCTATGAATTTCCCAGTCGCTGCCCGCGGCCGGCCGCGTTGTCGGTGTACTCAGGATTCCTCCTAACGTAGCGCCGTGATTCGTAGCGCCGGCGTCCCGCCGGCTCTCGCGAGAGCCTGCAGAGCTGCCGAAGGGGCATCTTGCCCTCGCTTGCCCGGGCGCTTATCGAAGTCCCATGACTTTACCTCAAGATGCGGAAAAATTCCTCTGCTGATTTTCGGGGCTCCCGTAACAGATCGGATATCACCGCCACGGAATCGGCCCCTGCCTCAATCACCGAAGCAGCATTGGCACGCGTGATCCCGCCGATCGCCACCAGCGGCTTTCGGGTCAACTGCCGCGCCCGGCGCACGCCTTCGAGGCCCACAACCGGATCAGGCTTGTCTTTGCTGGAAGTGGAAAACACAGGCCCGATGGCGAGATAGTCCGCCGAAGTCAGATCAGCTTCCCGCAACTGCTCTGGATTGTGAGTGGAAACTCCGAGCCAGCGCTCTGGGCCAATGATCCCTCGCACCGATTCCGGCGAGAGATCGTCCTGCCCCACGTGCACGCCATCAAAATCCGCAGCCAGACACAGATCCGCGCGGTCGTTCATGATCAGCTTTGGCACATGTGGCGCGGCCGCCCTCGCCCGAGACTGCCGGTTCAGTTCCCGCGCCTGCTCCAGCATCACTCGGGCATTTCCGCTCTTGTTGCGGTATTGCAGAAGCGTGCACCCGCCAGCGACAAGTTCCTCCGCGAAAGCACCAAGGTCTTCCGTCGTGGAAAAGAACGCCGCATCAACAATGGCGTAAAGACGAGGAACAGAGATCACGCCGCCGTATCCTTTTTCCCGTTCTTCGCCAGAAATCGCTCGATAAACCCCGTATCAAACTTCCCGGCGCGGAAATCCGGATCGGCCAGAATCTTCCGGTGCAGCGGAATCGTCGTGTACACGCCTTCGACAATAAACATCTCCAGCGCCCGCGACATGCGCGAAATCGCCTCGTTGCGATCTTTGCCGCGCACGATCAACTTGGCAATCAGCGAATCGTAATAAGGCGGAATCACGCCTTCCGCATACGCTGCCGTATCCACGCGCACGCCGGTCCCTCCCGGCGGATTAAACGCCGTGATCTTCCCCGCCGACGGCGTGAACTTCTCGGGATGCTCCGCATTGATCCGGCACTCGATGGCATGCCCGCGATGCACAATCGGCCCCTGCAGCACTTCGCGCATTTGCGCCCCGGCGGCAATCATGATCTGGCTCTTCACCAGATCCACATCCGTCACCATCTCCGTCACCGGATGCTCCACCTGAATGCGCGTGTTCATCTCGATGAAGTGCAGCCTCCGATCCTGGTCCATCAGGAACTCGATCGTTCCCGCATTCGTGTAGCCGATCTCCGCCAGCGACTTGCACAAAACCCCGCCAATCTGGTCGCGCAACTCCGGCGTGACCTGCGTCGAGGGCGATTCCTCCAGCAACTTCTGGTGCCGCCGCTGGATCGAACATTCCCGCTCGCCGAGGCTCACCACATTGCCATGCTCGTCGGCCAGCACCTGAAACTCGATGTGCCGGGGATGCTCGACATACTTCTCCATATAGAGATCGCCGTTGCCGAACGCGCCCGCCGCCTCCGCCTGCGCCGCCTTGAATAACCCCGGCAGCTCTTCTTCAGTTGCGCACAATGCGCATGCCGCGTCCGCCGCCGCCCGCCGACGCCTTCATAATCACCGGAAAACCCACCTGCCGCGCCCACTCCACGGCCTCGCCTTCGGAGGCAATGATTCCATCCGAGCCCGGCAGAATCGGCACGCCCGCCGCTTTCATGGCGGCGCGCGCTTTTTCTTTTTCTCCCATCAGCCGCATCACTTCCGGCCGCGGCCCGATGAACTTGATCCCGCTGGTCTCGCACACTTCGGCAAAGTTGGCGTTCTCCGCCAGCAATCCGTAGCCGGGATGAATCGCATCCACGTTGGCGATCTCCGCCGCGCTGATCACCGCCGGAATATTCAGGTAGCTCAGCGCCAGTTGCGGCGGCCCAATGCAGATGGCTTCATCCGCAAACCGCACCGGCAAAGAATGCCGGTCCGCCTCGCTGTAAATGGCAACCGTGCGGATGCCCAGCTCCTTGCACGCGCAAATGACGCGCAGGGCAATCTCTCCGCGATTCGCAATCAGTATCTTCTTAAACATTTCAGATTAAATGTGGGGACAAAGGCGGGCATTTGTAATTTCGTAATTGAGTAATTTGGTAATTGAAGATCCCGAGGATTTTCTGCCAAATTACAAAATTACCAAATTACAAAATTACTCAATCTCCTTCACTTCTTCGGCCGGATGGCAAACAACTCCTGCCCATATTCAATCGGCTGGCCGTTGGTCCCCATCTTCTTCACGATTTCGCCGGCCACGTCCGACTCAATCTCGTTCAGCAGTTTCATCGCCTCGACAATGCACAGCACCTGCCCCACTTCCACCATATCCCCCACCTTGACGAAAGGCGGCGCGCCCGGCGAGGGCGCCTCATAGAGCGTCCCCACGATGGGCGACTTCACGATGTGCAGGTTTTCTTCCGGAACCGGCTCGACCGGAGCTGCCGGCGGGGCGGCAGACGAGGCCACAACCGCAGGCTGCCCCGGCTGCGGGACGGGCACAGCCGCGTAGGGCGCCTCCCCGCGCGTGTGCACCACGGTGTGCTGGCCGGCCCGCTTGATCTTCACCTTGACGTCGCCGCGTTCCAACTCGAACTCGGCAATGTCTTTTTCGATTAAGAACTCGATGAGTTCCTTCAGCTCTTTTTGATTCATTCGTGTACGGTGGAACCGCGCTTCGTTCAGGTCTTGAGGCTGTTCCGGTACAAGTCGCTAGCTAAGACCCAGATCTGAACCTAAGACCTAAACTGCCAGGAAATCCTTGCTGGTCGGAGTCAGCACTTCGCAGCCGCCTTCATTGACGGCCACCATGTCCTCGATCCTCACGCCCCATTTGCCGGGGAAGTATACCCCCGGCTCAATCGTGATGACCATGCCCGGCTGCAGCACTTCCTTCTGCCCGGCCGCAACCCTGGGCGCTTCGTGGATCTCAAGACCCACGCCGTGCCCGGTCGAATGCGTAAAATACCGCCCTAACCCGGCTTTGCGCAATACCTTCCGCGCCGCCGCATCCACTTCCCCAACGCTAACGCCCGGCCGCACCGCCGCAATCGCCGCCTGCTGCGCCTCCCTCACCGCTTCGTAGGCGTGGCGCGCGTCTTCTTCCGGCGCGCCCGATTCCTTTGCACCCGAAGCGGCGCCCACCCATACAGTGCGAGTCTGGTCCGAACAATAACCTGCGAGTATAACACCGAAATCGCAGACCACGAATCCACCCGGCGCGATGGCTTGCTCCGTGGCTCGGCCATGAGGCAGCGCCGACCGCGCTCCCGAAGCGATGATGGTAGGAAACGACATCTCCTCCGCTCCCGCCCGGCGCGCCGCGTACTCCATCTCCGCCGCCACTTCGGTTTCTTTCACTCCCGGGCGCAAAACTTCGAGCGCCCGGTCGAACAGCGTCGCTCCCAATTGCACCGCCGCCCGGATCAGCCTCAGTTCATCGTCATCCTTCACCATGCGCGCCCGCTCCACCAGCGCGGGCGCATTCCTCAACCGCAAACCCGAGGGCAGCAGATCCGCCAGCCGTTTCTTCTCGGCCACGGTCATGTGTTCGGCTTCAATCCCGACCGTCCATCCCTTGGTTCTCTTGCCGCGGCCTCCAACCCACTCCCCGAGCGCGTTCAGCACCGCCTTGCGCGCAATGACCACTTTCGCGCCCTTCACTTCCTCGCGCGCCTGCGTGTCGTAGCGCACGTCGGTGAAGAAGACGCTCCCGGTTTCCGTCACCAGCAGCAAACCCGCGCTCCCGGTAAAGCCGCAAAGATATCGGATGTTGGGAAGATGGCTGACCAGCAAAGCATCCAGCCCAGCGGAAGCAAGTTGCTCCCGCAGTTTCTTCTGCCGCGCAAGAAAGTTCATCGCCGCTGAGTTTATCAGGCGGAAGAAGAAGTACCTAGTACCGAGTACCGAGTACCGAGAGGCGGGTGCCCCATCCTAACGTCGCGGAAACAGTCCGACCCCAACCACACTCTTGTTTTGCGACGTTAGGGTGGGGATTTTGACTTACGTGTTCGTGGCCGGGAGTGCCGCTGTTCGATCGCTTTGAAAGGGCGCGGCTTCAAGCCGCGCCGCAAACTGCTTGTCATCCTGAGGAAGCGGAGTCGTCCGCGAAGCGGGCGACTCCCGACGAAGGACCTATGCATCTCGCCGCCACCTCCAACGAGGGCTGAATCGGTATGATTAGACCAGCGGCGGGCCTAGACGATGCAGAAGATCGTGGAGAGGAAAGCCGATGATGCAGCACACTGGCAGACAACCAACGATCTGCCCTTTGATGATATTCATTCTCTCAGATGGCACTTGGAGTTTAGAGGGCGGTCTTGCAAGAATACCTGTTGTCCCTACCGGATCAATCTAGCGCGTAGCCACCTCTGCTAGATGACGTGAACTGTGTTAAATTGCCCGCATGCCAAGAGGTGGCAAGAGGCCGGGGGCTGGGCGCAAGGCCGGAACTGGCGCAATACCCAAGGGGACGCTGAGGATTTTGCCCGACTGCTCAGCTCCCCGAAAACGGTGGACCGCCTTTTGGAGCTTCGCCTCAAGAAGTTCGGCCTCACGAAGAGCAAGTTCGAGGTGATGCTCACGGAGCAAGGCGGACGCTGCGCACTATGCGATGAGCCACTCACATCGGGCTGGGTTATCGATCACGACCATCTGACGATGGGAGTGCGCGGATTGCTACACACCAATTGCAATGCCCTGTTGGGTTTCGGTAACGAGGACCCTCGGCGCTTTGAATCGGCTATTTCCTACTTGAAGAAGCACAACAAATTCCTCAGATAGCTCGCCTGCACGGGTCTGGGTCACCTTTGCCGGAGTGCAGATTCACACTCCAAAGAAATCCACAGCCCCCTTGTGACGGTAATTATCCCTTGACTACAAGTAGAACATATGGCATAGTGAGTGCATGAACTACCACAAGTCTTCAATCAAGCAGAGCATTCCGAAAGAACTTCGATACACTCGCCAGCAGTTTGACCGCGAGTTCCCAGACGATGATGCTTGCCTAGAACAGGTCAAGGAACAACGTTTCCCCGGCGGCGTGGCCGTGTGCCAGAAGTGCGAAGGTCCGCGCAAGCATTACCGCGTAGCTGGCCGCACCGCGTATGCTTGCGCCACTTGCGGGAATCACATCTACCCACTGGCCGGGACGATCTTCGAGAAAAGTACCACCTCACTCCGCATCTGGTTTCAGGCGATGTACTTGATGGGTTCCACTCGCTGCGGGATCAGCGCGAAACAGATTCAGCGCGAAACTGGAGTGACCTACAAAACCGCATGGCGGATGTTCCAGCCAGATTCGCTCGTTGCTATCCGAACCTGATATGCAACTGGAGGGATCAACGGTTGAGGTAGACGAGATGTATTACGGAGGGCATCGCAAGAACAGCACTGGCCGCTTGCTACGCGGCGACAAAGGCAGAAAAGCTATTGTGGTCGGAGCAGTAGAGCGCAAGGGCCGCGTCATCGCCCGTACTGCCGCTGATACCACTGGCAAGACTCTAAAGGGATTCGTGAAAGAATACGTTCTGCCCAAGAGCACTGTGTTTACCGATGAGTATTCCTCGTATGCTGGTCTTGATCGGATGGAAGGCTGAGTACCAGCACCGCCGGGTCAATCACGAATCGAAGGTGTACGTCGTGGGCGACGTTCACACTCAGACCATCGAAGGATTTTGGAGTTTAGTGAAGCGCGGGATCGGCGGCGTATACCACTCGGTCAGTCAGAAGTATTTGCAGACTTACCTTGACGAGTATTCGTTCCGGTACAATCGCCGCGCTTCTGGGAATCTGATTTTCCCCGCGATGCTGGCGAAGGTTTCCGAAAAGGTGTCGTCGAAGCCTTCTGCACCAGTCGCAGAAAATCAGAACGTGTAAACGGCGTTTCGCCCTCTTGAGTCTTGGCCGACGATTTGGAGCGATTCGCCATGATGGAGCAAACTCAGAATAACAGGAGTGTGCCCCATGTCGGCAAGGGAATATTTCGTCAGTACGGAAGCGCGGCAAGCGAAAAACTGGAGCATTATGGAACAGCACAGAGACGCGAAGGCTGAACTTGTCAGGCTGGGGAATGAGTTGAAACAGTTTGCCGAGTCCTGGCGCAAACTGGCCGACACTTACGTCGGCTGGAAAGAGAATGTCTTTCTTGTGACCGATGAGGGGATCGAGGTAAAGAGACCCGCCACTATTGCCTCCGAGCGCGACGGCTGGGCATCAAATCGGCTTGCGAAAGTTCCAAACCAACACTTCGATTTCGATTCTATTTCCACGCTATTGCGAGACTTGGAACATGCGAAGAAAGAAGCGGCTGAATTGGAATCACAAGCGAAGGACATAGGGGCGGCATGATGAGTGCTAAGTGGATTGCCGTTCTGATCTGCACCGCAGTTCTCGCGGGGTGCGAAACTTCCCAGCCCCCGGCGAAGCCGCACTATCAGCGATTCGTGCCAATCCCAGCGGAAGCCGTAATGACTGAGGGTGTTCCGTGGCACGGGTACTTTGCGCTGGACACGAAAACAGGGACGCTATGCGTCACGCTCGAAGTTAAGGACTTCCCCAAAGGGGTGTCCGAATGGGCGAACGGCGTTCCGAAGTGCAATGACATTTGGCGCAACGATCACGATTAGGTCTTTTGCTTTTCAATTGACTCTCTGAGGTCGCGGAAGTAACGCTCGTCGGCGTAAGCCGCATATACACGGTGTTCTTCGATGTTGACGAGACGGCTAAAAAATGGGCGCATGTCACGCTTGTCGCTTTCGTACACAACCCGCTCGGATTCACGCCAGCATTCGTAGGCCATCATGTCAGCGGGTTGCAGGCATACATTGGACACTGCCGAAGCGTGAGAGCACTCGTCAAATCGCCACCTTTCCGAAAAGGTCTCGTCCTTTTGGATTCTCTCCCATATCTCCAGCGCCACATGATTCCATTCGCATTGATCGTGCCAGACTTTAATCATCTGGTCAGGTTCAAAGTGTTCAGTCATGGCAGCGAGCTTCCCGCACAACGGTAAGCATCCATGAAATGCGTGACCATAGGCATAGGCTTTTGGATCACCCCCCCAGCCGGGGAACACTTTCACCATGTCGTCCAAGATCATGGCGAATGAAACAATGAATATTTTCTTCCCTCGAATTACGTCCAACAGCTTTTCAGTAAAGGCCCTTACCTCTGGGCGGTCCCATTCTTCAAATTCTCCGTCATGCGCATTCATCTCTGCCGCGTGATAGCGGGAAAACTGCTTCCGGCCTTTGCGTGCCAGTTCTGCATTCTTTTCGACTATCGCCGCTCTCCAACCTAACTCTATCTGCTCCCACTCATCGGTGTGCGCTACGATCCCAGCCACGGCGAACATCCGTGGGCTGTTCGGGTTGTAGCTCTCATCGAAGAACGCCTTAATCACGACAATCCAATCCTTTCGGCGGTAAGCAACAGGGCCTATCCGCTGTCGGAATTGTACTCCTTGTACTGATGGGATACTTACCCTTGTGACATCTGACCTTGCGCACAGCCCCAGCTTCGTTCCATCATTGTCCCAGCAGGGGCAGTACATCCAGCAACAGCAACAAGGACGCTCCCGGCCAAAAAACGGCCCGTAAGTCCTGTGCTGTCTAGATTTTGACCTCTAAGTCCTTTGTCCTAGAGATTTTGCGGGCCAAAACATGCCCAACCCGATGATTCTAAAGATTGAGGGGGAGGGAGGGGGAGGGGGGGACTGGATAACCAGAAGGTAAACATACAGCCCGGAGCAAACGGCCAGTCCCAACCGCGCCTGTAAATAATTTCAGGAGGATTTCGAACCGGGAACCGAGGGCGGGAAGGTGTCGCGCGAAGCAAAGCGTCAACTAAGTACTAGGTACGAGCTACTAGGTCTCAAAACAAAACCGCCGGCCCTGACAGGTTCTTCAGGCCGGCGGCTCTAAATCTTCAACTTCGCTGCTAACTGACGCTGTTACGTCTGAATAATTCGCGGCGTGATGAAGAAGATCAATTCCTGGTTCGAGGTCGATACCTGAACGTGCTTGAACAGGTTGCCCAGAATCGGGATGTTGCCCAGCAACGGCACCTGATTGATGTTGATCGAGTTCTGCGTCTGGATGACGCCGCCGATCACCACCGTGCCGCCGTCGGTCACCAGCACCTGCGTAGTCGCTTGCTGCGTGATCAATTCCGGGTTGCCCTGCACTTCCTGAGCGAAGTTCGGGGTCGTGTTCTCCACGTCCACGTTCAGGAAGATCGTGTTCTCCGAAGTAATTTGCGGAACCACCGTCAGCCGCAGGAAAGCATCGACGTAAGTCACAGTCGGAGGACCACCCAACTGCGCCTGCGTCACGATCGGCACGCGTACGCCCTGCTTCACGATGGCCTGGATATTGTTCTGCGTAACCACTCGCGGCCGCGACAGAACCTTCAACAAGCCGCGCGACTCGGCCATCGAAAGAACGGCATCGATGCGCACCGTGTTGCTGGCGTTCAAGAAGGTCAAACCGCTGGTCGGAGCGGTCGAGCCCAGGTTAGAGAACAGAGGAATCGAGCTTCCAGTGGTCGAGCCCGTCCCCGGAACCGTGATGTAGCCCGGAGTCAGGTTGCTGACAGTCGTCGGCGAGCTGCCCGCCTGGGAAGCGCCACCGAGCGCGCTGTGGCCATTGCCCCAGCCGAAGCCGAACTGCGTGCCGATGTCGCGCGCGAACTGCCGCGTCGCCGCCACCACTCGCGCCTCGATCTCGACTTCCTGCGTCTTGCGGTCAAGCTGCGTCAGCAGGCGGTCAATGATGGGAATCACTTTCGGAATATCGTTGACGATCACGGCGTTGGTGCGTTCATCCGCAACTACGTCGCCCCGCGCCGAGAGGAACTTCTTCACCGTCAACAGTGCGTCTTTGGCGTGAGCATAGCTCAGGAAACGCGTGACCGAAACCTTCTCCACGGCCAGAGCTTCCGCCTCCACTTGGGCGCGACGACCATCCGCTTCTTTCTTCAGCGTGTCCACCGTGGCGACGCGCAGAACATTGCCTTCCAGTTCCCGCGCCAGGTCGTTGTTCTTGAGAACGATGTCCAGAGCCTGGTCCCACGGCACGTCGTCGAGCACGATGGTCAGCGTGCCGTGCACGTTGGGATCGAGCACCACGTTCAAGCCGCTGATCTCATGGATCAGGCGGAAAAAGTCTTTCAGATCGACATCCTTCAGATTTACCGAAATCGGCTCGCCGGTGTAGCGCGGGCCGGCTGAGGCCGGTTGCTGCCCTGCCTGCTCCTTCTGCTCCGCCGCAAGATTGACTGCGGGCTGAATGCCACTGCCGCCTGTGCTGGAGCCCGTGCTCTGCATCGACGACTGCGCCGCATTCATCCGCACCGGCAGAAGTTCTGCGGCCGTCTTGTCGGAAAACTTCGACGCCGCGTCCTGCGCCCGCTCGGCGGGATCTGCCGCCGGGTCCGCCACATTCTTCCTGGCGTCGTAAACCGGCTCGACGAACACAAAATCACTGGACGTAGCCGTAGTCGCCTCAGGCTTCTCGGTCGTGGCCGGCACCGAACTCTCCATCGCCGCTTTCGGAGCAGGTGGAGCGCTCGCCGCCACTGTCTTTGGAACGCTGGCATTCGCCGCTGCCGCCGCCTGCTGCGGGTACAGCGTCAGCACCAGCTTCCCGTCCGCCGACGGATTCAATTCATAGCGGCAGGCATGTTCCAGATCGACCACCACCCGCGTGGTAGGAGGCGTCTGGCCATCCATGGCGATGCGTACGCCTTTCACTCCGGCGCGGCCTACCATGATGTGGCTCTGACCCGTCGCCATCACGGTTCCGGGCAGATCCAACACCAGGCGCGCGGGCGAGTCCGCCGTGCTCAACTTGGGCGTCACCGCGCCCCGGGCGCTGATCTCGACCCGGATCTCATCCGCGCCACGAACCACATTTACTCGTTGCAGTTCGTTGCGCTGGCTCGCCGGCTGTGACGCCGGCGTCTCGGCGGCTGCTACCAGCCCCAGAAACAGCCATGGTAGGAACACACTCAGCATTTTCTTTCGCATTTCGCTTCTCCCCAACTCGCGAGCCTGGCCCGCGTGTCCTTCTTGAAATTCGATTTCTTTCGCGCTCCGGTTTTCCCGGATGCGCGGCCTCCGGAACCCTAAACCGCCGGCGTAACTATCCGCTTAGTTACTTCCCGCGTGAGCTGTTTGCCCAGCTTGTCCTGGAACGACTCCTGGAATACAACCGAGTCTCCCGTGATTCTCACCACGTAGCCGTTGAACACGGGATCGTTTTCATGGAGGAAATAGGCCTTGTTCAGGCTGTTCGTGACCACCGCGATGAAGCCGCTTTCCGATTTCACCACGCCCCGCACATTGATCTGTCCGATCTCCAGGCATTTCTTGCCCGTCGAGCATCCAGATGTGGAAGTCTGCTGCAGCACCGGACTGAAGAAGGGATCGCGCTTGCCGGTCATTGCCCACTTCTTCTCATCCGTTTTCGGCGCCTTGGCGGCTTCGCCCGCGCCGACTGGTTTTTCGTCCGCCGCAACTTTGCTGGTAGCAGCCTCGGGCTTGGCTGCCGGCTTGGCCTTCGCTTCGTTGCCAACTTTGCCGCCGCTACTGCCTTCGTCTTGGGCACGAATGCATCGTGTGGCTTCTCAGCAGTCGCCACCGGAGCGGCTTTGCTCTTCGCCGCGGAGCAGCCACGGCAGGCGCCGCAACCGGTTTAGCCGCTACAGTCTGCAGCTTGGGCGCTGGCGCCGAAGTCTTCGCCGGAACTGGCGCCGGAGCGCTCTTCGCCACTGCCTGCGCATGCAGCGTCAAGACCAGCATGTTGCCTGGGCCCGGCGTCACTTCATAGCTCAAAGCCTGCTCTAAGTCCACGACTACGCTCGTCGTCGGAGGTGTTTTTCCATCCGTGCCGATGCGTACGCCCTTGACCCCGGCGCTACCCACCGGAATCTTGCTCTGCGGCGCTGCCATCGCCGTCGCCGGCAGTTCCACGACCACGCGCGCGGGCGAACTCAATTTACTGACCTTCGGCGTCACTGCCTCGCGGGAACTGATCTCGATCTGAATGTCATCCGCTTTGTGGACGACGCTCACTTTTTCCAGCGTGTTGTTCTGGCTCGCCGTTGGGGCCGGGATCGGCTTTGCAGCCGCCTTGGCCGGAGCGGCGCTCGCCGGTTTCGCGCCCGGAATCGTCGCCGGCTTCACCGCCGGTGCCGGAGCTCCCGGCACCGGCTTGTCCGCCTGCGCCGGGCACTCCCGACGCCGCCTAGCGCGGCGTTGCTCTGGTTGGTCTCTATCTGCTGCAGCGATTTTGCCACGCTGCGCGCGTTGTCGATGGCGTCCGGGTTTTGCCCAAAGGCCGCCCCCGTCGTCATCGCCACTGCCACTGCCAGAATGCCTGTTATCAGCTTCATAAGCGATTCCTATTTGCTCACGCCTGCGGTCGTCGCAGGCTTCGCTCCCGGCGCCGCCAAAGCCGGCTCCAGGTCGTGACTGTAGAACGTCGTCGCGGTAAACGATGCCACCACGCTCTCGTTCGGCGCGTACTGGTACGTGTGCTTCACCTTCGCGTTGGTGGGATTCTTCGTCGTGGCCACCAGCAAACCGCTGACGTTCACGATGCGCTCCAGCTTGCCCACCCGGTCAAAGAAGTTCAGCATGGAGTAGTACGGACCATCCAGCTCCATGTCGAATGGAACTTCCGTGTAATACTCCTTCGCGCTCACCGGCTTGGCTGAATAACGCCGCAGTTCCACGCCCGCTTTCAGCGCTTCGCTGTCCATCGTCTCGATGAAGCCGTCCACCTGCTTCTCGTCCGGAACGATGCGCCGTTCGATCTCCAGTTGCTGTTTCAAGTTGGCCAGCTGCAGCTCCATGTCTTTCAGCTTGGGACGGTAGGACTCCAGTTCGTTGTTCTCCCGGACCTTGATCTCCACCGCATGCTGGGCCGCCGCATTCTTGTCGTTCTGGCTCTTGAACACCGTGTAATAGAGCGCCACAGTTACCAGCGCTCCTGCCACGATCACCGCTCCCCACTGTTTAATGCCCGACAGTTCGTTGAAGTTGGTCGACATAGGTCCGCCTCTTACGACTTTCCCTTCTCGCAGGTCAGCGTGAACTGGAATGCCTGCATGTCCTTGATCTGATCGTCCTGGAAGGTTTCTTTGATCTCGACGTTCTTGAAGAAGCCCGTCTTCTGCAGGTTCGCGATCAGGCTGGCCACCGCGTCCGTGCTCAGCGCCGTGCCTTCCAGGCTGATGCTCGCACCCTGGTCATCCATTTTGTTCAGCCAGACCGCTTCCGTCCCGTTCACCGTCTGGCCCAGCATGGCCAGCAGGTTGACCGGCCCGGCCTGTCCGGCGCGCAGCGAATCGATCACGTCCACCCGCCGCTTGTAGTTGTCTGCCTGTTTCTGCCGCTCCAGGAAGCGCGCCTTCACATCGCTGAGTTCGCGGTTTTTCTGCTCGGCCGCCTGCATCTGCGACGCGATCGACTTCGCCTGCCGGTCCAGCCGGTACCAGTAACCAAAATTCAACATGCCGGCTACCAGAAGCACCACCAGGACTTTCAGCTTGGGCGAACCCAGGTCGCCCATCTCCATGGTCGGCATCGCGGCTGCGCTGCCGCCCGCGCGCTTGTTCTTCCCCTTGGAATTTTCGAGCAGATTGATTCTGATCATAGGGATTCAAAGCTCCTCAAAGCCAAGCCCACCGCTACTGCGAGCTGACCCGGATTCTGCTCCACCAGCTCCGCTCCCGGACCGTCCGCCGGCGGCACCACGCGCTGGAATGGATTCAACAATTCAACCGGCATCGAAAATTCCTGCCGCAACGCTTCCATCAACCCCGGCACCTTCGCCGAACCGCCCGCCAGGTAAATCTTCTCGATGTGCTCGCCCGCCGCGCTCGCCCGGAAGAAGTCGAAGGTCTTCTGGATTTCCAGCACGATGATCTCGGTTACCTGCTGCAGGATCGGCGCCTTCGCGTCCTCGCTCACCGTCCCGACTTTCTCACCCAGTTTCAGTTTCTCGGCGTCGTCAAAGTTCAGGTCCAGTTCCTTCTGCAGCGAATCCGTATACTGGTGCCCGCCCACGCTGACGTCGCGCGGGAACAACGGCGTCGTACCCTTCACGATGTTGATGTTCATCACGCTGGCGCCCAGGTTCAAAAGCGCCACCACCTGAGTCGGCGCCGGCTGGTAGTTGTACTCGTAGCAGTTCTGTAGCGCGAGCGCATCGATGTCCACAATAGACGGAGTCCGTCCCGCCATCGAGAGTACGTTGGTGTAGTTCAAAATCTTGTCCTTCTTGACAGCCACCAGCAAAACGTCCATCTGCGGGCTGCCCGCTTCTTCGGACAAAATCTGGTAGTCCAGGCTCACGTCCGCCAGGTCGAAGGGAATGTGCTGCGCCGCTTCCTTCTCGATGGTCTCGGCCAGTTCCTGATCGCTCATCGAGGGCAGCGAGATCTTCTTCACGATCACCGAGTGCCCGCTCACCGCCGTCGCCACTGACTTGGTTTTGATCAGGCAGTCGGCAAACAGCTTCGAAATCGCGCTCGATACCGTTCCCGAGTCCACGATCATCGAATCGACCACTATGTCAGAGGACAGCGGTTCCAGCCCCAGGTGCGCCACTTCAATCTGCCCACCCTTTTTCTTCAACTCCACCGCCTTGATGCTGGAAGAGCCCACATCCAGACCTACTATCGTCTTCGATCCCATTCCAAACATGTGTGCCCACCTTTGCTCGTGTGACGCGGCACTCTTGCCCGCGTCGGTTTTTGTAACGCCGGCGTTCCGCCGGCTTTTCCGACTACTGCGTTCCGGCAGCCTTCATCGCCGCCTTCTGTTTATTCCCAATCCCGGGCTCCAACTGGCTCGACTTCTCTTCCATCCACTGGTCCAGCTTCGATTTCTTGAAGCGCCAGCGGTTGCCCAGCTTGAAGGCGGGAATCTTCTCTTCGCCTACGTACTTGTAGAGCGTGTCCGGACTCACTCCCAAATAGTCCGATGCCTGACGAATATTCATCACTTCTCGCGAGTCGGCCATGTTCCTGACCAGTTCCTTGCCTCGCCACCAGAACCTTCTCCTGCGCCGGTATCTCCGGCCCGCAGGCTTGTGCTGGAAAACTTTGCCGTTGCCCTCCATGCCTGTCCGGAAGGCTCTCGGTGTCCCGAGCATATATCAGCCTTGTAAGACCTCGGCTCAAAGCGAATCTCCGTGTTTTATGCCCATTTTATGGAATTCGAGGAAGGGCTGGCAGGCGGGTATATCTATATGTTGTGGTGTTGGTCCAAGCGTAACGCAATTAGAAGTGGTATTTCGAGGAGCTGTCCGGGGTCACTCCGGAACCGGTAACTGAAGTACTAGAGACGGTACGGAAGTACTACGTCGCACGCTCAAGTTGCTGTCTGGGCAGACTTTAACTTCTGATCAGGCGAACCACCGCAGGTTACGGGCTCTGCGAGCAGCGCGTGCAGAAGCGGCCTCAAAAACCAAGTGGCCAGCAAAACCCAGAGCAAAATTCCGCCCAGGTTTTACTGGCCACTGACCACTAGCCACTGACCACGGTATTACTGCACCTCATTACTGCACGTCGGAAACCTTGCCGCTCATGAAAATCACTTTCATGTCCTTGTAGTAGTAGATCTGTTTGACGCCGAGCGTTACTTTCTTCTCCGGTTTGCCCATCGCAGCTTCTACCTGGTCCGGGGTCATTCCCTTCTCGATGTTCACCGGCTCGGCCGGCGGCTGGTCGGCTGCCGGCTGAGCCTGACCCCTGGTCCTGCGCTCCCTGCTGCTGCTGGCCGCCCTGATCTCCTGCCTTGTCTCCGCCGCCGGCGTTGTCCTGCGCGTCGTCACTGATCAACAGCACCTGCCCAATGACCTTTTCCACCGCGAGGCGCGTCCCCCGCCGCTAAAGACCCCTTGGGGAACTGAAACACCACATTCGCTTTGTTGTAGCGTAGGCGGATCGGTTTTGTTACAGGTGTCGCAGGCGACAATGCCCACCGTCACGCTGTCCTTGGCGAGGTTCACGTCGATCTTCATGGGATAGACTTTGTCGCCCACCGCAAACAAGTGGGTTTGCTGCTCCTTACCAAAACGTCCCATGAGGGACTTGCGTCCCACCACCGCCAGGCCGCTGGGACCGTGAATCGTGCCGTCCTCATACTTCGTGGAGAGAACGCTTTGATCTCCATAAGGCACCGCCAGGATTCCGCCCTTTTGGATCGCCATCAGCGTACCTTTCTCCACTACGGAATATCCGCTCGTGTCCGATCCCATCTTCACCAGCTTGTATTGCGCCGCCAGTTGCTCCTGCAGCGTGGGTGCCTGTGCCCAGGTCAGCGACATCGGAAAGATCGCGGCCGCCATCAGCACAATCCCTGGAATCAGATGAGGAGATTTTCGTGACATCGTTAAGATCCTCCGGTTCAGATTCTTTCCAAAAGCCGTTTCCCAAGGCACAACCGCTGGGCGTGCTGCCGGATCGCGAGCGCGAAGTCGGCGCAGACCACGGCAAGAATTGGAGAAAGGGAGCGCCGTCATCCGACGCTCCCTGTGGTTGATGCTCGGTTAAATCGCCGTTGCGCAGCCGTCCGTTCTACAACCCTCCGCCAGCCGCAGCCTCGGCTTTCACATCCGCCTCGGTCTTGTCGGCCTCCGCTTGCTGGTCTTGCAGCGACTTTGCCGCATCGGGATCAGCCTTGGGAGTTGGCACATCCGAAGCCGTAGTCCCCGTGTCCGGAGCCTTCGGCATGCCGTTCGTGCCCTGCTTCTTCGCCAGTTCGCCCATGCCGCTGGTGAGCTGTTCCTGGAAGTGGTTGTACATTTCCTGCAAGTCGTCCACTTTGACAGCCACCGTCACTCCGGCCGCGCAGTCCCCCTTCTTGCTGGCCGAGACACTGGCGTTCACGTTGTTGTCTGCATCGGGAGTATCGGTGAGGCGCGTGACAACGTCACCCCCCGTCAAGCCACACTCGTTGGCCGTTCGCTACCGCGGTCACAGAGGTGTCCACGACAAAGGTGCGGTTTGCCGGATCTAACGCAGGAGGAGCAGCCTGAGCATTGGCGGGTGCCGCATTGGCGCCGCCTGCCGGTGCCGCTGTTGCTCCGCCAGCTTGCGCCTGTGCCTGCTGTGCCGCCAACTGCGCCTTTACTTCCTCGGCAATCGCCTGCTTCACTTCGGGACTCAGCGCTACTGGAGCCGAAGCTGCTGGCGCCGGCGCTGTATCTGTGGTGCCTGTATCCGGCGTTCCAGCGTCCGCACCTTCCTCAGCCCGGGCCGCATAAGCCGCCTGCAGATTCTGTGCGATCAGATAGTCCGTAAGCCAGTAGTACGGCGCAGCGTACACGGGATAGGGATTCCACCAACCGCCGTAGTATCCCCACCATGGCGCTCCTCCCCAACCCCATAGCCCGACGCCCCAGTAAAGCGGAGCTCCCCAAGGATGCCAGCCCCACCCATAAAATCCCGGGTGATACCAGAATCCTGGGTAAAAGCCGTAGTAATTCCGTCCACCCCAGAAGTAGCCGCGATAGACGCCGACGTGCACGAAGCCGCCCGACACATAGGTGCGCGAGTAAAAGGACCTGCCGCCGCGCGTCATGTAAGCGTGCTGCACATAACCGCCATGTCCGTAACTCACGACGCGCACGTTGTTATGTACACTCACAACCGTACGCCCGCCGCGGACTCCACGCTCAATGTGCATGCCATTTCGATTGACGGAACGGATCGACCCATTACTACGTACGCTCGCCGACCCTCCACCACGCAGATTAACGTTCCTGACTCCTGCCGGGCGACCCGCAGTACCTCTGCCCCCGGCGCCCCCTGGCCTATTCCCGCCCGCTCTCGCGCCCGCACCCGCTGGCCTTCCGCCCCCAGTGGTCCCGCGTGCCGTGCCTCTTGCAGCTCCGCCCCCAGTGGTCCCATGTGGCGTGGTCCTCGCGGCTGCGCCTCCAGTGGTCCCATGTGGCGTGGTCCTCGCGGTTCCGCCCCCAGTGGTCCCGTGTGGCGTGGTCCTCGCGGCCCCGCCGCCAGTGGTCTCCATGTGGCGTGCCCTTCGCGCCCCCGCCCTGCCCTCCGCTCGGACGTGCTGCCGGCTGCGCCGCCGGAGCGGGCTTCGCACCTCCACCTCCACCCTTATTCTTCTGGCCCCATGCCATCGCCGGAATTACTAGACAGAGCAAAAGCACTGCCGACGTTCGCAGCATCTTTTCATTCTTCAAAATCTGATCCATGACGCCTCCTGGCCATCCGAGCTTCTTACCGCCGCGCTATTCCCGGAAACACCGCCCCTCATCAGAAGTTGCGGGTTCGGGACTCTCTCTCGCATCAATAGTGCCGACAAGGGACGAAACTTGCGTTCCATACACGTGGTCGAATCAATTTCCAAACACGGAGGGAAGCCTGCAGGACGCGTAGTCCGGTTGCGTTTAGACGCCGCCGACAGCACACACCCCTCAGGCGAAAAAACGTTATCAGAAGTTGGCTTCTCACGCAATAATTCTTCTGAGTACAGGCCGCAGCCCGCTTCCCTCCGAGGTCCCGCTGCGGTAAGCTATCCTCCTCGCTCCTGGAGGAACGACGTGCGCTACCTCGACCGCCTGCAACCCCTCGCGCTTCTCGTCATGCGCCTCGCTCTCGGCGCCGTCATGTTCGGCCACGGCTACCACAAAGTTTTCGGCGGACTGCAGCATCACGCTCAGTTCGTCGCCAGCCTCGGACTCCCGGCTTGGACTGCCTACCTCTCGTCTTTCACTGAATTCTTCGGCGGACTGCTCGTGCTGCTGGGCCTGTTCACTCGCGTGGCTGCGTTCGCCATCTGCATTGATCTGTCCGTAGCCATCGCCAAGGTGCACTTTCACAACGGACTGATGGGCAACGGCGGATACGAATTCCCTCTGGCTCTGGCCGCCCTGGCATTCGGCCTCATCTTCTTCGGAGCCGGCCCCATCGCCTTTGACCACATCCGCGCCCCCGGCAGTGGCGGGAAACCCAAGTAGGCGGGAAAGACAGCTTGGTTCCGCTGCGAAGTGTTCCCACCGGAACATTGGTGAGACATGTTCCAACTGGCACATTTTGTGCATCCAATACTGTATGGATATTCTGATGTGTACGATCCGGCTTAGATGATAGGGACTGCGGGGGTTATGGAACGTTGGAAGGAAGCTGCGTGGGATGGACTCCGATTTTCTTAGCCGGGGAATGCTAAATTTTAGTGGCCGCCCAGCGGAGGTCTTGATCTCGCCTTGCTGGACTGTGTTTTGATGAAGAATGCCGGGACCGCATCGTGGGTCCGCACGCGCCATAAACCTCTAACCTCTAGCGCACATTCTGAGGAGAAAAATCATGAGCAAAGTCTCGTATATTCCAAAAGATTACAACTCCGTCACACCGTATCTGGTCATCAAAGGCGCAGCCCAAGCGATCGAGTATTACAAGAAAGTTTTCGGAGCGACCGAAACCGTTCGCATGAATGGCCCGGACGGCAAGGTCGGTCACGCCGAGATAAAGATCGGCGACTCACACATCATGCTGGCCGACGAGAATCCCAGCATGGGGCAGGGACACACCAGTGCGGCCACCATCGGCGCAAGCCCGGTGAGCCTGTATGTATACCTTCCCGACGTGGATCGCGTCGTCGAGAAAGCGGTCGCTGAGGGCGCAAAAATCCTGAAGCCGGTGCAGGATCAGTTCTATGGAGACCGCAATGGCTTCATCCAGGATCCATTCGGACATCTGTGGGGCATTGCCACGCATGTGGAAGATGTATCGCCCGAAGAATGAAAGAACGGATGAAGAAGATGATGCCTGCAGCGTAGTTTGATTTGGACGAGAGGCGGGGCGGGATGCCCCGCCTCACGCAGAAGCACTGGCAGGCTGGGCAATCCGCCGTACGTGGATTTGCCCTTCGCGCAGGCGGGTTCGCGCTATGTCGTATGCAGACTGGATCCGCATGAGCTGTCCATCTTCACTCCGAACCTTTTCGATGCGGAGAGCCATGTCGCCGGAGAGGTCGGCTTTACCGTTCAGCAAGCTGGACAGCGCGGGCCGGGAAACCTTTAGCGCCACTGCCGCTGCTGTTACCGACAGCCCCGCGGGCTGGATGATCTCGGTGCGAATGAAATCTCCGGGGTGGGGCGGGTTCTTCATGGGCATGGCATCTTCTCCTTAATGCCTAGTGGTAGTCTTCCAGATTCAGTTCGCGGATTTCATGCTCGCTGTCGATGCGGAACGTCAATCGCTGATTACGAGTGACGCTAAGACTCCATATTCCCTTGCGGTCGCCGGTCAAAGTGTGCCCCTTCCATGCGGGCAGGGAATGCAGGTCTTCAGCGTCCTGCATGTTCTCGAGGAAGGCCAGCATCTTGCGAAGTTTGTCCGCCGCGTCGGGCGGAACGCCCCTCACGCTATCTTCCGCGTAGAGCCGTTTCAGGCCCTTATGCGCGAAGCTCCGGATCTTCACTCGTAATAGTGTAGCCTGTAGCTTAACGCTTTGCAAGGGCCTCTAGGGCGTGGGGTGGGCCCGGGGCCAGGTCACTGTCTGATCCTCGGGTTCGCCACCGAATACAGCACGTCCGTCAGAAAATTCACCGCGACATATGTCAATCCAATCGCGAGGATGCAGCCTTGGACCAGATAGTAATCGCGGTTCGAGATGGCTTGGATCGTCAGGCGGCCGATGCCGGGCCAGGAGAAGATGGTTTCGGTTACGATTGCGCCTGCCAGGAGCGCGCCGAATTGCAGGCCTAGCACCGTGATGATGGGGATCATGGCGTTGCGCAGGGCGTGGCGGTAGACTACGGTGCGCTCGGGCAGGCCTTTGGCGCGGGCGGTGCGGATGTAGTCCTGGCTTAGCTCTTCGAGCATGGAGGTGCGGACCATGCGGGTCAGGATGGCGGCCAGCGCGCCGCCCATGGTGATGGCGGGCAGAATTAGGCTGGCGAAGGAGCCGGCGCCGGAGACGGGGAGCCATCCCAGCTTGATGGCGAAGAGAAGAATCAGGATTGGGCCTAGCGCGAAGTTGGGGAACGACAGGCCGAAGAGGCTGACTACGCTGAGCAGGCGGTCGTCCCAGCGGTTGCGGCGCTGGGCGAGCGCACGCCGGCGGGGATCGACAGGATGATGGCGACGAAAAGCGATGCCAGCGTCAGTTGCAGCGTGTAGGGATAGCGCTGGGTGAGCAGGCGCGTTACGCTTTGGTTATAGCGGAACGATGGGCCCAGATCGCCATGGAGAACGCCTTTCCAGTAGTGGAGGTATTGCTCGCCTAGTGGGGCGTCGAGTCCGTAGGCGTGGCGCGTGGCCTGGATGTCGGCGGGCGCGGCGCCTTCACCTAGCATTTGCAGGATGGGATCTCCCGGGACCAGGTGGATTAGAAGGAAGACGAGGCTTACTACCAGCCAGAGTACTGGGATGGTGTAGAGGACGCGTTGGAGTAGGGCTTTCGACATGGAGTCAGTGACCGGTGGTCAGTGATCAGTGGTCAGCAAAACTTCGAGCTGCGCTCGGATGGACAGCCGAGGGCGGCTGTCCCCACACAGTACTACATCCTCAGCGCTCAATCTCCGGCATGCTTTGCAGATTCTGCTTTGCCTTCGATGTTCTCTAACTTTCTCGATCTTCACTTTCGCGATGCGGTGACCTTCCATTTCTTCTACGGTGTAGCGATGGCCCTCGTATTCGAAAGACTCGCTCAGGTATGGGATGCGTTGCAGGCGGGCCAGAACGAATCCGGCCAGGGTTTCGAATCCGGCGTCGCGGGGCAGGAGCAGGCCGTGCTGAGTTTCGAGGTCGCGAATATTCACCGAGCCCTCGAGCACCAGGACGGACTCGTCCTCGAGCGCAGGCTCTTGCGGGGAAACGTCGAATTCATCTTCGATGTCGCCCACCAGCTGCTCCAGAATGTCCTCGACCGTGATTACGCCTGCCGTGGAACCGAACTCGTCGACCACCACCGCGAGGTGACGGCGGCGTTGTTTGAATTCGGCCAGCAATTCGGCAAGAACTTTGGTTTCCGGAACGACCAGAACATCGTGCATGATCTGGCCGATCTGCGTGCGCGCAATGCGCGAGGCCAGGGGCTGGCCGAGATTGACCAGCCGGAGCCGCACCCAGCGAACGAGTTCCTTGTAATAAAGGACGCCTACGATGTGTTCGGGACCGCGTTGCGGATCGTAGACGGGGATGCGCGAGTGCTGGCTTTCGACCACGCGGTTCAGGGCTTCGTCGAGCGTCAGATCCGAGGCCAGAGAAAAAATGTCGGGGCGGGCGACCATGATCTCGCGGACGGTGATGTTGTCGAGTTCGATGGCGTTGTGGATCATCTCCTCCTGCGACTCGGGGATCTGGCCGACCTGGCGGCTGGCGGTGACGATGAGCTTGAGTTCGTCGGGGGAGTGGACGGCGCCTCCGCGGCGGGCATCGCGCGCTCCGAAAAGGCGCAGGACCAGGCCGCCGGAGCGGCGCATGAAAAACAGTACGGGGCGGGTCAGCGTCAGGAAGGCTTCCATGGGAGCGGCCACGGCGAGCGCGATCTGCTCGGAACGTTGCAGAGCCAGAGTCTTCGGGACAAGCTCGCCCAGCAGAACGTGCAGGTAGGTGATCAGGCTGAAAGCGATTGCGATGGCGATGCCGTGAGCATAGACCGCGGCGTGCGGAACCTCCTGAACGAAGCGGAGGGATTCGACAAGGCGGGCCACCATGGGTTCGCCGATCCAGCCCAGGGTAAGGCTGACCATGGTGATGCCCAGTTGAACGCCGTTGACGACCTCGTCGAGACGCTGATGGAGGCGCTGGACTGTGCGGGCGCCGGTGCGTCCTGATTCGATGAGCTGCTGAATGCGGGTGTCACGGATGCTGATCAGGGCGAATTCCGCAGCCGCGAAAAACGCATTGGCTGCCACCAGGAGAAGGATCAGGAGCACGCGAAGCAGCACAAAGGCGATCATTGAGGGGTAATTCTGACGGGTCATTCTAGCATTGCAAGGAGGCTGGAAAGACTGGAAGCCAGTTGAGTGGCGTCTTTAGAGTCTTTAACACAGAGGTCGCCCTTCGACTGTCGCTCAGGGCAGGCACGGCGGAACACAGGGTAAAACTCTTGGCCCCGCCAGGCTAACCTTTTTTCCATGAGGACGGTCTAACTGGCAGAGGGCGGGTCGCTTACGGTGCTGCAGTCATTTCTGGCCGTATTCGAAATCTCTGGAACAAAGACAACTCCGGCTCCGTACCAATGAGTGAGCGCGCGGACGGCTCTTTTCAGCACGCGTTCCAGACAAGCGATTCCATCATTACTCTAGGAGGCAGTTGTGAACGGAAACGGAAATCATAAGAAAAAGCGGCGCAGATTGTTTATCTGGGGCGGCGTGGTTGTGGGGATTGTCCTGCTGATTACGATCGGTGTGTTCGCGGCCACGCGAGGCGGCACCAAGATTGATCCGTCGAAGCTGGCGAAGGTGGAAAAGGGCAACCTGGCAAAGAGCGTGGTGGCGACCGGCAAAGTGACGCCTATCACCAAGGTCGAGGTGAAGTCGAAGGCCAGCGGAATCGTGAAGAACCTGCTGGTGGATTACGGGGATCGCGTCAAGAAAGGCCAACTGCTGGCGCAGCTCGACAAGGTTGAGATCGAGGCGCAGGTGGCGCAGTCGCGCGCGGCCCTGGATGCGGCCGAGGCCAATCTGAACAGCTCGCAGGCCGACTTCGAGCGTGCCAAGGTGGATGCCGAGGGACCGGACGTTCCGCTGCTGAAGCGCGCTTATGACCGTGCCCAGGGCATGGCGAAGGACGGCGTGGTTTCCGCATCCGCGCTGGACGATGCCGAGAAGAATTATGAAATGTCGCTGAACAAGCAAAACGTGTCGAAGGCGCAAGTGACGGTGCTGAAGGCGAAGATCGCACAGTCGAAGGCGCAGGTTGCACAGGATCAAGCCAACCTCAAGCAGTTGGAAGAGCAGCTCAGCTATACGGACATTATTTCTCCGATCGATGGCATTGTGCTCTCGCGCGATGTGGAGATGGGCGATGCGGTGAGTTCGATCCTTGTGCTGGGTTCTTCGGCCACGCTGGTGATGACGCTGGGCGATACCAGCGAAGTTTATGTGAAGGGCAAAGTGGACGAGAGCGACATCGGCAAGGTGTATCTGGGCCAGCCGGCGCGCATCAAAGTGGAATCGTTCAAGGATAAGACGTTCACCGGCAAGGTCACAAAGATTTCGCCGATGGGCGTTGAGAAGGACAACGTCACCACGTTTGAAGTGCGGGTTTCGATTCAGAATCCGGGTGGCGAACTCAAGGCCGAGATGACCGCCAACGCCGAGATCATCCTCGAAGAACACCCGAACGTGCTGCAGATTCCGGAAGGCGCGATCATCTACGACAAGGACAAGAAAGCCTCAGTGGAGATTCCCGATCCCAAGGGGAAAGATGGCAAGGACAAGATCGCGGTCAACATCGGGATCTCGAACGGCGCGAAGACGGAAGTACTCAGCGGGTTGAAGGAAGGCGATCAGGTGGTGCTGCAGTAAGACGGGCTTCGGGCTTCGGCTGACGGGCTTCGGCTTTTCACTTCTGGCTAATGCCCGATTTGCCGAAGCCCGAAAGCTGAAGCCCGAAGGCCGGCTTTATGACTCTTCTCGAAATCCTGCGCCAGGCTTTGGCCACATTCCGAGCCCACAAGATGCGGACCTTCCTCACCATGTTTGGCATTGTGTGGGGCATCGCATCGGTGATCCTGCTGGTGGGGCTGGGCCGGGGGTTCAGCGTCGACCAGAAGAAGCACATGGAGACGCTGGGCAAGGACCTGGTCATCGCATGGGGTGGGCGCACCAGTTCGCAGGTGGGCGGACGGGCAGCAGGACGCGAGATCGAACTGAATGTGGATGACGCACAGTTGATTCGCAACGAGTGCTATGCCGTAAAAAATGTCAGCCCCGAGCTGCGGCGCACGATTCCCGAGGTAAGCCAATTCAACTCAGCCAGTCGGGGAGTGGTGGGAATGTGGCCGTCGTATCAGGATTTTCGCTCTCTGAACCTCAGCGAAGGCCGGTTGATCACGGAAGACGACGAACGCGACGGCCGGCGAGTGGTGGTGTTGGGCTTCGCGGCAAACCGGCAGCTGTTTCCAGGCCAGCCTTCCATTGGCGCCACCGTGCTGGTCAAGAGCGTGCCTTACACCGTGATTGGCGTGCTGGCGGAAAAGAAGCAGAACTCCAATTACGACGGTCCAGACAACGACTACCTGTTTGCGCCGTATTCGGCGGTGGCGCGGGATTTTCCGCCGCCGGAGAAGAAAGGCGCCGGCATTACCCGGGGCTGGCTGGATGACATTGTTTTCGAAGTGGCCGATCCCGAGGAGCACGACGATGCGGTCTTGCAGGTGCGGAAGACGCTCGGTCGGGTTCACCATTTCGACCCGCTCGACAAAGATGCAGTGTTCATTTGGGACACCATGGAAGGCGCCAAGATGCTGGATAAGATCTTCGGCGTGGTTACGATTTTCTTTGGCTGCGTGGCCATCGTGACCCTGTGCCTGGGCGGAATCGGAGTGATGAACATCATGCTGGTTTCGGTGACGGAACGCACCCGCGAGATTGGCACGCGGAAAGCGCTGGGCGCGACCAAGCGCGACATCCTGGGACAATTCTTCGCCGAGTCGGCCATGCTAACGGTGGTCGAGCGGAATTCTCGGCCTCGGCTTCGGCGTGGGAACATGCGTGGCCATGACGGCAGTGCCGCTGCCGGATTTCGTTCCCCATCCCATTGTTTCTCCGATTTCGATTGTGGCGTCGATCCTGACACTTTCTTTAATCACCGTGACCGCGGGCATGTATCCGGCCCAGCGCGCCGCGGAAATGACACCTGTGGAGTCGCTACGACATGAATAACCAACTCACCTCTCGCATTCCCTTTTGCATTCCGGTTTCTGCTCCGGCTCGGTCTTTATTCGTTGTGATCGGGCTGGCCGTGCTGCTTGCCTCCACCTTTGCGGCCGCTTCCACACCGCAAGGACATTTCGAGAAAACCTTTCAGGTCAGCGGGCCTGTGGATCTGGAAGTACAAACCCGCTCCGGCGACGTCATTGTGCGGAGCGGCGCGTCGGGCTCGGTTTCCATTCGAGCCAAGATATATGTTGGGGACCACTGGCTGTTCGGAAGCCGGCACACGGACGTGTCCGAGATTGAGCAGCATCCTCCACTGCGGCAGGATGGGAACAGCATTCACATCGATAACGTGACTGTCCGCGACATTTCCGTGGACTACGAAATCACCGTGCCCGTCGACACAACGATCCGCGCCCACAGCGGCTCAGGAAACGAAACCATTGAAAGCACGCATGGCAACGCCGACGTGCAGACTGGATCGGGAGACGTGAAGCTCTCGCGGCTTACCGGAGAGATTCATGTGCAGACCGGATCAGGCAACGTGCGGGCCCTTGAGATTGCAGGACCGGTGCGCGGAGGAGCGGGCAGCGGGGACATCGAGGTGCAAGAAATTGCATCGGGGGATATCGATCTGCGCACCGGCTCCGGCAATGTTTCAGTTCGCGGAATTCAAGGCGCATTGCGCGCCGAAGCGGGCAGCGGCGACATTTCAGCCGAAGGCAAACAAGAGGGCGCGTGGGAGATTCGAACCGGATCGGGCAATGTGCGCGTCCGACTGCCCGCGAACGCCGCATTCGACGCGGACATCTCCACCAGTTCGGGCACGTTGGACGTGAATGCGCCAATCACTATGACGGTGCAAGGGCGAGTACAGGAGACGCGCAAGCGGATCGTCGGCAAAGCCCGCGGCGGCGGGCCGTCGCTCACCCTGCGGACGGGATCGGGAGATATCCACATCGAGTAGCAGTGGTCAGTGGCTAGTGGTCAGTGGTCAGTGAAATCGCTGACAGGCTTTCCGCTGACCACTGGACACTGATCACTGACCACTGTGCATTTCCATGTTTCTGAAGGAACTCATTTCGCAGGGTTGGCAGGCGCTGATGCGCGACCGCATGCGTTCCCTGCTCACGATGCTCGGCATCGTCTGGGGATTGGCTTCGGTCGTGTTGCTTCTGGCCTATGGCCAGGGCCTCGGCGGCAGTGTGCTGCACGCGTTCCTGAACATGGGCAATGACGTCATCGTGCTTTGGCCGGGACAGACGAGTATGCAGGCCGGCGGCCAGCGCGCGGGCAAGAAGGTCAATTACGAATATGAGGATGTGGAAGCGATTCGCGACGAGGTGCCGCTCGTCCGCGCGGTGAGCGGTGAAATTAATCGCGACTTCGGAGTCAAACTCGGCACCCGGGTCGTGAGCATTCCCGTGCGCGGCGTCGAAATGCCGTATGGGCAGATGCGCAAGCTGATTCTCGAGGACGGCCGCTACTTCGAAGACGGAGATTTCTCCAACCGCCGCCGGGTGATAATCCTGGGCTACGAGGCCGCGAAAAAGGTTTTTCAGGGCGCGCCCGGCGTGGGTCAGAGCGTCAGTGTTGGCGGACTTGATTTTGAAGTCATCGGGACGCTGCGAAATAAAATTCAGGACTCCATGTACCAGGGTCCGGACAACAGCGATGGCTTCATCCCGTTCGGAATGATGCGGGACCTGAAGAACCTGAAAGATCCCGACGAGATTATTTTTGAGCCGACGGCTGCGGAACTGAACAAGAAAGCGCTGGCCGCGGTACGGGAAGTGGTTGCGCGGCGGCATCACTTCGATCCCAAGGACGACAAGGCGACACCCGCATGGGACACCATCGAAGACCGGGCGATGATCAACGCTTTTTCGCTGGGGCTGCAGGCGGTGCTGGGACTGATCGGCGTCATCACGCTGGCGGTGGGCGGAATTGGCGTGATGAACATCATGCTGGTGTCGGTCACGGAGCGCACACGGGAGATCGGTCTGCGTAAGGCAATTGGGGCGCGCCCGCGGCACATTCTGGTGCAGTTCCTGCTGGAAGCGCTGGTGCTCACTTTCGTGGGCGGCATAGTTGGAATGGCGGTGGCCGAGATACTTACGTGGATCATCCCGCCCATGCCGCTGTACGACGAGTTCTACAAAACCGCCAACCACGAGGGCGCGATCTTTCTGCACGCGTCGATGAGCGTGATGATAGTTTCGTTCATCATTCTTTCTCTGGTAGGAATATGCTCGGGATTCTATCCGGCGCTAAAAGCCTCGCGCATGAGCCCGATTGAAGCGCTGCGATATGAGTAGTGGTCAGTGGCTAGCGGTTAGTGGTCAGTAACACCAAATCACGAGCGGGAACGGGTTTTACTGGCCACTGATCATTGACCACTGACCACTGCACTTATTACCTCCGTGCCTTGACGCCGCTGTTACCAACAAATTACTTTCGATTATCTGGGAGCACTGCGTCTTCCATCTGTGAGGGAACCTTGGCGCACCGTCCGATCATTACTCTGACCACCGACTTCGGCAGCAGTGACCACTTTGTAGGCGCCATGAAGGGCGTCATCCTCGATATTGTGCCGGAGGCGCAGATTATCGATATCTGCCACTCCGTGCAGGCCTTCGATGTGCTGGATGGAGCGCTTACCATTTCGCAG
Source organism: uncultured Acidobacteriaceae bacterium (assembly GCA_963850165.1). GTDB lineage: Bacteria > Acidobacteriota > Terriglobia > Terriglobales > Acidobacteriaceae > Sulfotelmatobacter. The sequence continues at coordinate 13,130 of CAWKKK010000020.1, read as the reverse complement.
GCATATTCCTACTTCCCGACCCGGACCGTACATGTGGTAGTGGTGGATCCCGGCGTGGGGACGGCGCGGCGGCCGATCCTGGCTTCCAGTGACAAGTATCATTTTGTTGCGCCCGACAACGGAGTGCTTTCGATGGTCTATGCACGCGAAGCGCGCATGCATGTGCGGCACATCACTTCCCAGCATTATTTTCTGCAACCAGTGAGCAATACCTTCCATGCCCGCGATATTTTTTCTCCCGTAGCGGCGTACCTGGCCAAAGAAGTCGACGCGCTGAAGTTTGGGGACGAGATCGAAGACTATGTGCGCTTCTCGGCGCCCAAGCCGAAAACCGTCGATGAGAACCGACTGCGCGGCGTGGTGCTGAAAGTGGACCGGTTCGGAAACCTCATCACCAACGTCACTCCGCAAGACGCTCCGATGCTGTTCGGAGCCGGAAACAAGGCATTCAAGATCGTCGTGGGCAGCCGCGAGATCACCGAAATCCACAATGCCTACGCTGAGGGCGCCCCGGGAGAAGTTGTCGGCATTCTCGGCAGCATGGGTTTTCTGGAAATCGCGGCCAACCGCGGAGCCGCGGCGCAGTTGACCGGAGCCGGCAAAGGCAGCGATGTGACCATCATTCTTGGCGAGGCTGCCGCTGCGGGCAAGGGAGCTTAGAACAGTGGTCAGTGGTCAGTGCTCAGTGGTCAGTGGTCAGTGAAAACAGGTCATCTGTCACTGCGGATTTTACTGATCACTGACTCACTGACCACTGCTTTTCGGGTGAGCGTAGCGTTCCATCTCGCCTGTCCACTTCAGAAAACGCCAGAGACTGATGCGCTCTCGCCACAGAAATTCCCAAAACTCCAGAAATCCAATCTGCGTCATTTTGACGCCGCAGTAGGTCTCGATGCGCCACAGCAAATAGGGGCTCCGCCACGGAGCCAGCCGATGGCGTTTCGTAGCGTTCCACAGGAAGCGGAGCGAATGGCGCATAGCAACATCATAAACACAAGGCGCACGGTTCGACTATGCTCTTAGCAGGTCCGCGGCGCCAAGGAAATCGCGGACTTGCCCATGTTAGAATCCTGTCTCCGCCAGGAAATTCCTTCCATGTCCGACGCAGATACCCGCCAGAAGGCCGAAGACCACTACTATGCCGCGCTGGATTTGATGGCGGATGGGAAGCTGGAAGAGGCGGTTGCGGCCTATCGGGAATCGCTGGCTGTCGATCCTTCCTTCACTGAATGCATGCACGGATTGGCGCGGGCGCTGCAGGATCTGCAGCGTTACGACGAGGCGATCGCCGTGGCGCAGCAGATTACGGAATTGGATCCGGATGATGTGCTCGCCCACACCAGCTTGTCGGTGCTCTATCAGAAGAAGGGAATGATTCCGGAAGCGGAAGCCGAGGGAGCCAAGGCGCGGGTGCTGGGATGGAAGCAGCAGTTGAAGAAAAGCTAGCCGACAGCTACAGCTCGTACTTCTTCATCAAGTGCCGGAACGAGCGGTAGGAGATGCCGAGCAGGTCGGCGGCTTTGGTCTGCACTCCGTTGGAGCGGTCCAGAGCATTTTGCAACAGAGTGCGCTCGATGTTTGCGACGTAGCCCTCCATGCCCACGCCTTCGGGAAGCACCGCTCCCGGCGCTACTTCGGACATTCCTGAAACACCCGCACCTGCCGCGGCGGCCCGGGCCTTGGGCCGTTCCATCGGCAGCTCGACGTGCAACTCCTCCGTCGTCTCCAGAGCAACCGCGCGCTCCACGGTATTCTCCAACTGGCGGACATTGCCCGGCCATTCGTAATCGCAGAGAGCGTCGAGCGAATCTTTGTTGACGCGCAGGATACTTCGATTAGCCGCGGCCGCGTATTTCTTCAGGAAGTGATTGGCCAGCAGTGGAATGTCTTCGCGGCGCTCCCGCAAGTCCGGCACGCGGATGGGAATGACGTTCAACCGGTAGTAGAGATCTTCGCGGAACAAATTGTCGGCAACGGCCTTGTCGAGGTCGCGATTGGTGGCGGCGATGACCCGCACATCAATCGGAATTTCGCTGGTGCCGCCGACCGGCCGCACCGTGCGCTCCTGCAGCACTCGGAGCAGTTTCACCTGCATGGCCAGGGTCATTTCACTGATTTCATCGAGAAAGATGGTGCCGCCGCCGGCCACTTCAAACAGTCCGCGTTTGTTCTGATTGGCGCCGGTAAAGGCTCCCTTCAAATAGCCGAAGAGTTCGCTCTCCAGCAGCGTCTCCGGGAAAGCGCCGCAGTTCACCGAGACGAAGGGCTCGGTAGCGCGCGGCGAACAGATGTGGACGGCGCGGGCTACGAGTTCTTTGCCCGTGCCGCTCTCGCCGTGAATCAGGACAGTGCTGGCGGTGGAAGCGACGGTGCGCACCGTCTGTTTCAGCTTCTCCATCGCTGCACTGGAGCCGATGATGTTATCGAGCGAGTTATGCGAGGCGGCGTCGCGGCGCAGAGCAAAGTTCTGCTTGCTCAGAGACAGGTTCTCGAGCACCCGGTTGATGGTCAGCTTGATTTCGTCCACCAGACCGGGGCTTTTCCGAATGTAATCCGACGCGCCTCCCGCTTTTACCGCTTCCACGGCGGCTTCGTAGTCGTCCACGGCGGTGATGAGGATGACCGGAGAATCGGGCGAGACGCGGTGCGCATGGCGCAGCACTTCGATGCCGTCAATGTTCGGCATCTTAATATCGGTGATGATCAGATCATAAAGAGCGCCGTCGATCTTATTCTTCGCCGCCTGGCCGGATTGCACAGTTTCGACGCGGTGTCCGTCGCGGCGCAATGCGATGTCAAGCATTTCGCAGATGGAGCGCTCATCGTCGCAAACCAGTATGTTAGCCACGCAGCCTCCCTTCTGCCGCGGCCGCTGTAAGTGGCGCGGGTGGAGGCGACGGGCAACGCAGATGCGGCGAACCTCTCAGTCGAGAGCGCGCGGACAGCCTGCCTTTCGGCGTCGAGCCGGCGCAGCCTCAGGATGAGAGTGGTTCCCTGCCCCGGCTTGGATCGAGCCCACACTTTGCCTTCGTGCGCTTGTACGATCTGGTAGACCACCGCGAGGCCGAGTCCCGTGCCGCCTTCGAAGTTCGACTGGAAGGGCTCGAACAGTTTCTCCGTCTGTTGCGGGGTCATGCCTGTTCCGGTGTCGGCAAAACTCACCTGCCAGTCGTCTCCGTGGCGCTCGATGGACACCTTCAGAGTGCCGCCGTTGCGCATCGCGCGGACCGCGTTCTCGGCGAAGTTCCAGAAAACCTGTTTGATCTTGTCTCCGTCGGCGAGCGCCCACGCCTCCGGTACGGCGAACCGGGTCTCAATCGTGATGCCGGTATTTTCCGCCGTCATGCGGTGGCGCATGAGCGTGAGCGTGTCCTCCACCAATCGCACCAGGTCGGCCTTTTCGAAGTGATACTGTTTGCCGCGGGAGTACGTCAGAAAGTCGGTAATAATGCCGTTCAGGCGCTGCGATTCGCGGGTCACGATGTCCAGCAGGCGCCGGTGTTCCTCGTTCATTTCGGGTATGCCGGAAAGCATGCTGACCGAACCCGCGATGGAGGTAAGGGGATTGCGAATCTCGTGGGCGATGGCCGCGGCCAGCCGTCCCACGGCAGCCAGGCGGTCCTGCATGCGCACTTCGCGCTCCAGTCGCCGGATCTCGGTGAGGTCATCCAACGCATAGACATAGCCCAGCGTGCCGCGTTCCGGCCCGTTCAAAGCGGCTACTCTTACTCGAGCCGTCTTGCGGAATTTTCCATCCGTGTCGAAACGAACTTCGGCGTGGGTGAGCGATTCGGCGTTGGGCAGCGCGTCGAGAAATAACCCGCTGACGGGTTTTCCCAGCAATTGGTCTGGAGCGCGCTCCAAAAGTCGCTGCGCCGCGTTGTTGACCAGCGTAATCCGCCCATCGAGACCGGTGGTGATCAATCCACTGCTGACGGACTGAATAATGTTCTCGTGCAGAATCTGGAGATCCTCCAGGGCTCCGCTCGCGTCCTTCAGTTGCACCCGCGCCTGGCGTAACTTGGCGACCAGCTGGCCAGCCAGATAGGCGACGGCCAGGAACGCAAACAGGTTCACGAAAATGATTCCCCGCAGCGCCTTCAGTTCAGGATGGGTTGTGCAGTAGGAGGGCACTACTCCGTAGTAGTTGAGTTCGAGGACGGTGCCATAAAGAATGAAGGCCAGCGCCGCCACCAGGTGCGCCCACACGCGGGGAAGCAGGATGCCGGCCACGATGATGACCAGAGGGTAGAGAAAGTTTAACGAACTGTCCCAGCCTCCGGTTTCATGCACCACCAGGCTGACCATGATCAGATCGGTCAGGACTTGCAAGGATGCCTGCAACCGGTGCTCGTGCCAGAACGACAGCAGGACTACATAGAAGAGCGAGATGGTGTACCAAAGAAGGATCGTGCTGAGGAAAAGGCGCAGCGGCAGGCGTGACGGCGTCAGCTCCGCGACCGCCAGCTGGATTCCGAGCAGGAAGGTGAGGATCAGGATCCGTACTTTGACCAGCCAGGCCAGCCAATTCCGCTCGTCAAATGTCGATTGCATTGCTATCTCGGGTCTTAGGTTTCAGGTCTCAGATAGTACCGGCATTCGATGTGAAGCGTTCGGGTCTTAGGCCTAAGACCTAACACCTAAGACCCAAGACCCGTTCTTTCTACCCAGCCAACTTGGCGATCATGGCAAACAGCGGCATATAGAGCGAAATCACGATGCCGCCGATGGTTATGCCGAGTACGCCGATGATGAGCGGCTCCAGCATGGCCAGCATGTCTTTGGTCGCCGCGTCCACTTCTTCTTCGTAGAAGTCGGCGATCTTCTGCAACATGTTGTCCATGGCGCCGGTAGCTTCGCCGACGCCGATCATCTGCGTCACCATGTTAGGGAAGACTCCACATTCTCTTAGCGGGTCCACGATGGTGCGCCCTTCTTCAATGGCTTTCCGCACTTTCATCAGCGCTTCTTCCAGCACAGCGTTGCCCGAGGTTCTGGCGGTGATGGCCAAACCCTCCAGGATAGGCACGCCCGAGGTGATCAAGGTGCCCAGCGTACGGGTGAATCGGCCGACGGCGATCTTGCGCAACAGCGAACCGATGACCGGCAGATGGAGCAGGATCTTGTCGAAGATATAGCGCCCTCGCGGGTGCTTGCGGATCTGCTTGAGGCCAAAGACTGTACCCACTGTGACCACGATGAAGACCCACCAGAAACTCCCCACGAACGCGCTCAGTCCCATGACGATACGGGTAGGAAGAGGCAGAGCCACACCCAGGCCAGCAAAAAGGTTCGAGAAGATGGGTACCACCCACTTGAGCAGGGCGCCGACAATCAATCCCGCGATGCTGACCACTGCGATGGGATAGATCAACGCTGATTTCACGGCAGATTTCAGGCGAACTGCTTTTTCGACGTAGACCGCCAGCCGCTGCAGGATGAGATCCAGAATACCGCCGGTTTCACCCGCTTCAATCATGTTGGTGGTGAGGTCATCGAAGACGTTGGGATATTGCCGCATGGCATTGGCCAGCGTCGAGCCGCCTTCCACCGTGGTGCGGACGCCGGTCAGCGTCTTCTGGAACGACTGGTTTTCCTGGTTGGCCGCCAGGATTTCCAGACACTGCACCAGCGGCAGGCCGGCATCGATCATGACCGAGAACTGGCGGAAGAAGATTGCGATGTCCTTGACCTTGACCCGGCCGGAGCCGAAGGTGGGCATGGCAAATTCCTTGCCCTTTTCCCGGATTGCACCCGGAGTGATGCGCTCGCGCCGCAATTGCTGCCCCAGAGCCTGTTTGGTTGGCGCCACGCGTTCCCCGGAGATTTTTTGTCCGGAGGCATCCTTGCCGGAAAATGTGAAGACTGGCATGGTTTTAAACTCCTCAGTGTCGTTGCTGATTCCTGAATCTCTTGCGGCTCAAACTTGTTCCGTCTTGCCCATCGCGCCCAGCCGCCTGGCGCGATGTGTTGTCAAATGCTCTAGCCCTTCGTCGGCGTCGCCCCGCGTGCCATGGTCGATCCGGCCGCGCCGCGATTCACCAAGCCGGCGCCGCGGTTAATCATTTCCTGAAGCTCCTCGGGATTGCTGGAGCGTTGCAGGGCAACTTCCAGCGACACCTGCTTCTGGAAGTACGCCGTGGCCAACGCCTGGTTGAAGGTTTGCATGCCGAACTTCTCTTGTCCGGATTGCATCGCCGAATAAACCTGGTGGATCTTGTCTTCGCGGATCAGGTTGCGCACCGCGGGATTGGGGATAAGGATTTCCATAATCATGCAGCGCCCCTTCCCACTGGGTGTTGCCACCAGGCTTTGGCACATGATGCCTTCGAGCACCAGCGAAAGCTGGGCGCGAATCTGCGGCTGCTGGTGCGCGGGAAACACGTCGATGATGCGGTTGATGGTGGAGGTTGCCGAGTTGGTGTGCAAGGTGCCGAAAGTCAAGTGTCCGGTTTCCGCAATGCGCAGGGCCGACTCGATGGTTTCCAGGTCGCGCATTTCGCCGATCAGCACGACGTCCGGGTCTTCACGAAGCGCGGCCCGCAAGGCGTCGGTAAAGCTCTTGGTATCGGCGTGCAGCTCGCGCTGGTTGACCACGCAATTCTTGTTCATGTGCACGAACTCGATGGGATCCTCGATGGTAAGGATGTGGTCGTGCCGTTCGCTGTTGATCTTGTCGATCATGGCCGCCAGGGTTGTGGACTTGCCGGAACCAGTCGGTCCCGTCACCAGGACCAGACCGCGGGGCTTGTCGCAGAGCTTGCTCACGACCGCCGGCAGGCCGAGCTGGTTGAAAGACTTGATCTCGAAAGGAATCAGACGGAAGACGGCCGCCGTCGCGCCCCGCTGGTTGAAAACGTTGGCGCGGAAGCGGGCCAGCCCTTTCAATCCGAACGAGAAATCCAGTTCGAGGCTTTCCTCGAAGCGATGCTTCTGGGAGTCCGTCATGACGCTGTAGGCCAGTTGCTTGGTCTCGGCGGGCGTCATCTGCGGAAGATCCAGCGGGACCAGATGCCCGTGGACGCGAATTTGCGGCGGCGAGTTGGTGGTGATGTGGAGATCGCTGCCATTCATCTCCAGCATTCTTTTCAGCAAATCACTTAATGACAGACCCATAATCGGTAATCCTTCCTCAGCTTTTGCAAATTAGTGAATCGTCTCGCGGGCAACTTCTTCCAGAGTGGTGATGCCCGCTGCCACTTTGATCAAACCGCTGCGCCGGAGCGTGATCATGCCGCGCTCGATGGCTTTCTTCTTCAATTCCACCGCCGAAGCGCCCACCAGCACCAGTTCCCTGATTTCATCGTCCACTTCCATCACTTCGTACAAACCACAGCGGCCCTTGTATCCCGTGTTGTTGCAAACCCCGCATCCCTTGCCTTTCTGGATCTGGATCGTCTTGGCTTCCTCGGGACTAAAGCCTTCTTCGATCAGGGTTTGAACCGGGACTTCCACCGTCTCCGTACATTCCTTGCAAATGCGCCGAATCAGGCGCTGGGCACAGATCAGGTGAACCGAGGTTGCCACGAGGAAAGGCTCGATGCCCATGTTCATCAATCGGGTGATGGTTTCGGGAGCGCCGTTGGTGTGCAGAGTAGAAAGGACAAGGTGGCCGGTGAGAGCGGCCTTGATGGCAATTTCCGCCGTTTCGAAGTCGCGGATTTCGCCGACCAGAATGATGTTTGGATCCTGCCGCAGGAAAGAACGCAGGGCCGCGGCAAAGTTCAATCCGATCTGCTCTTTCATCTGCACCTGGTTGACGCCGCCCAACTGAAATTCGACCGGATCTTCCGCCGTCATAATGTTGGTGTCGGGCTGGTTGAGGCGCGAGATGGACGAATACAGGGTGTTGGTCTTTCCTGATCCCGTAGGACCGGTAACCAGCACCATGCCGTAGGGTTTGAGGATGGCCTTCTCGAACTTGACCAGAGACTCAGGCTCAAAGCCGAGCTTGGTCATGTCGAGCCGCAGGTTTTCCTTGTCGAGCAAACGGAGCACAATTTTCTCGCCCCACAGGGTGGGCAAGGTGCTGACACGGAAGTCGAGTTGCTTCTTGCGGCCGCCGATATTCATTTTCAGCATGATGCGGCCGTCCTGTGGCAGCCGCTTCTCGCTGATATCGAGCTTCGCCATGATTTTCAGGCGGGAGGTGATCGCGTCCTTTAGTTTCATTGGTGGCGACATGATCGCCTGCAGCACGCCGTCAATACGGAAACGCACGCGGAACTCTTTTTCGTAGGGCTCGATGTGAATGTCGCTGGCGCCCCGCTTGACCGCATCAGTCAGCACCAGGTTCACCAGCTTGACCACTGGAGCTTCGTCCGCCGCTTTCTCCAGCTGCGACAGCTCCATCTCCTGTTCTTCCGCCTGCACTTCGATGTCGCTCTCGTTCATCTCCGACATCGACTGCATCACGGTTTCGAGGTCTTCCTCCGACTTCCCTCCATACGCTTTATCAATGCCCGTCAGGATGGAACTCTCGGAGGCAACGACCGGCTCGATGTTGAAGCCAGTCATGAACTTGATATCGTCCATGGCGAAGACGTTGGTGGGATCCACCATGGCGATGGTGAGCGATGCGCCCACCCGGCTCAGCGGAAGAATCTGATAGCGCTTAGCGGTTTCAAACGGAATCAGCTTGACCACGGCCGGATCAATTTCAAAATAAGAGAGATTGATGGCCGGGACACCGTACTGACGGGAAAGAAAATTCGTGACGTCCTCGTCCGTGAGGAAGCCGAGCTTCACCAAGGCCGATCCCAGACGGCAGTTCTGCTCCTTCTGGGCCTTGTTCGCTTGTTCCAACTGCTCTGGGGTAATGATCTTCTCTTTGACGAGAAGGTCACCCAGCCGTTGAGACATACGTTCGATCTCCTATCCACGTAGTGGAACGCTGCCGGCAAGTCACCGGCACTTACACGAAGCGCTGCTTTTGCTGTGGGAGAAGAGCAGTGTCTTTGTGTTGACATAAATTGTCACCGCAAGTCGATTACCGTACCAGTTACCGTAGTACTTGCACTCGTCGCCGCCTTCGGCTTGTTTCGGCCTGTGCCTCAGAACCCGCGCCAGATGATCTTTTCTGGCTGCAAAACCGAAAACTTAGGCAGCGGTACATGCACTTCGGTAAGCGGCGGTAAACTCGCAGCCGGAGTGGCTTCGCTTGCAACCGGGGTACACTCAACAGTTGAGGAGCGGCTGACTTTGCAGGTTGACGGAAGAAAGCGTCAGATTCGAGCCTACTACCACGCTTTATTTCACGCGTGGGGGCCGCAGCATTGGTGGCCCGCGCAGTCGCAATTTGAAGTGATCGTTGGCGCTTATCTGACGCAGAACACAGCCTGGACGAACGTGGAGAAGGCTTTGGCGAATCTTCGCGCAGCCCGCCTGCTTAGTGTGAGAGGGATTCGCCGGGCGTCTTTGGCCGAACTTGAGCGCTTGATTCGCCCCGCCGGCTATTTCCGTCAGAAAGCCAAACGGCTAAAAATCTTTGTAGCGTTTCTGGACCAACAGCACCAAGGCTCGCTGACAAAATTGTTCGCGTGCCCCACGGGAAAGCTTCGGCAAGAGCTCCTCAATCTGCACGGTATCGGCCCCGAAACTGCCGATTCCATCCTGCTCTACGCCGGCAACCACCCCGTGTTCGTGGTGGACGCCTACACGCGCCGGATTCTCGCTCGCCACGACATTCTTCCGGAAGGAGCCGCTTATGACGAGATTCGGAACCTCTTCGAGCGAGCGCTGACGCCCGTGGCAGGGTCGGTTGCGGGCTCCGGCGACAACGAGGATCGACATTTGGCAACGGGATTTCCCGGCGCCGCGCATCCTCCGTCGGCGATGAGCACGGCGAAACGCACAGCTCTGGCGCAGGTCTATAACGAGATGCATGGCCTTATCGTCGGCGTCGGGAAGAATTACTGCAGAAAATCACAGGCGCGGTGTGACGAATGCCCTTTACAGAAGTTCCTGCCTCGGTCTAACTGAAGGTCCCAGGTATTAGGCGCTCGCAATGCTGAATTTACAAAATGCGTTCACAGACTATTCGTCGCTCAGGCACACTTGGAGATGTGTGATCCTCGGGCTCGCAATTACCTCTGTCTGCTGCGCTCAATCGCTGCGGCAGGAAGCTGAAACCGCTGGCGTGCTGATCGGCACCGCGGTTCGCCCGTCTCAACTTTCCGAGACTGCCTACGCCTCCATTCTGGCTCGCGAGTTCAGTATGGCGGAGGCGGAAGACGCGATGAAATGGTGGATCCTACGGCCGGATCGAGCCACCTACGACTTTCGTCAGGGCGACGAGGTGGTTCGCTTCGCGCAGGCCCATCAGATGAAGGTCCGCGGCCATTGCCTGGTTTGGGGCCGCTACAACCCCGATTGGCTGACGCAAGGTCATTTCACCTCCCGGCAATTGTCCCGGCTTTTGCACGAACACATTGAACGAGTGATGAAGCACTACGCGGGCCAGGTCTTCGCGTGGGACGTGGTCAACGAAGCTCTGGATGAGAACGGAAATTTGCGCGATTCCATCTGGTACAACCTGCCCGGTGTCGGACTGTCACAAAAAGGAACCGCCTACATCGAGCAAGTGTTTCGCTGGGCGCATGAAGCCGATCCGCACGCGTTGCTGTTTTATAACGAGGCCGAGGGTGAAGGCTTGAACCGCAAGTCGGACGCGATCTATGCCATGCTCAAGGACTTCAAGCACCGCGGCGTTCCCATCGATGGCGTGGGATTGCAGATGCACATACCCACGCTGGATAAGGAGACTTCGACGATCGCCGCTGACATTTCGGCCAACATCGCCCACCTCACGGCGCTGGGTGTGCAAGTTCACATCACGGAGCTTGACGTCTCCCTGCCGCTTAATTCCAGCGGCCTGCCTCAGCCTGAAGACTTGACCCGCCAGGCCGAGGTCTACCGCGCCATCGTCAGGGCATGCTTGAACAGTGTGGGCTGCACTGCGATCCAGACCTGGGGATTTACCGACAAATACTCCTGGATCGGATCTCATTCACGCGGCGCTCGCGGCCAGGCGCTGCTCTTTGATCGAGCCTACCAGCCCAAACCCGCATATCGAGCGGTACTCGAAGAACTCTCGGCGGGTCGCTCGCCGGCACATTGAACCTGGTTGGGACTCTCGGGCCGCCGCATCTGCATCTATAATGAGTTGCGGTCCGCTCACTGCAGGCTGCGACTGACCTGCGACAGATGGACCGCCGAATCCCAGTGGGGCAGAACGTTCCAACTCGACCTTCTAAAACTTCCAACCGCAAGCAGGTCATTATCCTGCTGACGGTTGCAGTTTTTCTGCTGCTCGCAATCCTGGTTTCGCAGACCGCGTTTAACGAAACCATACTCAGTCCCGGCACCAATCAGCAGACCGTGGTTTTTTACGCGCTCTCGCTGCTGATTTCTCTTCTGTTCGTTGCTCTCACCTTCGTACTCGCGCGCAATCTCCTCAAGTTGCTGGCCGAGCGCCGTCTGGGCGTGCTGGGGTCCAAGTTTCGCACGAGGATGGTAGTGGGAGCCCTGCTGCTGTCATTCGTTCCGGTCATGGTGATGTATTGGTTTGCCTATGGACTGATGAACCGCTCGATTGACAAATGGTTCTCCACGCCGGTTGAGGAGGTTCGCGCCGACACCGATGCCATGGCTTCATTGCTTGCGGGCTACGCGGCACAGAACGCGCACTCGGAAGCCGTTGCCATCGCCGCCTCGCCGGAGACGAAGCGTGCTTTTGACGGTCATGGGTTTTCGACGGCGGTCGAGGAATTTCGCAGGCACGAACCCACTTTGCAAGGTGGGTTCGTCGTCGCGATAGAAAACGGAGTTGCAGAGGCGAGCATCGGTGTTCCCGCTCCTTGGCCGGTGTTAAAAGATAAGCTTCCACTCGAGCAGATTGCGGCGGGCCAGCCCGCCAATTTCACTTGGGAGCAAACGGAGTACATGATAGGCAGTGCCCCGGTCGGGCAGAATGGTCTGATTCTGGTCGCTATGCCGCTGCCGCCAGAGTTCGCCAGAACGGTGAACCAGATCCAGTCTAGTCAGCGGCGCTATCTTCAGCTGAGCCTGGAGCGCAGGCACGTGCGGCAGACATATATGGGCCTGCTGCTTCTGCTCACAATGATGGTGCTCTTTGTCAGCACGTGGCTCGCACTGTTTCTCTCCAAGCTGGTGACTCGTCCCTTGTCTGCGCTGGCCGAGGCGACGCAGGAAATTTCTCGCGGGCGCCTTGATTACCGCATCGACGTGAACACCACTGATGAAATTGGCGATGTCGTCCGTTCCTTCAACCGCATGGCGGAGGAACTGGAGACCAGCCGGCGGCAGACCGAGGCTTCCAGCCGAGATGCCACTGCTGCCAATGCTGAGCTGGACCAACGCCGCCGCCAGATGGAGACCATCCTCGAAAGTATCCCCACCGGAGTCCTGTCGCTCGATGCCGCGCGCCGCGTTACGCACGCCAACCAGGCCCTGCTGCGCATATTTCACCCCGATAGCTTTGCGGACAGAGAACACATGTTGCGCGGGGCGAGCCTGGCGGACGTATTTCCCCCGGAGGTGCTGCAGGATCTGGAACCGCTGCTGCGCCGCGCCGATCGCATGGGCATGACCACCAGCCAAATGGAAATGCCGCTGGAGCGCACATCTCTCAACGTGGCGGTCACGGTGGCGACCCTGCGCCATCAGGACGAGCGCTCGGGATACGTGCTCGTGTTCGAGGATCTCTCTGATCTTCTAAAGGCTCAAAAGCAGGCGGCCTGGCGCGAGGTGGCGCGCCGCATCGCGCATGAGATCAAGAATCCGCTTACTCCCATCGCGCTTTCCGCCGAGCGCATTCAGCGTCATTTGGAGCGTTCCACTCCCTCCGACCCCGCATCGCTCGATGTCATCCGCTCCTGTGCCCAAACCATTGCCGGCGCGGTCGAAACGGTTCGCCGGCTGGTGGATGAGTTTTCCACATTGGCGCGCTTTCCAGCGTCGAATCCGCACCCGGCGGATATCAACAAAGTCATCGAGAGTGCGCTCGCCATGTTCAATGGGAGACTGGACGGCATTGGACTCCACAAGTCGCTGGCTCCAGATCTGCCTAAGGTCATGGCCGACGCCGAGGCGATGAAGCGGGCTGTCGC
>CAWKKK010000019.1:0-19258 GCA_963850165.1 uncultured Acidobacteriaceae bacterium | reverse complement strand
TCCATGAGGGTAATGGCGATATAGCGTCAATTGAGACGCTTGCCGACCAGTTGGCGGCTCAAATAACTGTCGCGGTAGGGACGACCATTGCTGATCGCCCCCCGCACAGATCCGTACAAGCGCGTTTACGCATACGGCTCTTACCGTGGATGACTGGCGGCGAAGCGTGCATCAGGATAAGGATGCAGAGTGCGGGGTTGGGGAATCCACCGGGTCAAGACTGGGGAGAGACGAGCCCATCGCACCTGTGCGCGCTGGCTGCGACGGACAAGGACGCTCCGCCACAACCAGCAAACGCGACGTTGAAAGATGCGCAACTGAGTCGAGTTTCCCGGAACGGCATGGTATTGGTAGTAGCCCAGCACAACCTTTCGAAGCCATGCACCGACCTCGGTCGTACGATGATGCTTTCGGCGTTGAAGCTCAGCCTTGATGGCTTTGAGCTTCGCGACCATCCGCTTCTTCGCCGTAATCCGCCAGACGATGAAGGCCTTGTCGCTGATGCGCTGCCCACAGAAGTGAGTGAAACCCAGGAATATGAAGGTCTCAGGTTTTCCCTCGCCACGCTGCTTCCGGTTTCGAGCGGCGAACCGCCCGAATTCGATCAGTCGTGTCTTGTCCGCGTGTAACTCCAAACCGAACTTGGCCAATCGATCCCGAAACTCCCGAAGGAATCGTTCAGCGTCCGTTCGATGCTGAAAGCCGAGCACAAGATCATCGGCGTAGCGGACGACGATCACATCGCCCTTTGCCATTTTCTTGCGCCAGACCTCGACCCATAGATCGAAAACGTAATGCAGGTACACGTTGGCAAGCAACGGCGAAACCACTGCTCCCTGCGGCGTTCCTACCTCCGTCTCCGACCACTGACCATCTTCCGAAACTCCCGCCTTCAGCCACTTCTGGATCAGGCGAAGTATTCGGCGATCGGCCACGCGATGCTCGATAAACTTCGTGGTCCACTCGTGGCCCATGTTGTCAAAGAAGCCACGAATGTCCGCATCGAGCACCCAGTTCACTCGTTTCCATTGGATGCCCGCCGTCAGCGCGTCCAGCGCTTGATGCGGGCTGCGACCGGGTCGAAACCCGTACGAAAAGCCTTTGAAGTCGACCTCATAGATCTGGTTGAGAATCGTCACCACGGCCTGTTGAACGATTTTGTCCTCCAGTGCCGCAATGCCCAACGGGCGTTGTCGCCCATCAGCCTTCGGTATGTAGACTCGTCGTGAGGGTTGTGCTCGATACGCTCCATGGTGCACCCGACTGTGCAGATCGATGAGCCGATCTTGCAATCCGGTTTCATACTCCTGCCACGTCACACCATCGACTCCGGGAGAAGCCTGACGCTTGAGTGCGTAAAAGCTATCGCGGAGTAATCCGATGCTCAGATGGTGGAGCAAAGCGGTGAACCGCTCCTGCTTCCTCGTTCTTGCAGCTTGCCGCACACCGTCCGATCCCTGGGACATGCGTTTCCCGCTCTGTGTCGGGCGCATGTGTGATGGAACGATGTTCTCCTCAGTCTGCGCCCTTCCCTCCCCCACCTCCGCGGAGGGTTGCCCTTCCTTGTTCGGCGGGTTCACAGGTACTACGGCACAGTCCGACTTCTCCTGCACGTTCATGTCCGCCGTTCGGTTTATGGCCTTTGCGGACCGGTCTTGATCGGTTGACCAAGACGTGCAGGAGATCTCCCGGTTCTCGTGCATGTTGTTTCTCAGCGTGCGCGGGTTCTTAGACTACGCAGGACCGACAATCCACTCGCGATTAGCGTGGCTGCCGTGTTGCCTTCCTCCCTACCGGAACGAAGTCGGCATCCTGTTCCATCGGCTTTTCGAAGCTCAATAGCCCGGCCCACCGATACCCCTGTCTACGCTTCAAGCGACATCTCGCGATGTCGCCTGCAAGACTCGAGGCCAGGATGGATTCGCTGCTTCCTTTCCTCTAGGGCTCTTTCATCCCCTACAACATGCCGGTTTATCCCGGCGCTCTCCGGTCTGCCGACGATGCATTACTTAACGGCTTAGCTGCGACGCGTTCCGCCTGCACATCACTCAAAGCGATAACGGAGAGCTTCTGCGACAGCTCGATATCCAATTCGCCGGTAGATGGAATTCGATGTAGGATTCGCCAAGTCGGTGTAGGGGATGCAGCGATATCCCGCATCACGCAGCCGTCTCGAAAGAGCGTGAACGCACGCCGCCGCGTAACCATGTTTCCGTTTTTCAGGGGGCGTATAGACGCCTGACAAGCGAACTACTCCATCTATCGGCTCGCGGGCAACAGCCATAGAGACCGTTTCTCCGTTTCGATCCCACAACCACAGTTGTCCTGCCGCCAACCCTCGATCCACACGAAGCTCGGTATCGTTAGCAGACTCACCAATTTCATGCTGGAAAGCACGGGTCCACAGAATCATCAAGCTGCGATCCTTCGGACCTGCCTGCCGTAACGTGCCTTCGATATCGGGAACTTCTCTGACCTCCAGAAGTTCATAAAGACGGTTCCCCTGGAAAGGCGTGGCTGCCGATTTGGAACGCTCGCTCCATTGGCCCGAGAAAATCGCCGCTGTCGCCGCCTCGCCGTTGACTCCTGGCAGAGGGACGCCCGCATCCGCGATTGCGTCGGCCATTGCCGCCGCTACCGGCGCTTCCATCGGTGTCAGCGTCGCTGGGAACGTCAGGGGCGACTGCAATACAACGCCAACAACGTCTTCCCGTTGAATTGCCATCCAATAGCGGCCCGGATCGCCCTGCGCAACGCGCGCGTGCAGGATGGAGAGAACCAGATTGTGGAGAACCGGTTGTGAGGAAAGGAAAACTCCAGCCCTGCTCAAAACGAACGCAGGATCTTCACTGAACACCACCTTGAGTTCCATTTGGGAGATTTTACTCGGTTTGGGACGCCGGTCTGACGGGTTCATAGGCGGGTGCGCAATGCAGAGCGGGTCACGGGCAAACCGGAAGCAACTGTTGATAACGGAGGAGCACTTTCTGCTGAGGCCAACGTTTGCAAGCCTGGGAAAATGATGTAAGTAATTTGTTATATTTACGATACAAGGCATCGCGAAAGTGGCGGAATTGGCAGACGCACCAGACTTAGGATCTGGCGGGGAAACCCATGAGGGTTCGAGTCCCTCCTTTCGCACCAAAACCCTTACGGCGTGTCCTACTTCTGTTTCACTGCGATTGCCGAGATTTCGATTCTTGCGTTATTAACCAGAGCCGCTGCCTGAATGGTCGCGCGTACCGGCTTGGGGTCGGGCATGACGCTCTTGTACACCTTGTTCATGTCGCCGAACTCATGAATGTCGGCGAGATAGACCGTTACGCTGACCACATCCTTCAGTTCGAAGCCCGCAGCCTTGAGGATCTTCTCGATATTCCCGAGCGCCGCCGTCGTTTCGGGAGCAATGCCACCCTGGGCCAGTTTCCCGGAGTCATCCGTACCTTCCTGCCCTGCAATGTATAGAGTGTTGCCCGCCACGATGCCGTCGCTGAAAGGAAGTCCTCTGGCGGGAGATAGATTCACCACCTTCCGTTCCTGGCCATAGCCCCGCTGCCCCGCGACACCGACAGTCGACGCGATCGCGAAAGCACACAGGAACACACGAACAATTCTCGTCTGCATTGTAATTTTCATTTTCGTCCCCTTCGTGAATGTAAGCCCCCTCATACGTGACCAAAAACCGCGCAAGAGTCCGCGCACATGTATACATCCAGGAGGATGAAATGGACAACTTTTAGAGTTTGGTTCGGAGATTAGGGTTTGATTCAGAGCATGGCGACAGCCCGAACATCCGCAGGCGAATCTAGTTCGCCTGCATCACGGGCGAAGCCGCCAACACTCCGGCTGCGAGTTCCAGGTCGTGCAGGTCTTCGCGGCTGAAGTCCTGGGTGAAGCGCGGGTCCAATCCCTTGCGTGAGATTTGAATAACCCCGAGCACGGTCAAATGCCGATCCAGAATCGGCACCGACATCAGCTTCTGGATGGGCGCGGGCGGCGCCGGATCGTCAGCTTCGGCTCCAACTGGCTTGATGGTTTCGAAGATGCTGGCGTGCTTTACCCGGGCAAAATTGTTGAAGATCTCGGGTTTCTTGCTCAACGCGGTGTGGGCGGCCACAGCCTTGCTGGAAATCGGAATGGCTCCGGTGGTCTGCAGGTGCTCGGGCAAAATGAACCTGAGCAGCCCGCCTTCCAGCCGCAGCAGCGCGACTTCGGCGTGCTGCACGTGAAACACTTTCGCCAGCGCCATGCTGACGTCCAATGGCGTGACGCCTTCGTCCAGCACAGACCCCAACGAGACCAGATTCTCGGGGAGAATGATTTCATCAATAGCCGCGTCTTCAGGCTTATGGGTCATAGAGTAACTCGCAAATTCAATTTAGGACTGCTTTAAGTACGGCACTTCGACTGCCTATTGACACGTATAGTGACATCCTACAACCCCTTTGGTTTCAGCAAAGTAGCTTACGACCATGACCTTTCGCGGCAGCCCCAGCCGGGCCCACCAGCCAGAAACCCGCAAGCCGATTGACATTTTTTGTCGGCGTCCCCGGCCTTTCCCCGTCAGGGCGGTGATCGCAGTCCAAGACAGCGGATTTCTACCGGCATGCCTTCCCTTCGCTCCTCTAAGTAATTACACTGCTTTTCTATGACCGTTCCTGCACAACCAAACGTCAAGCTGACGAACGCTCCCGATTACCGCGAAGCCTATGCCAACAGCGTGCAGATGCGAGTGAATGTCTGGGATTTCTTCATGGTGTTCGGCACCCTGCAACAGCAGACCGAAACTCAAGTAGAGATTCGCAACTTTCAGGGCATCTACCTCAGCCCGCAACAGGCCAAGGCGTTGCTCGGACTGCTGCAGCAAAACATCGCCGGCTATGAGAGCGCTTTTGGCGAGATCAAGCTGGACCCGCGCATGACTGCCACCGGGCCGGTGCATTAAGGGGCTTCACGTCCAGGAGAGAAATGCCGAGAGCTTTCGCGTCTGACCGCAGTCGCCCAGCTCAATGGTCAGCCGCTTATCCGGCCCTGGTGTTCGCGGTCATCCTTGTATTCATCTTTCTGCTGCACCTGCCTCTGTTGCAGTTGCCTTACTTCTGGGACGAAGGCGGCTACTACGTTCCAGCCGCGCGCGATCTGCTGCTCACGGGAAGTCTGATTCCGCATTCCACCGTTTCGAATGCGCACCCGCCGCTGGTGATGGCATGGCTCGCTCTGTGGTGGAAGGTGGTGGGCTACGCTCCTGTGGTGACTCGCACGGCTATGCTGGTGCTCGCCGCCTTCTCGCTTCTGGGTGTGTTTCGTCTGGCGGAACGCGTTGCCAACACAAACGTTGCGATCGCGTCCACTCTTTGCACCGCGCTGTATCCGGTCTTCTTCGCGCAAGGTTCTCTTGCGCAGGTGGACTTGGCCGCCGCGGGGCTTACCTTCTGGGCCCTTGCGGCCTATGTTGAAGGTCAAGCTGTCGCCATCGTGATCTGGTTCGGGCTCGCAGCCTTGGCGAAAGAAACCGCGATTCTCGCTCCTTTGGCGCTTGCCGGATGGGAAATGGTTGGATTACTTACGCGAAGAAGCTTTCTGCGAAAGCTGTGGCTGGAAGGCGATGACTCGCAAACGAATCCCAGCCACGCGCGGCGCATCGCATCTCTGCTGATTCCTGCGCTGCCACTCGGCCTTTGGTATGCCTATCATTACGCGCACACCGGATACGTGTTCGGCAATCCCGAGTTCTTTCGCTACAACGTGGCAGCGACTTTAAGTGCAACTCGCTTTCTTCTGGCGCTGATCATGCGGCTGTGGCAAGTCGTGGGCTATCTTCATCTGTGGGTGTTGACGTTGCCGACCCTGCTGGCGATGAGTCTGCTCCCGCCCCAACTCGACTCGGCTTCCGACCGCCCGCGGATCAGCTTTCCAGTGCAAATGGTTTTCTACGTGGTCGTGCTTACGTATGTGGGGGCGATGGCATTGATCGGCGGAGCGGTGCTGGCTCGCTACATGCTCCCCGCCGTGCCCCTGGTCATCATTCTCTCGGTCTCGACTTTGTGGCGCAGGCTGAATTTCTGGCGCGCGGCGGTGGCGTTGGTCGCGCTGGCCTTCGTTGCCGGCTGGTACTGGAATCCCCACTATGGATTCTCGCCCGAGGATAATCTCGCCTACCGCGATTACATCGTGCTGCATCAAGATGGTGAGCGCTTCCTGGAAGCTCGTTACCCCATGGCGCGCGTGCTCACGGCATGGCCCGCGTCAGACGAAATCGCCCGCCCCTGGCTCGGTTACATTACGCGGCCTATGCGCATTGTGCGCATCGAGAACTTTTCTCTGGAGGAAATGCTTTCGGCGGCCAACTTTCGCGCCAACTATGAAGCCGTCCTGATCTTTTCGACGAAATACGAACCCGGCCCCGCGCCGTGGGATCGCTGGCAGGCGTGGACGGAGCTGAAGACTCGGTACTTCGATTTCCGCCACGATCTGCCGCCTCCGGCCGCGGCAAAGATTCTCGTCGGCCACATCGTATTTTCAGAACAGCGACAAGGACAGTGGGTTGCGGTGATTGAGATGGAAAAGAACGAAATGCAAAATGCAGAGGTCAGAATGCAGTAGCAAGTAAGAACGAAGCCCGAGAGGAAGAGCCTTAGTTCTGCATTCTGACTTCTTGCTTCTGCATTAAATGACACGAGTGGGTCTTGATCACCAGCCACACGTCGCGGCCCGCTTCGAGTTGCATTGCGTCGCGCGCCGCCAGAGTCAGATAGACCTCCATCACCACGCCGCAATCCACGCGCGCGGAAATAATCATGTCGCGCCTTTCCACGGAAACGATCCGGCCGGCAATCACGTTGCGGGCGCTTAGTCCCTCGGGCTTTCCGGTCGCTAAGAGAATGTCGCCCGCCCGAATTCCCACGCGCACGCACGAACCCTGCTCGGCGTGGATCAATGGCGTCTCAAGCAGAACAAAGATTCCCGGCTTATCGCCTGGCAAGCGGCAAGTCATGGTGCCGCGATCTTCATGCACCAACCAGACCGTGGCATCGAAAATGTTTTCAAACCCGGCTAATTGCGCCACGGTCTCCTGGAGCGGAGCGCTCAACACCTCATGCGGCGTCCCCTGCGCGATGATGCGACCCTGTTCCATCACGAGCACGCGTTCGCCCAGCGCAATTACTTCTTCGCGGCTGTGCGTGACATAGAGAATCGGGATGCGGTGCGCCTGATTCCAGCGCCGCAGATCTTCGAGGATCCTCGCCTTGGTCGCGGAATCGAGAGCAGCAAGCGGCTCGTCGAGCAGAAGCACACATGGGTCGGTCACCAAGGCCCGCGCCAGCGCCACACGCTGGCGTTCTCCGCCCGAAATTTCCGATGGACGCTGCTGGCGCAGGTGGTCGATGCGGAACTCCTGCAGCATCGCCGCACCTCTTTGTTTGCGGGCCGGGCGGGGCAGATGCGCGAGTCCATATTCGGTGTTCTGCTCGACCGTGAGATGCGGGAACAATGCGAGATCCTGCAAGACATATCCCACGCCGCGCTTCGCCACCGGAACGTCCACGCGAGTGTTCGCATCAAACAAGACCCGCTCACCCACCGCAATTCGCCCCGCACCAGGGGTAGTCAGGCCGGCCACGCAGTCGAGCAGCGTGGTTTTTCCCGATCCCGACGCGCCAAACAGGATGGTGAACCCCGGCGCGGCACTAAAATCCACATCGAGCGAGAACTCGCGCTCCGCCGAAGGAAAGGTCTTGCGAATGACTGCGCTCAGAGTTGGGTTTGCCGGTTTTGTTTCTGCGGGCGTGGGCATCGAGTCTCGCTTATTTGACCGGGCCCATCGTCCACACCCTTTGGTTTGGCGTTCTGCGGTTCAGCGCGTAGACCACTGTCAGCACGGCGAAGCAGAAGACCAGTAGCAGCAGTGCCATGGCATTGGCTGCGGCGTAGTTCGAGGCCTGCACCTGATCGTAAATGCCAATCGAAACCGTGCGCGTTACGCCGGGGATATTGCCTCCAATCATCAGCACAACCCCGAACTCGCCCATGGTGTGAGCAAACGCCAGGACCACGCCCGTGACCAGTCCCGGCACAGAAAGCGGAACTACCATGCGGAAGAAGGTGCGAAGCGGCGAGGCGCCCAGCGTGGCGGACGCCGCCAGCAACTTGCGATCGACCGACGAGAACGAAGCTGCGAAGGGCTGCACTGCGAACGGCAGGCTATAGAGAATGGAGCCGATCACGAGTCCGGTGAAGGTGAACGCCAGGGTGTGTCCGGTCAGGGACTGCCACCCGCGGCCGAGCGGACTCCGGGAACCGAGCGCGACGAGGAGGTAAAATCCGAGCACCGTCGGCGGCAGCACAATCGGCAAGGCGATCATCGCTTCCACGAAGAATTTCCAGCGCCAGCGCGAGAAAGCGATCCAGTAAGCCAGAGGCAAGCCAACCACAAAAAGAATTGCAGACACTACCACGGCCAGTTCTATGGTGAGCCGGAATGCCTGCCAATCGATCAACATTCTTCCAGTCCAGTCTCTATTTGTGCGCAGGCAAGCTGAAGCCGTAGCGCCGCAGGACGGCTGCTGCTTCCGCGGTCTTCACATATTCCAGGAATGCCGCCGCTTCCTGCGCGTGTGGCGAGTGCGAAATCAACACCACTCCCTGATCCAGTGGTGGATATGCCTCGGCCGGCACGAGCCAGTATTTTCCTTTGCCCTGCATCGCAGGCGCTATGGCATGTGCCAACGCCACGAAGCCGGCCTGCGCGTTGCCGGACTCCACAAACTGCGCCGCCTGTGAAATATCTTCTCCCAGCACGAGCCGAGCGGCGACCTTTTCATCCAGGCCGTAGTGCTTTAGCGCGGCGGCGGCGGCGCGACCGTAAGGCGCATGTTGCGGATTCGCCATGGAAATCTTCTTCACCGACGGATCGAGCAGTACATCCATGCCCTTGTGCTCGACATCGAGCGGCGAATCCTTCGGCACCCACAGCACCAACTTCCCCACCGCATAACGATACAAGGTAGCGCCGTCGGCCTGGCCGCCGGCGACCAACTGTTGCGGATAGCCCATGTCGGCTGAGAAGAAAACGTCAAATGGCGCGCCATTCTGAATCTGCTGGGTCAAGGCGCCGGACGCTCCGAAAGAAAGCTTCACTGCGACGCCGGTTCGCTTTTCATAGTTGGCGGTGACTTCCTCGAGCGCGTTGCTCAGGTCCGCAGCCGCAGCCACGTTGATCTCACGGCCGGCTGCCCCCGCCAGCGGGATCGAAATCCCGGACACTGCCAGAAAGGCTATCAAACTAAGCGATACAAAACGCCTCATCAACATTGGACATACCTCAATGAGCGTATCTCGATGGGTTTATGGAGCATTAGGATTCCGTTGGAAATTGTACAGGCACGGCCCTAACCCTGTGGTCCGGACAAGTCCACGGCGGCGGCCATTTGTTTCCCGGAATGGTCCGCAGCCGCATTTTGGGCGCTTTTTGGTTGACCGTGCCGTCCGGCCCTTCGATACTAGCCTGATAGTCGAATTGTCTATGGCCTTTGAGTTCTCCCGCGCAGTTCGCGTTGTGATCCTTGCACTCTTGCTACTTTCCTCGCTCTTGATCGCGCAAGCTCAAGGCGCCAGGAAAACTGCGCCGGAAACTCCCATCGCCGATGCGGACGCCGACCACGAAGAGCAGCGCGCGGAGTGGTTTCTGCGGGGCCGTGTGGTTCCCGGAAAGTCTTCCGCAGAGTTGCGCCATCGCGCCTATCAGGCCAAGATGCAGGCACGCGCGGCCCGACTGGCAAGCGCGAACGCCACCCATGCGAACTCTCAACCTCTATCGTCATCCGGCGGATGGACGCCCCTGGGCCCGGTGCCGCTGGCCTCTGATGCCACCGGCGACGGATTTCAGAATTACAACCAGGTTTCCGGCCGGGCAACCGCGGTGGCGATTGATCCCGCGGATCCCACCGGCAACACGGTTTATATTGGCGGAGCACAGGGCGGAGTCTGGAAGTCCACCAACGCGGCGAACAGCATCGCCAACAACGTAACGTGGACGGCGGTCACCGACGATCAGGCAACACTTTCGATCGGCTCGATTGTCATTCAGCCGGGGAACGCCGATCCCACGCAGAGCGTGATTCTGGTCGGCACGGGCGAGGCTGACAATTCCGCCGACTCTTATTTTGGCCTCGGTATTCTGCGTTCTGCCGACGGTGGCAGCACTTGGACGTTAATTCCCAGTGCGAACAGCGGCACTTATTCCTTCAGCGGCCTGGGCGCCACCCGTATGGCATTTAGCACGGCACAAACCAGCACGGTAGTCGCGGCGATGGCGGCAACGGCGGAAGGCGAAACCGATGGCGCATTGACCAGCTCCACCTACCGCGGCCTCTACACTTCCACCGACACCGGGCAGACCTGGACCTACAATGCGCTCTTCTCCAGTGCGAACGAGGCGACCTCGGCAACGTCGGTGGTGTATAACGCCGCGGCAGGATTATTCTTTGCGGCAGAACGCTATCACGGCTTCTATTCTTCCCCGGACGGTCTGACCTGGACACGCCTGACCAATCAGCCGGGCGCCGCGGGACTGCTGAGCGCTGCGGCGTGCCCTCAGAACTACGTGACAAGCTGCCCGATCTATCGTGGTGAGATGACCGTCGTGCCAGGACGCAACGAGATGTATGTGTGGTTTGTTTCGCTGAGTTCTGCGGGTGAACCTGTAGATCAAGGCATTTGGCAAAGCAAGAACGGAGGCGCTTCGTGGACGCAAATCAGCGACAGTACCATCATCGCCTGTGGTGACCCCGGTAGTGAGGGCTGCGGCGTGCAGCAGGGATTCTACAACCTGGAACTGCTGGCGGTTCCCAACGGAACAACTGCAACCGACTTGTACGCCGGCGCGATCAACCTCTACAAGTGTTCGATCAACTCTAGCAACCCCACCTGTTCGAGCGTGACGTTCCTGAATCTAACGCACGTCTACGGCTGCAGTCCGCTTTCAGCGCTCGCCCATGTGCATCCAGACCAGCACGCACTGGCGTATACAATCCTGCCGTCGGGAGCAGACCTGATGTATTTCGCCAATGACGGCGGCATCTATCGTGCTTTGAACGGATTCACCGGGCTCACCACAGGCTCGTGCTCCGGCACGAATATGTTCGATGACCTCAATCAGAACCTGGGTTCGATGACCCAGTTCGTCAGCTTCTCCCAGGATGCGACCGATGCCAACACGCTTCTAGGGGGGACGCAGGATAACGGTTCTCCGGCAACCGCGACGGCTACGACGAGTTCAAGCTGGGGAAATGTGCTGGGCGGCGATGGCGGCTACAACGCCATCGATCCCAACAGCGGCAACTGGTTTGCCTCGAACCCGGATACGGGATCTGGGACGCTGAACATCAAGGAATGTGCATCCGCGCTGAATTGCGGCGACAGCAGCTTCAGTGAGGTCGTCAGCAGCGGCGACGTCGGCGGCGACGACGGATCTTTCTATTTTCCCTATATCCTCGACCCGCAATCGACCACGACCCTGCTGGTGGGAACCTGCCGGGTGTGGAGCGGGCCGCGATCTGGCGGCGTGTTCACGGTGTTGAGCCTCAATTTCGATACGCTCGGCGTCGGCACCTGCAATGGCGACGAGGTGAATACCGTGCGCGCCCTGGCCGGCGGTGGTCCCACCAACGCGAGCGGTTCGCAGGTAATTTATGCCACCACCGACGGACTCGGCCCGAATGATCTATCTACGCCTATCGGAGGAAATGTTTGGGTCACCACGACTGCCGCCGCGGTGTCCGGTGTGAGTTCCAATTTCACAAACGTCACCCTGAACGGCCCCGGCGGCAACAGCATCAATCCCAATCAGTTTCCGATCTCCAGCGTTGCCATCGACACTTCCGACGCCACCGGCAACACCGCCTATGTCACCGTGATGGGCTTTACCGGTGGCTCGGGGCACGTGTGGCAGACCACGAACGCCGGAACCACATGGACGGACTGGACCGACTTCGGGGGCACGGCTGCGCTCCCCGATTCCCCGGTCAACGCCGTGGTGGTTGATCCCAGTGCGCACATGGTTTACGTGGGCACTGACGTCGGCGTTTTTCAGAGCACAACGTTTGCTCCCGCGTGGACTGAACTGGGACCAACTTCGAGCAGCCAGCAAACCGGATTCCTGCCGAACGTAGCCGTGACCGCCCTAGCGATCTTCAACTCCGGCGGGCAGAAACTTTTGCGCGCTTCCACCTACGGCCGCGGCGTCTGGCAGTTCAATCTGGTCGGTACACCGGATTTCCAAATCGCGGTTTCGAACACGCCGCTGACCGTATTCCCCGGAACCAACGCCACCTTCAACGGCACCGTAAGCGCGTTGAACGGATACAATAACTCGGTTGCGCTGAGTTGCACGGCGGGCTCTTTGCCTCCTCCCACGCCATGCGCTCCCACGCCTGTCAGCGTCACAGCCACTTCAGCCGGCGCGGCGTTCGTGGTAACCGCGGGTACTGGCACGATCGGCGACTACAACTTCAACGTGCAGGGCATCGGCTCCGATCCTAATAACACGACGCACGTCGCCGCCGTCACCCTGAGTGTGGTGAACTTCGGTTTGACCACGCCTTCCCCCGCCACTTTGAACGAGCCTCCTGGCGCGGCTTCCCCGCCAGTGAGTTTTCAAGCGACGGCGCAGGGGTCGTTCAATCAAAGTGTCACTCTCTCCTGCAGCTTCAGCCCAAGCATCTCAGGCGCGAACTGCGTTTTCACTCCCGGCGCGGTAGTGAATCCGACCTCCGCCTCGCCGGTGAACATGACCGCAACCGTAATCGTTCCCGTGGGAACCCCTGCCGGCAACTACACGGTCACACTGCAAGCCACCACTGCAGGGGCGCCCGCGCCCATGACCACTTCGTTCACCATGGCTGTGACTGCAAGCGAGGACTTTACCGTAAGTTCTTTTACCGCGGGCCAGGCCGTGGCGGCCGGACAAACGACCAGCCCCTACAATCTGGCGATCGTGCCCACCGGATCTGCGTTCGCCGGAGTCGTAACTCTCTCTTGCAGCGGAATTCCATCCGGGGCGCTGTGCAACTTCACTCCGAATTCGGCCATCCCCGGAAACAACTCCGCGAATGTGGTGCTGACGATCGCCACCACAGGTGCAACCCCCGGAGGCACTTACACCGTGACGGTTACGGGAACGTCAGGTTCGCTCTCGCACTCGGCCTCACCGCCCCCGTCCCTCACGGTGAACAATTTTCTACTCGCAGTCAGCCAGCCCTTCGCCGCCGGCGCGGACGCAGGATCCCAGCAGGCAGCGAAAGTATCTTTGACGCCGAACTACAGCGGCTCGTTCAGTGCCACGTGCGATGCCAGCGCGTTCTCGGGTCAATGCGCGGTTACACCTGGCAATCCGATACCGATCACGGCGGGAACCGCAACCGCTCTGACGTTGACAGTCAACATCCCAAACAGCGCAGCGCCCCAACCCTCAAACCCCTACAACGTGAATCTGACGGTGGCCGACTCATCGGGACTGCCCACCCAGACGCTGCCGCTATCGCTCACGGTAATTCAGGATTTCACCCTCAGCTCGCCCACACCCGCGACCCAGACCATTACCGCGGGAGAATCGGCGAGCTACAACTTTAGCGTGCTGCCCGTGGGCTCGTCGTTCGCCAATGCCGTGAGTTTGTCTTGCTCTGGTGCGCCCGCTATCTCGCTGTGCAGTTTCACCCCTGGCTCGGTGACTCCCGGCAACAGCTCTGCCGCAGTCGTAATGACAATCTCCACCACGTCGAGTTCGGCGAATCTTTCTCCGGCTGGGCCGGGGCCTGCCGTCTTCTCTTACGCCTTATGGCTGGCGCTGCCCGCTCTGGCGCTGTTAGCCACCCGCCGCAGAAAGCACCCCCAGCTGGCCCTGCCCGCTTCAGCGCTCGGATTGTTTCTGCTGGCGCTCTTGCTTCCCTCCTGTGGCGGAGGGGGAAGCAATGGTGGCGGAGGCGGCGGCCGCGGCGGCCAGCAGCAAGGCACGAATCCCGGCACCTATACCATCACGGTCACCGGCACGTCGGGCGCGCTAAGTCATGCACCAGCTTCCACCGTGACCCTGGTCGTGAATAAGTAACGGATCAGCGTTGTGAATCAGTGTCGTGAATTAGTGTTATTGAATTAGCGAAGACACCCAGTAGGAACGTAGGTCGAAAACTACGCGTCCCGTCTCGTAGTCGCGATTAAGATCAGTTCTAAGAAGCAGGTCGGAAGGCGAGTTTGTGCATTACCCGCGACTGCGGCGTGCCAGTTCTTTCATCGGTTCCACAGCCCTTTTCACTGCCATAGGCCTGCCAGCGACATTGGCCTCTGGGCTCTCATAGACTCTGAAGCTGCGAACGCATTGGTCGTCGGGCACATTGGCTCCCAGCTCCTTGCGAAGGCGGAAGACATAAAGCACAACTTCCACCCGGCTGGAGACCCCCAGCTTGTCGAAGATGCGGAACAAGTAATTCTTCACCGTGTGTTCGGTCAATTTCAGCCGGCTCGCGATCTCGCGATTGGACATTCCCTCAGCCACACAGCGAACTACATCCTGCTCACGTTTGGAGAGAATCGCATCACCGTGAGAATCCACCAGGTGCATCGGTTCCGATGCGCGAAACGCCTCGAGCAGGTAGCGCAACTCCTCATTGCTCGCCCAGACCTGGCCTTGATGAACGATGTTGATGCACTTGGCAAGCGTTTTCGAGGATTCGGTGCGCGAGAAAATCCCCTGTGCGCCGCTACGGAAAGCCTCAACCACGGCGGAACGGCTCGATGTGTCCATCAACAGTACGACCCGGGTCTCGGGGTAAGCGGCGCTCACCTGCCGTGTCAGCTCAAACCCCAGTGTGGGGGATTCTTCCAAAGCTGAACTCACCAGCACGACATGCGGCTTCTTCTGTGCCACAGCCTCCAGAATAGACGAGCCTTTGGGCTCTATGCCCGTCACTTCGAATTGACGATCCTGCGCCAGCGCCTCGGCGAGCAACTGGCTGCTCATCCGAGTACTGTCGGCAGCAAGCACCCGGATTCTCTCCAAAATCACCGGCGCTGGAATCACGTGTTGAGCCATTTCTTTTCCTCTATCACGGGGAGTTGACTGGACACCAATTGCGTCTCCGATTCTTCGGAGCATAGTTAGGACAACAGCCCTACACTCTCGGCAACGCAGAAAATCAAAGGGGATTCCTAAATGTAAGACAGGGTGACCCTTAAAAGAGCACCCGCTTCGGAGTACATCGTTATTGAGACTTTAGTCCCGAAGACCACGGTTGGTAAATAGCACATGAGTGCTATCATACAAACTTCCGTAATCATACTCCCCGCCAGCCCAGAGGCTTCCACAGGAGCTGTGGAAAACGGCACGCGTTAGGACAAAAACCAGCCCTGCCATTAGACTGTAGCATCTCGAATGTGTAGACTCGCCGCGAATTCCGCGAGCTAACCTTCCGGAAAGAGGAGAAAACCATTGGTCGTTCTTGTCATCGGGGGCGCGGGTTATATCGGAAGCCATGCCGCTCGCACCTTGCGGCGCCGCGGGCATGAGGTTTTGATCTACGACAATCTTTCGACCGGACACGCGTTTCTGGCGGCAGGATTTGAACTGGTACGCGGTGACATTGCGGATGCAACCACGCTCTCGGCTACCCTTCGCCGTGTCGATTCAGTCATGCACTTTGCCGCGCACGCCTATGTAGGAGAATCGGTTGAGAACCCACGAAAATATTTTCGCAATAACGTGGAGGCAGGTCTGGTCCTGCTGAACGCCTGTGTGGATTGCGGCGTACGTCGGATCATTTTTTCATCGACTTGCGCCGTCTACGGAGTCCCGGCCAAAGTCCCCATCCCGGAGGACACTCCGCGGCAGCCGGTGAATCCTTATGGCGTTTCGAAGCTCTTTTTCGAGAACGCCCTCGAAGCCTATGACCGCGCCTATGGCATGCGCTTCACTTCTCTCCGCTACTTCAATGCCGCTGGCGCCGATGAGAGTGGAGAGATCGGCGAGTGGCACCTCCCGGAGAGCCACCTGATTCCTTCGGCGCTCATGGCGACCACAGGAGCGCGCCCGGAGTTGGAGTTGTTCGGCGCCGATTACCCAACTCCGGACGGCACCTGCGTGCGCGACTATATTCACGTGAACGACCTCGCGGATGCGCACGTGTCGGCGCTGGAGCGTTTGGCGGGCGGGGCGGATTCGATCGCGGTGAATCTCGGTACGGGAACGGGTTACTCGGTGAAGGAGGTGCTGGACAAGATCGAGCAGATCACGGGACGCAAAGTTCCCGCGCGCGTCGCTCCAAGGCGTGCTGGTGACCCTCCGGCGCTGGTGGCTGATCCGAGATTGGCCCAACAGATTCTGGGTTGGAAGGCAACGCGATCGCTGGATGACATCGTGACCTCGGCATGGAAGTGGATGCAGCGGCCGAAGAGCAAGCTGTCATCCTAAGCGGAGTTGGGAAAAACCCGATGCAGGCGAAGATTTCTCAGAATTCGTAGACGCGGGGGTGCTCGCTTCGCTCAGTCCCCACAACAGGAGAAGATTTATGCCAGCAGGACGTTTCGTCAACATGGTGCTCGGACTCGTGCTTGTGCCTTGCCTCTCGGCCGGCGCATTCGCACAGATGCCCAATCCGTATGGCCTGAGTATTTCGGTGGAAGACGCCAAGAAAGCGGCTGCTCTGTCTCTCACGGAAGCCAGAAAGAATAATTGGACGGTCGCCGTCGCCGTGGTCGATCCTTCCGGCAATCTGGTCTACTACGAGAAGATGGACAACACGCAACTGGGCAGCGCCAACATCTCCGTCGACAAGGCTCGCTCCGCGGCGCTGTTCAAGCGGCCTACCAAGGCGTTTCAAGACGCTCTTGCAGCAGGGGGCGAGGGTTTGCGCATCCTCCGCTTGCAAGGGGTGACCCCGGTTGAAGGTGGCTTTCCACTCTTGTCGGATGGCAAAATCGTAGGCGGGATCGGAGTCTCCGGCGCTACCAGCGCGCAAGACGCTCAGTGTGCCAAGGCAGGTGCGGACGCCTTCAAGTAGACGCCATTAAGCGAAAGCGTCGAAGGCTTGGCAGCTTTGAAGGGGCCTTGGTTGGAGTGTTTCTCCGCCACGGCCGCGCTCAT
Source organism: uncultured Acidobacteriaceae bacterium (assembly GCA_963850165.1). Classification (GTDB taxonomy): domain Bacteria; phylum Acidobacteriota; class Terriglobia; order Terriglobales; family Acidobacteriaceae; genus Sulfotelmatobacter. The sequence goes on along the minus strand of CAWKKK010000019.1, from coordinate 2,127 downwards.
TACTTTTAGCATTGCTCGCTGCCAAGACAGCCGGCACAACCTTACTGTAAAATCGACAGTGCGGAACAGAATCAGGATGAGGCCTCGTTTGCCAAGGTGCGTCCTGGTTCCGGATTGAGAGTTCTCTGAAACATCCCATCCACAACCATCCGCAGAACAAATTCAGCGCAGCGTTGCGCACACATTAAAGAGAATCAGGAGAAACGAACCATGGCGGTAGGCGCGAAGATCGCAAAAACAGCGGACCGTAAGAAGGTCATGGACACGAGCAAGAGCACGGATTGTCCCAAGTGCGGCAAAACGACTCGCATCGTCAAGCGCATGAAAGACCGCGAGCGCAGATGTGCCGGGCGGGATCTATATTTCGTGCTCGGCATGCGAGTTCTACGAGAAGCTTTAGGCGGCAGTTTCGGGTTTCCAGTGGCCGGAGGATAGGGATCAACTTCCCTGCTCCGGCTTTTATTTCCGACGTGCGGAGAGTATCCAGATGGCAGTCTTCTATACCGCGACGGTGACTGACGTCTCTGTCCGCGTGACCGGCCTGTACAGCGTATCGCGCTCGATCGGCTCTCGGCCGGCGGCGCGGATCAGGCGTTCCAACTCTTCGCGGCGCATGCCTTGCGGCGTGGTCGCGCCGGCGTCGTGGTAGATCTTTTCTTCGATCACCGTTCCATCCATGTCGTCGGCGCCGAAGCGCAGCGAGATCTGCGCGATCTTGGCCGTCATCATCTGCCAATAGGACTTGATGTGCGGGAAGTTGTCGAGCACGAGGCGGCTGACCGCGATCTGCTTGATGTCGAGCATGCCCGTGGTTTTCGGCAGATGCTGCAGCGGCGTGTTGTCGGGATGGAAAGGCCAGCGGGATGAATGTCTGGAAGCCGCCGGTTTCGTCCTGCAGAGCGCGCAGCTTGAGCAGGTGATCGACGCGGTCTTCGTCGTTTTCGACTGGCCGTAGAGCATGGTCGCGTTGGACTTCAATCCGATCTGGTGCGCGATTTTGGCGGTGTCGAGCCATTGATCGCCATCGATCTTGTGGTCGCAGATGATGTGGCGCACACGGTCGGCGAAAATTTCTGCGCCGCCCCCGGGAAGCGAATCCACGCCTGAAGCTTTGAGCTGTTCCAGCGTCTCGCGAATCGAGAGCTTGGCGCGCTTCGAAAGATACGCGACCTCGACCATGGTGAACGCTTTGAGATGCACTTGCGGAAAACGCTGCTTCAGGCCGGAGCAGAGATCGAGGAAATATTGAAACGGCAGGTCGGGATGTAATCCGCCGACGATGTGAAATTCGGTGACGGCCTCGCTGTATCCGGAGGCCGCGGTTTCGAACGCTTCATCGAGCGCCATGGTGTAGGCGCCGGGAGCGTCTTTCTTGCGGCCGAAGGCGCAAAGGCGGCACGCCGCAACGCAAACGTTCGTGGGATTGATGTGGCGATTGACGTTGAAATACGTTTTGTCGCCATGCATGCGCTCGCGGATGTGGTTGGCCATCCAGCCTACGGCGAGAATATCGCCGGTGCGGTACAGAGCGAGACCGTCGGCCGCATCAAGGCGCTCACGCGCCATGACTTTGGCGTGAATCGGCTGAGGCGCGCGTCGTCGGTCTGAAATGGATGGTGCTGGTGCAAGGGAGACATCCCCTTGATGATATCGCAGGAGCACGGTTAAGTCACAGAAAGACGCTTAATGGCCGGCGATGATCCGGTCGCTAATTTTGTCGTACTCCGATTCCGGGACGATGTGCCGCGCTACCAGTTCGTTGGCGTTCTTGAAAGGACGCGCCGCGATGATGCGGTCGGCTTCGCGCTGGCGTCATCCCTGGCAGGTTGAGCAGGTCTTGCCGGGAGGCACTGTTGATGTCGACGGCCTTATCGCTGCGCATGCCTTCCTTCACGCCTTCAACCACGGCCTTGGTGTCGCGCCGCATGGTCTCGGTCGCCTCAGCGGTTTGCCTGCGGATTTCGTCGGGGTTGTCTTTGTTCGAGCAGGCGGTGATGCCGACAAGCGGCAAGGCAAGCGCGAGAAGCCATACGTTACGGAGTTTCAGAAGATGCATGAGGTTCTGATGCTGTTGACTTCAGGTGCGGTTGGTAATTCTCGCGCCTCTGGTTCAGTTTCCCTCCGCCA
>CAWKKK010000018.1:0-221050 GCA_963850165.1 uncultured Acidobacteriaceae bacterium | reverse complement strand
CATGGATAAACTGCGGCCGCTGGTTCTGGTCGTATTGGCAGCCACTGTGGTGCAGGGCCTAACTTCCTTTTCACTGACCCAATTGTTATCGAAGGCAGCGCAACGTTTGATCGCAGAGTTGCGCGAACAGGTGCAGGTCCACATCTCCCGGCTGCCGGTTGCATTTTACGACGGCAACAAAACCGGCAACCTGGTGTCGCGCATCATGAGCGACGTGGAGGGCGTGCGGAACCTGCTCGGCACCGGCCTGGTGGATTTCGCTGGAGGATTGGTTACCTCGGGAATTGCGCTTGTCCTATTGTTCCGCACCAGCCCGCAGATGACGCTGATCGCGGTCGGTTCGCTGCTGTGTTTTGCTGTGGCGCTCAACAAGGCCTTCGCGACCATCAGGCCGATTTTTCGCGAGCGCGGCAAGATTAATGCCGAGGTCACGGGCCGCCTCACGGAATCGCTGGGCGGTGTCCGCGTGATCAAGGGATATCACGCTGAAGAGCGCGAGGAAGCGATCTTTGCCGGCGGCGTGCGACGCCTGCTCGACAATGTGATGCGCACCCTCACAGCGACCTCGGTCATGAGCCTTTCGGCCAGCGTGCTGCTCGGATGCGTGGGGGCGATCACGATGTATGTAGGCACGCATCAGATTGCCGCAGGCACGCTGACGGTCGGCGGTTTCTTCTCCTACACTTTGTTGCTGGGTTTTCTGGTTGCGCCCATCATGCAGATCGTTTCCATTGGAACTCAGCTCACCGAAGCGCTGGCCGGACTCGAAAGAACGCAGGAGATTATGCGCGAGCGGCCGGAGGATCGCGATCCCAAGCGTTCCGTCGCGCTGCGCGACATCGTGGGACGGATCGAGTTCGAAGATGTAAGTTTCAGCTACGATGGAATTCACGAAGTGCTGCGCGAAATTTCCTTCCGCGCCGAGCCCGGAACCGTCACGGCCTTAGTGGGTTCCTCCGGTTCGGGAAAATCCACAACCATCGGCCTGATCTCCGCCTTCTACTTACCCACGCAAAGGCCGAATCCTGGTGGATGGCACGGACCTGAGCACGGTTCGCCTCGATTCTTACCGCACGCGTCTCGGAGTCGTGCTGCAGGAATCTTTTCTGTTCGATGGGACGATTCGCGAGAACGTCATGTTTTCACGGCCCGGCGCCAGTGAAGAAGAATTCCTGCGTGCTTGTCGAATCGCGCGCGTGGATGAGTTCGCCGAATCTTTCGCTGACAAATACGACACGGTGGTCGGAGAACGCGGCGTAAAGCTTTCGGGTGGCCAGCGGCAACGGATTTCGATTGCCCGCGCTATTCTGGCCGAGCCTCGCATCCTGATTCTCGATGAGGCAACCTCGAGCCTCGACTCGGAATCGGAACAGATGATCCAGCACGGACTTTCGTATCTCATGCAGGGCCGGACTACTTTTGTAATCGCGCACCGGCTTTCGACCATCCGCCGCGCTGACCAGATTCTGGTGATGGAGCAGGGACAAATCGTGGAGCGGGGCACGCACGAACAACTCTATGCCGCGCAAGGCCGCTACTACGATCTCTACACCAGGCAGCATGGGGTGGAGGAGAACCTGTTTCTCGCGCCGGGCGAGGGAGACACGCTGGAGGGAGACGCGAACGGCAACTCCAGCTCCGCGCGCAATGGTGATGTGAAAGCCGCCGACGCATTGCGTGTGCTCAGGGGAGAGGTTCGCTAGCGTGATGAGTAGCACGGACAGGTTTCCTCAGAACAGCACGTCGGCGATGGACGCTCCATCGATTGATGCCCCAGCAATCAAGGCTCCGGCGATTCGTGCGGAAGCAACTCTGCCGCCATTACCGCATGGGTGAGACTCTCATCCGAGCCGTTGACGGCGTGACTCTTGAAGTGCGCGCGGGCGAATTCGTCGCTCTGTTGGGCAGTTCGGGCTCCGGAAAGTCTTCGGTGTTGAATCTGATCGCAGGTCTGGACCGTCCTACATCCGGCAGCGTAATTGTTCACGAGCGAGATCTCGCGCAACTCTCACGCGAGGAACTCGCCAGGTATCGGCTGCATACCGTGGGAATGGTTTTCCAGTCGTTCAACCTGATCGCCAGCATGACGCTCGCGGAAAATGTGGAATTGCCTATGCGTTTTGCCGAGGTCGATCGCGCAAAACGTGACAGTCTGGCTCGCGACGCCCTTGCGAGAGTTGGCCTGCAGGCGCGCATGAACCATCGTCCGAGCGAACTCTCCGGCGGGGAACAACAACGTGCCGCGCTGGCTCGCGCGCTCATTAATCGTCCTAAACTCCTGCTCGCCGACGAGCCCACCGGCAATCTCGACAGCCATACCGGAACCGAAATCATGAATATGGTCCGCGAATTCAATCAGCAATTAGGGATGACGGTCGTCATGGTGACGCACGAGCGTGCCCTGGCCGAGCGCTACGCCCAGCGCCTCATCTTCCTGGCGGATGGCAAGCTGGTTGGCGATGAATCGAACTCGGCCGTGGCCGAGCATGCCGGAGCGCAGGGAGGGCAGCCGTGAAGCTTCCCGATCTGACCGAACTAGCGCTGCGCAATTTGCGCGAGTCTCTGCTGCGAAATTCGCTGACCACCATCGGCATTTCGGTGGGCGTGGCGTCGCTGGTCGCGATGCTTTCTCTGGGAATCGGGTTGCAACAGCTCGCCTCGCGCCGTTTGATGAAGTCCGGATTGTTCGACACGGTTGTTGTTACCTCCCGCCGCGACCTGCGCAACTTCGGCCGCGAGGAAGAACGGAGCGGGCCGGCGCCGGCCGAAAGCCGCATCCTCGACGAACCCACGCGGCGGGAGATCGAGCGCCTGCCTAACGTACTTGAAGCCTCTCCCGATATCCGCTTCATTACGGAACTGCGCTACGAAGACAAGCCCCATCTAACCATGGTCGCAGCGCTGCCTGCTTCCGACAAATCGAACGACGCATTCGAAACCGTGCAGGGACAATTCTTCTCGTCCGACATTGCGCCCGAAGCGATTCTTCAGAAGGCGTTCGCCGAAGAACTTCTGGGAAAGACACCCAAGCCCGGCCTTGACGAAACCAAAGTCGCCGAACTGGCCGCCCCGCTTCTGGGCAAGGAATTGACCATGCGCTATGCCCAGCGCGAAGCCGCACAAACCCCGCACTCTCGACAACCGCGGCATCAGGAGCCCCGAACCTCGCGGGCGCAGCGTATTCTGTCGTTTCGCGCGAGCAAAAGCTGAAGATTGTCGGCGTCGCCGATCTTGATCCCGAGAGCATGCGCGGGCCAACTCGAGCGCGAGTCTTTCTCCCACTCGGACTGGCCGAGAGCCTGCATGTGATGCAGCCTACGGACCTGCGCGAAATTTCTCGCGCTGCCAGCGATCAGCCGGTCTATTCCTCGGTGAATGTGCGAGTGAAAAATCCGAGCCAGGTGCAGAAGGTGGAAGACGCCATCAAGAAAATGGGCTTCAACACATTCTCGATCCTTGATGCCAGCCGCAGCATCCAGCAGTTTTTTAAAGTGCTCGACGTATTTCTCGGAATCTTCGGCAGCCTCGCCCTGGCGGTCGCTTTCATCGGGATCGTAAATACGCTGGTGATGGCCATCCTCGAGCGCCGCCGCGAAATTGGCATTATGAAAGCCATCGGCGCCAGCGACGGTGACATAAAGAAACTTTTCTTCGCGGAAGCGGGCGCTATGGGCATTCTCGGCGGCATCGTCGGAGTTGCTCTGGGCTGGGCGATCGGGCAGGTCATCAACCTGGGAACGAATGTTTATCTCAAGCGTCAGTCTTTTCCGCCGGAGCATTTCTGGTCGGTACCGTGGTGGCTGGTAGCGTTTGCTCTTTTGTTTTCATTCCTCGTCAGCCTCGCTGCGGGCCTTTACCCGGCAGGACGCGCAGCCCGGCTCGATCCCGTGCAAGCCCTGCGCTACGAGTAAACTGAATCGATGGATCGTCGGCTCCGAATCATCCTCCTGGTCGCGACTTTTTTACTTTCGCTATCTGCGCGCGCTCAAAGCCGCATCGATTGCGACGCGCTAAACAGCCGCATTTTGAAGCATCCGGTTCACTACTGCGTCTATCTTCCCGCTAGCTACGATGCCGGTGCAAACCAGCGTCCCGCACAAAAATATCCCGTGCTGTACTTCCTTCATGGCCTGGGCGACAACGAGCGAACCCTGTTTAACAGCGGGGGATGGACGCTTTTCGACGATCTTCGCCGGCAGCACAAGATGGGAGAATTTCTCATCGTCGCGCCGGAAGGCGGGCGAACGTTTTACATCAATTCCGCCGACGGCTCGGTGCGCTACAGCGATTTCTTTCTGCAAGAATTCATTCCCCTCATCGAAACGAAATACCGCATCGGCAAGGGCCGGACTAATCGAGCCATCAGCGGCATTTCCATGGGAGGCTATGGTGCGCTGCGTTTCGCCTTCGCTCATCCCGAAATGTTCTCTGCGGTCAGCGCGCAAAGCGCCGCCCTGATTACCGAATCTCCGCAAGAACTCGACACGGCGGCCCGCTCGGGCGCTCCACTGGGGAAATTGCTGGCTACAGTTTTCGGAAGCCCGATCGAAGTGGCACACTGGAAAGAAAACAGTCCGTTCGTTCTGGCGAAGAGGAATCTCGCACCCGTGCGAAAGCTCAGCATCTATTTCAACTGCGGTCAGGATGACAACTACGGCTTTGAGAAAGGCGCAGCCGCGCTGCACGAACAGCTACAGAAGGAAGGCGTGAAGCACGAGTATCATCTTTATCCCGGCGACCACAGCCTGTCCTATTTCCTGGCTCACTTCACCGAGGTCATGGAGTTTCATTCTCAGGCATTCGGCCTCAAATAGGCGGCCCGGAAAGTCGTAGCGTCAAAGTGCGGCGGAGTTGACCAAGTTCGACCGCATACGTGAGATGGAGATACAGGACCGTCAGAATTCTGTGGTTCCTATGACCCACAACGTCAACTAGCAGTTCCCCGCCGGTCGAGTGTAAACTATTATCTGTATCCCGCTAACTGGCCGCGGAGGGATGTGTGAGTGGTTGAAACAGGCGGTCTTGAAAACCGCTGTACGGGAAACCGTACCGGGGGTTCGAATCCCTCTCCCTCCGCCATTACTTTTGTTATCTAGCACTTGCAGGTTGGTGATACCTACACTGATACCCAAGTGGAGGATCACACGTGAATCGCGAGTGCAACGTCACCAAACGAGTTCAGACGAGCAAAGGGCAGTGGCGTTACTGCCCCGTGGTGTTGTCGGCCAACGGCCGCATCAAGCCGGATGTGGTTAAGGTCAACGGCCGGGAAGAGCGGCACCCGGAAGGTGCGTATTACCTGGACTGGAGGGAAGGAAGCAAGCGAATCCGGCTCTCTGTGGGTAAAGACGCGGCCGACGCCAGTGCTCGGCGGCTCCGCAGGGAAGCCGAACTCAACGCGCTGAACAATGGTGTGACCGTTCTGGCGGAGGATTCGCAGAACGGGCATGGCATCCTGTTGGCCGATGCGATTCGCAACTTTCTTGACGAGAAACGCCTGCAGCGTAAAAAGAAGACACATGTTGACTACGAAGCCGCATTGAGGTATTTCCGCCAGAGTTGCACAAAACGGCATATCGCCGACATCACCCGCAAAGACGTGCTGGCCTTCAGCGTGTATTGTCGCGATGAGTTGGAACTTTCCCCGCGCACTGTGTTCAACAAGTTCGCTCGTGTTGTGGCCTTCCTTAGAGAAAATAAGATCAAAGTGCACGAGAATGGTGACGCTCCTAAGTTTGTTGAGGTGGAACCGGAGGTGTACGAGCGTGAGGATCTGGACATGCTTTTCGCGGCCTGTGACGCCCAAGAGCGGCTATGGTTCGAGTTCTTCCTGATGACGGGGATGCGCGAGCAGGAAGTGACGATCTCGTTCACCTCGAGTTTGCTGCCAGACTCAGACGCAGCGGCCTTCAAGTTCGACTCGTCGTATCGCCTGAACCCTCAGAGGTAGCGCCACCACCCCAGCAACAAGCACTCTTGAAAGCGATCGCCCGAGCTCATAGCTGGCAGGAGCAGCTCATCAGTGGCCAGGCTTCTGGTCCCCGCTCCATCGCAAAGCAAACGGGTCTCGACGAGAGTTACGTCCGCCGGATCCTTGGCTATGCATTTCTTGCTCCAGATATCGTCGAAGCAATCCTCAACCGTCGGCAGCCCGAGGACTTGACGCTTGAGAAGTTAAGGAAGAAGTTGCCGATGAGTTGGGCTAAACAACGGACGATCCTGCTTCCGGCTGCGAACAGATCAAGCCGCATAAACTGATTTTCCTTTGTATTCCCTGTTCTTCTCCCTGAAATCCCTGTTCGTTACCTGTTAATTCCCTGATACTCGCCTGTTCCGATTTGCGGCAAACTCGCCACATCTCATAGAAAAACAAGGGGGATCTATGGTTAGGTGATCGATTTCGATCCTAAAATTGAGGAAAATTCCCTGTATTTTTCCCTGTTAGCAGGGAAAGTTGGCGGAGAGAGGTTCGCAGCAGACTGCGCGCTCCGCCACGCAGTCTGGACCGCAGAGAACCTGCCTTGTCCTTTTGACGCGAAATACGCCAAACATGCCCATTTTTCGCGATTCTTCCCAGACAAACCGGACTGCTGGCGGCGACGGGAGCCACTTTCCTGGCTCTTTCTCTGGAGGGCACATGCGCAGTCCGGTTTCCAGGAGGGAATTAGGCGAATGCAATGGCGGTTGATGGCATGATAGGCGACACCGACGATTTACGGATGGCCAACAATACACTCAGAGCTGCCGATTCCACGTGCATCTTCGGGGAAACTCCGGCAAGTTCCGGGCACCCCCAAATTATCTCCTGAATACCTTCCGCGCTATAATCCCCCATCCTCCCCCTAGGCATTGCTGACAGGGTAGTAGCGCCTTTAGACAGTCCAGAGAAACGTATGGCTACAGTTTCGGACAAACTCAAACACATTGTCGTGTTGATGATGAGCAACAGGTCTTTCGACCACATGCTTGGGGCCCTAAAGGCTCAAGACCCGCGGATAGACGGCTTGACTGGAGACGAGAGTAATCCTGATAACACGGGCACCCTGGTGAAGGTGCGTGGATCTGGTGCTCTACTGTGATTCGAAGGACAGTTTTGCGTATCAGCGTCCACAGGCGACCGTTGGAAAACTTATGAACAACCGCTATCTCAGCCCCCACTTGTTTTTGTCATTGCTTGTTGCCATAGGGATCATCTCCGCAACCACTGTTCTCCTAGCCCAAGACACGGATCGGTCATGGATGAATTCCAAACTGTCCCCTGAAGAGCGTGCCGAACTGGCTCTGAAGCAGATGACGCTCGACGAGAAGTTGGCCCTGCTGCATGGAAATGGCATGGCAAACAATCCCAAATGGACGATGCCGCTCACCCATCTCACAAACGGTGGGGCAGGTTATGTCGAGGGCGTCAAGCGTCTCGGCATTCCGCCGCTGGTCATTTCAGATGCAGCCTACGGAGTACGGGATAGCGGTGTGAATGGAAGGTATGCAACGGCGATGCCTTCGAGCTTGGGGGCAGCGTCCGCGTGGGATCCCGAATCCGCGTGTGCTTACGGCGAAGTGATCGGCAGCGAGCTTCGAGCGCAAGGCTTCGATATGACGCTTGGCGGCGGCGTGAACTTGGCCCGTGAGCCTCGGAACGGTCGTACCTTCGAGTATGCCGGCGAAGATCCCTTGCTTGCCGGCACGTTAGACGGAAACATGATGAAGTGCGAACAGGCGCAACACGTCGTCGGCGACATTAAGCACTACGCGCTGAACGACCAGGAAACCGGACGCAACTTCGTCAATGCCATCATTTCGAAACGGGCCATGCAGGAGACCGATCTGCTCGCTTTTCACATTGCGATCTCCACCGCACATCCTGGCGCGGTGATGTGTTCCTACAATCGGATCAATGGAGATTTCGCTTGCGAAAATCCTTACACGTTGCGAGATGTGCTCAAGAGGGACTGGGGCTTCCAAGGCTTCGTGATCTCTGACTGGGCTGCAACTCACAGCACGGAGAAGGCTTCAACTAGCGGTCTTGATCAGGAACAGCCCATGGCTGACTACTTCGGTCCGAAGCTGAAAGAAGCGGTGGCCGCCGGGAGAGTGCCCTTGTCGGAGATTGACGACCACGCAAGGCGAGTCCTGTATGCTGAGTTTCTCTCAGGGGTGGTTGACGATCCGCCCCGCAAGAGCGTGGTCGATGTCGAGAAGGGTCTCGAAGTTGCGCAGCGAGTGGAAGAGAAAAGTATCGTTCTCTTGAAGAATACTCGTTCCGTACTGCCAATTATCCAATCGATCCACAGCATTGCGATCATCGGGGGACATGCTGATGTCGGAATGCTTTCCGGGGGAGGATCGGCGCAAGTGGACCCGCCAAGCGGAAATGCCATCATGCCTGCGGGCAAGGGTGAAACACACTGGCAAGATCACATCTGGTTTCCGACGTCTCCGCTGAAAGCTCTCCGAGCGAAGCTGCCGAATACGAAAATCGAATACGATTCGGGAACAGACTTGAAGTCCGCGGTAAGTCTCGCCAAGGGTTCTGATCTCGCAATCGTCTTTGCATACCAGTGGATGTCGGAAGATATGGACCTACCGAGTCTGTCGCTTCCTGACAATCAGGATGCTTTGATCGAGCAGATTGCCGCGGCGAATCCTCGCACAATCGTTGTGCTCGAAACCGGTACGGCCGTCACCATGCCATGGCTCGACAAAGTTGCAGCGGTAGTCGAGGCATGGTACGCAGGTAGTGCTGGGCATAAAGCCTTGGCCAACGTTCTCGTTGGGAACGTTAATCCAACAGGCAAACTTCCCATCACTTTCCCGAAAAGTGAAGCAGATCTGCCGCATCCGGTCATTCCACCACCGCCACCTCAGGATCAAGCTCTCGGTTACACAGTCCACTACGATGAAGGACCCGAAGTTGGCTACAAGTGGTATGAAGCGAAGGACAAGCAGCCACTATTTGCATTTGGTTTCGGTCTGTCCTACACCTCCTACGCATATTCAGGGATAAGCGTTGATTCCGCCGCCAAGACTGTCCGCTTCAGCCTCAAGAACACCGGGAAACAGACAGGCACTGAGATCGCGGAAGTGTACGCAAGATTACCGAAGAGCGCGGGCGAATCCTTCAAACGGCTGGTGGGGTGGAAGCGAGTCAGACTCGCGCCGGGTGAATCACAAACGGTCACGGTGGCGATCGATCCGCACGTCTTGCAGACCTTCGACGACACGACGGCCCGCTGGAACTTCGCGCCAGGCGATTACCAAATCGTGGTTGGTGCATCTTCGGACAATACGCCTCTCACAGGAAGTCTCTCGGTTCATTGAAATACTCACAAATAAGAGAGTATTTCACTGTTGATCGAGCAATTCTCGATGCTTGCATCCCGCAACCCGAAGGGAACTTTTGATGGCTCGGCCGTTTAACAAGGTGCTCCGCTCCGTCGAGAGGTTTGCTTTTTGTAGCCTGATAGCGATCGTGGTTCCACTCAACGCACAACAGACTGCGACGACGACTTGGACCGGTGTCGTTCGCACGGCCGCCGGACAAGCTGTCCCAGGTGCGAAAGTGACAGTATCCACAATGGGGAAAAAGCAGACGGCGATCACAGGATCTGATGGGAAGTTTTCGATCGAGAGCGTCGCACAAGAGCCACACACCGTGACGGTGCAGCTGACCGGACACGGTCCAACCACTCCGCTGGCGGTAAATATCAGCAGCGCTTCCGTTGTTCTGACGGTATCCGATCAAAACGTGCTGTCTATCGCAGTCAATCCGCAAAGTGCTTCTAAAGTCTCGAATGTGGCGAGCGGGACGAGCGATGAGAAACTCTCCAGCCAAAAGGTGAACGAGTTGCCGTTGAACGGGCGTGACTTCAGCACGCTTCTGCTCTTGGCGGCGGGCACGATGACGGACGTGAATGGACAAACAAATTTTACCCAGCAGTTTGCATCAATGGACAGCGCGGCGTTGAGGCTGTCTTCGCGATGGACGGCGCTGATATTAGTGATCCTGAGATGGGCGGAAGCACGTTCACGAATTTCGACGTGGACGCAATTCAGGAATTGCACTCAAGCTCGGGCTGGATACCAGCAGACATCGGGCGAGGCGCGGCAGGCTTTACCAATATCGTGACACGGTCCGGGAGGAGCGGATTTCACGGTTCCTTCTTCGAGTTTCTAAGGAACTCTGCCCTCGATGCGCGAAATTATTTCGATCACCCGTCGATTGCGGAGCCTGGCCGAATCCCTCCTTTCCGCAGGAATGAGTTCGGTTTTACAAACGGCGGACCGATTGTTTTGCCGAATGTATATGACGGTCGAGACCGGACCTTTTACTTTGTACAGTATCAGGGGTTCAGGCAGGTGCTTGGAACAACCCAGGTACTGGCCGTGCCTACAGTGGCAGAGCGAGCGGGCCAGGACGTGGTGACATACCCAGACGGCAGCACGGACACGCTGCAGGTACCAGTGAATCCAGCAATTGCGGCTGTGCTGGCCCGCTATCCGCTCCCCAATAACCCAACCGGCGCGTACGGTGCTCGAACCTATGCTGCTCCGTCAAACGTGAACACGGATGCGGATCAGTTTTCTATCCGCATCGATCAGAAAGTTGGCCCAAAAGGACAATTGTTGGGCCGGTTCAATTACGACAATCTGACGGGACCGACAACAAATCCAGATCAAACGCTGCTTGACCCGAGCTTCGGCGTGCAGTATGTAGACCGGCAGCGCAACGGGGTCATCACCTACACGCACGCTGTGTCGCCTCGGTTTCTCTGGTCGTCATCGCTGAGTTTCACGCGGACGACCCCGTCGTTTGTGACACCGAACCACATCGATCCGGCATTGAAGTTCATCGATGGCCTTTACGAGGCATACAACAGCGCGGCTGGTTCGGTGATATCTGCGTTCGAGAATTTGTTCCAGGGGCAATTGAATTTTACCTGGACGACTGCGCGGCACGCGGTGAAATGGGGTGCGGAGGCGCGACTTAATCGCGACACGACATACTTCGGAATCAGTCCCAATGGCGAATATGATTTTGGCGGCGGAACGGTTTACTCGCCAGTGTTCATTCCTTCCGCTAGCGGACAGCACGATGTGCAGGTCGGCGATCCCCTACCAGACACGCTAAGCAGTTTGCTGATCGGCTATACGTACGGGTACACGATCGCGGTGGCGCCGCCTTATTCGTCGGATGGCACGCATATTGGGCCAGCAGCGATCAACCGAAATGACGTGAACGCTTACGTCGAAGACACGTGGAAAATCAATTCGGAATGGACGCTCGATTATGGGCTGCGATATGAGCTCTACACGCCGATTTCGGAGCGGGCGTACCGGACGTCGAGTTTTCTGAATTCGTTCCCACCTGCGGGTGTCGGTCAGGAATACTTGATCAATCCGCAGCCTACTTATCAAACCGATTGGAACGGTTGGGGGCCGCGTGTTCAGGTTGACTGGAAAGCGCCCCACGCGGTGCACGTGCACATGGGGGGAGCGATCACAGTGATTCCGCCGAATATCTGGCGGGACAATCTTCTGACAGGGTCTACACCCTACGTTGTTTATCCACGTGTCAATGCGGCGCAAAACGGTGAGATTTCCTACGGATTCCACATCACACCGAACGAATTGCCGCAGGTCTATAACAACGCTGGCGTGAACGTCCTAGCCAGCGGCGATCCAAAAAAAGTGCCGGCGAACACGGTCATGGACGTAAATCGATACCAGCAAGATTTGGCAGCGCTGGCGCCGAGCGGTCAACTCTCGCTGCTGAGTCTGGCCGGGATCGACCGGCGCTTCGGCATTGGGTACTTGCAGACTTGGACGCTGGGGCTGGAACGGGCTTTCGGCGGCCTCACGGCCGATGTCGCGTATGTCGGAACATCGGCGTTCCGACTTCCCAGAATGTCATATGCGAACGCGTATCCCGGAGCGGACTCGGAATTTGCTCGGTTTACAAACTTCGACGGTAGCGGAGCGGTGACGGGGGGGTTCGGATTCGAGTCTGTGATCACAGCGACGTCGCACTCGTCGTACAACGCCTTGCAGACCTCACTGTCGGGAAACGTTGGGCATGGCGGTCCTTCATTGCAGGCAGGCTACACCTGGGGCAAGTCGCTGGATGATGTCAGCGGCGTTTCCGGAGGAACAGGGTCCACCGGGGCTGTGACGTTGTTTAGTCCGCAAAACCCGTTCGATACACGAGCGGAAAGAGGCCCATCGAGCTTTGACGTGACGCACGCCTTCACGTTGAGTGCGGCCCAGGATTTGCATTTCGAGCATTTGGGACTTCAGTCGGATCGAACGCACCTGTTGACGAAGGGCTGGGAGTTGCTGAGCATCTCGACGATCACCAGTGGTTCGCCGTTTACGGTTTATTCGGGGGTCCAGCAGACGGGTGCGGGAACGATTGGCGCGGACCGGCCGGATCAGATCGGAATACCGGACCTCTCGAGCGCTGGCAGCTCAACCCGATCGCGCGACGATTATTTTGGGCGGGGCGCAAACAACACAAGTTTCTTTTCCATTCCCATCGGTATCCAGGGTGGGACCGGACCAAACTCCGGGCGCTTTGGAACGCTCAGCCGCAATACATTTCGCGGCCCGGCATACTATGATTTCGATTTTGCGCTCATCAAGACCACTCCGATTGACCACCGAGAAAGCGGTTTGGAACGAGCGGACCTGCAATTCCGCGGGGAATTCTTTAATCTGTTTAATATCGTCAACATGGGGCTACCTGCCAATATCATCGAGGGTACAGGATTTGGCATGATCAGCAAGACGGCGGGTACTTCGCGGCAAGTTCAGTTTTCGCTAAAGCTCATCTACTGAGGCGCGTCAAGCAGCGACTCAGGTTTGCGGGACAACACGTTACTCGAAAGTGACGCCTCGCCGCTAGCTAACCGGATAGATCGTGAGAAACGGCTAAGCAAAAATCATTCCGGGACATAAGTCGGCTTGTGGGAAGTGGAGCCACAACGGCCGAGAAAGCGTGAGCGAGAAAGTCGAAAATTATTAGAAATCAGCTCCTCCAACCTGGCGTTAGGCGCGCAGTAGGGGTCTACGGTTTCTCAATCCATATAATCGTATAAACTTGCTTTTTGTCCCGCTCTGCCGAGCTCCGACGAAATCGCCTCAGGAGGAAATGGTTTGCCACTAAACCGGGATGTGCTTTGGTACAAGGACGCGATCATCTATCAAGTGCACGTCCGCACTTTCTACGACAGCAATGGCGATGGCATCGGCGATTTTCAAGGGCTTGAACAGAAACTAGATTACCTCCAGGAACTGGGGATCAGTGCGATATGGCTCATGCCATTCTTCCCCTCACCTTTGCGCGACGACGGCTACGACATCGCGGATTACAACTCAGTCCATTCAAGCTACGGAACATTGGAAGATTTCCGCAAGCTTCTTGAATCGGCTCACGAGCGAGGGATCCGGGTCATCATCGAAATGGTGCTGAATCACACATCCGATCAGCACCCGTGGTTTCAGGAGGCGCGCAAGTTCGCAGGACAATCCACGCCGCGATTGGTACGTCTGGAGTGATACCGACACCCGGTACAAGGGTACCCGCATCATTTTTCTTGACACCGAAACGTCCAATTGGGCATGGGACCCGACTTCGAAATCGTTCTATTGGCATCGCTTCTTTAGTCACCAGCCCGATCTCAACTACGACAATCCTGCCGTTCGGGAACAGATGTGGAATGTGATGAAATTCTGGCTGGAGATAGGGGTGGACGCCTTCCGGCTCGACGCGGTGCCGTATCTGGTGGAACGGGAAGGGACAAATTGTGAGAACTTGCCGGAGACCCACAACATTCTGAAGGAGTTGCGACGAAAACTCGATGAACAGTATACAGGCCGGATGCTTCTGGCAGAGGCCAATCAGTGGCCCGCGGATCTTCGCCCATATTTCGGCGACGGAGATGAATTCCATATGGCGTTTCATTTTCCGTTGATGCCGAGGATGTTCATGGGGCTGAAGTTGGAAGACCGCAAGCCCATCACTGAAATCTTGCAGCAGACTCCAGAAATCCCGTCCTCATGCCAGTGGTCCTTGTTTCTGCGCAACCATGACGAGTTGACCCTGGAAATGGTAACCGACATGGAACGCGACTACATGTATGACATGTACGCCGAAAGCAAGACGATGCGGCTGAACCTCGGAATTCGGAGGCGGCTCGCTCCATTGTTGAACAACGACCGCAGGCGCATTGAGTTGATGAACGGAATGTTGATGTCGCTACCGGGTACTCCTATCATCTATTACGGCGATGAAATCGGAATGGGCGATAACATTAGTTTAGGCGACCGCAACGGAGTAAGGACTCCGATGCAGTGGGGCGGGGGATGGAACGCCGGCTTTTCTACTGCGGAGCCGGAGCACTTGTATGCTCCGCTTATTCAGGATGCTGTGTACGGTTATCCCGCCGTAAACGTTGTGGCTCAAAGAGAAAGCGAACACTCGCTGCTCCGTTGGATGCAACGCATCATAACGGTCCGCAGATCGACCGGAGTGTTCGGCAGAGGATCGATTGAATTTCTCTACCCGGCCAATCACAGAATACTGGCCTATTTGCGGCGACTGGGCAAGGAGGCTGTGCTGGTTGTCAACAATCTTTCGAGCAGTGCACAAGCTGTCGAACTGGATTTGCGGCGCTACAAGGGAAATATTCTGATCGAGATGTTTGGCAAGAATATATTTCCGCGTGTGGGCGACCTGCCCTACCTGCTAACGATGGGGCCTTACCAGTTTTACTGGTTCCGGCTGCGACGAGTCTAGCCGAATGTAGATAGAAATGATTTCACATGGCGCGTCATCACTAGGACGTGCGTCAGCAATTCGTACAGAGCTGAAATTGGAAGATGAAACCTTTCTTACGGATGCTTTTCTTCGCCAACTCATCAACGTCGGCGAAGTAGATATCCTTGTGGGCTTGCCCACTTACAATAACGGCAAGACTATCGGGTCGATCGTCAATACGATTCAAAGTGGCATCCTACACGCCTTTCCGCGCGAGCGAGCCGTAATCATTAACGCCGATGGGGGATCGCGCGATGGCACTTCCGAACTGGTCACGCGCGTCTCGATCGATGACGCGCGCCCAGCCTCCAATCTGTACGCGCTCCGTACGCTGCACTCAATCAGCACGAAGTATGCGAGCAGCCCGGAGAGCGGAGTTGCGTTGCGGACGATTCTGGCTGCCGCCGAACTGCTCCGCGCCAAGGCCTGCGTGGTGATGTCACCCGAGTCCGCGAACATTGAACCAGAATGGCTCGCAAAGCTTCTGCGTCCGATTCATCGCGACGGCTTCGATCTTGTGACCCCCACTTATCGCAGACACAAGTTTGAAGGGCTGCTCATCACGAATTTACTCTACCCGATGGTCCGCGCACTTTATGGAGTAAGAATCCGTGAGGCATACACGCCTGAGTTCGGGTTTTCCAGCCGTCTCGGAAGTCAATTTCTTGGACAGAATGTCTGGAACGATGGAACCGACGGGTCCGGTGTCGAACTCAGCTTCACCCTGGCTGCGATCACGGGAGGATACCGTATCTGCCAGTCCTTTCTGGGAGAAAAGGAGCCTATCGAGCGACGTGCGGCTGACTTGGTGCCGGCGCTGCGACAAACTGTCGGCACTCTGTTCTCCGCATTACAGCCAGACTTTCCGGTCTGGAGTATCGTGGCCGGTTCCCAGCCGATTCCTACGACCGGGACAGACCACGAAGTGCTTCTGGAACCGGTGCGGGTAAATCGGAAACGACTGCGAGACATGTTCTCGACCGGAGTTGCCGAATTGGAGTCCGTCTTTCAGTCGATCCTTTCCCCCTCCACTCTGGCAGAACTCCAGCGGATCGCACGCCTGGGAGAAGGGGAGTTTCATTACCCTGCCGAATTGTGGGTCAGGACGGTTTACGAGTTTGCCGCCTCGTATCAGAAGTCCGTAATCAGCCGGGATCACATCATTCAGGCCTTGGCGCCGCTTTTCCGCGGAAGAGCGTTCACGTTCCTGATGGAGAACCGCAATGCTTCGGCGGAGGACGTCGAGAACAATATCGAAGGCTTATGCCTTGAGTTTGAGCGATTGAAACCGTATTTGCTGCAGATGTGGAAATCGAGAGAGTGAGGCAACTATGCGGGAAATGATTATCAGTGAACTGATTCAGGCGCTGCACGAGCTGGCCAGAGGTTTTGCCCACTTCCTTCCTCGTCTCATCGTGATGCTGATCCTTGCATTTTTGGGCTGGGTGATCGCCTACGTTGTGAAGGTGGTTCTGCGGAGCATTCTGAGGCTCATCAAGTTCGACAAGCTTTCAGAAAACGCGGGCGCTTCTCAACTGCTCACCAAGGCCGCTCTGCCTTCGGCTACGGAAATGTTGAGCCGCTTCGTCTTCTGGGTGGCCTGGATCGGCTTCATTCTGCTGGGTGTGAGTGTGCTCGGGATCCTGGGCCTGCAGGAGCAAATCGCAAGATTCTTTGTTTTCGTGCCGCGTCTATTCGTAGCCATGTTCATCTTGTTTTTAGGACTGCTGTCAGCCAGCTTTTTTTCTCGTGCCGCCCTGCTGGCTGCGGTAAATGCGAATGTGCCCTCACCCCGGGTTTTAAGTCTTGCTATCCGCAGCATCATTATTGTTTTCGTATTTTCCATCGTCTTTGAAGAACTGGGCCTGGCAGAGCAGACCATGCTGGTTGCCTTCGGAATTGCCTTCGGAGCCCTGATGCTCGGCTTGGCAATCGCATTCGGGATGGGCGGCAGAGACTTGGCCCGGCGTTTCCTGGAGAAGAAGTTTGTTCGCGGGAAGAAGGAGGAGAACGAAGACGAACTGTCGCCGCTCTAGTGCAAGCAAATCAGGAAGACGCACTCCATCGGGAAGGTCCGTTTCACAGAAGATCTGGAGAATAATGTTCTTGTGAAGCGGACTGGCGCTCTCAGCGATCATAGAGAAGCGTTAGCTTCCGCAGCTGTTCACTAACTTCTTTCGTCAAAGCTTTCGGCTTGTAACGCCATTTCCAGTTTCCACTCACTGTGCCTGGTAAGTTCATTCGCGCTTCGCTGCCAAGACCCAATACATCTTGCAAGGGGATGATGGCGATTGCGGCCACGGACGCCAGCACGGCGCGAATGAACACCCAATTGACCGGCTCGTTTTGAAACCCCAAGTAGGCCCGGGTGAAATCGCGTTCCTTGCGGATGTCTTCTGCGGTTCGAGTGCTCTCCCCTACACCCGAACTGGTCCACCACCCAACTGTGGTGTCGTTGTCGTGTCCACCCGTGTACGCCACAAGCTCGCGGGAGTAATTGTGAGGGCGGAAGGTGGGCCCTTGGGGATCGTTTCCGAACGCAAACTGGAGCAAGCTCATGCCGGGAAAACCAAACTGCTGGCGAAGAGCTTCGACCTCAGGGGTAATCACACCGAGATTTTCGGCAACAAACGGCAGTTCCTTCAATTCAGCTTGCAAGGCGTGGAAGAACTCCGCACCAGGGCCTTTTACCCACTTGCCTGACGCTGCCGTCGCGGCGCCAGCTGGGACCTCCCAGTGGGCCTCGAAACCGCGGAAGTGATCCAGTCGAACAAGATCGAACAGTTTCAGAGATGCGCGGAAACGATTAATCCACCAGCGGTGGCCGGACGCAGCCGATACATCCCACCGATAGAGAGGATTGCCCCAAAGTTGACCCGTCGCGCTGAAATAGTCGGGCGGAACACCCGCTACCGCGGTGGGTCTGGCTTGCTCATCCAGACGAAACAACTCAGGATGAGCCCATACATCAGCACTGTCGTAAGCGACGTAGATTGGGATGTCGCCCATGATGCTTATTCCGCAACGACTGCAATGACCTCTTAGCTTCTCCCATTGTCGAAAAAACTCGAACTGCGCAAACTTGTGGACTTCTGTTTCGGACGATAATTTCTTCTGCCACTCCTTTAGCGCGGCGGAGTCTCGTCGTCGTATTCCCGGTTCCCAATTTGCCCAGACCGCGTCCTTGTGGACTGCCTTGCACGCCATGAAGAGCGCGTAATCGTCCAGCCAATCGGTGTTGTTGTGGCAAAACATGTCGAAAGCGCCACGGTCACCCGGAGCACCGTCCGCAAGAAAAGTGTGAGCAGCTTTGCGAAGCAGACTTTGCTTAAATGCCGATTACACGGCCGTACTCGACGTGCTCCTCAGGCAGGTCCGGTGCATTGGTTAGGTCTTGCGGCGACAGAAGGCCTTGTTCCCGAAGTGCTCTCAAATCGATCAATAGAGGATTTCCGGCGAATGCCGAAAAGCATTGGTAAGGGGAATCGCCGTATCCCGTGGGACTCAATGGCAATACTTGCCAGATTTTCTGCGCTGACGCGGCCAGGAACTCCACGAACTCATGAGCGGAATTTCCCAGATCGCCAATACCATGGCCGCCGGGCAGAGACGTAACGTGGAGAAGGATTCCACTGCAGCGAGGAAAGATCACCCGATTAACGTTATGCCCCCGAGGGTCGGCACGCAAGGGGCTGCGGTCGCCGGGTAGTGTCCGGGTTTGGGTAGGACACTACCGGTCGCGGAAAAATTCTGTTGGGTTAGCCAGAGGCGTGGTCACGTTGCTCCGAGCGGGAGGCCTTCTTGCCGGGAGTCGCACAACCCTGATACTAACCAGCCGCCCTTTGCGGTAGGATCAAGGTTTGCGCCTGCTCCATTTGGAAGGCTTGTGCCATGCGGCTAGTCAGCATCCGACTCATTGTTTCCCTTATTGTCGGCATCACGCTGGTTTCACTCTCGTACTCGTATTACGAGGCGTTAGGTGAGAGACGTAACCTGCGCAGAGACCTCGAGCGGCGCGCCGAGGTATTGGGCCAAAGCCTCGCGGGAAGCGTGGAACGCGACCTGGAGAAACATCCGGCGCAGGGTTTGCAGCACGTCGTTCAGCACATCGGGAACCGCGAGCATCTCTTGGGACTGGCTATCTACGGCCGGCAGGGCGATTTGCTGGCAGTTACGCCGGAGATCGCATCCACGCTCGCTATCGTTCCTTCCGTAGTATCTCAAGCGTTGCGCGAGAATCGCGAAGCAGGCGGGTTTCAACGCGTGGGCGATGCCTCGCTGCACATCTACGCTCTACCTCTTCACCAGCGCGATGAACTTATCGGCGGCCTCGCGATTGTTCATGATGCCGGCTATATTCGGACGGAGACCCTTCACACTTGGCGCGAAACATTCCTGCGGACGCTGGCGCATGCGTTGCTCATCGTGCTGATCACGCTGTTGATCGTTCGCTGGAGTATGGCCGGTCCCATCGCGCGCACGGCGCAGTGGATGCGCGCCTTGCGGACGGGGAGAATCCCTTCACGCCAGAATGACACCGATCTGGATCTCTTTCGTCCCCTGGTGCGGGAGGTCGCGGCCTTCGCCGAAAGCCTCAGCCAGGCGCGGTCCGCGGCCGAGACGGAAGCCCACCTGCGGGAGACGAGCGAATCTCTGTGGACCGCGGATCGGCTGGCGGTGCACGTGCGCAAGCGACTGGACAACGGGCGTCTTTTTGTCGTGTCGAACCGCGAGCCATACGTACACATACGGCGCGGCAAATCCGTGGAAGTAATGGTGCCGCCCAGCGGGGTGGTCACTGCGATCGAGCCCATACTGCGCGCCTGTGACGGAACCTGGATCGCCCATGGCAGTGGCGATGCCGACCTCGAAACGGTGGATGAGCACGACCGGCTGCGCGTGCCTCCGGAAGACCCCCACTACAGCTTGCGCCGGGTCTGGCTGAACCAGGCGGAAGAAGATGGCTATTACTACGGATTTGCCAATGAAGGAATCTGGCCTCTGTGTCATATCGCGCACACCCGCCCGATCTTTCGCGCGGAGGACTGGAACTACTATCAGGCCGTGAACCTGAAGTTCGCCGATGCCCTTCTCGAAGAAATGCGGGACGTGGAGAAAGCCCATCGTGCTGGTGCAGGATTACCACTTCGCACTGCTGCCCCGGTTGATCAAGGAAAAAAGACCCGAGGCAAAGGTGGCGATTTTCTGGCACATCCCGTGGCCCACCCCGGAGGCATTTGACATCTCCCCGTGGCGCCGCGAACTTGTGGATGGTCTGCTCGGCGCCGATCTGATAGGGTTTCACATCCAGTCGCACTGCAATAACTTCCTGCATACGGTGGACCGCGTAGTGGAATCACGCGTCGATTGGGAGCACTTTTCGGTAAGACGCCTGGATCATCTCACTTTGGTGCGACCGTTCCCCATCAGTGTGGACTTCACCGATGTGAAACAGGCTGAGTCGCCACCGGGTTCCTACCTCGAACGTTCAGCTTTGCTGGGGGCCTTGGGGGTCGAGGCTACCTTCATGGGTGTGGGCGTAGACCGGGTCGACTACACCAAGGGCATTCTGGAGCGCTTTCTAGCCATCGAGCGTTTTCTGGAGAAGTATCCTTCCTATCAGGGCAAGTTCACATTCGTGCAGATTGGCGCTCCAAGTCGCAGCCACCTCAAACGCTACCACGATCTGATGGAGGAGGTGGAAGGGGAAGCCACCCGCATCAATATGCGGTTCCAGACGGATAGATGGAAGCCCATCGTCTTTCTGAACCGGCAGCATAACCACGAGGAAATTCAAGGCTACTACCGCGCCGCGGACTTATGCCTGGTTACGTCGCTGCACGATGGCATGAATCTGGTGGCGAAAGAATTCGTGGCAACGCGGCGCGACGAAAGAGGCGTTTTAATCCTGAGTTGTTTCACCGGCGCCGCCCACGAGTTGCGTGATGCCTTGCAGATAAACCCCTACGATATCGACCAGACGGCTGAGGCGATTCGCGTAGCCCTTGAGATGCAGCCGGAGGAAAAAGAATTGCGGATGCAACGCATGCGGAAGACCGTCAGGGAACACAACGTTTACCGCTGGGCAGGAAGCCTCATCGCTGAACTCTGCGAGCTGCGCCTCGACGCATCGGACGAAAGCAATAAGAAGCTCCGGGCGAATACTGCTGCCCGGGGATAAGGAGCATGCGGTTGCCTCACACAGTCAATCCAATCGAAGTCGAGCAGTTCATGGAATCGGTAACACAGTCGCCGGTTTCCGCGCTTCTGCTCGACTATGACGGTACGCTCGCGCCATTCTGTCTCAATCGGCAGCAGGCTCTCCCCTATCCGGGGGTGACCGCACTTCTGCAGGAGATCATCGCCAATGGCCGCACCCGCGTGGCCATCATCACAGGTCGAAACGCCCATGAGGTAATCCCGCTGCTTGGGGTTCACCCCAGTCCCGAGATCTGGGGATGTCATGGGTTGGAGCGGTTGAGACCGGATGGAAGCTGCAAGACACCTAGCGTGGAAGAACGTGTGCTGCGTGCACTGGCTGAAGCAGATCGTTGGGTAAGACATCAGGGGCTGCACAACCGAACTGAGTTCAAGACTGGTGCCGTCGCCATCCATTGGCGCGGGCTGGACGAAGCGGCGGTGGCAGAAACCCACGGCCAGGTCTTGCTGGGCTGGCTGCCCATTGCTCAAAGTGAGCGATTGGAGCTGCTGGAGTTCGACGGCGGCATTGAAATGCGCATGCCGGGTCTTGATAAAGGGGATGCTGTCCGCACCATCCTGGACGAAATCGGTCCCCAGGTTCCCGTCGCCTACCTCGGAGATGACATCACCGACGAGGGGGCTTTCCTCGCTCTGGGGAGCCGAGGCCTAACCGCGCTGGTTCGCCCCGAATGGCGCAAAACTGCGGCCGCCCTATGGATGAGGCCGCCGGAAGGTCTGCGGGATTTTCTGACACGATGGCTACAAGCCTGTCGTGAGGGCCAGCATCACTTAGGTACAGGGTCGTCTGGTCTTGAATGACCTTACATCGCGTAGAACCGCTGTTTTGGTCCGCAGCAATCTGTCTCAACTTCAAGGGTTTCCCAGAGTCGCATCCGAGAACTTTTTTCCACGTTCGGGCTGGGGAAAGCCGTGCATGGCCATTCGCCCCATTCCACAACATCAGCCTTCTGAACAGCTTCGGTGCGCCTCCTGTCTGGCATTTCGATTGCAACTGGACCTGTAAGCGCGTCGCTGTCTGGAGGCTTGTGATGAGGAAAAACCGTTTCTGGATCGAGGTCATCACGCTTTGCGCGGGGGCTGTTTTTGGCCTCGCACTCGCGCTTGCGTTTGTAGGCGCAGTTGTCGTGGCCTTCGGACAAACCGCCGAGCCACCGCAGTCAGCAGCCCAACCCGACCGCCAGCAGACCTATATTGGCATGGTGACCTGTTCGCGCTGTTTCGCTAAACATTCTGCCAAGATCGGGGCCACCGCCGCCGACTGCGCGCGCGTTTGCATCCGTGACGGAGCCAATTTCACCTTCGTCAATGGCGATCGGACTTATCTTCTCGAAGGAGATCCAGCGGCGCTGAAACGAGTGGCTGGACAGCGCGTGCAAATTGTGGGCGCTCTTAACGGGGGGACGATCACGGTCGCGTCCGTCGCCGCTGGGACATAGCCGGCAGCAAGCTTCAGCGCCGCGTCCGCCCCTTGATCCGATCACGCTCCCACCTGTGCTCGTTCCCGAGGGGGCAGCTGATTCAGGCAAAAGCAGAGCAGACTAATTTTGCGCATAGACCGGGCCAGCATTGCGATTGGGAGGATCAGAGATTGCGCGGATATACGATATTAGCGCCTGAATGTCGGACCGGCTGAGAGTGTTGCCCCAGGCCGGCATGAGCGCCGACTTATTGAGCGCAGGACCGCCATGGCTGATGATGGCAGTGAGATCGGCATCGGTCAGTTTGTTGAGGGTATCGCCCTCGGTGAAAGGGTGCGGCTTGATTTCGAGATTATCGAAGTTGGATACGCGCTCTACGGTCGATTCGGGATTGTGGCAGTGCTCGCAATATCGATCGTTGAGTTGGCGGCCCAGGGTTTGCTGGTAACCCAGAGCGATCTCTTCGATGGTCAGAGCAACTTTCTTTCCCGCTTTGTCGGTGCTCGATGCGGTTAACTGATAGCGGCCCGCCATGTCGCCGAGAGTGACATTGGTCGTGACTTGACCACTCGAATCCGTAAGGCCATTGGCCGGATCGAAAACTACTCCTGGCGCGGCGCTGAATTCGACGAGCGCGCCAGCGACCGCAGATCCTTGCTGATCATTCACCTGCACGACCAAGGGCTGCGGCAACGCCGTACCTGCCTGCGTGGTCTGCTTTCCGCCGCTGGATTCAACGATGGCTGCAGCAAAGGCGGTCGGCTTGGGCAGAGCCACTGGTGCGGTCTTGTGCGAACAGGACGTAGCCAGCACAGCGGCAATTAATGTGACGATAGTTAAAGCGTGACGGATCATTTCTTTGCTTTTGCGACCTCCGATTTGCCTCTGCCCTTCTGCGAGATGAGGAATGCGGTCAGGGCGCGGGCATCTTCGTCGCTCATGGCGCGGTTGGGTTCTGCCGTGCCGGGGCGCAGGGCCTGCGGATTCTTCATCCACTCGAAGATCCATGCAGCGGTGAGGCGCGAACCGACTTGGGTTAGCGTCGGGCCGATGTAGCCCTTATCGGCCTTCGCATCTACGATATGGCAGCCTTGGCAGGCGTACTTGCCGTAGAACAGTTGCCTGCCCAGCTCGACTTGGCCTTGCGGGTAGCCGCTCAGCGGCATGGAATCGCGATCGACCGACGCATTCTGGTACACGGTCATAATGTAGTCTGTCAGGTCGTTGATCTCGCCATCAGTAAGATTGAATTTTGGCATGCGGCGAATTAGCGACGGCCGCAGCGTGTTCGGGTTCTTCAGGAACTCCAGCAGCCACTGTCGCTGCACGGAGCTGCCTTCCCACGTTAGATCGGGCGCCATATCGCCGCCGTGACCATTGATCCGATGGCAGCTGAAGCATGCCAGATCCGTCATCAGCTTTCCGGCTTTGCCCGCGGGCTGGTAGTCGGACTCGGGCGTCGCCGCCACTGTTAATGAGGGAGGCAACGTGGCGGAACGGTCGTTGAGTGCAAGCAGAGCGGTGGCGAGCGAATCAATCTGCGCTGGCGTGAACGCGTATTGCGGCATCTTCAAATTTTGTCCAAATGCACGCGGCTGCTTGATCTTGGTCGCGATGTAATCGGGAAGCGTGTGCTGCATGCCGGGCAGGAACACAAGTTGAGTGACCGGTTTGTTTCCGATGCGACTGAGTTCGGGAGCAAAGTTCTCGGGCTTCTTGATACCCGCGATTTCATGACACGACGCGCAGCCGTAATCAGAGACCAGGCGCCTGCCATGGCGCGATCTGCTCGGGGGTGGCGGCATCGAGATGGACATTGGCCAGCAGATCGGAATCGGTCTTGGCCAGCAGGAATCCGGAGAGCGTGGCGACTTGAGAATCGTTAAAGCGGTAGTGCGGCATCGCGGTTTCTTCGTCGTAATTGCGCGGATTGCGCATCCACGCCTGGAGCCACTCCGGTTTTACCTTGCTGCCCGACGCGAGTCAACTCGGGGCCCACGTCGCCACCGACCAAATTGCCCGCGGCGTTTTGTACTGCGTGGCACGAAGCGCAGAAAGATTCTCCGTACAAGCTGGCGCCAGCCGCGGGATCAGAGGATACCTTCGCCGAAACCGTCGCAGTGTCTCCGGGCTGAGGTGTGCTGTTCGCAATCAGAAAGGCGGACATGTCACGCGCATCGTCATCGCTCAGCTTGAAATTCGGCATTGTAGCCGTGGCCGCGTAGGCTTGCGGATCTTTCAGCCAGGCATAAATCCACTCGCGCGTGGTCTTGTCGGCGATGTGCGAGAGGGAGGGCGGATCGTCGGTCGCCTTCATGGTGCTGCCGTTGGGCAGCTTTACGGTGTGGCAATGCACGCAGCCGTAGCGGGATAGCAGATGCCGGCCTTGATTCAGTTGGGGCGTGCCCGGCAGCGGCCCGTGATGGCATTCGCCGCATGACGACTCGATGTATTTCGCCGGAAGAATCGGCTGCTCCCACGCCAGCGTACTGTTATGCGCCTCGGCTACGGTTGTGGCTGCGCCCTGCCCGCGATGGCAGACCGTGCATCCGAATTGGTCAAGCTTGTGTGGAATCACGGGATGCGGGCGGAAGGGCTGCATGTTTACATCGGCGAGGCTGGCTTCTTTCAAACCGACGTGGCAACTTGTGCAGCGGTCGACCACGCCGAGGTCGGGCAGCCAGATCTGCTGAATCCCTCCCTCGAAATGGCGTTGCAGCGTCACCGCATCGCTACGGTTGCGAATCATCTTCAGATACCCGTGCTGATAATGACGCCACTCGCTGAAGTGGTTTTTCGCGGGGGCGATCGCGAGCGAAGCTAAAAACACAAGGCTGACCACGCCGAACGCGCGAACGCTATCCCCGAACAACTTTTGCCACAGCGACTTGAGTCATTTCTTTCATGAGCGCGATTAAGACCCTTGCCACGGCCAGACCCAGCGACCAGCCCGGCCCGCGGAAAAATGTGCCGATGGCAGTCAGCACTATCAGTTCGAATAAAAACCATGTCATAACCCAATAGGAAAGCGGCCTCCCAGCCAGATAGCCGGCGGAAGGCAGAAGACGACTGCGGAGAACTCTGCGCCGCCAGGAGCATCACTCCCGCCATGATTAATGTGGGGACCAGTGCCGCATACACCTTGAAAAGCAACAGGAACAACGACAAACCAGTCGCGACTAAATAGAAGATCTGCAGCCGCCGCTGCCGGTCCTTCAAGAAGAGTCCTTCCGCTTCGATGTTGACCTTGAAATACGGAATCACGATCAGCGCCATCACCACCAAGCCGGGCACAAGCACACCTGCGACAACCGGCGGAAAGTAGTGCAGCATCTCTTGCAGCCCGAGGAAGTACCAGGGAGCCTTTGCCGGATTAGGAGTGTGGGAAGGATCGGCCAGGCCTTCGAGCGGTGCGTTGAACACGAGTGAGATCCATACCAGGGCAATGGCAAGCACTTGAATCGCTACGGCCGCGCGAAACAAGACCTCGGGGAAAGTCTGCATCTGATCTTCAGTTTCAGCCTTCACTTGAGCCGACGTGCGGCGGGTGATGAAGACGATGCGGCGCGGCGACTTCTTCGCGTTGGAATCGACGCCCGCGGTGAAATCCTTGGAGTCGGCCATGATTATTGCGCCTCCTTCGCGGTGGCAACGCTGCCTGCAGCCTTCGCACGCACGGTTGCCGGTTCACTGGCATGGGAGTAGAGGCCGCCGTCTTTGCGGATACGCCAGAAATGGATAGCGACGAAGAACATTGCAGCCAGCGGCAGAATCATGCAGTGCAGCACGTAAAACCGCAGCAGAGCGTTGGCGTTGACCGCGTTCCCGCCAAGCATGAGGAAGCGAATCTTGTTGCCCATGAGCGGGACAGCAGATGCAATGTTCGATCCCACGGTGATGGCCCAGTAGGCCAGTTGGTCCCAGGGAAGCAGGTACCCCGTGTAACTGAGCAGCAGCGTCATCAACAGGAGAATCACGCCGATCACCCAGTTAAACTCGCGGGGAGTGCGGTAAGCGCCGCGATAGAAAACCTTGAACATATGGGCAAAGACCAGGAAGACCATCGTGTGCGCCGACCAGCGGTGCAGATTGCGCAGAAACAGTCCGGAGGAGACGACGAACTGCAGATCTTTGGTATCAGCGTAAGCCTGCGGCGCAGAGGGGTGGTAGTAGAGCATCAGAGGGATTCCGGTCGCGACCAGAATGAAGAAAGTTCCCAGCGTCAGCGTGCCCAAGTACCACGTTGCACTAAAGCCCAGCATGCGCGTGCGCACCTTGGTGGAAAACAGGTGCAGAAAAACGTTTTGCTGGATGGCCAGCGCGCGCTTCAGCGTGCTCGCGCCCGTGCCGCTGCGGAAGATCGAGCGCCACACGCGCGTTTCGCGTAAGTCGTCGAAATATTGGTCTACCGTTTTTGCCATTGCTGGTTCTCTCTAAGTCAGACCCTCACGAATGAATCGCGCTGCAGCGGAAGAACGTCGGTGGAGCGGTCCACCAGCAAATCTCCGTCATCGTTAAGCCAGATGCGCTTCCAGGGCAGCGGCCGAGGCGCCGGACCTTCGATCTTTTCGCCGTTTTGTTTGAACTTGCTGCCATGGCAAGGACAGGCAATGATGCCCAATTCCGGTTTCCACGCCGTGAGGCACCCCAGATGCGTGCACACCGCGCTGAGCGAGAAAGTAGCCTTCCTGCGAGTGAATAATGTAGATGCCCGAGTTCACATCAAGCGTGACCGAATCGAGCGGATAGCGGTCGGGCTTGCCGGCATTGACTACGGGCGAGGGTTCGTACAAGCACATTCGGCTCGAGAAACTGATATGCAAAGGCAGCCGTGCCGGCAGCCGCAATGCCGAGCGAGCCTAAGCCAAGTTTCGCGAAGAATTGGCGGCGGTCTACTGCGTTGTCAGAGTTTGCGGTATTTAGTTTCGTCTGGCATGTAGGTCTCTTTTTAATCTACTTCGACTGCAACCCTGCTCCAATTGCCGCTACCGAAATCAGGCCAGTCGGTTCGGCGGGAATCAGGTTGTATGACTCCATGGTGATCGTGCCTACCGGACAGCGCATGGCGCAGAGACCGCAGCGGATGCAGCGCGTCTCGTCTTTCAGCATGGCGGCGCCGGTAACGATGCCCAGTTCATCGGCCGCCACCTCGTCGAATTCCACTCCAAACAGCTCCTGGTTGTCGCGGATGTGCTGCACGGCTTAGGCTTCGAACTCGATGCGATTGAGCGAAACCAGTTCCAGACATTTCTCCGGGCAAACGTCGACGCAACCACCGCATAGAATGCACATGGTGCCGTCTTCGGGCGTGCCCTCGAAAATCGTGTTGACCCAGCAGTGCAGGCAGCGTTGCGCTTCGGCTATCGCTTCCGGGGCATCGTAGCCGACCTCCACTTCAGTCACGCCGGTGCGGCGCTCCAGAGGAAGCATGGGCACCGGCTGGCGGTTGATGTCCAGATAATCGAGCGGCATGCTATGCCGCTTCAGGATTTCGACCTCGATGATGGGCTCGGGATGTTTGTTCTTGCGGAGGTATTCGTCGATTCCGACTGACGCGCGTTTGCCATCGCCCACGCTGTCGATAATCAGGCGTGGACCGAAGACGCAATCGCCGCCCGCGAAGATTCCGGGGGCCGAAGTCATCAGCGTTTGCGGGTTGACGGCGATCAGCCCGCGTGGAGAAAGCTCGACTCCGTCTTCTGGCGTCAGGAAGTCGAGGCGCGGGGCCTGGCCGATTGCCATAATGATCGTGTCACACTCGATCTGGCTTTCGCTGCCTTCGAAGAACGCCGGGTTGAAGCGTTTGTTCTGATCGAAGACCCATTTGGTTTTGAGGGTCTCCAGCGCAACCACCTTGCCGTCCTTGCCAATCATCCGCTTGGGGCCCAGACCGGGGTGCATGCGGATGCCTTCCTGTTCGGCTTCCTCAATTTCTTCGAGAGCGGCAGGCATTTGGTCGCGCGGCTCAAGGCACACCAGATTTACTTCCCGCGCGCCCATGCGCAAAGCGGAAAGAGAAATGTCGACCATCTCTTTTGTGGCGACTGCGGTCACGTTCTCCGCAGAAGGCTCGTTATCCTGCACTCCGCCGGAATGCTGACGCACCACTTCGCGCGCGGCCGAGCGGGCCACGTCCATGGCCACGTTGCCGCCACCGATCACGATCACTTTCTTGCCGATGGTAAATTTGTAGCCCAAGTTTACGTTGAGCAGGAAGTCGATGCCTTTGTGCACGCCATCGAGATCAACACCGGGGATGCTGAGATCGCGGCTGCGATGCGCGCCCACAGCGATAAGTACCGCGTCGAATCCCTGACGCCGCAGATCTGAAATAGCGAAGTCGCGGCCAGCCGCGTGGTTCAGCTTCAATGTAATGTCGCCAGTCTCGAGAATCTCGCGCACTTGCGCTTCGACCACATCGCGCGGCAGGCGGTACTCCGGAATCCCCAGGTACAGCATTCCGCCTGCTACCGGCGCCGCCTCGAAAATCGTGACGGCGTATCCCATCAGGGCGAGATCGTGTGCGGCGGAGAGTCCCACCGGGCCGCCGCCGACGACCGCCACTTTGAAAGGAAGCTTCTTCTGCCCTCGTCCTTCATTGACGTTGATGGGATGCTTTGACTCGGGCCCAAACTGCTCGGTGAGAAAACGCTTGAGAGCACGAATGGAAATGGGACGGTCGATCTCGCCGCGGCGGCAGGCGGTTTCGCAAGGATGGGCGCACACTCGTCCGCAGATGCTGGCCAGCGGATTGGGGTCGCGCGCGATGCGATAGGCCTCTTCGAAGCGGCCCTCGGCAATCAGGCCGACATAGCGTCCGGCGTTGGTGTGCGCCGGGCACGCCATCATGCAGGGAAAG
This sequence comes from uncultured Acidobacteriaceae bacterium, assembly GCA_963850165.1. GTDB lineage: Bacteria > Acidobacteriota > Terriglobia > Terriglobales > Acidobacteriaceae > Sulfotelmatobacter. Next base: position 191,736 of record CAWKKK010000018.1, on the reverse strand, counting down.
TTCGTGTTCAGCCAGTCCCCATCGACCTTTTTGTTTTTGTATCGCTTCAGCATGAGGGCAATTTCTATTTCTCGGTACGGCTGAACGTCAAACAGTCCTTCTGGACTACGACTGACGATGAAAAATACGGGGAGCAAGCGTCGATCGCTGCGCCGCTCCCCGTTGCTGTCGCTGCTTACTCCTTACTTGCTCAGGGTGAAATCCGCCTTGCCTCCGCCGGCCACAGCTCACCGGCTTGGACTGGTTCTTGGCGCCTTCATGCCACGCCGTTAGGGTGTAGCTTCCATCGGGAACGTCTTTGATCTTGTAGTTTCCGCTGTCGTCCGTTTCGGCAAAATAGGGAGTTGGGCTGACGATGATATATCCCGCCATTTCCGGATGCACATTGCAGAGCACCGGCACGACGCCCGGCTTATCGAAGGTAAAGGATCGCTTTTCACCCTTGGGCCATGTGCCGAGATTGTGCCCTGCTTTCTTATCGCTACCGATCGCAGTCCAGAAGACGTTGTGCTGCACGGTGTCGCTGTTCAGGAAGTCGACCGTTGTGCCCTGGAGTACGGCCATAATGTGCGGCGCGAAGACCAACCCTTTTTGATCCATCACCGGATGCTGCGCGGGAGCGGGAAAGGTTTTGCCCGCAATGGCCTCGACGTAAACCACCGAATGACCCTTCATTCCCGTAACTTTGCCTTCGATATCGCCGGCCCACGAAGCCACGCCCAGCCCACCGATCAGCGCGACTACAGCGAATGTCTTCATTGCGAACTTGCTGTTCATTGTTTTCTTCTCCTTGAATCGTTGCAAACAACGGCTCACTTGCTGCTAAGAAAAACCCGCTGCAATGAAAGCCAATTACCTTTAGAAAAAGATCCTGGCGTCCAGATAGAGCGTGTTGTTGGCGCTCGCGTTGCGGCCAAAGCCGTCATAGTTCGTCGCTGCACCATTGAAGCGCGTATAGCCGGTGTATTGCGCGGCGAGTTGCAGGTTCTGCCACGGCCAGTAAGAGAGGTTCAAAATGTATCCCGCGCTTCTCGGGTCGCCATTGAAATTGCCGGTCACGGCTGTCCCCGACGGATAAAACGCGAGATCAGATGTCCCGGTTGTATTGAACCAGCCGAATGTCCCCGTGTACTTGTTGCCGATGTGATATTCGGCATTGGCCATGACCGTGTTCAAACGGTGCGAACCTTGCGATACCAGCGGAGTCGAACTCCCTGGCCCACCGCCCTGAAACAGCAGGCTCAGCAGATCATTGTTTTCCCGGATGTATGTAGCCCGGAATGAAAGCACGTCAGTTCTGACGATTGTGCGGTCGATTTGCGTGTCGATTGCCCAGTCCGTGTACGAATCCGTCGGAATGCTGGCCCCGGTGGGATCGGTGATTTCATTGGGGGTCGAACGCAGGTGCATACCATAAGTTCCGATTTCATACTGCGTCTTTCCTGTTAACTCCTGCCACGCCAGGCGCCAGTACGGAGCAACGCCGCGGATATTGAAGCCCGCGCCCACGCCAGGCCTTCCCTGGGTTCGGCTGCGGTCCCCCCACGTGTTCAGAGCGATAGATGGCCGCGTCCAGATAGAGATGGTCGTTCCACATGCCAAACACGCCGAGTCCAGCTACATCCTGGGCCAAACCACCGTTGATGAAAGGACTGGCGTTGGGAGTAGGAGCGTTGTCGCTTGCGATCCACGGGTAGCCCCACGCTGGCGTGCTGTTCCAAAGATCCTCGACGGTGGGATTGTTATTGAGATCGATGCCGTAAACCAGTTCCTTGCCCCCCATCTTCGTCTTGTTCGCGAAGCGGATATCCGTGTTGTCGCTGGTGAAGTGATCGTCCTGCGTGTCGTACGTCACCTGTAGAAAGCTTCCCACTTTGCTCGTCCATGCCCCGGAAAGGAACAAGGAGATATCTTGAGGGAACTCGAAGTTGCCGTTCTGGGTTTGCGGCTGCGCAGTCTTGAGCGAGGTAAACGAAGTCTCCAGCATGACGGACAGCGGCAATGACGCGAGCAGATCAAGGGGGGCGCGCTTCTTGCTTTCGTCCGCTTTTACGGTTTTGGTATCGTCTCCTCGATCGACGTAGCCGGTCAGTTTGAATTTACGTCCGGCAGGGTTGAGCTCCGGAGGGGCGTAGTGGCAGCCACTGCATGCCAAGCCCGTCTGCCGCGCATAGCTTGGAACGGCTTGGACGCTTGGGCGGATTCACTGCAGAAAAAAGCAGCAAAACGGTGACAGGAACTGCCACAAGCAAAGCGACCACCACTTTTCTCATATGGAATCTCATTCCAGCCTCCGAAAGCAGCGCTGATTTTTGTCCCAGCGATGTCGTAGTGTCAGGTCCACGAATACATTTTGGCTGTGATTGGAAACACTCTGTTTGGTGATCTATGTCACAGAAGCAACGGCCTTGTTAGCTCCACCCGCGCCTCAACGACTGGGGAGATCTCCTTTAGGAGTTTTTTGTGGATCGGGTCGATCCCATTGTTGGGAAGCATGGAGCCTGAGCCAACCTTTCTGACGCAACACGTCGAGAGTGGCCGGGCACTCGGAAGTCATGAGGTTGTCGGCGTAACCGCTCCCACTAGCAAGAATCGCAACAGCGAGTTGGCTTGTTTCGTGATGTGGCCCGGCGTCGCCTTCACCCCGCAAGTATTACAGGCCTATTCCATTGGATGGCTGGTGATAATTAGTCGCGGCAGCGGAGGTCGCGACCCTGATTCTGCGCTAGGTTGAACCAAGCGGTTTTTTAACGAAAACAAATAGAGGGCTCCCTGGGCGCGCTGATAAGTCGTTCTGTTGCGATACGCTTGGCTTCCCTCTGGTCAGGCCGAAAGAGGAAGTCCTCCGCTGCAATCCATTCAGTAGAAACCGGCGCCTCACTGGGACGGGAACTTGGACACACTGACATCAGTCGCCGCGTAAGCAGCAGACAAACCCTAACCGAATGAGGCTATAGCCTGCTGCTGGTCGTTATAGACATCGAACAGGCTCAGGAGGCCGATCATTTTCAAGGTTTGGAGAGGAAACTTCGAGAGATTGAGCAGCTTGACCGATCCCCCCATTTCCTTGGCGGAAGTCAGGCTCTTGACCAGCAATCCGATCCCACTGGAATCGATCATGGGAACCTCGCCCAGGTCCAGCACAATACGGGTACTGCCGTTGTTCATCAGTTCATACAAATCTGCACGGAGGCGGTCCACCGCGTCGCCCAGACTCAGCTTGCCGCGCAATTTGATTACCTTCACCTGGCCCAGACTGCGAACTTCAATGTCCACCGTGCCACCTCAACGGTCGCGGAAAACCGCCCGAATCAGCAGCCGTGCGATGTTGACACCTACTCGACGGTCTGCTAAAGTGCCTCCTCAACTTAGAGGAAGCTCCGTGAATTTGCAAGCTGAACTGCCCTCCCCCGGACAGAAACAGAATTAAGATGGTATCGGTAGCTTTCCGCGGCGAGCTTCATGGCAACTCAGAGCCCCGATCTGATCCTCGACATCGCTGCAATATCGGCTCATCTTCTGGAGGTACAGGAGATCGCCCCCAGGGCGCGCACGATCGCGCACGCCCTCGCCGGCCTGTTGCCCGATTCTGCGATCAACATCTATCTGCTCTCCCGCACCGCCGAAGGAGAATGCTGGACCGTGCGCGCCACGGTCGGCGAAGCCACGCGCGATGAAACCCTCCCCCTCGAAACCGGTACGCTCGGCATCCTTGCTGCCAGCCCCAAACCCATGCTGTTCGCCGGCAAGACCCTCATTCGCGAACAATACGCCCATCTCAACTTCCGCGAAGCCCTGCATTCTCTTGCGTACCTCCCCCTTGTCGTCAACGATGCCCTGATCGGCGCGATTGAGATTCTCTGCTTCGGAGAGCCACTGGCCGAAACGCATCTCAATGCATTGCAAGGAGTGGCTGAGGTTGCCGGTCCGGCACTGAATGCCGCCCAGGAGTATGAAGTCGAGCGCCACAACTCTCTGACCTCGATCAGCCGCCTCACCCAATTTTATGACATTGAGAAAGTTTTCAGCTCCACTCTCGAGATGGATCAACTTTTCCCCATCATCGGTTCGAAGATCTGCGAGGCGCTCGAGTGCCAGGCGGTCAACGTGTGGATGGTCCAAGGCGATGGAAGCCTTTTACTGATGCATCAGGCAGGTGAGGATCCGACGACCCGCAAGGAATGACCCAAAAAGCCGGCGAAGGCATCGCGGGTGACGTCTCCGACAACGGGGAAACTGTGCTGATTACAGATGTCGAGGACGCACGGCTGGTTCGCCGCAACCTGAACACGGAGAAGGGGCAGGTCGAGTCCATCGTGGTCGCCCCCTTGTTCGACAAGGAATCTCTGGTCGGCGTGGTGGAAGCAGTCAACCGGCTGGATAAAACGCCTTTTGATGAAGACGACCTCTTCGTGCTCGGCAGCCTGAACGAAACGGCAAGCATCGCCCTCCACAATGCCAGCCTCCTGATGGCCGAGCGCAAAGTGGAGATCCTGGAAATGCTGGTGACCGTCAGCAACGAGATCACCTCCACGCTAAACCTGGAGCGTGTTTTGCAGACCATTGTTAACGCGCCGCAGGCGGTGATCCCCTACGAGCGTGCCGCCGTCGGCCTTGAGCACGGTGGAAAGTTCAAACTCAGTGCCGTCACTGGTGTCACACAGGTCGACGCCGATGCCCCTGACGTCGCCATGCTCAATGACATCCTGCGCTGGGCCATGCTTTCTGACGAGGTGGTGCACGTTCGGAAACACGGCGCCGAAATTGACGCCGCGCGCGAAGAGACCCGGGTGAAGTTCCAAAGCTATTTCGAAACTTCCGGGATGCGGGCGTTCTACGCTATCCCACTGACCGACGACACGGGTCGGGTCGGCGTACTGGGCATGGAAAGCGTAGATCCGGATTTTCTATCGCCCGCGCACTTGGAGATCCTGAAAGTGCTCGCTGGACAGGCGACGGTCGCGCTGCGCAACGCGCAGATGTACAAGGAAGTCCCTTTCATTTCCCTGCTGGAGCCGGTGCTTGAGAGGAAACGGAAGTTTATGGCCATGGGAAAACAGCGCCGCACCCTCATGGCCGCTGCGGCCGCCGTGCTGTTGATTTTCCTGGCGGGATTTCCATTGCCCCTGCGGCTGGACGGAGATGCCGTCGTGGCTCCGGTACACTCCGCACGGATACAACCCGAGGTGGAGGGAGTTGTCAGCAGAGTGTACGTTCGCGAAGGTGACCGTGTTGCTCAGGGCCAGGTCATCGCGGAGCTCGCGGATTGGGAGGCTCGCTCAGTGCTTTCCCAGGCCCAGGCCAAATACCAGATGGCCCTGCTGCAGATGAATCGCTCTCTGGCGGCGAATGATAGCAGCGAAGCCGGCGTGCAGCGGATACAGGCTGACTTCTGGAAGTCCGAAGTCGCAAGGGACCAGGAACTGCTGGACAAGACGCGATTGCGCTCACCGATCAACGGCCTCGTGGCGACGCCCCACGTCGAAAACATGGTGGGAAAGCGCTTGCAGTATGGAGACAGTTTCGCCGAAATCGTCGATACCTCGCAGGCAATTGTGGACGTGGCCGTGGACGATAACGATTCCGGCCTGCTGCGCACTGGGTCGCACGCTTCCATCAAGCTCAACAGTTTCCCGACGAGAATCTTTCGCGGCGACGTGGTCATCGTCAGCCCCGAGGGAATCGTGCAGGGCGATTCCCGGGTGTTTTTCGCGCGGGTTGCTCTCCCGAACCGCGACGGAGCAATTCGCGCAGGCATGGAAGGTCGGGGAAAAGTGCGGGCAGGATGGTATCCAGTGGGTTATGTCCTGTTTCGCAAACCGCTTCTCTGGTTCTATTCACGAGCATGGTCGTGGTTTGGAGTGTGAGGAGATGCCAAGCAGAAAACCGAACGATTTTGCTTTGATCCTGCTGGGCGTGGCGCTGCTGCCTTGGCTGGCGTGTTCCCAGAAGAGCGCAGAAGTGGCGGCCGCGCCTGCTCCATCGTCTTCGGGAGGGCTGGCGTCTGCTGCGGTGGCGACTGTCCCAGCGAACATCTCAGCGAACGGCAGCAGCTTCACGGTTTCAGGTCCTTTGGTTGTGGAGCACCAGCTTGACGTGCTTGCGCAGCGCGACGGCATGATAGCCGAACTGCGGTCGGAGGCGGGTGCCCACGTTCGCACGGGAGATTTGTTGGCGCAGTTGGATGACCGGCAACTGACGGCCGACTTGGAAGCGGCACGGGCCAAGACCCGCAGCACCGAAGCGGACTTGAAGAACTGGGAAGCCGAAGCTAAGGTCATGCAGGCGGACTACGAACGCGCCCAGAAAATGTGGGATGCCCATATCATCAGCAATGAGCAACTCGAGCACGCCAAGTTCAAAGCGGAATCGGAAACATGGGATGTCCGGCGCGTTCGCGAATTGCTCACTAATGACACCGAGACGCAGCGTTCCCTTCAACTTGAGCTCGACAAAACCCAGATCCGCGCACCCTTTTCCGGCGTGGTAGCCCGCCGCTACGTGCGCCAAGGACAACAGGTTGCCAAGGGAGACCGCCTGTTCTGGGTCACGGCCGAGGGCCCTTTGGGCATGCGCTTCACCTTGCCTGAAAATTTCATTGGGCGACTCCAAAAGGGTCAAGTACTTCCGATGACGACTCCCGATCTACCCAACCAAGAATACAAGGTCAGAGTTGTGGAAGTGAGCCCAGTCGTCGATCCCGCCAGCAGCACGATCGAGGTTACCGTGGAACTCCAGGGGAAACCGGGCTCGCTCCGGGCCGGCATGGACGCGAGCGTCAGCCTCGAGAACCTGCGATGAACATCACCGAAGCGCTGAACGAGGTATTGCCGGAAATACCGGCACGCCTGATCAGCCAGCGCTATCCCCGCCTTCATCCAGACATTGTCTTCAAAGAGCACGTCCAGGAAGGTCGGGCCGTAGTTCGCGTTTTCGTGCCCGGCGTGGAAGCTCTTTTCACCTTGACCCCTGGGAATTGGCAATTTGCCCGGCTCTTCAACGGCCAGCGGTCGTATGAAGAGATCTCTGAGCTTTACTTTCAAGAGACGGGAATTGAATACACCGAACAGGAGGTGCGCGACCTCGCAGACAATCTCGAAAGCATCGAGTTCTGGTACAAGACGCCTCTGGAAAAAAACATTGCCCTCATGCAGAAAACCGCCGAAGAACGGCGAAAACTATTCAAGAAGAAGAAGAAATTCGGCGATCTCTCCATGATCGCTTTCCCGGCCGTCAACCCTGACCGTTTCCTCGATTGGCTGCATGGGCGTATCGCGTTTGTCTACACGTGGTGGTTCACGCTGATCACGTTGTTAGCGTTTGCCTTTATGGCCGGCATCTTCATCACTCACTGGAGTGAAATTGGCCGCGACACTCTTCAGTTCTATAATTTTGCCGACAAGACCTGGTGGGACGTGGCCGTATTCTGGTTTCTAGCATTGGGGCTCATGCCAATCCATGAGATCGCCCACGGTCTGACGTGCAAGCATTATGGCGGCAGGGTTACCGAGATGGGATTCATGCTCATCTATCTGAGCCCCGCCTTTTTCACCGATTGTACCCAGGGCATGGTCACCGGCGACCGCCGCCAGCGGCTCATGATTAGTGTGGCTGGCGTGTGGACTGAATTAATTGTTTGCGCCATTGCGACAGCCCTCTGGTGGGGCACCGCACCTGGAACCGCAGTACACGATTTCGCCTACACCGTCATCTTGATCACGGGCATCGGCGTGGTTCTCATCAACTGGAACCCATTGATCAAACTCGATGGCTACCATATGCTCTGCGAAATCCTGGGCATCGTCGATCTGAAGGAAGCCTCCACAATCTATGTTTCCTCCTGGGTACGGAGATATGTGTGGCGGCTGCCTGTGGAAGTTCCGTATGTGCCCAGACGCCGCCGATTGGGTTTCGCTGTATACGCAATCCTCTCCGGTATTTACAGCTACACAGTCCTCTATGTCATAGCCCGCTTCGTGGGGAACGCCTTCCGCAACTTTAATCCTGAGTGGTCATTCATTCCCGAGCTGGGTACGGCGGGACTAATCTTCCGCTCACGCATCCGGACTCTGGTGAACTTTATGAAATTCGTCTACCTGGACAAGAAAGACCGGGTGCGAGCCTGGTTTACTCCCCGCCGATCCGTGGCGCTGGCGGGAATCGCGGTTGTGTTCGCGCTCCTGCCGCTGTGGCATGAAACGGGCGATGGCCGTTTTGTGCTCGAGGCGGCAAATCGAGCGGTGGTTCGCAACCTCGTGCCCGGAACGGTGACCAAGGTCTATGCCGACGAAGGACAGCCCATAACCGCCGGGGCTCTCCTGGTCCAACTGCATAACGTGGCCTTGGAATCGAAATTAGCGAGTAGCCGGGCGGACTATGAGGTTGCGAATGCTCGCGCCGCAACCGCCCTCCTGCACTATACCGGTCTCGGCACAGCGGCCAAGGATCGCGAGAGTCTGGCAAGGCAAACGGAAGAACTTACTTCCGAGGTCGCTAAGCTCGACTTAAGAAGCCCCATCTCCGGCGTTGTGCTGACGCCCCGCGTGGCCGACCGGCTGGGAACTTACCTCGTCGCCGGGACGCAATTGGTCGAGGTGGCCGACCTGAATACCTTGAGGGCCCGCATCTATCTCTCGGAGCACGATATGTACAAGCTGCGACCCGAGTCCTACGCGCGGCTCCAAATTGATGGCATGTTCGGGTTACGGCAAGCGCGAGTGCTGACTGTAGCTCCGGAATCCGAGCGGATTCCACCTGACCTGATCGACCTTACCAAATACAAGGGGTTACGCCCACCCAACTTCTATGTGGCGGACCTGCTGCTCGCTAACCCAGGCGGCAACCTGAGATCAGGGATGACCGGGACAGCTCGCTTCTATGGCAAGCGAACCAGCCTGGCTCGCCTGGCTTGGAGGAGCGTGGCGGATTTCATGGGCCGCAAAATCTGGTGAAAAACCAAGAAAGGCTGCGCATGTCGCGCAGCCTTTCGAACTCGAGCCATCGAATCAGCCTAAGGGCTCTGCAGACAAATCGCCTACTATGCGTATGCGGCTCACGCCTAGCGGCTTACGGCCTGGCGAGCTCACGGCCTGGCGGCTTACGGCCTGGCGGCTTACGGCCTGGCGACTTACGGCCTGGCGGCTTACGGCCTGGCGACTTACGGCCTGGCGGCTCACGGCCTGGCGGGTCACGGCCTGGCGACTTACGGCCTGGCGACTTACGGCCTGGCGACTTACGGCATTCTTGGTGGCGGGCGTTACTGACGTTCCTGCCAAGTTGCTGGCGACGATCGCTTTCTTGGTGGTATTCAGGGTGCTGATCAAGGATTTCTTTTGGATGGTCACGGTAGCGCTCCTCAAATTTGTTTTCGATTGAATTCCATCACTCGGCTTTCTCTATTGCACGAGCCATGCCAAAACCGCATGATGATCCCAAGAATTCCTAAGTCTAACAATCACAGCTCTTTAGTAGTCGCGTGGCTGAGTTCAGAACCTTTTCCGAGATGTGAAGAATTCTCTCGCGGTTAATAATTAACCGCCATTCGGTTAATTTTTAACCTCGTTATCGTCGAGACTAAAGATGCAGCTTCCGGCAGAGGTACTTCATGCGTTGCGGGTCGATACCCAGCAGAGCGGCGGCTGCGGATTTCTTGCCGTCAGTCCGGCGGAGGGCGGCGTTAAGATAGGCGATCTCGATCCTTTCCATCTCGGCGTCGAAGTCCACCCCTCCTTCCGGGATCAGAATGGCCTCGTGGCCAGCCGCACTGGAAGAGAGAAGCTGCTGCGGCAGATGATGGGCCGCGATCACGGGGCCATCGCTCATGATGATCATGCGCTGGATCACGTTTTCAAGCTCGCGCACGTTGCCTGGCCAGGAGTAGCCCTCAAGAATATCAATGATTTCTGGTTGCAGCTGTTTGACCGGTTTCCGGTTGGCTGTGCAATACAGCCTGAGGAAGTGCTCTACCAGCAGGGAAATGTCCCCGCGGCGCTCGCGTAGGGGAGGAACCACGATGGGGACAACGTTAATTCGATAAAACAGGTCCTCGCGAAACCGGCCCCTTTTCACCTCAGCTTCCAGATCGTCATTGGTTGCGGTGATTAGGCGGAAATCAATCTTCTTCGCAGTTCTTCCGCCCAGCCGCTGTACCGAACGTTCCTGGAGAGCGCGCAGCAGCTTGCTTTGTAACCCGGGGTTGAGGGTCGTAATCTCGTCCAGAAAAAGGGTCCCGGTGTGAGCCAGCTCAATTAAGCCGGGCTTGGCACTGTCGGCGCCGGTGAAGGCTCCCTTTTCGTATCCGAAAAGCTCCGATTCAATCAGGGTCTCAGGAAGAGCGGAACAGTTCAGGCACACGTAAGGTTGGTCGTGGCGTTCCCCAGTCTGGATGATCGCCTGGGCAACCAACTCTTTCCCGACGCCACTCTCGCCCCGAATCAGGACGCTGGCGTTGCTGCCCGCGACAGCCTCGATTGCCTGATACACCTTGCGCATGGCCTCGCTGCCGCCGATCAGGCCACAAAAGGCAGAGCGGTTCTCGACCTGCTCCAGCAGCCATCGTCCTTCGAACTGCAAGGCTCGCTTCTCCATGGTTTGCAGAAGCAGCGTTCGCAGTTGCTGGCCGTCAACCGGTTTGAGGAAGAAATGGTCTGCCCCAGCCTGACTGGCCTGAAGAGGAAGTTCGCTGCCATTCGAAGCGGTGATCGCCACCATGATCAGGTCATCCCTCAGCCGGCGCATCTCCTGCAGCACCTCGATGCCATCAGCAGCTCGATCCCCGATGCTTTCCAGATCAAGGACAATCCCATGGATGCCCGGATCATCAATGAGCGTCTTGATTTGTGATTCGGCGCTGGCCAGGGTAGCGCGGAAGCTGGGAGCGAGCGCCCCGCGCATCTCCCGAAACATCTGCTCATCCAGGGTGATGACGGCGATGCAATACCGCTCGGTTGGCAGGGGGTAGCGGTCGCTGGAAGGTTTGGCGGCCATGAACGCTAGGGATCAGCGCCGCATTATACGGCAAGCTGCGCTTAAATACTTCAGCGTTCCGCCTTCGAGAATCGCGATGTGGACGTGGGTCACTGACACCCCTTCTATGTATTGGATCGCTTCAAACGTCCCCGCGCAGAAGGTTGAGACCTTCCCTTGGTCAGTCTCGGAATGAAACCCGAGGAAGCTTTGTGGGCTTACGCGAACCCTGCATCAATTGCCGTCGCTCGTGACTGCCTCTACCGCCGGTTTGCTTTGCTTTCTCAGAATCTCACCCAGCAGAAACAAGTCGGTGAGCAGCGCGCGGAGATGGATGGAAGCATTCAGATTGTCAATCAACTGGGAACTGATGGCGGGTTGAGCGAGAACCAGTTCAATGGCAGCAAGAGAGTCGCGAGAGTCGCGATCGAGCACCGCAAAGAACGCCAGGTATTTGCCGGCGGGCTCAAGGCCTTCCTCTTTGACTGCCAGCGCACAAGCTTCCGCCAGCCCGTTAAGGCTTTCACGGCGCGATGCAGGAACTCACGGACTTGTCCACCCGACTTGCTGCCCTGGTCACTCGGTAGCCCCTGGGCCGCGTAGGCCAGCAGGAACTCGTAGCACTCTTCCACCGCGTCACAACGATCGCAGATCTCAGCCAGCATCGGTTAGCCCTCGGCCTTCGACCCGTTGGATGTCGATGACGAAGAAGGAGTCTCGACCTCCCATCGCTCGGGATCATGCTCTTCCAGATAAAAGTCGCGGTCCATCCAGCCGAAGATCATCGATTTCGTGATCGGCGTTTCTCCGGCCGGAGTCCGAAGTAGACGTGCATCATGACCAGCGCAATCAGTCCGACGCCTGCCAACCGTGCAGCACGTACATCATGCCCCAGGTCATGTCGCTGAACAGATACGGATTGCGGGGAAAAAGATCGTCGCACGCGAGACATCATGAAAACGCCGGTAAGGATCACCGACAGACCGCACAAGATGATGACGCCGTGGAAGAGCTTGTTCTCCAAAGGATACTTGGCGAACTTTCGCGGCGGCGGCGCGGGCATTCCGAAAAACCGGCGAACCCTTTTCCAGGCATCGTCCAGATCGATTCGGTCAGGCCAGATCGACCAGAAATCCAGACAGAAGGAAGCATGAATGATGTGAAAGATGATGGAAACGGTTAACACGGCGCCGGCGATCCAATGATAGGTCACCCAATTAAACTGGACGCCAACCTTCGGAAGGAAGGCGGTAAACAGCAGCGTGAACATGGAGGCTGCCATGATCCAGTGAAACAGCCGCGCGACCAGCGAGTGCCGGGGAACGTGCTTGGGTATTCGCGCAGCGACGGCGGGAGAAGATCTGCCCGCAAACTCTCTTGGCTTGGCGAAATATCTCACGTAGGTGGCGTGAACGATCAGGAAGAGCAACCCCGCGATCACCGCAACCCAGATCAAGAACCAGGCAATATGGATCGGGACACTCTGCCCCCACGGACTCGTGGCCCACTCTAAGAAGCCCATGTTGCCTCCTCCACTCCACTGATGGCGCGCTTCACCAGATTCCTCATCAGCGGGATCTTGTAGGCATTGAACTGCAATGGAACCGCTCCTTGCACGGCCAGCTTTCCCGCCATCTCGCCGGTCGCCGCGTTCCGCGGCTTGCCGCGAACTGCATCTTCGACTGCCTTCAACCGTAACGGACGAGCGGCGGCGCCGTTCACCGCGATTCGCATGCGCTCGATCCTGCCGCCCGATAGAACCATGGCTGAGGCCACGTTCAGCAGCGGGAAGTCCCAAACGTTGCGGTCCCGCACTTTCTCAAAATAAAATTGCGCGCCCGCCCAGGTGGAGGGAATACGAATGGCCGTAAGCAGATCCCCGGGCTGCAAGATGTGCAGCCGGGTAATGTCGATCTCAGGACCGATGAAGTAATCCTCCGCATCCACCACGCGCTCACCCTTGCGCGTGCGCATGACGAACTTGGCGTCCAGCGCAATCAGGGCCGGGGCCGTGTCGGAGGGATTCACCGCCACGCAGCGGTCCGCGTGCAGAATCGCATGCTCGCGGTTGCGGCCCTCCGGCGTATCGGCATAGCAAATGTTGCCGCCGGCACGGTAACACGGCCAACCGCCGCGGTAATACCAGCAGCGCGTATCCTGCGAAACATTGCCGCCGATGGTTCCCTGGTTGCGGATCTGCGGCGACGCCACCAATTCCGCAGCCTGCGCCAGCAGATCATACTTCTGCTTGATGATGGGATGATTCACCACTTCGGTGAGCGTGGTCATCGCGCCGATTTCGATGCCATCGCCGCGTCGGTGCGAACTCCGCGCAGTTCCTCGATTCCGCTCAGATCGACCACACCTTCGGCTTCCTGATTCGATCCTTGAGCCAGTCGAAGCTGTCGAGCCCTCCGGCCAGCACCCAGGCGTCGGTTCCGTGCTGTTCGAGAAGCTTCTGCGCGTCGGCGACGGAACTCGGCTGAAACAGCTCGAAAGCGGCCATTACGTCTCGTATGACAGCCATAACTCTCCTTCCAATCTCATCCAGATCAAATGTGGGCCATCAAGCGGATGCTGCATCGGCCGGCCCGCTTCGAGCGAGGTCAGAATCGTGTCGGCGTTCACCGGTGCGCGCTGGAAAATCTCGTCCCCGAGCGCATCCGAGAGCGCGTTCAAAATCGGAGGCACACCCGCCTCCAACCGGCGGCTCGCCGACACCGCGAGCGCCCACCGGCGTCTCCGGGTCCGGAATGTCCAACGCCGTCCATTGCATGTCGACGGGGACATCGAGAATCGTCGGCGGTTTGTTCTGGTAGAATCGCTTGGAAACCATCTCGCCGTAGTGCGGATCGAACACCCATTTCTGGCCGATCGCATGGCCGATGCCGAGGGTCGAACGGCCGAGCACCTGGCCGCCCAGCGCTCGGGGATGGATCACCGTGCCGACATCGGCGGAGGCGAGGAAATCGACGATGTAGTACTTGCCGGTTTCGACATCGACTTCAACCTCGGCGAAGCTGGCCACGTAGGAAAACGTCGAGCCATCGCGTGGATAGTTGTCCTTGGCCGCCGCCACCAAGCCCTGGCCCGCCAACGCCGCCACCGACGCCTTCGTCAATTTGTGGACATCGGCGGGCGCCTCGTGGCCATCGTAGACGCCACCCAGTTGAATCGCGTATTTCGCCGCCTGCGCCAAAGTCATGCCGGCGCCGCCGCCCTTGCGGAAAACACGCTCGTTGGCCACCTCGTATTGCTCCGGTTTGCCGCCAAGCTTCTTGGCCGCGATTTCCTGGAGCTTCTTCTTGGCGTCCATCGCCGCCGCATACGCCGCCCGCGTCATCGCGTGAGTTGTCTGGCTGCCGCCGGAGACGCAGGTGAAGGGAAGGTTCTTTGCCGTGTTGCCCCAGACGACGTCGCATTTCTCCCACGGCACGCCCAGAACTTCCGCGCCCGCGCGGTGCACGTCGATCACCGACTCCGTTCCCAGGTTGCCGATTCCAGACTGGAAGGTGACCCGGCCATCCGGCTTGATGACCAGAAGCCCGTCGAATCCGATGGTGCCGCCAACGTAACAGCTCAGCGACACGCCGACGCCGCGAACTTTCGTGCCCATCCTTTTCGGAGTGCGCGCAACCCGCTCGCTCCATTTGAATTGCTCCGCGCCGCGGTCGAGCGCTTCTTTGAGGAATGCGCTGGTGGCATAACGCCGCTTTCCTTGCACCGCCGGCCCGAACGGCGCCTTGCCCTCCGGGCAGTTGATGCGGCGAATCGCCACCTGGTCAACTCCGAGCTTGCGCGCGGCTTTCGCGATGATGGGCTCGATGATGACAATCCCCTGCAGCCCGCCCGGGGAACTCTGCGCACTGCGGGGCGGCGTATTGGTCAGCACCGTCACGCCGCGCCAGCGCATGGCTTGCGGCTGGTACAACAGAGAGACGATGCGGCCCGATGAAGGAGCATCACCCACGGCGTCGTAGGGACCGTTGTCGCAAATGACGAACATGTCGAGAGCTGTGATCCGCCCCTCTTTCGAGAAGCCGACTTTCATCCGTCCTTGAAAGCTGGGACGCGCGCGTCCGATGAAGGTCTCCTCCTCGCGGCTGATGCGCATCATCACCGGAGCATTCGTTTTCTTCGCCAGAAGCGCGGGGATGATCATCGACACGCCGCCGGTGATCTTGCTGCCGAACCCGCCTCCGGTGTATTCGCTGATGAAAACAACTTTGTCGGGACCGATGTTCAACCAGCGCGCGATCGCGGGCAGTGTTTGCGCGGTGCTTTGCGTGCCCGTGTAAATGTAGACTTTGCCGTTCTGCCAGTAAGCCATTGCGCTGCGGGTCTCGAGGGTCTGATGGCTGGTGTCCGGCGTGACGAACGTCTCGTCCAGAACCAGCGCCGCATTCTTGAAGCCGGAATCGAGATCGCCATACGTCCATTCGTCGGGAGTCTTGCCCATCGGAAGACGGCCGTGCTTTAGCTCCGCGAAGTCCGCCTTGGTCCACTTGAGTTCCGTGACCACGGGCGGACCCGGATTTTGCGCCGGCGGGCCGAGTCCAGACGTTGCCATCCGTTCGCGGGTTCGGACCGCCCGGCCGCAGCGTGTCGAGCGGATCGATCACGAACGGAAGCGGTTCAAAATCGATTTGAATTTTCTCGATGGCTTCCGCGGCGGTGAGTTCGTCGACTGCGGCCACGGCAAGAATCGGCTCGCCCTGATAGACCGGCTCATTGGTAAGGCCGCGTTCGCCCCACTTGCTGGCCTTGATCACCGTTCCATTGTCGGTAAGGGTATCGGCCGGGGCGGGAAGATCGTTCGCGGTGAGAATGGCTTTGACGCCAGGCATGGCGAGCGCTGCGTTCGCATCGATGCGCTTTACCCGCGCATGCGGCATGGGGCTGAGCAGCAGTTTGCAGAACAGCATGCCTTCGGCGCGAAAATCTTCCGCATACTTTGCCTTGCCGGTGACCTTCGCATAGAGATCGGCGTCTCGTAGTTCTTGCCGATCAGCTTGTAGCCGGCTCCGTACTGGCGCTCGGTAGCCTTCGGCGGTCGCAACAGCTTCTTGTTATCCGTTTTCTTGTTATCCAAGCGTCGACCTCCGCATATTCTCGGCGCCGCGCATCATCGCGGTCAGAATCTTGTCGTAGTCCTGGCAGCGGCACAGATTTCCCGAGACGCCCTGCGCCAATTCCTGGCGGGTGGGATTGGGATTGGTTTTCAGGTATCCGACTGCAGTCATAATGAAGCCGGGCATGCAGAATGCGCACTGAAATCCCTGTTCGTCGATGACACCCTGTTGCACCGGGTGCAAAGTTCCGTCGGCGCTGGCCAGGCCTTCGATGGTCACAACTTTTCGGCCGCGCACCGTGTGGGTGAGCACCGAACACGAATAGTGCGGAATATCGTCGATAAGGACGGTGCAAGATCCGCATTCAGCGCGGTCGCATCCCAGCTTGGTGCCGGTGAGGCCCAGTTTGTAACGCAGCGTCCATGCCAGCGTCTCCTGCTTCATCACATCGACGCGCCGCTGCTGACCGTTGACGTTGAGCGTAATCAGCCGCTCGCCTACACCCGCCGCCGACTGCTGGCCGTGCAGAAGAGAGGAGGCACGAAACAGATAGCTCGCGGAAGAGACGGCCACACCGCTGGTGATGACGCCTTTGATGAAGTTGCGCCTGGAGACGGCTTTGGGAACGTCTTCTTGAGGCAGGTCTCGGATCGCCTTGGAACTTACCTTCTCGGTCATACCGGTTACCTCCTACCGCGTGCAGCTGCCGTAGAATCCTGCGAGAAGAAATGCCTGTGAGGTTTCTCATTTTAGCAGTTGGATTGGGAGAAATAATGCCCGGATTCGGAAATTTACAACTGTCCTACGTCGGCGGAAATGCGACGAACTTTGGCCGAGAGCTAAACTACCGCATCACCCCCGAGTCACGAAGCCGATAACTCTCGGACAATTGGCAAAGCCAAGGAGTTCGGTCCCGCCATCACGAGATTAGCACTGAGAACACCCTGGATCGTTCGAGCCTCCGGCTGGAAATGGTTAGCGCGACATTAGAAACTGGACTTCCTGCTCGATTTCCGAGATCGCGATCGGAGCGAGATTTTCTTCGGTTAATTTCTGATTAAGCTGGGGCAGTTTGGTTGTCTTGAAGTCGCTCCATTCTGCGATGGCGGCTTTGACGCGCTGGCTGGACTCGTTGTAAACGGCAATTGCCTGCGAAGGCACGGCGCGATCCCCGCCTTCCACAACACGCAACGCTGAAGCCATATCGGCGAAGGCGCCCTGCAGGCCCGCGCTCTGCCCCGGAATGTCTCCTGCTTCGTTGAGAATCTTTGAAATCTCGCCTTGAGCATCCGCCAGAGCCGACTTAATAGCCGAATTTTTTTCGCCAAGCTTCTGCTCCATGTCCGCCAGTTGTTTCTCGTACGGAATCAATCTCGGCGAGAGCGCGGCGGGCTTCCATGGTTTCGGCAAATATCTGTTGACCAAGTTGCAACTGCTGCTTGAAGTGTCTCGGGAGTGGCAGGCGAGCGCGGATCCATGACGACTTTTAGAGATTGAGTCTGCGTCCTTCCGTCGACAGTGAGTTTGACCGTGTACGTCCCTGGCACAACCTTTGGGCCGCTGGGAGTGCGGTATTCGGATTCTTCTTCCACGCCGGGTCCTCCCGAACTGCTCCAAGTAAGATTCCAGACAAAGCGGTGCATTCCAGGAGTCGTCTGGAGGACTTCTGGCTTGGGGAACCAGCGCTCGGCGATGGGAAGCGGCGGATGCTTTTCCGGATGTCTTATCTTCCGAGGAGAATCTGCGCACGAGTTTCTGTTGCGCATCGAAAATCTCCAGCGTGACATTGCTGGCTGCAGACTTGAGGAAATAATCAATCACGGCGCCGGCGGGAGGGTTCTCGGCGGTTGGTTCCTCCGGCGGAAGCGGCGTGCCCGGGAAGGAGTCGTTATCGATGCGAAATGCTGGCGCGGGATGGTAAAGCCAGAATGCATTCGCCTTTGCGGCCTCGGAAGCCTGGCGCAGCGGAGTGATGTTGTCCAGAATCCAGAAGGAGCGGCCGTGCGTGGCAATGATCGAGATCCTCGCCGTGAATCGTGAGATCGCGAACGGATGTGACCGGCAGATTGAGTTGCAAGGATTGCCAGTGGTCGCCATCATCGAAGGATACGTAAACTCCGAGTTCGGTTCCGGCAAAGAGCAGTGCCTTGCTCTCAGTATCTTCGCGAATGCCGCGCAGGAAAGAGTCGGCCGCAATGCCATTGGTGATCAGTTGCCAGGTGGCGCCATAGTCGCGAGTTCGATAGAGATAAGGCGTGCGATCGTCGAGGCGGCTGCGATCCACCGCCGCATAGGCAACGGCAGGATCAAAGTGCGAAGCTTCGATAAACGAAATCTTGCTCCAGGCGGTCAGGCCCTGAGGCGTAACATCTTTCCAGGTTTTCCCGCCATCGCGGGTGAGATGAATCAATCCCGTGTCGCTTCCCGCCCAGATCAGATCGCGGTTCAGAGCCGATGGCGCGATGGTGAACACCACGCCATAGCCTCGCTCTTTCGCGTTCTCGATCGTAGGCGGTCCTTGCGTTTTGATCTCCCGTCTGCTGCGTCGATCCGGTGAGATCTGGGCTGATGGTCTGCCAGTGCAGGCCGCCATCGACAGTTTTCATCACATATTGCGTTCCGAGATAAAGCGTGGTCGGGTCGGCGGGAGAAAAAAGCAGAACCGGAGTCCAAGGATCTCGATACTTGCGCTGATTGATCTCGGAACCAAATGTCAGCGCCGGCCACGGAGTAATATCCTGGCTGAATCCGGTTCGTCTGTTGAAGCGGTCAACGCTGCCATAAGTTCCGCTTAGATAGATAATGTTCGGATCCTTGGGATCGGGCGCCATGTATCCGCTCTCGCTTCCGCCCGCGGGAAACCAATCGCGCGGCGTGATCTGGCCATGATCGGTGCGGCTGAGAACCGCTGCGCTTCCGCTATCCTGTTGCGCGCCATAGACGACGTAAGGAAACTGGTTGTCGGTGATCACGTGGTAAAGCTGCGCCGTGGGCTGGTTGTACCAAGTGCTCCAGGTCTGGCCGCGGTCGAGACTGACTGTGGTGCCCTGGTCCGTTCCGAGAACCATGCTGGCGGAATTCTTGGGATCGATCCAAATCTGATGGTAATCGTCGCCGCCCGGCGCGCCGCGGACGATCGAAATTGTCTTCCCTCCGTCTTCCGGATCGGTACAGAGCGACATTCGGGATATAGATCACATCGGGATTTTGCGGATCGATGGTGATGCTGTTGAAATACCAGGCGCGGCTGGTGAGGCGCGGGTCCGCGTTCTCAAGAATCCAGGTGTCGCCGCCGTCATCGGAACGATACAGGCCAGCTTTCTTCGCTTGGATGAGCGCGTAGACGCGCTTGCCGTCTGGCGCAACGTCAACCCCAATGCGTCCCCAATCGCCTTCGGGCAATCCGTTGCCGTTGAGGCGAGACCATGTCTTGCCGGCATCTTGAGATCGGTAGAGACCGCCACCAGGTCCATCGATGGGAGCATAGGTGCTCCACGGAGGACGATGCGTATTCCATGTGCCGGCAAACAAGATCTGCGGATTGCCGGAACAGATCGCCAGATCGGAAACGCCAATTTCGGGTCCCTCATCCAGAACCTTGGTCCAATGCGTTCCCCATCGACGGACTTGTACACGCCACGTTGTTCGTTCGGATCCATAAGCATGACCGAGCGCACCGACGTAGACGACGTTCGCATCTCGCGGATCGACCACGATCCGGCTGATCTGGCGCGTGTCCTCCAAGCCGATGTGCGTCCAGGTAGAGCCGCCATCGGAGGATTTGTAGACGCCGTTGCCGGAAGACAGATCGGAACGAATGTCGGACTCGCCGGTTCCGGCGTAGATGGTCTTGCGGATCGGACGGCGCCACGGCGATCGCGCCGATGGAGCCGATCGGCTGGTTGTCGAAAATCGGCGTCCAGACGGTTCCGGCATCGGTGGTTTTCCAGATGCCTCCGTTGACCGCGCCAAAATAAAAAGTAGTGGAGTCGCCCGGCACGCCAGCCACGGCAACCACCCGGCCGCCACGGAATGGGCCGATCAAGCGCCATTTGAGCCCGTTGACAGTTCGGGAGGAACAGACTGGGCGACGGTGGCGCCGGCAAGTAAAAGGAGGAAAAGCGTAACGAGACTCTGGCGGTAAATACGACTGAGTTTGTGCAAGTGGCTATCCCTCAGTTGGATAGCCAGTCTACTGCAAACGCTGCCATTGAATTGGCTGGAATGTTTGTCGCAGTTCACCGAACCTGCAAACCCGTTCCGTAGAGATTACAAGCAACTCGGAAACGATCCCCTGGAAGGGAATTTCCCGTTCTCTAACCATGTGGCGGATGTCGCCTGTAACAAAGCAGCTCGGAGCACTAATGCAGAGAAAAAGCCCCACCCCTTTCGGGGTGAGGCTGTTCGCCCAAAAACCGCAACAAATTGGAGCGCTCCAGAATTGGCTGAGGGGACTACATGCCACTCTGCTCAAAGACTAACGATTCTTTGTTGCGACTGAAGTCGATCTGTTCAAGCATTCTGGCGTTGGCGCTGGTTGTGTTAGTCACGATCTCGTCTTGAGTCACTTTGGGGTCATTCGTCTTCAGTGTTCCAGGTACCGTGGCAACAGTCTTTCCATCGCGCACGAAATTCACCTGGATCTCCGGGCCGGTTCCTTGCCACTCGATCTTGTAGTTCCCCGGTTTCAGTTGCGTGTCACCGACTTGTACAGAGTCCGGAATCTGTACTGAGTGCTGATTCTTGTCCCGTGCCAAAGCCGACGCCGAACACAATACAGCGAGCATCGATAAAAGTGCTGCGTACTTTATTTGTTTCATTGAGTAAGTTCTCCTTTGAAATAAGCAGCGGTTCTCACCCGGATGAGATGAGACCGCTAACTCAAACACTGAACCTCTTGTTAACTAGATGCCGACCAATCGATCCGAGGTGCAACCCTGATCGTCTCGCGATGTAATTATGCGTAAATCTTCGTAATCATTCTTGAATCGCCTGGGAAATAGCTCCGCGGCGTACCTGCGAAAACACCCAGCGCAAGCCCGCTGCTCGGATGCCGCACCAGTTCTTGCGTCGAATTCCGCTGTCGATATGCGGAAGCGTGTCGATTCCAATTGGATGGAGATAGAACGCAGCTTGTGTCACGCAGACTCCGGGCGACCCGCTAAGGTACTAACAGCAATCGAGTCCGTAAGAACCCGAAGGTCCAGGCGGCTGTGATTCTGCGCCGGGATGGAAGCGTCTCATGATGAAGTGCGTGACTACTGCCGCACGAGACTGAGTGCCTTCGAAGCTCCCGAGTGGATTGCGCGCACCGGAGATCGAAGATGTCATTCTCTTCTGTCGTGATGGTGTGCCACACCTGTTGAACAGGGCGGTGGCAATCATGAAAACACCGCACTAGAGTGATTTCAACAATCGCGGCATATGTTAAACTTGTGCCCCTCCTAAATTGAGAGGGATGCTTCTCGCTGCTCCGGAAAATCGGCAGCCATCAGGGGGTCCTGTGATCGCTCGTCTTTTTGCTCTCGTACTACTCTCTGGTTCGGGGCTGGCACAGAACGTGGTTCACTACACCACTACCACCGACAATGTGAAGTACCTCTTTGCGACCGCGGAGCCGGTGGCGCGGTTGAAGCCGGGGGACATTCTCGACACCAACACGCTGGACTGCTTTGGCAACGTGCTCAAGAAACCCGGGGACACGCTCAGCATGGTGAAGGGCGACAATCCGCTGGCAGGGCCGTTTTATGTGGAGGGCGCGGAGCCGGGTGACACGCTGGCGGTGAAGATTCTTGACCTGCAGGTGGACGGCGATACGGGCGTGGGCGCGTTCTCATACGGATTTGGGGCACTCAACGAGACCAACTACACGCCTATGTTGCATCCGCCACTGCCCGAGAAGATCTGGTTCTATCACATTGATCATGCGTCAAACGCGGCTACGTTCAAGGCGCTAGACACGGATTTCTCGGTGAAGATTCCTTTGCATCCTTTTTTCGGTTGCATTGGCGTCGCTCCGGCGGGGGGCGAGGCGCGCAGCTCGGTGGTGCCTGCAGAATTCGGCGGCAATATGGATTCTCCCGAAGCCAGCGTGGGCAATACCGTGTATTTTCCGGTGAACGTGAAAGGCGGCTTGTTGTATATCGGGGATGGCCACGCCGCCATGGGCGATGGTGAAATTGCGGGCTCGGCGATTGAAGTGCCGCTAAAGGCGCGAGTGCAGCTCACTGTGATCAAAGGCCGGACCATCAATTGGCCGCAGTTTGAAAATGACGATGCCATTATGACGGTTGGGGCGTATCGTCCGCTGGACGATGCGCTGCGCATTGCCTTCACGGAGCTGGTGCACTGGATCCACAAAGACTATGGCTTGTCGGAATTCGATGCCTATGAACTGCTGTCGCAAGTGGGGAAGATCCATCTCAACGAGATGGTGGATCCAAATTACGTTGTCGTGGCTTCCATCGAAAAGAAATACCTGCCCCCGAAGAAGAAACCGTAGAGTCATAAGATCATTGCTCAAAGCGGCACGCTAGATGTGAGGCGAGCCATAGCCCGACCCGATCTCCAATTGCAGTTTGCCCGCTCTCCCGTTCTGCGCTGCGGTCTTGCAGCGACTTCGTCCGCTATTGTCCTGTGCCCTTGGCGCTTCCTGAGCAACGCTACTGTTCCCGCAACATAGAAGTGCGATTTTAAACGACACAGTAAAGCAGTTCCGTGGTTTGCCGCTATCGAGCAACAGCCTGTTCTCATAAGATTGCAAAATGCAACCGCACAGTGAGGTTCTCTAATGACTCTCAATTGTAATGACACTAATCAATCATTCTCTCACCGTTCCGATCTGCCCCCCTCCCGAGAGAGCAACAATTAGGACTCCGGCTTAGCGGAGGGGTTTGTCGGCATAGCTGCCGCATCTCTCAGATAGCCAGCACTCTAGGCTAGTCCGCAGCGGCAGATCGTAAGAATGATATTCCATATCTACCGCTGCGCCGCACCCGCGAAAAGGTTTCACTAATCCGACTCCGTGCGTATCACCTCGCTCTACAGAGCGATCCCGAAGAGAGCATTCCGATTATTCTTACTGCGATCGATGAAGGAATCAATTTTCTCTATAATTGTTGACACTACAACAGTGAAGAGAGCGAAATTCAAATGGGCCAGGCCTTGCGCCACGGTTATCGTCAGAAGGCATTTTTGATGACCAAGATCGATGGTCAAACCAAGGCTGCAGCAACAACGCAACTCAATGAATCGTTGCCGAGGCTGCAGACTGATCGAATTGACTTACTCCAGTTTCATGAAGTGATTCCTGATTCTGATCCGGACCGTGTTTTTGCCAACGGTGGCGGGATGGAGGCTGTGCTTGAAGCCCAGAAGGCCGGCAAGATCCGTTTTATCGGGTTCACCGGCCACAAGAGTCCAGACATTCACTTGAAGATGCTGGCCACGGCCTCAAAGCACGGGTTCAAGTTCGATGCCGTTCAGATGCCTCTTAACGTAATGGACGCTCACTTCAACAGTTTTGAAAAGAGGGTGCTCCCGGTTCTGACCTAGAACAGCGTCGGGGTACTCGGCATGAAACCCATGGGCTAGCACGTCATTCTTGAGAGCAAGACTGTCACACCGACCGAGTGTCTCTATTACTCAGTGAATCTCCCGACCAGTGTGGTCATCGCCGGTTGTGATTCGATGGCGATCCTTCAGCAGGCTCTCCACACAGCCCACAGTTTCCACCCCATGGACTCTTCCCAAGTAGCGGCACTGCTTGCAAAAACCGCCAACGCTGCGGACGCTGGCCCGTTCTAGCTTTACAAAACCAGTCACCAGTTTTACAGCACATACGCCAATCCACAGTGACTTAGCTAATAACAACACCTCATAGAATTATGACTAATCTCCTCTCTCTTGTGATCGCCATCACCCCAACAACTATAGTACTGCATGGTATCAAATATCCGCTGTTCGGAGGTGTCCGATCGCGTTTGGATCTTGGAAAGGTTTAGAGCGCGCCTCCTCCAGGAGTTGGTATCCGCCTGCGCCATCCCTATGAGTTCTTGTAAGCCCCGCGATCCTTGCCCTTTCGAACGCTAGTCGGCGCTGTTGACAAAGCGGTGAGAGCGGCTTGCAGAAGCCCTCCGTTCGTCACCAGCGGAACGTCATCTATCCCAACCCTCGCGTTCGGCTCCAATCCTGGTATCTCGAGTGTAGGCAGTAGTGCGTCCGGACGGACTGACTCTCGGGTCTCCCGCGTCCGGGCCTCGGAGCCGAATCGGCGTGCAATCAAAAGCGAGGGGGCGATTATGAAGGCCTGCAAAACAGATTCGAGGTTCTTGGAGTCATGGGGCGCTGTTTCCTGCAAGCGGGGTCTTGTCATCCCCATCGTGGCTGCTTTGGTTTTGTTGTGGAGCAGCTTGGCCGCAGCCCAGCATACAACCGGCACGCTGCGCGGACAGGTTTTCGATCCAGCCGGGGCGACAGTTGCCGGAGCCAGCGTAACCGTAAGGAACGATGCCACCGGAGTTTCGCAGACGACTGTTACAAGTTCAGCCGGAACTTATGACTTCCCCAGCGTTCTGCCCGGAACCTACACAGTCATCGTGGAGGCGAAGACTTTCAAGAAATATGTGAAGAAAGACATTGCCGTGCTGGCGAACCAGGATAATGTGGCGGACGCGCGACTGGACATCGGCGCGGCTTCGGAAACAGTGGAGGTCGTCGCGGGAACGGCGGAGGTGCAAACCACTTCCTCAGACTTGACGAACAACTTTAGTGCACAGGATGTCGCCAACCTTCCGAGTTCCGCTGGCGTGCTCAATGGGAGCCCCCTGAATCTGGCCATTCTGGCTCCCAATGTGGTTGCGACCCCCGGAGGAGCGCAAGGAGTAGGCGGCGCGGTGGGAGGCACACGTCCACGAGACAATAACTTCAACGTGGACGGCGTGGATGACAACAACCTCGGCACCACCGGCAACAATTCCACGGTGATTCCGGATGCGGTGGCCGAGTTCGCACTGCAGACGAACCAATTCAGCGCGGAATATGGACATTCCGCCGGAGGGCAGTTCAGCCTGATCACCAAGACCGGCACCAACAAATTGCACGGTTCGGGCGAGTGGTATGCCCAGAACCGGAACTTTAATTC
Organism: uncultured Acidobacteriaceae bacterium; assembly: GCA_963850165.1. Taxonomy (GTDB): domain Bacteria; phylum Acidobacteriota; class Terriglobia; order Terriglobales; family Acidobacteriaceae; genus Sulfotelmatobacter. The sequence continues at coordinate 166,557 of CAWKKK010000018.1, read as the reverse complement.
GCTCGACAACCTGACCAAGGCGGAAATACTAACGAATCTGGCGCTCAACCCGCCGGTTCCGGGATCGATCGTCGCCAAGCCAGCCTATGATGACGACCGTTTTGGCGGCACCATCGGCGGCCCCATCATTAAAGACAAGTTCTTCTTCTTCGGCGCCTACGAGTACACCACGATCCACGGAGCAGGTTCCCCCACTTCTCTGGCCACGGCTCCCACCGCGGCCGGACTGACCACGCTCGAGGGCATGGCTGCGAGCCCGGCGGTGAGCGCCGCCCTGGCCGCCTTCCCCGTAGCTCCGTCTAACAATGCCGGCACTCTGGTAGTGAACGGAACCTCGATTCCAGTGGGCAGCGTGGCGATTATCTCCCCCAACTTTCAAAGAGAACACGATGCTCAATTCAACACCGATTACACTTGGGGACACCACCAGTTCGGCACGCGGTTCACATTCAACGAGGAAAAGTTCATCCTGCCCGGGTCGATTCCGTTGCCGGTGTGGAACCAGAACGAGCCGGTCAACAACCGCAAGATTGCGCTCACCGATACCTGGACCGCTCGGAACAACGTGGTAAATGACCTCCGGCTGCAGTACTCCTACTACTTCCTCGGCGTGCTGGATCCCTGCACCCCCGGCGTCACCTGCCAGCCGGACATAACCCTCGGCGACCTTTATTCGGGGAACACCGCCGGAGGGGCCGACAACCAGCATCAGAAACAGAACAGCTATCAACTCCGGGACACGCTGTCGTGGGTGCGCGGCAAACACACCTTCAAGTTCGGAGGCGAGTACAACCACTTCATCTACCCGCAATTTTTCCTGCCGCGGAGTGTGGGTGACTACGCCTACAGCACGACATCGAACTTCATCAACGATGCCGTTCCTGACGTGCGCGCCCTGCGCAACGCAGGCTCGGGATACTTTCTGGGTACCGACAGCCTATTTGCAGGGTTTGTCCAGGATGACTTTAAGGTTTCATCCCGTCTGACCCTCAACCTGGGTCTGCGCTATGAATAGTGGACCAATCCGGTGGGCGACAAAGAGTGGAACCTCAATACCATCTCGAATGTTCCGGGCCTGATCAACTTCGCAAATCCAAACACGGACACGAACAACTTCGGCCCGCGTTTTGGATTTGCCTATGACCCCACGGGCGGTGGAAAGACGGCGATTCGCGGAGGCTTCGGCATTAGCTACGACGTGAAGTTCCAGAACTTTGATTCGATATCCTTGCCGCCGCAATTGCAGAGCGAATTGAATCAGTCGTCGGCTTGCACCCTGACGCCGACTCCGTCCTGGTGTGCCACGCAGACAGGCTTCCTGGCGGGAGGCGGCCTGCCCCCGACCTACGTTCCTCCCGCGGACCAGGCGACGGCACGTAATCTGACCAGCGCCCACCTGCCCAACAACACTGCTCTGCCCAAAGTTCTGACCTGGAGCCTCGGCGTGCAGCACGAGATGTACCGCAATGCCACACTCGAGGTGCGCTATGTGGGCACGCGCGGATTGGAACTGCCGGTGCAATTCCGCCGAAACTTCATCAGTTACTTCGACGCCGGCGGCCCGCCTCTGCCCACCTACCTCAACGCATCTTCGATTCCAGCAACCTACACCGCAAGTACCCCAACTGACACCAACTTTTACTTGTTTGAGAACAACTACGCTAGCCAAACCTTAACCCCAACCGCGGTCCCGGGATTGACTCAGCCCAGCCCTGACATTTACCAGCAATACGGTTTCTTTGGAGATGTCACAGAGTACGATCCCTACGCCAACAGCATTTACCATGCGGGCTCCGTGAGCTTCAATCAGCGCGCCGGACACGGTTTTACGGTGAACGCGAACTACACCTACTCCCACACCATCGACAACGCCACGAATGAATTTCACACCAGCGCCCTGAATCCGCGGCGGGCGCAGGATTGGTACCACCTCGGGGCGGATCGCTCTAACTCCGACTTGGATGTTCCGCAGAAGTTCGCGCTATCGCTGGTCTACCAGTTACCCAAGGCTAGGTCTTCGAATCCCTTCGCAAAAGCTCTGCTGAACGGTTATCAGATAGGAAGTGTGTTCTATGCGCAATCCGGGCAACCGGTCACGCTGCAATCCGGCGTGGTCGATTCGAATGGCAATGAGGACGCCGCCGGTGACCGGGTCATCATCAACCCTGGCGGAACCGGCAACGTATTAGGCGAGCCCTTTCAAGGAGACGTATTTCCAGTTTGTGAAGGGGCGAATGGCGCCACTTATGTCGGCACGACTTCTTTCCTGACTGCTCCGTTCAACGGATGCAACGTGAACGCAAGCGCGCCTTTTGGTTACGATCCGGCGATTGGTTACACGCCGGCCAATCCCCATGACAAGTACCTGATCGCCGCTAATGCAGTTCAAGCCACCGTGGGCCGAAACAGCCTCCGGACGCCGGGCTTCTCCACCTTCAACCTGTCGCTCTTCAAGAACACGTATTTCGGGGAAACCAAGTACCTGCAATTGCGGGCGGATGTCTTCAATGTGCTCAACCATCCCAGTTACACTCTGACCAATGGGAACGTCTTCAACGCCGCCGGCATCTCGACCGCGCTGGCGAATGCAGGCTACGCACAACCCTCCGACGCGGCTTTCCTCAATGCGCAGAATTTTGGAGGGGGGATTCGGCAAATGACGTTGGGGGTTAAGTTTATCTTCTAGGCTCGCAGAGCATACTGCAAAATGGACCGGCCTACGAGGCCGGTCCTTATTGTTTCTTGACACGACGGCCAGTTGCTTGCGCCCCTAAAGAGTTTTCTCGATAATGTGCTGCACGTTGGCGCGGTAACCCCGGCTGCAGGACAATTCCTTCCCGCTCTTCAGAACGACGATATATTCCCCACTATTCACCGGTATCAATTCCTTGATCTTTCGGACATTCACGATCATGGAGCGGTGGATCCGGATGAAGTGGTTCGGATTCAGCCGCTCGGAAGTCCGGGAGATGGTCTCCCGGAAAAGATAGGATTCTTTGCCTACGTTGAGACGCACGTAATTGGCCGCGGCCTCGACCCAATCAATCTCGTCCAGATTCAGAAACACGATTCGGCCTTTGCTCTTGATCACCAGGCGTCCCTCGGTTTCGGTTTCGGTTGCAGGCTGCTTGTCCGATTTCAACCGGGAGAGCAGTTCGAGAATGCGGTGCGTGATCTCGCGGTCCTTGGATTGCCGCAATTCAAACCGAGCTCTCTCGATAGCCTGATGGAGCCGGCCCTGGTCGAAGGGTTTCAGCAGGTAATCCAGAGCATGCGCGTCGAAAGCGCGAATCGCATATTGATCGTAGGCGGACGTGAAGATGACCACGGGCATCTCTTCGGGCGAGATTTCACTCAACACCTGAAACCCATCCCGGTCCGGCATTTGAATATCGAGCAGGAGCAGATCAGGCCGGCAAGCCCGAATCGCGGCGAGAGTTTGCCCGCCATCCTGGCACTCGGCTACAATCTTGACCTCCGGTTCCGACTCCAGAAGGATATGCAACTTTCTGCGGGCGAGCTGCTCGTCATCGGCAATTATCGTGCGGACAACAGCACCAATCGGTGGATCATGCGCTACTTTTACTGCAAGTTCCGGATTCATGGGTCACCCGAGGTCCACTCATTTCGCCTGACAACTGAATAGACGTGCCTGAGTCACAATAGTCGCATCGCAATCTTGGATGCGTAGATCTCGTCCCACAGTTAGACAGTGCGTCCCTGGGAGCATGGTTTCATCCCATCGCACAGAGTTCAACTACCGCTTGATGCACCTGACCAGGTCGGAGGATGTTCGTCCCCAATCTTCGGTAACTCATCCCCGCCCCACAAATCTTTCTCTTCGAAACAAGTCAATGCTGCAAGCACATGGGGCTCCTTGGCAATCATAGCCGCCACATGGAAGCGGTCGAAGCCTCAGATTCTGTCGCGGCTCTTGTCGGCCAGATGCAGGCAGAGTTGCGCGATCTGATGACGCATCGTGAAGGCATCGTGCGCCGCATCCGGCATCTGCGTCAGGTGACGATCGGTCTGCGCGAGATTTCGAGCGCGTCCACATTTAATCACCCTGGCGCACAACTGCCTTCGCTTGCCGGATACGACAGCATGACGGCTTCAGTCCCCGCCAATCGCACAGCTGTCAGCGCTCCCGGCAGCCATTTGCAGCCCAGCATACAGCGGAAGACGGATCAGGTGAATGTTCGCTTGCAGCGGGCGTGCCGCATTGCATTGCTGGAAGCGGGAAAGCCGGTGTCTCTGGAGGAGATATGTGAGCGCATTGCGCGCAGAGGGAGTTTTTCATTTGCAAATCCAGAATATGCAAACCCGTTTCTGCTGCAAGTATTGAATGACATGGCCGAGTGGGGAGAAGTGCAGTTGTTGGAGAGTGCTGCCTGCTTGCGCTGGGAGCGGGTGGCGCCTGAAGAAGCCTAGGATCCTGCGGTGGGACAAGTTGATATTTTTCCGGGACCAATGCCAGTCAATCAGGGCTGCAATTTGCTACTCTTCGAACGGCAGCCGTGCTTCAATAACCTCTGCTGCCAGAGGCCATTATGACCCCGGCGGGGGCGATTCCTGAGGACGGAGTCTATAGCCTCTGACAGCCGACACCTGCAAGGCGTTATCATCAGACCTCCATCGACATGAAAACCAGTTGTGAAGCGTGCGAACGAGCGCTGCCGGCCGACCTTGAAGCCTACGTTTGCTCATTCGAATGCACCTTCTGCTCTGACTGCGCGTCGAGCGCGCAGTTCGCCTGTCCGAATTGTGGAGGGGAGCTACTGCGCCGTCCGCGGCGAAAAACACCTTCCGGCAGCCTGGATGACGGGCCACGCAATCTACTAGACAATCGTCCCTGGCTAATCTGGGCTGTGAGCATTGGGGTGTGGTCCTTCATCGCGTTTGCTGCGACGCTGACGGTTTATCAGCTGTATCGCTCCACCAACTCTCCCACGCCATTCCTGACCATTCTGGGCATGCAATTCTGCCAGATACTCACTTACGCTCCTCTCACTCCTTTCGCTTTTGCATTCGCTCTCCGCTACCCCATTCAACGGGAGAACTGGGTGAGGCGCTCTCTGCTGTACCTTGCGGCCGGGCTCGTTTTTACGCTGGCGCACGTCGCGCTGCGAGCTATCACTCCTTACGCCTTCTGGGATCCGAAGTATCGTGATTGGGGTTCTGCCGTCTGGGATTCCCACGCCCATCTGTTTAAGATTCAATGGCTCGTTCTCCGAAGGCAGTTCTTTTCCAGCGTGGTGGACGACATCACCGGAACCTTTGTTCCAATCGTCCTGGTTGCACATGCCGTTTCTTATTACCGGAGATTCCGCGAGCGCGAGCTACGTGCGGCCCAGTTGGAAGGACAACTGGCAAAAGCACATTTGCAGACGCTCAAAAGCCAGCTGCAGCCACATTTCCTTTTCAACACGATGCACTCCATATCGTCGCTCATGCTCAGCGACGTTCAGGCTGCCGATCGAATGATGACGCGCCTGGGCGACCTGCTGAGAATGAGCCTGGAATCCGCCGGGACCCAAATCGCCACGCTCAGCCGCGAACTCGAATTCGTCAATTGCTACCTGGAAATCGAGAAGGTACGATTTGCAGAAAGATTGACTGTGATACTTGAGATCGCCCCCGAGACGCTGGATGCCTTGGTCCCTCACCTGATCTTGCAGCCGCTAGTGGACAATGCCGTCAAGCATGGCACGTCAAAGTTACTAGCCGGAGGCGAGATTCGAATCACTGCCAGCGCCGAGGACGGCGAACTCCAAATCAACATACAGGACAACGGTCCAGGACACGGGAAAGAAGGCACGTTCCCAGCAAGCGGTCTGGGGCTACGAATCACGCGCGAGCGTCTGGAGTCGCTTTACGGCCAGGACCAGAGCATGGAGTTGCTGAGTCTACCGGGAGGCGGCACGGTCATGCGAGTCTGCATTCCCTTCCGGGTGCAGCCCGGAGTCAGCGCATGTGACGAGCCCGTTCCAGCCTTGCATCAAACGGTCGACCGTTCCTAGCCGGAGGAGTGAAATCCCCGCTGGCCTGCGACCATCTACATCTAATCTAATGCTGAAGAAAGTACACAGACAGCAACACACCCATGGTTGTGGGTGTGTTTTGCTGCTACTTCCTGATCAGTTTCGCCACATGGTGTATCACCTCGTATACCTCATGGCAGAACTTCATGCTTCCGAACACAGCTAAGCAGGCTTCAGCGATACGCATGACGTGTTCCATCCTAGATCCTCCTTTCTAGATGAAACGCGCCCTATGCCGATACCGATTGCTTCTCCGCTGCCTTCGCTGCTGGCTGTGCTGGCGCAGTCGGTGCAGGGGTAGCAGCCTTCTTCTGCCTCGCCTTCTGCTTCTCGTAGAGTGCTAGGCCATCCATCGCCGCATCGTACGCCTTGCTGTAAGACTTCAACTCCAGTACAGTGACCCCGCCGCTGGCTCCCACCTGAACTGTAGGCCAGCCTTGATCGACAACCAGCAGCTTAAACTTGCCGTCGTCCTTGATCGTCAGTTTGCTCAGATCAACTTTCCGCTCTGCCCATCCAGCTTTGAGCGTCTCGATGGTAGCCATCTGCTTGCTAGCTAGTGCTGGTTGTGTTGCCACTGCCGGTGCTGCTGGCTTCGGTTGTTCTGCTGGTTGAACATCTGTCTTCTTGCCAGCGCGTGTTTCGGCTGCTACTTGCGTCTTGTTTTTTCCCATGACTGATTTACCTTCCTCTCTTGGATTGACTTTCGCGTACTTGAACATCTTCCCAACTACGTGTTCCTGGAAAAAGCTTCCCTTACTCTCTGCCTCCATCAACGCGCCATGAACGATGGCAGGCACGTTGAAGTAGTCGTACATTGCGCCCTCTGGAAAGAGGACGCGCATCGTCTTCGTCGGTTCGGCGTAGCCGATAGCCACGATCCGAGTCGACTTGACCTTGACCATGTTCATCGCCATCTCCTTTCCTCTCAGCAACTTATATATTTATTATAAATATCTTATAGCTAATGTCCAGCAAAGAATAATTCCTCTTTGTGAATATCTCCGTGTTTCTGGCCGTAGTTTTGTTCGGGTTACGCTGCTTGTGAAAGATATTCACAGGCTTGGGGGATGAATCAATCTTCAAAAAATAGGATCACCTACTGCCGAGGCCCGGGCTAAAAAGACTAGCACTCATCCAAATTAATCATTCGACAACACACTTGTGTTTAGTGCGTACGGACTCCCGGACTGTTTGTCCCGAGAGAGTGTCTGTTTGTTGGGATCCATTAGGCATTCATCCCAAAACCGGTGTGTGAAAGTTAGAAAAGTGATAACAATCGATCTGGCGTTTGCGCACGAACGGCCAGTCACAAAGACCTATGATGCCAGCAAGCTATTCGCTTGGACATGAACGGACCGTTCCTGAGCCAATGCTCGCCCAGCCGACCGCGCACGATGAGCTGTCTCCTGTGATCGGCCAGTTGCAAAGCGAATTGCGGTTTCTCAAGCTGGAGAGAGCAGCCATCCGGAAACGCATCGGAATAATCAAGAAGACTATCGTCGCCCTCGCTGATCTCTTCGGTTCCCACGTGATCAATGGAGAATTGCAGGGGCTTCTGGCGGTTCAATCTGGCCGCCGTCTTCGCACCCGCACTGGACTTACCGATTTTTGCCGCCAACTTTTGAAGGAAGCGTCCGCACCTCTGACCGCCAGGGAGATACTGGGAAAGATTCAAGAAGAATTTCCGGTTGGGTTGGTCGGTCATAGACACCCATTAAATTCGCTGAGAATGATAATGAGACGTCTTGTAGCCTATGGGGAGGCAGAGGAGTCCCTGACGGAAAAGGGCCTGCGGGCATGGAGAGCGACTTCGAATCCCTGGCACGCTGAGAAAGAAGAATCCTGACCTCCACCAGGTGCAGCGCACCACTGAGGGGCGTGATCGTCAGAAATCACGGGGAACCGAACGTTGGTGCCAGTTGACGCACCTGCAGCGCCGGCGCCAGTCATAGAACTTACTGGCGGCCACGTATCGCAGAGGTCGTCGGAGTTCTCATCTCATCCTGTTTGCGATCGAAATCCTGCCCAGCGAAAGCCTGTTGGAGAGTAATATGGCTGGACCAACGGGTGCCTCTTTTCTTTTAATACTGTAGCTCCAAAGCAATTGCGCGGTCCCAAGCGGGGGGACTAGGGAATAACTGGAGGGACGGGTCCTTCGACCTGAACTATCACTGTGGGAGCTGATTCGGTTCAAAGTCATCGCCACCACCCACTTCCCGCCGTCTTTCCGTCGGCGCAAACCAGGAGAGCCGGCGTCGGCCTTCTGGCGGTCGTGGTCTTTGCAGTGGCCTGTCAGTCCTGGGCCCAAACTTCGGCCCCTGGTGGCATCTCGCTGTCCACCGCAGTGAGGGTGCAATCCCCCGGCTGGTGGCCCACAAAAGGGGACGCCTCGCGAGACAGTTATGTGGGCAATGCTGAGTGCGCGAAATGCCACGCCGCCAAGGTTCAGACTCAGCAAACCAACGCGATGGCCCACGCCGCCACTCGTACGGCGGACTCGCAGATACTTCACCAACATGACCGTCTCGCCCATCGCCTCGGCCCATACCGCGAGGAGATCGTGACCCAGGGCGGGAAAAGCGTTTTGACGGTTACTGGAAGCGATGAGTCGGCGTCCCTTTCCGTCGACCTGCTTTGGTCATTCGGCGTCGGTCATATAGGTCAAACGTATGTCTTCCAGAAAAACGAGAACTTTTACGAAGGCCATCTCAGTTTTTATACTTCTTCGCAAGACCTGGATGTCACTCCCGGACAGTCGGCTGCCACACCCGGCAGCCTGGAAGACGCTGCGGGACGGCGGATGACGCCCGGGAAACCCGCCGATGTTTTGGCTGTCATACAACAGCGTCTGTGACCAGGAATCAGTTCGATCCAAACAGCGCCGTTCTTGGTGTCACTTGCGAGGCGTGCCACGGCCCAGGGGCGAGTCATGCAGCCGCAATAAGAGCGGGGTCGCAAGAGCAAGGCAAGGAGTTGATTGTGAATCCCAGCCGCCTGAATCCGATTGATTCTGTGGATTTTTGCGGTGCCTGCCACCGCACTTGGCAAGATGTGGTGGCCGTTGGTTTCGCCGGAATTGGCGTGTACAACGTCCGCTTCGCCCCTTACCGTCTTGAAGACAGCAAGTGCTGGGGCAAAGGGGATGCCCGCCTGACCTGCATTGCCTGTCACGATCCCCATCAACCTCTGCAACACGATGCGGCAGCCTACGATTCACGCTGTCTGCAATGCCATGTCAATCAGGCAGGATCAAAAACGACCCCTAGCCATCCTGGCGCGGCCTGCCGCGTCAGCACGAAAAACTGCTCAAGCTGCCACATGCCAAAAATCGAGACTCCGGCGCAGCACACCACATTCACAGACCACAGGATCCGCATCGTTCGGCCCGGCGAGCCTTATCCCACTTGACTTTCCCCCTAGGGTTCCGTGGTGTTATTTGGACTGGGCCGTCGCACTGTAGATTTTTATCCAATGACTGCGCACCAGGGGCCTGGCCTTCTTACCGTTCCTGTCAAAAACTATAAGATCCGTCTCCTGCCTCGGCATGTGGCAATCAATGCAGTTGCTCGCGATTTGGTGATTCAGCTTTGGGAACATAGCGGTTTCAGGTTTGTGGCAACTCAAACAACGCTGTGAGAACGCTGACAAATCGTGCTGGCGCGTATGAACGTCGTGGCAAGTCAGGCATGTCATTGCCGAGGCCTGGAAACAGCGACTCCTCTCCAACAGTTCGACCTGGCTACCGTGCACGTCAACTTGCGCGTTCGGCTCGGACCGCGGCAGCTCAAGGTACTTGTCGAGTGGTTCCCCGGGAGGATAGGAGAAAGGTCGGCCAAGCGCAACCCCGTGGCCTGCATGGCACCAGGCGCAGAGGTCGATCTGTCTGTCGCGAGAAAACTTTGCCGGATTGAGCATGGCTGAGTCGGAAGCGCCTGGAGGTTTGGAGCTTTCACGCTGCACGTGCTGGCGACCGGGCCCGTGACATTTTTCGCAAGTGATGCCAACGACAAAACCAGACTTACCGTATCGATTGGGTGGAGGCGGAACCGACTCGAAATAGGTCGCGTGGCACTCCAGACAACGTGGAATGATCGGGCGATCGAAATTCGCCACACCATCGCGGTACCCCGGGCTGTTTACCCAGCCAAGCTCGCTCCAGTAGGAGACGGGAAGTTGAAAGAGCTGATCTCCTTTCCAGAACAGGTAGGTCTGCCCCTTCCCTCCAGATCCTATTACTAGACCAAACTGCTCAGTGCGCTCCGTGATGTATGGAGCCGTGCCCTGCACTGCGGTCTGGAAGAAGCCATTTTCCTTCGCATCCATCCGAAAAGATAACTCCGGGTTGGAAGTGGTGGGAGCATTTGCGCCGGGTGTGAAGTTACCCAGGATGGAATTCTTGTCTGGCAGCCTGGACGTGAGGTAATGAGCCGTTTGCTGAAAGCTATTGACTTTTTCCCGATGGCACGAGGCGCATGCGTCATCTCCGACATAGTTATCGCGCGCCGGTGAGGTCTTATTCTTGGGGGATGTAACCGCGGTTCGGGCCGGCCCCGAGGATTGCAGCGACCGAGTGTCACTCTGACCAAAGACATTCAGCCCCGCCAGTAATCCCAAGATCACGCCGATTATCGAGGTGACTCTCATTCCGTTATGCAGAGACCAGCGCTCTCCGGCAAAGACCTTATGCCGTTACTTCCATTTATCCTGGCCTTCCACGATCGTGATGTAACGATCAATGGGGAGATCCGTGAAGCGCTGCTTCAGCCCGCTAGGCTGAGGCCAGTTGATTTCCAGCAAATCGATTTTGGTGCGCTGGCCGATTCCTAGCACTATGCGTGGGTCATGGTAAGAGAGAAAGCTTCCACCACCTACCTTCATGCGGCTCCTCTTCATATCGCCAGCCTGGTAGCTGACGCGAGCGCCGATAGCGTCGATATTCGCTTTCTTGCCGACCAGCTTTAGTCCCAGCCAATGGTTCTGGCTGCCGACGTTGTTTCGCAAGAGAACCGGTGCCTCATTGTTATTGGAGATTAAAACATCAATCGCGCCATCATTGTCGAAATCGCCGATGGCCAACCCACGCGCCGACATCGGCCGCGAAAATGGCGGGCCGCTTGCCTGACTCACATTTCTTAATACCCCGCCGGTGTTCTGGAAGAGCAAGAGCGTCTCGCGGTAGGAAACACGCGAATCGATTTGCCCAATCAGATCGTCGGGTTCGCCATTAGCCAGAAAAAGATCGAGATTGCCATCGTTGTCATAGTCGAAGAACTTCAGTCCCCAGCCACTCATGAACCGGGTGGCGGCGCCGATCCCGCTGCTAAACGCCATGTCATCGAAGGTCTCGTCGCGGTTGTTCTCATAGAGAGAAAAAACTTCCTTGTCCAGGTTGGAGACGAACAGGTCCATCCAGCCATCCTGGTTGTAATCGGCGGAATCCACACCCATGCCCGAGCGCGGCCGTCCCTCCGAGCTAAACGCCACGCCCGCGGGTTCGCCAATCTCGTCAAATCTTCCATTGCCCCGATTAGCGAACAGGAAATTCCCCACCGTGTCGTTCGCCACGAACAGATCCATCCAGCCGTCATTGTTGATGTCAGTGGCCACGACCCCCCATGCTTTGCCGCGATGGGCGGCAATACCGGTGGCCTCGCTCACATCCGTGAACGTTCCATCCCCGTTGTTGTGAAACAGTCGGCTTGGCATCGCGCCATACGCTCTAGGGACACAGTATTCCACCTGGCCGGGGAGCGCACTGCAACGGTGATGTTTGGACTTCTCGAAATCGGCAAAACGGCAGACGAACAGGTCGAGCCTGCCATCGTTGTCATAATCAAACCAGACGGCACTAGCGCCCCAGCCCGGAGCGGCAACCCCGGCCTTCTCGGTGACGTCGGTGAACGTTCCATCGCCGTTGTTGTGATAGAGCAAGCTGCGGCCATACTGCGTGACGTAGAGGTCGGGAAATCCATCTCCATCGTAATCGCCGACTGCAACTCCCTGCCCAAATCCACCAGCGCCGACTCCTGCCTTTTCGGTGACGTCGGTGAATGTGCCGTCACGGTTGTTCTTGTAGAGGGCGTTGCGCAGGGGTGGACTAGGATCGTAGAAGTCGCACTTGCCCCCGTTTACAAGGTAGATGTCCATCCATCCGTCGTTGTCATAATCGAGGAACGCGCACCCGGAACCGGTGGTTTCGGGCAGGTATTTTTCGGAGGACATGCCGCTGCGGTGCACCCATGTGATGCCGCTCTTGGAGGGTGGAACATCCTCAAACGGATAAGCCGCAGCAGGAAGCGGCGAGCGCAAGCCCACGGGCAGTCCAACGAGGGCCGCCGCACCAATGAACTGTTGAAGAAAATCGCGCCTCGAGGGTAGAGACAGAAGCCGCGGGCCGGATGGGGATCGTTCGCTCACGTTCCTGAGTGTATTCGATATCTGCGGTTACTGGTTGGGAGTCCCTGTGGCGGCCGCAGGATTCGCCTCCTGCATTTTGCGGTGGATGGCAAACTCGCGATCAGCATCTTCCTTCCGTCCGGTTCGGCTCAACGCAATCGCCAGATTGTAATGAGCGGTCGGGTTGTCCGGCTGCAGCTTCACCGCCGTCTCCAGAACCGGGACCGCTTCAGGAAATCGCTTTTCCGCGATCAGCGAAGATCCCAGTCCGACATACGCCTCGGCGAAACCGTTGTCCAGTTTGGTGGCGCGGGTAAAATGGTCGATGGCATCCGGCCACTGATTGGCCTGCAAGGCAAGCTCACCCAGAACGCCTTCTGCGCCGGCGTTTTGCGGATCGATTTTCAGCTCCTGCTCGAAATTCAGCTTCGCCTCCTGCAAGAGTTCGGGAGGCGGACTGGGTTTCGACAGCAGAACGCGCCCCAGGCGGTAATGAATCCCGGGCAAAGTGGGATTGATTTCGAGAATCTTGCGATATTCCCCGGCAGCATCATCCCATCTGCCCTGAACCTCCATCGCTTCGGCTCCGAGTTCATGCACCTGATAGGAGAATGGCGCTTCCTGTAGAAGATCTTGAGAAGCTCGCGTGGAAAGGTCGGAGTAGGCATGCGTGGCCTGGTACAACACCTCGGGATCGCGCGGGAAATCGCGGCGCAAAATCTGCAGAAATTCTACGGCGTCGTAAGGCTGGTTGCGAGTCATCGCGCAGCGGACACCCGCGAGTCCGGCTCTTTTCTTCAGGTCGCTCTCCGTAACGTTGCGAACCGACTTGCGCAATTCCGGGAGCGCCTCAGCGCAATGGCCTGCCGTAGCGAGGCCGACCGCGTGTTCCGCGGCCGCGGAGGGGCCAGCCGAAGCCCCAGCTTTCGATTGCGCAGGTGAAGGAAACGACAAGCATGGCAGTAGAGACAGGAAGGCGATTACCTTGGCACAGCGGGCCATAGAAAGAATCATAGAATGAAACCAACGCGAAATCGAGCGGAATCGCGGTACCGCAGAGCTTGTAGCTGCGAGGCTCGGGCACTTGTCGTAAGCCCCAGAATAAAAAAGGCAGGCGGGTTACGCCTGCCTTGTCGGTTTCTGCCAACTTTAGAACGTAAACTTCAAACCGAGTTGGAATTGACGTGACGGCCCCGCGCCGGTGATCGCCCCGAAGCCTCGTACATTACCATCCGTGAAAGTAAGGTCGGGCGCATTCAGGCTGGGATGGTTGAAATGCGTTGAAGGCTTCCGCCCGGACCTCGAGCCCCATCCGCTCCGTCACCACGAATGCCTTATGCAGACTCAGATCCACATCAGCGTATCGTGGTCCGCGGATGCCGCCCTGGCCGCAAGTGCCATAGGAGACTTGACCGCCGGGGCCCTGTGTCGTCGGTGAGAAAGTGGAAGGATCGAACCACTGGATGTAAGCGGGCGTTGCCCCGGCGGCTGGTACAAAGTTCTTCGTGTAATTGACCGAACCGTTGCAGTTGGTGCGGTCCCCGCCAAAGAGTTCAGAAGCGCCGGTGGTGGCATCGCCGGCATAGTCTGCGCCCCATCCGGTGAAGTCAGACATCGCATTGCCCGAGTGCACAGTTACGATTCCGCCAATTTGCCAGTTTCCAACGACCCCGTTCAGGACCGGGTTCATATTGTTGCCGAAGGTTTTGCCCCGGCCAAACGGCAGTTGGTAAGTCACGTAGCTGGTGAGGATGTGAGTCTCGTCGAAGAAGCACGGTCCCCAGTCCATGCGTGGGGCGAAGATGCTCGTCCAGCCAACCTGACCATGGGATGTCTGAGTGGCGCCCCAGGTTCCATAGAAGCCACCGGAGTTACTCAGGCATTTCGAGTAGGTGTACGCGACCTGCGCATCCAGGCCTTTGGCCATGCGGTGTTGCAGCACGGCCTGGAGCGCGTCATATTTCTGATCTGCATTGGAAGCGTTGCCTCGAGCGAAGGTGATTCCGTTCGAACCAGTAGTCCCGTTGAGTAGTGCGGGATCGCCCGAGAGATAGTAGGGAGTGCCGGGCGTGCCCAGCACGCCAGGCTGCTTGATTATGTTACCAGCGCCGTCGAGTAGTGGCGTCTGGTTGTACTCCATGAAGTTGTACAGATGTGTGCCATGCTGGCCAACATAGCCAATCTGGAAGGTGGTGGAGTTGCTGAGCTGTTGCTGGAGGGTCAGGTTCCACTGCTGCGCGAGGGCAGGACGGAAATTGGGATCGAACATGTAAATGCTCCCGAATTTCCCGGGGGTGGACCCACAGGGCCGTTGTAGCAGGACACGGTGATATCCGGACAGGGCTGCGTGACGACGGCGTTGGCAAAAACATTGCCGAGATTGCCAATCGCGGCGGGGGTGCTGGCATTGAAACTGGCTGACGTAAACGGATAATTCGCGGTCAATTGCTCACCCACGCCGCCGCCCTCCGTGTATTCAGAGATTGCGTAGCCGAACCGCACGACAGTCTTGTTGTGTAAAGCAGCAGGCGACCATGCAATCCCGATGCGAGGCAGCAGATTGCCAATGCCCGTATAGTTGTTGTACAGCGCGTTGTTCCCATGCTCAACCTGTAACCCGCCTGCCACCAGTCCGCCGCCGGCGAAGTTTACCTCGTTATTGTGAATCTCATAGAACGGGGTGTGGTCCTCGTAGCGCAGGCCCAGATTCAGCGTGATCGTATCCGTGATTCGCCAATCATCCTGGCCAAATATGCCGAAGACATTGGCACGGCGTCCGAAGTTGGGCGGAATATCGCCTCGAGCGGATGTCGAAACATTACCCATCCACAGATCCCCGAGGGGGTTGCCGGTCAAGCTGTTGAAAGTGATCATGCCGAGTTCGCCGGAGTTTCCGGTGTACACGTTGTCAAGCCGGAGACGCTCGTATTGGAAACCGACCTTGAACTGATGACGTCCGCGTGTGATGGAAAAACTGTCAGAGGCCTGCGGAGTCGAGGTGTGAAAGCCCTGGATAAGGTCGTTAGAGCCGATGTTCAACGGGCCGGCAACGAGATTGGGCAGGCCCGAAGCAAAGGCGTTCCCACCAACTAAGCCGATCTTCTCCGCCAGATTGCCCACACTGCCGGCGACGCCGCCGGTCTGGTTGTAATCTACGACGTTGAAGCCGAGACGGAGTTCATTGAGCAAACTGCTGTTGAACGTGTGCAGCCATTGGGTGCTGAAGTTGCGCACGGGCTCGGTTGCCGGGGTGACGGCCGAAAGGTTGAAGGTGCTGCTGAACGGATTACGAATGTGCCCCTGCGACCAGCGGCCGTTCACGCGGTCCCTATCGGAGAAGTTGTAGTCGATCTTCAGATCGCCCTGATCGTTGTTGATCTGCTGGCCGTTCAGCGCCGTAATATTTCCTTGAGCGCTGCCCTGGGCGATCCCGTTGAACAATGCTGCGGTTACAGGGTTCTCGGGCTGCGAAGCGGGCGAGGCGTTGGCAAAGTTGTTGAACGGGATCGGAGCGTTCGCATTGTTCGGATCTGTAAGCTGGGTTCCTCCAGTACAAATGCCGGCACCATTGAATGAGCCACTACTGGTGCAGAGCGTGCCGAAGTCGCCGGTCCGTTCCGCGCTGGTCAGGACAAAGACGGTCCCGGGGGAAGGAGGGGTATCGAAGTGCTGGCCTTCGTAGTCGGCGAAGAAGAACAGTTTGTTCTTGATGATTGGTCCGCCCACCGCAACCCCGAACTGGTTGTATACCAGCCCTGGGCTGGGAGTGGCGGGAGTTACCAGGCCGTTCGCCCAGTTGTTCGCATTGAGATTGCCGTCCCGGTAAAACTCGAAGACGCTGCCGTGGAATTGGTTGGTCCCGGACTTGATGGTCGTGCTGATCACGCCGCCTTCGTAACTCCCGAATTCGGCCGACGCATTCTGGGTAATCATGTTGAACTCCTGAATCGCGTCGGGACTCGGGCGTGTATCCAACCTCGTTGTTGGCATTTTCACTGGCATCAATACCATCCAGCAGCAATGCGTTCGCCTGTTCGCGGTTCCCATTGATATACGGACGGCCGGAGGCAGTGATCAACCCGGGGTTGGTGAATTCACTAATCGAGGGCGTGGTCGCTCCGGGAGCAAGTAGCGTCAACTGAAGGTAATTCCGCGAAACCAACGCCATCGACGATATGGTGTTGGAATCGATCACGGTGCTGACTTCGGTGCTCTCCGTCTGAAGAATCGGCGCCGCTCCCGTCACTTCCACGGTTTCGCTCACCTTGCCCACCTTCAACTGCACATCCACGCGTGCGGTCTGGTTGAGCACAAGAGTGAACGGCGGATACGCGGTAGTCTCGAAACCCGGTGCAGTCACTTTGACACCGTATTGCCCCACCGGAAGGCGCAGCAGGTTGTAGTCTCCGGTCTCATTGGTTTCGGCATTCCAGACCGTTCCGCGATCCACGTCCGTGGCTTTGACCACGGCTCCCTTGAGGGGCGCACCGCTCGAATCGGTCACCTTGCCTACGATGGACGCAGTTACTTCCTGGCCCCACGCCGACTGCAGTGCGCCGAGCATCCCAACCAGTAGCACAATCCCAACCCACATTGACTTTCGCATCGCAGAACCTCCGGAAGACGCTTTAGTGAAACCGAACCCAAATAAATCTAGTGCAATTAGATTAGGACAATGCTATATAGTAATTGCAGGGGGGTCGTCAAGAAGAAAATACCGATAGCTGAAATTTTATTTCTCTATCGGTTCAGTCTTAATCTATAGCACCGGCAGGAGAGCTGGCGTCCCGGGCAGGGCGCCTGGTCACGGGGCTGTGGAAAACGAGCGGCTGAATATAAAGGAACGAGAGTGTTTGGGTATGAAATGACCAAATACGACGCCATTTCCTGCATCCGCTCTTTACAAGTTTCATGGCGAAGGTTTATGGTGAGTGCTCATTTGTATAGGGTTTCGCCGAGGGGTTGTTCTGAAAGCTCTATAGTACAGAGGAAAGAGGAGTGCATTAGGGCCAGCACGGACCGCCCGTTTTCGTTTGGATTCGGCTCTATAGCACATCTTTAGGAGAGGTACACGTTCCTATCGGGACGAACGACTGGGGAATTCATGCCAAACAACCGCACCAATGGAATGCCCGCCTACCAGAAGATCCAAGCTACGATCATGAAGCGCATTGAAAACGGGCAGTTGAAACCGGGAGATGCAGTCGATTCGGAACGGGAGCTGGCGAAGATTCACCAGGTGAGTCTGATGACGGCGCGTCATGCCTTAACTGCGCTCGAACGGGAGGGCATGGTGCAGCGCAGGCGCGGCGCCGGAACATTTGTGGCGCCACCCAAAGTCCATTTCAATAAGCTCACCAGTTTCACCGAGCAGATGGCCAGTCGAAGTTTGACGGCCTGCTCAAAGGTTCTATCGTTCGGCGTGGTTGACAACGAACAAGAAGTTGCGGCTCGTCTGGCTCTAGCGGCCAACACTCGCCTGCTCAAGCTGGAACGACTCAGGATTGCAGCTGACGAACCGTTCGCGGTTGAAACCTGCTATCTTTCTGCCGAGGAGTTCGGCGGTATAACCCGCAACGCCGTTGCTCGTGGGTCGCTGTTTTCTATGTTGGAGGCCGATCACGGGATCCAAATCGCGTATGCCGACGAAGAAATGGATGCGACCGCCGCCGCCCCCGCGACCGCAAATCTTCTTGAAAGTTGCGCGCAATGAGCCGCTGCTCAGGATCCGCCAAGTCATTTATTCGACCAAGGGAAAAGCCACGCTTTATGTGCTCGGCCTGTATCGTTCAGATCGGCACACCCTGTTAGTCCGACGATTTCGCTAAGGTTGTGGAAACATCCTCGGTGTTTAATCGTGCCAGAATTAGTCAAGAATTCCGCAGCGACCGCTTCGGAGCCGGAAGAATTCCGGCAATTCGGCGAATCTCGCCTTTAAACCGACCGGAGACGCGTCCAGCTTCACTTTCTATAAGCCCGTTGACGGATAGCTTCCGGATTCGACCAACTCGCCCCGGAAGCGCGATCATTCATTGCTTAGCGACCTCGATCATGTTGTCGTCGGCATTCCGGTCAAGAAGCTTATTGTAGGGGTCAATGCCCGCCAGGGTGGGCGCTTCGTCGACGGTGATCACGAAGGTTTTGTGTTCCTCGGTGAATTTCTCCTTCTTGAGATAGAGAGGCTTTTCCTCATCCTTCTTGCCGCTGAAGACACCAATCTCGATGTAATCGGCGAGCGGCACGGGAGTCTCCGCGCCGTTGCCATCGGCCTGCACCTTGCGAGCCTGCACCTCAAGAGTGACCTTGTATTTTCCATCAGGAGTTTTCTGTGAAGTGGCGGAGACGGCTTTGTTGTCGTAAAGAATAATGCGGTTGAAGCCATCGTCGACCAGATATTGCAGCTCAGGCGGGGTTTGGGCGCGGATGGCCTCCACCAGCATACGGGTATCGGGATAAGTCTTGTCCGCGGCTGCCGCGTCGCGCGCATTATCTTGTGCGTCGACCTGATTGGTGGCGTTGGCGTAGCGGTACTGCATGAGGAAGTTGTGGAGCGCGAGATTGAGCCTATCTTCGCCGATATAGTCGGCCAGGGTGTAGAGGATCTGGCCGCCCTTCTGGTACCAGACGTAGGGCTCGCGTTGGACCAAGGCGAGAGGCGGTTCGTGGCGCGTTTCGCCGGCGCGGCCGCGCAGGTATTGATCGAGTTCATGGCGCAGATAGCGATGCATTAAATCGCGGCCATATTTGTGCGACATTACCTGCAAGGCGGAGTACTCGGCCAGGCTTTCCGACATCATGTTGGAGCCCTCCACGTCAGCGCCAATGAGCTGGTGCCCCCACCACTGGTGGCCAAGCTCGTGGGCGGTGACGAAGTAGGTGAAGTCGATGTCGGTGGGTTTAACGACGCGCTCGATGAAGCCGATAGCTTCCGAATACGGAACCGTGTTCGGGAAAGACTGCGCGAAACCGCGGTAGCGGGGAAACTCGAAGATGCGGAATTGCTTGAACTGGTAGGGGCTGTAGATGCGCTGATAGTAGTCGAGCCCGGCGCGGGAGCTGGCCAGCATATCGTCGACGTCATAGGTGTGCGCGGGATCGTAATAGACCTCAAGAGCGACGTCGCCGTAAGGTCCATGGTACGTCTCCTTGCGCACCTGGTAGCGTGCCGAGATATACGAGAAGAAATCGGCGATGTGCGTCGAACCCATGCTGTACTCGAAGTAGTGGCGGCCATCGGCCTGCCACTCGCGCTGCAGGTATCCCGGAGCGACCGCCATCTGGTCCGGGGACGTGCTGACCACGGTGTGATACGTGATCCAGTCGGATTCGCCGCGGACGAAAAGGTTATTCACGGAGTGCACGGGATCACCGCGATGAGCCATCTCCTCCAGAAGCGGAAGTTTCTCCTCGCGGCGCCGCCGGGGATCGTCAAGCTCGACGTTCGTGTTGTAACCGACAAAGGGCACGTAATCGGAGTCGAAGAAGGTGCCGTTATAGGCAAACTCCGGAGGCTCGTTGTTGTCGCGAAAGCCTCGGGTTTGATGCCCGACGTTGCAGGTGAGCGTAATGGTTTCGCCGGGCGCCAAAGGCTGCTCCAGCGCATAAATGGCGTAAAGGTTGCGCGGTGCCGCGCTGACCAGGTGGAACGGGCGGTCGAATTGCAGGTTACTGACCGACTGTCTTAGATCGGTGATGTGGATCTGCGGGATGGGCTGGTCCGTTTTGTTCTGCAGCGTCATGCGGACGCTTCCGTCGAAGGACCGGCGCTCGGGATAGATGTTGATGGTGGCATCGACTGCCGTCACCTTGGGCTGGAGCAGGTTTTCGTACTGCTTGTATTGGCGTTCGTAACCGGCCTGGATGACGCGGCGCGCTTTGGAATCGAGGTACTCGTTGAGAACGTGCGCATTGTAGAAATACCAGCCGCCCGCGCCGGCGGCAATCACGGCAAACAGCAGAGCGAATGGCGCAAGCCGGGGCGCCAGCCGGAGAGCCAGTTTTGCGCGAGCCCGCACCGAATCCTCCGCTCCCCGCCGGGCCAGGGCGATGGAAAACACCCCCAGCACGGCCATCATCGCCACCCAATAGACAATCGACCAGAACAGCGCCGGAACAAAGTGGCCGTAGCCGTTCATGTCGGAGTAGGTGTACGCCGGAACCGTGATGATCAGATAGAGGGAGTTCTCCCATCCAAAACTGAAGAGGATCGGCACAATAACGACGATGCCGATTACGATGGCGTGTCCTACGAACTTGTTCGAGACCACGGTCTGTATGAAAAGGGCGAGCAGGGCGAAGGCGAGTACCTGCGGGTAAGTGATGACATAAAGCTCCTTCAGGTATTGGACGATCTCGTAGTGGTAGTAGCCAGCGATGGTCTGCATGACGATGCCCATCAGCATGGCGACCGCGAGAAGAAAGGCTTCGACGACGGCGATCGCAGTGAAGCGCGAGAGCCAGTCAATCCACTCGGGCATGGGCAGCGCATCATGGATGCCGCTGAAGTTGGCATCGCGTTCGCGCCAGATTAGTTCCGCGGCATAGAGCGCAGCGACAATGTAGAGGAACAGCAGCGCGCTGCCTTCAACAGCCTGAACCATCAGGTACGTTACGGGCCAGACGTTCTGCTCGGCGACGCGCCCGGCAAAATAGCCGTTGTTCACCGCGAAGGCAATTTGCAGGACAACGATCGCCCAGAACACGACGTCGCGGAGTATGTTGCGCAATCGAAGACGCGAGAGCGAAAGGTATTGGGCGAACGTGGTGGGCAACCCGAAGGCTTGATGAACGTGGGGCAGGCGAGCTGCGACCAATGATCGGACCGGCGCTGCCTCCGTGAGATCCTGCTCCTTTGCTTTGGCGGCGCGCCGGCCTTGCGAACGGGCCGTCAAGGCCTCAACCGACATGGGAAATAGCGCCCACACTGTGATGAGTGACACGGCTCCGACCGCGATCCAAAGCAGGCGGTTGTAGAGGAATACGCCCCCCGCCAGGGCGGGCGACCAGCCGACAAAAAGAGTGTTTCTTTCCACCACCGTCCAGTAGCGTGTGATGTCGTTGAGCAAGATGACCCCGACGGGGTCGAAAATGCCGGACCAGAAGCGCTCGAGAGACCGGGTCGCGAAAAATACCGTAAGGCCGATCAGGTAAACCATGAACAGCGCCACGCCCTGCAAATACACGACGAATATTCTCCGGCTGAGCGCGGAGACGGCGAAGAATGCAGAGCCGATAAAGAAAATCTGCACCACCAGGATCGAGACGAAGGGTTGGAAGTAGGTCCAGAAATGATTCGGACCGATGCGCGTGTGGTCTGCCCACGGCGCGAAGGTGCCGAGGTAAGTGCCTAACATCGTGCTCGAGAAAGCGAATACGGTTGTTACAAAAGATCCCGCCCAGCGTCCGCCCAGATAGGCGAACTTAGAAATCGGCTGGGTGAACAGGATCTGATACGTGTCGCGCTGAAAATCGCGGAGAATCGATGTCCCGAAGATGGCGGCAATGACGATCACACCGAACAGCGCGACAAAAATGTCATTGAAGGTGTTGGCATAAGCGCCATTGAGCAAAACCTTGCCATTGCTGCCGCCGATGGGCCCGAAGCTTTCTGAGGCAACGCACAGGAACGAGAAGAAAAGCCAGAGGCAGAAGTAAACGTAGGTCGACAGGCTCTTGAACCGGAACTTGAGTTCGAAGGTGAAGAACTCCCAAAATAGCGACATCTCCGCTCCTCCAGATTCAGCGTGTTAGTTCACCGGCTGGTTCTTGGCCCGCTGCGAAAGACTGAGAAAATACACGTCTTCAAGCTCGGATTCGACCACGCTAAACCCGCTTCCCGGAGCCGTCTCGGCAAATACGCGAACCTCGTGCTGTCCGCCCACCAGGTGCGTGGAGATGACGTGAAGCTGCGCTTCCAATGCGCGAACTTCATCGTCGGTAGCGACTATCTTCGACCAGATCTTGCCGTTAATCGCGGCTATAGCCTCGTTGGGGGCGCCCTCCAGCAGCAACTCGCCGGATGCGATGATCGCCATGCGCGGGCAGAGCTGGCGCACGTCGTCAACAATGTGCGTCGAGAGAATGACCGTGCGGTCGCTCCCCAGGGAAGATAGAAGGTTCAGGAAGCGGTTGCGCTCGGCGGGGTCCAGGCCAGCGGTGGGCTCGTCGACAATAATCAGGCGGGGATTGCCCAGAAGCGCCTGCGCGATGCCGAAGCGCTGCTTCATGCCGCCGGAATAGGTGGAAAGGGCTTTCTTGCGTACGTCCCAGAGATTGGTCTGCTGCAGCAGTGCGTCGACCGTCTGCTTGCGCTCAGCCGAGGAAGTCATGCCCTTCATGACGCCGAGATGGTGAAGCATGTCCAGTGCGGAAATTTTAGGATAAACACCAAACTCCTGCGGCAAGTAACCAAGGATGCGGCGGACCTCGTCTTTCTGACGCAGTACGTCGATGCCGTCGAGGTGGACTGAGCCGCAGTCGGGGTCCTGAAGCGTGGCAACGGTTCGCATCAGAGAACTCTTGCCAGCTCCGTTCGGGCCCACAAGGCCGAACATGCCGTTGCCGATGGAGAGGGAAAGGTTCTTAAGCGCCTTTACACCGTTCGGGTAAGTCTTGGAAAGACCTGTGATTGTGAGTGCCACTGTTACCTCCACCTTCTGGAATGCGACCGTTGAACCATCACAATCTACTACATAGCGCCAGATTCGGGAGCGATTCTACTACTGACCGAATACCGCGAAACTCCGCTCCGATGGCTCCCGAGTGACGGGCAGGACTGCCCGCATCCGGTATCGGTTTTGCTGGTCAGGAAAGTGGGTAGTAGATTCCCGATCCCGCCTCAAGCGGACGGATGCTTCAGAACCTCTGCCAGCGCATGCATCCGCATTGAGTCGGCCGGGGTCTTCGCGGTTGCTGCGCTCTGTTCCAACGAAGGCGCCATAGCCTTCAATTTCGCCATGTTGCTCTTGCTCATGTGCGACTTCTCTGCGCTGTTAATCGCCTTCTGCAGCTCTGCGATTCGGCTTGCAGGCAGAGCCTGCGACCTCGACAACTGGTCCACGTACGCTTTCGCCACGACCAACTTTGCCGGCCACTCGATCTTTTGCTGGTTCTGTACA
This sequence comes from uncultured Acidobacteriaceae bacterium, assembly GCA_963850165.1. GTDB lineage: Bacteria > Acidobacteriota > Terriglobia > Terriglobales > Acidobacteriaceae > Sulfotelmatobacter. Next base: position 143,000 of record CAWKKK010000018.1, on the reverse strand, counting down.
TTCAGGTCAGCCACCTGAACCGTCTTGGCCGCGTCGATTTCGTTCTGCGTCAGAAACTTGGTCGGCGTCAGTTGAAACACGTCCAAGCCGCGCGCAATCTCCGAACCGTAAATGTAGCCGTTGTACCAATACGCGGACCACTCGCCTCCGAGCACCAACATTTTCGGATCAATGGGCCCGCGATCGAAGTAGGCAATCTCGAAGGGGTTCGCCGGATCGGTGAAGTCCATCACCGAAATCCCGCCCTGGTACCAGGCCTGCACTTCAATATCGCGGCCGGGAACCGGAATCAGAGAACCATTGTGCGCCACGCAGTTCTCCGTATCGCCCTGCGCGGCCGGCAGCTTGTAGTAGTTCGCGAAACTCAGCTTGTCGTCCTTCAGACGGAAGATGGCGTCCGCGCCCCACTTGTTCGGGTCGTTCGGACGGCAGCGCGCCCCCAGGCCACCGCCCCACTCATCGGTGAACACGACTTTGCTGCCATCGTTCGAGAACGAAGCCGAATGCCAGTAGGAGTAGTTCGGATCATTCACGGCATCCACTCGCTTGGGATGTACCGGGTCCTTGATGTCAAGCAAAATTCCATTTCCGGAGCACGCGCCCGCTGCCAACCCGATCGCCGAGTACACGGTGATGTCGTGGCACTGGTTGGTGTCCGCCGGCTTCTCCGCGCCCTTCTTGCCATGGGTACCGCCGTTATTCAGGCCGTTGATCGCGCCGGTGCGCGGATCGATAAATACCCGCGGACTCGACACGACCTTCGCGTCCTGCGGCGCAGCCACTGGAACTTTGATCACATCGATGCGAAACAGCGCCGTATTCGGATCTTTGTCCGGTTTTTCTCCCGAGCACCCGGCCAGTTCTTCCGGCTGACGCACAAACGAAGTTCCCGACACATAGATGTAGACATTCTCCTTGTCGTTCGGATCGGTCACCAGGGTGTGCGTGTGCGATCCGCGGCACGTCTGCACCGCTGCTACCTGCTTTGGATTCTTGATGTCGGAAATGTCGAAGATTCTTACGCCGCGGAAACGGTCCTTCTGCGCCACTGGAATGTGGTGCATTCTTTCCTTTTCCTTATCGTCCTTATTGTCTTTGTCTTTATTTTGATCTGTAGCTTTGTCTTTGTCGTGATCTTTGTCTTTTTCCTCGTCCGCGGGCGGAGGAGGCTCCGGCGGAAATCCCTCAACGCCGCAATCCAGGCGTCCATTCGGCATCTCCACCGACATGAACAGCAGATTCTTGTACACCGAGACATCACCCTGTCCGCCCGGGCAGACTAATGACGTCAGCAATTTCGCGTTCGCTGGATTGGCGATGTCGTAGATACTCACGCCATAAAAATTTCCCTGGAACAAGTGGTTGCCTTGGAAGGCAAGGTCCGAGTTGGCAAAAGCAAGTTGCGCAATCAGCAAGTGCACTGACTTTGGAATCTTTTTATTGTTCCCCATGCCGAGCTGTCCAACTATCTTCTCAACCTTCGGATCATCCGGATCCGTGGCCCCGAGTTGAAACGCGTCCGGCTTCTTGAGCAGCAGGAGGTGCTCGATGCCCATCGCAGTTTCGCCCGCGTCATAAAGTCCCGGTGCAAGCTTGGCGCGCGGATCATTCGCATCCGACCCCGTCATCCCCGGCGGCAGCGTCGGGGCCGGCTCTGGAGCGAATGGATCCCCCTCTTCATCCTCAGCGTCTTTTGCATCCTTCTCGGAGGGCGGGGTCGCGGGCTTCTGCACCTGTTCCTGTGGCGGAGGCGCGGGCGCCGCCGCTTGCGCCTGCGTTCGGTTTACAGCGAAATAAGAAATAAGTGCGACCCACACCACACACAGGGCAAGACTGGGCAATCGGTTCATCGTTTCTCCTCTAGGTGGCTCTTTCTTCAACATGATTTCCATGATACGTATCTCGGCTCGTTGCGTATTGTCCGCATCGGTCGCGAAGTTGAACAGCTCGGCGTCCTGTCCCGCGCCTGCGGTGTCGAACAGATCCTTCACCATGGTCAACGCGCCGTTGTGATGTTGTATCATCCCGACCAAAAATAAGTGGTCAAACTCGCTGCCCTTCGCCTTCCGCAGCGCTTCCATCTGCTGCGGGGTAAGCATTCCGGGCATCAGTGCCATGCTTTCGTGCGATGCGTCGTGAGACATGTCCATGCCCGGCATTCTCGGCATCGCCTTCGGAACTGATTCGCCCCGGGCGGCCAGCCAGCGCTTCATGAACTTGATTTCGTCCGACTGCGAGCTGCTGATACGCGCCCCCAATGAACGCAGGTCTTTGTTTTGCGTATGCGACGGAATCATTGCCGTCATCTCTACCGCTTGTGCATGATGCAGGATCATGCCCTGCATGAACTCTACGTCCGCTTGGCGACCGTGGCGGCAGGGTGGCTCGTGTCGACGACGGCAGCGTTTTGCTCGGCGCGCCCGGCGCACCCGGTTGCACCACCACAGGATTCGCCGGATCAGTCTGCTGTGCGTGCCCAGCGGAGGAGAAGGAAACTGCGGAAGCGCTCGCGGCGAGCAATCCACGCATTACAAGTCCGCGCGCGGAGCCCAGTTTAGGCTTGCGCTCGGAGCGAAAATGAACCCGCCTCCAGTTGCGTGTAAGAGGGAAGGTCTTCATTTGGACGAGGACTAAATCCTTTCACGAAACAGGAAATTTTCATAGAGAGAAATGAAGAGCGAGAGCCGGACTGGCGCGAACTCCAACCCTCTCCATGTCAGATTCTGAGACGGAGCAACTCCGCCCAATCGCAGCGGTCGAGGATCTTCCGTACTCCTCGCCTCAGGCGGTGCGGGAGAACTGCTCGCTGCGGGTGCCTCTCATCAACTACCTAGTTTTCTCGGTGGATTGGCAACAGTATCAGTGAGGATGGACAAGACAGTGCCTTAGCCGATTTTCAGAATAATTCCATTATTTCGTGGGCCGCCCGAACCCGGGCGGCCCTGCCTTTCCAGGCTAGTTTGCTGCGAAGAACCTGACGCCGTTTACGTACATGTAGCGCGTGACGCCCACGGTTGCGAGCCCGCCCCACTTGGTATCGTTGGTGCCATAGAAGTTGATATCTATGACCGCGGCTACCGTTGGGATTCCCGAAGTGCAGGTCGACTTGAGGACACCGTCGATGTAAAACTTGATGCTGGTCGCCGACCACACGAACGTGTAAACGTGGAACGCGTCCTCAGGATTCAACACCACGTTGTACTCCGGAGTTGGATCTGTTGCCGTGCTGTTCTTCCACACGGTCCACTCGATGTCGTCGTTCCGAGCGGACAACCCCTCAATCTCCGGGGCGTCAATCTCTGTGACGGATGCGTAGGTGGGCGGAGGGTTATGGATAATGAATGTGGAACTGATCTGCCCGCTCTCGGTCGTACCCGTGCCGCTGGAAATTGGCGCAGTAGACCCGGCTCGCATCGAGAACTGATAGGTGCCGTAACCGAAGCTAAGCTTTGTGGTGATTTCAGCGCCAGTCGACGTGCCGGCGGTTGGTTGCGTCAGCTCCATGCGCAGGCTCCCCCCGCTCAAATCTATGTTGTTGGGCGAGAACGTAACATTGCTGCCGCCGCCTGCGTAGTTATTGCTCTGGTAATTCGACACCACCCACTTGGATGTGTCTAATACACCCTCGTTGAAGTGATCCTCAAAAGTTGGCGTGCTCGTCAGCTCTGCTTGAGGTTCATCTGGGGTTGGTGTCGGCGCGGAAGCAGCATCCGTGATTACGAACGAGGCGCGCCTTGTAACGCCAAAGGTGCCCCGGATTGTCACCGTAACGTTCGCTGAGGTAGCGTTGGTCTGTATTCCGAAGCTCGCGGAAGTGGAGCCGGGCGGAACAAATACGCTGACGGGTATGACGCATGAATCGCCGGAATCGTCGAGAGCCAGGGTAACTACTGCTCCTTCCGATGGCGCAGGCGTGGTCAGGTGGACAGTCCCAATCAGAGGGTTTCCTCCGACTACGCTCGAAGCACTGAAACTAATTGAAGACAAGGAATCTGATGCTCTGCTTCTCCTAGGTGCCTGTAGCTGTGCTTGAATCAGTGTCGTGCCGCTTACGACGAGGAGCATTACGGGAATTACGTTCTTCATTGTTCTTTCTCTCCCACCTTTTATCGAATTTCAGTCCCCGATAGAATGGCGAACAATTTCTTTGAGATCTTTTGACCGTGTTGAAGTCCTCAAGCAACTCGACCCGCCTCGTCAGCAGCAAATTCGACCGTAACCGCGTCAAGGAAGACCCAAGCTGTTCGGCCCAAGCTGCGGACCGACGAAAAAACCAGTACCCTGCGCCGCCGTGAACCGAACACACTACAAACGCGGAGCCCCACAAGGGAGTTCCTTCGCTAAGACCAGGAATGACGGATCGAAGTGAGACTCTACGCTGGGATGAGGAAGCGGGTCAAACTCGGAAGTACATCTGGCGTGGTTTGAGGGGGTTGCAACGTAAATGGTGCAGACTGCTTTAAGGCTTTCGATGGCCAGGGAGAGAGCGGAATCGGAACTCAGAAAAGCTGAATGTAATTCGCAGGCGAGGGTTTTTCAGAATGTTCCGGAGGCTATCGGGATGGCTTGCGCCAGGGCGGGAGTCGCCCGTTGTCGTGCGTAGGTTGCGGAAATAAGGCACATCAGAGGCGTGGCACACGACTCCGCCAAGACTAGCGGCGGGCTCGCCAGGTCGGTTCTTGTCAGACTTTAGAAGCCGCAGAGAGAGAACTTCACGCTGGAAGAAGATTCAGGAGCACTTCGCTGCGACAAGTACTCCTGCCACGCTATGGTTTGGTGCTCTGAGTGACGCTTCCAGGGCAACTTGCCCTGGAAGCCATCGGTTTTCCGTCAGTTTAGTGGATGTGCATTTCCTTGCGCAGAATCAACGGTGACTCGGTAACCTGCTTGCGTTGGAAGATATAAGCAGGCGTGGGTACTCGTTCGGGATGCAACTCCACATTGGCGACCGGAGCAGCCGGGCCGGAAACCTGCACCCATGAGGCGAGTGAGGGTGTGCCGGTCTGGTTTACCAGGAACAGCATGTAGTAGCCGGGAGGCGCGATGTTCGAGTTGGAGGGGGCGGTGACGCTAAGGCTCCCGGATGTCTGCCCCATGGTGAACGACAGACCAACATAGCGTTGATCCATGTCGAAAGAGTGGGTCACTGAGCCGGCCTTCATGAGCACCACAGATGAGATTGTCGAAGCATCCGGGGTCGACAGAGTGAATGACTGACCATAGGTGATCGAACTCGGTGGGTTGGTCGCAGACTGCGGTCTGGTGGCCGGACTCCCATCGGCATTGAAAAGGTAGGACGGCTGATAGATTTCGATATGGTTTTCAAAGACACCCTGGGCGGGGTTGCCCCCGGTAAGTAGAACTGTCCCGTCGGGCAGGAGCAACTGGATATTGTGATAGAGCCTGGGGAAAGCGTTGCTGCCGGCCGAAGAGAATGAATTGGATACCGGGTCGTAAATCTCCGCTTGCAAGCTCGCCGTCGTCGCATCCTCGTCCTGGGCAGAGCCCGCGTCCACCAGCACCTTGCCGTTTGGCAGCAGTGTGGCTTCCATTTCGACGCGGCTTTGAGCCATGGCCGGTCCTTGCACCCAACACGGAGCGTAGGTCGGGCAGGCAGCAGAGATCTGTGCTCCCGCAGCACTCAGGTCAATCAGTTCGGTGGTGTTGGTGGCGGGATTGTCACCGCCCATAATCATCACCTTGGGGCTGTAGTTGTTCTGCGGTGTGAGCGGGAGCAACACCGATGAACCGTAGGTTCGCTCTCCGTTTGGATCATTCTGTCCGGGATAGATAGTCCACGCAACCAATGTCCAGATCTGGCTCGTAGGATTGAAGTCGAGAGTCGCAGAGGAGGGTGCGGAATAAAAAATGTGCCCGGTGGGAAGCAGGTGCATTCTAGGATACAGCGGAAATTGGAAGCCCGGAAAATTCGCGATGTTAGGATTTCCCGGAATCTCTGCGCTCCATTGCTGTCCGTTCCAGATTTCGCTGGTATTGTTGTCGGTACCGTTAGTCTCGTTCAGTCCCGAAGTAGTCATCATGGTGCCGTCGTTAAGTTCGGTGAGGGTTGGGTACCAACGCCCATGTGCCGTAGGAGCTATGTCGATGAAAGACTCGCTGGAAGGATCGAAAATCGATGCGTTGGGCAGACCGGTGAAAGGAATGTCACCCTGAACGCCCACCACAGCCAGCGCTCCGTAACCCTGGGTGCCGCCATTGATCAGGACGCGGCCATCTTGCATGATCGACATTCCATTGCAGAACATGTCCCACGTGGTGGAGCATGGTGCTGGTGCTGTTATTGGACAAGTCGAGAAGCGCAGCGCCCTGCGGATACTGCGGCCCTTGCGGACAACCAGCCTGCTGTGGCGGGCAGTTGCCGGAGCCCGATACTATCAGAATCTTTCCGGTGTGGAGCAGCGCCGCGTGAATCGGATTGATGGGCATGGTTTGAGGAAGCGTTGACCACGGCCCATTGAGATAAGAGGTGCTGGTTGGGGCGGGAGGTGAAGTAGGCGGGGTTGTTCCTCCACCGGATCCGGTCGCTCCACCACCGCATTGGATGAGTGGAAGCGAGATAAACACAACGAACAGCACGGCAGCGAACTTTTTCACTAGATTTTCCCTTCGAAGGTAATGCTTACTTTCACGGCACGTGCCGGGGCTGAAAGTGGCTTTCAACGTCTTGTTTATCGTCTTGCTCATCCCTAACTGCTCGTCCTTTGCCGTAACCACGCAGAACCTCTTCACAGTGCACCCCTGATAATCAGTTCCTCAGAATCGAAGGAAACGGAGTAGATCCCACCTTTGCCTGGACGCAGCTCACGCTTACCCTGGTAAACACGAACGTGCGTTCCACCTTCAATCGCAGCCTTGAGCACCACCCCGGAAGGGAACGGGTCGGGTACTTTCCACACGAATCTTTCCTGGCCGTTTTGAAGTTGCGGCTTTGCAGCTTCTAAAATCTTCTGAGCGCGTAAGTAGGCGGCCACGGTCCCGAACGGAGCTACCCAAAGGCCTCTGGATTCTTGCGTCTTCAGATCGTCCAATAAAGAAAGGAAAGTGTCGATAGGGATGGGTTCAAATCCAGTCGAGGGGTCGCCGATGCCATGAATCTGAAAGATAGTCCAGGCGTGCTTCGCGAAAGCCTTGTCGATCCAGGATCTGTAAACTGCAGCATCGTATTTGGTGTAAGCCGGCTGGCTGGGCAAGTTATACCAGTCAGGCTCGGTGTCCGCAGTGACGTAAACCGATTCGCCTTCCCCTTGCCAGCCCCGCGCCGCAAAGTCATACTTCTTCACCCAGAACACTAACCCAGGGGATAACTCGGCATATGGGTACGCGAAAATAGCTATGTCCGATCTAAAATTGCTGTCTAAGAATTTCTTCGCGTCTTCCACCTCGAGTTCTTCGCTCGCCCGGTTTAACTCAGCCGGATGCTCGTGAGTCACGGAATGATTGCCAATCTCGTGACCTTGCGCTTGCACTCTTCTCCAGTCATCCAGGCGGGTAAGCTTGGAAATGATGACGAAGAAGGTTGCGTTTAGATGGCGTTTGTTCAATTCCGGAACTACGACATCCAAGTGCACAGGCCTCGCATCGTCAAAGGTGAGCGAGACGGCTGCGGTATGGTCGTTCCAGGGCAGTACGCGAAGCGTCGGCGTCTGGGCAAGACTCAACCCCATCAACAAACTATTCATTAACACTAACGCTGCATATAAAGACTTTGCCATAGCTTGTGGGTGGAGTTGCACAACAGGATAGTGCAATTACAGTGCCAGCGGATCGTGGCCGCGAACCTCGGAACAACCGCGGGTCAGTGCGATAGCCCCCGCAGTTTGGAACTCGTACTAAGAAAAGACCTTATACCCTGATTGGAGGTGAGAAAGCTGCACGAGCGATGTCTGTCAAACGGGTTACTCTGAGTGTTACTTTTTGCGTTACGACGGTAACCAAGATGTTGTGTGCCGTTGGAAGACTTCTTCCACAAAGGGAAAACCTCTTCCATAACCCTGGCGGTCTTGTTCCTTCCACAAGCGCAGGCGAGTTGTTACGGATCCTAATTCCCCAAGCGACAAACTTCGGCTTTTCTCCACAACCTCGTCCAACATTTCTTAAGCTTGAGTGACGGCTCGATTGTGGTTAGGCCAATTTACGAACGTGTGGAACATGTTTTCTCTTGGATGACAAGAACCCTGCGGGCCAGAATAACCACAGTAACGCCTCACAAGTAACCCCTCGATCGAAAGAAGGTAATGGAACCGCGCTTCCGCGGACCTCTCACCCATCAGCCTAAGTCGTTTCGCTAGCGCGAGTTGCGAGTTGCGCCAGCCCAAAGCACAACGATCCCACGGGCAGTCGGACTTTGCACCCTGCACTGGTATCGCGCTTGCACCTACGTAGTCAACCTCCTCCTAATCGCTTATGAAACAAATTGCGGTCGCACTAGACAGTTCTGGAGACGCTGAAGTGAAGTTTTGTGTCATCGTAGCCGCGAAGGATGAAAAGCTAGGCATTGGTAAGACTGTGCGCAGCATTCTCGCGGCGGGCGTCGACCAAGCTGATGTCTACGTGATGGATGATGGTTCCAGTGACGGAACCGGCGGCATCGCCGGCTCCTACGGAGTCAATGTCCTCCGTAACGAAAAGAACATTGGCAAAGCGAAGAGTATTTTACGGGCTACCGAGCACTGGAGCCTGACCGAAAACTACGACGTTGTCTGCTTGATGGACGCCGACACCGAAGTCAACGTGGATTACTTTCGGGTGTGCGTTGCAGAATACCGTAACCCCGAAGTCGCAGCCGTATGCGGACGAGCATTGAGCGTTCCTCACAATTGGCTCACCGCTTATCGCTCTTTGGCTTACTGGATTTCCCACGCTATATATAAGGGCGGCCAAAGCAATATGGGCGTGGTCACTGTCGTTCCAGGTTGTGCCGCAAGCTTTCGAGCAAATGTGTTTGCGCAACTGGAATGGAACAGCGACACAATCGTTGAGGACATGGACTGCACCATTCAAGTTCACCGCAAAAAGCTGGGCAAGATTATTTATCAGCCTGAGGCACTTGTTTTCACGCAAGATCCGAACAATCTTCGTGGCTATGTCAAGCAAATGTATCGCTGGGACGTAGGTGCATGGCAGGTAGGCAAGAAGTATGGCATGCTCAGCGGGCTAAACAGGATCGATCTCGAATACAAGTTGCTTATGGGCGAAGGGGTCCTGTTCGCGACGATAATCCTACTTACCCCGCTGTGGCTAATCTTAAATCCAATCTGGGCAGGCAGAATCGTAGTGGGTGAGTTTGCTTTCCAGGTGTTACTAGCTACCATTTGCGCGATGTGTGACCGGCGTGTAGATGTGCTGACGAGTTGTCTAGTGTTCCCTTTAGTGCGGCTTATCGACTGCAGCGTGTTTTTGGCCGCCTTCTGGGGTGTAATAGTTCGCCAGCGACGGATTCACACGTGGTTCGCCGTGAAGCGTTACTAGACCAGGAAAAATATGAAAAGATATTCAGAATTCGGGCTTGCGCTGGCCACCACAGCTGTGGTGCTGCTAGGGATGCTCTGCATTATCCCATGCGCTCAGGGACAGCAAAGTCCGCCGCACGCGGAACAGGGCAGCATTCTCGATGCGGTTGGGCTTCCTGGGCAGATGTGGAGTGCCACCGGTACGTACAGCCCCGTCGAAAAAAACAATGTGATTTCCCAGTGGGACTTCCAGCAATCGGCCGTAGTCTACTCCGGGTGGCATAACTCCTTGACTGTCACCCCTTACATGGAGATTGGCTGGCTGATTGACAGTGAAGGTTATACCTACGACAACCAGATTCAGCCCAGCACCGGCATCAAAGTCAACAAGCTCTTCCGCTTTGGCGTTATCAGTGCGGGAACCGCTTACGCGTATGAGAATAGGTTTAGCGATTCCAGCGCAAGCGGCAGAACGGACTTCATTTCAGACTGGTTCGGCTGGCAACCAATCGCCAATCCGAAAAACCGCTTCCCCGGTTCTAGTTGGGCCAGCATTGGACATACTTCTCCAATGGAACACGGCGACCTGATCGAACAGGGTTACGCTACCCAGGGCTTCGTCATTCACCGTTTCAAGCGCGCAGCCATCATCCCCTACGGGGAGATTACGCTTGGGCATGATAGCCAAGGGTATGACTGGGAGAACAGATACATCGCTGGAGGCGGCGTCAAGGTCGGCGCTTCGATTGGGCAGATATACACCGAGTTCGGTGCTGGCTTGATGCATGAAAGCCGATTCAACTCGGGTCTCAGCGCCAACGGCCTCAAGGTATTTCTGAATACTTCATACGAATGGCACTTATTCGGAAGAAGGGGGAACAATTAGTATGTTTTTATCCGCTTCTCCAGGTCTCGGCAGCGTTTCTGGCGTTGTCCATCTGGCCGTACGGAGACCATATATCGTTAGCGCTAGCTGTAGCCGTGCTTGCAACGGTAGCCTTTACAAATTCGATTACGCTTTCGATTCCGGCTCTTTCCCCACCGCCGGTTCCTGCGGCTCCCATTGTGCAGCATACTCGGCGACCGTCGACAACTCCGCACGAGCATGTTGTCTCGCATGCATTTAGCCATCAACAAAAGGGTGGAGCCAAGCAGCAGTTAACAGTCAAACAACGGCCGGTGGTTTAACAGCTATGTCAGTCGGGGACTTATCGCCAATGAAACAAACAATGACCATTGGGCTGTTGCCCCAGCGGAAATTCAGCTACCCGACGTTGTTCGCATCATTCGTGTTGCACGTTATGCTCATCATAGGCCTGGTTCATGTTGGTGTTATCAAACCAGACAGAGTCGTAGTAGCAGCAAAGAAACTGGTCTATACGCCACTGGTATCAACAGAGACATCGTTTGCGAGACCGCAGCCGAAAATCAAGGCATACGAGCCGCCTGTGGTTGCCGAGCTTGTCATTCCCAAGTTGCCTCCGGTGAATCGCCCTGCCCTTGTGGAACCTCCCAAGCTGAAAATCAAGGCTGAGGTTCCGATTCTGACAGAAGCACCCGTCTCCCTTCCGAAGCTTGCACCTCAAGTACAAGTAGGCGCGTTCACTCCGGTCAAGGAGAAGCCTACGTTGCCAAAATCTTTGCCTTCTGAGCAGGTACAGACCGGCGGATTTGGCGATCCCAACGGTGTGAAGGGCCATGGCGACGACAAAAGCAAAGTGACGATTTCATCGCTAGGATCTTTCGACATGCCCAGCGGTCCAGGGTACGGAAATGGTACAGGCGGCGCTCACGGCAAAGCGGGCATTGTCGCTCAGTCCGGCTTCGATTTACGAACAGACGTACCAGTTACCGCCGCAATAGTCCATGCTCCCGTGCACGACACTGGCAAGCCAGTGGAAATTCTCGGCCACGACAAACCTGACTATACCGAGGAAGGCCGTAAGCTAGGCATCCAAGGCGAAGTCTTAGTTCGGGTGCGATTCAGCGCTTCCGGTCAAGTCCGCGTGCTCAGCGTAGTTCAAGGTTTGGGCCACGGACTTGATGAGCAGGCCGAACGCGCTGCGGAAAAAATCAGGTTTAAGCCGGCAGAGAGCAACGGACAACTGGTGGATTCAGTAGCAATAGTACACGTCATCTTTGAACTAGCATCCTAAGGGGATATTTTCTATGAAAACGCCGTTCAAGTTTCTTCGGGTCCTGTCCATCGTATCGTTAATACTGCTGGCCGAGCTTGCTATTCCAGCCCACGGTCAGACGACCGACACCCTGAACTCCATAAGCCTTACGGCTCCAAGTGCGGCAAGCGGGAGCTCTATTGAGGGGCGAGTCACTCTTTCCAGGCCCACTACGGAAGACATCGAAGTCTCCCTTGCGGCAGACCCAATGACGGCGGCTAAGGTTCCATCCAGCGTGACCATTAAAGCTGGCCAAACCAGCGCCACGTTCACCGTGACAACCGTTACTGAACCAAACGGCGATAGGCGGAGACGACACGGTAGTGAGTATTTATGCCAACTACGGCATGACCAAACATGCGGACCTTACTGTTCTTGCACCAGTCTCCTTCGACCGAATGATAGACAAGGTGATCGCCCGGGAACATTCTTTCATCGAGAATGTCAAACAGTACCATCCATTGGCCGAGACCTACATTCAGAACATGCAAGAAGACAAAGAGCATAATGTCAGGCCCGTCGCAGATACATACTTCCTGGGACGGCTGGATTTGAGAGAGAGCACGAACGAGGACGTATTCCAGAAGGACAAGCCGGGTGCAGTGCACCGCTTCCTGTCACCGTTCGAAATGCTCGGGAAGAACGCCTTCACGCGCCACTACGTACCGGCAGGCTTCGCCAACATGGCGATAGTCGACCGCGACTTCAAGAAAGATAACTACTTCTTCACTTTTGTGAGGCAGGAGTTCTTAGGAGAAGTGCGATGCATCGTCGTCGATGTACAACCCAGGGAGAAAGCGCACCAAGGATCGTTCGTGGGACGCATCTGGGTCGAGGACCACGACTTCAACATTGTTCGGTTCAACGGCACGTACTCGAACAAGTCGAACTACGACTCCTATTTTCACTTTGACAGTTGGCGCATGAACATGCAGCCAGGCGTCTGGCTACCCTCCTATGTTTACAGCGAGGAAACCTCGCGTAAGCGTGACCTCCCGCCGTTCATCCAGCCTCGCTTCAAAGCCCAGACGAGATTCTGGGATTACGACGAGGTACACATCAAGCATCAGTCCGAGTTCACGGACGTACGGGTCGACCTGGCTCAAGACAACGATCAGGCAGTCCGGGCACAGGCTACACCCTTGGAAGCACAGCGTGACTGGGAGAGGCTCGCTGAAGATAATGCCATCGACCATCTGCAGAAAATTGGTCTTATTGCTCCTCCGGGTCCGGTTGACAAGGTGCTTCAGACCGTAGTCAACAACCTGAGCATAACTAACAACTTGGATATTATTCCGGACGTACGTTGCCGGGTTCTTCTAACCACGCCGCTCGAATCGTTCACCATCGGTCACACCATCGTGATCAGCCGAGGTTTAATCGATGTGCTACCTGACGAAGCTGCGCTGGCAATGGTTCTGTCCCATGAACTGGCGCACATCGTCCTGAATCACAGGATTGATACCAAGTTTGCATTCAACGACCGGTTTTTCTTTTCGGAGCCAGCGACATTCCAACGCATGGACTTTGAGCGCAGCGCCCTCGACGAGCAAGCAGCGGACAAAAAAGCAATGGAACTGCTGAATAACTCGCCCTACAAGGACAAGTTAGTCTCCGCGGGACTGTTCTTACGGCAGATAGAAGATCGGGCGCAGGTGCTTTCTAACTTAATTCGCCCGCATCTGGGCAACCCGTTGGGCAACAAGAACACAACGCGGCTGGAACCTGTCGCCACGGCGGCCCCAAAACTGGAAAACAAGGTCGATCAGATGGCGGCTTTGTCTTTGGGTACTCGAGTGAACCTGAATCCGTGGAGCAACAAGATTGAAATGATGAGCTCCAAACCCGTGACACTGTTAAGCACGGCTGACAAAATGCCGCTCGAAGTCACGCCGTTCTTTCCATACTTAACCAGAATGTCCACGCAACCTGCCGACTTGTCGCAATCGGCCAAGATGGCAGATGTAAACAAATAATATGCGTCAAATCTGCAGGTCGCCTGAAAGCGCGGCGAGCCCCGAGGTTGACGGCTTCCGGTAATCTATTGGAGTGTCACTGTGATGGGAGACGAAGTCGCACTGCCGTAGACGGTAACCGGCGGTCCTGACACAGGACAACATGGTGCGATCGAATTTCCCGAGTACACTGCCGTTAAGATGTTGCCGCCTGGGGCGAGCTGTGACGCCCTGAGCGGCAGACTCGCCGCAGACGTATTGGCGCTGGTCGGCAACAGCGTTTGCGTTGAAAGCAAGGTTGATCCAAGCAAGAAGTTCACCATGCCGCTGGGCACACCGCCTCCACCAGGAATGGCGGACACCCTGACCCACAGCGTGGTCGCCTGACCGGGCTGGAGAGTATACGTCCCCGAAGTCAGATCCACCGTCAACGAGTTAGTGGCCGCGACTCCAGTGTTTTCGTAGGCGCCAATGTCGATGTTCGAGCCGTTCGTACGAGGATTTCCGAGAAAATCAGTGCTGCCATAAATGGAATCGGGGGAACTTCCGTTGGGATCACACCAGCCCACGCCGCACGAGACGCTGGTGCTCCCCGTATCGATGGCCGGCGAAGAAGGCATGGTGTCAAAGTTTGGAGGCGTCGCTCCCAGATCCACGAAGAGAGGATCCGTGTTCAGGGAGTTTGCGTCTTCCCCGCTGGAGCTTTGCCAGTTTGAAAAGCTCGTGTAGGTACTGTTGTTACCCCACCGGATTGACGTTCCTTCCACGTAACCCGCAGCGGAGTCGTAGAGGTTCCAATTGAGCGTTGCGGGCGGGGCCGGGTGCGACGCCGAAAAAGGAACGTAGCTGAAGATCCAGGTATTGTATGCGCCTGCGTAGACAACGTTGTTTTCGTAAATGTTTCCTTGAGCGCTGCCCACCTGGTATTGAATCTGGAATTCGCCGGTTGAGCCGCCTTCCGACGCATTGCCCGGCTGCGTCGCGTTGTTATATAGAGTGTTGTTGACGAAGACATCGCGGTAGCTGCTGCCTCCTCCATTGCTCGCGCCACCGCTTTTCGTCGCGGCAGCATAACCGCCAATAGAATTGCCGCAGGCATTCGAGTTGTAGAAAATGTTGTTGCGCACCGTGACATATCTGCCGTAGCACGGAGACTTGCCTCTACCAGCGGTTCCGGTATTGTTTGGTCCGGACCACTCGGTGCCGTTGCTTTGGCAGATTTGATTTTCGCTGGTCGTCTCGATGCCGTAGTCGGTCTGGATGATGACATTCCTCTCGATCGTGACATACGCGCATCCATCACAGTAAAGTCCGTCGGCGTCGTACTCATAGCCTTCGCCGGGGTTAGTAATCCCGCTAATGTTATAGACCGTATTCCCGCTGACTTCCCCATACATGGCTTCGTCGTAACCAATGGGACCGACGCCCTCGTATCCAATCATGTCGATGCCGATATTGTCATTGTCGTGGACGAGGTTATTGGTGATTTTAAAATGGGTCACGTTTCCATTCACAGTTAGCGATTCGCTCTCTCCGGTCCTCAGGTCGTAGACCTCGTTGCCACTTATAACCAGCTGCGTGATGGGAGTCCTCGACGTGCCGTAAATCGCCATGCCCAAAGCGTTGCCGTTTGCTTCCGACGTGGTCGTGATGTTGTGCACCCGGTTGTTCAGAATCTGAATGCCCGTCCCCGAGCCCGTGATCCAGACGCCGACTGGAACGTCGTTTTCGTTGCTGGTGGTGTAATCGCGGATTTCAAATCCGCTGACCGTGATGTAACTCAGGCTTCCCACCATATTGATGAGACCTTGTGTGCCCGATGAGCCGCAGCAGCTCACGCCAGTCCCGTCGATCACCGCAGTCTCGCCGGGATAGCTTTGGAAGGTAATCGGCGCCGACGCCGTTCCAGACCGGGGAAAGTTCACGGACTCTTTGTAAACTCCTCCGAAGACATACACTGTGGCGCCTGCCTTGACTGCATTCGCCGCATGCTGAATGGTGAGCCAGGGCTCGCTCTTTGTGCCGGGGTTGCTGTCGCTGCCAGTGGTCGACACATAGTAAGTGGCTCCGGCCTGTGCGGTGAGCGATGGCACCAGCGTCAGAATTAACAAGGCGAGCGCGGCATGTACGACGCTCGAATTCCGAGCGGCCGAGAAATTCGGTTTCATAACTTCTCCTTCTAAACATCCGCGCATGCGACCGCCAGTGATCGCTCGACTCGAACGCGGATTTAGAAATAAAACTTCAACGCAAACTGGATCTGCCGAGGCGCGCGCGCGGCCAGGGGATATCCGAAGCCGCTCTGACCAAGTTCGAGGGGAGTGGGCTCGGCGCTGATTGCGCCGAACTGTCCAAACAGATAATTCACATGGTTGAGCACATTGAAGAATTCCGCGCGGAATTCGAAATGTTTCTGTTCGCTGACCGGGAATTGTTTTACCAGAGACGTGTCCCATGTTTTGTATCCCGGGCCTTCGATGATGTTGCGTCCGGCGTCGCCAAATGTTCCAAGGTTGGTGTTGTCGGCAAACGCGCAGGTATTAAACAGCGTCCCCGGGATGCACGGCTTGGCGTTGGGATTGCCAACCAGGTTGGGGCGCGAACAGTAGTAGCCGACGGTGCCGCCGCAATCGCCGCCGGATACATTGTTGATGTCGGTGGCGGTGTAGTAATTGCCGGTGGCGGCGGATAGGACGCCGGCTATCTGCCAGTTGCCAAGAATCTGGTTTACGACTCCGGAAGAACCGCTGGCAAACCTGCGTCCGCGGCCGAAGGGTAAGTCGTAGATATAACTGAAAACGAAACGCTGTCGTACGTCGAAGTCGGAGTTGCCGTAGTTAGCCTGGGGGAATCGCTGGTCCTGGAAATCTCCGTTGTTCACCGAGCCCAGGCTGGCGCTGGAAGCGGTATCAAGGGCGTGCGCGAAGGTGTAAGCCAGTTCGTACTGGAGCCCGTGAGAGTAGCGCTTCTCAAGGCGAACTTGCAGCGAGTCGTAATTCGAAAACGCATTCGAACGGAAGGTGTCAATAGTGACATCGAGCGCGGAGTTGCAATTTGCTCCTCCGTCCGCCAGAGTGCACGGACCAGTGGCGCCGGGTGCTTCATCGTTGGCTGGACGCCGCGGCGCGGTGGGAAGCGAGTCGGTTCCCACGACGGGCACGGCCTGATTGCCGTTGTAGAAAGCGAAGAGCTTCAATCCACGGGAGCCAGCGTAGGAAACCTCCAGAACGGTATCGGCGGGCAATTGATACTCGAAACCGAGATGCCACTGCTGAGTGTACGGCGTCACCAGATGCGGATCGAGCGAGTAGAGCTCAGGCGCGTTTGGGTCACTGAGCGATGTGGAGGGAAAGCCCTGCGATAGAACGTTGAGCGGCAAGCCACCGTTGTTCGCGGCCGAGATCGAGCAATCCGTCTGCCCTGGATTTGCCGTTGGCGCGGTACAGGGAGCGCTGAAATTCTCCGAAGACAAGAACGGAGGATTGAAGCCAGGGCTCGGGTTTGAGAATGGTCCGTTTTCCTGGCCGCCATAAAAGATGCCGTAGCCGCTGCGCAGGACCAGCTTGTTGGATATTTGGTAAGCCAGTCCAATCCGGGGCGCGAAATTGTTGCGATCAGGACTGATAAGGCCGCGAGAACCGGTGCTCTGAAGGGTGAGTTCGGTGCCGAGCGTGGGCGTCAGCTGCGCGGTTTGTCCCTTGGGAGCGATCAGCGAAAGCGTGTTGAAATTGAATGTGGACTGGTTGTTATTGGCTTCTTTAATGGTAGTGAAGAGTTCGTAACGAAGGCCCAGGTTCACCGTGAGCCGCGGAGTCGCTTTGAAATCGTCGAGAGCATAGACCGCATAGATCTGGCGGTTGTAGACGATGTTGGGGGTCACACTGGTGATGGATCCGCCGTCGCTAATGCCCTGCATGAAACTGGCGAAGGCCTCGCCGCCGCTGCCGGGTGAGGCGAGATTGTCGTTGATGACGAAGTTGCCGCCGAAATCCATGTAGCCCCGAGGGGCGGCGGGCTCGAGGATGGTGAACTGTTCGAAGCGAAGTTCGCTGCCGAACTTCGCGGAGTGGCGGCCGCGGGTCCAGCTTAGATTATCGGTAAAAACGTAACTGTGCTGTGCTTCAACGGCGGGCAGGAATTCCGAGGCGCCAATGGCCGCTGTGCCGTCACCGAAGCTGATAGAGGGCAGTCCGCCGATGTTTTCGCCTGCGTTGAACGGAACTCCTGGAAAAGGAATGGCGAGTTGTTGCGAGACGTTGACGGTGGAATACAAATTGTAGCGATGGGAGTTTAGATGATTGAAGCCGAAGCGAAGTTCGTTGACCAGGTTGTTGCGAAACGTATGGATCTCGCTGGCTGCCAGCCCCTGGGCTGTGTTGTTGCTGTAGCCATCCTGAAAGCTGCCGCCGTCGAGCACGTTGTTGAACGGTGAAGGAAGGAAGTTACTGTCCTTGCCGTAACTATAGCGGGCGAAGAAGTTGTCTCTGTCGCCAATCGTGTGGTCGATGCGAATGTCGAACTTGTTTTCCGTTTCGCTGCGTTCCGGATCGGCGAGGTAATTGCCGCCGGACAAAGTGGTGTTGGGCGCGGGAAATAAATTGGCCAGCTCCTGTGCCAGCGGGTCGATTGCGGTGTTCGTGCCACTATTGCCGGTAAAGATGTTCGTCGGTACCCCGGCGGAGGTGGTGCCGATGGGGACGCTGCAGCCAGCGCCGTTGTTCGCCGAGCTGGTTTGTGCCAGAAACGGATTAAAGATCTCTCCCTGGTAAGTCGGGTTGCCGCTACAGTCGACTACTCCCGGGATTGGATTGTTGAGCTGGAGAAACGCGGAGAAATCTCCCGTGACTTCGGCCGGCATGGGAACGGTGGTGAGTTGCGGCAGAGCCTGGCGAATGCGCAGGCCTTCGTAATCTCCAAAGAAGAACAGTTTGTTCTTTTTGATGGGTCCGCCCAGCGTAAAGCCGAACTGGTTCTGTTTGTAAGGTTGCTGGCCGAATTCGGCGTCGAAGGGATTAATAGCGTCGACCTTGTCGTTGCGCAGAAACTCCCACAGGTCCCCGTGGATCTTGTTGGTGCCAGACTTTATGACCGCGTTCATGATCGCGCCGTTGCCGCGGCCGAATTCCGCGCTGTAGGAATTGGTTTCGACTTTGAACTCGGCGATGGCATCTACCGCAGGTTGGACCACGTAAGCCGCGCCGTTGAGCACATCGCCCAGATTCGCATTGTTGTCGATGCCGTCGAGCAGAAAATTGTTTTGCAAAGATCGGGCGCCATTAGCGCTGAAGCCGTATGTAGTTTCGACGCGCGAACCGGGTTCCGCGGCAGCGACCCCAACACCGAGTAGAGCGAGCTGTGCATAGTTGCGGCCGTTCAATGGAAGCGCGTTAATGCGCTGGCTGTCTACGACTTGACCAAGGTCGGAGGCCTCAGTTTCCAGCTGTGCGCCTTCGGCGGTAACCGTCATGGTTTCCGTTGCCATGCCGGGCTGGAGCGTCAGGTCTACGCCGACGCGATCCTGAATGTTCACTTGAACCGGACCGGCAACCTCCCTCTTGAATCCCTTCTTCTCGACTGTGACACTGTAGCGTCCGATCCTGAGCGGATTCGCGACATACTCTCCCTGATGATTGGTGGAGAGGGTCAACTGGGTGCCGCGATCGACGTCCACCACGGTGACCTTGGCGTCCGCGATCACCGCACCCGTGCTATCGCGCACCAAACCTACAATGGCTCCAGCATCTTTTTGCGCCCACAGCGGCGTAGCCGAGCCTGCACCTACCAGGAGCATCAGAAAGAGGGCCCCGAGAATCTCTCGGGCGTGGAAACGGACGGGCATGGCGAGCCTCCTCAGTTGAGAAGCTGCTGTGTAAGATTACGAACTATTACTTTTACTTGCGTTTGATGGCTTTTGTCAACTGGGATATTCCGTTCGGAGCCATTTGAGAAAAGGCCTGCTAGGCCTTCGAGGCGCTCAGGCCCGCGGTGGTCTGCTGCTGGTGGCAGCAAGGTCGTACGTCCCGATTCCACACGCCATCGCATAGATCCGCAGTACGAGCTTAATGTGATATCGAATGATTGCCTCTGGTCGTTGCTCGATTTCCCCCGCCCTGATCGCCTCGTACTCCTGGGGAAGAAACTGGCTGACAATCGTCAAGGGAAACGAGTGTGACTTGAGGTTGTCGAGCAGACATTCGATCTCCGCCTGGACAGCCGGCTCATGCCAGTAGTATCGGCAGCGGTCGCTATAACTGAAGGAGCGCGCGAGGCGTAGTTGGCTCTCATTTCCACGATAGTAGGAGCGCCAGTAGACGGGTTTGCGCACCATCGCTCGATCGAGGACTTCCCGCACCTGTGATAGCTTCAGGCTTTTTCTTCCCGCAAGCACCTCTCTCTCGATCAGGCTCAAAGCGAACACGGCCTCGCGGAATGCGAAGGTCAACCATGGGCCGACTTTCAGAATAGCGAAGTGGTCTTCGACCATTTGAGCGAGAGCGCTGGGAGACTGATAGTCCGTGGAGTGCGCCTCGTACACGAGCGCAGGGCTGCGAGGCAATTCCGCCGAGAGCGAGCGCGCCCTGCTGCGATCGTATTCAATTACGAAGTCGTTGCCGAACTCCACCCCGGGCTGCACTACCACACCAACCACTCTTTGCCAGGCTGCGGACAAGCCTTTCCGTTCAAAGGCTTGCTGAAAGATTTGCAGAGTTTGGTGGAGGCTCTCGACCGTAGTTACGACCGGAGGTTCTCCTGAAGCCGACTCACCCCCTGGGGCTGGCACTTCGGTCCCGATGACATACAGAGGAGGGGTGGCGCTTTGCGGCACTTTCTTGAGCTCCTTTTCGGCAGCTTCACAAAGCAGAGCTGCGCGCTGCGCGACAATCCGTTCAGGCAGGACCTTTGCGTCATCGGCACAAGCCATGCTCGCATCAAGATGTATTTTTCCGTATCCGGCAAGCACACAGGCGCGGACTAAGTCGCAAGCCTTTCTCATGGCACGGTCCGACGCTGTGGCTCTCCACGGAAAGGGCCCGAGATGGTCTCCGCCCAGCAGTATTCGATCTCTTGGGAGCCCCATGCGTTGCGCCGCCGAGTGAACGAAATCTGCGAACTGCGCTGGCGTCTGTCCCGTGTAACCGCCCATTTGATTGACCTGACTGGAGGTGGACTCCACGTTCAGGACAGAATCGTCTTCTATGGCCTGGTGGACGGCCGCATCAATCACCCAGGGATACGCGGAACAGACCGCATAGACCCCACCTTTGCCGGACACTCGATTGCGGTTCACGATATCCTGCAAGGCGGCGCTGGAGTTGCGGCGGTGCCGAATCACTGGATTTGAACCGTGTTTCTTCAAGAATCTCCTCTCAATGGCTCATTTCGCCCCGTAGAGATTGATGTGCATATTATGAACAACAGCATGCTCGCGCAATCGAATTCTTGACAACGCCTGCGATTAGAAAGTAAAACGAATAAATTCGCAACATATCGCAATGGCGGCAGGGGTCCGGCGAACTTAGAGATATCATGAAACTTATGGGCAGAACCCCATGATCACGCGCCGGCAAGCGATGGCTCAAACCTGCTGTGCCTTGCTCGGCCTTGCTCTGCCTCGCTGGGATGCAGGACAGAATGGTCCGTCCGCACACTCTGTTCCCGCCAGTGAGCCCAACAGCTCTCCTGATCTTCAGATCCAGAGTTCAGTTTTGCGGATTGAGTTCGACCACGACCTCCGCAGTCGCGTCGTTGCGTTGCTGGGGGCAAACCCAAGAATTCTGGCGCCGTTTTCTGCTTCCGAGACCGTCACAGGCATTCGTGTCTGGAGCGACTTTGCCCTGAGCGCGAGCCGCCGGGAGCGTGTGTCTGACGCGTTTGGCGCGGGTGAGCGGCTGTCGCTGACCGGCAAGTCCGGCGATTTGCGCAAGGACGTCTCGGTCACGATTTATTCCGAGTTTCCATCCTTCGCCATCTTTGACGTTACGTATACCAACGAAGGGCGCTGCTCGACTCGCGATCCGTGGTTGGGCCAACCATCAATATTCGCTAAGCGCTGCGCCCGTTGAACGCGGCCCAGCGTTCTGGTCTTATCAAAGCGGCTCCTACGAGAAGCGGCCGGATTGGGTGGTCCCGTTGCGCGCCGGATTCAAGCAGGACAATTTTCTTGGCATGAATGCCAGCGACTATGGCGGCGGTACTCCCATTGTTGATGTCTGGCGCAAAGACCTTGGACTCGCAGTCGGCCACGTCGAGCCTGGGCCGCGGCTCATATCGCTTCCCGTTTCCATGCCCGACGCAAGTCATGCTCACGTGGCCGTCCGCTCCACTCGCGACCGAACGCTCGAGCCCGGTGAAAGCTTCCATACTCTCCGCACCTTTGTATCCGTGCATCAGGGAGACTACTTTCGAACTCTCACCGAATACCGCCGCCTCATGGTGCGGCAGGGATTTCAGATGGCTTCGGCGCCTGACAGCGCTTTTGGCCCGATCTGGTGCGCGTGGGGTTATGGCCGGTCGGTGCAACTCAAGCAGGTCTACGACACGCTTCCCACGGTTAAGAAAATGGGATTCTCCTGGGTCACGTTGGATGATGGCTGGCAGAACAATTACGGCGATTGGAATCTCGATGCGAAGAAGTTTCCTCACGGTGACGTGGACATGAAAGCGCTTGTGGATCGTGTTCATGACGAGGGGTTCAAAGCGCAGCTGTGGTGGTCGCCGCTGAGCGCCGTCGCAGATTCGCAACTGCTCAAAACCATCCCGACTTCCTTCTGCTGAATCGCGACGGATCGAAGCGGAAGATCTCCTGGTGGAACTCGTTTTATCTGTGTCCCGCTGACAAAGATGTTGTGGAATATCACAAAGCGCTGGTTCGCAAACTTCTTGGGGAGTGGGGATTCGACGGCCTCAAACTCGATGGCCAGCACATGAACGCTGTCCCGCCTTGCTACAATCCCGCGCACCATCACAAACGTCCGGAGGATTCGGTGGAGGCGCTGCCTGATTTCTTCAAGGAGATTTACGAAACCGCGCGCAGCGTGAAGCCGGACGCGATGGTGGAGTTTTGTCCCTGCGGCACCGGCTACTCGTTTTTCACCATGCCGCATTTCAATATGTCGGTCGCATCCGATCCGGAGAGTTCGTTTCAGATTCGCTCCAAGGGAAAGACTTTGAAAGCGCTCATGGGCGATAACATTCCCTACTTCGGAGACCACGTCGAGTTGAGCGACGGAGCGATTGATTTCGCCTCGACTGTCGGCGTGGGCGGAGTTGTCGGAACGCAATTCGTGCTGCCGAATCTGGTCAAGAAACACAGCACGTCGGACCTGACGCCGCAGCGCGAGAAGATATTTGAGAAGTGGCTGAGCATTTACAAAGACAAGATGCTGTCGCGAGGCGAGTATCTTGGAGATCTTTACGACATCGGGTTCGATCGTCCGGAGGCGCATGTGATCCGCAAGGGGCAGGAACTTTACTATGCGTTCTTCGCCCGCGCATGGAGCGGGCCGATTGAGCTGCGCGGTCTTGAGGACCGCGCTTATCGCGTCGTTGACTATGTGAATAACAAAGATCTCGGCAAAGTGCACGGACCTACGGCTAGAATTGCTGCCGAGTTCAATCAACATCTGCTGCTTGAGGCTCGGCCCGAATAGCGAGGACGAACCAATGCTAAGCGAAGAACGGCAACGAGCAATCCTCGAGCAACTGCATCGCGACGGCCGCGTCCTGGTCATCGACCTGGCCAGGCAGTTCCACACTTCGCAGGTTACCATCCGCAAGGACCTGGAGATTCTGCATGTCAAAGGCCGTGTTCATCGCACTCATGGGGGAGCGCTGCCGGCGAGCGAAGGTGCTCTGGACGACCCGACTCTGCGAGAAAAGGAAAAGCTGCATCGCAAGGAGAAGTTGCAGATTGCCGCGGCTGCCGCGCGCATGGTGACGGAGGGGCAAGTGGTGATTCTTGATTCCGGCACCACGACTACGGCCATCGCCCGCGCCCTCCGCAACCATCAGCATCTGACCATCATTACCAACGCGGTGAACATCGCCGCCGAGCTTTCTGGATCCGCGCTGGAAGTGATTCTGACCGGGGGCAGCCTGAGAAAGAACTCGTTCTCCCTGGTCGGGCCCATCGCCGAGGAGACGCTGCACAAATTGCACGCCGACATTCTGTTTCTGGGCGTCGACGGATTCGACGTGCAGTACGGACTGAGCACTCCCAATCTCCTGGAGTCGAAGGTGAACCGCGCGATGATCGAAATCTCGAAGACAACGGTGGCGGTTTGCGATTCCAGCAAATTTGGGAAGCGCAGTCTTTCGTTGATTGCTCCCACTTCTGCTCTTCACCACGTCATCACCGACTCGAACATTCCCAAGGCAGCATTGAGCGCGCTGAAGAAGTCCGGGGTTGCGGTTACGATCGCGTGACGTCCTGCCTCGCAGTATGGATATTTGCCACTTGTTCGCCTTCCAATAACATCCATTAGTCCGGCTCACACGCCGAAAATAAATTTCTTTGGCAAGGCCGCCGGAATCGGACGGACCCGGCAAACCGCCGGATCTCGCATCAAATTTTTTTGCTGATGGCTCTGAAACCCTTACCCAGCGCGGGTTCTCGAAAACGGACTTTGCAAAATCTTGTTTTCAAAGAACTTAGATATCAAAATCTTGATAACGAACCACTTGGGAGGGGGCGATTCGGGTTCACCCGACCGTCACGTCCTCGACTATGATCGCGCGATTCGAATTGCGGGCGCAAGGTCAGATGTCACATGGGGGCTGTGGATTTCTTTGATCCACGAGGCGCTCTAAGCTAGGTTCCGGCGCAGGAATTTTTCCAGACTTGCCAGGTCCGGCTGGCCGGCTGTGCCTCCAACCTGTTGCGTGGATAGAGCGCCGCAGGCGTTGCCTTCAAGCAGGCATCCGCGCAGATCGCGGCCGGAGAGAAAAGCGTGCACGAAGCCTGATGCGAACGAGTCTCCGGCGCCGGTTGTGTCTACGGGAGAAACCTTGAACGGCGGCGCGGACACTACCTGGCCATCGGCCGCGGCGATGGCTCCGCGAGGGCCGAGTTTGACTACTACGCAGGGCGCTCTTTCGGCTAACTGCTGGAGCGCTTCCCGGACATTCTTCTTCCTCGTCAGATGAAGCGCTTCTTCCTGATTGATAAAAAGAATGGTGGTTTCATCGACCACGCGCCAAACGTCGGGACCCCACGACGACATGGGGTCGGAGTTAGGGTCGAACGACGTGGTGAGGCCGAGCTTTCTGGCCTGGCGCAGAATGCGCGGGAAGGACGGCCGCAGACCAGTCTGCAGAAAGAAAGAGGTCATGTGCAGGTGGCTGTGTCCGCGCAAGGTTTGCAGATCGAGATCCTTGTAGCGCAACTCGGAAATCGCTCCCAGGATCGTCACAAAGGCGCGATCGGAGCGCGTGCTCAGCGAAATGGTGATGCCCGTCTTCGAAGCCGCAGCCTTGGCGACATTTGCGGTGGAAATGCCGGCGTTCTGAAGCGCATTGAGGCAGAAACGTCCGTGGTCGTCGTCTCCGACTTTACTGAAGAAACTTACGGGATGCCCCAGGCGCGCCACGCCACAGGCGAAAATCGCGGACGCGCTGCCTAGAACCGTCTGGAAATCTTCCGCCAGGACCTCGTGGCCGAGGTGTGGGGCGGAAGTCAATCCGCTGGCGACTAGGTCCACGTTGAGTTCGCCGATAACGGCTACGGGCCGCGCTGTTCCTGTCCCGATGCCTGTTCTGGAGGTTTGATGTGGTTTCGTTTTGTTGCTATATTTGTTGCTAAACATTTCTATATATTTCGTGATGGCTTATCAGTATAGTGCACTGGGTCAGGGTTGGGAAGGAGGGAGCTTGGTGCAGGGGCGCGTAATCGAGGGACTGCAGGCGTTGGCCGGCGCCAGCGATAAGGAAAAAGAGGCCCGCGGCACCCGCTACACTCCGAACGAAATCCTGCATCAGCCCGCGACCTGGCAGTCCACGTATGAGATTTGCGCGGAGCGGCGGCCTGAACTGGTGCGGTTCCTGCAGCAGGCAGGCATCGTTGCAGCGTATTTGCTGCGCCCGACCGTGTTTCTGGTGGGCGCGGGGACTTCCGATTACGTCGGGCAGGCTCTGACGCCGTTGCTGCGCCGCTTGTGGGGATGCGAAGCATGGGCGGTTCCAAGCACCGACATTCTAACGAACTTTGATGACCTTGTCTTTCCGGACCGGCCGTACCTGTGGGTTTCGTTTTCGCGTTCGGGCGAGAGTTCCGAAGGGTTGGCCGTGCTCGAAGCTGCGATCGAGCGATACCCCAACATACGGCATCTTCTGGTGACCTGCAACCCGGCCGGACGGATGGCTGCGGTTTGTGAAAAGACTCCGGAACGCGCATTCGTGCTGGCCCTGGACGACAGAGCGAACGACCGCGGGCTGGCCATGACCAGTTCTTTCACGAACATGGTAATCGCTGGGCATTGCATTGCTCACGCGTTTTCTCCCGGTGATTATGATGGGCAATTCTCTTTGCTGCGGCGTGCGGGAGAACGCTTTCTGGAGCGCGCGCAGGAAGTTGCCGCTGCGATTGCGCAGGAAGACTTCGCGAAGGCATGTTTTGTGGGCTCTGGGGTGCTGCGAGCTGTGGCCCAAGAATCCGCGCTGAAGCTCCTGGAACTGACTGCCGGCAAGATACCCACCATGTCGGAATCTACTTTGGGGTTCCGGCACGGTCCCATGTCGGCGCTGGATGGAAACACGCTCTTCGTGAGCTTTGTCTCGGGAGATCGGCGGCGGCGGAATTATGAACTGGATCTGCTTGAGGAGGTCCACAAGAAGCATCTCGGGAAGGTGCGAGTCGTGGTGGCCCCCGATGCTACGGATCGGCTCGGCACGATGGCCGACCATGTGCTGTCGCTGCACGCACCCGACTTCGGCGACGAATACCGCGCGCCGGTGGACGTGATGCTGGCACAGTTGCTGGGATTGTTCTGTTCATTGCGGCTGGGGCTCAGGCCAGACAGTCCGAGCCCGAACGGTGCCATCAGCCGAGTGGTGTCCCATGTGAAGATTTACCCTTGAACGCGGTGCGAACTTCTTATAGGAGAGGACGCAGTTGTAAGACGACACGAAGATGGTGGCTTCCCCGCATGATGCCGATCGAATAGAGCGCGTTCGCACGGCAGAGCAGGCTGCGGAGTTCGCTTAGAGTAAGCTCCTGTGCTGAAGACTTGTCGATGGATTCGATGACATCCCCGAGATCGATTCCCGCAGCTTCAGCGGGCGAATGGGACACGATCCGTCCGACGACAAACCGGTGGAAGCCGGAACCCTCGGCCCGGATCCGCAAGCCGCTCTGGTCGTACTCGGCAGGCTCTCCGTAGTTGCGATTCGGCATTAACCAGATGCGTTTGCCGGGATTGTCGAACACCACGGCAAAGCGCTCCAGAAACTCTGCCCCCAACAGTCCCGCATAGTCTGTCGCTGCCATCAGGCCTTCCGTATCTTGCGCAAACGTGATCGGCGGGTTCTCAATCGAATAGGGACCGACTGCAATGCGGTTGGCGCGGCCGTCTCTCGACTGAGTCGTTCCCGCCGTGCTGGTTCCAGGCTCATCCAAAAGCTTCATGGCCGGGGGCGGAATGTGGTGGGCGTCACTGAATGACTTGTAGATGTCTGCGTAAGTATTTGCGCCGCCATCGATCAGGAAATTGCCAGCCACGGGCTCGACGCCGGGCAGCGCAATCGTCGCATCAATGAATGGGAAACCGTGCTCATCGACACGGACCGGGAATGCCGTCCCTTTCCCAGAAGGCTTGTACTGCTCTGGCGAATGGATCGACAGCAATCGGTGCTCATAGTCCACAACCACGACAAACTCGTCGAACAAGCGCGAACCAATGATACCGTCGACGATATGGCCGACGCTTGGTTCCAGGGATTTCAATGGAATCACGACCACGTTGCGATGTGTGAGTTCCAATCCCGGCAAACTGATCTGGACGTCGCGCACGATTCCGGCTTGGATTGTGCCTGAACCGCCTCCCCGAGCAGTAGCGCTGGCGCTGGCCTGAAGCGAGATCTGCCTTGCGTAATCGCGGTCGATGGTGAAGCCCTGGGTTGCGTTGTCGAGGATGAACCAGCCTACGTGGCCGTTCACCTTCGCACGCATAAACACCAAACCATTTGCGACCAGCTCAACAGGAATGTCCGAGGCCGCGCTGCCGGAGGAAAACCGGTAGGAGGGTAATGGCGGTGAAGCCGTTTGTCCGCACGCAGACATCGCAACGAGAACTGTGATGGCTGTCCGAACGACAAACTTCATTGAAGATTGCATCGGTCCTCCTGCAGAAGTGCTGTTCTGCAGGATATGTGCGGGACCTAGAAACCTCAACCCGAGGTCGCACCGACCGCTATTTCTTTGCCGGTGTCGCCGTTTCCTTCTGGTACGAGGCCGACAGCGTGCCCTTGCTGCTGGCAATCGGCAGCAGGGTTGGATAGAACTGCACAAACGTAGTATCCACAGCGGCATGCGCGGCGTGGCAGCTATAGCAGTCGGCGGAGGTTGGGATCATCTTTGCCGTTTTATCGCCATCGCCATCAAAGCCAAAGAAGGCCCACTTGTCTTTGAAACGCGTTTCATCCTTGACGTGCACTTCAACCGCCATGATTTCGCCGCCCTGATAGTTACCCGCCTGGTTGATAGACCCTTTGTCCTCGGCCTTACGCGCTTCAATCAGCAGCATGGTTTTGTCGGGCCACGTGCCCGTCTCCACAAATGCCTTGTAGGCCTCGGGATTCACAAAGACATTGTCGAACATGTGGTGTCCCATCCGCAGCGCCGGGTTGTAACTCATGTCGAACCCGGTGGTCAGGTACACCCAATCCCGATAATGCTCGGGAAACTTAAGCTGGGAGTCGCTGGTATATTCCGGGCCCGAGCTGGGCGACATTGTGTTTTGGCCGAAGGCCGCCGAAAACAACAGAACCATTCCAATCAGCAATGCGGGTTTAATTTTGCTCATCATGCTGAGTAGTATCGCGCCCCATCGCGTGAAGCGCCAGACCGCTGGCTGCATTGAACCGGTGATTGGCTGCATTTGTTGGCTTCTCTGGAAGATCGTAGAATACGATCCTCAGTATGGACGCGACTCGCACACACTCCGAAGCGTCACCCTGGTCGCGGTCTCGATGGCTCTGGATTGCAGCTATCTGGTCCGGTGTAGGGTTGTTCGATGCGACGCAGACTGTCTTCGTCATGCGGGCGGAGGGGATGCACCACGCTTGGGCTCGCCTCTTCGTGACTCAGTTGCTGATCTGGTTGCCCTGGGCCTTGGCCACTCCGCTCGTGCTGAACTTGGGCCGCCGTTACCCTCCAGCAGAATGGGGACGCTTCCGCACCTGGGGTACGCACATTGGTGCCTGTGCCGCTGTCGGTCTGGTTTTCGCCGCCTGGTCCACGGCGCTGGACGAGTTGCTTAATCCCTTCGCCAAAGTTTCGGGTCCGGAACCGCTCGTGACTCTGTGGTTGGATAAGTTCTACAACGGGCTGCTCGCCTCCACCGTCCTGTACGGTTTCATCCTCGCAGTCAGCTACGTGCTGGACTCCCGTGACCGGTTGGCCTTTCAACAAACCGAGAGCGCGCGTCTGAGCGAGCAGCTCTCGAAAGCGCAGCTCCATGCCCTCCGCAGACAAATCGAGCCGCATTTCTTGTTCAACACGCTGAACGCCATCTCTGGACTGGTGCGGGAAAAAAGAAATGACGCTGCCGTGAGCATGATCGCGGGATTGAGCGACTGCCTGCGCCGCGTCATGGAAGATTCCGATCGGCAATTGGTGCACTCGAAGAA
This sequence comes from uncultured Acidobacteriaceae bacterium, assembly GCA_963850165.1. Lineage (GTDB taxonomy): Bacteria > Acidobacteriota > Terriglobia > Terriglobales > Acidobacteriaceae > Sulfotelmatobacter. Next base: position 113,555 of record CAWKKK010000018.1, on the reverse strand, counting down.
GAATTGGACTTTGTTCAAAAATATCTGGGCATTCAGCAGGTGCGATTCGCCGAGCGCCTTCAGGTAAGCGTGGATGTACCCAGAGAACTCTTCACCGCTCAAGTTCCGTCCCTGATTCTGCAGCCCATGGTCGAAAACGCGGTCAAGCATGGAATCGCGAAACGTGTGCTGGGAGGCGCGATTCGGATTGCCGGGTTTCGCTCCAACGGCATGCTCACTCTTTGCGTCTACAATGACGGTCCCAGCTTGCCCGCGAGCTGGGAGACGACTACTTCCGGCATGGGCATCTCTAACGTGCGCGCCCGCCTGCAAGGGCTCTACGGAAACAAGTTCGAATTCAGCATGAGAAATCAGAGCCCGGGCGGCGTGGAAGTGGCGGTGTCCGTGCCTTTTGTTTGCGTGCCGGTCGCTCCCGAAACTATAGAGGGATGATTTCGTGCGCACGAAGGGAAGGAAAATACGCACGCTCATCGTCGACGACGAACCCCTGGCGCGCAGTAACCTCGCCGTTCTGTTGCGGCTCGATCCTGATATTGAAATCGTCAGCGAATGCGGCTCTGGTGCAGAGGCATTGACCCAGATTCGCAGCGCCAAGCCGGATCTGCTTTTTCTGGACGTTCAGATGCCGGAATGCGACGGGTTTGACGTGCTTGAACTGCTCGGCGGAGATCTGCCTCTTGCCGTCGTATTTGTGACCGCCTACGACCAATATGCGTTGCGCGCGTTTGAGGCCGGAGCGCTGGATTACCTGTTGAAGCCATTCGACAACGCTCGCTTCGAGCGCGCCCTGCATCGCGCTAAAGAAAAGATCACGCATGGCGGAAATCTACCGGGGAAACTCGATTGTTTCGCCATCAAGAGCGCTGGGCGGATCGTATTCGTGAAAGTTTCCGAGATCGATTGGATCGAAGCTGCTGATTACTATGCCTGCCCGCACGTCGGATCGAAAACTCACCTGTTGCGCCGCAGCATGTCGGAACTCGATCGCGAATTAATTCCTAACGTCTTTTGCCGTATCCATCGTTCGGCCATCGTTAACCTTGATCGCGTCCGCGGGCTAAAGGCTGGTGAAGACGGCGAATACGAAGTGGTGCTGGAAAATGGGACCAGGCTGCCTTTGAGCCGGCGTTACCGCAAGCAATTGCAATCTCGTATGGGCGTTCTCGATTCGCGCAATTCCTGATCAGCCGGGTCTAGCCACTACTTTGCCCTATTCGCGCTTCGATCCTGTGTCCGTGTTCCTCACGATGTTCTCATGCTCGCCCTTGTGACTGAAGTCCAGACCGATGTGCGGCTCCGATTGCGTGCCGCTGACTCGAATGGGAACTTCGGTCCCGGCTCCATGCTTGCTGAAGAACGGATCGACAGGCTTCAAGAGAATTGACTTCCACCCGGTGGTCATCTGCGAAACCTTGGCATCAAGCCGGACCGTTCCGTGAAAGTCAAACTCCTTTCCGTCTAACCCGTAGTTGCCTGTCATGTCGACATGCGTCCCTGGAACAAGAAAATGAAGCAAAGAAAAAGACAGTAATCCATTCTTCAATGTGAACGCGCCCTGCAAATCAACCGGCACGTCTTCGTTGTTGTGTTCCTGCGCTTGTTTGGGTTTTCCCTGGCTCCGCAGACTCAGCGAGTCGAGCTTTCCCTGTACTTTCTCGTTCGTGAAGTGTCCCTGGGGCACGTGAAAATTGCCAGCCAGTTCCAGTCTGTCGGCTACACTCGCGTCACTGGGGGCGAGGCTCAGTCGCGTTTTCATCTGCACTGCACCGGTCATTACAGGCGGGTCGGTGCGCACGCCGAGCTTGAGCAAATCTTCAATCCGCGCCCCGTCTAACACAACGTCGAGTTCTATATCGTGACCCTTCGGCGTGCTCACGCGGACCACGGATCCGTTTGCTGTAAACGAAGAATGCAGAAACGTCGCATCCACCGGGCGGAGATATGTGTCGCCGCTTGTGCCATCGACAATGGCATGGAACTCGGTGTGTAGCGGCACCGCATGCCCGCTGGTCGCAACTCGAAAGTCGGGCGTATCGGTCGTTCCATGCACGGCGATGTTGCCCAGAGTTCCTGAGTAGTGACCGGTGGATGAGAGCGTGCCTCCGATGCCTTTGATCGTGCTCAGATCGGCATGGTCGAAAGAGTAGTCCCCTTGCACCGGCGTTTCCCGGGGACTGTCTTGCTGCCACGGTCCGAACAGACCGCTCGATTGAATGTCCCCCACCGGTTTCGGATTTACGAGGGTGGCATTAAACTGCAGCGGCTGGCCCTGTCCAATATCCTTCATCTTCAACGATGCAATGGCAAATTCCAGCGGCGGTTTGCCCGGCTTAGAGGTGTTAATCACCAGCTTTGCATCCTGGCAAAGAAACTGATCGACGAAGATGGTCATCTTTGGCGTCTTCGCACCCATGTTCGTCATTTGCTGACGATCTCCCTTGGGCGGGATGTTCAGCTCCAGGCCTTTCACGTATACGGTCTCCACCTGCATGGGGGAACGAAACAGATTCAGCAACGAAGTTCGAAAGCGGAATTCCTGGACCGCAATCAGCGCCTGGACCCCTGCTTCATAGGGATTGGGATCCGTTTTTCCATAAATCTTCAGGCCACCTCCGGAAACTTCGATCCCCTTGATTACAGAAACCTGAAAACTCGCCAGTTCCACTTTGCTATTGAAGCGATTCGATAGGGTGTTAATCACACGAGTTCGAATGATCGGTTCAGCTCGATCAATCGCCAATCGCACGCCCACTCCCGCCGCAGCAAGAAAAATGACAGCGACCATTGAGATCCATTTCCCTAGCTTCGCTCGTTCGGATTGCCTCGGGTTCGGATCTTGGGGCGCTTGCATAGTTGCCACTCTAACACCTACATCTTCGCAGCCGGCACTCCGCTGGATAAAGGTTAGATTCGAGTACGAGGTGAGATGTTGGATGCAACAACACTGCGGCCGGGTGACGTGCACCCGGCCGCAGACGTTTTCAACGGATCGACGTCTCAATTAAAAACAATTGTGCTACTTGCGAGACTTCGCCGCGGGAGCTTGGTGGGCCTGCAAACTCTGCATTTGAGTTGCGTGTCTTTGCTGCAACTGCTGAGTCTGCTGCTGGTGCTTCTGCTCCACTTGCTGCGTCCTGGCGTCGTCAGCCTTTTGTTTCGTCAGTTGCTGATGTTCCTTATCTTGCTGTTGCTGGAGTTTCTGCCGGTCTTTCTCCTGCTGGGTAGCCAGCTTGGCCTGCTGTTGCTGGTATTTCTGGTCCAGCTTCGGATCCCCTGTACTTGGCGGCGCAGGACGCTCCACTGGCGGAAGATCGCTCGGATGGACTACCCGTCTGGGTCCGCCTTTGTAAACAGCTCCAGGTTCCTTCGCCTCTACCACACCGCGGCCGCTGAATTCCCCCGGTCTCGCTGTCGCGGCGATCGCCGGCTTGCCGTGGTTTACCGACGCCCGCAGTTGCGGGTTGCCGCGTGCCGCTTGCAGATGCTGAGTTTGAGCTGCGATCGGAGCGATATGTCTCTCACGCGCCGCCGCTTCCTCTTGTGCTGTTGGCCGCGCGTCGATCCCTCCATGGCCGTTGTAGCTCACGCGATTTACCGTGTTATTGATCACCGTCTCGTTGTAAACGTTGTGAATCACGCTGACGTCGACGTTCATCACCGCGCGGTTATAGAAAAAGTGTCCGCCATCCCAACGTCCGCCCGCGAACCCCACGCCGAAGTAGCCGAATCCATAATTGATCCCGCCATAAAAACCTACCGACGGCCCCCAGAAACCCTCATGCCAGAGAAATGCCTCGCCGCCCCAACCCCACCACCCCGGGGTCCAGAAGTAACCAACTTCAGGGGCGAGCACCCAGGTTCCCGGCACCCAGTAGTAATCGGAGATATCGTCGTCCCAATACCAGTAGCCGGGCGTCCACAGATAACCATCGCCCGGGCAAATCGGTTGCTCATACACCGGCAGGGCAGGTGGACCGATTGTGATCGCAACTCTGAACTGCCCAAATGACGCCGCCGACATGGCTAGCATCACCAGGACGAGCGACAGTGAACGAATCGTCAGCGAACGGATGGTTGAATTGATGCGCATTTTGTACCTTTGCCTGCTCACCCTTCGCTTGCCCGGTACTGCTCTGCTGCTGCGGGTTGCGCGGATCGAGAGGCTCGACACAAATCACCGCAATAATAACTCTTAGCCGCGATCCACGCATCTGCCCATCCAGTGAAGAGTTTATTTGGCGCCCGCGGCGGCTTTAGATTCTCCCGCAGACCCCTCTGAAAGCTAGCGTTAAAGCACTGAGTCAGGGGATTCTCATTGATCCGAGGACTTCTTGGACACGGCCTGAACGGATGTCAGTTTCGATGACACTCTTCACATCATCTAGCGATGATGTGAGAACGAAAGAATGACTTATTCCTGATAAGAAGGTCCAGCCGGACTGATTCAGGCTGTGGCAGCGACACTCATTCTTTCTTCCAGCGCCCTTTCTTGCAGCGTCGCGGCCTCCTGGGCTCCCGTGTGCTGTAACACTTCTCGTGCCCACAGTGTCTTCGCGCCCGCCACGCAGGAGACATACACGAGTACCCCAAGATTGCCAAGCTGATCTTCGAACCGTTCCGCTTCTTCCTCCGAAAAACCGAGCTCCACCAGCGTTCTCGCATTCCCACAGAGTGCAGGGCCCTCCCGCGCCGCCATGAGAGCATGAAAGAACGCCTGGGAGCGAATGAAGAAACCCACGGTCGGAATCAGCACCGCACCGAATAGAGAGAGCCAGCCGATTAGCCCGGCGGTCACCGCGCTGCTTTCCTTTTCGGAATCAAACAGGCTCGCGTCACGAACCATCGACGCTATCGGATGACTCGGTGACAGCATCATGCAGATATCTTCGTTTTCGAAGCCCGCCTGGTTTAGATTTCGAACGATATCGGTCAGAGCGACGTCCCGGGTGTAGAGTCCGTATGCGGCTGCTGTGTTCACTGCCATAGCGAATGCTCCACGTTGGCGATTTTCTTTGGCTAGAGTTCCTATCGGTCCGTCTGACAATAGGGAAGCGCAGGATTAGTGAACCCTGTGGGCGCTCGATGCGCCGCTCATGTACTGGATCATTCGCGAAATTACACCTTTCATCAGCCTATGGCACTCGGGTAAATCATGTAGTCCCGAAGATTTCCTGAGGATTCGTTACAGCTTGGCAAGAATTTCGTGGTGCTTGGTCTAAAGTTCACGGTCGACGCACGGGGGTGTTGGTTAAGCTTCCTCTTTGCAAACAACAAGCCGCCCCGTCACGATTGGCAAGCCTGTTGCAAGGTGCACGGGGAACGCAAATGCGATTCTTCGGAGGTTTCACCATGAAAAAGTTTCTGCTGCATTTCTCTTTAGCTACCGCCGTCACTCTGTTGACTTTAGCCCTTGCACCCTCAATGCGCGCGCAACAGGCCGACCAGGATCCCGCTCCCGCGACCCCCCGGCAGGCGGACCCGGCTGCTGCTCAGCAACAGCAGCAGAATGAGGCCCAGATGCCGGCCCCCGGCGACACCACCACCCACGAGGCCCAAGCCTTTAGCGGTCGTATTGTGAAAGAAAAAGGGGAACTCGTGCTGAAAGACCCCGTCTCGAAAATCAGTTACAAACTCGACGACCCGGCGAAGGCCAAACAATATGTGGGCAAGCAGGTGAAAGTGACCGGCAAGCTCGACATGAATAGCAACACCATCCAGGTGGAAGGCATCGAACCTCTTTCGTAAGGGCTTCAGGGTTCTGTCTGTGCGCGGAGGGATTTGCGCTCCAACCCTCCGCGCGCGCCTGAACGCGACCATTTCTTGATTGATCCCACGGGCGTGATCAGGAAGGTTTACATCAAGGTCAGTCCGCAGGGACACAGCGAGAAAGTGCTGGCCGACCTGCAGCAGTTGCAGTCCCCAAAGTGAGAAGAACTATCCCGGCGGCAGCAGCATCCCTTTCTCCAGATGCCGCGTGACGTGCGCGTAAGAAGCGGCATGCGGATCGTGCGTCACCATCACGATGGTCTTGTGGAAGTCCTCGTTCAGCCGCTTCAAGATTTCCAAAACTTCGGTTGCAGAGTGACTGTCCAGGTCTCCTGTGGGTTCATCCGCCAGTAGCAGCGTCGGGTCGCTAACGATCGCTCGGGCGATTGCCACGCGTTGCTCCTGTCCGCCGGAAAGTTGCTTGGGCAGATGGTTGATCCGGTCTTCCAGGCCAACAAGCTTCAACGCAGTCACGACGTGGTCACGCCTTTGCTGCGCGTTGAGCTTGGTCAGCAGCAGCGGCAGTTCCACATTCTCAAACGCGGTCAGCACCGGAATCAGGTTAAATGTCTGAAAGACATAACCGATGTGTTCGTTGCGCCAGTGGGCAGCCTGCGCATCGCTGAACCGGAAAACATTCTGGTTCTGCACCAGCAACTCGCCGGAAGTTGGCCGGTCGATGGCTGCGATCATGTTCAGCAGCGTGGTCTTACCCGAGCCCGACGGCCCCATGAGCGCCATGAATTCGCCGGCCGCGATGTCAATCGAGACGTCGTCGAGAGCCGTGACTTCAAAAGCCTCGCGCTTGAAAATCTTGCTGACATTGCGCGCCTGGACAACCTTGGTTCCGGTAGCGATCTTATTTTCCATAACTGTGCTCATGATTACTGCCCCTTGATTTTAATTGCGTCTCCGTCTTTCAACTCTTGCGGCCCTTTGTTGATTACGCTTTCGCCCCCGACCAATCCGTCGACCAGAAAACCGTCACTGCGCGCACTCAACACGTGAACCTCGCGCATGCGCGCCTTTCCGTTGAAGGCGAGAAACACGACCTTCTTGCCGTCGTGATCCCGCACCGCGCCGGCGGGTACAAACGCTCCCGAGGGTTGCGTGCTCGTGGATTTTTGTTCATCTGCCAGGAACTTCACCGTGGCATTCATTTCCGGCCGCAGATACTCATCCGGATTCAGCACTTGCACTTTCACCTGCACCGTCGCCTTCTGCCGATTGGCCTCCGGCGAGATTTGCGCGATCTCTCCCTTGTACTTGCGATCGGGATAAGCATCCACTGTAACGATCCCTTTCTGCTTGGGACCGAGGCGGGCGAAGTCAGACTGTGCGATATCAAGCTCAACTTGAATATCGTTCAAATCGGCCAGCGACACCACCGATCCTTGCGGGCCGCCAGCCGCCGCGCTGGCGAACTGCGCGGTGATCAGCTCACCTTTCTCGGCAGTGCGGTCGAGAATCGTGCCCGTGACCGGCGCCCGGATCACTGTGGCGTCAAGCTGCGATTTCGCATAATCAAACTGTCCTTGCGCCTGCGCCACCGACCCGCGGGCGCGGGCGATTTCTTCCGCACGCGGCCCGATCTTCATCAGTTGAAAAGCCTTCTCCAGAGAATTCGCTCGTTGCTGGTCCGACTCGAACTTGGCCGTGGCGTCATCCATCACTTGCCGCGAAACTACGCCGGCGGCGGAGAGTTCACGAGTGCGGTCCAGAGTCAGCTTGTCATCGACCAGCGTGGCGCGCGCTTCATCAAGATTGTGTTGCGCCTGTTGGATTTCTTCCGGCCGGGAGCCGTGCTCAAGCTCGTCGAGATAAGCGCGCGCATTGTCCAGCGTGCCTTTCGCCTGGTCATAAGCAGCGCGAAACTCCTGATCCTGCAGCCTCACGAGAACCTGACCTTCTTTCACCTTGTCGCCCTTTTCCACGCCAATCCAGGCCAGGAGGCCTGTGACTTTGGAATTCACGTTGATGGTGTGATGAGCCACGATGTAGCCCGTAGCCGAAAGCACCGTGCCTCCGACATCGCTGCTTTCGGCCGCAGCACGCGTCACCTCAACCTCCGGGGCGTCCCGCGACAGCAAGCGGTAGGCGAGAGCGGACAAGCTCAACAGGGCTACGATCGCGATCCCAATGACAATGTAGCGGCTCGCCCAGGCAGGCGGTTCTCCGTTGCCCGCGCCGCGCTCCGTGCGGTCGATCCGCAAGCTCTGTAAGTCTTCGTGTTTGGCATCAATTGGCATAAGTTTCAGTGTCAACCCCGCAACGCGGTAAGAATATTCTGCCGCGCCGCGTGCCACGCCGGAGCAAATCCGCCCACCAATCCCATGATCAGCGCAAACGCAATCGCATAGGCCGCAACCCCCGCCGTGATTTGCAGGCTGAACACCACTTCACTAAACGTCACGGCATTCGATGTTCCCGTCTGATGTCCGTTGAAGGGCAGCATCAGCAGAATTCCCACCACCGCACCCAGCAACGCCAGCATCAGAGATTCCAGCACAAACGACGTCAGAATCGCCGGACGCGAGAAGCCCAGCACCCGCAAGGTTGCGATTTCGCGCCCACGATACGCCACCGCTGCGTACATCGTGTTCATCGCCGCGAAACTCGATCCAATGGCCATGATGATCGCCACCACAATGCCGATGTACTTGATGGGACCGCCCGACCTCGTCTGCTTCTCGTAATAATCCGTCTCCAGCACTCCTTCGAGCTTAAGACGCTGGTCATCGCCGACCCGCTTCGTGAGAGCGTCGGCGGTCAGCGCATCGGTAGCGCGAAGATAAGCCGAAGAAAACCCGCCCTGGCGGTCGAAGTCCGTGGCCATCTGATTCACATCGCCCCAGATCTCCGATTCATAGGCCGAACCGCCGGCGTCAAATACGCCGACAACTGTCCACGAGCCCTTGCCGAACTCCATGGTGTCGCCAATGTTGGCGCGGGAAAAACGCGAGCGAATGGATTTGCTTACCACCACCTCCCGCTGCCCCGTCTGGAACCACCGTCCATCAATCAATTTTGCGCTGGGCCGAAGTTCGAGGCCGTCAGGCATCATGCCGCGCACCGTGACATTTACTTCTCCCGTCCCGTCTTTGCGCGGGAGCACGATCACCACGACTAACTCGCCAGAAGCCATCGGCTCGCCGTGGCTGTCCTTCGCGATTCCGGGAAGAACCTTGAGCGTGGGAAACAGCGAAGCATCGAAGCCGCCTGACAATTCCGCTTCCGATCCTTTGCGCTGCACCAGCACATTTTGCGCATCGCCACTGGAAACGAAAGCCCGTTGCAGGCCCGCCAGCAGCGCCATCAGGAAGATCGCAGTGGTAACGGTCAGCGCAATCCCCAGCGCGGTCATGATGGTGAGCCCTTTGCGGAGCTTCAAATTGCGGATGTTATAACTGATCGGTATCGCCATAAGTAAACTCGATTTTCCGTAGCGCCAGCGCTACTCAGCCGATGTGGCGCAATCCCTCGACAATATTTATGCGTGACGCGCCATGTGCGGGAATATATCCGCTCAAGAACCCTACGGTCGCGGCCACGAGTAAGCACAAGACCATCGTCGGCGGCGTAACTTTCATATCGATTGGAATGCCGATCGCGATCGAGGAGTGGGTCATCAGGTGAATCAATCCGGCCGCGCCGAATATGCCCAATACGCCGCCCGACACCGCCAGAGCCACCGCTTCGAAGACGAAAAGCGACAGAACGCGCCGACGAGTGAAGCCAAGAGTTTTCAGCACGGCAACTTCGCGGGTCCGGCTGCGCACCGACATGGCCATGGTATTCGCCGAAACCAGCAGGATGGTGAACACCACCGCGCCGCAGATGCCAAGAATGAAGGCCTTCACGTTGCCCAGCGTGGCCACAAACGAAAGCTGAAAGGCTTTTTCGCTCTCGGTTTTCGTTTGCTCGGGCGAGTTGCGGAACATGTCGTCAATTTCACTGGAGACGCGCGCCACATCGTCCGGCTTGGCCAACTGCGTGGAATACCAGCCCGCCTGCCCTTTGAACCAGGGCGCCGCTTCTTCCAGATACTTGGCGTTGAAATACAGCGCGTTCTGCGGCGGATCGCGGTGGTAGATGCCGCGAATCGTCAACTCGGGGTTCACCTCAAAGATGGTACCCAAAAGCGTGATCTTATCGCCGATTTTCCAGCCATACTTGTTGGCCAGCGTTACATCCACCACGGCTCCGGCGCGGTCGCGCTGCCAGGCCAACACCTGATCCGGCGGAATGATCTTGTCGGAGGCGACTTTCAGATACTCGTCGGGATCGGTAGCCAACTGGGCAAAGAAGTTCTCCGGACGGTCATCCTTATAACGGCCTCCAAACCAGGTCATGGGCGCGACTGCGACCACACCGGGGAGGCTTCGAATCTTGTCGCGGTAGTACGCGGGCAGAAAGAATGCAAGCGAGACCCGGTCGCGCGTAATCACTCGTCTGGCTGAATCCGGCGCTCCCACGTCGATATAGAACGTGCGCCAGATCGAAGCCATCAGAGTAAGCAGCAAAAGAGAAAAGCCGATGCTCAGCAGCGTCAGAATGCTGCGCCGCTTGTTGCGAAACGTATTGCGCATCACAAAACTGGTCAGCGTCATGTATTCAACCGATATGCCGAAGCCCTTCCACGATCTCTACCCGCGACGCGTGGTAGGAGGGCAGCAGCGAACTGAAGAATCCCACCAGCGCCGCCGCCACCAGGGCCACACCCAGCGTCCCAGGCGTAACCTGCATCTGGGCGAGAAAAAAGCCCATGGGCGAATGTTTCATCATGGTCAACAGCAGCCACGCAAACCCGCAGCCAAAAAGTCCACCCGCAATCGAAAGCGACATTGCCTCACCTACAAACAGCCCCAGGATAGTCTGCCGCTCGAAGCCCAGGGTTTTCAGCACGGCCACTTCGCGCGTCCTCTCGCGAATAGACATCGCCATAGTGTTGGCGGAGACTAGAAGCGTAGTGAAGACCACAGCCATGCAGATGCTGAGAATGAAAGCTTTCACGTTGCCCAGCATGTTGACGAAGGTCAGACCAAAGGCTTTCTCGCTTTCGGTCTTGGTGGGTTGCGGCGAATTGCGAAACATATCGTCGACTGCGGCGGCGATCTTGGCCACATCCTCAGGCGACGCTGCCATAGTGCTGAAGGTGCCCGCCTTGCCTTTGAAATCCGGCACCGCTTCTTCCACATACTTCGTGTTGAAGTAGACCGTCTTATTCACCGCCGGCCAATGGTAGATGCCGCGAATCGTGAGTTCCAGGTTGACGGGATAAATCGTGCCCATTAGCACAATGCGATCCCCCAACTTCCAGGCGAATTGCTGAGCCAGTTCGTCATTCACGATCACCCCGGCCCGGTCGCGTTGCCAGGCGGCAAGCTGATCGGGCGCTATCTGCATCTCCGGGTAGACCTTCGGAAACTCGTCGGGATCAGTGCCGAACTGCGCGAAGAAGTTTTCCGGCTTGTTGTCTTTATATAAGCCGCCAAACCAGGAGTTGGGAACGATTGCGACCACTCCGGGCACGGCGCGGATTTTTTCGCGATAAAAGCCGGGCAAGTCGAACGTCAGCGACACGCGGTGTCGCGTCACCAGCCGGCGGGTCGATTCCGCGCTCCCCTTGTCGATATAGAAGCCGTGCCACATCGTCATCATGAAGGTCAGCAACAGCAGAGAAACTCCAATGCTCAACACCGTCAGGATGCTGCGGCGCTTGTTGCGAAGGGCGTTCTTGGTGACAAATCGGGTCAAAGTCATATTTTGAACCCCAATTGAACCTCAGGAGAGACGCGGCACGCCGGCTGGTCCACGCAGGCCTCAAGCATAAACGAACCAGTCAGCTTCCCACAACTCGCAGCCGATCCCGCCTAAACGCTACCTCGCGCGCCAAAACCGCCCAGATCCATCTTCAATTCGCGCGCGCTCCGACGCCAGTGGAGATCGTCATCCGGCTTGCATGACAATTGTCACGTCCTTGTTTCTATAGAGTTAAACGCCGTCGAGGCAAAAAGGTCACGCCCGTTTTGAAAGGGCGCGGCTTCCACCCGCGCCGAAAAGCCGAACAAATTAACAGCGGCTCTAACCGCCGGGGTTATCGCCAACCTGCGGATCAATTTTCCGCAACCAGTAAGCACAAATCCACGAAGTTTGTGCCTCCCGCTTCATCCCATTTTCGCAGTACTTTGGTAACTCGATCCTAAATCTCCTGAGCGCTATCCTACCCTTAACCTGCCCCGGGTTTAACCCACGCAGCCCGCACCTTGGGACTGCGCGGCTTTTTCTGGGATGAGGCACGGAACCATGTCCACAAAGATCGGCCATTTCGAAATCCTGAGTGAACTGGCGAAGTCTGCAACCGGCGCCGTTTACAAGGCGAACGATTCGCAAACCAGCCAAACTGTTGCCTTAAAAGCGATCCAGCTATCTGCCTTCGGCGAACGCGCCGCCGAACTGCAGCAGTGTCTGCTCGCAGAGGCCGAGACCACCAAGGCCCTCAGCCACTCCAACCTCACGCCCGTTTTCGGCGCGGGAGAAATTGACGGACAGTTCTGCGCCGCCATGGAATACATCCAGGGCAACAGCATCGCCACCATGCTCGCCAACAAAGAAGGATTTTCCATCTGGGATCTCCTCGATATTGGAAGGCAGGTGTGCAGCGGCCTCGATTACGCCCACTCCCAGAAGGTATTTCACTATAGTCTGGAGCCCGCCAAGATCATGTGCGGCTGGGATGGGACCGTAAGAATTCTCAGCTACGGCATCTCCAGCGTGGGCAAATTTACCGGGCAAATGCCCGGCGTTCCATCCATCTTGCAGTACATGTCTCCCGAGCAGGTTCGCGGCGAGGATATCGATGCCCGCTCCAACCTTTTCAGTCTGGGCGCCATGTTGTACGAAATGGTGACCGATCGCAAGGCCTTCGATCGGGACGATGTTGAATCCCTGCGTCAGAGCATTCTCGAGAGCACGCCCGTGCCTCCCATGCACGTGAATCCAAAACTCCACCCCGTGCTGAGCGATCTCATCATGAAAGCGCTGGCCAAGGATCCTGGGGAGCGTTATCAGAACGGAAGGGAACTGCTCGACGATCTGGAGAAATGTAAGGAATCCAAGCCGCAGGCGGCGAAGCAGGCAGCGGCACCGGCCAAGAGCCCGGCAATTCCAGAGGCCGTGAAGGCTGCAACCCAGGCGAAATTCGTCGGCGCCTCCGCTCCATCCGTAGCATCCAAGCCAGCCAGCGTGCCCTCGGCTCCGAGCCGGCCCGCGCAGCCCGTGCAGAAAAAATCAGCCGAGAATCAGCCCGTTGAAAAGAAATTCGCGACCCCGGAATCCGGCAAAGCTGCTGCTGCGGCGGCGGGATGGGCAGGCGGCCAGGCCGTCTCATCCACACCTGTCAAGCCTCCCGCCAGCGCCCCGACGCCGCCATCCGCGTCCATGTCATCGGCCGTCCTCGATGAGCCCGCCGTAGAAGCTCCCCGAGCGCCAAAAATTGCTGTCGATCCCCTGATGGCTGAGGACTCTCCCTCTCGTGGTGGAAGTGTGAGTTTTTCGGAGATGACCGAGCTGCCCCCACTCAAAGAGGTCTACATCGCCCCTCCGCCGCCACCGCCGCCGGCCTTCGAGCAGCACGCTTCTCAAGCTCGCAACTCCACGCTCTATGAACCCGAACCGGAGAAGCCAAAGGTTCAGCCCCGCGAAGTCGCCGAGAAAGCGATGAAGGAAATCAAGAACGTCCCTCCCCGGTTGATGGTGTATTCCATTGCCGGCGCAGCGGTCGTGATTCTCATTATCGCCGTGGCCCTGGTCCTCCATGTCAACACTTTGAATAGTGACGGCGACTCGCCTCGTCCCGCGGCCGCCGAATCATCCCCTCAGCCTGCGCCGACCCAACCCGCGTCGACCCAGCCTGCCGCCCGCACCCAGCCCGCGCCGGCGCAGCCTGCCGAAACAGCTCAAGCCCAACCCTCCGCCCCCGTGGCTGAAGCCGAACCGGCGCCAACCCGCGCGGCGGCCAAAGGCAAGAATGCCAAAAAGAAACTCGCCTCGGCAGCTCCCTTGATCGTGCCGGGGCAGATGTCAATCGACTCCGTTCCCCAGGGGGCGCAAATATCAGTCGATGGAAAAACCGATCCCTCTTGGGTTACGCCCTTTACCCTCCCGGGATTGGACCCAGGCCAACACTCGGTTACGGCCAGCAAGCCCGGCTACTCTTCCGATACACGAACCGTTTCGGTGACGTCCGGCAGTAAGTCGTTCGTCGTAAACCATCTCACTCAACTCATGGCGACCTTGGCAGTGTCCAGCACTCCCGCCGGCGCCAACGTCTATATCGACGGTAAAGACACCGGCAAGCTCACCCCGGCCCAAGTCTCTCTCGATAAGGGACAGCACATCGTCCTGGTGCGCAAGTCGGGTTTCCTCGACGAAACCACCAACGCCCAGTTCACCCTCGGCCAGACCGTGAATTTCTCGCCCGCACTGCGGCCGCTCGGCAATGCCGATGACATCAAGACGGTCGGGAAAATGAAGAAGCTGTTTGGCGGCAAGGAAGCGCAGAACATGGGCACAGTCAGCATCAAGACTCAGCCCAAGGGAGCCCAGGTCGCCGTCAACGAGCACATGCTGGATAAAGGCTCGCCGGTCGACTTCACTCTCGATCCCGGTAACTACATCATCGATATCACTATGAGCGGCTATGAGCCCGTCCACAAAGTCATCACGGTAGACAAAGGCGGCAAAGCCGTCATCGACGAAGTCCTGAAGCACGAGTAGCCGGAACTGCTTATGTGGGGAGGGCCGCCTCGCCTGCCCTGAGCGAAGCCGAAGGGGCCGTCCAGCCGAGCGCAGCGAGGCGCTGGCACCACTTAGTGCGCGATCCTCGAGCCACGGCCCACTCCACGGCCTTCATTGACTTGCCCGTTTCTCCCACGTAAGATTTCGCGTCAGTGATCGACCAGACCATCTCGCACTACCGCATCCTCGAAAAACTCGGTGGCGGCGGCATGGGCGTGGTTTACAAGGCCGAGGACACGCGCCTGCACCGTTTTGTTGCCCTGAAGTTCCTGCCTGACGAAGTCGCGCGCGATCCGCAATCCCTCAGCCGCTTCCGTCGCGAGGCCCAGGCCGCCTCGGCCCTCAATCACCCCCACATCTGCACCATTTACGACATCGGCGAGCAGGATGCGCAAGCATTTATCGCGATGGAGTTTCTGGATGGCCAGACCCTCAAGCACAAGGTCGAGAACCGGCCGCTCAAGATTGAAGAGTTTTTGGAGCTGAGCATTCAGATCGCGGACGCACTCGACGCGGCCCACAGCCGTGGCATTGTGCATCGTGATATCAAACCGGCCAATATCTTCGTCACCAGCCGCGGGCAGGCGAAGATTCTCGACTTCGGACTTGCCAAGGTTAGCGTGAGCCGCAATCTTACAGCTTCGATGAACGGCTCAACGATAGCGGATGTGAGGGACGAACAACTCACAAGTCCAGGCAGTACCGTCGGCACCGCCGCCTATATGTCCCCCGAGCAGGCGCGTGGCGAAGAACTCGACGCCCGCACCGACCTGTTTTCTTTCGGTGCAGTCATGTACGAGATGTGCACCGGCCAGGTGGCGTTTGGCGGGAGCACTTCCGCCGTCATCTTCGAGGCCATCCTCAATCGCGTCCCGACGCCGCCCCCGCAACTCAATCCAGGCTTGCCACCCGACCTTAACCGGATCATTGGCCGGGCCCTGGAGAAGGACCGCGAGCTGCGCTATCAGACGGCTTCTGAAATACGCGCCGAATTAAGGCGCTTGAAGCGTGACTTGGACTCAAACCGGAGTGCCGCCGCGCAGGGTGCTGTATCCGCAACGCAGACGCCCGCAGCCCCGCCGGCAGCAGCGGCCAGAAAAGGATATTCCATCCTATCGATGGGACTGATCGCCTGCGCCGCCCTCATTCTAGGCGCAGGTGCGGGCTGGTTTCTCCGCGGCAGTTGGACGCCCACGTCGCAGCCCCTCTACCATCAGCTCACCTTTCGCCGAGGTACCATTCGGTCCGCGCATTTCACGCCCAATGGGCAGTCGGTTGTCTATGGGGCTTCTTGGGAAGGATCTCCGATCGATCTGTTCATTACCAGCCCCGAAAGTCCGCAATCGCGCTCCCTCAATCTCGGTGGAGCTGCGCTTTTGGCAATCTCCTCCGCCGGAGAGATGGCGGTATCAATGGATAGCCGCCCGTCCGGACCTTACGCGCAGGTAGGCACGCTGGCCAGAGTGCCACTCAACGGTGGATCTCCACGCCCCGTGCTGGAAAACGTGCAGTGGGCGGATTGGTCCCCGGATGGAAATGATCTGGCGATCGTGCGCGATGTGGGTGGTAGAAACCGGCTCGAGTTCCCCATCGGGAAAGTGTTGTACGAGACCTCGGGCTGGATCAGCCATCCGCGAATTTCAAGGAAAGGCGACTTGGTGGCGTTCCTGGACCACCCTCTGCCCGGCGATGATGCAGGTTCGGTCAAGATCGTCGACCTGAGCGGAAACGTCAAGTCTGTGGCTCCCGAGTTCCAAACGGCACAGGGGCTGTCCTGGTCCGCTGACGGCGCAGAAATATGGTTCACCGCCACCGACCTTGGTCTTAAACGCGCCATCTACGCCGTTACACTCAGGGGGCGCGAGAGGCTGATCGCACGGGTTCCGGGAACCCTGTCACTTCAGGACATTTGGCAGGACGGCCGTGTATTGATCGGCAAGGATGCATGGCGGCGGGAACTTATTGGCCTCGTTTCCGGTGAGAGCAAGGAACGCGATTTGTCGTGGCTTGACTACACGTACCCCTCAGACATCTCGCCTGATGGCAAGGTGTTGCTCTTCACCGAGGCGGGTGAAGGCGGAGGCCTGAACTACTCCGTTTATCAGCGAAAGATTGGTGAAATGTCGGCTGTCCGGCTAGGAGATGGCATGGCGCTCAGTGTATCGCCGGATGGCAAGTGGGCGATCGTCAGTACTATTTCTGCGCCGGCCCAACTTATTCTTCTTCCCACCGGGCCGGGCGAGGCCAAGCCGCTCACTCACGACTCCATCAATCACAGCCGGGCGAGATGGCTCCCCGACGGCCGGCGCTTCCTTTTCACGGGCAAGGAGCCGGGTCACGCCGCGCGTATCTACCGCCAAGACTCGCCCGAGGGCAAGCCGGTGCCCATCTCGCCAGAAGGAATCGACCCTCTCGTTCTGGTCCTTTCTCCCGACGGTCAACAGGTGGTTGGCGTGGGGCCGGATGAGAAGGCGTATTTCTACCCAGTTCCAGGTGGCGAGCCTCGGGTTGTTCCAGGCATTGAGCCTGGAGAACAACCTATTCAATTCAGTGACGACGCAAAGACAATCTATTTCTACAAGCCGGGAGATCTGCCCGCCAAAGTTTATCGGCTGGACGTGTCGACGGGCCACAAGACCCTATGGAAGGAGCTAATGCCTTCCGATTCAGCCGGTGTAAGCCGCATTGGTCCCATCCTTATCACGCCCGACGGCAAGTCATGTTTATATGGCTATCACCGTATTCTGTCAGACCTCTATCTCGTGGAAGGACTAAAGTAAAGCAGACGCAGAAAATTTCAACGCGAGCGCAGTCTTCCACGCTCTCCACGAAAGTATTTTTATCGGCAGAAATTCACAGGCTGAATCTCAATGGTCGTCTCGACTCGACCACAGAGCAGGGCTCGACCGCAAACCAATCATCCGGCTTGCTGTGCGGCCTCTACGTAGTTATGCAGCTCTTCCTGGTCTTCGGGCAGCATCTTGGTGAACTTGATCCCGTTTCCCACCTGCGGGTCGCACGTAACAACTGTGCCCAGCGCAAGCACAGTCCCATTAATCTCGAAATTCATCTCGAAAACGGTCCCGATGGCAAATGGAAAGATACTTTCGATGTAGCAGCCGCTTTCGCTGAGATCGGAGATTGAACAACGCAGAGGAATATCGTTGCCGGGGACATGCAACTCTACCGGAAGGTTCACTTTGATGCGCGGTGATTTTCTCTGTTCTACCCGGCCGTTGTCGCTCATCGCGGAAATCTTCTCAATCAACCATCAGAAATCGACAATCGCGAGCGTCCGCGTTCGGCCTCCCAGCGGATACTCGCACCAGCCCTCAGCGCGGCAGCTTGAACTTCACCGTGACCTGCGTCTGAATCTCAACCGGCTCACCGTTCAGCAGATACGGTTTGTACTTCCACTGCTTCACCGCATCAACTGCGGCGTGTGCGAGCTGCGCGTTTCCATCGAGAACCTTTACCGCTGAGATGTCGCCATTCTTTGAGATCGTGGCCAAAAGATCAACCGCACCTTCAATTCGCATCTGCCGCGCGCTCGCCGGATATGCCGGCTGCACTTCTTTCACCAACAGTCCCCGCGATACTCCCTGCGATACGTGCAGATCCTGCAGCACCGGAGTGGCTGCGTTGCTGCTGCCTATCAGATCGGGAAGCGAACTACTGTTTCCGGTGGCAATTCCGGCTATGCTCGGAGCCGTCACATCGGGTGCCGGCCGGCCAGCCCCAGCTTGCGCGGGGTGATTCTTGACCACTAGAGGCCGCTCAATCCCCGTGCTTGGAGCTTTGTTCTCCGCCACCGCCGAAACTGGATGGGTGGACGATTCGGCTCCAGAACTCGCCCCAGAGCCCGCCTTGGTCTGATGAGATTGCACACTTTCCGAACTCACGGTTGCGCGCGTATTGGTTTCCGGCGTAGCCGCCGTCGAACTCGGGACGGACAAGGGTGCCGCGGAAGCCGGCGCGCTCGGAGCCGTGTTCGGCGCTGCTTGCGGAACCTTGACCGTAGTCCTCACCGGTTGCGAGAAAAGAGGAGCGGTTTCGGCTCCGCCCGAGCGTTCCCACTGCAACCATACTTCGTAGCCAACGGCAGCAACCAGCACAATCGCAGCCACTGCCAACAGAGCCTTTTTACGCCCACCAGACTCGGCTCCGACATTACCGCCAAGGGTAAACGACGTCGCACGCACGGATGTTTCTTCGACCGAAAAACTGTTCCCGGCAGCCGCGACATTCTCAACTGGGCTCACTGGCTCTGAGATAACGGTCGAAGCCTTGCCTTCAGTTGCAGCACTGGTTTTCGGCTCGCGGGCCGGTGCCGGCGCGCTCGCAGCACCCGTTCCAACCCATCCCAACTTCGGCAAATGCCCAGCTGTCGGTGACGCAATGCCCGGTTGGCTCGCTGCGATCTTTGCCTCAGACGCACTCGGCGGCAAAGCACCTTCCTCACTCCCGGCCTCGAAAAGCTTACTGTCCGTCTTACTGATTTTGCTGGGAACAGACGCCACAATTTTCGCCTGCGGCGCCAGTTTCTGAGTTGAACTACTTGCCGCCGCCGCCGCCACCGACGGCGTAATCGGCGCTGCCGCGCCCGCAGTCGACACTGTTGGAATTATGCGTTGTGGCCCCGGCTTCGGCGGCGCAGGCACGGGCGGCGCAGGTCTTGCCGCTGCACTCGCCGCTCCGGTCACGGTTTTTGCCGCTTCGCTCTTGCGCAACAGTCCGCGCGCAACTCGCAGCGTGCCTTTCGCCTGCTCCACATTCACCGGCTTGGTGAGAACCAGGTTGGCGCCGATGCGAAACGCCTTCGCCACTCCCGCCTGCCCTTCCACCACTGCCACCGCCAGGGACGAATGGTTATTAGGCGAATTGCGGGCGCTCTTGAACAGTAGCGTGGCGTTCTGCTCGTTGTCGCAGTCCACCACCACGGCGTCGAAGTGTTCGCCCATCAATTTCTTGACCGCGGCGAAGGGCTCGGTGCAGGGAATGACGGCGAAGTCCAGCTCGCTGAGAACCTGCGTTACGGTGCGAGCCGTTTTCTCGTCGGGGCAGAATAATAGCGCTTGATAACCCATACTAAGGTCATCCTAGGTACACTCGTAAGCCTCATCAAGTTACTGTGGTGCTCGCACTTGAGGCGGTTAAAGCCTGCCATAATGGGCTTGCCGGGCCTCAGTCTTTCCAAAATCCACCACGGAGGCACGGAGGAACTATCAAACGGTTTTCTCCGTGTCTCCGTGGTAGGTGGTGCTCCCCCACGCATACAATACCCTCTCATGCGCATCCCGCTCTGGCTCAAAGTTGTCTGGACGGCTTGCGTGATCGCCTGGACGCCTTTGTACTACCGGCAGTACGGATTTCAGAACTTTCTTTTCTTTTGTGATCTCGGCAATTTCTTCATCACTGCCGCCCTCTGGCTCGAGAGCCCGCTCCTGTTTTCCTGGCAGGCCACCGGCCTGCTCTTGTTCCAGAGTCTGTTCACCATCGACCTGGCGGGCGCTCTCGTGAGTGGACGGCATCTGATTGGGGGTACGGAATTCATGTTCGACGCGCAAATTCCGCTGGCGATCCGGCTGCTAAGCGTGTTTCACGTGGTGACGCCGCCACTACTCCTGTGGGCGATTTGGCGCTTGGGCTACGACCGTCGAGGCTGGAAGTATCAGACGCTGACTGCGTGGATCATCCTTCCCGTTAATTATTTCTGGCGTCCGGAATTCGACGTGAATTGGGCTCGCGGCCCTTTCTTTCACGAACAGCAAGCTCTCCCCGGACTCCTATATCTCCTGGGATACTTGATCATCGTCCCCGCCGTCGTGTATTTTCCGACGCACCGGTTTCTTGCGTGGCTGGCGCAGCGGTGGCACGCGATGCCCGGTGTTATGCTCCGAGAGCCTGACAGATAAAGAAAAAATTGTGAGGTGATCCATCATGTTCTTTCGAGCCTGCCTCGTTCTGGTTCTAGGGCTTGCGACCGCACGGGCGCAAGCAACCATCCCCAATACTCCCGCGGGCATTACGTTCAAGGCATGGCTGGAAGCGTTCAACAGCGGCGACCGGGGCTTGATGGAGGCCTACTACAGTAAGCACGATCCCAGCAAGAAGGTGGACGACGAGCTGGGATTTCGAAAGATGACCGGCGGATTTGAGTTGCTGCAAGTCATCAAGAGCGAACCGCTTCACCTGGAATTCCTCGTGAAGGAGCGGGGCAGCGAGACGAGGGCGGCTGGGAAAATAGATGTGAAAGAAGGCGAACGTGGGGAAGTCACGAGTTTTGTGCTGGACGCGCTTCCTCCGGGCGCTTCGGCAGCGGATTTAGTTTTCAAAGTTGATGCAGCGACTCGAACCCGGGTGATCGACGGCGCGATCGCAAAACTGAACGAGCTTTACGTGTTTCCGGAAACGGCGAAAAAGATGGAGGAAGCCGTACGAGCACGGCAGAAAAAGGGCGAGTACGACTCAGTCACCGACGGTGAGGCCTTTGCGACCCGGCTGACTGAGAATTTTCAAGAAGTAAGCCACGACAAGCATTTGCGCGTGAACTTCAGCCCTGCGCCAATGCCGGAGCGCAAGGAAGGTCCTCCCGATGCGGATGCCAGGACCCGCTACCGCAAACAAATGGAACGGATGAACTGCGGATTCGACAAGGTGGAGATTCTCAGCGGCAATCTTGGCTACGTGAAGTTCGATATGTTCGCCGATCCAGAAGTGTGCGGGCCCACCGCCGTTGCGGCCATGAATTTCCTCGGCAACGTGGACGCTATCATCTTCGACCTGCGCGAAAACGGCGGCGGCGATCCGAAAATGATCGCACTGCTCTCCACCTACCTGTTTTCCGAGCCCACCCACCTGAACGATCTGTGGGAGCGGAAGGGCGATGCGACGCACCAATACTGGACTCTGCCCTATGTGCCCGGGAAGCGATTAGACGGGAAACCGGCCTACGTATTGACTTCGGCAAGCACGTTCTCGGGCGCGGAGGAGTTCAGCTACAACCTGAAGAATCTGAAACGAGCTACCATCATTGGCGAGACGACTGGAGGCGGAGCGCACCCGGTCTCCGGTCATCGGATTGACGATCATTTTATGATTGGCGTGCCCTTTGCCAGGGCCATCAACCCGATTTCCAAGACCAACTGGGAAGGAACCGGCGTGGAGCCCGACGTGAAGGTTCCCGCCGCGGAGGCGCTCGCCACCGCCCAGAAACTCGCCGCGGAAAAATCAGGCTCGAAATGAGAAATGAGCAATAAGCAATGAGCTAAGACATCTGCCGGCCTCGATCAGCGCGGATCAGTCGAGCCTGGGGCGGAAGCTTTGTCGCTTGCTTTAGGCGTCGTCACCGGCTCGCTTTGCCGGGAGTCAGTTATCTGTTTCACATCTTTCTTCGACGCCGGGTCGCCGCTCAAGTAGAGCGTCTGCGATGGCTTCGCAAGGCTGGTCCCCGAGTCCTCCACAAAATTCATGATGCGCAGCAGCAAATCTTCGCGCACGGCGGCGAATTCATCGAAATCTCGCGTCAGCACGTAGCAAACCAGCTCGACGTTAATCGCGCTCGTCGCCAGCTCCGTAAGCCGCACGCGAATCGTATTCTTCTCAATCTTCTCGTGGCCGGATAGAACGCCGCGGATTTCCGTAAGCACGTGGCGGAGTTGCTCTGCCGATGTGTCCAAATGCAGCGCCAGCACAGTCTTGAAAAGAATCTTGTCCCGCCGGCTCAAGTTCTCGATATTGATAGTCGCCACCGTCCCGTTGGGGATGGCCAGCAGCGTTCTCTCGTCCGTGCGCACTCGTGTCGAGCGCAGCCCGATATCCTCCACCGCTCCCGTCCGGTCGCCGAACTTGCAGACATCGCCCACCCGAATGACTTCATCCCACAGCACCGAAACGCCGCCGAACAAATTCGCGATGGTCTGCTGTGCGCCGAAGCCGACGGCCAGCGTGCCAATGCCAACACCCGCCAGCGCTGTGCTCATATTGAAGCCCAGCACGCCCAGGATGAGGAATAGCGCCATCACGAAAACGATCGCTTTAATGATCCGCTCGCCCAGCAACATCAGCGAGCCAGTGCCCGAGTGGCCGTAAGCCAGAGCCCGGTTGCGCATGCGCTGCAGGAACCAGCGAACTACCCGCCACAGAATCCAGATCGCGCCAACAATCACAGCGACCGCGATGACCTGGTTGTAGTAGTGCCGCGGGAGCAGAGCGATGCCCAGGAAGCTGGCCAGAATCCGGTGAATGAGCGCGCCGGCGAATAGCCACGCAGGAGCGGAAACCGAGCGCCAGTGCACCAGCTCAACATCCCCATGCCGCCGCGTCCACCATCGCAAAGGAATTTGCAGCATCATTAACAGCAGCCATGCCGCCGCCGCTGCCACGGGAATCAGCAGCAGCAAAGCCAACCATTGCCACAACGGCATGCCGCCGAACTGATGCTTCACCGTCCACGCCGGCAATCGTGTCTCTACCCGCCGCCCTTCGACCTGTTCGTAGAGTTCCGGCACCTTCGCCAGAGTGTCGGAAGAGATCAGCCAGATTTTCCCCGCACTCGGATCGTTAACTCGAACCAATTCGAGTTCAGCATCCACGTCGCCCGCCGACATGGTTCCCAGACTCTGCCGGCCGGGCGGAACGTCTTCCTGCAGCGTGCCTTCAGGCTGCCGGCTCGGCCGCAGGCTGCCGGAAAACGCGACGTTCATCGCCGACATACAGCTTCATCGCCAGTCGCATCGCCTTCGCTCTGGCGGCGCGCGGCGCTCATCTGGAGATATTGCGCTGCGATGCTGTAGTCGCCCGCTTGCGCCGCCTGCAGAAATCCATAGACGGTGCCATACGGCGTATCGCGTCCCAACTGGTCGGAGCTTTTCGAGGAAGTGCTCGCCGGCGCCGACCCTTGCAGGAGCTGCGTCAGCGGACTCTGTCCCGGAACCGGCAGGCAAGCCGCAAGGCCAAGCGCAAGAAAAGCAATTCCTTTGGAGAAAGTGGACATGGGTTCTTTTCCAGCTTACGCGCGTTTGGCTCGCTTCCTTTTTCCCGGTACGACTACCCGCGCTTGGGGCGGTACACGTCCGTGCTCGTGCCAAAGAAAACTTCCGCAGCATTCATCACCGTCTCAGAAAGCGTGGGATGCGGATGAATGCTCATCGCCACATCTCTCGCCAGCGCTGCCATTTCGATGCCCAAAACGCCCTCTGCGATCAGTTCTCCTGCGCCCACTCCGACAATTCCAACGCCCAGCACGCGCTCGGTCTTTGGATCGATAAGGAGCTTGGTCATGCCTTCGGGACGGTCCAGCGTAATGGCGCGGCCAGACGCAGCCCAGGGAAATTTCGCAACCTTGATCTCGCGGCCTTCTTTCTCCGCCTGCGTCTCAGTCAGGCCACACCAGGCAACTTCCGGATCGGTAAACACCACTGCAGGAATCGCAGCGGGTTCGAAAGCAACCTTATGTCCGGCAATGGCCTCGACTGCAGTGCGTCCCTCGTGCATCGCCTTGTGTGCCAGCATGGGTTCGCCGACCACATCGCCGATCGCGTAGATGGCAGGATCGGCGGTCTGAAGTTGCTTGTTCACCTCGATGAATCCGCGCGGACTGACGCTGCACCTGCGTGGTCTCAAGTCCAGCAATCTCCGAGTTCGGCTTGCGTCCCACGGAAACCAGCACGCGATCAAAAATCTTTTCCCGGTCTTTCTCTTGTACCGCCGCGCCTTCAAACGCCGCGCGAATTCCCGCGCCATCTTCCTTAAGCGAGGCCACGGTAGTGTTCAACAAAATCGTCTCGAACATTTTCTCCAGGCGTTTGTGCAGCGGAAGAACCAGATCGCGATCCGCGCCCGGAAGCAGCCCCGGCAGCATCTCCACCACGGTGACGCGCGTTCCCAGCGCCGCATACACCGAACCCAGCTCCAGGCCAATGTATCCGCCGCCAACCACCAGCAGACTGCCGGGAATATCTTCCAGATTGAGCGCTCCGGTCGAATCCATCAGCCGCGGCGAATCCAGCTTGAACGCCGGAATAATGGCAGGCCGCGAACCCGTCGCCAGAATAATCCGGTCGAAACTGAGAACGACTTCGGCGGAATCGGCTTTCCTGATCCGCAACGTGGTCGAATTCTCAAACGCCGCGCGGCCCTGAATATATTCCACGTGGCGCTGCTTCGAGAGTATTCCCAGCCCTCCCGTAAGCTTCTTGACCACGCCTTCTTTCCACGACCGCAACCGCGCCAGATCGATTTTCGGTGAGGGAAATTCGATGCCCCAATTCTTGGCCTGCTGCGATTCTTCAATCAACTTGGCGACGTGCAGCAGTGCCTTCGAAGGAATGCAGCCGCGGTAAAGGCACACGCCGCCGGGGTTCACCTCCGGATCGATCAACGTAACCTGCATGCCGAGGTCAGCGGCGAGAAAAGCGGCAGCGTAGCCGCCCGGTCCGCCGCCAACCACGGCGATGTGCAGCTTCTGAGTTGCTTCCGAAGTTCCGTCCAGCGTTTGGTTGAGAGGTTCGTTCATGGTCCAGCTTGATTGTCATCCTGAACAAGCGTTCTTTGCGCAGTGAAGGATCTGGGCGAGCCGCGCGAAGCGTCGCGCTCTTTGCGACGCAATAATCGCGCGTTTGGCTCGCTTCCTTATCTCTATCTCTCGCTGCACCACCACTTGCGCCCGCAACTACCCTTGCACCGAAAGCAGGAAAGGCTGCTCGAACGCTTCCGCCACCCAGCGCAGAAAACGCGCGGCGTCCGCGCCGTCAATCAGGCGATGATCGTAGGAGAGCGAAAGCGGCAGAATCAGCCGCGGCTCGAACTTTCCGCCAATCCACTCCGGCTCCATGCGCGAACGCGAAAGTCCGAGAATCGCAACCTCGGGATGATTCACAATCGGCGTAAACGCCGTACCCCCGATGCCGCCGAGGTTGGTGATGGTAAAAGTCCCGCCTTCCATGTCGGCGAGCGTGATCTTCTTTTCGCGTGCCTTCTGCGACAGTTGCGACAACTCCACCGCCAGCTCCACAATATTTTTCTTGTCCACGTCGCGAATCACCGGAACCAGCAACCCGCGGTCCGTATCCGCCGCAACCCCGATATGGATGTACTGCTTGTAAACGATCTCTTCTTTTTCCATATCGATGCTGGCGTTGAATTGCGGGAACACCTTCAGCGCCGCCGCGCAAACTTTCAGCGCGATCGCAGTCACGGTCATCTTGCCGCCGGCCTGCTCGGCCTTGGGAGCGAAACGCGCCCGCAACTGCTCCAGTTCGGTGATGTCGGCGCGGTCATGCTGCGTGACGTGCGGAATCGTGTTCCAGGATTCCGCCAGATGTTCCGCCGTCTTGCGGCGAACCCCGCGCATCGAAACGCGTTCGATCTTTCCCCACTTCGCAAAGTCGGGAAGCTTGGGCTCGATGAAATGTCCCGCGCGCGGCGGGGCCTGCGCGGCCGCAGCCACAGCGGTCACCAAAGCCTTGGCGTAAGCTTTAACGTCATCTTCGCTGATGCGCCCGCCGGGCCCCGTGCCCTTGACTTCATAAATGTCGACGCCGATTTCACGCGCCAGCCGGCGCGTGCTCGGAGCCGCCGGAACCGGGTCGCGATGCTCAGTTCCGGCAACCTTGCCCAATTGCGCAGGCATCGAGAATGCCGCGGGCCGCGGCCGCGGCTGATCCGGAGGCAGTGCCTGCTCCTCGGTCTTGCCCTCCGCGCGAATCGCAGCCTGAAAAGCCAGCCGCGCCCCGTGCTGCCCGGTGACGTGCTCCACCGGCCCGCGCTGCGGACGAACCGTCTCCGACCTGCGATGGCGCCGCACCCTGCAACGTAAAAATCACCTGCCCAACTTTGATCCTGTCGCCTTCCTTAACCTTTACTTCATTCACAATGCCGCTCACCGACGAAGGAACTTCGACCACCGCCTTCTCGGTTTCCAGTTCCATCACCGGCTGGCCTTCCGAAACCTTCGCACCCGGAGCGATCATCAAGCGCACCAGATCGCCCTCCGAAATGTTTTCCCCAAGTTCCTGCAACCGGAACTCGCTCGCCGCTGGCGCGTCGGTCGATCGTGTTCGTTGCGGTGCCGGCTGAGACTCCGCTCTGCGACGCGCGAGCCGGCTGCGCCTTCACGGCAGCTGCCGTGGTAGCAGAAGAAGCAACAGAGGAAGCCCCCGAGATCCTGCGCCGGCTGACCCTTCTCGGCAGGTTTCGCAGCTTCCTCGCGAAGCGGAGGCTCCTTCGCTTCCACAGCGGCCGCTCCATTATTCTCCGCCGTAAAAACAACCTGCCCGACTTTGATCTTGTCGCCTTCCTTCACCAGAATTTCATGCACCGTTCCGCTCACCGACGAAGGCACTTCCACCACCGCCTTATCGGTTTCGAGTTCCATCACCGCCTGGCCCTCGCTCACCGTCGCGCCCGGCGCGATCATCAGGCGCACCAGGTCGCCCTGTTCAATGTTTTCACCAAGTGCCGGCAGTTTGAATTCGATCACTGATTCCATTCCTTATTGATTATCGACTCGCAGGCTGTTCGCGCCTCAGCCTAACTCGTGGCCGGGTTCAGTTTTTCCGCATCAATCCCAAGGTCGCGCACCGCCTGCTTCAGCACTTCAAGACTGATTTTCTTTTCCCGCGCCAGTGCTCCCAGCGTGGCCAGCACAATATGCTTCGCGTCCACTTCGAAAAAGTCGCGCAACGCTGCCCGGTTCTCGCTGCGGCCGAAGCCGTCGGTTCCCAACGCCACCAGTTGTCCCGGCACCCACTTCGCCAAAGACTCCGGCAGCACCTTCATATAATCGGATGCCGCAATGAACGGCCCCGGCGCATCCTTCAGACTCTCCGTCACAAACGGAACTCTCGGCGATTCCCCGGGATGCAGCATATTCCAGCGCTCGCAGTCGTTGGCGTCGCGATACAGTTCTTTATAGCTGGTCACGCTCCACACATCCGCGCCCACGCCGTATTTCTCCTTGAGGATCGTCTGCGCCTTCAACACTTCGTACATGATGGTCCCGCTGCCCAGCAGTTGCACGCGCAGTTTTGCATCCGGCGCGTCCGATGTGTTGAACCGATAAAGCCCGCGCAACACGCCTTCCCGCACGTGCTCGCCCTTCGGCATCTCCGGCATATGCAGCGGCTCGTTCGTCACCGTGAGGTAGTAGAAAATCGATTCCTGGTCCACGTACATGCGCTTGATGCCATCCTGAATGATGATCGCAATCTCGTACGCGAACGCCGGATCGTAGGCCAGTAAGTTCGGCACCGGCAGCGCCAGAACGTGGCTGTGGCCATCCTGATGCTGCAAACCTTCGCCGGCCAGGGTTGTCCGTCCGGCCGTTCCGCCCACCAGAAATCCGCGGCAACGCATATCCGCCGCCGCCCAGATCAAATCTCCAATGCGCTGGAACCCGAACATCGAGTAATAAATAAAGAAGGGAATCGTATTGATCCCATGGTTCGCATAAGCCGTGCCCGCCGCGATGAACGAGCACATCGACCCCGCTTCCGTAATTCCTTCCTCCAGAATCTGCCCATTCTTCGCCTCCTTGTAATAAAGGAGCGTATCCATATCGACTGGCTCGTAAAGCTGTCCCACGCTCGAATAAATCCCGACCTGCCGGAACAACGCCTCCATGCCAAACGTGCGAGCTTCATCAGGAATGATCGGCACAATCAGCTTGCCCAATTCCGGATCGCGCAGCAGTTTCGCCAGCAGCCGCACGAAAACCATCGTGGTCGAAGCTTCGCGCCCCTCAGTTCCTTTGTAGAACTCTTCAAAGTATGACTCGGGCACGGACTTCAGCGGTGTCGCCTGCACCTTGCGTTGCGGCATGTATCCGCCAAGCTGCTTCCGCCGCGCCTGCATGTATTTGATTTCGGCGCTCTCGTCAGAGGGCCGGTAGAACGGCGCGTTGTGCAGTTCCTCGTCCGGAATCGGAATCCCGAATCGCGAACGGAACATCGACAACTCATCATCATTCAACTTCTTTTGCTGGTGCGTGATGTTCTTGCCTTCACCCGCTTCGCCCAATCCATATCCCTTAATGGTCTTAGCCAGGATGATCGTCGGCGACCCAACATGATCCACCGCGGCCCGGTACGCCGCATGCACCTTGATGGGATCATGCCCGCCCAGCCGCATGCGCGCCAGTTGCTCGTCCGAAAGATGCTCCACCATTTTCAGGAGCCGCGGGTCCGTGCCGAAAAGATTCTGTCGGAAGTAAGCTCCGCTCTCCACAAAATATTTCTGATACTGCCCGTCGCTGATCTCTCCCAGACGCTTCACCAGAATGCCGTCACGGTCGCTGCGAATCAGGCTGTCCCAGTCCGTGCCCCAGATGACCTTGATGACGTTCCATCCCGCGCCGCGGAAAATTGCCTCGAGTTCCTGAATGATTTTTCCGTTGCCGCGCACCGGCCCATCCAGCCGCTGCAAGTTGCAGTTCACCACGAAAATCAAATTGTCCAGATTCTCCCGCGAAGCCAGCGTGATCGATCCCAGTGACTCCGGCTCATCCATCTCGCCGTCGCCCAGAAACGCCCACACCTTGCCGCCGCGCGACTCCTTCAGCCCGCGATTCTCCAGATAGCGAATAAACCGCGCGTGATAAATCGCCTGAATCGGCCCCAGTCCCATCGAAACCGTGGGAAACTCCCAGAAATTCGGCATCAGCCACGGGTGCGGATACGAACTCAGACCGCCCCCCGGCTTCAACTCGCGCCGAAAATTCTCCAGCTTCTCTTTCGGAATGCGTCCTTCCAGATACGCGCGAGCATAAATCCCTGGCGCGGCGTGGCCCTGAAAATAAACAAAGTCGCGGTCGCCGCTCTCGGTTCGCGCCTGAAAAAAATGATTGAAAGCAACTTCATACAAAGTCGCCGCCGAAGCGAACGTCGAAATATGACCGCCAATGCCTTCCTGAATCTTGTTGGCGCGCACCACCATGGCGAGCGCATTCCAGCGCACCAGGCTCTTGATGCGGCGTTCCATCTCCTGGCTTCCGGGGAACGGCGCTTGTTGCGGAGCCGCAATCGTGTTCTGGTAAGGAGTGGTCGCCGAAAACGGAAGATTCACTCCCGCCGCGCGCCGCGCGTGCAGTGCCAATTGCTGCAGCAGTCGCCCCGCGCGCACCGGCCCGCCGCCCTTCGAGAGCACATAGTCCAGCGAGTCGACCCACTCTCGCGTTTCCAATACCTCTTGACCGTCAGTTTCCGTCTGAGCCACGTCTGATTTCTCCGTCGGATGATGCCGAATGTTCCATGATATTCAATTACGCGGAATTTTGCTGGCCGAAGGGCGATGTCCATGTGGGACAGCCGCCCTCGGCTGCCTGCCCTGAGCGAAGCCGAAGGGTCCGTCGAGCGCAGCTCGACTACTTCGTTCTACAATGCAAAAAGTCTGGCTGCGTCCACGCCGGGAGGCCCCCAATGTTCCGAGTTACGCTGATCGCGATCCTGCTCGGGATCATCAGCATCATCGTTCCGCGCCTCATCTCAGACTCGCGAGTGCCTGCTCTCACCCCCGGAGGCACCGCGTTCCGAGCTACGCTGATCGTGATTCTGCTCGCGATCATCAGCATCATCGTCCCGCCCCTTATCTCAAGCTCGCGAGTGCCCGCTCCCACCCCCGGCATCGCCGCACCCGACTTTACGTTACGCTCGCAACAAGGTACCCCCGTC
The DNA here is from genome assembly GCA_963850165.1 of uncultured Acidobacteriaceae bacterium. Taxonomy (GTDB): domain Bacteria; phylum Acidobacteriota; class Terriglobia; order Terriglobales; family Acidobacteriaceae; genus Sulfotelmatobacter. Next base: position 83,322 of record CAWKKK010000018.1, on the reverse strand, counting down.
AGCTTGCACGACTACCGCGGCAATTGGGTCGTCCTCTATTTCTATCCCAAGGATCAGACTCCTGGCTGCACCCGCGAAGCCCACAACTTCCAGGTCGATCAGTCCAAGTACGACGAGCGTCACGCCGTGGTTCTGGGAGTGAGCGTAGACAGCGTGGACTCGCACAGAAAGTTCTGCGCCAAAGAAGGATTGAACTTCAAGCTGTTAGCTGATAGCGAAGGCAGGGTGAGCCAGGCCTATGGTTCCCTGACGAATCTAACAGTGGTAAAGTTCGCCGCCCGCCACACCTTCCTGATCGACCCCACCGGCAAGATCGCCAAAACCTATACCAGCGTAGATCCCGCCCACCACAGCGAAGAAGTCTTGGCCGCCCTCGATCAACTCCAGAAGCAATAGCCACTAATGTCCTGCATCCTGAGGACAGCGGAGTCCCCGGCGAAAGCCGGGGACTCCCAACGAAGGACCTATGCAATCTGCTGGTATCCCTGGCGCTGCAAGCGAAGTACGCAGGTCGCTGCCCCGGAAAGAACGTGTCCCTCAGGATCACGCCGAAATGCGGCAAGCTTTTCAAATTACAAAATTACCCAATCACTAAATTTCCCGAATTACCTCAGTAACCTTTCGAGCGAATCCCTCGCGTTCTACCATGCCTTTTGGCTGAGCTTCTGAGGGGGAGTTCTCGATATGGGTGATCGTGTCACCCGGGCACCGCAGTCGGGGGAATTAGCACGCGCCAAGAATTTGCGCCGCGCGCTCAAGCGCGGAGCCCCACCCACGTTCATTCCACCCGCCACCCCCAACCCCGCCGCCCAGCCGTCGGCTCTTTCCTGGTATTCCGACAAAGATGCACGGAAACAAAAACTCCGCCAACCGAACGAGTCACTCGAAGAAATCCTCGACCTCCGCCGCCAGTATCTCGAACAACTCTTTGAAAGTTCGCCCGACGCTTTCATCGTCGTTGATGCCGGCTTCCGCGCGCAGTGCGTTAACCGCGAGTTCCAGCGCATGTTCGGCTATTCGGCATCGCAGGCCATGGGCCAGCCCATCGACTCGCTCATCCTTCCTCCCGATCGCGTCGCCGAATCCGATTGGGCGAGGCAATGCCTGCAGCGCGGCGAGCAGATCACTCTCGAAACCCAGCGCCGCCGCCAGGATGGATCCCTGCTCGACGTCTCCATCTCCGCCGCTCCCTTGATCGTCGCGGGCAGGCCCAATGCCTTCTACGCCCACTACCGTGACATTTCTGGACGCAAGCGCGCCGAAGCTCTCAGCTCAGCTCTCTATCGCATTGCTCAAAAAGCCAGCGCCGCGCAGGATCTCCAGCAGTTCTTCGCTGCCATCCACGGCATCGTCGACGAACTCATGAGCGCCCGTAATTTCTCCATCGTAATTCACGACCCCGAATCGCAATTGCTCAGCTTCCCCTATTTCGTCGACCAGCAGGCCTCCGCTCCTGCTCCCAGAAAACTCGCCTCCGGTCTGATCGAATACGTCCTGCGCACCGGCGAACCCCTCCTCTGCACTCCTGAAATCGCGCAACAAATGCAGCGCCGCGGCGAAGTCGAACTCACCGGCAAGCTTCCTCTTCACTGGCTGGGTGTCCCGCTCAAGATCAACCATCACGTCCTGGGCGCACTCGTCCTCAAGAGCTATTCCAAGAACACCGGCTTCTCCGAGCACGACCGCGATGTCCTCACTCTGATCTCGCAGCAGTTGGCCGCCGCCATCGACCGCAAACGCAACGAGCAGGCTCTGCGCCGTTCCGAGGTCCGCTATCGCTCCCTGGTGCAGACCGCCGTCTACGGAATTTATCGCTCCAGCCTCGAAGGCCGCTTTCTCGACGTCAACCCCGCCCTCATCGGAATGCTCGGCTACAACTCCGCCCTCGAGATTCTAGCCCTCGATCCTCAAGAAGACGTTTTTGTCGATCCCGCCGAATACACCCGCCTGGTCGACGAATTCCGCCGCACCGGACGCATGGACGGCTTCGAAGTCCGCTGGAAACGCAAGGACGGCGGCATCATCATCGTCCGCATCAGCGGCCGCGCCGTCGCCGGCGGCGACGAACCCGCCGACGTCCTCGAGGCCATCGCCGAAGACATCACTGCCCGCCGCCTCCTCGAAGATCAGTTCCGCCAGGCCCAGAAAATGGAAGCTGTCGGCCGCCTCGCCGGCGGTATCGCTCACGACTTCAACAATCTGCTCATGGTCATCAGCGGCTACACCGAGGTTCTCCTCGACCAGCTCACCCTCGGCCATCCTCTGCACGCCAAAGTCGAAGCCATTCAGCAGGCTTCCGATCGCGCCACTACGCTCACTCGCCAGCTTCTCGCCTTCAGCCGCAAACAACTTCTCGAACTCAAGGTCATCGACGTCAACGCCATCGTCACCGACATGGAGCGTCTCCTCCGACCGCTCATCGGCGAGGATATCGAACTCACCACCGCTCTCGCCCCCTCCGTCGGCTGCACGCGCGCCGACGCCGGCCAGCTCGAGCAGGTCATCATGAATCTCGTCGTCAACGCCAAAGACGCCATGCCGAGCGGCGGCAAAATCTCCATTCGCACCGCCAGCGTCACCCTCGACGATTCCTATCGCCCCGAAAACACTTTCATCAAAAACGGCCCCTACGTAATGATCTCCGTCAGCGACAACGGCCAGGGCATGGACCGCGAAACCCAGGCCCGCATCTTCGAACCTTTCTTCACCACCAAAGAAAAAGGCAAAGGCACCGGCCTCGGACTCTCCACCGTCTACGGCATCATCAAACAAAGCGGTGGATACGTTTTCGTCCAGAGCGAACTCAGCCGCGGCACCGTCTTCACCATTTATTTCCCGCGCGTCGACGAACCCTCCGAGGCTCGCGGCGAGCTTCCTGTTTCTCTCGCCGCCGCCGGCGGAACTGAAACCGTCCTCTTGGTCGAGGACGAAGACTCCGTCCGCCAGTTAGTCCGCGAAACCCTCGAAGCCCGTGGCTATCGCGTCCTCGAAGCCGCCAACGGACAAGCCGCCCTAACCGTAGCCGCCGCCCACCCTCACCCCATCCACCTCGTCATCACCGACGTAGTAATGCCCGGCCTCAACGGCCACGAACTAGTCCAGCAACTCCTCCCCGCGCGCCCCGCCATCAAAATCCTCTACCTCTCCGGCTATGCGCAGGATGCCTTCGCCACCCCACTCGCCCCCGAGGCCCAAAAAACTTTCCTGCAAAAACCCTTCACCCTCCAAAGCCTCGCCCGCAAAGTCCGAGAAAGCCTCGGCCCACCCACCAACTAAACTCGCAGTCACTACAAACGGCCTTGTCATCCCGAGCGAAGCGAAGGACCTATGCAACTTGCCGGCACGCCCCATGCTGCCGTCTCGAGCACAAGACTGCTTTTGATTCGCATCAGGGCACGGCTTCAGCCGTGCCGCAGAAAGAAAAGACTCACGGCTTCAGCCGACCGGGACCGCTCCCTCACCGTCCCCCTCCCAAAATAAATCCCGCAACCCCATCCCCCTGAATCCGCATCCCTCACCCCATCATCAGTACAATAAGAACTCTGGAGGAAAACTCATGGCTCACGAACTACCGCCCCTGCCTTATGATTACGCAGCCCTGGAACCCGTCATCGACAAACAGACGATGACCCTGCACCACGACATGCATCACGGCGCCTACGTAAAAAATCTAAACGCCGCCCTCGAAAAACATCCTGAACTGTTCAGCAAAAGTCCCGAAGATCTTATCCGCGACTACAACGCCATCCCCGAGGACATTCGCGGCGCCGTCCGCAACAACGGCGGCGGCCACGTCAACCACACCATGTTCTGGAAGATCATGAAGCCCAAAGGCGGAGGCGATCCCACCGGCCCCATCGCCCAGGCCATCACCAAAACTTTCGGCAACTTCAAAGACTTTCAGGCCAAGTTCAACGACGCCGGCGTAAAACAATTCGGCTCCGGATGGGTCTGGCTAGCCGGCAACGCCGGCGAAGTCCATATCATGTCCACACCGAATCAGGACAACCCCATCTCCGTGGGCCATTTCCCCATCTTCGGCAACGACGTCTGGGAGCATGCCTACTACCTGAAATACAACAACCGCCGTCCGGAATATCTAGCCGCCTGGTGGAACGTAATCAACTGGGACGAAGTAAACCAGCGTTACGAAGCCTTCAAGTCCGGCAAAGCCGTCCGCGAGCCAGCACTGGCCGGACGTTAAACCGATTTGTCATCCTGAGCGCAGTGGCCGCTTCGCGAAAGCGAAGCGGCCACGAAGTCGAAGAGCCTGCCCCGAGCGAAGCCGAGGGGATCCCTAGCACCACTGGGCTCTGTTAGCGGAATGCGTAACGAAAAGGCCCCGCACAAGCGGGGCCTTTTTTGTTTTTCCTGCCCAACCTGAACGCCCTAAGCCGCTGCCGTCTCCACATACCACTGGGATCAGCCTCGAACTCTTTCCTGCATTCCTCCGAGCAGAAAAAATATTTTCGTCCCGCAAACTGCATCTGGAATTCCGACTTCTTCTTCTCATCCACTGTCATCCCACAAACCGGATCGGTAGTCATGATTCCTCCTGTCACAAAATTTGCCTCCCAGCACGCTTCCCTAACAGCAACGACCCGACCGTTCTCCGCACATCAGCCAAGTCGCTGACCCCGCTCGCTTTCTCGATGAGGCATTCCTCGTCTACATAAAACCCCCGAAGAAAATTCTTCTGATTCCGTGCACTTCATACCCACCCTTCACGTGGCGACGGCCGCCTCAGTCTGCTCTGAGCGAAGCCGAACGGGCCGTCCCACCGAAGCGAAGCGAGGCGGAACTGATCACTAACCACTGACCACTGACCACTGCTTTCTGCATTTCCTGTGCACCCCCTGTGCACAATAAGTTTCCACGCTCGCCACATTTTCCCCCGAACCATCCGCCGCAAACCGAACTCAAGCCCCCCACGCGGCTTACAGCCACATCGCTGAAGAAATTCTCGATCCGCGGCGACCCGCTAAAATCCGTGGCAAACATTTCCTCAACTGCACCAAAAATACTGAATTGACCGCGCGCCCTTTCGCTCGTACATTCTGATTCGCCCTCAACGAAAAAATAATCGGACCGAGGCCACGACACCAACTGGCCACGGACGCAAACCGGAAAACACTAACCGTCGCTAGGCGGTCACCATCGCCATCCATAATCGAAAACAAAACTGAAAACCAAAAACAGAGACCGGAAACTAGAAACTAGAAACTGGAAACCAGAAACTGAGAACTGAGAACTGAGAACCGAGAACTGAACCGAGAACTGAACCGAGAGCTGAGAAGAAATGAAAGCACCGAACCCATGGATCACCTATCGCACCCGCTTTCTGGTAAAAGCCAAGCAACTCACCACCAGCCTGACCTTCGTCGATCTTCTTGGCCGTCACCAGTCCGGACGCAAGGGCGACTACCTCGTCGAATCGAGCGAAGGCATTCTCAGCATCGCCCCCCGGCAGATCTTCGAGGACATCTATGTGCCCTTGCTAGCCGGCGAGACTGCCTCCCAAGACCAGATTCCAGAGCAACCATGGACTCCGCCGCAATACGAAGCTCGACGCCAGGACGAAACCTCCAGGCAGGCAGAAGCCGGGCGGCAGCGCGAGGCTTCCATCCTCTCGCTCCCGCCTCACCTAACTCGCAAGTCTCCCCAACCCTACCGCGACCGCCGGAGCTCCACCCCCGGCCTTCGCTCTTTCTAAAAACATTCGTTCTTAGTTCCCAGTGCCGGGAAGACTTTGCTGACCACTGACCACTGACCACTGACCACTGACCACTGACCACTGACCCACTGTTCTTGTCCTTGTGGAAAATAAATCCACACCCCCCGCACCAAGCCCGTCATTGCTGGAGATACAACCTGTGGTGTTTCCCTCTTGACAGGCACAATAAGCGGGAGTAACTTTGCAATCCCATAGCCTCTTTTTGAAACCCTCCCCGCGGGAACGGGCCGGGTTTCATAAGAACAAAGCAGCAAGGAACAACTTACGGGAGGGCGTCAGGCCAGAGGTGACCCGGCGCCATCGTAAGCCTAAGAAAACAATAGATCCGGAGACTAGAAACCGGAAACTAGAAGCAAGAAACTGGTTTTTGCAGTGCGGTGGCCGTTCCCCCGACCCTCCCCGGGTGAACGACTGACTAGTTGGAGCAAGAATTCGACTGTACCGGAGAGCGGTTTCAGCTTTTGGCCGAAGCCCGAAAGCTGAAGCCCGAAGCCGGTTTCTGGAGCCCAAGATGGAAGCTATAACTCGCCTCGTCGCCGATTCTCTGGCCCGGCATGGCCTTGACCGCCCGGTCGACCCGCGCCGCCTTCAGTGGTCGCGCTGGTTCCGCTGCGATTCCCCACGCAGCCTCCTCGTAGTCCCCAGCAAACCCGGCATCTTCGCCATAGCCGAAGAGGTGATGGACCTGGGCATTGGCAAAACTCATGTGGGGACAGCCAGCAAGGCCCATGTGGAGACAGCCGCCCTCGGCTGTCCCGAGCGCAGCTCGGCTGCATCCGCTGAGGGGATTCTGGGTAGCGCGATTTCGGGTGGCGCAGCGCTTCAGCGCTGCGATTCACAACCACTAACGAATGCGGCTTCAGCCGCCGAGCTACCTCAACGCCGTATGCTCGCCGTCATCCAGTTCTCCGAAGACGACGACATGGCCTTCACCCTCGACCGCATGTTCACCCGCATCAATCCCATGCGCGCCCGCCTCGCCTCCGGACTCTGCTTCCTCCGCTTCGTTGTAATCGAAGACGGCGACCAGCGCCGCACCATCTGCGCCGCCCTGAATCAATGGATTCTCTCCACCGCCGAAAAAGCCACCGGCCTGCCCGCCGACTTCCAATCGTCGCTGGAGTTCACCTCAGACCGTGTGGGTCGGACACTCCTGTCCGACTCTGCCGGCGCAACAGCAATCCCGGCCCACGCGATGCAGCCAATCAACTCCACAAACCCAGCTCTGAATCTCGATTCCGGAGCCAACAAAAACCTTCACTGTCCTCACCCCCTACCCTCCGGCTTCTGACGGAGGGCTGTAGCCGAGGTGATCCAGCCGCCAAGGGCGGCGGCATTCATTAGCCCCGGACGTAAGTCCGGGGTAAGGCAGGTACGACGAAAACGAGTCCCGCAAGGGACGCACCCTTTGCAACTGGAGCCAAGAACGCTCTTTGAATAACGAAACCGCTACACCCCCGAACGCTTTCCCGTTCGGGAACGCCCGAAAACCCGCCGCCGCTGCCACGGGACGCCGAATCGGGTGAAACTGAATAGAATCTAATTAATGGAGAGATCAATGCCCGAGCTGAAAACCACGACCACCGAAACCATCCCCGCAACTCTGAAGAAGACCGCCCCCGGCCTATCCTTCCGCCGCTTCTTCACCAAGCCCGGCGTCTCCCCCTACGACGAACTCGAGTGGGATCTCCGCCTCGCTCAGATCACCGACTCTCAAGGCGGCATAATCTTCGAGCAGAAAGACGTAGAAGTCCCCAAAGACTGGTCCATGACCGCGACCAACATCGTGGCCAGCAAATATCTGCACGGCAAGGTAGGCACGCCCGAGCGCGAAACCGGCGTCCGCCAGCTCGTAACCCGCGTAGCTGAAACCATCCGCAACTGGGGACTGGATCAGGGCTACTTCAAAACGCCCGAAGACGGTGCCACGTTCCACGACGAGTTGGTCCACATCCTCGTCCGCCAATACGCCGCCTTCAACTCGCCCGTCTGGTTCAACGTGGGCTGCGACCGCATCGAGCCTAACTCCGACGCCCGCAACTGGCACTGGAACCCCCAGACCCAGCAAGTAGAGTTCGGAGTAACTGGCTACAGCAAGCCGCAATGCTCCGCGTGCTTCATCAACTCTGTAAAAGACTCGCTCGATTCCATCCTGACTCTAGCGAAGACCGAAGGCATGCTCTTCAAGTGGGGCAGCGGCACCGGCACCAATCTCTCCCCGCTGCGCTCCTCCACCGAAGGCCTAAGCGGAGGAGGTACCGCCAGCGGCCCGCTCAGCTTCATGAAAGGCTTCGACGCCTTCGCCGGCGTAATCAAGTCCGGAGGCAAAACTCGCCGCGCCGCCAAGATGGTAATCCTCAACGTCGACCATCCCGACATCGTAGAGTTCATCGAGTGCAAACAGAAAGAAGAAGCCAAGGCCCACGCGCTGGTCTCCCTGGGATACGACGGCTCCCATCCCGATTCCGACGCCTACTCCTCCATCTTCTTCCAGAACGCGAACAACTCCGTGCGCGTAACCGACGACTTCATGTACGCCGTAGTCCGCGACACCGACTTCTCCACCAAGAAGGTGCAGGACGGCAGCGTAATGAAAACCTACAAAGCCAAAGATCTGCTGAAGAAAATTTCCGAAGCCACCTGGCACTGCGGCGATCCCGGCATGCAATACGACACCACCACAAACCGTTGGCACACTTCGAAAAACACGGCAAGAATCAACGCCAGCAATCCGTGCAGCGAATACATGTTCCTGGACGATTCAGCCTGCAACCTGGCCAGCCTGAACCTCCTGAAGTTCGCCCCCAACGGCACGTTTGACGTCGAAGCCTACCGCCACGCCGTAGATGTTCTGATCACAGCGCAAGAGATTCTAGTGGACAACGCCGGCTATCCCACAGAAATGATCATGCGCAATTCCCACGACTACCGCCCGCTAGGCCTGGGCTACGCAAATCTAGGCGCGTTACTAATGGCCGCAGGCCTCCCGTACGACAGCGACGCCGGCCGCGACTACGCCGCCTGCGTAACCGCAATCATGTGCGGCGAAGCCTACCTGCAATCAAGCAAGATGGCCGAACAATGCCAACCCCTAACCCCCGCAACCGAAACAGTTTCAACTCGCCTTGGCATAACCGAAGCCAACAACATGCCAGGCGCAGCCTGCCCCGGCTGGTACATAAACCGCGAACCATTCCTAGACGTAATCCGAATGCACCGCGCCAGTGTAAACAACATAAACAAAACCAACGTCCCAACAGCCCTCTACGAATCCAGCAAACAATCCTGGGACGAAGCCCTGGCCCAAGGCGAAAAACACGGCTACAGAAACAGCCAAGTAACAGTGTTAGCGCCAACAGGCACAATAGGCTTCATGATGGACTGCGACACAACCGGCGTGGAGCCTGATCTTGCTTTGGTGAAGTACAAGAAGCTTGTCGGCGGAGGGATGATTAAGATCGTGAATCAGACTGTGCCTACGGCTTTGTTTAAGCTGGGATACGATCACGATCAGGCTAACGCTATTGTCAGCTACATCGATGCTACTGGCACAATTGAAGGGGCGCCGCATGTTCGGGATGAGCATCTTGCGGTGTTTGATTGCTCGTTCAAGCCGGCTAAGGGGACTCGGTCGATCGCTTACATGGGGCATCTGCGGATGATGGCGGCTGCGCAGCCTTTTATCTCTGGAGCTATATCGAAGACCGTGAATCTTCCCGAAAGCGCTTCTGTCGAAGACATTATGGAGGCTTATCTGCAGGCCTGGAAGCTTGGATTGAAGGCTGTCGCTGTTTATCGCGATGGGTGCAAGAAGTCTCAACCACTCTCGGCTGCCGGAACCAAGACCGCGAACTCCAGCAAAGATGACCCGCGGCCGGGGGCGGCCGCGCCACAGGAAGACGAAAACCTGAATGCGCCTCCGCGTGCGGTGCGGCACAAGCTGCAGGCTGAACGCGCTTCGATCACGCACAAGTTCAAAGTTGGCGACCACGAGGGTTACATCACCGTCGGGCTCTATCCGGATGGGGAGCCGGGCGAACTGTTCATCACCATGGCCAAGGAAGGCTCGACGGTTTCGGGGCTGATGGATAGCTTTGCGCTGGCTGCGTCCATTGCGCTGCAACACGGAGTGCCGCTGAAGCTGCTCTGCGAAAAATTCGCGCACACGCGCTTCGAGCCGAGTGGATGGACTACCAATCCCGACATCGGCTTTGCCAAGTCGATCATGGACTATATCTTCCGCTGGCTCCAGTTGCGTTTTCTGACCGGGCAGCAGCAGATGCTGTTTGAGAGCTTTCGACCCAAGCTGTCAGCGATCAGCTCTCAGCCGTCCGAAGAAGCAGAGATGAACAGCAGTGTAGGGCGTGCGCCCTCGCCCGCCGCGGGCAGCGTACACGCGGCAGACCAGCTAGCCGGCATAATCGACCTGGGCGACGCCCCCAGCTGCAGCTTCTGCGGCAGCATCATGACGCGGAACGGTTCGTGTTATCGATGTGGGAGTTGCGGGAGCACGAGCGGGTGCTCGTAGGGCACGAAAGGGGCGTTGTAATGGGTAACGCGAAATAGTAGAAAGTATCTCGACTGTGAGGGGGCCACGGCGGTGCCGTAATCCAGTTGTTGATGGTCTTCCAAAGCTCGACGGAACGATTGGAGATCGGGTTCGTCTTGGCCGCACTCTTCATCTGCACGGCGTCGACCTCACCCTCTCAGTACTACGGATATTCGCTGCAGTGTACGCACTGCGTCTATCTTTTGCTTGACGCGCAGCCCGGTGCAGGCGTGAGCGTTGAGGTCTTTCGATGATGTAGCTGTCGAAGATCCGTCTGGGGAGTTGCAGCAGATCGTAACGCGCTTCGAATTGTCCTTTGGGACCGCATACGCTTACGAGGAGCTCTTGGGCCGCCTTAGGACTAAGTTGATAGATGAAGACGTCGCTGAGGATGTGCTCTTGCATGCGCTCGGTTGGGTGAAGAAAGAGATAGACAATGCGATAGAACGGGACAAACCGCCAGTTGTTTCCGTTGATCAGTTCCGCTTAGAGCTTAACGCTTTTCGGACCCGCCTTAAGTCAAGGAACTATCTCCCTAGCTTCGCTGGAAAGCCCTCCCTCGAGCAGATCGAGCTTGAGAAAGTTCGCGTTTTCGTGCGGCAGCTGAATTTCATCGAGTTTTCAGATGATCAGGTGTTGCGCGCGATCGCCGACTTCCTAACGGCGAGGACCGATCGGGTTAAGTGGGCTGAGAGAGGTTATGTGCACAGCAAAAGCCTTCTGGAGTTCGAAGATGCGTTGAGGTCGTTGTGGCAAAATCATCGCGATGAAGTGGAGCTGGATAGCGGGGAAGACGAGATTGTCCGCGGTCGTCGTCTGGCGCTTCGATGCCTTCGCGAGCATCTAACTCTGCAGGGCATTCCTGTGATGCCGGATTTTGTGAGCGGCTGCTTTCATTCGCTCGCGGATAAGCCGCTGATTGGATGGCACCCTCGATATGAGGCTCTGTTGAAGGAGAAGGTGAGCAATGGGCAGTCTTGATGCTGAGACCCGCAATGTTCAGAACGCTGCATTTGCCGCGGCAATTCTAGCGGCGTTTGCGCAGGGTTTTTACGAGGCAGATGAGCGGAAACAGGGCGTCCCGCTTCCATACCTTTTTCTTGTCTTACCAATCGTCTTGCATGCGGATATGTACCATCTGCTCGCGAGCACTAAGCTGGGCCTTAGGCACATGGCGGAAAAACTGGTTTCGTCGCAATACGCCGGCACTGACCTCCTTCTCTCGCTCAACGGCAACGCTCTACGTTTGCGCGGCCTGACATCCGAAGCTTTGGGAGTTTTGTTCCTTACCGGACTGGCAAGGATGGACTCGAAGAAGGCGCGGGCAGTGCCTCAGAAGTCGATGCGGTTCGCTAGACGGCCAGATGTACCCGATGAGGCTGAGGGAAGCCGCAAGCTAGGGAAATGGTTCGCCGAACTCTCGGCCTTCGAAATCGGCAGCATCCTTAAGGTCACTTTCTAATGCAATTCCAGATCCGACAAGTTATTCTCTGGCCTCGGAACAAAACGTTGCGGCCGCGCGTGGTCCACTTCCGGCCGGGTGTTACCAACGTGATCACTGGGGCGTCCCAGACCGGAAAATCAGCGATAGTCCCGATCATCGACTACTGTCTCGGTTCTGGCAAGTGCTCTATTCCAACCGGCGTTATCCGCAAGAATACGGAGTGGTTCGGAGTTGTCGTCGAAACCGGCAAGGGACAGCTTTTGCTTGCACGTCGCGAGCCAGGCATCCAACAGTCGACGGGGGATATGTTCATGATGGAGGGGCGGGGGGATATCGTCCTCCCGGAGCAGGTTCCCGCCAAGAACACGAATCGCGACTTCGTGAAGGCTTATCTGGACGAACTCGCTGGACTCACGTCGCTTGATTTCGATCCGGATTCCGACAGTGGATTCGAGGGCCGGCCTAGCTTTCGGGACTGGCCGCTTTCAATTTCCAGCCGCAAAATGTGATTGCGAATCCAGAAGTCTTGTTTTTTAAGGCAGATACATTCGAGCACCGTGAGAAGTTGCGCACAATTTTCCCTTACGTGCTCGGCATCATAACCCCCGAGATAATGGCCAAGCGCTACCGACTCGACGAACTCCGGAGGGCAGAGCGGTCACTCGCGAGGCAACTGGAATCGCTGCGGCAATCGGCGGATAAACTGCTAGCGGAGCTTCACGTCTACCTCACTCGTGCTCGGGAGTACGGGTTGCTGCCGCCGGATACGGAGCGCGACGTTGCCCAAGAGGAGGCACTGAGGCTGCTTCGGAGGGTCTCGCAAACCGCTCAGTCGCAGATTACGGCTGCTGGCTTTGGATCCATTTCAGAGGAACTCGTCGATTTGCGGCATAGAGAATCGGAATTGTCCTTAGAACTGAGTGAGGTCAGGCAGCGCTGGATCGAGATGAGTCGACTTCGAGACGCGGCTACCGAGTACAGACGCGCTTTGCAGACGGAAGAGGAGAGGTTGGGCATATCCCGTTGGCTCCTGGAGGAGGCCGACCTCAACGCCAGCTGTCCAGTATGCGGAAACAGCATGGATAAAGCGCATCAGCACCTTGAGGAGATTGCGGCAGCGTTGGACGAGGTTGAGGGCACCCAGACAGTGTTTCGCACGCTTCCGCCGACGTTCGATCGGGAGTACGCCCAGGTGCGGAGCCGGATTAGTAATTTGGCGGAGAAGGTTGACGGTGTTCAACTTCGCATTCGCGCGCTGCAAGAGGCGTCGGAAAACGAGCGACAGCGACGCTACACCGAGTTGAATATTTCTCGCTTCATTGGCAGGATTGAAACGGAGTTGGCCATCTTCGATAGATACAATGCTGACAATGAATTGAGAACTCGGCGTGAGGAACTCGTCTCAGAAATCAGAAAACTCTCAATGGAAGTCGACGAGGCCTCGTTGAAGGAGAGAAAGAGGCGGGCCATGGAGCGGCTTTCGACAATGAGTAGTCCTCTCCTGTCTGATCTCGGTGTGGAGGACCCCAAGGATCCGATTAGGTTGTCAACGGAGGATTTGACTCTGAAAGTCCAGAGGCAAGATCGCGAGGATTGGCTGTCGGAGATCGGAAGTGGTTCAAACTGGCTTGGTTACCACCTTGCAACCTCACTTGGCCTGCAGCAGTATTTTCTGCAGTTGCCAGATTCTCCTGTGCCGTCGTTTCTTGTTTTCGACCAGCCAAGTCAAGTGTTCTTTCCAAAGAAGCTTGCAGGAGTTGTGAATGACCTCGACCCGAGGCTGGACGACGACGATGTCGTGCGCGTCACAAAGTTGTTCGAAGTCATTTCGAGGGTAACGGAAGAGCAATCAGGTAAGCTGCAAACTATCGTCTTGGATCATGCCTCAGGAAACGTCTGGGCAATATCCCCGGCGTACATTTAGTCGAGGAATGGCGCGGAACGGATAAGCTCATCCCGCGGTCGTGGTTGGAGTAGGCTTGCGGCGCGACTGAAGTCGTGCCGTTCCCGGTCGTGGCGCTTTCCGAATCCTCGGAGGGATGGGGCCGTGGAATCCCACCCTTCGCAAAGTGCCGAAGGATGGGGCACCCTTGGTCGTGGTTGCGTCGGCTTACAGCGGGTTCCTCAGCGGGCTTTCAGCCCGGTTCGGAATGACAAAATTTGTTGGGGCTTGCGGCACGACTGAAGTCGTGCCCTGTTACGAATCTGATTCCCTGATCGCAGCGCTCGGAGTGCTGCGCCACCCAAAATCACGCTTGCGGCGCGGCGTATAATAACGACATGCGGCAACCGATCAGAGTCGACAACAGCCGCCCGGCGACGCCTTTCGATACGGCGCGGATTTTGGGTGTTTCGAAGAAGCGTACGGAGGCGATCATCCGGGAGGTGCGACGGATGATCCACAGAGATCCCAGGACTGGGGAAATCGTGATCCGGACCAATGGACGGGGAAAAACGGCTGGAAGCCACAGCTCCCGCAATGGCACGAAAACCAGGAAAGCAACTTCAGCGCGCCGCAAAACCTCGCGTTAGGGAATCTGTTTTTCTCAACGTTCCCTATGATGCGGAATTTGAAAACCTTCTCCTCGCCTACATCGTCGGCATCAGCGCCTTTGGCTTCACTCCACGCGCAACCTTAGAAATTCCCTTCGGGCAGCGCCGCCTTGACCGCATCCTCTCGCTGATTCGCCAATCGCGATATTCCATTCACGATCTTTCGCGGGTTCAACTCGATCGAAACGCTCCGCGAACTCCGCGCTTCAACATGGCATTCGAACTTGGGCTCACGGTTGCATTGGAAAGGTCAGCGCATCCCGAACATTCCTGGATTGTCTGTGAGACGGTGCCGCATCGAATCAAGAAATCATTGAGCGACCTTGACGGTACCGATGCCTACATTCACGGCGGAACCGTCGCCGCAGTGTTCCGCGAACTGGGCAACGCCTTTGTGGGAAGCAGCCGCCAGCCGACCGTAACTGAAATGTCGCAGATTTACCGGGTGTTGCGGGCGCAGTTTCGAAGCGTCCTGAAGAAAGCCGGCGCGAAGGATGCGTTTAATGCGCGGGTGTTCAAAGAACTCTGCGTGCTGGCTAGCACGGCGGCGGACGAGTTGGCCGGTTTGAACGACTGAACCCTCTTCCAGACAATCTTGAGTTTTCCACAGGGGAACCGTGTGACATCTGACCGTGACTCCGATTTTCAGAGTTGAAACAATGGAGTTCGTGGTGGTGGCACGGAAGGAAGGGTCCGTGGTGGCGGAGATCCTTCGGCGGACAAAGGGCGTCCGCCTCAGGATGACAAAGTTTTTTCTGGGGACGGAGAGGAGATTTGGGATGAGACGGAAGGCTAATCGGATGGCTGGCGGGTTGTTGAAGGGGTGCAAGGAGCGCGGGGAGTGGGCGGAACTTTATTTCATGATGATGGTGGTGGGGCTGGGGATGAAGGTGTTGCGGCTGTTTGGGCAGACTGGCAGGTACGACGTGGGAGTGGAGAACGCGGGGCGGTTGTTGCGGGTGCAGGTTAAGTCCACGATCTACACTCGGCGTAACGGGGGGTACAGCTTGAATGTGATGGGGCCGCAGCGGAAAAAGTATGAGCCGGGGACGGTGGATTTTTTTGCGATATTGCTGATCCCGATTGATGAGTGGTACATCATCCCGTTTGAGGTGATGGGGAGGACTAATTCGTCGATCCACTTTACGCCGGAGAGCGTGCGGCAGAAGTATGGAGCTTATCGGGAGGCCTGGCACTTGCTGCGGGAGACTGGGTTGACGATTCAGGCTTGTGTGGATGAGGAGTGGGCGGAGGTGGGGGAAGCATTGCAGGTGGTGCAGGCAGACCCCGAGATTCCTCGCTTCGCTCGGAATGACAAACCTGATTTAGGGCTTGATAAATATGGAGGCGCGGGTCGGAATCGAACCGACGCATAAAGGTTTTGCAGACCTCTCCCTTACCACTTGGGTACCGCGCCCCTGGATATTAAGTTAGCGTTTCGAGGGGGAAAAGTCCAACCCGCGCGGGCGCGGAAAAAGTCCACGCTAGGGGTGCGGGGAGAATCACGGGCAGGTGAGTTGGGCTGCGCCGAAGGGCTGGAGCTGATATCCCTGATCTGGGCCCGGGGACTGTCCCTTCAGTCCGGCCAGGACGGTTACGGTTCCGGCAAAGCCCTGATCGCACTGCGCCAATCCGGCGCTGACGTAGGCACGCTGGGCTATGTTGCCATCACAAATACCATTGCTGGAGCCGATGCACCAGGTGGCGGTGGTGGTGATGTCGAGGCTGGTGGGCATGGTGTTGTAAATGCCGGTGGCGGTGAACTGAGTTTGGGAACTGGAGGCGGCCGGACTCACGCTGACGGACTGCAGGGAACGATTGTTGCTGCCGCAGGCGAGCAGGGCGAGGGATATTGATACGAGAATGCCTAGCGGAGCAGCGGGCCGAGGTCTCATGGAGCCTCCTGAGTGGCCGGAGAGAAACTGGAGCGGGAGACGGGATTTGAACCCGCGACTTCGACCTTGGCAAGGTCGCACTCTACCACTGAGTTACTCCCGCTCAGCGAGTTGATTATAAATGAGGGGTTGGGGTGGGCAACGGTCGAGCTGCGCTCGACCGGACAGCCCCTTCGGCTGCGCTCGACGGGGCAGGCGAGGGCGGCTGTCCCCACATGAACCTTTAGTGTACGGACCATTTAGTGTACGGACCATTGGGGGTCGTCTTCGGGCTTGACGATTTGGCCGTCGCGCATGTGGATGATGCGGTCTCCGTATTTGGCGGCTTCGGGATTGTGGGTGATCATCAGGACGGTTTGTCCTAACTCCTGGTTGGACTGACGCAACATCTGCAAGACGATGTTGGAGTTTTCCGTGTCGAGATTGCCGGTGGGTTCGTCAGCTAGAACAATCGCGGGCTGGTTGACCAGGGCGCGCGCGAGGGCTACGCGCTGCTGCTCGCCGCCGGAAAGTTCGGAGGGGCGATGGTTCAGGCGCCTGGTGAGTCCTAGCAGATCGCAGATGCGGAGGAAGAAGGCTGGGTCGCGGCCGTTGTTGCCGGAGATTTCCTGGGCGATGGCGATGTTGGAGCGGGCGTCGAGCGTGGGCAGCAGGTTGAACTTTTGGAAGACGAAGCCGATCTTGCGCTTGCGCATGTTGGTGCGTTCGGCGTCGGAGAGGGTGGCGAAGTCGTCGCCATCGAGGATTACTTTGCCGGAATCGGCACGGGTGAGTCCGCCGAGCAGGTAGAAGAGGGTGGATTTGCCGCTGCCGGAGGGGCCGACTACGGTTACGAATTCTCCTTTTTCTATGGAGAAGGAGATGCCGCGGAGCGCGGGAACGTCGATTTTTCCCACACGATAGGTTTTGTGTAAGTTAATCGCTTCAATGAATGCGGCCATGCTTGAGTTGAGTTTACACGATGGGTGGGGGAACGGGCGGTCGGGTGAGTGCCATAGTCTGATAAGGAAGCGAGCCAAACGCGCGATTTATGTGTCGCAAAAAACGCGACACATCGCGCGGCTCGCCCAGATCCTTCGGTGGGCAAAAGCGCCCACCTCAGGATGACAAATCCAATCAGGCTGCGCCTTGGCGGTGGGCTAGTTGCGGGGGACGCTCCTGCATTCGTTTGGGGCCGCGCTTGCGGACGAGGAGCAGACGGATTCTTTCGAGCAAGTCGGCGGGGGCGTACATTCCCCTTGCCAGGAATACGTCGGCCTGCGATTCGTGATCGTAGACGCGGACCTTGCTGGAAATGAGAATGGCCGGGGTGTGGGGCGAAAGATTCTTGATGGCTGCGATGAGCTGCGGGCCGTCGAGGCCGGGCATGGCCATGTCAGTGACCACGAGATCGACGCCGCCCTGCTTGAAACGCTCGAGAGCTTCTTCGCCGCGGGAATAACTGGCTACGCGATAGCCGCGAGTCTCAAGCATGATTTTGCGATAGGAAAGAGACTGTTCGTTGTCGTCGACGCAAAGGATAGTGCGCTTGGGTTTCATTCACCGCCTGAAATCCGCTGGTTGCGACGGAACGTCACAATTACTGAGACCCAGTTCCTGAGCGCCAGCGAGAATTTTCTCTGTTCGTGAAGAATAGAAGAGCGAATGCATCCTATCGGTAAGCGGCCACGCTGTAAAGTGGCGTCGAAGCAAATAGCAAGTTCTGGCCATTGACTTTTTTCGGCTGGGCGCAAGGGCGCGATTCTGCGCAGGCGGGATATGGCACGTTAGAGGTAGACTTCGCCGCGCATGATTTCAACCGAGTTGCCTCCGACGCGCACGTTGACTACGCGGTTATCGGGGCTCTTGCCGGCGAAAGACGCGCGCACAAAAATCCGGCTGGGCCGCTTCATCTCCACACCTTGTTCGATGAGGACGCGCTCATCGGGTTTCGCCACGCCGTGGGCCACCATCCAGGCCGCGGTGCAGCCCGCGGCGGAGCCGGTGGCCGGGTCCTCGCCATTGTAGAAGAGCATGCGGGCGTGCAGGCGGGCCTCGCGATCGACGGTTTCCCGCGCGACGAAATAAAAGAACTTGCCCCCGGTTCGGGAGAGATATTCGGCGCCGCGGTTGAGATCGATCTGAAGGTTCTGGATGACCGCCAGCGACTTCAGCGGAGTCACGGTGAAGGGAACTCCCGTGGAAACGGTTTCGATGGGCAGGGAGTCGTCGAAGTCTTGCGGACGCAATCCAGTCGCCCTCGCGACGGCTTCGCGATCGTGCTGCATTACGAAGGTGGGATCGAGTTGGGTCATCTCGCCGAAGGCAGGTTGTCCGTTGGAGTCGTCGAAATGGACGGGGACTTTGCCGACGTTCAGCTCGAGCGTGACTTCTTTCTCGCCACTTTGGCCGCGCAGTGCAAACGCCGTGCCCAGCGTGGGATGGCCGGCGAATGGCAACTCTTCCTGTACGGTGAAGATGCGCACGCGGATACCTTGTTCGCGTTCGGTGGCAGGGTCGCGGGGGAGGATGAATGTGGTTTCGGAGAGATTCATTTCCACGGCGATGGATTGCATTTCGGCGTCGGACAATCCCCGGCCGTCGGAGAATACGGCTAGCGAGTTGCCTTCCAGCGGGCGGGAGGAGAAAACGTCCCATTGGGTCATTGACAGGTGGCGGGCTGATTGGGTCATGAGTTTTTTCCGAGAGAGTTCGAGTGCACTCGGCTACTCTCGCTGGAAAGATTAGAGATGCTGGTGGACGCCTTTACGATGCTGGAAAACGTCAAAGGCTTTAAGACAGAGGGCACGGGGGTTTACGGGGTAGTGCGCGGGCTTGCGGTTGACAGGGCCGGGGCTGGCTTCTATTCTAATTTGGTGTTTTGCCCCTCCAATGCCTGCGGCTTTTGTTGTTGCATGTGTTTACCGCCGCGTGGGTAGGGAGCCTGCTGGATTTCTTCCGACCCACCCGGCGATACGGGTGGGTTTCGTTTTCATCCGACGTTCACGCGAATTTTAGAGTCCGGCTGGCCAACTTTTGCATTTCACCAATTCGAGCGATTTGAATTCATGAGGAGAAAAATATGAGCACCGCGATTGCAACGGAAACCGGCAGAATCCCCCGCATCAACGACACTGCGCCTGATTTCACCGCCGAAACCACGCAGGGCACCATCAATTTTCACGAATGGATCGGCGACGGCTGGGCGATTTTGTTTTCCCATCCCAAAGACTTCACTCCGGTGTGCACCACCGAGCTTGGCTACATGGCGGGCCTGCAGCCGGAATTCGCCAAGCGCAACACGAAGATTATTGGCCTGAGCGTGGACCCGGTGAGCAGCCACGGCAAGTGGGCCGCGGATATTGAGGAGACTCAGGGGCACAAGGTGAACTATCCGATGATCGGCGACCCGGAGCTTAAGATTGCGAAGCTTTATGGCATGTTGCCGGCCGAGAGCGGGCAGACGTCCGAGGGACGCACGGCGGCGGACAATGCCACGGTGCGCACGGTGTTCGTAGTGGGTCCGGACAAGAAGATCAAGCTTCAGCTCAGCTATCCCATGAGCACGGGGCGGAACTTTGATGAAGTATTGCGCGTGCTCGATTCGATGCAGCTCACGGCGAAGCACAAAGTGGCCACGCCGGTGAACTGGAAGCAGGGCGATGAAGTGATCATCCTACCCTCGGTGTCGAACGAGGAAGCGCAGCAGAAGTATCCGGGAGGGTGGAAGTCGCCGAGGCCGTATCTGAGGATCGTGCCCCAGCCGAAATGACGCCACGGATTTGCGGGGATCAGCTTTGCGCGGATCAACACGGATCTTCTCTGCAGGGGTACCGTGCGTTGTGATTCTTGAATCCGTGTTGACCCAGGTTCGGAAGCGCATGCGGTCCGGTGATCGTCCCGGTCTTCAAAACCGGCGGGCGGCAGGTCTTCCTGTCGCCGGTGGGTTCGACCCCCACTCGCTTCCGCCATTTTTCAATAGCTTACAGACACGCAAATCAGTCGCAAATACTCCCGGATGACGGGCCGGAAGTTTGCCCCCGAACAAACTTTCACCCACGCGGGCCAGAGGTCGGCTTCGAGGAGATCGCAATTGATCTCCTCCAAGCCCGCTTCTGGACAACTTCCGGTTCCGGAGAACTCGAGCCGATCACTGAGTTCTATAAAAAGGGATGTCAAGAAAAAAGTTCTGCCTCGACCGGAGGCGAGATTTCTTTCTCGAGATCCAGCCCACTGAAGTTTCACTTCTCTGGAGAAGCTTGGCCGATTGCCCACGCTCATAAGTTTCCTCCGCGGATGGTGGCGATGCCGTCGAGTTCGAGAGAGCGGCAAGCCTGACTGCGACTCAAGGTCAACCATGGTTCTATCCGAGGCTCGTGGCCTATGGCTATTTCTGGTTATCCGAGGAGGCATAACGTGCTATGAGTGACTCGGTGCCGAAGCACACGCGGCCGACCTCATTGACTGATACTCACCCTCGAACCGAGCTCTCCGAACCGGAGCGACCAATCACCCGAGAAAATCCTGAGATGGGAAGCCCTCTTCACCGGAGAGGCTCAAGCGGCTTGCCGATGCAACTGTTGGGGATCGAAACCCACTCCTTTCTTCCACATCGTCAAAACGATTGCGGCAATCTTTCGCGCCAGAGTGAGACGAGCCATCGTCGGCCGTATCCCTTTGGCAATCCGAGCAGCATAGAAATCGTGCAGCGGGCCAGGACGCGTGCTGGCAGAGATAGCAGCACTTTTGAAAAGGTTCTTCACATCTTTATTGTGGTTGTCATTCAGACCGCGCACCGTGATGCGCTCTCGGTTGCGCTGCAGTTTGCCTCGTACACAGCGGTACTCGCCACTGTCGTGAGTCTCGACCGCGAAACCGCTGTAGGCCCACAGCTGTCGCTTGGTACGGAAACGATGCGGGGTCTGCAGCAAGGCCACCAGCAGGGCGGCGCGAATCGGACCGATCGAAGGAATCTGACGCAGTAACTTCACGGCCGGATGCTGGTGGCTCTCCACCAGGAGTTCGCGGCGCGCTTGCAGACGCACCGGTTGCAGACTTTCGAGTTGCTGATACAAACGCTCGGCTCGAACCCGAACTCCTGGTTCCACGATCTTGGCCAACCACTCGGCACGATGCCGTGGAGCGTACACCATCGTACCGTTACAGGGAATGGCCCAGCTGCGATAGAGGGCTTTGATCCGATTCATCACCCGCGTGACATCTTTCGTGATGGTCAGATAGCTGCGCCCCAGTTCCTTCAAGGTGCGTACCCCATGCTCTCCGTGGTAGACCGGCTTCAGTTGGTTGGTGCGTAACAGCTCAGCCAGCTTGCGCGCGTCGATCCGGTCACTCTTGTTGCCATCCTTTAACAGGGCAGCCTTTCGCGGATCGCAGACCACCAATCGGCTGACGTGGGGCTTCAGAAGGTCATGCAACCAGGCAGCGGATGTTCCTTCCTCGAAGGTCAGCGACAGAGTTCCCTGCAGTCCTTGGATGAACTCAACGATCGTGGCTGCTTTGGTCTCCAGCAGGCATTCCATGATCAGCTTGCCTTGAGCATCCATCACGGCAACCGAAATGGTGGCCTGATGAACGTCCATGCCGATATACTTTTCTTGACTCATAAAGGCGCTCCTTTTCGCTAGGTTGGTGGTGCGGACAATCACAACCTATCGCAAAAGTGGGCGCCTTTTTATATTGCGTGTAATGGCGACTTATCAGAAACCGGAGGGGGTGAGAACAGGATGGGACGGAATATGCACTCCGCTGGCCGTTGGGCCCGGAGCAGAGCGCTGGCAGTGAGCCGCGGCGGAAGGAAGTGGAGGAATCTAGTGCGGCCAAATCTCCTGCCACTACTTTCTCTGCGAATCCTGAATGAGCACCAGGTCTGACGGTGAATCTCCCCGCACTAAAGCCAGCCCCTTGCCGGCAGGCGACCATTGATACGAGTAGATCTTCAGCGCGGTGAAGTTCGTCAGCTGCCGGCCGGGACCGCCGTCGAGGGGTTGCACCCAAAGATTGTCCACTCCCTTTTCGCGTATCGGATAGACGATCCCCTTGCCGTCTGGGCCGAAGCGCAGCAACCCATGATGGCGCGGGTCATACTCGAAAGTGCGCAACCCCTTGCCTGAATCGAGAGACACCAGAGAAATGTTCGGCTTCTGAGCTTTGAAATCGTAGGTGCCCAGTACCGCCATCTTCCCGTCGCGCGAAATGTCGTAGCCCTCTGCGTTTGCCGCAAAAACGCTGGAAAAGCGTTCCGCCCTGCCGCCTTCGATTGGGACCTTCATGTAGACAGAAGCGACCGTGTCGAGATAGAAAATTGTCTTCCCATCGGGCGAGCAAATGGGGTGCAGATCCCGCTTCCCTTCGGTGACGCGGCGCAAGCCCGTGCCATCGGCCTCGCTCCGCCAGACACTTACGCTCCGGGTTTTCATCATTCCCCGCGCGAAGACTAGGTGACCGTCGCTGCACCCCCTCGGCTGCATCGCTGAGGAGTCCTTTTCGTTGCCAATTTCGCCTTTGATTTCACCGTCCGTGTTCATCACACGAATAGACGGGTACTGCTCGACCAGCAGGTGACCATCGCTGGCCCACGAGATGGCGGGTACGGGGTCTCCAGAAGTAATCTGTTTGGCGTCGGAGTAATCGGCTTTCTGGCCCGAACTGACGTAAACGTCGCGCACCGACTGCTGCATGAGAGTTGCAATGGTTTCTCCGTCAGATGACACGCTCAGCGTCGCATAGTCATTGGTGTCGGCGGTAATGGGACGAAACTTCCCCTCCGGATAACTGACCAATCCAACCTGTTGCCGATTGAAGTTAGTGTCTGCACTTTGCACGATTACTGCCAGCGCGCTCCCATCGGGCAGCCAGGACACTTTGTTGATAAAAGTGAACGGAGGCTTGGAGATCGTCCTCTGCTTGCCGGTCTCTGGATCGATCGTAATGACGGAACTCAAGCTATCGCCGGTCTGATCAATGATCGCGCGCGGCGACTGTCTTCCCATCCGGCGACCAGGCTGCATCGACATCTACGTGGGCCATGGGTCCGCTGAAGATGCTTTTCTCGTCGCTTCCGTCGGCATTCGCGATGATGAGATGGTATTTGCCCGGATCGGGATCGTTGGCGCGCAGGAAAACAAAGCGTTGCCCGTCGTGAGAAAAGCTGGGATTCGAGTCGATATCCTTGACCAGCAATTGAGGAGTTCCGCCCAGCACGGGAATGCGGTAAAGATCGTACTCCTGCGATGCCGGGCCGCTGGCCAACAATGTGTGCGAATAATAAATATGGCTGCCATCTGGGGAAAATCGCAGTGCGGAGTATGCGACGTGCTGCGGCGGAATAATCTGCACATTACTCTCGCTGGAGAGGTGGCGCAGCCACAGCGACTCGTTGCCCTCGGTATTCAATACATAGGCAAGATAATTTCCGTCGGGGGACATGGCGCCGATCTTCGCATTGTGGGTGCCGGTGACTTTGGTGACCTTGATGCTCTGAAAGGGCTGACGCCGCGTAGCGAAAAACAAACTGTAGACGCCGAACGCAGCCGCGGCCACCAGCAGCAACACGACCACCACGATCGCTCCCAGGCCGGTGCGATGTTGCCGCGCCGCGGCCGCCAGCACGGAACCGCTGGAAGGGCGCTCACTTTGCGCTACAGGCACACCGGCGCTGGAAACCCGGACGGAACCAGACTCCAGCGCAGGCTCCCTGCCCGATTCCGTGTCGCGGCGCAAACGCTTCAGATCGCCGACCAGTTCCGCGGCCGATTGATAGCGCAGATCGCGGCCTTTCTCCAGCGACTTGCAGATGACGTCTTCCAGCCTGGGTGGAAGATTGGGATTCAAGCGCAGCGGCGGGACGGGCGTCCGGTTCAGTATGCCGTCGAAGATGGTGGCCGCTGTGTCGCCCGCAAAGGGCAACGTTCCAGTCGCCATTTCGTACAGCACCGTCCCGAAGGAAAAAAGGTCCGTGCGCGAATCGAGGTCTTTGCCCTTTGCCTGCTCCGGCGACATATACACGACTGTGCCCACTGCTGTGCCCGGACTGGTAAGGAACTCATGGCTGTCGGAGATGGTCGCTGCGGTCGCGCCGTAAGAAATTTCTTTCGTCAGCGGCTCGACCTTGGCCAATCCGAAGTCGAGGATTTTCGCGTGCCCGCGCTTGGTGACGAAAATGTTTGCGGGCTTGATGTCGCGATGGACAATGCCCCCGGCGTGCGCGGCATCGAGCGCATCTGCAACCTCGATTGCCAACGGAAGCAGGACTTCAGTTTCCAGCGGACGGCCGCCGATGCGGTGTTTCAGCGTCACGCCGTCCAGATACTCCATGACAATGAAAGTGTGGCCGTCCTGCTCGTCAATCTCATGGATCGTGCAGATATTCGGATGATTGAGAGCTGAAGCCGCCTTCGCCTCGCGTCGAAAGCGGGCGAGGGCTTGCGGGTCTCGGGCCACATCGTCGGGCAGGAATTTCAATGCGACAAATCGATCGAGTTTGGTGTCCTCGGCCTTGTAGACAACGCCCATGCCCCCGCCGCCCAGTTTTTCGACGATGCGATAGTGCGAGATGGTTTGGCCGATCATTCGGAAGGTGACTCGGTTTTCGTTCGCTTCATATTACGGACACCGCATCCGCCAGTCAACGAATGACGCGGGTTATGTTCATTGAGGGCAAATTGCTACAGCCGCCTAACAGTATTTCCTCGCCCTCTGGAGAGACGCCGACCACTACGTTCTTCAGGTGCGTATTGAAGCCGCGCCAATTTCGGCGGATCCGACGCATCTTCCCCGTTCCTGGTCCCGTAGGCGGAGCGGATTGAGGAGAGTTATCGGCTATTGATTCTCGAGGATGCCGTCAGCGGCTAGGGAGATGCCGAGCGCGAAAAAGCCAACGAATACCGCGCCACCCCAGCTAGCGCCAAGGAAGGGAACTTTCAACTGAACCTCACCTAACCGCAGTCGATAGGGCCCAGCCGAAGTCCGGGGGGGACTTTAGCTTTGTTGACACGGACTGTATTGGACAAGGTTCAAAAAGTCAAGGTCTGACTGGCAACGAGGCGGCTCGCACGCGCGTGCGCAGCGCGCTGATCGACTCCGGGGTCCCCTCCAAAATGGCGAGGCCACGCCGAAACTCGCTCTTGCCCTTTAATGCGCGATCGGTCACTATTTTCGTTCCACACGAGTGCGGCAAGCACGAGATGTATTCCGGCGGGCCGGGGTTACTACCAAACGCTTCTGAAAACGCTGAGACTCTTGAATCCCGATAACTCGGTGAAAAAGCCGGACCGCCATCGAATGCGCTTCTTGCACTTGAAACTCTTGAATTACTTATTTGAACCAATGATAGGCGAGGCTGAGTTGCACTCCGTTAAATTCAGGATTGTCCACCCCGAGATTCGCGTTTGAGATGTGCGACCATGAGATTCCAATGTCAAGGGATTGGCGTTTTCGCGTTCGTACATAAAACCCTCCACCACCTTTCGGCGTGAAGTTAAAGCTGGAAGTGTTGCCCGGAGGGAGATTCGAGGTGGTGATCACGGCGCCTCCCGCTAATTCGATGTATGGCGAAACGCGCGAAGTATGCAGCGCCGAGTTCCACCGCAGAATTACTGGATCGAAGCCACCGCCATGAATGCGTTGATTTCCCCGAGTTTCGAAAACGGGCATCACATCGAAAGCGTACTCGAGACTGCCACGCCACCAACCGCTTCCGCGTTCGCGCGTGATTGCCCGCCCCACGAAGACCCCGGCGGACCAGATTTGTGCTTCGGCAAATGAGTTGGTGTTTTCTTCCCCGGTTTCTCCTGCGGCACAAACACTCAGGTCCCAATTCCATTTCTCGCCGGCCTCGGGGAAAGCTTGGGCATGAGCCCGGCAAGAGACCAGGAAAAAAATCAGGGCCAGCGCGGAGGCCGTGACTCGCGCGGACAGCGCTGATGGTTCTTTGCGAGATCGCGAACTGAGGGATAGCGTTTCCATGCTGCTGGTTCAGCGGACAGCTAAAATCGCACCACGAATCCGGAAGACAGGCGGAGGTTGCGCCGCTCAAAATCGGGCGATCCCGTCTTGAGAACATCCGCCTGATTGCGCCAACTCAGTAACGGCGTCAGCCGGAAGTCAATACCGACGCCCAGATCTTCGGCAAAGGACGTGTCGGATGTTGATCGTGCGGAAGAGCTTTGCTGGACATGCACGGCTCCGATCATGGCGTGAGCAAACGGCCGGAATCTTCCGATCGAGGCACCCCCGCGCAGGCCGAACAAGGCATTACTCTGGCTCGCCCCGCCATACTGTCCGCTGAAATCGGCTACAGCTCCAAAGTAACGCAAATACATTTTTTCGGCAGAGACGTTCCAACCGCTGAGGTTTGAGCTCGCACCGGAAAGCGGATCGCAGACGGTCGAGGCTCCAGACGCTAGCAGCTCGCAGTGAGATGAACCGGTATGGGAGTATCCGAAAAATACATTTCCATGGTCGGGAAGTTGGTGTTTCGGGGTCTCATCTGTCGGGGCGGTGGTTTTCTGTTCACTGAGTGTGCTCATCCCCTGGCCATCACGGGATGCACGATACCAGGGATGTTCACCGTGAAGCATGTTGGCCCCTGCACGGATGGGGTTGAGAGCAACCCGGACGGAGTTAATCAGAAACCGGTTCTGAGTAGCAGTCTCGACACGCCGCACGATCTTCTTGTCCAGGAAGTCTTCCCCTATCAGCCAGCCCGCGCCACCCAAAGGGGTCATCACGATATCAATTTGGCCAACGCCCGTATAGCAATTCTTCGATGTGCAAGGGAATGATCCGTTGGGGTTCCACGGCGGCCGTATTTTCGCGCCGTACTTCTCCACGGTGACCTCACTCAACGGTCCGAGATTCCACTGCGTACTGTAAACCGCATTAAACAGCGCCGCCTTCAGGCGACTTTTCCAATACGCCCTGGTCCTGGAGAACTCGAGTTTCTCAGACTTAGGATCATTTTGGATCTGGATGAAACCAGTCAGAGCGCCTTGAATCGGATGCCCGACATAGCCGTACCAATTGGGGTCACCGTCGGCCCAGCCGGAACGAGTCCACTCGGAGAGCGATTGTTTGTAGTCGCGCCAATAATGATTGAACGGAATTCCATTTTCAGACACCACCCATCTGAAATCAGTGTGCACCACATACGCCTGCTCAATCAGAAGGAAGGTGAGCGATTCGGTCAAAGCCTGTCCCCAATGAAATCCCTGCTGGTGACGTTCTTCAGAGCTTCCGGGGACTGCATCGCCCAGAGCTGCTGAGTACAACCTTTGAGCGGGCAACGCCTGAATCTCCAAACATTTTCTGCTCAGAGCATAGCTGGAGAAGGTTGGGATCGGAGGGATTGGAAATTCCGTGGCCGGAAGGCGACCATCAAACGCCTGGTCTGCGCTATTACATCCGGGCTGCGCCAACTGGCCGAAGCCGCAAGCGGGCAAGAGCAACACGAAACCAGCGAAAACGATACGGCACGGAGTGGCCGGTGAGCGATTCGTTCGAACGCTTCCCAAGAGGCTGGTCCAGTGTCAATAAGCATTCTTGCTGCTGAACATGCGCAGAAAGGTTATTGTGATGATCTGCAGATCAAAGGTCAGACTCCAGTTGCGGAGATAGTAAAGATCGTATTCCACTCGCTTGGCAATTGAAGTGTCCCCCCGCCAGCCGTTGACCTGGGCCCAGCCGGTGATGCCAGCTTTAAACATGTGGCGGGAGTTATAACGATCGAATTCTTCGAGGAACCGCTCCACAAAAAATGGCCGCTCCGGACGGGGACCGACGATGCTCATATCGCCTTTCAACACGTTGAGAAACTGGGGCAATTCGTCGAGGTTCATCTTGCGCAGAAAGGCGCCCACCGCGGTTCGCCGCGGATCGTTGTCGCAGGTCCAACGGGTATCGCTTTCCTCGCGGCTGCCCAGCCGCATGGTACGGAACTTGAGCATTGGGAAGACCCGTCCGTTTAGCCCCACGCGATCCTGCACAAAGAAAATCGGGCCGCGGCTGGATAATTTTATAGCCATTGTGATCAACAGCGTCATCGGCAAGGTGAGCAGGAGAATGAGACTCGATAGAGCCAAATCAAAAATGCGCTTTTGGACCAGATAGGGACCGCTCTCCGACAAGCTTGGACGGAGATCGAGCATGCGGAAGCCGCCCAGATCGATGAGGCGGTCGCGAAGGACAACTCCATCCCCAAGGTCAATTACCACGCGCGTTGGGACGCATAGTTTCTCCAGCGCGGGCGCGATTTTTTGAACATCGTTCAGACGAGCAGCGGGCAAGGCAACGATAACATCGTTGATCGAGTCGCCATTGTGGAAGTTTGGAATCTGATCCAGTTCATATACGGGGCCCTCTACTGCAATCTCCTGGCCCGGGAGTCGCACGAAACCCACTACTCGGCAAGGCAATACCTCGCCATTCAGAATCGATGTTCCCACCCGTCGGGCGAAGCGATCGGTTCCAACGACCAGAATTTTGACTACGTTTCTGACGTCCCTGCGCAACAACTCCAGAAATACCCGGAATGCGATACGGGCGACGGTAGCGAGGACGAACAGAGCGACGGCGCTCATGGCAATGACGAGCCGTGAGTAGCTCGCTTGCCGGTATAGAAATCCTACCGCCATCACCACTGCGTAGGTAAACGCCAGGGCTTCCAGCAGCCGGCGGCTCTTTCCCCCGGGGGCATACAGTTGCTCCACATTCCAAAGCCCGGATTCTTCCGCGGCGATCGCCCAGACGATGGTGGTGAGCAGAAGAATGCCCCAGTACGAAGGCAAGCCTGGAGGAGGTGTGCGTGAGAACAATACGTTAAAGCCGAAACGCACCTCTACGGCGATGAAATAGGCACAGGCAGGCAACAACAGCGTCAAGATTCTCAAATACAAACGGGCAAAGCTAAGGCGACTCCGAATCATAACTGAACAGCTCTTTTCCGCCCCCCCAAAAAAGTTGTCGACCTTTGTGTGGCTCTTCGTCCACCTTACTTGTGAACTCCGTGAGCGCTGAGATGCCGTTTCACGACGGAAGGCAGGTAGTCCTGGTTCAGTCCCAGAAACAGTCCCACGGATTTGGCAATGTCCTGACCGAGGGCGGACCCCGCGCGACCCGCCGCTCCGCTGCTCTTTAGCCGGCGCAACTTCTTGCCCAGCATCTTGCTTCCGTCCCGCAGCAACGATGAACGCATACCCGGCGCATCGGAAATCTGCAGACGTTGAAAGGTATATCCGATGTCGAAGTAGCGCTTGAGCAGACCCATCGTGGTGTGATGATGGGAGTGAAAAACGCTCGCTTCGGGGTCGTAGACAATCTTCCAGCCGGCATCAAGAATGCGCTTGGCAATTCCAAGATCCTCGAAGACCTTTAGATCCTCGGGGAAGCGGGTCGCCTCCCAAACGGTGCGCCGCATCGCGGAATTCGCGTCCGAAAAATGATAAAAGCGGTAACCCTGTCCATTGCGGTGTGCCGGATCCTTCACGATCTTTTCTCCGCCATACACTGCGTCGAGAACGTCCTGGCGCTCCAGCGATGATTCCTCTTTAGGTAGCTGACGGCCATACACCGCTCCGACCCCCGAGTCTTCAAAATTGGCGACCATTGCCTTGAGCCAATGATTCGAATTGGGAATGGCATCCTGTGACAGAAAGACGAGAATCTCTCCTCTTGCAAGCGTTGCGGCGAAATTTCTTGTCCGCGCATGATGAAAGGTCGCCGGTGGAATCTGCTCGAGGCGCACCGGAAAGCCTTCCACGAATTCCAGGGTCCCGTCTGTGGACGCGGAATCGACGACCATGACCTCTACCTTTCCGACCTGAGTCTGGGCGCAGACAGCCTGCAGGCAGCCTCGGAACTGGTGGCCACCGTTCTTCGTCAGAATTAGGACGGAAATCTCAATCATGAGAAAATACCCAACTGGAGGAGAAATGCCCAAACTCCTCTATCTTGTTAAGGATACAGACGATTGTACACTTTTGGAGACAGTCTGAGGATTGCCTTATTTGGGTCACCCGGACGAACGTAACCTCGGCTGCGGCCCAGCCAGCTAGTGCCCTAACGGCACAGAGTTCGACTGGTGTCTGATCGGCTTCCAGACCGAGTGAAGCTTCTTCCAGTTATCGAAGAATAAGGATTTTCTCATAATCGCCCGCATCTGCAAGTTTTGTTGTCGTCTTCTTCTTCTAAATGTCCTCCGCTTCCGCAGGATCGATGGCAGGCGTCGCAACCCATCCAGCTTTGCCGGCAAGAAGGCAGAAGCAGTGCCTTGCTAAGCAAGATAGACAGTCTGCACCTACTTCATACGCCTAGCGTTGCGCCGCAGGATTAAACCAGCGGCATGTTCTTCAGGTGCACGAACTCAATCTTTCGTTGCGAACAAAAAACCTGACGCGATGGCGCCTTCCCGAGCGTGACCCGATAGCGATGATGGACAATTGCAAAATATAAACACACTCGTAGCCACAAAGTTGCGCGCGAAAACTTAAATCTACATCTTCATAGATCATGAAAAAGTCAGGGTCTAGAAAACCGATGTCTTGCAGGCATCGCGGCGATCGGCGACCGCCCCTCCGCATCCCCCAAACACCTTAGGTGGTTGCGCCCAGGCCGACGCGTCTGGTTCGTCTCTGCCCAGATCTACGGTCGCACGGGCAATCCCGAAGACCGGGCCCATGGCCGCCAGCGCTTGATGATTGAGGAAAGGATTTCGTGGATGGGGGTATTACCTTAGCCCAAGTCAGCAGCCTCTTGAAGGACACTCCAAGTTGCGGCTGCGGTCTCATCCCAAGAGAAGCTCCTCGCCCGGAGCAGCCCCTTGGCACGTAAACAAAGCCTCAGGCTTTCATCTTGTAGTAGGCGAAGCAAGCCCTCGCAAATAGCGTCTTGACTGAACGGGTCCACGAGTATGCCAGCGTCACCAACTACCTCAGGGAGCGCAGCACAATTACCTGCCAGCACCGGGACTCCACTGGCCATGGCTTCCAGAACCGGCAAACCGAAACCTTCGTAGATGGAGGGGTATGCCATCGCGATGGCCCCTGCGCAGAGTGCAGGAAGAAGGTCATCGTCAACGTGCTCTGCCAAGAATACTCTGGCCGGGAGGGTGCCGGTGTCGAGCGCTTTGAAGATATGCGAGTTCCCCCTCGCTCCAGCCACTACGAGCCAGGCATCATTTTGTGCGCAGCCCTGAATCCGCTGCCACGCTGCCAAGAGCCGGCTGAGATTCTTGCGGGGCTCGATCGATCCGAGCGCCAGGACGTATTGCGCAGAGGGGATACCCAACTTTGCTCTTGCTTCCTCAGAGCGTGCGATCGCTTGAGGGCAAAAACGCGGCCCCACTCCATTCTGAACCACAATCACCTTCTCCGGGCAAACGTGTGTGTGCGCAATGATACGTTCCTTGATGAACTGGGAGATCGTGAGTATTCGGCGAACCCGACGGGCCAACCTTGGCAGCATGAACTGAAACCAGGCCACGAAAGGGCGATTGAGAGTCTCAGGATGGTCAAAATACACCATGTCATGAATGGTCACCACCTGTCGTTTCATTTCGAGGGGGCCGCTATTTGAGGGGCTGAACAGGAGCGCGCCCCCAAGAGTTCGGGGCAAAACGAACTGCTCCCAAGCATGGCCTCTAATTCCGTGCAGGGCGGTTCGTGGGGCGATCCGATTTGCGTCACTCCAGCGGGCCAAAAGTTCGCGAGTATACCGTTGCACTCCGGTGATAGGCGCTGACAGGGATCTTGTATTGACGACGATTGAGTGCAATCAGCGCTCCAAATCCAATCGAGGAATACATTGGCCATTCGGTAAGCTCCCACCGCGCGCGGCAGGTCCCAAGGCATGACCAAGATTAAGGTCGTGCGAAGCCAAACGAGGTGCGCTCATGCGCTGTTTGCTCGGGTAGATGCGGAGCTGAACCACCACCAAAACAATCAGCGTCCACATCACGGGACGATTCATATCGGGCACTGCAATCAATTGCGAAATAAGTAGAGCAGCCAGCGACCAGAACGTCAGGTGCAAGGCGCTTGGGGCGTTTCTCCCTGGAAAAGCCCTCGCAACCCGCCAAAGAAAAACTGCAAAAAGAACAGTTCCGACGATTCCGACCGAACTCAAGAACGCCATCAGAAGGCTGGAGGGCCGATTACTGCCTAGCCCCACCCCCAATCCCCATGTATCCGCGAAAATTGTCAGGGCAGAAATGTCGGAAGAAAGTCGATGCAGAAATGACAGACCATCTGACTTATCCGCAGTCAACGTAAACGCGGCCTCCCACAGGCCGGGCATCGCCAACATGGCCAGGGCCGCGATGCCCAGAAGTGGGAGTATGAGAGTAAGCCATCCCTTAGCAAGAAAGCGGCGAATTCTATGCGAGCCTCGAAAAGGTGAAAAATACAAGAAGAGTACACACAACATAACTGCGAACGCCACGTAGCCAGTAGTTGCGGTCGTCGCCAAGAGAACGGAGCAAGCAGCCGCCGCGGCAAAGAACCAGACCCAGGTACGCCTACCCCGCAGAAAAGATGCGACCATCCCAATTGCCACTGCAGCGAGAAACGAACCGGCAAAGGATGGCTCAGGAAAGGTGGAACTGATCCGTCGAAAATCGCCGAGATCCTGACTGAAGCCCTGATCGCGTCCGACATTGTTGTTGAGAAGCTCATAGGGGAACGACCATCCCCTGACGATGGCAATCTGCTGCGCAATTCCAATGGAGACGACAATCACCACTGCAACCGACAGCGCTCCGACGAGCTTCTTGACTTGAGACGACGTTCTTACGGTGCATATAGCGTAAAGCACGGTGGAGACGTTCAGGCTGAGGTATACCGCCTGGGCAAGGTTACTGAGACTCCAACGGAGCGGAGTTAAGCCGGCATACTGTTGATCGATTCCACTATGCGGCTCATACACTGGCATCCCCGCAAAAACATGAGGCAATACCAGTGCGGAAGCGAAAGCCCAGGCCCAAAACAAAAGCAATGGCGCAACCAAACGCCTTAGTGGATCCCCGGGATCGGGCAATATCGATCCGTCTTTGAAGAAGAGCAGGGCCAAATGAAACGCAATGAATATTTCGATAAAGTGGAAGAGCGGTATTCCGAGATCAAAACTCCCAACCGAACCATTGAAAACAGAACTCGCCTCAAACACTGATGTCATTACAAGCAGAGGCAGCAGGCCGCGCGGTTTCACGAAGGCAAAAAAAAGCACGAAAGGGACGACCGCCAATCCGAGGGGGGTCAACGATACATCCTTCCGGCCGGAGCCATGCTCCCCCGACTTGGACCGTCACTCTCGCGATCATCCTGAAACGCTGGCATTCTTGGTGACACCATAGGTCATACTATAGTGATTGAAATGATCCGAGTGCGAACGCACGATACTTCCACCCGCCGCAAGAACAGTCGCTCTTACGTCGTCGGCATCGAGGCATATTGTGCGCATCGGACTCAGACGCAAGCGGTTGTAAAGAAACTCTGTCGACAAGCCAATTGACTTGAGGAGTGAGTAAAGCCTTCGCCTTGGTTGCAATCGATAGCGCGGGGTCAGTTTGTAAGGTATCTGGAACACGGCGGTCCCGTTGGGCTTCATAATTCTCACAAACTCCCTGATGTAAGACCTAGCCATCTCCTTATTCGACTGATGTTGGAGCACTATGTTGGAATAGACAAAATCAAAGAAGTTATCTTGAAACAAACTCAGGTTATCCCTCTGATTGAGGACGAACGTGCAAGACGGCGTATATTCCCGAGCCAACCTGATCATCTCATCCGAAATATCGACCCCATAAACTTCGCCAAAATAGGGCCGCAGGGCTCTCGCAAGCCTTCCCACGCCACATCCAAAATCAAGGACTCTGCCGTTGTTGCCGGTCGTAAGCCGGCACGAACTCATCAGGGCGTCAATTTCCAATTGTCCCGAGGCAAAGAACTCCTCTTGATCCCATCTGCCGAACTGCTTTGCGTTGTCGCTTAGGATCGCCCAGAGCGGATCGAGGCGGGCGAGATCCTCCCATTCACGTTGCGTCACTTCGGTTCTAGGCACAGCGGTCCTCAAAACCAGGCTCATTCCATCATTTCTGCGCATTCACGGATACGACGGGGTTGGGCTGGTCAGTTCGTGAGCTTTGTTCTCTAACTCCATTACAAACTGCACGTGCTCTTTTCCACTCTCCCTTGGATACTCTCTTGGCAATCCGAAGAGCCACCCCAATGAAAAAGGAAAGTCGGGGGATGGGGGCGTGCTTCCGAAAAAATCTGCTCGCAGACTGATTAAAATAGGTATCCAAGACTGCGTTTCTATCTCGCAGGGATGCCGTGAGTCTATGCCAGACTTTCGAATCGCCTGCCACCGCCAACTTCCACTTAGCTTGTCGAAGGCGGAAACTCAGATCCGCGTCTTCCCAGGAGAAGAAAAACCCTTCGTCCAGTAGTCCAACGGATTCGAGGGCGTCCCTGCGAATAAGGAGGCTGGCGCCGGTGATGTAATCGAGTTTGTCGTCCGGAACTGGTTGGAGAAAGTGTCGCGAACGTCCCAGCCAAAAATTGACGTGCCCTCCTCCCCAAGACTGCAGCGTTTCCGGTTCCTCCATGTGGTAGACGGCGGAACCGACGGCGCCGATGGCAGAATCAGTTCCGGCTTTCGACACTAGAGCTTGAAGAGCGCGAGGGTCGACAACCGCATCGTTGTTGAGAAGCCAAACGAAATCGGCGCCTTGCCTGAGAGCCCATCGAATCCCAATATTGCAACCGCCGGCGAATCCAAGATTCTTGCCGGTTTCAATCAGTTCGATTCCTGGGAACGCCTCGCGAATCCGGGACACGGAGTCATCGGTAGAGCCGTTGTCGACCACCACCACATCGAAATTCTCGTACTGAAGACAGCGCAGCGACGCCAGGCAGGCGGCAGTGTCGCTCCAGCCATTCCAGTTGATAACGATGCCCCAAACTCTTGGTAGCAAATGCCACTCTCCCCGGCGAAAATGACCCGGCGCTAATCGAACGGCGGTGACCTAGGCGCCGGAAAACCGAACTCCAAGCCTCCCTGCTCGTCCGTCCCGGAAACCGCGGAACATCATCCCGAAGCAGGCCAGTTTGCGCTTGCCGAATAGGAGCACGTCAAGAGCGTGCCGGGCTAGTCGAAACAGGACAAAGCCTTTCGCCGTCCATTTTGGGTAGTACTGCCAAATCGTAAAGATCTCGTTCCTGGTCATATAATATTCGCGCCAAGGAACGTGATCTGTCCAATACTTTGTCCGGCCGAGAATGTTGAAGGTGGACGGATCGCCGAGCACGTGATGGAGAAGGCTATCTCGAACCACGGCAATCTCGAACCCGTGACGCCTCAGGCGAAGACAGTGCTCGTAGTCGACAAAGTCCATAAAGAAATCGGCTCGCGGCAGACCAACTGCTTCAACAGCTTCTCTTCGTATTAAACTCCCCGATGAAATCACCAAGTCAACCAGAGTTATCGGCTGGTTGGGATCGGCGGGCGTTGGGATCAGCCGTCCACTTCGCCACGACAGCCCAGGGCAGGTCATTTGAGTCTCTGGATTTATGCATACAGGAGCAAGGATGGCAGCGCGGTCGCTTTTCCCATTAAGGTGGACGAGGCCAGACAGCAGGATTTCCAGGGCATTGCTGGAAGGTATGCTGTCCTGATCGAAAAGCCAAACCCAATCATATTTCTTTGTGAGCGCTGTATAGGCAAGCCCGGCGGCCAATCCGCCTCCCACTCCACCGTTCTCGGGCAGGTTTAACACCGTGATCTTGGGATATCTCGCAGCCAGCAGATTCAAGGTGTCGTCGGTAGACGCATTGTTAACCACGACAATTTCGTCGATCTTTTGCGTCTGTCGCATGAGCGCATCCAGATGCCGGGGCAGAACCTGAGCGCCGTTATAGGCGACCGTTATGCTCGCAATGAAGAACTTTGTGGCCATTTGACCGGCTCTTTTTTATTCTTATTCGAGAGCACGCGGGCCTCCTTTTGGTCGATTCAAGGAATCAAGATTCCCAAACCGCTGCTTTCTCTAAAATTAAAGAAACGCTTGCCCGTCTGGCGTGAAATATCGATGACGGCGCGCTTGACCGCGGGAAAGCTTTCAGTGTCATGGAAAAGAACACATTGCGCATGGCGGGCACTCCATAGGCCGCAGGTGAAAGTGTCGATGTAGGTGTGAACGATGTCGACGTGAATCAGGTCATAAAAGCTATCGTCGTTCGCAATCCAGTCCCGGTAATCGCTGCGGATGAGTCGGATGTTATCAAAACCAGAGAGACGTTCTGCGGTACTGGCGAAGTTGTCTTTGCTATCGCGAGTGTGCTGGTCACCGAGAAACGTATCCACTCCAGTCACAGAATCGAAAAAGCAGGAGAGCGCAGCGGTCGAATAACCGTATTCGACACCGAATTCAAGGCACGTGCGGGTGCCGATGCTGAAGGTCTGAATCAAATCGGCGAGCACACTTTCTATGCCTTTCCATGCCGTAGCCACAGGCAAAACCCGGGGCGGCAACTGACGGCGTTGCGGCACATAAGGCAAAACAGGAACCTTCGGGGCGACCAAGCCCTCGAGGACTGACCTCCAATATTCAATTTCTGCGACCAAATGCAGCTCCAAGAAGTTTTAAGGGATCTCGGTTCTGAAACAAATCAGACTGCTTGCCATAGTTTAGAGCATTTGGCGGAGCGTTGGTCAGGTTCTGGCGGCAACATGCGCCCGCTTTTGCACAGCACGCACCAGGTCGTTCCGCTCCTTCCTGTCGAGCACGCCAAACCACGCAAGGATGAGAGTGCTGAGGCCCCAGACGATTGCCAGTTGCGGGTTGAGAGTCAAACGAGTAGAAGACCACCAGAAGGGAAGAAGCAACAAAGACGGAATCGCGACGATCGCGGGCCGAAGCATTCCTTCCAGAAATAGCCGTGAACGAGAGATGGCAACGGTTTGATGAGTGAAGTGCATGGTTATCGCAAAATGCAGCGAAACACTGACGATTGAACCGAGTACGGTGCCCAAGGCCACACCGATGGCGCCAAAACGGCGGGCCAGATAAATACTGGCGGCCAAATTTACGACGGCTTCGGAGACAGCGGTTGCGATAGCTGCCCCCTGCCTCCCGGTCGCGCAAATCATGGTTGCATACGGCGCACACAAATTGCGAATAACATTTGCAAGAACGAGAATTCGAAGATATTTGAGGGCGTGCAAAGCATAGTCGGGTCCTACCCAAAGACGCAGTATTGGAAAACCGCAAACCACCAGCGGCAACCCAGTCAGCAGCAGCATCATGGTTGTATAACGGGTAATCCTGGCGAGCAGGTCCCCCATCTGCGAAGCCGAGCGCTGTGTGCTCAGGGCGGAAGAGGCAGGCATGAGAGGACTGACCATGGACGAAATAGTCAGCAGCACGAAACTCGTAGGCAATGTTGCAATCGAGTAGTAGGCAGCCTGCACGTAGTCGTAGTGGCCCACGATCGTGACATCGAGACCAGTGACGCACAACATTCCCACGGTCCATATGGATTGCAATGAACAATAACTCGCCATGGTCTTGAGAACCCGCCGGTCCACCAGCGCAATGGAGACGCGGACGCCCGACGCCTTTTTGCTCCAGGCAACCACTTGGAATACACCGGTCACGACATTCACCGAGGCGACAGCGATCCCCATGGCCGCGAGATTGCCGTGGAGAGCCACAACTGCCAGAACGATTCCAGCGAAGGAAGCCCGGTTGACGATCGAGATGGTCATCGGAATCCAGTAACGCTGAAGCCCCTGAAAAACAGCCGAATATACGGAGCAGACCAGACCGAACGACAGAGAAGAGCCAACCAGCATCACGCTGATGCGGACATCATGGTAGAGATTCGCAGGCATGCTGCTGAACAGCCGCGGAACTTGCCACGCGAGAATAAGCGTAAGACCTTCGCCCAAGAGGCCAGTTAGCAGCATGAGGGCGAGTCCGGCGCTGGCATGACGGCTGGCGCCTGCGTTGTCGCCCCTGGCGTCGTATTCGGCGACGAACTTAGAAACCCCGGTTTGGATTCCCAGATCCAGATACGACACATAGGCCCCGAGCTGCAGGATGAGTACCCATGCGGCGTAAGTGGTGACGGGGAGGTGGTGAGTGAGAAAGGCAGGTAATACGAGGGCGACCAGCGAGACGGCAAGAACACGCGCGAGGCTGGCAACGATGTTCCTGAAAACGGTTGCAGCGAAACCAGCCGATCGCCGCGGACTCTTACCTGAAAGATTAGGCTCCGAGGTGGAGGCTTCGCTCAAATTATCAACTCTGCCCCGGCTTGTGCTCGAGATGGACAAAATGTGATTACAACGAAGCCTTCCAAAAGGCGAACAGCCTTAGCAATAACCAATTTAAACTTTAGTCAGCCCTTGGGTCTTGATGAGTTCCGTTGTCGTCCTGCTTTCCTTCGCCAGGATCGTATCTGGGACCGCTGGGTTGCGATCGCCCGTGGCCGCCGCTATGTTGCCAAGGGACATTCTCTCTGGCATTGTTGATATTGGTTCGAATCGTATCCAAGATTTCCTCCGCGAGAATCTTTTTCGGGTCGCCTGGGTCAACCCCCTGCCATCGCGCATGGGTTAATATCCATACGCAACCGAGAGCGCAAGCGACCAGCGTTACCAGCAAGATTACTAGCGCCCTTGGCGGATACGACTTTTCCTCCGGCACGTCTGCCCGATCGAGCACCTTGACGCTGGGGATTTCTCTCGCCTCTTCTACCTTCGCAAGTTCGTACTGCTTGGTTAACGTCTCGAATACTGCTTCCTCCACTCGCGTGCGACGGTAAAGGTCAGACCACGTAACGCCTAAAATTGGCAATTGTCGAATGGTTGGGTACGAATCCTGACCTGGTTCGGAGCCATCCTGTTTCTGCAAGGCTGCGCCTTCCGCGCTGGTCGGGGTCTTGCCGCCCAAGTTCTGCAACTGGCGCCGATATTCGTCGATGCGAGCCTGAACTGAGCGCACGCGCACGTTGTTCGGAGCGTAGATCTGTCGCAGTCCTTCCAGTTGGGTCTCGGCCGCAATCAACTCCCCTTCTAAATCCGCCGCCGCCCCGATCATTGCCTTCCCCTGTTCCTTGACGTCGATGGCCGTGTGCTGGCTGGCATATTGGCTGAAATCCTTCTCCGCAGCTTCCAGTTCCTGCTGCACCTGCACCAGACGCTCTTCCAGAAAGACCCTTTCTTTATGCGCGGCGGAGGTGTTCAGCGTGATAACTATGCGGTTCAAGGCGTCCACATATTCCAATCCCATCGCTGCGGCCCGGTCAGGACTTCTGTCGCTTACCTTCAGGGTAATGATCCCGGTCTTGCGGTCTGCGGCAACATCGGTGCGATCGTCCAGTTCCTTCCGGGTGTCGGAATAGCGCCGATGCCGGTACACTTTTCGCAAATCAAACTTGTTGATGAGGTCGTCTTCCACCGTTCGGCTGCGCAACACGCCGACGAACAAATCCCCGGAAGTCTTCAACCCCAGCAATTCTCCCCCGATGGCTCCAATGTCTCCGCCCTTTCCCAAAGCTGCCAGCATCGAAGCCACGCCCTGCTGGGCTTGATCGGGAGGCATCAGCCGCACCGTCGAGGTGTAACGCACCGGAATTACGAAGGCGATGACGATTGAAATGGCGAGGCCAATCGCTGCCCAGCGGTAGAGAATTTGCCTTTGCGCCCAGAGCAATCCGAGTCTCGCAATGGCTCTTCCGCGTTCGCCGGCGTCTGCCTCGGTATCGGAGATGAGATCGGGCTCGAGGTTTGGCTCGGCGTATCGGGGCTCTCGATTTGAAATTTGCTTGGTCGCCATATCTGGTTACCTCGGAGTTCTCGGACCTCCCCGAATCATTCGACCGAATTCTTCCGCGAAAGTCCCTTGGGCCAGAAAGACAACTGCACCGAGGAGGTTACATTCGACTGTCTCGTCGATGCTATGACCGGAACATTCCACACTTCGTATTGGACGGACGCTGACAAGCTGAAAGTGGATCGCGGCCAAAACTCCGCCCGCACATCAGCGTCGGCCAGCGTGCCCCCTCTGGGGATAAATTCAGCGCTGACTTTCTGATGCCTGAACCCGAATTGCAGTTTATTACGCGGGCTGAACCAATAAGTAGTCCACGCCCGAGCACCCTGCCCCTGGCGACCTATCCAGCTGCCCATCAAATGTCCGGCGTTCTGAAAACCGGTAAGCCAGGTTGCATCCCAATAAAAAGCGCCGAATGCAACGTCGCCTCCGCTGTAGGGGGGATCAGTGTAGCCGCCCTCTACCCGGAAATCCAGTTTCGGAATCCTGGGCAGCTGCGGAATATAGATTCCGGCGAGCCAAGCCGCAACATCAGGGCCAAGAATCGGACTAATTTCGTCATGTTCGGCGAGACCCTCGGCGTAAAAGGTCATTCCGTTTCGCAGACCCGGAATCCGGTAGCTGAAATCCAATCCGGAGCGATGCGATCCTGGCTTATTGGGCGTGCCAGGATTTGAATTGCTGGGCGAGAAAACGCTCCTCAGAAAATTATGAATGGTCAACGGATAGCCGGGTCCTCCGTAATCGGTGGTTCGGGAAAGGCCAATTTCGAGATTGGGTGTCGGCTTAAAGCTGATTCTCTCGCCATGAACGACGGGCTGCGGATTCAGCGATTGACCATACTGACCGACGAGTCCGGATGGAGTAAACATGAATTCGTATCCTGAAAACTGCCCAATGAACCCCTCCACCCGCATCGGCCCCAGCAGCCCCAGGAAACTGGGAAGCGTAAACGGCGTAACTCGGTTAACCCGGAACATCCGGAGTGGCTGCGCATTGTTGCTGAACATCATGGGACCGCCCTGGGAAGGCCCCCACCACAGACTCTGATTTCCGTACGAAAGCTGCCAATCGGAAAGACTCATTGCCACATAAGTATCCAGAAATCGGCCCTGGTCAATGACGGGGGTCGGCGTGGCGGGCGGCACCGGGAAGGGCTGGGGCACGGTGCTGGTGCGGAAATCAGCCTGTGAGATGGCGTCCAGCGCAGTCACCGGCAACGACGGGGCCGGCGGGGAATGCTGATATTCGCCGCGGACATAAACTGCAAACGGACCATCCACTGCCCACCCCGACAATCCAGAAACGTTGTTAAAGCCCTGCTCCTCGGGCCTGCCATAGTCGTTGATGATGGTCTGTCCGAAATGATCTCCGTCCGTCAGCGGTTTGCCGGCAATCTCCGTGCCGCGCGTGTAGGTGGATTCCAGGCGGAGTTCAGCGTTATCTCCACCGCCCAGCAAGCTCACTTCCGCGGCAAATTCCTTTTGCAGCTCCAGATAAAGCCGCGCCGCTTCAGTCTCAGAAGCGTCGTTCTCGGTGATGCGATCCGAAGCCTCTTCGATCTGGCGCGCACACTCCAGGCGCGTCCACGGACGCATATCGGCAAAACCACTGTGAATGTACCCGAGCGCGGTCAGACGATCTAAGACTGGATAGATCCAGCTATCCAGGGGCACATAGGGGGACCCCATATTCCTGGTCTGCCAATGCGATGGCCGGTCCGGTCGGACCGCGGGCGTCTCCCAGGCCCCACCTTGGAGATCCGGATCGTGATGATGGCGATAAACGTACTCGCTCGTCAAATATCCAATGGCCATACCCACAAACACATCCGAGGGAAAGTGCTCCTTCGCGGTAATTCGCGACGCGCTGATCACAGTCGCTGCACCATACGCCAAAAACTTCATGAAGGGGCTGGGATACTCATGCGCAAACGTCCCCGCGATCGCCCACGCGGCGGCTGCATGCTCCGATGGAAAAGAAGTTCCACCGTGCCGGAACTGGCCCTTCCCGTTGTCTTGGAACGGCCGGGCCCGCCCAGTGGCATATTTCAGCGCCTCTACCACCGCGAGGGCGTCGATGGCGGATTCTCCACTCAGAAAGCCGGTTTCGCGCTGATGCGCGTTTTGGGTCGCGAGTCCCAGCAGATAGAGTGCCCCGGAGCCACCTGCCATTGAGTAGACGCCGTAATCCGAAATATGGCGATAGCGCAAGAGCGTGTTCGGCGTATTCGAAAGATGCACGCTGACGTCGCTATCGGTGGCGAACAACGCTGCCGTGAAGCCTCCCGCTGGCACCAGCCAGGTGGCATCGGAGAGACGCATTCTCGCAGGACTCGTCCACATGCCGATCTGATCGCCCCATATCTGGCGCGGCAGGTTCAGAGCTTTGTTCTCGGAAGAAGCGGCGGGGGCCGGATTCTCCGGAACACTACCCTTGTCGGAGGCTTGCGTTTGGCTGGCCGGTTCTGCGACCGGGCGCGCGGACCCGGCGCTCTTACTCGGAGAGAGCGGAGTGGATTGACCGAATGCAACCGTTGCGCTTACTAGAATAAACATCGTCTTCAAGAATCCAGAAGCCAAACATCGGATCACGTATGAGTCCTTAGAAATATACGGTAGCTAGAATCGCGCTGGTGGCAATCGAACTGACAATCTGCGCATTCTGGAACAGATTCTTCCAGATGGGCGGACCGCCCAGCGCCTTCTCGGGGACAACCACTATGTCTCCCGGCTGCAAGGCCATGCTTAATGTGTCGCCTGTGAACCAGTGCGAACTGTGACTGCCAATGACTGTTCCATCCGCGTGAATGGCGAAGATGGCTTTTCGATTCGCCATGTTCGTGGTACCGCCCGCCTGCATCAGATACCATCTGGCGCTCTTGCCCGGGCGATACGCCACGGCAGTAGCTCCGTACACCTGCCCCTGAACGAGTACATAGCTCGGCCGTTTTGGCACCACCAAAATGTCTCCCGCCCTCACCGTTATGTCGCGAGAGGTATTTGCCCAACTGCGGAGGTTCGAGGAGACTTGAATTGTTACGCGACCGGTCGGAGGACTGCTCGCCAGATTATCGAGCGTGGTTTGCCACTGAACCAAAGCGGATTCCGCCGAGAGTTTCTGGTCCGGATCGGTCGCACTCGTTGCCGTCAGCTTCAGAGTCGACTGCTGTTCCCGGATCCGTTGAACCAGTTCGCCATAGGATCTCTGTTCAAGTTTCTGAACCTCAGATCGCAACAGCACCGCTCCATACGGGTAAGCTCCGGGGCCGAATCCTCCCGCACGGGTAAGCACCGAACTTAGCCTCTCTCCGGGGCGAATTCCGTAGCTACCCGGATGCAATACTTCCCCGCGAATTGTGATGGAGGCGCCCAAATCCTCCCAGCCCGGCACTTGCCGAATCGAGAGCACGTCGCCATTGTTTAACGCTCTGTTGTCAGCCGAATCGCCGCTCAGAACTCCCGCCAAAACGATCCGTTCCTGCTCGCCAGTGACCTGCTTCTCATCCTTCCAAACGTAATGCATGAGATCGGCTGACTGAAGGTCAGCGCTCTGCTTTAAACCGCCGGCCGCGTGGATCAGATCAGAGATTCGCATGTCTGCCGTGAGCGGATAGCGCCCGGGTCGAGCCACCTCTCCCTTCACGTAGACCGTAGTCGGATCCGTTGCCGCCGCGTTCCTGTGAATCAGAACACGATCCCTTGAAGTCAGCGCGATGTTATCCGCGGGGCTGCCGTCCAAGGCGCTGCTCAGCCTGACGTTCAGAATCTTCAAAGTGCTGTCCGGCGTGTAGCGGAAAACCTGGGCGTCCAGAGTCGCAGCATCCGGCAGAAGCCCACCCGCTAGATGAATGGCATCGCTAAGATGAATATCTCCTGAAGTTCGGTAAGTTCCGGGTTTGCGCACATCCCCCAGCACTGAAACGTCCGGCGGATTCTCGAAGTCGTACCGTCCAAAAATCCGGATGGTGTCCAGCGGCGCCAGCAGCGGAGACTTGGCCGGATCAGCCAGAGCCTCAGCCACGCTGAAGCTCTCGACCGTTGGAC
Organism: uncultured Acidobacteriaceae bacterium; assembly: GCA_963850165.1. GTDB lineage: Bacteria > Acidobacteriota > Terriglobia > Terriglobales > Acidobacteriaceae > Sulfotelmatobacter. The sequence goes on along the minus strand of CAWKKK010000018.1, from coordinate 39,274 downwards.
GGAAATCTGGCAGACTCAATCGGATAATCTCGCCATATTGCAAGGCCGGTTCGGGCAGCAGATCTTTGTAGGAGCCGATCAGGTCGGTCACTCGCATGCTCTCGCGGAAGGAGTATTTGCCCGGTCGAAGCACGTGCCCTTCCAGGTAGACTGCATCCTGGCTGTAGGGCGCGATGGGGAAAATCCGGATTCTGTCGCCATCCTGGATCTGGAACGCCTCCATCTCTTTTGTCGCCGCCTCGGCGCTGTCAGCCTGCGGAACATCCAGACTCAGCATGGTCTGCTTCTGATTCGCAACCAAACGCTGCACTTCGACGTGACGAAGCGTCGCAGTCGGAAGAAGGCCGCCGGCCAGTGCGACTGCATCCGCCAGCGACTTTTCATCTTTCTGCTCGTAGATCGCCGGTCTGCGAACCATGCCTTCCACGGTGATTTCCGGACCGAGCGGCGGAGCCATCACCGTGTCGCCATTTTCCAGCCGCTGCATGTCGCCTTTCACTCCGTGCAGCAGGAGATCGTAGACATCGACATCTTGCACCAGTTGGTTTCCACGATAATGTTTAAGAATGCGCAACGAACCACGGCCCGTAGGGCCACCTGCGGCGAACAGAGCGTTCAGCGGCGTAGAAAGCGAGCCAACGTCATACGCGCCAGGGCGAAGAACGTCGCCCACCACGTAAACCCGAATAGTGCGCAGCCGCGACAGAGACACGTCCGCAGAGACATCGTGAAACTGGGTCCGGAGAGATTTCTGAACTGACTCCTGCACCTCGGCCAGCGATTTCCCCGCAACCAGCACCGGCCCCACTTCAGGCAGACTGATCCGGCCCTCGCGATCGACTGTGCGATAGAACCGGCGCGTCACCCCTCCCCACAGATCGACGGTCAAGCCGTCACCAGATCCCAACACGTAATCAGGCCCCACGGGAAGATCCGTCGGAATCATCTGCAGATCGCGCGTACCGTTTTCAAAAACTTGCATGCCAAAACGCTCGACTGCGGGCGGTCGGGCCGCAGCCTGCACATACATGTCATACAAGGACGGAATATCCTGGTAGGGATTCGGCCTTCGCACCATGCGCTGGCTCAGGTTCGACGACTCCCGTGCACGCAACCACTTGTCCCGTGCGAGACTATTGTTCACGGAATTGTTGTTCCGCGAGTTACGGGTACCCGTGGCATTTCCCCCATCAGACGCCGATGGATAAGCACCCCCGCCCGGCGTCCCGGTTGAGTAGGAACTCCGGCTGACCTCTTCGTCGAGAAAATCTGAATTCAAAGACAAATCGTCGAGGCCGGTTCCTGAGATCGTCGAACGCTGATTTTGCGACCCGCTTTGAGTGTCGCGCTGGGAGACATCGCCGCCTTCGTCGCTCTGCGCATTCCTCGATTGCGCGGATTGCCCGCCGAACGCGCTACCCGGCTGCGCCTCCTCCATCGCGAGTGGATCCTGCCCGCTGGTTCGCAGCAATTCGGTCATGTCATTGCTAGGAATGGTTCGCTGCGGCGCGTTATAAGGGTTGGGTGTAGAAGGATAGGTCTGCGGAGTTTCCAACCCTGGTACTCCTGTCGGACCTTGATTGATTCCCGGCTGTTCCTGCGATGGCTGCCCGGAAGAATACGCACCAGCCCGTGCGGGGCAATTGGAGCTGACCTGAGGATCGCAAGCCTGCGTCTTTTGCAGAGCCAACCTCTGTTGCTGCTGACTTGCGCGCTCCGCCTCTTCCTCCTGCGCCACCCATTTGACCCGCTCCTGCATTAAGAGTTCCTGTTCTTTGGCGAGCGGCGAATCTGGATTTACCAAGGGCTGCAGATAGCCGTATTTCCGCACCAGCAAGGTAGCCACAGCGCGGAACGTCGTATCGCTCTCGAGGCGTTCGAAAATCGCCTCTTCCGTCAAATCCGTGTCCGCGATTAGTTGCCCGTGGTCTGTCGCATCCTTCGCAATCCAGCGCTTCAACTCGACCATGAGGCCCGGATCGCGGCGCAGGATGGCGATCAACTGGCCAGTGGACGCGGCCACCCGTGCCATGTTCTGCCGCGCCAGTTCGGACTGGGGAACAGACAGTGGTTGTTGCGTTTGGCCAAAAACACCTATGCAGCAAGCGGCAAGGAAAAGGTAAACACGAAAAAACGCTTTCACGTCGAATGGGCCAACCGCGGCGAGGCAAGCAACCCTCACAAAATTCATCACTTCTCCACTGTGCAAAACCTGAGTTCCGCCTTCACCTGCATGCGAACTGTGCACGGCGCACTTTTCCCACAGACCCAAATGCAACTCGGCGGCTTTGATCGTCCGCAGCGACCCTGGTTCGGACGCAGACAGAAAACCCTCGACACATCTGGGCGCTACACTTCATTTTGACATTTAACCGTTCTTAAATCGGAAACGTTTCCTCTCCGCCCAGTTAAGTCGGTCCGTTTCGGGAAAACCGGAACTTCTTTTCGACGTTGCTGACATGATAGCAAATGACCGCTCCGCCAAGACCATAGATTTCGGAAAGGCGCGAGGTCCTCGATCGCGCGGGGATGCCTGCGCTGCTTGGCTTTCCCGCGTCCTGCGGCGTGGAAATGTCTGTGGAAATCTTTCTCCGGCAGCCAAATTTTGGGAATTTCCTCTCCTCATTCTCTTCCTGTCGTTTCGTCTTGCACCCGCGTACACGGTCCGTTCGTAATGCTGGTTCGCCAGTTCATTGCGAATAGCATTTACTGAGGAGGACCTTTTCCATGAGCGCGAAGTGCAAGCAGATTTTCGTTCTGGCAGCCGCGACCTTCTTGTTCGCAGAAAGTGTCTATAGCCAGGATTCGCCTTCTCTCGGGGACCTGGCGCGCCAGCAGCGGCAGCGAAGGGAAAAGTCAAAGACCGCGCCGGGCAAGGATGCCAAGGCAGCCAAGGTCATCACGAATGAAGAAATTCATGCGCAGGCAGGAGCGGCGCCTGCGGCGGTCGGCGAAGAGCATACGGCCTCGGCTTCCACCTCGACTGCTTCCTCAAGTGAAGTCAAACCGTCAGCCGAGACCTGGACGTCGCAAATTCAGGGGCAAAAAAGCCAGATTGCGTCTTTGCAGAGACAAATTGACGAGATCAACGAGTCGATCCATTTTGCTCCGGGCAATTGCGTTGAGAATTGCGCGCAATGGAACGAGCGGCAGCAGGAGAAGCAGCGGCAAGTAGAAGGGATGCAGGCTCAACTGGAAGAGCAGAGGAAACGCCTGGTGGAGATGCAGGACTCTGCACGTAAACAGGGCTACGGCAGCTCGGTCTACGATCCGTAGCGCCACGACTTCGCTGCGATAAGTCTTTTTCCTTCTTTTCGTCTTCCTTCAGACCTCTGAGACATGCGAAATTAGTTGCATGGCCCTGGTGGTTCGTCCGTCACGAATTCATTCGGTGGGTGTGTTCACGACCGCGCCCGTTCGCAAAGGTAACCGCATCGTCGAGTATGCCGGTCCCCGCATCACTAAGCAGGAAGCCGACCGGCTGTATGATGGCGCGCCCCGTACTTACCTCTATGGCCTGGAGGACGGCAAGACGATCATCGATGGCGAGGGGCTGGGCGCTTACCTGAATCACTCCTGCGATCCTAACTGTGAGATCGATGAAATCAAGAAGCGGGCGTGGATCTTTGCCCTGCGCGACATTGCCGCCGGTGAAGAACTGCTTTGGGACTACAATCTTTATGACGATGAAGCGCCTGCGCCTTGTCACTGCGGATCGCCCAAATGCAGGAGGACTATGTATTCGCGGGAGTGGATGGCCAAGATGCGGCGGAAGGAACGCAAGAAGAAGTCGAGCGGGAATGGTCGTTAAGGGCTGAGGGTGCCGGCTTGAAAACTACCCGGTCTCGCTTCGCTCGACAGGACAGCCGAGGCGGCTGTCCCCACATGAGCACTTCAGCGCTTAGGCTTTTTCTGGAGCTTTCCCGCGCTCGCGCCAGCCTTCGATTATCAGATAAAGGACCGGGATGAAGAAGAGATTCAGAATTGTAGACATGATCATGCCGCCGAAGACCGTTGTGCCTACGGAATGACGTCCGTTTTCGCCTGCGCCGGTGGCAACGACCAGGGGCACGACGCCGAGGATGAAGGCGAGCGAAGTCATCAGAATCGGCCGCAGGCGAATCGCGGCTGACTGTATCGCCGATTCCACCAGCGGCATTCCGCGTTGCCGCAATTGCTCAGCGAACTCCACGATCAGAATTGCGTTCTTGCTGGAGAGTCCGACCAGCATCACCAGTCCGACCTGGCAGAAAACATCGTTCTGCAAGCCGCGTATCCACTGCGCTCCCAGCGCTCCCAGCAGCGCCATGGGCACGGCCAACAGCACGATGAACGGTAAGACAAAACTTTCATACTGCGCGGAAAGCGTGAGGTACACCACCACTACGCCCAACGCGAAAAGAAGGACAGTGGTTGCGCCGGATTGCAGTTCTTCGAGCGAAAGCCCGGTCCAACTGTAGGTAAAGCCCTGCGGCATCTTGCTGGCCAACTCCTCCATCGCGGCGATGCCTTGGCCGGAACTATAGCCGGGCGCGGCCGAGCCATCGATTTCCGCCGAGCGGAACAAGTTGTAATGGCTGATCACCTGCGGGGTTGTGGTCTGCGTAATGCTGATCAGGTTGTCGAGCGGCACCATCGACCCGCTGTCGGAGCGCACGTAGAACCGGTTCATGTCTTGTGCCTGCGCACGGAACTGTTTGTCGGCCTGCACGTACACGCGATAGGAGCGGTTGTTGAAATCGAAGTCGTTTACGTACGACGAGCCCATGTACACGCCCAACGTGTCGGTGATTTGAGACAGCGGAACATGCAGGCTCTTGGCCTTCTCGCGGTCGATGGTGACCAGATACTGCGGATCGTTCGCCGTGAATGGAGTATAGAGTCCGACCAGATCCTTGCGTGCGCGGGCCTGTCGGATGATGTCCTGCGTGGTGCTCGCGAGTTCGTCGAGGCGGTGCGCAGCCTGGTCCTGCACCACGAACTGAAAGCCGCCGAACTGTCCGAGGCCCTGGATGGCTGGAGGAAGCGTGGCAAACACGATTGCCCCCGAAATGCCAAAGAGTCTTGGACGAACCCGGTTCACAATCGCAGTTGCGGTGTGCTGCTCGCCTTTGCGCTGGGAAAATGGCTTCAGCGGGACGAAGATAAGTCCTTGGCTCGAGGTACTGCCGGAGAAGCCGAAGCCGGCGATCGAAAACGTTCCTTCCGCTTCCGAGACATCGCTCAGCATGTGCGCAACCTGTTTCCCGATCCCCTTCGTGTATTCGAGCGAAGCCCCGGAAGGCGCCTGCATGACGACGATGAAATATCCCTGGTCTTCGTCAGGCACGAAGCCCGTCGGCACTCGCGTGAAGACAAAATAAGTGAGGCCAAGGCCGGCGAAAAACAGCATCATCATCGCCAGCTTGTATTTCAGCAAAAAGCCCAGCAGGCCGCGGTACCCACGAGTGAGGACAACGACGCCATCGTCAAACTTTTGCAGCCACCACCACTTTTGCCGGTGGGAGTCGCGCAGAAAAATTGCCGCCAGAACCGGCGCCAGGGTGAGCGCGTTGAAGGCGGAAATGGCAATGGAAAATGCGATCGTCAGCGCAAACTGGCGAAACAGGATGCCGGTGGTCCCGGGAAAGAATGCAACGGGCACAAACACGGCAACCAGCACCAGCGATGTGGCGATGACGGCGCTGGTAATCTCGGCCGTGGCAGCCCCCGCCGCTTTATGGGAGTCGTGCTCGCCCTCAGCGATATGGCGTTCGATGTTTTCAATTACGACGATAGCGTCGTCAACGACCAGGCCGGTGGCGAGCGTGATGCCGAACAACGTCAGCGTGTTGATGGAGAACCCCAGCAACTTCACAAAAATGAAGGTGCCGATGAGCGAAACCGGAGTGGCGATGAAGTGAATCATCGTCGTCCTCCAGTCGCCGAGAAAGATAAAGATCACCAGGATCACCAGCAGAATCGCCGAACCTACCGTGAAGACCACGTCGCGGATAGATTCGCTGACTGCGTCGGTGACATCGAAGGCCACTTGGTAACGCATGCCCGGAGGGAATTTTTTCGAAAGCCGCTCGAGTTCAGCGAGCGCGCGCCGGTGGACGTCGAGCGCGTTTGCGGTGGAAAGCTGCGTCACCGCGAGGCCGACCGCATCCTGCCCGTTAAACTGCAAGTCTGTGCCGTAGTCTTCCGCGCCCAGTTCGGCCCGGCCCACATCCTTGAGGCGGACCAGGGTGCCGTCAGCGTTGGTCTTGAGAATGATGTTGTCGAACTGGCTGGGTTCGCTCAGTCGTCCGACAGCGCGCACGCTGATCTGGTAGGTCTGCCCCTCGGGAGCGGGTTGCTGGCCGACCTGCCCGGCGGCGATTTCCACGTTCTGCTCCGCCAAAGCGTTGACCGCGTCTGTCGCCGTGAGTCCGCGGCCGGCCAGGCGGCCGGGGTCGAGCCAGAGGCGCATGGAATATTTGCGCTCGCCGAAAATGATTACGTCGGCGACGCCCGGAATCCGCTTGAGTGAATCCTTGACGTAGACGTCAAGGTAGTTGCTGACGAACAGCGTGGAGTATTTGTTATTGTCGGCCAGGACGGCGGCGCCGAAGACGAAGTTCTGCGAAGTCTTCGCCGTCGTGATGCCAATGTTTTTTACAGCGGCGGGCAGGCGTCCCTGCGCCGTGTTGACGCGGTTCTGGATGTCGACCGTGGCCAGGTCGGGATCGCGGGTCAGGTCGAACGTGGCGGTAATGGTGCTGGAGCCGTCGTTCCCGCTGGTGGAGGTGATGTACTTCATTCCCTCGGCGCCGTTGATCTGCTGCTCCAAGGGGATGGTGACTGCGCTTTCCACGGTCTGGGCGCTGGCGCCTGTGTAGAAGCTGGTGACGCCAACTTGCGGCGGCGCAAGGGTCGGAAACTGCGCGATGGGCAGGGTGGGAATCACCGCCGAGCCCGCCAGAACAATCAGCAGCGCGCAGACTGACGCAAATACAGGACGGCGGATAAAGAATTCGACGAACATAGGAAATCGGCTCTCGGCTTCCGGCTCTCGGCCTTTGGCTTAAGCAATTAGCAGTTGGCAATTAGCATTTGGCCAGGCATGCGCTGGACGACACCCCTGCGGCTAATTGCTAACTGCCAGTTGCTAACTGCTTATTGCTTAGACCTGCGACTTAAAGAACCGAGAACCGGAACCCGGAAACCGGAAGCCGGTCCTCAGCTTTGCGGAATCACCGGCGCCCCATCCAGCAGGAACTGCGTTCCGGAAACAATCACTTTGTCGCCGGGCTTGAGGCCCTCCTGAACTTCGTAGGCGTTTCCGACCGTCTGCCCGACCTTCAGTGGCTTCTGCCGGGCCACGTAGGATCCGCCATTCTGCGCTTCGGCTACAAAGACAAAGTACTGTCCCCCGAGCCGCGATACGGCAAGGATTGGAACCTGGGGATTCTGGTGTGTTCCCCAGACAATGCGCGCATGGATGAATTGCGATTGCCGCAGCGCGTCGTTGCTGTTGGCGATGCGCGCTTTCACCAGCACGGTCTGCGTAGTGTTATCCACCTGCGGCGAGATGAAGCTCACGCGGCTGTCGGCCAACACTTTCCCGTTGCTATCCAGCACCTGCACGGGCAGGTTCATCTTGAGCTGCGCAGAGCGTTCGATCGGTACATAAACATAGACTTCGAGGCTGCCGGGCTTGTCCACGGTGGTGAGCTGGGTCGTGACCGCAACGCGGTCCCCGACGTGCACCGGAATGTCGCCGACAATTCCGCTCCAGGGCGCAGCCACACGGTAGTAATGCAGCTGCACTTCCTGCTCGCGCACTTGAGCGTCGAGCGAGTCCACCTGGGCTTGGGCCGCGTCCATGGCGGATTTTGCCTGGTCGAGATCCTGCCTGCTGATAACGCCCGCCGAATAAAGTCCCTGGGAGCGCTCATACTGCTGTTTCGTCCAAATCACGTTTGCCTGCTGCGCGGCCCGCGAACTTTCCTGGCTCTTGACGGTGGCTTGCTGCTTGAGCGGGTCAATTTCCATCAGCGGCGCGCCGGCTGCAACGGTATCGCCAGAGCGCACGAGGATCTTGACAACCTGGCCCTCCACCTGAGGCATGATCACGGCCGAATCGCGCGACTTCAGCGTGGCTACGTACTCGCTGGCGTCGTTCACCGCGGTGGCTTGGGCCTCTTGGACTTTCACCGGCATTGCAGGCGGCCCACCGGCGTGAGCATTCTGGGATGCATTCCCAGAGCAAGCCAAGATTGCTCCGGTGGCCAGAAGAGTTGCCAGCAGAAGGCTTGGGATCGAATATGGATTGCTTTTGAGCATGAATTTGCCGCTGCAGACCTCCGACGGTTTGCACAACCGGGCCGTCTCTGGCTGTGCGTCCATTAGAAGATTCCTCTAAGGCTCCTGGGGACGCAAAATAATCGACGCCTGGCGGGGGAAGAAATAGAGAAGCGGCACTTGGCGGTCTCGCTGCGCTCGACCGGGCCCTTCGAAGCTCAGGGCGGGCAGCCGAGGCGGCTGCCCTAGATGGACCGTGGTTTCTTCTACATTTGGTGCGCTATGCAGGCTGCTCCTAACAGCCTGCTGTTCAAGCGCCGCCGCATTTCCAACCGCTCCTCGCTAACGGCCTTGCCTTATGCCGCTACTTGATCATTGAAAAATCCGTCGGACGCATGTATGTCACATCGACTTTTTCCACCGTTTTTTCGGACTGCTCGGCCTTTATCACGTCTTGTTGAAATTCAGGGTCGGCAACCATAGCATCCCAGTTCTTCTTCGCTTCCTCCCGGCTGGAATGAGCGACGATCCAAATAAATGAGTTGGCAGAAGGGTCCTCCGCTACCCAATAACCCACAGCGTTCAGGTTGTGCCGGGCAAGTATCTTGGAAGTCTTGTCGCGAAAACGGGACCCAAGCGACGGCAACTTGCCCGGCAAGGCGTGATAAACCCGAAGCTCGAATACCCGGTTGCTATCGGCCTTAACTTCGTTGGCATGAAGTAGCCGGCTCGTGACTAGCGATCCAGCGGCAAGGCGATCAAGCCGATGCTGCAAGCAGTCCAGCATTTCGATTTCCAGAAATTGAGTGTCATATCTGTTCTCCTCTTAATTCAGTGAGAATTGACCATCCCAGGTGCTGCCGCTTTAACGTGCAATCGGTCAACAAGTGGGTTTGGGTACCCCAAATACCGCCGGTGTCAGTAACACCGACAAAGGCCCCAGTGTTAGAAACCCAAACTGATACCACCACGGTACCGGTATTGCGCAGACCTTTGCCGCGATCGAAACGGCAACCGTAATCATTACGATCAACGCGAGAAATATCGTTGCGCCGCGACGAATTCGCGCCGCGATGCAACCGCCGATTGAGGTGAACGCAAGAAAAACAACCGGCGCAAGGACGACTTCTGTCGTTGGCCGTGGGGCAACGACCTTCGAGATGGTCAGGTCGGCGGCGAGCTTGAGCGTTCCCACGATGACGTACACGCCTATAGCGATGCTCATGCTGATAAGCCAATCCCGGCTTCGCAGCGAGGACCAGACCATCGACGGGACAGAACGGAAGGCTTGACTCCAAAACCATCGTGAGGCAGCGAGTGGCGAAGCCGATTCGGCGCGAAGAGTGTACTCCTCAATGAGGTCGCCTAGCATAGCCTCTCGATACGGTACGGGTGCGACGAATCCGAGAAGCCAGCAAGCGAAAGCGGGTGGTGAATTGCGCCTCATATGCGCTCCCAGCGGCTCTTTAAGCCAGCCGTCAAGCTGCGAATGGTTTGCTCTGATACTTGCAGCGCCCGCCTGCCGGCAGCCTCAACGCGAAACAACCGTTTCGCCCGGCCTCCACGTTCCGGGGTCGGCTCGCCGGTGAATGAACTGACGTATCCCTTTGCTTCGAGCCGCTCCAAGGTCGCGTACACTGCACCGATAGAGATGTTGCGGCCGATCCGTTCTTCAATCTCGCGGCGCACGATCATTCCATGGGCGCTTCCATCCAGACGCGCCAGCGCCAGCAGAATTATGTGCTCAAGCGATCCGAGAAGTTCTCCGCGTTTCATTTGTTCTGCAATATAGAATAAATCATCCAAGGAGTCAAGTGGGAAACTCGATGATTCAAAGGTTGAGGGGAAGGGGATACCTCGATTGTGGACGCCCACCGTTGCTCGAGGTTTCTGTCGGCATGCAGGATCACCGAGCGACCGCGAACCTGGCTGGCATACTTGCTTCCGCGATTCTGCTAGATTATGCGGTATGCCATCGGTGCTCACCCGGCCCATCCGCGGCTTTTCCAGCGACAACAACGCCGGGGTGCATCCCGAGATTCTTGAGGCCATTGCCCGCGCCAACCGGGGCCATGTCGTCGCTTACGGCGACGATGATTACACCCGTTCGGCCATCCGGAAGTTTGAGGAGCATTTTGGCGCGGACATCGCGGTCTTTTTCACTTTCAACGGGACAGGTGCGAATGTTCTGAGCCTGCAGGCGCTGGCCCGGTCGTTTCACTCCGTGTTGTGCAGCGACTATGCTCATATTTATACCGACGAATGTGGCGCGCCGGAGAAGCATACCGGGTGCAAGCTGATTCCGCTGCCGCAGCAGGCGGGCAAGATCACGCTAGACTCAATCCACCATGCCTATCACGGCATTGGTGACGAGCATCACGCGCAGCCCCGTGTCATCTCAATTACGCAATCCACGGAAATGGGAACGGTCTACCGGCCGGATGAGATTCAAGCATTCGCCCGTTTCGCCCACGAACATGGCATGTTCCTGCACATGGACGGCGCGCGCATCGCCAATGCCGCCGTTTCGCTTGGTCAAACGCTCCGCCAGGCGACCCGCGATTTAGAGGTCGACGTGCTCTCTTTCGGCGGCACCAAGAATGGAATTCTGGGCGGCGAAGCGGTGGTGTTCTTTCATCCCGAACACGGCCACGACTTTCTCTATCTGCGCAAGCAAAGCATGCAACTGGCGTCGAAGATGCGCTTTATCGCAGCGCAATTCGAGGCCCTGCTGACCAACGATCTCTGGCGGCGCAGCGCCGAGCACGCCAACCGCATGGCTCGCGTTCTCGAAAAAGAAATCAGCCGTATCCCGGGAGTCAGGGTCGTTTGGAAGGTCGAGGCCAACGGCGTCTTCGTGCAGATCCCACGGCACTCCATCGAAAAAATTAAGCAGCATTACTTTTTCTACGTGTGGATGGAGGAAGAATCGATCGTGCGTTGGATGTGTTCCTTCGATACCACAGAAGACGACATCCGCAAGTTTGCAGAAGTGGTTGCCGAGGCGGTGAAGGGGTGAGGAACGGCTCTGGACCTCGCTTCACTAAAGGGTCAGCTTGAAATCCATTTCGCCCTGGCAAGCATTTCCAGCGCGACATCGGTTAACGAACGATTCTCGTTGGTAACCGCAAAGTCCTCTAATCGCGCGCGGTCAAGGATGACGCTCAATTGCGCAACTCGGGCAACATATTCCGCCTGCGATATCCCCAGATCACGTTCTTGTACGCGTCTCATCATCGCCTCTATGCTCGCGGTGAGACGGCAGACGGCCGTGTTGACGGCCGGAATAATGTCTCGACAGAGTTCTAGTTGATCACTGTCTTCCATTGCTCGCGCCAGTAAGAATCGCTGTACTCCCGAGGCAGCATAGTTCCTGCAGATTGACCGAAGGTTGTCGTACATTACGCCGTCGCTGCTGGCTGCGGACGGAAGATGAGCGAGACCGAACGCATCCAGGTCGATTGCCGCATGGACAATCTGGCGTTGAGCAAGAATATCCGACGCCTCGCCCAGGACAGCTGTTTTGCCAGCTCCCATCGTGCCCGTAATGATCAGCAACGATTCCGTAAGCCCTCCGTCGCTCTTCGATCTTTTCACGCTTTCATGGCCAGCGCGAGGGGGAAACAGTCAAAATCGACCCACCACTCCCGCTCTTCGTGATTGCTTTTTACCCCGCTTTTGACTAAATTTACTTCTTCCCCGCTGCGCGACATTCAGCCGGGCTGCTTGATCCCAGGAGCCGTTGATGAGCCGGAAGTGGTTCAGCATTGCTGCCCTTTTGTTCGCCGCGATTTCGCTGCTCACTGTCTCCAGTTGCGGGGATAAGCAGGAACTGACGTCCATCTCCATCCAGCCCGGGGTTGAAACCTTCGGGGCCGCTGACATCCCGGTCATCGACGACGCCGGAGCCACGGTGCAACTCAGAGCGCTGGGTACCTACGTGCACCCGCCCGTGACCAAGGACATCACCGACCAGGTCATTTGGGCCTCGAACACGCCAGCCATGGTTACCGTGAATTCCACGGGCCTGATAACCGTAACTGGCGGCCCTTGCGGCGGCACTTTGATTTCGGCAACGGTAAACACGAACGCCGATGCCAGCGGCTTGTCCGCATCCGGCGCAATCGTGACTGGGTACATGACCGCGAACGTGGTCTGCTTTACCAGTACCACCGGCGGGGGAGGCGGCGGAGAGCCGACTCTAACGCTTGGTTTTTCCGGCACCGGTATTGGAATCGTGAACAGTACGCCTTCAGGACTCAGCTGCGCCAGCACTGATATCTCATGCGTCGCCAGCTTTCCGGCGGGCACGCCGGTCACCCTGACCGCCACCCCGATTGGCACCTCGGTATTCGGAGGTTTCACGGGTGGTTGCACCGGCCCCACCTGCACTATCATCTTGCAAAGCGACACCACTGTGACTGCTACGTTTAATTGAGGCAGATAACTAAACGCAGATCGCTAAACAAAGCTGCGCGCCGGGCTACCGTAATGTGCATCACTCTGTTTCGTCCAGCAACTTTCCCAGCGTAGGCTTGTGTTTCTCCGGTTTCTTGTTTTTATGTGGAACCACCTTCTCGCCGGGAGGCGCGCCGAGACGTTCGCGTGCCAATTCCTTGACGGCCTGCACTGCGTGAAACCGTTTCGCCTTTTTCTTGCGAGGCATTTTTCAGCGTGCCCTTTCCCGCGTACCCCCGACCTTCATGTTGCCATAGCTTGTACCGCGCCGAACATGCAATAATCGTGTTTCATGGAAGAACGCGATTTTTTCGACGAGAGCACCCAAAAGAAACTGGCGACGCTGAACTGTCCCCACTGCCACCAGCCCGCCGAGTACGAGGTAACCTGGGTGGTGCGCACCAAGAAACGCCAGATCGCGGGTCGCGCCGACGAGCGCGACCGCGCCCGCTTCGCCAAGGCCCGCTCCTACATGCTGCGCAAAGACGACCTGATGGCCTGCAAGAACATGCGTTGCCGCAAGCGTTTTGAGATCTCGGGCGTGCAGTCGGTGGTCTTCACAGAGTGAAGCCGCTGGCAATTAGCACTTGGCCCTTCAACCGCAACATCTTAAGGTAGCGCCGCTTCCACTTTTTCTTCTTCCTCTCGTATCCGGTCCCGGCTTGGCTAAATGCCAAGTGCTAATTGCCAACTGCTCATTTATACTGACAAGTTTCCCGTAGCTCCCCGAAGCCCCCGGTAAGGAGTCATCATTTGAAAATCCTGGTTTGCATGAAGCAGGTGCCGCAGAAGGATGCACCGCTCAAGCTGAACGAGACCGCGGCCTGGATCCGCGAAGACGTCTCGTATGAAGTGAACGAGCCTGACGCTTTCGCGCTCGAAGAAGCGCTGCGGCAGAGAGAAAAGCATACTGGAGAAGTGGTGGTCATCACTTCCGGCCCGGCGCGCTCGCAGCAGGTGCTGCGCGAAGCCCTGGCCAAGGGCGCGGACCGCGCCATCCACCTCGAAGACAATGCCTTCGTCGGACTCGATGCCCTCAATACCGCGAAGGCCTTCGCGGCGGCCATCAAAGATGAAAAATTCGATCTGATCTTCACCGGCCTGCAATCCGACGATTACGGCTACGCGCAGACCGGCGTTATCCTGGCCGAACTGCTGGGCTGGCCGCACGCCACCATCATCATGCAGATTGAAAAAAATGAGACCGGCATCCGCGTGAAGCGCGAACTCGAGGCCGGATTCTTTCAGTTCGTCGACGTGCCGCTGCCTGCCGTGCTCACCATTCAATCCGGCATCAACAAGCTGCGCTATGCCACGCTGATCGGTATCAAGCAGGCAAAGAACAAGCCCATCCGCAAGGTGTCGCTGGCGGAGGTGCAGTCGGCAATCGGCGAGAACCTGCAGAAAATCGAACGCTTGTACGTGCCGCAGAAAACGAAGAAGACCGAACACATAGAAGGCTCGCCAGCCGAGATCGCGAAAAAGCTGGTGGACAAACTGCGCAACGAACTGCGCGTGCTGTAACGCTCACGTAGAGACAGCCGCCTCCGCTGTCCACCGAGCGAAGCGAGGCGGTCTCACTGAGAACTGAGAACCGAGAACTGAGAACTGGGAACTGCTCTTATGCCCGATACCATCTTAGTAGTCGTGGAACAACGCGAAGGCAAACTCAACCGCGTCTCCTGGGAGACCATTACCGCCGGACAGGCCATAGCCGCCGCCACGGGCTGGACTCTCGAAGCCGCCGTCGTCGGAGGGAACGCATCGTCCTTCGCCGCCGAAGTCGCTGCGAAGAAGGTCGCGAAGGTCTATGCAGTGGAGTCATCCAAACTCGAGCCTTACACGCCCGACGCCTTCGCTGCGGCGCTGAAGCAACTCCTTACCGCGAAACAGCCGAAGCTCGTGCTGATGCCCCACACATACCAGGTGCGCGACTTCGTCCCCAAGCTGGCCACTGCGATGGGACGCACCGTGATCAGCGACTGCATCGGCTTCAAGCATGAGAATGGAAAGCTGCTCTTTACCCGCCAGATGTTTCAGGGCAAGCTTGCCGCAGACGTCAGCTTCACCGGCGACGCTCCGTGGTTCGCCACGTTCCAGAACGGTGCATTTCGCGGAGACAAGGCCGGCGCCAGCCCCGCCCCGGTTGAAGCGGTAACGGCCGACATCGCCGACGGCGTCGTTCGCAATAAGCCGCAGGAAGTGTTCAAAGAAGCGAAGCAGGCGGTCGATCTCACACAAGCCGAGATCATTGTGTCTGTAGGCCGCGGTATCAAAGAACAGAAAAATATCGAACTAGTCAAGCAGCTCGCGGAGGCGCTAGGGGGCGAACTCGCCGCCTCGCGTCCTATCTGCGACTCCGGCTGGCTGCCTATGGATCGCCAGATCGGCTCGTCCGGCCAGACGGTCGCGCCCAAGCTTTATCTGGCGCTCGGCATCAGCGGCGCTATCCAGCACATCGTCGGAATGAAGGGCTCGCGGACCATCATCGCCGTGAACAAAGATTCGGAAGCGCCGATTTTCGAGATTGCCGATTACGCAATCGTGGGAAATCTCTTTGACATCGTCCCGCCGTTGACGGAGGAAGTGAAGAAGGCGAAGGCGGGAGGCTAAGTCCGCCACGGATTCTCGCGGATCTCCACGGATCGACAAAAATGTCTATCCGTGGTGATCCGTGAAATCTGTGGCAAGTTCTTTTTATGCTGATTTTCCGCAAACCGATCGAGGGCGTCGAGCGCCCGCAGATGCCGGCCGATGTAGTGATCGTCGGTGGCGGTCCTGCGGGCATGGCCTGCGCCCTGCGCCTATCGCAGTTGATCGACGCGCACAACGCCGCGCATCCTGATGCGCCTCTCAGCAAAGAAAACATCTACGTTCTCGAGAAAGCCCGCGAGATTGGCCAGCATTGTCTCTCCGGCGCGCTGCTTGATCCGCGATCCATGCGGGAACTGCTTCCCGGTTTCGAGAAAGAAGCGCCACTCGACGCCGAAGTCACGAAGGAAGCCGTCTACTTTCTCACGGAGAAGAGCAAGTTCAAATTTCCCATCACGCCGCCGCCTTTGCGCGACCATGGCAACCACGTAATCTCGCTCAACCGTTTCGTGAAGTGGCTTGGCGGCAAGGTGGAAGAGACCGGCATCACGATTTTCACCGGATTCGCCGGCTCTGAGCTTCTCTTCGATGGCAGCCGCGTCACCGGCGTCCGCACCGACGACAAAGGCGTGGACAAAGAGGGTCATAAGAAATCGAACTTCGAGCCGGGCTACGATCTCAACGCGAAAATCGTCATCCTCGCCGAAGGGCCGCGCGGGTCGTTAACGAAGCAGCTCGTCTCGAAATTCGATCTTGCAAAAAACTCGAACCCGCAGACCTACGGCGTCGGCGTAAAAGAACTCTGGGAAGTTCCTTCAGGCCGCATTGCTCCTGGCGAAGTCATTTACACCATGGGCTGGCCGCTCACCGCGAAAGAATATGGCGGCGCGTGGATTTACGGCGGCAAAGACAACGTTGTCTCGCTCGGCTTTGTCACTGGACTCGATTATCCAGACCCGCGCCTCGACCCCCAGCGCGTGCTGCAGGAATTCAAGAAGCATCCGATGGTCGCGAAGCTGCTCGGTGGCGGAAAGATGATCCGTTACGGCGCGAAGTCCATGCCTTACGGTGGCTGGTGGGCGATTCCGCCGGTTGCGGGCAATGGCTGGATGATTCTCGGCGATTCCGCTGGCTTCGTGAACTCTGCGCGCCTCAAGGGCATTCATCTCGCCATCAAGAGCGGCATGCTGGCTGCCGAAACCGCCTTCGAAGCGCTGAAGAAAGATGATTCCTCCGCCGCGACGCTAGCCGAGTTCGAGAAGAAAATCGAATCCAGCTGGATCAAAGAAGAACTCTGGAAAGTTCGCAACATGCACCAGGGATTCGAGAACGGATTCTACGCAGGAATGTTTCACACCGCCCTGCAGATGGTCACCGGCGGGCGCGGCCTGCGCAACCGCTATCCCGCGCATGCCGGCTACGAACACATGCGCAAGCTTGCGGAACTTCCTGCCGATGGAGGCGCGGAAGCCCACCTAATCGGCCCCGCCAAAGGCGACGGCAAGCTTACTTTCGACAAGCTCACTGATCTCTACCACTCCGGCACCAAGCACGAAGAAGACCAGCCCGCGCACCTGGTCATCGACGATACCAATATCTGCAACACACGCTGCGTGAAAGAATTCGGCAGCCCCTGCCAGAATTTCTGTCCGGCGAACGTCTACGAAATGGTCGACGACGCCACTCAGCCTAACGGCAAGCGCATCAGCCTGAACCCATCAAACTGCGTCCACTGCAAGACTTGCGACATCGCCGACCCCTACCAGATCATCACCTGGGTCCCGCCGGAGGGCGGCGGCGGCCCGAACTACGACGGCATGTAAGCAGCGGCAGCACTCATGCGGGAACGTGTTCGTGTGGGAACGGGCGCCTCGCCCGTTCAGCCGAGCGCAGCGAGGCGCAGCTGCACCGCGCTTATAAGGCCCGTGGTAGCATTTCCGCCATGCGATGCCGCGTGGTGATTTACGCTGTTCTAGGTCTCGTCTCCCTCACCGCTCGAGCTCAGCAACAACCCCCCGTGCCAGATCAGGCTCTGCAGAAATACCGCGAGTCGAAAGCCGCCGCGCTGCGCGACGACTTCGGCGAACTCGCCCGCTACCGCGACGCCAACGCTGCCCTCAAGCCGCCCGCCCCCGGCGAGAATCGCGTCGTTTTCTTCGGCGACTCCATCACCGACATCTGGCACCTCGACGAATATTTCCCCGGCAAGCCCTACATCAATCGCGGCATCGGCGGGCAGACCACGCCGCAAATGCTGCTCCGCTTCCGCCAGGATGTGATCGACCTTCATCCTAAAGTCGTCGTGATTCTGGCTGGTACCAATGATATCGCCGGAAATACAGGTCCAATGCGCCTCGAGGACATCGAAGCGAACTACGCGTCCATGGCCGAACTCGCCCGCGCCAACAACATCCGCGTCGTGTTTTCGTCGGTGCTGCCCGTCCACAACTACACGCCGCAGTCGCAGAATCTTTTTGCCAGCCGCCCGCCCGGGAAAATTCTTGAACTGAATCGCTGGCTGAAGAACTACTGCGTGACAAACGACTGCATCTATCTCGATTATTTCAGCGTCATGGTCGATGACCAGGGCCTGCTCAAACGTGAACTTGCCGACGATGGCCTGCATCCCAACGCGGCGGGATACAAGATCATGGCCCCGCTGGCAGAAGCCGCGATCCACAATGCCCTGGGGATTCCGAAGCCTTGAAACCCTTTCTCATCCCGCAGGCTCTATAATGGGACGAGTTTCCGA
This sequence comes from uncultured Acidobacteriaceae bacterium, assembly GCA_963850165.1. Classification (GTDB taxonomy): domain Bacteria; phylum Acidobacteriota; class Terriglobia; order Terriglobales; family Acidobacteriaceae; genus Sulfotelmatobacter. The sequence goes on along the minus strand of CAWKKK010000018.1, from coordinate 21,204 downwards.
CCGCCCGGCCTTCGGGCATACCCAGGCCGTGGCGGCGAGGTAGTAGCGCCGCCGTCTCGGCGGCTGTCGCGGGAGCGTCTTCGCTCCCGCCGCTGAGGGCGAGACACCCTCAGGACCGACGGCAAGATGCCGGCGCTGCTCCGAGGGTGCAGGTGGAAACGCCCGCACCTCCCGCGCTCTGTAAGGAGCGCATTGGAAAGGAAGCGCCCGCTGGGATGTTTCCGTCTGCGTCTCTTTTCCGAACCAGTTCTTAGCCGTTAGCTCTTAGCTCTTGGGTCAACCCAAGTGCGAAGCCGACGAAGTCGAGCTAAGAGCTAAAGGCTAATGGCTAAGAGCTTGGTCCTGACCGACAAATTCGGCCGCCCCATCACTGACCTGCGGATCTCCATCACCGACCGCTGCAACTACAAGTGTGTCTACTGCCGCACCGGCAACGAAGGCGCGCTCTACGGCGACCTCCCCTTTGCCGACTACCTGCGCATGGCGCGCGTGCTGGTCGGTATGGGAGTCAAGAAAGTTCGGCTCACTGGAGGCGAACCGCTGCTCCGCAAAGGCGTAGTCGAGTTCGTCCGCGACCTTGCCCAGCTCCGCGCTCCCAACCAAAGCGGCCACGGAGGTCGAGACGAAGACCCGCTCGACATCGCACTCACCACCAACGGCCACCTTCTCGCCGATCTGGCGCAGCCGCTCAAAGACGCCGGCCTCACCCGCGTCACCGTCTCCATGGACGCCGTCGATCCCGACCGCTTTGCACGCATCACCCGCATGCCCAACGGATACGACCACGTGCTCGCCGGAATCCGAGCCGCGCGCCGCTCCGGCTTGTGGCCGCTGAAGGTGAACTGCGTGCTGATGCGCGGCTTCAACGAAGACCAGATCATTCCCTTCGGCATGTTCGCCCGTGAAGAAGGCGTCACCGTGCGCTTCATCGAATTCATGCCGCTCGAAGAAGGACGCACCTGGTCTCCCACAACGGTGGTCACGCTCGACGAAATCCTGGCCCGCATGGCCGAGTACCGGCCGCTGGTCGAAATCCCGCACGCGCGCTCGGAAACCGCCCGCCGCTATCGCTTCGACGACGGCGTAGGCGAAATCGGCATCATCGCCCCCGTCTCGCATCCTTTCTGCGGACACTGCAGCCGCATCCGCATCACCAGCGACGGCAAAATCCGCACCTGCCTGTTCTCGGTGTGGGACCACGACCTCCACTCCAAAATGCGCAGCGGCGACAGCGACGAAGAGTTGGAAGATTTCATCTGCGGTGTGATCCAGAAAAAAGAAGAACGTCACCACATCGGCGAACCGGATTTTGTGCCGGCGTCAAGGACCATGGTGCACATCGGGGGATAGCCGTTACCTGCCCATTCCGAGCGCCGCCAACGCCGATTTGGCTATCCTTCGCACCGCGTCGAAATGTGAGCCCAGCAACCCGATCAGCGCCAGAGCGGGGGTGCCGAGCGTGATCACCGTGGCCCGGGTCACGCCCCCTTTTCTCGTGATCCGAACGATTCGCAGCAACGCGCCGGTGGAAGCCTCGTTCTTAGCAGCGTTCGGCATCGCGCGCCTCCATCAGCCGCCGATAGAGGTCGACGTCATCCGGCCAAAATCCCCAACTCTTACGGTCAATCTTGAATGCTGGGATTCTCTTGGTCGACGCTAGATGGCGCACGGTCCGCTCGGGCTTTCGAAGTCGGCGCGCAACATTGTTCACCCGCAAGGGCAACCTGCCGGGGGGTTGAGCAGTTCTGAAGCCGCGGGGCGGCTTGAATGTAGTTGGGTCTCATACCTTTCCTTCTCTGGAAAGGCGTTCTCTAGATTCAGACGGCGGGTTTGAGCTGGAACACCCTTCCCCGAAGCAGCCCCGACTCCGCTAGGAAGCGGGAACGGGGTGGGTGCGCACCATGGTGGGTAAAGAAGCTTCGCTGCCCTATTGCTATTTCATTTCGGACGGCCGCTCTCCGCAACTGCGCTAGCAGTACAGCGATTGCAGCTATTACGAGTCGGAGCAGGTCCCGACAACGGTAGAGCGCTTCAGATAAGACGATTCCAGCGAGAACGATAAGCGGATCGGCGAGAGCCTCGATGAGATATTCCAGGTCTCGGGCGTCCGCTGTCGCCCCACAAATGCGGCAGCGCATCGAGACCAGCACCACGCCGCCGAACAGCGTCTCTTGCTCGACAAGGCTGCCGCGCGACCAGCAGCAGCGGTATTGGGCGACGCTGGTGCGTCCTACGGACCTCGCCGCACATGTGCCTTCGCACAAGCAGTTGGACTGGAACGATGCCGATGAGCCTGTGGAACCCAGCCACTCCGAGAAATCTGTCGCTGAGATCCGGGAAATGTACGTAAAGCTAGCGCCGGAGAACAGATTGGCCACGATCGAGGCCTGAGTCACATGTTCGCCAAGCAGAGCGGCATGGTTTTCAATCCGCTCCCTGTACTCTTCCAGTTCCGCGAGCACATTCAAGCTTGGCCAGCCCCCGTCGTGCATTGAAACAGGGATGGCCTCACTGCTTTCATCAATGAATGTGCGGTGAAGGCTGATCACAAGTCAATCATAATCGATAGCTCCCCCATGTAAAGACGTTTTGCCGAATTTGTGTGAGCAAGCCACCGTCCGTCATTAAGGTAGTGCTCAAATTAAACGGCCAAGTGCCGCTCTCCCGCGTGCGCTACAATAGATTCATCCCCCCATGCCCGACCGAACCTTTACTCTCGACGAAGCGCACTCGCTGCTTCCGGTGCTCGAATCTCTTTTGCGCACCGCCATCGGGGGCAAGAAGATCATGGAAGAAGTCGAAGCCGAAATGCAGGCGCTCAACCATCGCATTTTTCTCAACGGAGGCACTCACGTCGACGTGGTTTCCGTTGCCCGCCGCAAGGCCGAGCGGGTCAAGGCCGAACAGCGCGCCAAAGATGCCCTCGCCGAAATCGACTCCATCGGAGTACAAGTGAAGGACCTAGAGATCGGGCTGCTCGATTTTCCCTGCGAAGTCGAAGGCAGCATCGTGCTGCTCTGCTGGAAGATGGGCGAACACTCCATCACTCACTGGCACAGTACAGAAGAAGGATTCGCCGGCCGCAAGCCCATCGATGAACGCATCGCGCGCTCGAAGAGAACGAATTAGTTCGACGATCTGGCACATTCCAAACAACTTCTTGCGCAGCAACATACTCCAACCTGCGGTGTTTAACTAGAAAGAACACTTTTGAGCTAAACTTCCGGGTGCCGACTATCTCATCCGGATTTTTCAGCCAGATTCGCCTGCTGGCGCTGCCGCTTCCAGGGCAAGCCCACCGGGTAAGAGGAAAAAAATATGATGAAAACTCACCCTGCAGTTCGTCTCATGGCGTTCGCACTTCTGCTGCTGGCTATTCCCGCAGCTCTCCCTTCCACATCTTCCGCGCAGATCGCGCTCGGTATCTCGGTGCGCATCGGTCCGCCCGCGCTGCCGGTTTACGAGCAGCCCCTTTGCCCAGGCCCCGGCTATCTGTGGACTCCCGGCTATTGGGCCTGGAGCGACGACGCGGGCTACTACTGGGTGCCCGGCACCTGGGTGGTCGCTCCCGTTGGCCTGTTGTGGACTCCCGGCTACTGGGGGTGGAACGATGGGGTTTACGCCTGGAACGCCGGCTACTGGGGCCCGCAGATTGGCTTCTATGGAGGCATTAACTACGGCTATGGCTACGGCGGCGAGGGCTTCTATGGCGGCGAGTGGCGCGGCGGCGCTTTCTTCTACAACACTGCAGTGATGCACGTAGATGAAACTCGCATCACTAACGTCTACGTCAACCGCACGGTGATCGTGAATAACGAGTCTCACGTTGCCTTTAACGGCGGCGAAGGCGGCATCGCTGCCCGCCCGACCGCGCAACAAGAAGCCTATGCCCACGAAAAGCACACGGCTCCGGTGGCCGCGCAGTTGCAGCAGGAACGTGCGGCGGGTCACAACCGCCAGTTGTTCGCCTCCGTGAATCACGGCGCGCCCGCAGTGGCGGCCACTGCCAGACCTGGCAAATTTAGCGGACCGGGCGCGGTTCGCGCTAAGGCTGCGGGCGCGCCCTATCATGCTCCTGCCATGTCACCCAAGGAAGCGCGCGCTTCGGCACCGGGCCATCCCTCCGCGGCGCCGGGTGAAGCGAAAGGTCGTCCGGCAAGCGAACCGCGGGCAAAGACCGCGCCGCGCGAGGAGAAGGCTCATGCGGCAGGCGAACCGCGGGCTAAGAACACCCCGCGTTCGGCGCCCAAAGCAAGCGCTACGCGAGAGAGTGCACCCAAGCCGAGCCATAGCGCTGAACACAAGGCGAGCGCTCCGAAAGAGAGTGCACCCAAGCCGAGCCATAGCGCTGAACACAAGGCGAGCGCTCCGAAAGAGAGTGCGCCCAAGCCGAGCCACAGCGCTGAACACAAGGCGAGCGCTCCGAAGGAGAGTGCGCCCAAGCCGAGCCAGAGCGCTGAACGCAAGGCGAGCGCTCCGAAAGAGAGTGCGCCGAAGCCGAGTCATAGCGCTGAGCCGAAAGCAAGCGCTCCAAAAGAGAGTGCGCCGAAACCGAGCCACAGCGCTACGCCGAAAGCGAGCGCACCCAAGGAGAGTGCGCCGAAACCGAGCCACAGCGCTACGCCCAAGCAAAGCGAGTCGAAGCCTAAAGGATTGTAGGCCGGTCAGTTCAGAGTGCCTTCGGCCAGTGCTGATCTCAGCACTGGCCATTTTCCTGAGTGAAGCAAGGGATCGCGTGGGGACGGCCGCCCCAGGCTGTCCGCAGGGCGCGCTCCGCACGGAGTTGGAAACTCGCGGCATTTTTCCCCGCAAGTTCCCTGGTTCCCGGGCGTTCCTAATTGAGAATGGGCCGTTAGCCGCGCTGGTTCCGGGCCTGCACGGAAGTGCACTTGCGCGCTCGGCCCGGAATCTTCTCTGCTACAATTTTTTACAACGGTGGCTGCGCGGAGATCGTAATCTGATTGCATCGAAAACAGTGTCTCCCGCGCGTCGGCAGATAGTTTAGGGCAGGCCCAAACCGGCTGCAGCCCTAAGGAAGCGCGCCCAAGGAGTCTCAGATCACTATGTCATCGACGAAGAGCAAACTCCGCCTGGCGGGGGCCTTTACCGCGCTCGCGGCCTTGGCCCTGGCTGTGAGTTGCACTGGCTTTTTCCAAAATCCGACGGTCTCCTCCATTACCATTGATCCCCCCAACCCGTCCGTAAGCTTTGGGACTGGAGCTGCCGCACTGCAACTGACCGCCGCGGCCACTTACAACGATGGCAGCACCGGTACTTTAAAAGGAGGAACAAGTTGCACCGGCAACACGGTTTGCTGGTCCAGTTCCGACACCATAATAGCTACGATCACCACGGGCGGCATGCTGGCCGGAGTAGCGGCCGGAACGGCGACCATAACCGCTTCTTCCGGCACCATTACCGGCACCGCGACAGCTACGGTCGCTGAAACGGTTTCCTCAATGACGATCACTCCCGTGAGTTCTGCAATAACGGCCAACGGCACCGACGCTGCGGAATTCACGATCACGGGCGTAACATCTTCCGGCCAGCAGAACATCTCCACGCTGGTTACGCTTACGGCGGAACAGGGTGGAGTAGCCGTTTCGGGCATTGTGAATTGCATTGCGTCCACGGATGGCAGCGGAAATCCCATTCAGAGCTGCACGGTAGATTCCGGCGCTATAACGACCCAGCAGACCTACACCATGGTAGTGACCTACTCCGGCTACACAGGTACGGCCCAAGTCAGCGCCACGTTAACCGTAAGCCCCTAAACCCTGAGCCCGTAAACCGTAAGCCCCAGGCGCGTGGAGGGGTGTCCCGCGTCTGACAGGCAAATCTCGAAACTGGGTGCCCGTTTCTCGCGTACTTTGCGAGAAAGCCTGCCCTGAGCGAAGTCTAAGGGCGGGTTTTGATTCTTCCCTCGCTTCGAAACACCACGCCCGACACTGGCATTGACCTTGGCAGAATCGAAATACCATAGGGAAGGCTGGTATTGACTATGGTACAATCAGTCCATTATGACAACCGCGCGGAAGATCACGGTGGAAATCCCAGGTGAGCTTCTGGAGAAGGCGCAGAAGGCTAGTGGGTCCGGTATCACCCAGACTGTCCGGACCGGTCTGCAATTGCTGGCGGCGTCGCAGGCCTATGATCGCCTGCTGCAATTGCGTGGCAAGGTCCGCTTCGGTCGCACGTTCGAGGAACTGAAGGAAGATCGCTAACGGTTCAATTGCTTGAATCTCAACTATCAATCCTCAACTACCTGATCCTGACTTACCAATCATGATCGCAGCCGACAGCAGCACTTGGATTGCGTTTCTGGAAGGCGCTCCCGGCCATGATGCGCAACTGCTGGAGCGGGCGCTAATCGATCGCCAGGTACTGATGATCCCAGTGGTGCTGACTGAGCTGTTAAGTGGTCCACTGCTTTCCTCCGAAGCTGCAGAAACACTCTCGAAGATTCCGATGGTTGAGCTCGAACCGGGCTATTGGCAGCGCGCCGGTCTGCTGCGGGCGAAAGTATTGTCGAAGCGCCGCAAAGCTCGCCTCGGTGATGCGCTGATCGCTCAGACCTGTGTCGACCGTGGCATTGCCCTGCTCACGCGAAACAAGGATTTCCGAGCGTTCGCCGACGCCGCTCGCCTGAACCTTGTCCTGTAATCGGGCGAGGCTCCGTTCGCATCCCGACAACTCCCAGCCCACTGGTAAGTTGCCATCTTCCGCAGTCTCAGTATTATCGTAAGAGTCGTCCCGTCGTCGTGCGCAAGTTCTACCGACGACGAACGACCAACGACGAACTTATGCCTGACATTCGCTGTATCGGTATCGCCACCGGAGGTGGAGACGCACCCGGCCTGAATGCGGTCATTCGCGCCGCCACCAAAGCCGCCATCCTCAAGTACGGATGGAAGGTGATCGGCATCCCCGATGGCTTCGACGGCCTCATCTGGCCGGAAAAAGCCTTCGAGTTGACGATCAAGGAAGTGAGCGGCATTCTGCCCCGCGGCGGAACCATTCTCGGCACTACCAACCGCGGTGATCCCTTTCACTACAAGACTGTCGAGAACGGCAAGGAGGTTTCCCGCGACATTTCGGGGCAGGTGATCGCAAACGCCGCCAGGCTGGGCATTGACGCCATCATCACCATCGGAGGCGACGGATCGCAAACGATCGGCTACGAACTCTTTCAGAAGGGACTGAAGATCGTCGGCGTGCCCAAGACCATCGACAACGATCTTTCCGCCACCCAGGTCACGTTCGGCTTCGATACCGCGCTGCACACCGTGACCGACGCCATCGACAAGATTCACACCACCGCCGCGTCGCATCATCGCGTCATGGTGGTGGAGGTGATGGGCCGCGACTGCGGCTGGATCGCGCTCGAGGCCGGCATCGCCGGCGGCGCTCACGTCATCCTCATCCCGGAGATCCCCTTCACCATCGAGCACGTCTGCCGGCACATTGCCGAGCGCGAAAGAACTGGCAAGCACTTCACCATCGTGGTGGTGGCTGAAGGGGTGAAGCTACCCCCGGAGATGAAAGAGAACCGCCGCGCCAGTTCCATGGGCAACCTGATCGGCAATGCCATCGGCCGCGGGTCGGGTAAAGAAGTGCGGGTCAGCGTGCTGGGGCACATTCAGCGCGGAGGCACGCCCTCGCCCTTTGATCGCATCCTGGCAACGCGCTTCGGCGTGGCCGCTGTCGACCTGATCGCTGCCGGAGGTTTCGGCATGATGGTCGCGCTGCACGGCGATTCCATCGTTTCCGTCGACGTGGCCCATGCCATCGGCCATCTCAAGTCCGTAGATCCGAAAGGCGAACTGGTGCGCGCTGCGCGCGCGATCGGGATTGGGTTCGGGGATTGAGTAGTTCTCAGTTTCCGGTTTCTAGTTTCCAGTTCTGGCCAATCCCACAGGCTCGCTAAGTTGCTGATTCTTCGTGCGGGCGCTGTAAGTTATTGATTCTTTACGGCAGGCTTGTAAGTTGTTGATTCCTTACGCGAGCTTTGTTTCGATGTTAGCTCAGAGATAATTTTCGCATTAGAGGCGATCCTGGCCCGCTTGAAATGTCCGGGTGGACTTTCCCTCGTCCGAGATTGCAAAGGGCGTCCCAGAGGCTCCTGAGTGCGAATACGGGCCATTCTATGCGAGGATTTGAACGTGTTTTTCAGGCTGGAAGGGCACGTTCCACGAAGAATCAAGCACTTACACCGGGAATCAACAACTTAGCCAGAAGCGAATCAAGGTCAGCGGTCGCGGTCAGCCATCAGCGGACGGCTTTCTAAAAGAATGAGTCACTTACACGAGGGCTCAACAACTTAGCTGTGAAGCGAAGGCTGGAAGCCGAGAACTAGAAACCGAAAACTAGAAACCGGAAACTAGAAACTGAGAACTGAGAACTGAGAACTGCTACTTCATCATCGCGTCAATCAGCGCATACAGTTGGCTGTCGATCTGTCGACCATCCACTTCCACATAAGGCTTGTCCGGATGCCGGCTGCTGACCACATACACCGTGGGCGTGTGATCGAGCTTGATGGCCTTCCCCAAGTCGCGGTCGGCGTTCACCTCGGCGGCGAGCTTGCCTTGAGGATCGACCACAAAAGGGAATCCTACATTGTGCGCGGCGGCGAACTTTTCGGCATAGGTATGCAGGTTCTGCGGATTGATCTCGAACTGGTTCGAGAAGATATAGTCTCGGAACTCGTTGCCCAGAGCTTTCGAAGTCGCATCGAAGTAGCGCGCCATTACGGCCGCGTCATAGGACCAGTTGTGCATGGGCAGGGGAAAGTCATGGCGCACGAGTGGAATCTTGTAGGTCTTCGACGCCTGCTCGAGAATGGGCGCAACCCGGCGGCATTGCGGGCACTGCAGGTCCTCGAACACCACAATGGCTACCTGTGCGCCCTTGGGTGGACGCAACACCTCGTTCACCGCCTGATCCGCGGCCGCGCACCAACTGGCGGCAAGCACAAAGGTTATTAGCGACAGAAGAGGGAACTGATTCTTGGACATCTTTTTCATGTGTTCGCTTTATGTTAAACGAAGCGGCATCGCCGTGTCAGGTCCCCTTTGGGACTCTCGCAAAGTTGGCCCGAACCTCCGGCCGCAGTAAATAAAACAACAGTCCCCCGGCAATCGCGAAGCCCATGCCACCGCGCAGCAGATCCCCCCGGACGCAATTGATCAGATCGCCCACAAGCTGAGTGGCGATGATGGCCACCCCGAGCCTCCACCCCCACAGCCGGCGACGAAACCACGCCACGCCGGCAAGTGCCAGAACCACGCCGAGCATCAGGAAGGCGACACCGATCGCTCTTCCGAGCGGCGCGAGTTGACGGTGGGCGCTGGGATTCAACTCCCAGATTGGATCGAAAGCCGTGCCTCGCCAGGCTAGCGTCGTCCCGGCAAGGGCGGCCATTACCGCGCCAAAAAACAGAAAGATCCCGAAGGCAGTGAATCCGCGGGACGCTCCTTCTGAGGCGGCCCGCCCGACACCGTAGTTCGGAGGGTCCTGCATTTGCCGACTATAGACTGAAACACTGAACCAATGTCGACGCGGCGGTCCGAATGGGCTTCTGTCATTCAGGTTTCGGAGTGCATTCTCTATAACCCTTTCGTGCCGGGAAACCCTGTGGCAACGCGCTATAGTGGGAATTGGACCTTGCTGAGTGAGTCCCGCCAAGTGAATGTTGCAAAGACCATGAAACGGAATCATCCATCGCATCTCTCTCGATCCGCTCGGGCCTTCGCCCTGGCCGCTGTTTTCCTGCTCGGGCTTTCCGGCTGCAATCGCAAAGGCCATCGTCTGGAGGTGAATTATGTGTCGGCGGTGCAGGCCACGCTGCGCGATCAGGTGGCCACAATCTACAATCGCGTCGGCACGGTGAAGAACGGCGACCGGGTGGAGGTGCTGGAGCGCGAGAAGCGCTTTTCCCGCGTGCGCACGGCGGATGGCACGGAGGGCTGGATCGAGCAACGGTATCTGGTCGATCAGCAAACCTTCGACGGCCTGCAAAAGCTCACGCAGGAGAACGTGAACGATCCAGTGCAGGCGCCCGGTGTGCTGCGCAACGAAACCAACCTGCACCTCACGCCCGGCCGCGAGAGTGAGCACCTATACCAGCTTTCGGCAGGAGCAAGGATTTCCGTGCTGAAGCGCGCCACCGCCGAGAAGCAGCCCGGCGCGGCGCTCGCACCCACCAAGTCCGCGGGAAAGACTTCCGGTGCGAAAGCGGCTTCCGGGCCGGTCCTGGAAGACTGGTGGCTGGTGCGCGACGCGCAGAACCGTGTGGGCTGGGTGCTGGCCCGCATGGTGGATCTCGACGTCCCGCTCGAAGTCGCGCAGTATGCCGAGGGCCAGCGTTTCGTTGCGTTCTTCGTGCTGGACCGGGTGCGGGACTCAGGCAAGGACGGCACCGACAAGAACGTTCCGCAATATCTGTGCGCCATCACCGAACCGCGCGACGGCCAGCCCTACGATTACGATCAGGTTCGCGTCTTCACCTGGAACGTCAAAAAGCATCGCTACGAAACCGCCTACCGCGAGCATGGACTGAGCGGCGTGTTGCCGGTGACCGTGAGCAGCGAGAATTTCGACAAGGAAGGCACGCTGCCCGTGTTTATCCTGCGGGTGAAAGACGATGCAGGCAATGTCAGCGAGCGCAAATACAAACTGAACACACCCATTGTGCGCCGCGTACTGGCCCCGGGCGAGCAGAGGTCGGCGACCAAGGCGGAGAAGCCGCGCCGGCGGCGCTAGGCGTGATCTTCTTAGCCCTTGATCGTCTAGCCCTTGATTCTGGTCGAAGTCGCGCCGAGGATTTCGCGGCTCTTTTTCTCCTGAACGAAAACGGCTACGTGAAGATTCCCGACATTCCAGCGAGGATTTAATTTTACCGTGGGAGTCGCCGCGAACGACGCCGACGTTCCCCCCGCATGGGCAACTCCAATCTTATTCAGGGCGCGCAGCGTGGCAACGTGCTGCAGGACGCGTCCGGCATTCTCGCCTCGACTCACTGACGAATGCAGGCCGTCTTCCGTGATGGCCAGCCAGACCTCCGCCACGTCGCCGGTTTTGCTTTCCGCAAGTTTTCCTACCGATACGGCGAAGCTCTGCCCGCCCTTCGCCTCCGGCGGTCGCGCTGTAATCGAAACCCCCGTTTTCGCCCCACGCGCCGCTTTTTCGATTTCGGTTTCCGCCTTTCGCGCGTTGTTACCAACGAATTGGCTGCGACCGTCCACCACGAGCTCGGGGGTGTACGGATCGTCGTGGGCTACCGCCGCATAGGCTTGTTGCCGCTCGGTCCATTCCGGCGAAGAAAAGGGATCGGCCCAGCCGTCGTGATTCCAGTAATCCACGTGCTCTTCAATCGCGATGATCTCTGCCCCGGCGACGGACCGCCGCGCTTCCAACTCTTGGAGTAAGGCGTCCGCGGGCGGACAAGAGGAGCAGCCCTCGGAAGTGAATAGCTCAACCACTACGGGCTGGTGGCCGGTCTCGACGGGTGAGGGTTGCGCCGTCTGGACCTTCGCAAGGGCGAGTCCGACAATAAATAACCCAAGCGACAGTGTTGCCAGAGTAGGAAGTTTTCTCAAAGCGTTCATCTCCTCGCTAGGGGATTTGACGACTGGAGCGGGAGAAAGTTGCGGCAGGGTCTCTTAGGGCTAGTCGGAGGAGCGTCTCGGAGGCGCCTTTGGCGAATGATATTGGATAGATTCGGGCTGATAGGGGAAGTAGTTACGGAAAGGGAGAACTGTAGCAGCAGATAAGCCGGGCCGCGCAGATCCTTGGCCGATGTGCCCACGGATTCTACCAATTCTCATACAAAAATCCGTAAACACATGTGGTTTTCGGGTGAATTGCCGACACTTGTTATGTATGTCTTTGATAGCAAGTGTTTTATCTTGAGATCGTTTGGAACGACAGTTGCTTGGTACGGAAGTTGAACACTTGGCGATCTTTTCGCCCAAGTTTGCGGTCTCGCAGTACTGCAGTGGTATTACAGCCCGGGTCTCAGGACGAAACATCCCAGGAGGGTCTCGATGAAGCACCATTCGTTTAGCTTCTTTGTTGTTCTTCTCGCGCTAGGGTTCGTATTTGGTTTGGTTTGGACGACCCCCGCGATTGCCGACAACCTGTACGCGAGTATCCGTGGCACGGTTACAGACCCGGCGGGAGCCGTGGTGCCCGACGCGAAACTGACGGCGACGAATGTGGCCACAGGGATCAAGTACTCTTCGGCTTCCGGCAAGGATGGCTTGTTTACCTTTGTTCAGCTGCCCATCGGCGATTACGAAGTGAAAGTCGAGAAGGCAGGGTTCAAGACGTTCTCGGAAGGGCACATTCACCTGGATCTCAACCAGATATTCAACCTGCAAGTGAAGATGGAGCTGGGCGTGGTGAGCGACACGATTACGGTGGAAGCCAACCCCGCGCAGGTGGAAACAACCAGCATGCAGCTGAGCAATACTGTTTCGGGCAGCCAGATCGTCGATATACCTTTGAATGGGCGCAACTGGGTTCAGCTAATGCAGCTTGAGCCGGGCGTGCAGGCATCGTCCGACCGCTTCGGCACTGGTGCTAACTCCACCAACGGGGCAGAGACGCAACAAAACTCCTTCCTGATTAACGGGACCGACACCAACGACACCGCGTTGAACATTCCCCTCGTCATCCCCAGCCCCGATGCGATCGGGGAGTTTACGATGGTGACCAGCACCATCAATCCGGAATACGGACGGAATTCTGGCGCAATCATTAACGCCAGCATTAAGAGCGGTACCAATCAGTTTCATGGCGATGTCTTCGAGTTCTATCGCGACACTTTTCTGGATGCGAAGAGCTGGTTTGAGCCTTCAGCCTCTCCCTTTCACCAAAACGAGTTTGGCGGCACGGTAGGCGGCCCCATCATCAAGGATCACGCTTTCTTCTTCTTCTCTTATCAGGGCACCCGACATACGGTACCTCAATCGTATGAAGGTGGCCAGGCTCCCACGGTTTATAGTCCAGCCGAGCGGGGCGGAGATTTTTCGGCGGATGCAACCTTACCCGCGTCGACGAACCCGATCCCATTTCCGATGTACGGGGACGCAGCCTCGACGTGTCCAGTGAGCGGTGGTGTCCAGTGCCAGCCGGGCGGGGCGCTCACTTATGCGGATCTTTTCAGCACCGGGGTCATTCCTGCCCAGGATTTGAACCCTCTGGCGCTTAAGCTGATGAACCAGTACGTGCCCTTGCCGAATGGGGCCAACAATGAATATCTATTTAATCCCAGTACCACGGGCAAGTCGGACCAGTATCTCGGACGGCTGGATGAGACGCTCTCGAAGAGAGATGCGGTTTGGTTCTACGGTTTGTATCAGAACTCGACATCCACCAGCACCCTGCCTTTCACGGGAGCGTCGCTTCCCGGTTTCGCTTCATCGAATCCGGCGAAGTATTACGAATTCACCACGGCCTGGAACCACACCTTTTCGCCCACGACCCTAAATGAAGCGCGGATTGCTTATCTGCGCTTCAATTTCGTAGCGGTCGATCCCGTGGCCACCAACAATCCCACAGCCTACGGATTCACTAACATTACGCCGCAAGCCCCTCAGTTTGCCCAACTTCCGGTCATGCCCGTTACTGGACTCTTCACTCTGGGGTTTAGTACCAACGGTCCACAACCACGCGTGCAGAACACTTATCAGGTCACGGACAATTTCAGCAAAGTTTGGGGTCACCACACCTTCAAAGCCGGCTTCAACATGGACCGGTTGGAGATCAATAACCCGTTCTACAACAGCCTGAACGGAGCCTATAACTACGCAGGCGCAGGAGTTTTTTCGACAGGGAATGCCGGGGCGGATTTCCTGCTAGGGGTTCCCGACAGCTACGCGCAGGGCAGCGGCTCGATCGTTCGAGCGCGCGGCCGAGAGTATTTTTCGTATGGCCAAGATCAATGGCAGGTTCGACCTGACCTGACGCTGACACTGGGCGTCGCCTGGGACATTGAAACTCCTTACAAGAACCTGTTTGCGGACGGCGAGGTTATGTCAGCGTTCCGGCAGGGACAACAATCCACCGTGTTCCCGACCGCGCCACTCGGCATTGTTTTCCCCGGCGATAAGGGGATCAATTCGTATGGCGGGCCCACGATTCACTACAACGATTTCGCTCCGCGGCTGGGGTTCGCATGGAGTCCGCGAGGAAACCATAATTGGAGTATTCGCGGCGGCATTGGGCTTTACTACAACCGTTCGGAGGAGGAGCTTACCTTGCAGACGTTGGGTAATCCTCCGTTTTCTCTTTTGGCAACGGGAGCCGGAGCGCTAGGAACCGCCCCGGGTTTCATCAATCCCTACGCGTCGGCAAACACCGTTGCGGTGGGTAACTTTCCGACTGGCAGCCTTGCCAATCCATTTCCGTTCAGTCCCCCTGCGAAGGGGTCGTCTCCCGATTTCACTCCCTTTGAGCCCATCGGCTTCAACATGAATACGGAGGCTCCCAACATGACCGCGCCGCGGTCTACCAACTACAACCTCAACGTCCAATATCAAGTTACAAAATCGACGGTCGCCACGATCGGCTATGTGGGAAATGTAGCGCGGCATCTCGAAGGAGCCTACAACCTGAATCCCGCGGGCGTAGCGCCAGGATCGAATCAGGCGGCGGTTGCTATGGGATGTACCAGTGATTTCTTTCTGGGGGACTGCACAGGAGGCGCTACGTTCCAGCAGGGTGCAGCGACGAACGTCATAGGCCAGATTGGTGTGCAGGTTACGGACTTCAGCTCCAATTACAACTCCCTGCAAGCATCGATAACCAGGCACTTCAGCAACGGGCTGTCGTTCCAGGCCGCCTACACGTGGTCGCGCTACTTTGACTACACCTCGAACCTGGAAAACAGCTCGTTCAATGGCCCTGGAGTCAACAACTTTAGTGTTGCGGGCCTTTACGGACCCTCCGCCAACGACGCGCCGCAAAGGTTGGTGGTCAACTACGTCTACACGCTACCTTTTTACAAGCTGGGGCACCATTTTAAGCGGCTGACGGATGACTGGCGGCTTTCTGGGATTACTACCTTCCAGCACGGCTTCCCAGTGCCAGTCTTTAGCCTTGGCTATAACGACTTGCAGTGGTCCTACCCAGATGCGTATTACGCGCCTCCGGATAAGGCTGAGCTTACCGGGACACCCATCGGCGTCAACCACAACCCCAGGAACAACACGATTGGAGGTCTGCAAAACTACTGGATCAACCCTGCGGCCTTCACCATTCCTGCCAACGGCACCATCGGCAATTCCAATCGCAACCCGTTCTATGGCCCGGGGATTAATTACTGGGACATAGCTTTGTCCAAGGATATCCACTTTACCGAGACCAAGTTCATGGAGCTTCGGCTTGAAACCTTTGACACCTTCAACCACGCAAACTTCGCCGCACCAGACGATAATGTTGGCGACCCGAACTTCGGCCGTGTGCTTGGCGTTCAGCAGATCTCCACCGACGGCGATGGTCGGGTGGTACAACTGGCCGGGAAGATTTACTTCTAGTTCAAGGACCTGAAAGCAAAGAGGAGCATCCCGAAAGGGATGCTCCTTAATTTTTGCGCTCGGGCGCCTTTCGACCACGTTTCAACAGAGAACGGCTTACTTGTTACCGGCTCTCCGTCTCAAAGCGAGACGGGGTTCTATGAGCGCAGCATCTCTACGTAAATCCATATAAATTGGCGATCCATCTTCCAATTCAAAGAGCGGCCGGGGCAATCATGGTTACAATTCATTGAAAACAATGACTGTTAGCTCAGAATGCTTTGGCGTGTGAGTTGCTGGGTACTTAAGTTCGGAGATTCTGCGCCAACCCCGATCCGACGGTACAGAAGACAGGTACCGCTTGCGACTTTCAAGGTAAGAAAAATTCTTATGAGAACATTTCCGAAAGGAAGGTTTACGATGTCGAACTTAAACTCCTCCCGCCCGGGAGCACGAATTGTCCTGGTGGCGTTGGTTACCCTATCAGCACTGCTTATTTCCTCCGTAGCATTCGCCCAAACCTCGGTTTCGACCGGCAGTATCTCGGGGATAGTGACCGACGCGTCGGGGGCGGTTTTGCCAAATGCGAAAGTCACGATGACAGGGCCTACAGGGCAGACGCTGCACGCGACCAGTAGCGGGAATGGAACGTATTCCATCGGAGCACTGATCCCAGGTGCATACCAGGTGCGGGTCGAGGCCAAGGGCTTTAAGACGGCTCAGTTGGCTGTGGACATTAAGGTGGACAACGCAGCCAGCGGGAACGTGAAACTCGAAATCGGCCAAGAGAGCACTGTGGTTGAAGTGACGGCGAGCGAGGTTCAGGTCAATACCGAGCAGGCGACGGTGCAGGGTGTTTTGACAGCCGCCCAGATTGAGAACTTGCCTGTAAACGGGCGGAACTTCCTGGACCTGGCGCAGCTCGAACCCGGAGTTCAGATTCAGGATGGTCAAAATTTCGATCCGACCAAGGCGGGTTACTCCTCTATCTCGTTCGGCGGCCGTTACGGCCGGACTGCCCGCATTGAAGTTGACGGCGTTGACGTCTCGGACGAAACGGTTGGGACCACCACGACTGACATTCCTGCCAGTGGTATTCAGGAATTCCAGATCGGTCAGGCGAGTTTGGATATGTCGACCGAGCTGACCTCTTCGGGATCTGTGAATGTGACCACGAAGTCAGGAAGTAACGCAGTCCACGGCGAAGCTTTTGGGCAATTTCGCGACTATCGCGTCGGGGCCGCGGAACTGCCTGGTGGGACCGATCCTTACTCGCAGCGCAGCCAGTACGGCGGGGATTTGGGCGGACCGATCATCAAGAACAAAGCGTTCTTTTTCCTCGACGGCGAGCGGACCGCGCAAAATACGCAGGCTTCGGTGCCTATTTCCGCTCCGTTCCAGGCGTATTCGGGAAATTTCACCGACCCTTTCCGCGAGGATAACCTGCTCGGCCGGTTGGACTATCAACTGACCAAGAGCGCGCGCCTCTTTTACCGGTTCTCTTATTTCAAGAATTTGCTGGGCGCGACCTTCGGCTTCGGCTATTCGGTCTATGACAACAAAGACATCACTCGCAATGATGTCGTTGGAGTGGATTTCAACACTGGGGCTTTTACCCATTCGATCCGGTTCTCGTATCTTAAGTTCCAGAATCAGATCGTGGATGCAACCACGGGTAACTCCTCACTGCCCTTCGACGATTTGGGCGCGGAGATTTTCATGGGAGCAACCGGCCTGGTCGCCGGACCGAATCTCTTGGCGCCGCAGAGCACTCCGCAGAGCGATCATGAGATCAAGTACGACGGCAGCCGGGTCGTGGGCAAGCACATCATTCGCTACGGAGCCACGTTCAATCACCTTCAGGGCGGCGGCTTCGCCTCATTCTTTAAGAATGGACCCCAGGTCATTTCCCAGGTCACCACAGCGGACATCGCAGCGGCTGCGACCGGGCCTTTCCCCGGCGGTTCGGCTAATCCGTTGAATTACCCAGCCGACGGCGGCTACACCTTGGGCAATGGTTTGGGATTCTCCACTTCTAAGGCGGCGCTTGGGTTCCCTGCCGGCGGCTTGGGGCCCGACAACCGCGTGCTTCTATATCTCGGGGAGTCCTGGAAGGTCAAGTCGAACTTCGCCCTAACTTATGGATTGCGGTGGGAGCGTGACACAGGCCGCACCGACAGCCAATACCCGGCGATTCCAGGACTCAGTGCCTTGATTCCCGGGCTAGGCAACCCAGTGAACCAGCCTAATAAGAACTATGGCCCGAACCTGGGTTTTGCCTGGGATCCGATGAAGAACGGCAAGACTTCAATCCGCGGCGGAATCGGCTTGTTCTGGGAGAACGCCATCTGGAACAACGTGCTCTTTGACGGTCCATTCCGGGAGGCCACAGGCGCCTTCGCGCAGTTCCCCTCACCGTGTGCGGCTGCGGGTTCACCCGCCACCCTACAAACTTCGACTGGCCCTATCACGCCGACTGCGGCGGTTTGCGGTACGTCGGCGGGGTTCCCGCTCATTGGGAACGCGGTGCCAGCTGTCGTAGCTCTTGCGCGTCAATATCAGGCGGCTTCGCCCCTGGACGTGCAGGAGCCGAATCCGGCCTATGCACAACAGTACCTCACTGATTGCGTCGGCGGTACCAACTGCTTCTTCGCGCCCGGTACCAACATGTTCAATCCCGACTACCGATCACCACGTTCGGTCGTGATGAACTTTGGCATCCAGCGCGAACTTCGTCCTGGCATGGTGTTGAGCGTGGACTTCATCCGCAACGTTCAAACCCATTTCCTACTAGGAGTGGATCAGAATCACTCCGGCGACACTCGCTTTTTCAACGTAGCTGGGGCCAACGCCGCGATCGCGACGGTTATTGCCAACTGCGGAGGCGGAGTCACCACGGTTGCCGGCACTTATACAACTCCATGCGCACTTGATCCGGCAAACGGAACAAACGATGCCGGAACGTACGTGCCTCGGGCTGCCAACATGGCCGATTACGCGGGGCTAGGCCTAGGCTCTTCCGCTGACATGGGCGGCAACAGTTGCCTGGCTGCAGTTGGTCACCCCTGCGCATTCGGCGGCATCAACCCGATCGCGCCGCCCCTTACTTTCCTTTCACCGGTCGGTCGTTCGGTTTACAACGGATTGCAGGCGAAGTGGGTCGACAATGTAAAAGGCCCATTCCGGGGCGCCAAAGACTTGAATTTCCAAGTCTCCTACGCCCTCTCCAAGTTTGACAATTCGGGCGGAGGCGTAGGTCCCGGTGCCACGGTGACTGCGGCAGCCGCGGATCAGGACTTCATCGTTCCCGCGCTGGACAATGCCAATGTGAATCGCTATTTCGGGCCGTCCACGCTGGACCGTACCCAGCAGCTATCGTTTGGCGGTTTCGTAGATTTGCGAGGCGGCTTCCAGATTGGCGTGATGTCTCACTTCTACAGCCCGCTTTCAATCACCGCTACAGTCCCCAATACAGGGCTTGGCGCGGGCGAGATCTTCCGCACCGACTTCACCGGCAGCGGTGTCACGCAGGATCCACTTCCGGGAACCCACGTCGGCAGCTTTGATCGAGGCATCAACGCCGGCAATATCAACTCAGCCATCACCAACTTCAACAATCAAGTTCTCGCGGGAACCCCAACGCCTGCGGGCAACGTGCTGATTCAGAACGGCCTGATGGCGCAGGCAGATTTGGTGGCTCTGGGAGGTACGTATAGCGGCGGGGTTCCGCTGGCTTTGGCGCCTTCCGACCAAGTCAACTATCCCTGGCTGAAGGCCTTCGACGCAACCATCGCCTGGAGCCACAGCTTCTTCGATGGTAAATTCTCGATTAAACCTTCGGTAGGCTTCTACAACCTTCCGAACTTCGCCAATTTCAATCTTCCGACGAGCATGATGTCAGGGCTGCTGACCGGTTCAACTGGCAGCATCAACGGCACCAACTATGCGGGGCAACTCGTGAACCGGGTTGGCGTAGGCACCGGCGTCTATACGCTGGGCTCGCCGCGTGAAACGGAGTTCAGCCTGAAGATTATTTTCTAGCCGCACTTCGCTTAAGAGTACTTAAAACACCAGCGCCGCCATGGGCTGGTGTTTTTCTTGGTCGGAAAGATTGTGCTTTGGTTGAATCGCGCCAACGAAGGCTGGCGCCGGCATACCAGCCCCTACGGCGTTATCTGACTCCGCAGATGCTTGGATAGTCTTTCGATTTGCTTCAGTTTTTCGCTCATGTCCTTGGGCAGCATGCCGCTCTGGATTCTCAAAACATCCGCAGGGATGGTTTGGGCAAGTTTGGCCAGTTGGTCTGCATCCTGGCGGAGCTTGGCCAGGTCAAGTTGGGCGTGAGGCTGGGTCGGAGGGGGGATGTCCTTTTCCGCCTGAGCTTGCGCCTGTTCGCCCTGGCGCACTCCGGGTACTCTCGGATCCTGCGCCAGCAGTGGAGATGCTGCAAATAGGACAAAGGGAAGAGCGAAGGCGAGAAGCTTCACGGCGACCTCCTACCGGAAACCGATTTTCTCCGCTCATTGTATCTCCAGGAACGTGCGCTGCATTCCCCTGATCGGGTTGGTCCTGGCGAGGCGATCCTAAGCCTGCGTTTTGTGCAACGCCATCACGCCTTTCCTTTCCCAACCCTATTTTCCGAACATGGGGTAGTGGCTGGCGGCGGCCATGAAGAACAGCATCACCACTGACAAGAAAGCGTTGGCACGGCTGGCCAGGAAAGCTTGCCGGGCCATGGCTTTTGCCTTATCAGGCATCGGTGTGCCATTAGTCGCGTTGTCGCGGGTCCATTGAATGAGGCGCTTCTGGATGCGCCATATCACTCCCCACACGTTGAGCAGCATGACCCAGCCGATGCCGCCACCGATGCCGATGGCGAGCAGTCGATTGCTTTCCCAGCCGTGGCTGTTCACGCTCAGGAAGAGCCACGCTGCGGCCGCGACGACCACGGCATAGACCACGCCGACGAATGCGCCTTGGTCGAAGATTCCTTTGCCCGGGATGAGGCAGGCGTAGAGCACTCCCCAGACGATCGTCCAGATCAGAAAAAAGCTGCCCATCGCAGTGCCGCTGGAGCCGCCTCCGTTGTGGGCGTCGGCGGCGACGATGTTTCCCCAATACATCAGGCCGGCGAGCACGGTCAGCGCTGCTGACATGCGGAACCACCATAGAGCGCGCGTCATGAGCGCGGGCATGACTTTGCCCTTGGTGGTGGGGTCGAATTCTTTCATCAGAGGGACGTTCACCAGATTGAAGAAATAAAGAAGGCCGATCCAGGTGATGCCGGCGAGGAAGTGGATCCAGCGGACCAGCATCAGAAAGTTGGTGTTGAAGTCCTGAGGGAAGTTGATTTGGGGTGCAAGGAAAGTTGCGAGAGCGGGGCTTACCATGATGCCTCCTAAGATTTCGCACAAGGGCAGAATTGCCCACGCCGGGATTGTACACAACGGTCAAGACGATGAGGGAAAGCTTAAACACTGTGCAAGAAAAGTTGAGTCTTCCACAAGTTCCGGGTTGAAAAGCGCGAGGGGACCCCGTATCGTGATCACAGCTACGTGCTGAGCGGCGCGGCCTTGAAAAACCGGGTTGCGAGGAGGCAGGTTGTCCCCTCGTGTTCCTCAGGCGGGAAGTCCGAGGAACATGCTGTTGGTTTGAGCTTGCCTTGGAGCGTCTGCGGACGGGG
>CAWKKK010000017.1:0-19919 GCA_963850165.1 uncultured Acidobacteriaceae bacterium | reverse complement strand
TCGAATGGCCAGACTTACGTGTCGCCCGCTTACCCAACCGACACGATTACCTGGTGGGGCATCTACAACGAGCCCAACATTAACAACAATCTGACGCCGCAGCAGTATGTAACGATGTACAACACGCTCGTGCCGCAGATGCAGGCGATCGATCCATCGATCAAGTTCGCCGCGGTGGAACTGGCAGACTTTTCGGGACAGGTGCAGAACTGGATTCCACCATTCGTGAGCGGCGTAACGGCCCAAGTGGACGCGCTGGCTACGCACTTCTACTCTTCCTGCGATCAGACAGACACCGATGCTATGGTTTTCGGGACGATCCCGGGGTTTGTCTCCGACGTGCAGCTTATCTATTCGCAGATGGCGATGAATTCGGCCTTAAAGTCCGTGCCGGTGTGGGTCACTGAGAACAACTATGTGGATCACGATGCTGTAAACGGCACCACCTGATGCAATCCCACGCAGAAGTTTGTCCTCGACGAGCGTGGGTCGAGCGCTTTCTTCGCTGCCTGGCGGCCTTACGTTTTTTCGCAGTTGGGCAAGGTTGGTAGTCCAGGCGCTGTATCACTGGGATTTCGACGCCGATGCACAGTTCGGCGAGATCAACTACAACACCGATGCTCTTCAGCTTAGTTATTGGGTCGACTACTGGCTGGCTCGCATGTTCCCCCATCCGCCAGGGGCGAATATGCTGCAGTTTACTAACACCGACGACCCGGAAATCGAAGTCCTCGCTGTGCAGAATCCCCACCACAGCGTCGTGGTCATGCTCGCAAACCATGCCGTCAACGCTTCCACCGACAACAACGGCCCCGGCGCACCACGACCATCAGTATCGACGTTTCCTCCCTCGGCTCTTTCACGTCGGGCAGCCTGCTGACGATCGATGCCAGCACTGGCGTGACTGCAGGCCCCACCGCGACCTCCGTGACTCCGGGCCCACAGATGACGGTTGCTTTCACTGGTTATGGCGTGGCGTTCCTGACCTTGAAAAACTAATCGATAGCCTGAGCGACTATTCCCACTTGACGCTACCTTCGACGATGGTGATGTAGCGATCCAGGGGCAAGTTTGTGAAGCGCTGGACGACCCCGCTTGGTTGTGGCCACTTCACTTCCAGGGAATCGAATTTTGTGCGGCTGCCAATTCCCAGCACGAGGCGGGGATCGTGAGCGGACAGAAAGCTGCCGCCGCCAATCTTCATGCGGCTGCGCTTGAGGTCGCCGGCCTGGAAAGTGACGCGCGCGCCGATAGCATCGGGGTTTGACTTCCTGCCGATCAGACGAACGCCGAGCCAATGATTGTTCGTGCCTACATTGTTGCGCAACAGAATCGGAGCGCCATCATTATTAGAAACCAGGACATCCACCGCGCCGTCGTTATTGAAATCGCCGATGGCCAGCCCGCGCGCGGGAAATGATTTTGAAAAAACCGGGCCGCTTTGGCTGCTCACATCTTTGAAGAACTTACCCCCGTTGCGGAAGAGCAAAAGAGGCTCCTTGTACGTAACCTGGTGAGACTGCTTTTCGACCAGATCATCGGGGAAACCGTTGGCAATCATCAGATCCAGGTTGCCGTCGTTGTCGTAATCGAAAAACTTGAGTCCCCATCCACTCATCCAGCGTGTGGACATGCCAATGCCCAGTGGCATGGATAAATCGTCGAATGTCTCGTCATGATTGTTCCGATAGAGTGAAAAAATCTCCTGATCGATGTTCGCCACGAAGAGGTCCATCCAGCCGTCTTCGTTGAAGTCGGCCGAATCCACGCCCATGCCGGAACGTGCCCGGCCATCCGCGCTGTAGGCGACATCGGCCGCAAGCCCCACTTCTTCGAAGCGGCCGCCCCGGTTCATAAAAAGAAAATTCGCCACCGTGTCGTTGGCGACAAAAAGATCCATCCAGCCGTCATTATTTATATCAGTGGCCACGACTCCCCAAGCTTTCCCAAGATGCGGGGAGATGCCGGACTCTTTGCTGACATCCGAGAAAGTGCCGTCACCGTTGTTATGAAAAAGCCAACTCGGCCGCGGATTGAAGATGCGAGGGATGCAATAGTGATGCGTGCCGTCCGCATCCACGCCGCATTCCAGCGCTTTGTCGAACTCCGCGAACCGACAAACGAACAGGTCAAGCCGGCCATCGTTGTCGTAGTCGAACCAGACCGCGCTCGTGCTCCAACCGGGAGCGGCGACGCCCGCTTTCTCCGTGACATCCATGAAAGTTCCGTCCCCGTTATTGTGGTAGAGGATGCTGCGGCCGAATTGCGTGAGGAACAGATCGGGGAAGCCATCGCCATCATAGTCGCCAACGGCGACTCCCATGCCGTAGCCGCCGCCCCCCACGCCGGCTTTTTCGGTTACATCCGTGAACGTGCCGTCGCGGTTGTTGCGGTAGAGCGCATTGCGTAGCGGCCGGGGAGGATTGTAAAAACTGCATTTACCGCTGTTCACCAGATAGATGTCCATCCAGCCATCGTTATCGTAATCAAGGAAGGCACAGCCCGCGCCACTTGTCTCCGGCAAGTATTTCTCGGGAGACTTTCCCGCCGTGTGAATCCAGGTAATGCCGCTCTTTTCGGGAGGGATCTCTTCAAAGGCGTAAGGCGGCGCAGGAGAAGATGCTCGTAGAAAAGGAATCAACCGTGGAGAAAGTGCGCCCGATAAGAGAGTCATGCCCTGAAGAAAGCGGCGACGAGAAAGAAGAAGGGACTTTTCGTTCGAACGTCTGCGAGCCTCCCGCCCCATGATCGCAGCAGAATAGCATGGCGCAGAAAGAAGGGGTCATCCGTGCAGGGCCTGTATGTTATCGTCAAAATTACACGTTCCCGCGACGTGAGATCCGTAATGCAACTCCAAACAATAGCCCGGTCGCACGCGCGATTTGTTCTGACAATCATTATGGTCTACGGGTCGATAGCTGCGGTCTGTGGACAAAGCAGCCTTAGGGCGCAGCAGAATTCTGAGACGACAGGTTTCGAAGCCGCAGCGAAATCGGCTACGGCTGCACGGGAAGCCGGCCATGCTGATGAGGCAATTCAAGAGTATCGCCGCGCCCTGGAAATTAATTCGAGATGGGAAGAGGGCTGGTGGTACCTGGGGACGCTGCTCTACGACAGTGACCGTTATTCAGAGGCTATTCCGGCGTTCCAAGGGCTGGTGAATCTTGTACCGGGTGCGGGCCCGGCATGGAATTTTCTTGGGCTCTGCGAATTCGAGACGAGGGATTACACAAATTCTCTGTCGCATCTGCAAAAAGGGCTTGCCCTTGGAGATGCTGACGATCCGGAGACTGCGCGCGTCGCGAGGTATCACCTTGCTCTGCTCCTGATTCGCAGTGGCGAATCCGATCAGGCCGCGGCTCTGCTCGCCTCGACATTCGAACAGGGCGAGCCTCCGGCGCAGATAAAAATTGCGTTGGCTTTGGCGATGCTTCGCGTGCCGCTGTTGCCCAAAGATGTTGATCCTTCTCAAGACGCCCTGATCTCCGCAGCCGGCGAGGTCGCGTCAGCTATCGCGCAGAATAATTCCCCGAAGGCGCTGGCAGCGTTTCCTAACCTATTGAAGGATTACCCAGCCACTCCATACTTGCACCACGCCTACGGGAAAACGCTTGCATCCGCCGGGATGTCCGAAGAAGCACTTAAGCAGCAGCGCGAAGAGATAGACGTCTCACCGAAGAGTGCGTTGCCGTGGATCGAAATAAGTGAAATCGAGCTCCACCTGCAGCATCCGCAGGAAGCCCTGCATGCAGCGGAGGAGGCAGTGCAACGGGCGCCGGATTCCTCAGCTTCGCATGCAGCACTGGGGCAGGTTTTGCAAGCACTTGGCAGAAAAGAAAAAGCTGCGGCCGAACTCGCTGGAGCAGAAAAATTATCGCCCGAAAGGCCCCAGGCGGAGGAAAGAATCGCCAAGCTTTATTCGAATCATACTGAGGCAAGGCCTGGTGAAAACGGGCAAGCAGCCGCGCACCCAGCCACCGATCCCGGGTCGAGCAACTTCGAGGAGCTATCGAGCCGCGCCGCGGCGGCGCAAGCTGCCGGTGATACCGAACAGGCCATTCGGAATTATGAGCGGGCCCTGCAATTTCGGCCGGAATGGGATGACGGCCGATGGAATCTTGCCATGCTGAATTATTCCGCGGGGCACTATCTCGAGGCCATCTCCGAACTAAAGATATGGGTGGAGCGCCAGCCAAACGTTGGAACCGCATGGGCGGTGATGGGGCTTTGTGAATTTGAAATGAAGGACTACAAGAACGCGCTCATCCATTTGCAACGCGGCGAGCAACTCGGCTTCGGTGGAAGTCCAGAAGCGGTGGGCCTTGCCAGGTATCGCCTGGCCACGCTCGAAAATCGAAATGGCCAGTTCGAAAGCGCCATGGAAACCCTGCTGCCGGGAACGCGTTCCGGGACGGTCGCAAAAGAAATTCAAATCGCTCTCGGCATGGCGCTGCTTCGTATGCCCTTGTTGCCCGACCAGGTCGAGCGGTCCAAAATCGCTCTGGTACAGTCCGCCGGCGAGATCGCTGCGCTGCTCGAGAACAGCAAATACGACCAGGCTTATCCAAAATTCCAGGTTCTGTTAAAGGAATATCCTTATGTCCCGTTTCTTCACTATGCCTATGGAACTGCACTTTCCGCTCTTTCGCAATTTGACGAGGCGGAAACACAACTGCGCGCAGAATTGCAAATTTCGCCGGAGAGCGAACTGCCTTACGTCAGCCTGGCATCCGTGGCACTAAAACGCTACCATCCTGCAGAGGCATTGGTTTCGGCTCAGCGTGCCGTGCAACTCGCTCCGGATTCCGCCGAATCGCGCTACGTTCTTGGGCGGGCATACCTCGAACTGAGTCAAGAAGGGCAGGCCGTGCGCGAATTCGAACAGGCCGGCAAGCTTGCTCCGGGGAGTCCGGAAGTGCACTTTAATCTCGCAAAGGCGTACGCCAGGGCGAAACTTCAGGAGAAGGCCGAACAGGAGCGCGCTATTTTTGCCCACTTGAATGCGTTGGCAGAACAGAGGAGGAGCCACTCGGGGAATCAGGCTTACGGCGGCTCCCACGACGCGGTTGAACTTGCGCCGGCACGCATCGAAACAGAAAAGGCAGCGACGCCCCAAAACCCCTAGCTCTGGCGCGCCCCCCTGCCCCTGGTTGATTGGCATCCGCGTCATTTAAGACGTCACCAGACGCTCACCAAGACTTGAATAAAACGTCTACTAGCGGGTACAGTACTGTTTCTCGTTTCCGGGTTATGCAAGTCCCTCGACTACAGGAGTCTGCTCGATGCGTCACGCGTTGACTGTGCTGATTGCTGTGTGCTGCCTCGGTATCCTTTCCTACTCACAAACCGCCGACGAGTTGATAGCCAAAAACATCCAGGCCCGGGGCGGGATGGAAAAGATGAAGGCCATCAAGACCCTCCGCATAACAGGCAAGTTCGAGGGTGGCGGAGGCTTCACCGCGTCCGTGGGCCAGGAGAACCAGCGCCCGAACCTGCTGCGGGAAACACTTACGCTGCAGGGAATGACGGCGGTGCAGGCCTACGACGGTAGTGCTGGCTGGCAGATTCAGCCTTTTGGCGGGAAGAAGGATCCAGAGTTGATGGGCGAGGACGACGTCCGTGACCTGCTGCTTGACGCCGACTTTGACGGACCTCTGGTGGATTACAAAGAGAAGGGCAGCACCGTCGAGTATATCGGGCACGACGTGGTGGATGGCGACGACGCGCTGCGCCTGAAGATCACTCTAAGAAACGGTGACATCATTTACGACTACCTCGATCCCGACACGTTTATCGAAATTCGCCGCGAGATCGAGCAGTTTATCCGGGGCTCGGTGCGGGAACGCGTGATGGGGCTGGGTTCTTACAAGCCGGTGGCGGGCGTGATGTATCCCTTCTCGGTCTCGCAGGGACCGAAGAATCATCCCGACGAGCAAACGACCACGATTCAGAAGATGGAACCAAATGTGACCATCGATCCGGCGGACTTTAACCTGCCAGCTTCGCTGAAAACTGAGGAGAAGAAGTCCGGCATGGTCGGGATTCACTAATTTGCTGGAATGAAGACTACGCGCAAAATCAGGAGTTCGCCCATGCGTCGCGCGGTATTTGTTCTGGCGGCAGTCTCGTGCCTCAGCGTGCTTACCTGCTCCCAGACCGCCGAGGAACTGGTCAACAAGAACATCCAGGCCAAAGGCGGGATCGAAAAAATCAAGTCGGCCAAGACCCGGCGTATGACCGGCAGAGTCAAGAACGCCAGGGGCCGCGTCGCCGTCTTCGCGCAAACCAACGCGCGCCCTGATTTGGTTCGTCAAACCATCACCATGCAGGGCATGACGGCAATCCAGGCCTATGACAGTTCGACCGGCTGGCAGACCAACCCCTTCCGCGGGCGCAAAGATCCCGAATTGATGGGCGAGGACACGCTGCGAGACTTGCTGCTCGTATCCGATTTCGACGGTCCGCTCGTCGACTACGTTAAAAAAGGAAACACGATCGAATATCTGGGGCATGACCTGGTGGATGGCGATGACGCCCTGCGCCTCAGGGTCACGCTGAAAAACGGCGACATCATTTACTACTATCTCGACCCGGATACTTTTCTCGAAATCCGTAAGGAGATTCAGCAGTTTGTCCGGGGCTCGGTGCGAGAACGCGTGGTGGACGTAGGCTCCTACAAACCTGTGAATGGAGTCATGTATCCTTTCTCGATTTCCGAGGGGTCGAGAAATAATCCTGGCGTACAGATGACCACGATTGAAAAGATTGAAGTGAACGTGGCTGTTGCAAGATTCTGACTTTGCGCTGCCGGCGTCGCTGATGACTGAGGAAAAGAAATCAGGGCATGGTCGGGGTTCACTGATTTGGCTTACGATTCGCGGGTATGAGGAAGGCAACGAAAATCACTAGCGTGGAAAAGGATTCGTAAATATGAAAGCATCCGCTCGCAATTCCTGGGGAGTGATGGTGTTAATCGCCGGAGCCGCGCTGTGCGCACCCCGGCAGGCCGCGGCCCAGGCTGCATACCGCTTTGACTCCGCGACGGTTTCGGGCCTGCCTGCGCGCAACATCGGCTCAGCAACTATGAGCGGGCGCATCGCCGCGCTGGATGCGGTGGAAGAGGACGGCCGCATTACCGTGTTCGTGGGTGCGGCGAGCGGTGGTGTGTGGAAGTCGGTGAACGGCGGCACCACGTTTAAGCCCGTCTTCGACCGGGAAGATGTGCAATCGATTGGCGCGGTGGCGATTGATCCCTCGAATTCAAAGATTGTCTGGGTGGGCACCGGCGAAGCATGGACGCGAAACAGCGTGTCGGTGGGCGATGGCGTCTACAAGTCGACCGACGGCGGCGAGA
This sequence comes from uncultured Acidobacteriaceae bacterium, assembly GCA_963850165.1. Classification (GTDB taxonomy): domain Bacteria; phylum Acidobacteriota; class Terriglobia; order Terriglobales; family Acidobacteriaceae; genus Sulfotelmatobacter. The sequence continues at coordinate 12,565 of CAWKKK010000017.1, read as the reverse complement.
ACTGGACCAACGTCGGTCTGAAAGACAGCGAACACATCGCCAAGATTCTGGTGAATCCTGGCGACAGCAATGATGTGCTGGTCTGCGCCACTGGGCATCTGTGGGATGACAACGACGAACGCGGAGTCTTCCAGACCAGCGACGGCGGCAAGACCTGGAAGAAAGTTCTGGCGGGTGCGAACGGTTCGAGCGGCTGCGCCATGATGGCGCGAAGCAAGCAGGAACCGAAGACCATCTATGCCGCGATGTGGGATTTCCGGCGCCAGGGCTGGACGTTCCGCTCGGGAGGCCCGGGCAGCGGGCTGTTTAAATCCACCGACGGCGGCGCCACTTGGAGTGAAGTCAGCAGCGCCACCGGATTGCCGGCAAAACCGTGGGGCCGCGTCGCAGTGCAGGTGGCGCCTTCGAAACCGCAGGTCGTGTATGCCAACATCGAAGCGGAAAAAGGAAGAGGACTCTACCGGTCTGACGATGCCGGGGCATCGTGGACCAAGCTGGATGCCAGCAACTACATGGTGTGGCGTCCTTTTTATTTCGGCAACCTGATCGTCGATCCGAAAGATGAAAACAAGATTTTCAAGCCCGATCTCATTCTGCTGCTAAGCAACGATGGCGGAAAGACCTTCAATGTGGTTTCTGGCGGGGCGCATGGCGACTTCCACGACGTGTGGATCAATCCCAAGAATCCGAATGTCGTGATTGCCGGCGACGATGGCGGCTTGTGGCGCAGCGAAGACGGCGGCAATCGCTGGAAGCACCAGATGAACCTGCCGGTTTCCCAGTTCTATCACGTGAGCGCCGACAATGCCGATCCGTACCACGTGTACGGCGGCTTGCAGGATAACAGTTCGTGGGTGGGCGATTCCTCATATCCGGGTGGCGTAACCAACTCCCGCTGGGAAAACATGTTCGGCGGCGACGGCTTCTGGATGTTCGAAGACACCTCCGATCCCGACTACATTTACGCCGAGGCGCAGGGTGGCGAGATCGGACGGGTGAACCGCTACACGCACGAGACCCGCGACATCCATCCCTGGCCGAATTACGGCGAGAAAAAGCTGCGCTTCAACTGGAACACGCCGATTCACATGAGCCCCAACGAAAAAGGGACGCTTTACATTGGGGCGCAGTTCTTATTCCGCTCGCGCGATCATGGCCAGTCATGGGACCGGATTTCACCCGACTTGACGACCAACGATCCGGAAAAGCAGAAGCAGGAAGAATCCGGCGGCGTGACCGTTGACAACTCCTCGGCCGAGATGCACACCACCATTTATTCGATTTCGGAGTCGCCGAAGAACGGTCAGATCATCTGGGTCGGCACCGACGACGGGAATGTGCAGATCACCCGCGATGGGGCGAAGACCTGGACGAACGTGGTGGGCAACATCAGTGGGCTGGGAAAGAATTCGTGGGTCTCGACCATCGAGGCCAGCCGCTTCGACGAAGGCACCGCGTATGCCACGTTCGACCGTCACACCTTCGGAGATATGAAGCCCTACGTTTACAAGACCACGGACTATGGCCAGACGTGGACCGCGCTTCCAGCGCAGGAGAGCGGCGTGCGCGGTTATGCGCACGTGATCAAGGAAGACACGGTCAGCCGCAATGTGCTTTTCCTGGGCACGGAATTCGGACTCTGGATTTCGGCGGATGGCGGGCAACGCTGGGCGCAATACAAAGGGACGGACTTCCCGGCTGTAGCGGTGGATGACATCGTGGTGCAGGCGCGGGAATCCGATCTTGTGTTGGCAACGCATGGCCGCGGCATCTGGGTCGTGGACGATATCTCACCGCTGCGCGCCCTTACGCCGGAAGTCGTGACCAAAGAGGCGACGCTGCTTCCGGGACGGGCTGCGATCCAATACTTCGACGTGGGCGGAGGTTGGCCGGAAGGAGACGAGACTTTTCATGGGCGCAATCGGCCGGCGGACGCACAGATCACGTACTACCAGAAAGGACGGCACATCTTCGGCGATTTGAAGATCGAGATTTTCGACCAGGACGGCAAACTGGTGGACACGGTGGCCGGTAGCAAGCATCGTGGGCTGAACCGCGCTGGGTGGGGAATGCGCGTGAGACCACCGGCAGTCGCACCAGCGGCCTCGGCCCTGTTTGAGGCGGCGCAGGGACCGCGCGTGCTGCCGGGCACGTACACGGTGAAGCTGACCAAAGGAGATCAAACTTACACCGAGCAGCTGAATGTTGCGATCGACCCGCGCGCCAAGTATTCGCTGGAGGAGCGCAAGGCGCAGTTCGATCTGTCGATGAAGGTCTACAAAGAGCTGGAGCACATGACGTTTGGAGTAGAAGCGATCGAAGGAGTGCGCGACGGGGCTGGCTCGCGGGCGGCCAAGCTGGCGCAGAAAGACCCGCTGCGCCAGCAATTGCAGAAACTTGCCGCGGATTGTGACGCGCTCCGCTCGAAGATCGTGGCCACCAAAGAAGGCGGGATGATTACCGGCGAAGAGCGCATTCGCGAACTGCTCGGGCAACTCTATGGCGCGGTGACGGGATACGACGGCAAGCCCACGGATTACCAGGTGGCACGGACGGAGTCGCTGGGTCATGAACTGCAAGATGTGATTGATGACTTCCAGAAGCTGGCGCAGAAAGAACTGCCGGGAATCAACGCCGGCTTGAAGAAGAAGAAACTGGATGCGATCACGGTGCCAGCCGAGGCAGATTGGCAGAAGAAGAAGGCGGAGTCTGCGGTGGCTTCTGGCGCGGGAATGCGGGCGGACGAGGGCCGGGTACGGGAAATGGATTAGGATGCGAGGCGGAGGAACAGGCATTGGAATGTTCCTCTTGGCATTAACACTGATCCTAATGCAATCTTCCGATCACTGCGGAAATTTCATGCGCCGCAATTGATCCTGATAGTGCGGATTTGCGCGCGCAGGCTGTCCCATCTAGCGTCCACCTTGAGAAAGACCATGTGGATGTCCCGCGCTTCGTACCCTTTTTCCAACCACTGCCTTGCTTGGTAATTGTCGCCCAGGGCGATGTCAATGAGCGCTAGTGAGCTCCTTTGGTCCCAGTTTCACCAATTGAGCGGCTCGTGGCTGTGGTCTGTTATGACCCGGTTCTCAACAGGGCGTACCAAAAGAGATAACCTCGTTCTCGTGCTGAATCGGCCTATCATCCTAAGAACAATCAGCAGGAGTCACTCACATGGCAGCGAATCAAGTAGTTCTTTACTTCGACAAGCAAGAGGATGCTCTGCTTTTCACTCTGGCTGCCAGTTCGGTCATGTCAGCGGAAGGCCCGGTCCATAGCAACTACGCAGCGGCTAAAGTTGCGGAGGAGATTTGCAAAGCCAGTCGAATCACGACTGAGGGTGTTCTGAACGTCACGTGAAGGGCGGCACAAATTAGATGATTCGAAAGGTTGCGTTGCAAATAGGAGTCCCCGCGCTACTCGCGCTCATGGCATGGAATGCCTACCTTGCGGTCAACCATTTAAAAGGGATGCAGAATATTGCAGCTCTCACACTGGAAAGCTCGACAATTCAGGCCAACATCGCCAATGTTCAGAAAGACCTGACCGATATGGAAACAGGTCAGCGCGGATACCTGTTGACCGCGGACCCTGCCTACCTGCAACCTTATAGTGACGCGAAGAGCAGGATCGGAAACGATTTTATCGGCCTTCGCGCCGGGCTCGCGAATCGGTCGCTGGGCGAGCGATCGCTGGAGTCGCAGTTGGAGTCTTTGGCTCAATCCAAGCAGGATGAGATGGAGCGTTCAATTGGTTTGCGGCAACAGGGGTACCGACATCGCTCGTTCCTGCTCGTGCAGACCAACGAAGGTAAGGGCTACATGCATGAGGTACGCCGCATTGTGTCTTCGCTTGCCTCGGCGGAGAACAGCAACTTTGCGAGATTTGACAGAGAGAGGATTGCTGCTCTGAAGAGGTCTTTGTCGGCAACCATTATTTTTAACTCTGGCCTGCTGGTGCTGGCGGTAAGTCTTTTCTGGCTGATTCGCTACCACGGACGATTGCTGGGAGAAGAAGCCGCCCAGAGCAGACAAGAGCTGGCGGTGCGCGATTTGCAGCTGGAAAAACTAACGTCTGCCCTTTCCGGCCAGGCACGTTCCAACATCACTGCCATCAAGACGAACTCCCGGTTGCTGTTGGAGAATTACGGAGGGTTCCTGCCACGACAGGGACACGAATATGCTGAGCAGATGAAAGAAGCAGCAATCCAGATGGAGCTACTGCGGCAAGATTTAGTTGGCAGCCCAGGCTCCGAGAGCAATGAGAAGGCAGCTTAAATAATTATGAGGCGGTTAGCGGCAGAACGATGGCGCGGATACAGCTTTGATCTGCGCAAGATCGGGTAGGGTGTAGGAAGTGAGCACGGCGCAGCGCAACTAACCGGGCAATCATGGATAAGTCCGAAACTCGAGGATTCGCCCCGAAATCCTTTATCAGATTCACAGCCATTGAGCCAGGACCGGGGCGCGAAACCTCTCACTGGCTAGTCGAAAAGGTCTACGGTACGCCGATCACGCTCGGCATGATTTGGTGGCATAGTCCGTTGCGCTGCTACGCCTTCTTCCCCAAGCCGGACACGTTCTACGAGAAGACATCCTTGCGCGATATCGCTAATTTCTGCGAACGCGAGACGGATGCACAGCGAAGGAAACACAAGGCTCAAGCAGGCTGAGGGCGTTGTCTTACCGTTCGCATCTGTGCGATGACTTTCCCCATGCCGGACCGTTAATGCGCAGGCGCTGGCTGGGGACTCGCCTGCGGGGCCGCAGCGCCCGGATTTGAGAAGTTTACCTTCGGAACTTCGCGCGACCCTGGCGAAGCTTCAAAGTAGGCTTCGTTCGGCTTGAATCCCGCGATTCCAGCGAAAACGCTGTTGGGGAACTGCTGCACATAGGTATTGTAGTCGCGCAGAGTGTCGTTGTAGCGTTTGCGCTCGACCGCAATGCGATTCTCTGTGCCCGCAAGTTCATCCTGCAGGCGCAGAAAATTCTCGTTCGACTTCAACTGAGGATAGTTCTCGACCACGAGCAGCAATCGGCCAATCGCTCCATCGAGCTGTCCGTTGGCCGCGATCTTTTCTTGCGGCGTGCCGGCGGAAAGCAGGGCCGAGCGCGCCTTTGCAATGTCGCCGAACACCGTGACTTCCTGCTGCGCGTAGCCCTTCACCGTCTCCACCAGATTGGGGATCAGGTCGGCGCGGCGTTGCAGCACAATGTCGACTTGCGACCAGGCCGCCTTCACCGCCTCGTTCTTGCCGACCAGGGTATTCTTCACGCTTACGTACTGGCCAAAAACAAACAGGCCACCCATCAATAGAATTGCCACAATAACCACGACCACGATCAGTGCCTTGCTCATGAGATTCTCCTGAAAAGCATCCGCGGAGTCTACGAAGAGCCCACGGTACCCGAGTCCAGCATTTTATCAACTGCCGCGGTTACCCGCTCCAGCGCCGCCAAATATCTAGAAAAAACATCCTCCACGTCGAACTTCTTACGGTCAGATTTCCGCTCTCTTACGTCCAGCACCTGCAGGATGCCCGAGGCGTCAATCCCAATATGCTTTGACAATGCCTGTACAGCCTCGCGCTTTCCACCTGGGGCACTTTGACCGAGCACAATAAGTGCGTGGCGGAAGAGTGTCGCAAAGGATGATACCGATCGTAGCAGCAACTCCCACACGCGCGAGTCGTTGTCCGAGGCCAGAAGGAAATGCTGGCGCAGCAGCGCGAGTTTCTCCCGCAGTTCGTACTCCACCTGGACGCGGTGCAGGTTAGCCGGAATCGACAACCCCTTAACAACATCTTCGCCGAAGAGAACGCGGTGGTGCTGTTGCATGTCGATAAACTCGATCGTAAACACGTCGGTAGAGCGCTCGATCTCGTCGCGTGTCATGAACAGCGGAGGCGCCTGCTTCTGCGCATCCCACCACTTGACGGCAGGTGCGAGCGCCCGCAGTGCGTCGAATGAGCTGTCGCGAATCACGCAGAACAGATTCACATTCGAGAATTCAGGATGAAAATCTCCCGCGACCGCCGATCCGAACAGGATCACGCTCTCCAGGTTCGCACCAGCTGCGGTTCGCAGTCGGCCGACAAAATCGTTAATTTTTTTCTCCGGAACCATTTGCGCCCTCGCTGACTACCAACTGCTGCTACCCCCACCGCCACCGGAACTGCCGCCGCCGAATCCACCGAAACCACCTCCGCCGCCAAATCCGCCTCCGCCCCAGCCTCCACTGCCCCTGCCACCGCCAGACATTCCAGAAAGAAGGATCCAGAACAGGACGCCGCGAAGCGGAGTAAAGAGAACGATGAGCACGATGACAATCAGCAGGATAATTCCGCCGGCCGATAATCCTTTGCCCGGCTGCCCCATCGGTTGCGCCGGAGCCGGCGCGAGTTGCGGAGTGGTCAGCTGAACTCCCGCGTCCTGGGCGATGACTTGTGCAACGCGCGAAGTGACCAGCAGCAGCGCCTGGCTATAGTTCCCACTTCGCATTAACGGGATGGCCTCCCGCTGGAATGACGTAACCTTCCCGTCGGTCAGGATCGGCTCCAAACCGTAACCAACCTCAATGCGGGCGCGATGGTCATCGATCGCATAGAGGATTAGTACTCCGGTGTCCTTGGACTTGCTTCCTACCCCCCACTGATGGAAGAGATCGACAGCATAGGTTTCGATATCGGAGCCATCGAGGGAGTGGACGGTCACCACCGCGATCTGGGCATGCGCTTTCTCGTCGATCTGCCGGCAGATCTCGTCTATTTGCGCGATCGTGTTCTGGTCCAGAACGTGGGCGAAGTCGTTGACGTAGTCGGTGGCTTTGAGCTTGGCAACCGGTTCGGCCTGCGCCGCCACGACCAGAAGCAGCACACCAGACACACTTAGCCACCATTTTGCGAACGAACTCATCAGAGGCAAAATTGTACAGGACACCGTCGCGGCCCAAGAACTAGTTTTGGTAGACGGCCCTACAGGATGAGATCAGCGGCGGGGAAGCGGCGTGATATTTCTCAGTTGGTGATTATGCCCAGCCGCTCACGGAAAGTTCGTCACCTTCGGCGTCACGCGAGGATGCATTGCGGTCGCCTCGCCTGTGTCGTCGATCACGCGGCTGATCCTGCCGTGATCGCCCAGCGCCACTGTGATCATGTCGTGAAACCGTATCCCGGGGCTCTTATTACCCGGGTCCGGCGTCTCGATTGCCCGGGTCACCATTACATCCGGATGGTGGAAGACGCTGTACACACCCAGTCCCCACGCCTCATGACTGGTTACTCCATCCGCCACTTTGTACGAGGCCCAGCCGTTCACCCCTGGCGCACTCGTATAGCTCGACTGGTTCGGAGGATCGTAAGGAATCTCGGACTGATAGAAATACGTCCGCCCGCCGTTGCCCTTCCACAGAACCTGGTATTGCTGGTGATGCTCAACAAACAGGCCATAGATCGTGACTTCGTTTCCATTCACGATCAGCCCGTTCTCGCTGGTATTCAGCTCCCAACCCACTCCGGCGCCATGATCTGCTCTCCAGATCCACGTATGATCCACGAGGGTGTCGTTGCTGTTGATCCTCAGATTCACCTTGGCCCTTCCGACGCCCGCGCCGCCCACACGAAAGAAGACATCGTGCAGCGTGATCGGGTCCTTCGCATGGCGCGCCCGATTTCTCTCCGGCCCCACTTCCAGCAGCACCGGAGACTCGCTCGGCCCCGCATCGAAGAGCAGTCCAGCAATCTCGATGCCGTCCGCATCGGCTGTCGTCATCGCTGCCGTGCCCTTCACCGGACGCAGCGTCGCAAAGCCGAGCCCCAGCACCACCGTATGCGGCCGCGTCACGCGAATCGGAGCGGTCAGTTCATAGATTCCGGGAGTCAGAATCAGGCTTTTGCCCAGGGCAAGCTGTGCGTTAATCGTCTCCACGGTATCCACATCCGGGCGCGCAATGTAAAACCGCTCAATCGGAATCGTTTCTCCCGCGGTTTCTCCGCCGTGCCACGTAATCCCGATGCTGTCGCTGTACAACTCCGGAACCCGCACGCTGAATTCGCCCGCGGCATTCACCTGAAGAAAAGGCTTCTCGCGCACCACAGGCGTCTGCTCTACTTTTGTGTACGGCGGCGAAGGCCAGGCGCCTTCTGGCGGATGCACTACGCCGACAAACACCATGTTCCAGTTCGCGCCGGTCCAGCTCTTCCAATCGCAGTTCCGCGAGATCCACTGCTGCTGGCTGCCGGAGTCGACATTCCCGTCCACCAGCGAATCCGACATCCAGCCGCCGCTTGCCCACCCGTGATGCTGGTGCAGCACCAAGTCACCGCGCACATGCATGCGCCGCAGCGACACCGCCTGCGACACCGCCCACTGCATCGTGCCGCCCGTCGGCTTGATCGACAATCCCTCTGCACCCCTCCAGAAGGTCGTCGTCGCATTGTTGTGCTCCAGGTTCGCATCCGCATGCACGTTGCCCGCAATCCGCGTTGCATCGGGCGACGCGCCCAACCCCATTACCTCTGTGTAGAAACCTACCGGTACGTCCACCGAATAGCTTCCGGGCAGGAATAGCAGCGCATTCCGCTGCGGACCAAACTCGTTGTGCTGCTGCGTCGCATACACCGCATCGATCTGCTTCTGGATCGCCGGCGATGGCATCGACGGATCGAAAATCAGTACGTTAGCTCCGAACTCCGGCTTCGCGCCCTTCGCCGCAAGCGCCGGCAGAGCCGCTGCCAGCAGCCCCGCCGTGAAGCCCAACTCCGCTAGAAGCCGAAGCCCGTGCCTGCCAGACATAAGCCCTCACTGACTCCGAGGGTATCATCGTGCGGCGTTTTTCCGCGCTTGCATGATTCCGGCGCGCAGCCCCTGCGCGACAATCCTTGGATATCCAGCATTGTCCAGCGACGCCATTACTGCGGCCGCAGTGCCGCCGGGCGTAGCCGCCTCCTGCAACAGTTCCTTCAAGCTCAAATTGCTTTCGCGCCATGCCGCAACACCGTCCGCGAGCGCGTGAGTGGCTGCCACACGCGCGCTTCTGCGGTCGAGTCCAGCGGCCTCGGCCGCGCCGATCAGCGTTGCCAATGCGTGATAACCATGACTGCTTGAGAACGTAACGGTAAAAGCGTCAAACCGGTTCTCAGGGATTTCGAGCACGGCACCGACCAGGGCGAACAAATCCGTGACCTCCGCGCGCGCAGCGATGGATAGGCCCCGGCCAAAGGTCAGCGCCGTAAGCCCGCGGCCGCTGCGGCTCACTGGGCTGGGCATGGCCCGCGCCCATTGCACCGGCCGCCCCAGCCCGGCCCGCAGTTTGGAGAGAGAAACACCGGCTGCCAGACTCACCGCGGTGAACCGTCGACGAATTTTGTGCGTTCCGATGTCTTTCAGCAACCCGCGCACGGAGTCTGGCCGCACCGCGATAATCAGCAGGTGAGCCGATTCCACGGCCCGATCCAGATCCGGTTCGACGATCGCGCCGTATCTCCGCTGGAGTTGTTGCAGCTTTTCGGGATGACGGTCGTGCACGACGATGGGCCGGCCGTACTCCGCAAGCCGCAACCCCGCCAGCAGCGCGCTGGTGATACGTCCGCCACCGAGAAAGACGGTGGATTTCACGAGAGTCCTGAGCACGCTTGGTAAGCGGCTTCCACCAGCGCCTGCACATCGGCATCCGTGTGCGCCGTCGAGATAATCCAGTGCAGGCCGTTGGAAGGCGTCATGTAGATGCCGCGATCGAGCAGCCGATGTACAAAGCGCGAATAGAGCTTCGTGTCCACGTGCTTGCAATAGTCGCGGTAGTCGTGGATGGCATCGCGTTCCGTTAAGTAGATTTGGAACATCGGTCCAAAGCCTTGCACGATCGCTTTTATCTTGCGCCGTCGAAAGACTTCTCGCAGTCCGGCAATTGCGGTGTTGCCCACCGCGTGAAGCTTACGGTACGTGTGTTCGGCGGAGAGCATGTCGAGGTTGGCCACGACCACTTTCATGGTCAGGCGATGTCCATTGAAGGTTCCATAATGCAGGACCATGTTTTCGCTCCAGCGCATGCGTTCCAGGATCGCACGTGGTCCCGCCACGGCTCCCACCGGAAACCCCGCGCCCAGAGCCTTGCCGAAAGTACTGATGTCCGGCTGCACGCCATAATATTCCTGGCACCCGCCGGGGGCGTAGCGGAAGCCGGTGACCACTTCGTCGAGAATCAGCAGCGCGCCACAGTCTCGCGTGAGTTCGCGCAGGCGCTGAAGGTATCCATCTCGCGGAAGGATACAACCCATGTTGGCCATGACGGGTTCGGTGATCACCGCCGCCAATTCGTGTCCGTGCTGCTTCAACACATCTTCGAGAACAGCCACGTCGTTCCACGGGGCCAGCACCACATCGTCGAACGTCGAAGGCGGGATGCCGTCGGAATCCGGGATGCGCGCCGGGTTCTCCACCGGGCCCAATTGTTCCGGGGGATGGCTGTGCGCGTTCAGGAGATAGGGATCGTACCATCCGTGATAGTGTCCTTCGAACTTCAGGAATTTACGCCGGCCGGTATGGGCTCGGGCCAGGCGCAATGCGAGCATGGTCGCTTCGCTGCCCGTGTTGGTGAACCGGACCACCTCGGCCGACGGCACCATACGGCGAAAACGCTCCGCGGCTTCAACCTCCGCTGACGTCGCAGCGGCGAAGTGTGACCCTTCCACCATCGCCTCGGAAACCGTCTTGACCAGGGCTGGGTGAGCATGCCCCTGGATGAGCGCTCCGAACGACATCATGAAGTCGACATATTCATTGCCGTCCGCGTCGCATACGTGCGACCCTTGGCCGCGTTCCAACATGATCGGGCCAGCGGTATACACTGTCGTCCCACGCGAGGGCGAGTTCACGCCTTCGACCAGCGATTGCTGTGCGCGTTCAAACCACTGTTGGGAACGGCTGCGATTTTGCGTCTGGCTTGTTCCCATCGTGTGCATTGAATTCATATCGGCCACTTATTCGTGCCCCTCGCATCAGTCCGCCGTTCCACCGCCGTCGACCACCAACGCTGCGCCCGTCATGAAGGAAGAATCATCCGACGCCAGAAACAATGCCGCCTTTGCGATCTCATCCGTTGTACCGATCCGTCCCAAGGGACGGTCAGCGCATCCGGCCAGATAATCCTCCCATTTCAAACCGCGCAGTCGCGCATCTTCGGGAAGCATGGGCGTGTCGACATCGCCGGGGCAAATGCAGTTCACGCGAATGCCTTGCCGTCCGTGGTCGATAGCCATTGCCTTGGTCAACAGCACAACGCCGCCTTTAGACGCGCAATAGGCAACCGCGGCGTCGCCGCCCGCAATCCCCCATCCGGAACTGTTGTTGATGATCACTCCACGGCGTTGATCGATCATGCGCGGCAACGCCGCCTTTGACATCAGAAAAGTTCCCTTCAAATTGATGTCCATCTGGAGGTCCCACTCTTCCTCCGTGCAGTCAACAGTGGTGTGCGGGTAGAAAACGCCGGCATTGTTGAACAGAATGTCGAGACGGTGGAAGACACGGAGGGTCTCATCCACAGCATGACGGCATTCCTCCGCCTTGCGCACATCGCTGCGGATGAAGATGGCCTGACCACCGCCGTTCATGATTCTTTCGGCAACGGCATGGCCGCGCTTTTCGTTGCGGCCCGTGATCGCGACTTTGGCGCCTTCTTTGGCGAACAGGAAGGCCGTGGCTTCGCCGATGCCGGACGTGCCGCCAGTGATCAGAGCGACTTTATGTTCCAATCGCATGCTTTTAGCCCGAGCCCGCCAGACCTCCGCCATCCACCACCAGCGCCGCCCCGTCACGAAGGATGCTGCATCGCTAGCGAGATACAGAGCGGCGTGCGCGATCTCTTCCGGCATACCACGCGACCCAGAGGGCGCTTGGCCGAGTCGGCGAGAAATCGATCTTCTGCCTCTCCCAATTGCCGCGCCTCGCTTCGCAGCATCGCGGTATCAGTGTCGCCGGGGCAGATGCAGTTTACGCGATGTTCTGCCGGCCATGGTCAATGGCCATGGCTTTGGTCAGCAGAACGACCGCGCCTTTTGAGGCGCAGTAGGCGGCAGCCCGCGGACCTCCGGCCAGGCCCCACCCGGAACCGGTGTTGATGATCGAACCGCCTCCGCTCTGCCATGATGGGGATGACTTCGCGGGACATAAGGAAGACGGATTTTACATTGACTGCCGTTACCTCGTCCCAGTCCTCTTCACTGATCTCAAGCGCGGAAGCTCGCCGGATGATGCCTGCATTGTTGGACAGGATGTGAATACTACCGAATTCGCGGACGACCCGTTCGACCCACGCCGGCAGTCAGCAGCGCGGGTCACGTCAGCGCGTTCGAAGATCGCGAGGCCGCCAGCGAGGAGATTTCGCGCGCAACCTCCCTGCCCGCTTCCTGGTTCAAATCAATAATGCCACTGCCGCGCCCTCGCGGCCGAACAGCAGTGCGGTGGCGCGGCCTATGCCACCAGCACCTCCAGTGATGAGAGCCGTCTTGCCATCGAGTCGTTTCGCGTTGTTACTGCCGTGCATGGAACTGTCGAAAAGGTCGATGCTG
>CAWKKK010000016.1:0-55827 GCA_963850165.1 uncultured Acidobacteriaceae bacterium | reverse complement strand
ACGGAACAGCTGATCCACCGGCACCATGCGAATCTTCATGACCGAGCGCTGCAGATCGTTCAGCACTCTGGCCTGGAAGGCCATGGCATCGGCGAACTTGCCGCGCAACGGTTCCTTGGGATAGCGCTTGCCGAACTCGTTGAGCGCCTGCTGCAACATCGATTTGCCAATGATGAGTTCGCCCACCAGGTTGAGCACGCTGTCGATTCGTCCCGCTTCCACGCGCAGTATGTTTTCCGTCAAAGCCTGCGAGCAGGCCCGGTTCCGCGGCTGAGGCTGGCGTCTCGGCTGAGAGAAGGCTGGAGCTGGGGCCGGCAGTTGCCGACGGTGCGGGCATCCGAACTCGTGGCCGCCGCCGTCGCAGCCTCGGGACGCTGCCGCCTGCTCGGCAATTTTTGTGGAAGCTTTGGCCGGCGATGCGGCCTGGATCAGAGTCACGTTGATCTCGCCGGCAATGGTCGGAATGTGGCATTTGGCGGCAATCTGTTCCTTCGTCTGCAGGGCTGGCGAGCACGAACTCTACCTGCCGGGAGGCGGCTGGCGATTTCGCATCCGGCCGCACCACCAGAACCTGGCCGATCTCCGCTGATCGCGTTCTGAATCAATTGCCGCGCCGCGATCGGCATGGTGCAGTGGGGATCGATTTTTACCACGATGTCGTAGAGTCCAAGACCTGCGACTTGCGCCTGCGCCAGATCGCGCTTTTCTGCATCGGTCCAGTCTTTGTCGGATCGCGGTGCGGCCGCTGCGCTTTTTTCTTGCGCGTCTTCTTGGCGGCCGGAGCCGCTGTCAGTTCGTCGATTCTTTGCCGCAGGCTTTCGGTCGCGGGCATTGGGCCTCCGCCATGGTACGCCGCGAGCATTGCCGTAAAGACGTCCGCTGCCGCGAGAGAGATTTCCGCCAGCGCCCCATGGCACGCGGCGGTATCCATTGAAAGCGCATCCTCGAACTGGTGCGCCAGTTCGCTCAACTCGCGCAGCCCGCAAGCCGCTGAGTCACCCTTCAGCGTGTGAACCGTCCGCCGGATCGAACGCACAATCTCTTCATCGCCGGGATTCTTCTCCAGCTTCAGAGATTCTTCGTTCAACGCCTGCAGCAGTTCCTGCGAAGTTTCAAAAAACAGCTCCCGCAGTTCCGCTCCGCGGTCATCGGGAGGATTGGTCACTCTCGCACCTCAATCCGCTGATAAGCCGTGCCGCTGTCGCGATGGATCATGTGGAACTTCTCGGTCAGGCCCAGCAGGCTTTCCGCGTGGCCCACGAATAGATAGCCGCCGGGATTCAGACAGCGGTAAAACTTTTCGACCAGCCGCTTCTGCTCCGCCTCGTCGAAGTACATCATCACGTTGCGGCAGAAGATCACGTCGTTGCGCTGCGGCAGGTACTCCGTCTTCAGATTGTGAAAGTCGAAGTGGACCATCTCCTTCAGCGCTTTCTTGACGGCATAACGATCGCCGACTTTATCGAAGTAACGCAGGCGGAAGCCGTAATCCACCGTCGCCATCTGATGCTCGCTGTAAGTTCCTTCCTGTCCGGTGCGCAGCACGGAATAACTGATGTCGCTGGCCAGAATCTCGACCCGCCAGGGCGGCGGAATCAACGGCTTTGGCAGAGACATCTCAACCGGCAGCGGATTGCGCAGGTAGTAGTAGGCCAGGGTGTCGGCGGCCATCATGCCGAGCGTATAGGCTTCCTGTCCCGTGGAGCAGCCTGCGCTCCATATCCGCACCGAGTATTCGCGGTGCGCCTGCTTGAGCTTCAGCATGTCTTCCAGCACGTGTTTCTGAAACAGATCCAGCTGCGCTTTGTGCCGGAAGAAGCTGGTCTCGTTGACCGTCAGATTTTCCACCAGCTTGGCCAGTTCCGCTTTGCCTTCCTGGCTGATCAGCAGCCGATAGTAGGCGTAGAAGGAATCGGCGTGGCATTCCTGCAGCCGCCGCAGCAGACGATCCTGCAGAAAGTGGGTGCGGCGTTCGTCGAAGTGCATGCCGCACTCCTGATACACCAGCGCCTGCAACAGCCGAAGTTCCGCTTCCGTCAAGATAGGAGCCGGTGCCGCTCCGGATGTGCTCATGCTTTCTCTCGTTCTCCGCGCCCGCGATTCAACCGCTCTGTCTGCGTCCTGGCTCAGCGGCCGCAGCTCCCCGCGCTTCCGCTTTCGCAGCTTTGCTTTCCGCGCTTCCGCTTCCCTGCAACAGGCTGGCCGGAGCCAGCAACTTGGCCATGTCGAGCAACACGATCAGACGGCCTCGAACCTTGCCCAATCCGGTGACGCAGTTCAGTCCGCCTTCCTGGAATGCGGCCGGCGGAGCTTCCACGTCTTCCCCGGCAATCTTCAGCACCTCTGTCGCCGAGTCGACGATCAATCCAGCCAGCCTGCCCGCGTGCTCCACCACCAGAATCCGGTTCTGCTTTTTCAGCGTGGCCTGCTTATCGCCGAAACGCTTGCGCAAGTCCATCACCGAAACGATCTTGCCCCGCAGATTAATCACGCCTTCCAGATAATCGGGCGCGTCGGGGACGGCGGTGATCTCCGGCACGCGCACGATCTCGTGCAGCGAAGTGATGGGCACGCCATAGGTCTCGCGCCCGATCTGGAAGCCCACGATATGGAGTTCACGGTTCATCCTTATTGTTCATCGCCAGTTGTTCATTCCATGTCCTACGTAGCGGGATCCCGCTGCCGCCGCCCGCCGCGCGTTCTGCGTTCTGTTCTTCGTCGGCCTGGCGTGAAGCCTCCTCCAGCGTGAAGCGGTCCATGAAGTCGAGCAGGCCGCGCGACATCTTCGACATCTGTTCCGCCGATGCCGCCAACTCGGTCGAGCCCGAGGTCGACTGCTGCACCAGTTCGCGCATCCGCTCCATGGCTTTCACCACGGCTTGCGCTCCCGAGGCTTGTTCTTCCACCGCGGAGTTGATTTCGTGAGTGATTTCGTTCAGCCGCGTCGTCGCCCGGGCGATCTGCGACGAGCCGTGCGATTGTTCGTTGGTGGCCGCGCCGATTTCCTGGGCGAACTTGTAAACTTCGGTGACCACGTTCGAGATCTTGCGCAGCGCCCCGTTCAGTTCGCCGCCCAGATCCAGGCCTTCGTTCACGATCCCGGTGGAGCGGTCCATGTTTTCCACGGCCTTGCGCGCTTCCTTCTGAATGCTCTGGATCAGTTCGGAAATTTCCTTGGTCGATTGCGCCGATTTTTCCGCCAGCTTGCGGACTTCGTCCGCAACTACTGCGAAGCCCAGTCCGTGCTCGCCGGCGCGCGCCGCTTCGATGGCGGCGTTCAGCGCCAGCAGGTTGGTTTGTTCCGCCAGATCGTCGATGACCTCGATGATCTTTCCGATGTCGTCGGCGCGCTGTCCCAGCGCCCCGATGATTTCTCCCGAACTGGTGATGGTCGCATTGATGCGGTTCAGGCCGTCGGTGGCCTTTTCCATGGTGGTGATGCCGCTGTGAACTTCTTCCCGCGAGCGGTTGGAGATGTCGAGCAGCACTTTGGCGGTATCGGCCACGCGCTGAATGGAAGCCACCATCTGGTCGATGGATGCCGAGGTCTCGCTCACGCTTGAAGCCTGCACCTGCGTGCTCTTCACCATGTTCTGCACGTTCACGCTCATCTCGTGCATGGTGCTGGTGACTTCATCGATGGCAGAGGAAGCCTGCAGGCCGACCTTGGCCGAATCGTCGGAGGCGTTCGCCACCTGCCCGCTGGCGCTGGCCACCTGCGCCGAAGCATCGCGCACGCTGCGCACCAGCCGGCCCAGACCTTCCACCATCCGCGCGAAGGCGTTGCCCAGCGTGTCGTGCGTGGAGCGCGGCTTGACCTCAACCGTAAGATCTCCTCCGGCAATCGATTCGGAGACGCCCGCCATCTCTTTGAGATAATTGACCATCTTCGAGAAGCTGCGGGCCAGTTCCCCGATCTCATCCTCGCGCTTCACGTCGATGCTGTGTTCGAGATCGCCGGTATCGCCGATCTGCCGCGAAACCTGCATCAGTTTGGTCAGCGGTTCGGTAATCGACTTGGCGGTGGTGAAGGCGACCACAGACGCCCACGCCCAGCGCCACCAGCGTGCTCACTACGGAGAACAGAATCGTCAGCGCGCTGGCTGTCTCATCCGATTTGCGCCGGGCTTCGACCAGCTTGCGGTTTTCCCCATCGGCCACATCGAGTGCGTCGGTCGAATTCTTTACCCAGGAGGAAGCGTCTTTCTGGAGGTAGTAAATCTGCAATTCGGCGACGGTCGCGTTGCCTGAATCCACGTCCTTGCGTTTGTCGATCAGCGGCTGGGCGAACTCCTTGCCCCAGGCCTGTTCCAGTTGTTCGACCTTGTCCAGCGCCGCTCTCTCCTGCTCGGAGTTGGCCAGCGATTTGCCCTAGCTGCAGTTTCTCACTAGCGTGCGCAGGCCCTCATTCATCCAGTTCCACTTCGCGGGTGTCGCCGCTCAGCAGGTAGTTGCTGAGGTAGAGGCGGTTCTGCATCATCTGGAAGCGCACTTCGTTGGTGGCGTCGGCCAACTCGAGCGACGCTGTGGCCGCAGCCTTGGCCGCGTGCTCGCGCTGCACCGCAAGCAGGTTCACGAGGAACAGCACCACCACCATGCTGAGGATGATTCCGAAATTTACGTACAGCTTCTTGCCAATCGTCATGCCGTTCCCTCCCGGCCGTTTGCGCTTTGCCCTATTGATGAGGTTCGAACTTGAAATCCACGATGCCTGAACTCTCCCCCGCCGCCGGCTCAAAGCGCCACTTCCTGACGGCTTCCAGCGCGGCATTGGCCAGCACTGGATGCCCGCCCACAACCTTGGCGTCTTTCACCGTGCCGTTCGCCGCCACCACGACTTCCACCTTCACCGTGCCGGTGATGTTCATCTTCCGCGCCAGTTCGGGATATACCGCCTGCACTTTGCTCTTAACCCGCCGCGTGATTTCCGCTTGGCGCATCCTGCGCTTGAAGCCCGCCACGCCAGCCCAGCCGCCGTCACCATCACTGCCAGCAACACTCCCGTCCGACGCAAAGACACAGTTCCTCCTTGGCAAGAATCCTGCGATGCCATTGGAGCAACGCCGGGGCCACGCGCTCAGCTTTTGGAAAAACCAAAGTAATCGTCGATATATATCTGAAAAAGTAAAGACTTAACGTCAATCGCCGACGCCTCTTGAGAACTGCTGGTTCCGCATTAGCGCTGTCTCATTGCCAGCTCGCACTCCGCCGATTCTCACACTGAGATCACCCACCTCCTTTTTCTCGGGATTTGACACCTTAGGCACCCATCCGCCCATTTCCCTTGACTCAAATTGAGATGGCGGGATAGTTTTCCATTAGATTCAATCACTTGTGAGAATCATGAAAACCTGTGCAGGAAGCCGGTGACGCTCTGAGTCTGGCTGGAGTCAATTCGACGCCGTTGCCGGAAGGCCGCGCTCTGCCCATCTCCGACGATGCTTTTCAGAAGCTCCTCCTGCGAATCGCCGCCAAGGCTGCGGAACGCCCCGACTCCGCCTCGCTGATCCAGCTCTTTTGTCACGCCACCCGCGAGTTTTTCCAGGTCAGCGGCGTTTATTTCTGGCGGCGTCACGCCGGCGACGAACTCGTCGGAGAACAAGCCGATGGCAAGCTGGCCGAGCGTTTTATCGGCATCCGGCTGCTTTCCCAGCACAGCGCCGTACACTGCCGAGGCCGTGCGCAGACGCCGCACGATCATCGTCAATCGAGTGCAGTTGGGCTGGAGCATTCCCGCCGCTGCAACAGTTTGAAGCTCGCTCGCTGATGGCCGCTCCGCTGGTGGTCTTCGATGAAGTCATCGGCGCGGCGACGTTTCTGCATGATTCCGAAGAAGGATTTTTCAATGAGGACCTCGCCGCCAAGGCCACCATCCTGGCCGGACAACTGGGCAGCTTGCTGGAAGCAACCCGGCTCGGCGAAGCCTCGCGCGAGGAGCACCGCCGGGCTGAAATCCTGGCCGAGGTCGCCAACGCTCTGCACGGAACTCCCGACGTAGCCGCCGTAATCGAGGCGCTGGCGGACCGACTCCGGTTGCTGTTGCGCACGCGTTTGGTCTCGGTTCTGCTGCGCCGCGAGGGACCCTTTGAACTGCGCGCCGTAGCCGCCGAAACTCCGCAGTTAGCCAATTCCTTTCGCGCCGGCCATGACCGCCAGACCATTCGCTTCGCCGCCGATCTGGCGCAACGCGCGGTTTCCGCGGGAGAGGCCATCACCATCTCCATCAGCAGCGATTTGCACTCGCTCGGCAGCGCTGGTCTCGCCGGGAATGCTGATTGCCGCGCCTTTCCGCACTGCCCGCACCCAGGGAGCGATCCTGGTCTATCCGCGCCCCGACGGAGTCTTCACCGCCGAGGAGAAGTCGCTGGTTTCTGCCATTGCCGGCTTCGGCGCGGTCGCCTTGGCTCACGCCGAACTGTGTGCCACTGCCCAGGGCCAGGCCCACGAATTGCACCAGTTGCTCGAGATCTCCTCCGAACTCAGTTCCAGCGGCGACCTCGAACATTTTCTGCAGGCTTTCGTGGTGCGCGCCGCCGATTTCCTCGGCTATGGCCGGTGCCTCATCGCCCTGCTGGAAGACGGGCAATTTCGGGTTCGCTGTGCCGTCATTCGCGGCGAGTCACGGAGTGTAGACACCGTTTTTCCGGAGGGCATTGCCACCCGCGCCTTGCGCGAAAAGGAAGTTTTCTGGTCTGACGATCTCACACAACTGGCGGGCGCGAACCTGGAGGTTCTCGCGCAATACCAGGCCCGGCAGTTGCTGTCGGTCCCTTTGTTGGGCGCCGATGGAAAAGTGCTTGGCATGTTTGGTGTGCTCGACCGTCTCGACAACACTGGCATTTCCCAGCAGGATATTCGCCGGGCTCGCGCCCTCGCCGCCCAGGTTTCCGTGGTCCTTGAAGTCGCCCACAACCTGCACCAGTCCGAGCGGCATCGCAAGCGCTCCGAGGCGCTTATGCAACTGGCGCGCGAAATTGACGGCTTGCTGCGCCTGCCGGATTTCGCGGGCAAGTTTGTCGAGCGCGCCATTGCCTTAGCCGGAGCCCGCGCGGGAGCGGTCGCTCTGCTTCAGGATGGACGATTCCAGACTGTTGCGTTGCATCCCCCTGCTGTTGCGGCGCACGAAGATCGCGCGCTGCAGCAGCGCTTTGCCCAGGTCCTTTCCGAGTTGGCCGCGCAGCGGACTGAAGCTATTGTCTCCGGCTCCGCCGCCGAACTGCTCGGTCCTGACCTGGCCTCGAGTTTAGGCTGGAACGACCTTGTCGTGGTTCGACTTCCGGGCTCCCGCGGAGACCTTGCTGGTTTGCTCTGCCTTTCCGGCCGCGCCCGTCCGCTTACGTCCGAAGACCGCGATCTGCTGGAAGCAGTTGCCGGCCACGCTGCGATGGCGCTGGAAAATGCGCGCCTGTTCACTCGCATCGAGCAGGCGAACCGCCACTGGCTGGAAATTTTTGACGCCATCAGCGACTTCATCGTGGTCCACGATGAACACGACAAGGTCCTGCGCGTGAATCGCTCGCTGGCCGCGATGATCGGGGTTGCTCCCGCTGAACTGGTCGGCGTCAACATGCGCGCTCTGCTGGCCCTGACCAGCGAATCCGCGCTTTATTCCTGCCCTTTTTGCCGCGCCATGGGCGAAGACAGCGACGAGTTCGTTCATCCCGCGCTGGACCGCACCTATCTGGTTTCGACGTCGCGCGTGCACGGCGCTTCCGGCGAGAGTCTGCAAACCATTCATGTGCTCAAAGACATCACTGACCGCCGCGAGGCCGAGCGCCGCTACCGCGAATTGTTCGACAACATCCAGGAAGGATTATTTTTCAGTACGCCCGAAGGCCGCTTTATCGAAGTCAACGATGCTCTGGTAGCGATGCTCGGGTATTCCAGCCGTGAAGAACTTCTGCAGGTGGATATCGCCACCCAGGTCTATTTTTCTCCCGAGGAGCGCGACCGCCACGCCGAGGCCATGGAGAGAGATGGCCACATGCGTAACTTTGAGGCTACGCTCCGCCGCAAGAACGGCTCGCCCATCTACGTGCTCATCAACGCCTTCGGCATGTATGACAGTCAAGGCCGCTTGGTGCAGATTCGCGGCCTGATGCTGGATGTCACCGGCCTCCACACCTATCAATCGGAACTGCACCGTGAGCGCGACTTCTCCGGCAAGATCCTCAACAACACTCAAAGTTTCATCCTGGTTTCTGACACCGCCGGACTCGTCAGCTACGCTAACCGCCGCTGGTACGAAGCCGGCTTCGAGCAGCGCGAACTTCTGGGCCGTCCTCTGTTGGAGTTGGCCGCTCCCGGCTACGTCCGTCCCTTGGCCGATGCGCTCCAGGCCACCCTGCGCGGGGGACAGGTCGACAATCTGGAACTGCAGATCATGTGCGGCAACGGCCATGTCGGTCAGTTCTCCGTCAACCTCAGCCCCATGCGTGACGAGCCGGGCAACATCAACAGCATCGTCGTGGTTATGACCGACATTACCGACTCCGCCGAACTGCGCGACAAACTGGTCCACGCTGAAAAAATGGCTGCGGTCGGACAACTGGTCTCCGGCGTCGCTCATGAAGTAAATAATCCGCTCACCGCGATTCTCGGCTTTGCCGACCTGCTCATGGGGAATTCCGAGGTTCCGGAATCCGCAAGGAAAGATCTGCGCGTCATCCTGCAGGAAGCGCAGCGCACTAAGCAGATTGTTCAGAACCTGCTCAGCTTTGCCCGCCAGATGCCGCCGCAGCGCAACCCCGTGCAGCTCAACCTGATCCTGCGCCGCACCATCCAACTGCGTTCGTACGACTTCAACAGTCATGGCGTCGAAATCATCGAACACCTCGACGAGGGATTGCCCGATGTCATCGGCGACGCTCACCAGTTGCAGCAGGTTTTCCTCAACATCCTGAACAACGCCTACGACGCCGTGCACGAGGTCGGCCGCGCCGCCCGCATCGAGATCATGTCCACCAAGGTCGGGGATTCCGTCGAAGTTTCTTTCCGCGACAACGGCTACGGCATCTCGCATCCCGATCGCATTTTCGATCCCTTCTTTACCACCAAGGAAGTCGGCAAGGGAACCGGCCTCGGCCTCAGCATCTGCTACGGCATCGTGAAGGAGCACGGAGGCGAGATTCTCTGCCACAACAACACCGATGGCGAGGGAGCCACCTTCATCGTCCGCTTTTCCGCAGCGCCCCACACCGCCTCTCTGGGTGTGGCCGCAGGAGTGATACAAAAATGACAACCCCTGCCATTCAACGAGGACTGCTACCTGTGCTCCTTATTGAGGATGAGCCTTCCATCATGGCTCTGGTGAGCGCCACGCTCGAGCGCAACGGCTATGAGGTCGTCTGCGTCGAGAGCGGCGCCGAAGCCCTGAGGATGCTCGAAAAAGGCCAATACCTTGGTGTCGTCTCCGACATGCGCACGCCCGGCGGCGTCGACGGCGCTCAGGTGCACACCTGGATTTCCGCCCATCGCCCCGACCTCGAACACAAAGTCGTCATCATTACCGGCGACTATGCCAACGAAGAAACCGTCACCACTCTGCGCAAGATCGGCGCGCTTTATCTGGAGAAGCCCTTCCGCGTGCAGGATCTCATCTCCGCCGTCGAGAAAACCATGGGGAAAGCCCGGTGAGCGCCGACTTGAACAAGCCGCCGTTAGGCAAGACGTTAAGCAGAGATCTGAGCCGACCCGCTCTGAGCAGAGAAGACCTTCGCGTGCGTCTCCTGATCGTCGACGATGAGCAGAGCATCCGCAAGCTGTGTGTCACTGTAGGCGAGGCCCTCGGCTTCATCTGCCTCGAAGCCGATAGCGGCGAGTCCGCCCTGGTCCTGCTCGAAGAGCAGCCGGTTCACATGATCCTCAGCGACATGGTCATGCCGCACATGTCTGGCCTCGAATTTCTCGAGCGAGCGAAGAAACTTCTGCCCCGCACCGAAGTCGCGCTCATGACCGGACACGGGTCGATTGAAACTGCGGTGCAGGCCATGAAGCTCGGAGCTTACGACTACATCACCAAGCCGTTTTCGCCGCTCGAAGAACTCCGGCTGTTCTTGCGCCGCATGGCCGAGAAGGTTCGTCTGGTAGAGGAGAACGAATTCCTGCGCCAGCGCATGGATTCCGAAACCGCCGTGCACGGAATCGTCGGCTCCTCCGCCAAGATTCAGGAAGTGTTGCGTGTGGCCTCGCGCCTCAAGGACACGCGCACAGCCGTTCTCATCTCCGGCGAAAGCGGTACCGGCAAAGAATTAATCGCCCGCGCTATTCACTTCCGCGGCGCATTCGCCAATCGTCCCTTCGTAGCCGTTGATTGCGGTTCCCTCGTGCCCACGCTGATCGAAAGCGAACTCTTCGGCTACGAAAAAGGAGCCTTCACCGGCGCTCTGAAATCCAAGCAGGGACTCTTTCAATCCGCCGACACGGGCTCGGTTTTCCTCGATGAAATCGGCGAGCTGCCGCTCGAGTTGCAGGCCAAGCTGCTCCGCGTTCTGCAGGAAAAAGAAGTTCGTCCCGTGGGCAGTAATCAGCGCGTCAAAGTGGACGTGCGCATAATCGCCGCCACCAACCGCGATCTGGAAGCCGCCTACAAAGCCGGAACCTTCCGCAAAGATCTATACTTTCGACTCAACGTCGTCACCGTGCACGTTCCAGCGTTGCGCGAGCGCCGCAGCGATATTCCCATGCTGGTGAACTGGTTTTGCGAACGTTATTCTCCCGGCGGGGATCTGCGCGTCTCGGGCGCTGCCATGAAAGCCCTCATGAACTACGAGTGGCCAGGCAACGTGCGCGAATTGGAAAACTGCGTGGAGCGCGCCGTAGCGCTGGGCAACGGAAGCGTGATCGACCTCGGCGATCTGCCTCCATCCATCGCCGGGTTGAATCAGTCGGCATCTCGTTCGTCCTCGGAATCCGCGCCCGAGCTGGTTTCCGATCTGGCAGCCTCAGCCGAAATAACTTCCAGCGACGGCGCGGCCGCAACTCCGCTATCGACCACCGATCTGGAAGACATCGAACGCGCTACCATCCGCCGCGTCTTCGAACAAGTTAAAGGCGACAAAGCCCTCGCTGGACGCATGCTCGGCATAAGCCGCGCCACTCTCTACCGCAAACTGAAGCGCTACAACATCAGCGGAGCCCCAGCTTCCGGACCGTCAAGCCACACTCTTCAATAAGCGCGTGTTCGGAACGCTCGTAAAAAAGCACCCTGAGAAACCTCAGGGTGCTCGGAACAATTCACATCAAACTTCGAAGCTACGTCGTTTATAAACCGGGAGGTTTCTTTTCCTCCTCCCGCTTTTTCTCCGGAGGTGTCTTCGGAGCAGGCGCCTTCGCAGGAGGTGCTGCCGGTTTCGCTGCCGGAGGAGGTGGTGTATGCGTCTGCGGCGGCCGCTCGCTCGGCGGAGGTGTAGCCGGACGCGGAGCAGGAGCAGGAGCGGGCTTGGTCGGGCTCGCCTCGGGCCGCGCAGGTTCCGGCCGATTATTCGGCTGTGCCGCGGGCGGGCGGTCGGTGCGCGCGGGCGGTGCAGCGGGTTGAGTGGGTGCGGGGCGGCTCGGTGGCGCTGCCGGTGGACGATTTGCCTCAGGGCGGCTCGGCTCCGGCTGACTAGGCTTCGGTGCCGGCTGCGCCGCAGGCGGGCGATCGGTGCGCGCCGGCGGTGTAGCGGGTTGAGTGGTTGCAGGGCGGTTCGGTGGCGCTGCCGGCGGACGATTCGTCTGGGCCGGAGTAGCCGGCCGCTCATTCGCAGCAGGCTGAGCCGGGCGGTTTGCAGGTTGATTCGCAGGCGCCGGCGCAGGCTGGCCGGGTCGCGCGGCAGCAGGCTGGTTCGCAGGTTTGCCCATCGTCGGCGTCGCAGGTTTTCCCGGAGGCGCCTGCTTCACCATCGGACGCGCGGCCGCCGAGGCCGCAGGACGTATGCTCGCCACTTCATGCTTTGCCAGAGGCACGCCGGGATGCGCTGCCATCGCCTGTTGCCGCGCCGCGAACGCTACCGGCGGCGGAGGCGGAGCTTTCTTCGCGACTACCTGCCGATTCATGATCGCCGCCGGGGGCGCGGTCACATGACCCGCAGTTGCAGCTTTCGCGCCCAGCACGCTCTCTCGCGTCGGAGCCGCTTCAACCCGCGAAGTCATCGGCGCGGCCGCGAGTTCGCGCGCGTTTATGGTAACCGCTGCCCTCGCCACGGGCTGCGCGCTCACGAACGCGTGCTGTGGAACCACCATCACCGCGCCCTGCACATTCCGGTTGGCATACGTAATGTTGGTGATGTTTGTGGTGTTGTGAACGATCGTCGTGTTATAGACGTTGGTCACCTGCGTAACATTCACCGTGGTATTGCTGATGTTGACGCGGTTCACATACGCCTCGCTGACGTGATACGAGGGCACATAAACTTCCCGCGGACCAAGCGGAAACCATCCCACATTTCCGCCCCAGCCTCCGGGACCTCCGCCGACAAAGACCACGAGTGCGGGGGCGTAGACTGCCTGCACCGCGACGGGTCCGGGTATCCAACCCCAGCGCCCGCCGACCGAAACCCAACGCCCGTAGTGGAACGGCGCGTAGCCCCATGGAGAATCATCGACCCACGTGTATCCCCAGGGATCGATCCAGTCCCAATGGCCGGTGTGATAAGGCGCCCAACCGACCTCAACCTGGGGATACCAGACATGGCCGTAGTTCGAATCGTCGCGCCAGTCGCCGTGATCGTCGAGATCGTCATAGCCGACCACATCGCGCGAAAGATATTGCGCTGAACGCGAAGAATCGTAACGGTGATCGCGATCCTCGGACCAGTTATCGAATGTATCGAATCCGTAAATCGGTTCGACATTGGCGGAGAGAGTGTCCGTTCCGCTGAGTGTAGCTCGCTGCCCGGCGCGCAAGTCGAAGCTTTCGCCGCCACCGGTGGCCTGGCCTTCGCCCACCCGGACGCTTACCACCGTATAGCTTCCGTCCTCACTCGCCTCCACGCGATAGCGGCCGGGCTGCAAGATCGTAAAGGCCTGGTTCGGCGTATCGATCTCGAAGTCATCGTTCTCACCCAGTCTGCGCACCGAAATATTGATCGTGCCGGAAGTAAGCTGGACTTGCACCGTGTCGTCGTCCAGGTTCAGGAAAGAGATGCCCGTGTTTTCCGATAAACGAATGGAAGCCGATCCCAGTTGCAGTTCGGCGCGAGAATCCTTGTCAGCCCACAGTTGATCTCCAGTGGTCATGGGCCGGTTAGGAACCGCTCCCACCCAATCCGTTTCGCCCGCGGGCTGGAATGAAACGGAGCCTTCCATGTAGCCAATCCGGGCGACCCGGGTGGGCGGATCGTCTTGATCTTGAGCCGAGGATCTTGCCGGTAAAGCGATGGTGGCGAGCGTAATCCCCAAAACCACGCTCCACCAGCCTAACTTCAGAGTTGTTTTCATAGATGTGTCTCCCAAGCTTTCTTCGCGAAACCCGAGTTCGCGGAATTGCCGCCACGCTTTGATGCCAGTTGCCGCCGCTGTGGCGAGAGTTCCTGGATCTGCCTGGCAGCGAAATAGACGACGAGCGCCACGAACAGGCGACGCGCTCGACCGAGAAGCTAAATGGACCAGATGACTAAGAATAACAGGTTGGTCACTGAGGGGCTGATTCCACTTGTGGATATCTGCCCGCGAAAATTACTTTCAATAGAGCGCGGGGAGGACTGCCGCAGATTGAACTTTCGATCGGCCGAGGCGCGTTGAGGGTATACCCCCCTCCTCTGGGTCTATTAGAATCACCGTCTTGGCTGAGAAATGCGAAAAAATCCTAGGGGCACAATCACTTACGGGCAAAATCTTGATTTCATGAGATTTATGCAAAGTGCCCCCACCGCGTATCTACCGCCTCCGCCTTGACCATGATGGAGCTAGTAAAACAGCGAGGCAAGGTTAGATGTCACAGGCGATGTGTGGATAATGATCGAGTCCTCGAGGTGCGGTGAGACTGCTGTCTCACCCTGAGACGCTGGTTCTCTAGCGCACCCAGAAGTACATTCGCCACGCTTCTAACTTACTGATAACTATAGCGCCTAAGTGCTAATCCTTCCGTTCCACACTGTGGTCTTGGTCGTGCTCCTCTTTCTGGCATAACCGCGGGTCTGGCTCCCCGATGCTCTTCCTAACCGGGAAGAGGGGGAGCCTGACCGCATTGATCAGTTCGGATTTTCTTTAGGGAAAGGGGTCATCATCTTTTGGCGCAACAGGCCACAGCTCCATCGCGGACGGCGCAAACCAGCACGGTCGCCGAACTGGCGCGCTTTTTTCCCGAAGCCACTCCGGTTCGCATTGCGGTTCAGTTCACCCGCAGCAACGGCACGAGTACAAATACAAATAAAGACGGCCAACCGGCGGGCGCGATGGTCGAGGAAAGCACCGTCATCGAATTCGGCACTTCGCGCGAAGTTCTGTTTGCCTGCACTACGCCGCTGGAGTTCGCCGACATCCTGCGGCTGCGCAATTCGGACGGCACCCTCGATGCGGAAGCTTCGGTGGTCGCGGTGCAATACCATCCCGGCAAAACCATCGTCGCAGCCCGCTTTGTCACCTCAGTTCCCAACTGGATCGTGAAACCATGACGCAATCGCAACCTTCGTCATCGCAACCTTCGGGACCACCATCGGATCCCGCGGCCCTATGGTCGAGCGTCCGCCGCCTGCATCCTATCTACGTCGAACTGGCGCGCGAGTTCGTGATTGACGCTCCCGCCTGCGCCGATATTGAGGCAGGGGTCGAAACACCTGGGCCCGAGTCCATCCAGCAGGCTGAGCAATGGCTGAACGACATGGATGAAAAAGTCCAGGTTCACCAGTTGCGCCAGTTTCTGCAGACCAGTTCGCTGGTCGATCCAGACGGTCTGGTTCTGCTGCTGCAGCACTTTCTGACCAGGACTACAAAGACCGACTCGGTGCGCGACAAGATCGATTTTCTGCTGGTGCAGTATTTCAGCCAGAAGGCGCCCACCGAACTGGACGACAACCACGCCGACATCGCTTATGTGGCCCAGGGGTTGGAGCCGATTCTCGGCGAAGTGGAACTCAAGGCGCCGGTATGGTTGAACGCTTTGGATCGCACGCTCGAATCCGCCCGCCGCTGCCGCTCGCTTGACGAACTGCTCCACGGCGGCGTGCTCGATCAGGGTCGCAAGGCGAAAGCTCAGGCCGGCGATCTGTTCTACCTGCCCATCGCGCTGGTCGCGTTTACCCGTTTCGGATATCTCATGCGGCGCGTCTTCTTCCGCCTGATGCTCGCCGATCTCAACAACATTCTCGACGGGCTTACCGAACTGGAAGAAAAAGGAGTGGAGACGATCGACTGCCGGCGCGCGCAGTTCTCTGCGCAGGAACCGATCATCCGCTTGCGCATGATCTGCCAGTCCTGGAAAGTGATGTTCCAGGCCGAGTATTCTTCCGGCCAGCCGCTGCGCATGCTGGTGGATCTGAGAGCCTCGGTTAGCGCAGCCCTGAGCCTCGGTTCGGCTGCTGGAGCCAGCGAGAAAGCCACGCCGCGAGCCGCCGCAGCTGCCGCCGGCGCTGGTGGCAGCGTAACGACTTCGCAAGCAGCCGGGGCGAGCCAGACTTCACCAGATGCAGACGCGCCGACGGCTGAGTTCGCCGTCGACCAGGCGGAGGCTCCTGACTTCGAAATCTCGGCCGCGCCGCAAGAGTGGAATCCAGAGACGGACTCGCAACCCGGCAAAGAGAAATAGAAATAGAAGCTGCGCAGAACAAGGCGCCGACAAGAACGGAAAAGGAAATCTGCAAGTGGATCAATCGACCGTACTCGTAATCTCCGACGACGTGGAATTTTCCCGGAGCATCACCGCGCGCTGGCAGATGGAGCGCCACGTACCGACCTTCACTATGCTCAGCGGAGATCTCTGGCCACGTTGCGTCGACAATTTCGCCGTGGCTATCGTCGGCCCGCTGCGCCGCGAACTGCTTTCGGTGGTTCTGGAACCCCTGCACTCGACTCAGCAGCCGTTGTTCTGCGTTTGTAACGACGCCCCCACCGCGCAACTCGTGCGTGAGCGTTGGCCGCGCACCTCAGTGCTGCGGTGCGATGAAAACTGGCTCAACGTTTTGATTCCGGCGGCGGGCGAGGCGGTGCTTCGCGCCGGCGCTGAAGCCCGCGCCCACGCCTCCGAAGAAGCTTGCGCCACACTGGAACGCCAGGCCATGCTCGGCCGCTACATGCTGGAGATGCGTCACGGATTAAACAACGCACTCACTTCGCTGTTGGGCAACTCCGATCTGCTGCTGATCGAACCCGGCAGCCTTTCGGCGCAGGCTCGGGCGCAGATTGAAACCATTCGCAACATGACGCTCCGCATTCACGAGGTGATGCAGCGTTTCTCGTCGCTCGAAAAGGAAATGAACGTAGTAGCTCAACAGGTCGAACGAGATTCGGGCAAATACCGCGCAGCCGCCGCAGCGGGCGACTGAATGAAGAAAGAACCGGAAACCAGAAACGAGAAACTGAGAACTGAGAACTGAGAACTGAAGTGATCCTCCCCCGTAGACATGCCGACTTGATCCTGCCCGGAAGGTGTGCGAGGTTTCTCGCGGCAATTGGGGAAAGACTCTATGCATAAGTTAATCTCGACCAGCACCATCCTCGAACACGAACTCTCGGAGCTGCGCTTGCTGGTCGAGCGCCAAACCGGAGTCGTTCTTGATTGTCCCAACAGCGCCCTCGCCGCGCACGTCGCCGATTACGTTGAGTCCCAAGGCTTGGGATCGTCCACCACGCTGCTCGAGCGTCTTCGCTCCGCCGACCAGGATCCTTCGAGCCTGCCGTCCTTACTCGACGGGCTGGTCAATACGAATACCGGCTTCTTTCGTCATCCCGGCGCGTTGAATGCGCTGGCGCGCCAGGTGATGCCGCAGCTTTGCGCTCGCAAGTCCGCAGACGGTCCCAGCCCGATGCGCATCTGGAGCGCGGGTTGCGGCAGCGGAGAAGAGACATATTCCATCGCCATGGCCGTCTGCGATGCGTTGAGCCAGAACGGCGCTGGGAATACCGGCACCGGCTCAAGCAATGGAAGCGGCAATGGCAACGGCAACGGCAAATCGGCTGCCCGCAACGGTGGTATCGCCGATAGCACCCCGAACTCGGGATCCGCGAACCTTGGCGCAGGTCTGTCGATTCACATCGTGGGCAGCGACTTGTTGCCGCACAACATCGAAGCCGCGGACCGCGGCGTATACCGGCAGTCCGCGCTGGACGGCCTGCCGCCCGCCACCATCCGCAATTATTTCTCGAAGATCAGCTCGCCTGTAATCGTGCCAAACGGCGTCGAGGACGAAGTCGACGACGAAGACCGGACCCCGGTTGTCGGCCGCGGAAAAAATGGCGCTTCCAATGGAAACCAGAGTGCTCTCGCCAGCGCCGCGCACCTTCTCGTGAAGCCGAGACTGCGCAGCCTGGTGACTTTTAATTGCATGAACCTGGCCCGTCCCGGCTACATCGGGCGCTTCGACTGCATCTTTTGCATGGATGTGCTGCCGCACTTCTCCCGCACCCAGCGCATCGCGCTGCTCGAGCGTCTGCATCTTTACCTCGAGCCCGGCGGGTACCTCTTCCTGAGCCAAACCGAAAAGCTCAGCGCACCCAACCTGAACTTCCGCTCCGAAACCTTTGACGGCTATACGTTTCACCGCAAGCCGCTGGCAGCCAGCGCCGCGTACGGACGGTAAGCGAAAAAACCACAAAGGATGCAAAAGGGAACGGAAGGTTCTTAGTTCTCGCGAGGGCATTTCCGCTAAATCCCCCGTGGTTAGATTGCCTCAGGTTCGCACAGAAACGGATTCACCACTTCGATGCCATCCAGCTTTTGCCCCGCTTGCAAGTCTTCAGTCAGAAGATAGCCGCAAGAGGATGTCTTGGCGGCCGCCACTATCAACGCGTCCCAGTAGGAAAGCTGATAGCGGTCTTGAATTCTCCATCCATGTTCCAGCAGGGCTGCGTCTGTAACTACTGGGCGCCACGTAAGAAGATCGCGGACTTCGGCTCGAACCTCGTCGCGAGCTTTGGGCAGCAGCCGTATCGCATTCACGTAGAACTCGCCCAGCACCTGAAAACTAAGGCGGCCGCGGCGGCTCTTCCACAACTCAGCACGCCAGTTGCGCGCAGCCTGTTGCTTCTTGAGATTCGCCTTATCTAAGGCATAAAGGAAAACATTCGAATCAACGAAGACGGGCGCGGTCATGGACCTCCTCGCGCGTCAGGTAGCGTCCGTTGCCGCGAAGGAAAGGTTTGCGGCTCAGCGCTCGCCGCATGGCCTTCTCGTAATCACTCTGGGCCGCCATCCGCTCTTTCAATAGCGTGCCTATGAGCCGTGAAACGCTGGTATCCCGGCGGGCCGCTTCGATGCGGGTCCACTGGGCGACGTCTTCTTCGAGGGTGACGGTTACGTTGCGAAGGCGGTTTGTGGATGACACGAGATCAGTGTAACACGAAATTCGTGTGATTGAGTAGAAAGGGCGATGTTTGACTACTTTGTCTAGTTTGTCTAAAATAGACAAATGCGAACCGTTTCGGCCACCGACGCTAAACAGCGCCTCGCCGCTCTTCTCGATGCTGCCCAGCGCGAACCTGTCCTCATTCGCCGACAGAACCGCGATGTTGCAGTGATCATGTCCGCCGAAGAGTATCAGCGCATTCGTAAACGCAACATCGCCGAGCTTAAGCAAACGATGGACCGTATCGGCGCTCAGGCCGCAGCACGGGGAATGACCGAGAAAATCCTTGCCGACATCCTGAAGGATTGAGGCGCCAGGATTCATGCGAATCTCGCGTCGTCTCGTCGTCGATACCAACGTATTCGCCAGCGCCATCATCTTCCCGCGTTCGGTTCCGCGTCAGGCTGTCGACCATGCCTTGGACCACGGCGTCGTCATCTTTTCTGAGGCAACGATGAGCGAACTCGCCGAAGTTCTATCCCGTTCGAAGTTCGACAGCTTTGTCAGTCGCGCGGAGCGCGAGCTTTTCCTGGCGCAGATTGAAAGTGCGGCAGAGTTCGTTCCCATCATTCAGTTAGTCCGCGCATGCCGCGACCCGAAGGATGATAAGTTTCTGGAAGTGGCGCTGAACGGGAGGGCCGATGTGAT
This sequence comes from uncultured Acidobacteriaceae bacterium, assembly GCA_963850165.1. Taxonomy (GTDB): domain Bacteria; phylum Acidobacteriota; class Terriglobia; order Terriglobales; family Acidobacteriaceae; genus Sulfotelmatobacter. The sequence goes on along the minus strand of CAWKKK010000016.1, from coordinate 36,700 downwards.
CATTACGGGGGATGCGCATTTGCTGCGGATGCATCCGTGGCGGGGAATTGCTATCCTCAGTCCGGTCGACTATCTGCGGCCATGAACCGGTGCTGGCGAGCCGTGAGAAGCAACGAGTTCGGTATGCTGCTGGGTGCGGCATTGATGTGGTATATGGTCCGGGTGCTCTTCAGCGTTTGAAGTCCATGGGCAAGCAACGTCCAACACGAGAAGACGCTGAAAAGATGGAAGGCATCCTGCGCAATGTGCAGGAAAGGCAAGAACGCGAGTTGCGGGAGGCAACAGCATTCAAGCCTGGTGAATTGACGCCTGAGGAGGAGAGGTTCGTCAAAGAGAATAATCTCAACGCACTTAGCTACATTGCTCAGGGAACTATCCAAAAGCAAGCGGAGATGCTCGCTTCACCGAAGCGGCCCCCAACGCCCAACATCCCCAGCAGCTCGCGGACCGCTTCGACAGGTTCGGCTATGCCTTATTTTTGTTGTTTATCGTCCTCTGCGCTTGGGGTATCGCTGACGCCCACGGTTGGCCCATTGGCGTCTTCTGCGGCCTTCTCATGTTCGCAGTCCGAGAGCTTAGCTATCGTTTGTCGACGCGGCCCTAACCGAAGCAACCGATCCCGCGGCGGTAGAGATTTCTCCTACGCAAACAAGAACTCCTTCGTCCGCAACTCCTTAATCGTATCCCTCAACTTCGCCGCCTTCTCAAATTCAAACCGCTTCGCCGCTTCGCGCATGTCGCTCTCGAGCTTGACGACGTACGCGTCTAACTCCGGCTGCGATTTGAACTCCGGCATGCCCTCGGCCTCGCCGCCGGTCAGGTCGGCGTAGTCGGCGGCGATGATTCCTGCCAGCGTCATGTCCAGCGGACGAATGATCGACTCCGGCGTGATTCCGTTCTCCACATTGTAGGCCGTTTGAATCTCACGCCGTCGCAAGGTTTCGTCCATCGCCCGCTTCATCGAATCGGTCATGCGGTCGGCGTAGAGAATCGCGCGCCCGTGCAGATGCCGCGCGCAGCGTCCAATCGTCTGGATCAACGATCCCCACGACCGCAGGAACCCTTCTTTATCCGCATCGAGAATCGCCACCAGTGAGACTTCCGGCAAATCGAGTCCCTCGCGCAGAAGATTGATGCCGATCAATACATCGAACTCACCTTTGCGCAGGTCGCGCAAAATCTTCACTCGCTCCAGCGTCTCGATCTCAGAATGCATGTAGCGGCACTTCACGCCCACTTCGGCGTAATACTCCGCCAGGTCCTCGGACATGCGCTTGGTCAGCGTGGTCACCAGCACGCGCTCGCCCTTCTCCACGCGAGCGCGAATTTCGTGCAGCAGGTCGTCGATCTGTCCCTTCACCGGCCGCACTTCGACCTCGGGATCGATCAGTCCTGTAGGCCGGATGATCTGCTCCACCACCACGCCTGCCGACTTTGTCAGCTCATACGGCCCCGGCGTCGCCGAAACGTAAACGAGTTGATTGGTGCGGTGCTCGAATTCCTCGAACGTGAGCGGACGATTATCCAGCGCCGACGGCATGCGGAAGCCGTACTCCACCAGCGTTTCCTTGCGCGAACGGTCCCCGGCATACATGCCGCGCAATTGCGGAACCGTCTGGTGCGACTCGTCGATGAACATCAGGAAATCACGCGGAAAATAATCCAGCAGCGTGGGCGGAGGCTCGCCCGGCATCCGTCCCGTAAAATGCCGCGAATAATTCTCGATGCCGTGGCAGTAGCCCATTACCTTGATCATTTCCAGATCAAACTTCACCCGCTGGTGAATGCGCTGCGACTCAACCACGCGCCCTTGCTTTTCCAGTTCCACTTCCCACCACGCCAGCTCTTTCTTGATCGACTCCACCGCCGTCGCTCGGGTCTCATCCTTCATCACATAATGCGTCTTGGGATAAATCGGCAGCCGCATATACTTCTGCTTGACCGTGCTGAACAAGGGATCGATCTGTGCCAGCGATTCCACCTGATCTCCCCAAAGCTCGATGCGGTAAGCCATGTCGTCATACGTTGGGAAGACTTCGATCACGTCGCCGCGCACCCGAAACGTCCCGCGCTTGAACTCGCCGTTGGTGCGCTCATAGAGAATGTCGACCAGCTTGCGCGTGATGTCTTCGCGCGTGATCTTCTGGCCTTTTTCCAGAAACAGCATCATGCCGTAGTAAGCCTCGGGCGATCCCAGGCCATAGATGCAGCTCACCGAAGCGACAATCAGAGCGTCGCGTCGCTCAAACAAAGACTTGGTGGCGGAAAGCCGCAGCTTGTCGAGTTCGTCGTTGATGGTCGCTTCTTTTTCGATGAACAGGTCTGCGGCCGGAACATAAGCCTCGGGCTGGTAATAGTCGTAATACGAGACGAAATATTCGACCGCGTTATGCGGAAAGAAATTCTTGAACTCGTGATAAAGCTGCGCCGCCAGAGTCTTGTTATGCGCCATCACCAGCGTTGGACGGTTCACCGCCTCAATCACCTTCGCCATGGTGTAAGTCTTGCCCGAGCCGGTAACGCCCAGCAAAACCTGATGCTGCTCGCGGTCGTACACGCCGCGCAGCAGAGACTCAATGGCGCGCCCCTGGTCGCCTTGCGGTTTGTAATCGGAAACGAGTTTGAAATCCATGGAAGAAACGCTCGGACATCCTCACAGAAGGCAATTTCGCCGAGTGCGAATCTTTCTATTATAACGTGGCAAAGAGGTTGGTTCGCAGCTTACGGCTGCACGTCTCCCACATCCACAATCTTCGCGGTCGCGCGGAACTTCTTGTAATCATGGTAGGTCTGCTCCAGCCCTACATCGAAGTTCTTGAGCAGGGCGAGACGCACATCGATCTTCGCCGTGACATGGAGCGGCAGCCAGACTTCGTCGTTCACCCGCGTCTGTTCCAGCATGAAACGCGAACCTTTATGAAAGCGTGCCAGAAATAATCCCCATGAAACCGTGTCCATGCATTCCACGTCCATCTTGGCCAGTTGCAGATCGTTCTTGTCAATCCAAACCCGCCCATGGAACTTCGACAGAAACTTCGATTCCTTCATATGAGGCTCAAAGCCCGCACGCGGCTCGCCATCGATCACCCAGGCCTCACGACCGCCCAACGATTCCGTGCCCACCAGTTTGAAGTCGTAGGCGTCGGCTACCTCGCGCACGAACTTGCGGCCTTCTTCCCGATCTTTCTCTTCTTTTGCCTCCCGCTTCTTGCGATCGCTTTCCGATTCGTTCCTGCGCTTGTCGATGACCTTCTGAATCTTTTCTTCTTCTTTGGCGGCATCTTTCTCCGAAAGCGGTTTGTCATCTTTCTGGATCAGCCGCTGCACCTGCTCACCATAGATTTCCATGATTTCGTAAGTCCGCACCTCGGCCGACTTGGTTTGCCCCTGGCCATCCAGCTTGTTCTCGACTTCGCGCTCCGTGTAGGTGTAATCGCGCAACCGCTTGTCGTTCTCGATGTCCTTGTCGGCGACCACGCGAAACAACTGTTGCATCTGTTCCAGCGAGAGCTTGCCATCGGCATCGGGTTTCAAGTCGGGCAGGGAAGCGGTGCGTGAAGGGGAGCCGGGGATGGATTGACCCTGTTGCCCGAAAACTGGCAGCCCAGCCAGCAGAATAACCAGCGGAACGAGACCCAGCTTTCTCATGGTAGGCATTACGCTCTTAGAAGGCTGCGAGTTCCCTCAGGGATGTATACCTGAACGACCAACGACCAACGACTAACGACCGTTCTTGTATGCTTTTCCCACGCATTCCGCCTGAAACAGCCGCTCGTCCAGGCGATGCAGGCTCTTGGCCATGGCCGGCGTGATCAGTGGGTAATGCTTAACGTCGAACAGGTGATACACGATGAACCAGATGGGCTGGTCGGTGGTCATCCAATTCTGCCGATCGAAACGCTTCAGATTGACGGGAACTGAGTAGCGCCGCAGGGTGCGCTCGCGCCGCAGGTTGAAATATCCGTTGAAATAAGTGATCGCCAGCTCGCGCAGCGTGCGATGGACGGGTTCGCGCCAACGGCATCCCGCATAGTTCGATTTAGCGACGGCGCCCCAGCATCCGTTCTGGCGAAAAAGGGCGATCACGTGATCGGTATCATGATCGGCCTCAAAGTCGAGGAGCAGCGGAGGATATCCGTTGGCGCGCAGTGCTGCCGCCGCAAAGATGGCGCCTTCGAGGCAGTGCGCCGTCTGCTCGGCCAGCACGCGCCGCGGCGACCATGCTGTGTCCGCAAGATGATAGGGAGCATCGTCGAGAAATTTCTGGATGCCGTAGGGATCTTTCATGCAGCGCAGCTTGCGCAGCTCCGAAGCGGTAAAACCACTCAAGGGATCACTCATCGTCGCATGAGTTTACATGAGAGCACGCCGGGAGAAAAATAAGAGGCAAAGCCGATTCCCGTCCCTAAGCGAATATCTCCGCCAGTTCGTTAGGCGTGTCCACGAGCACGTCCGGAGGATTCTCTTCGAGACTATGCGGCGCAAAACCGTAACTCACGCCCAAGGTCCACAGGCCGGCGTTGCGCCCCGTTTCAACGTCGACGTGCGAGTCGCCGACGATCACGGTTTCTTCCGGTCGCACGCCGCTTTCTTCGAGCAGCTTGCGCGCACCTTCAGGATCAGGTTTCTTGGTGGCAAAACTGTTCCCCCCATAGATTTGAGTGAAGAACCTACCCAGTCCCAGCGCTTCGACGATGGCGCGCGACGGAACGACCGGCTTGTTCGAGAGCACAGCCAGCTTGCGCGGAACGCCGTTGCGCGTTCTTTCAACCGCCGCGAGCGCTTCCTTCACTCCCGCGTACACCGTGGTGTGGTCGAGTTTGTGTTCGCGATAGTAAGAAAGGAAAAACTGCAGACCCCGACGCACCACTTCATCGTCAACCGCCTCGCCGCCGAGGGCCCGCTGAATCAGAATCGGAGCACCGTCGCCCACGTAGCTGGCAATCACATCATCAGGCAACGCGGCCCGTCCGATGTGACGCAGGGCCGCGTTCACCGAGTGCACCAGATCAAGGCGCGAATCGATCAGCGTGCCATCAAGATCGAAGATCACCAGCTTTATCGAGTGCGGGTCAAAGGCGCGGCGGGTCTGGATCATGCTGTTTCAGGATAAATGATGGGAACCGTCAACCGCCAGACGGCAGCAGGGAGCTTCAAGCAGGCCAATGACCAAAGTTTCCACAGCTCCCCTACGCAGGAACTTGCATGTTTTCCAATTCCCCATTCCGATTTACAATGCAACCTGTGTAGTACCATGGGCACCACATTCATAGGCCCCGATATTCATAACGCATTCCTCAGGGAACCGGATGGCGACCACAAAAACCGACCCTAAGCTGTCCGTTGCAGCCCAGAGCGGCAAGAAGTCCCAAACCTACGAGGGACTTACGCGCGACCAGCTGATCGAAGCCTACCGCATCATGTATACCTCCCGGCGCATCGACGACCGGGAAATCCTGCTCAAGCGCCAGCAGAAGATCTTCTTCCAGATGTCCGGAGCCGGGCATGAGGCCATCGGCGTGGCCGCCGGCATGGCGCTGAAGCCGGGCTACGACTGGTTCTATCCTTATTATCGCGACCGTGCGCTGTGCCTGGCGCTGGGCGCCAAGCCGCTGGAGATGTTTCTGCAGGCCGTGGGAGCGGCTGACGACCCAAGTTCCGGTGGACGCCAGATGCCTTCGCATTGGGGATACAAGCGGCTGAATATCGTGACCCAATCGTCCCCGACAGGGTCGCAGATTCTGCAGGCCGTAGGCTGCGCCGAGGCCGGACGCTACTTTGCGCACCGTCCAAAGGCGACGGGAATCCCTCCGAAGCAGAATGATGACCGGCCCGATTATCGCCAGTTTAAAGACGTGACCTTCCACGGCGACGAGATCGCCTACGTTTCTCTCGGCGACGGCACGACCAGCGAGGGCGAGTTCTGGGAGGCGATGAATGCCGCCGCTCTCGGCAAGCTGCCCGTGATTTTCTGTGTGCAGGATAACGGCTACGCGATCTCTGTGCCGGTCGAAATACAGACCGCCGGAGGCAGCATTTCACGCCTCGTCTCGGGCTTCCCGAATTTCCACTTTGAAGAAGTCGACGGCACCGATCCGGTGGCGAGTTCGGCCGCCTTTCAGCGTGCGGTCAAGTACTGCCGCGAAGGCCACGGGCCGGCGTTTGTGCACGCGCACGTAATTCGTCCGTATTCGCATTCGCTCTCCGACGATGAACGCTTGTACCGTCCCGACTCTGAGCGGGAGCGCGATGCCGCCCGCGATCCCGTTTCGCGCACGCAGATGTTTCTGCTGCGCGAGGGAATCCTCGACGAAAAGGGCATCAACGAACTCGAAAAGAAAGTCGACGAAGAACTGCAGATCGCGGTCGACAAAGCCCTCGAGGCCTTGCCCGCCGCTCCCGAGAGCGTGCTGCAGTATGTGTATTCGCCCGACCTCGATCCCACGTCAGCGGCCTTCGATACGCAGGCGGTCGTCGGTCCCGATACCGCCGACGGCAAAAAGCCGGTGGCCAAGACCATGGCCGACCTGATCACCGCAACCCTGCGCGACGAAATGAAGCGCGACGAGCGCATCGTGATCTTCGGCGAAGACGTAGCCGATTGCAGCCGCGAAGAATACCTGAAGCGCAAGCTTGTAAAAGGCAAGGGCGGAGTCTTCAAACTCACGTTCGGCCTGCAGAACGAGTTTGGTCCGGACCGCGTGTTCAATTCGCCGCTCGCCGAGGCCGCCATCGTAGGCCGCGCAACGGGCATGGCCACGCGCGGACTCAAGCCGGTAGTCGAGATTCAGTTCTTCGACTACATCTGGCCGGCGATGATGCAGATTCGCGACGAGCTGTCGGTGATCCGCTGGCGCTCGAACAATGCGTTCTCGTGCCCGGTGGTCATTCGAGCAGCCATCGGCGGATACCTCACTGGCGGCGCGATTTATCACTCGCAGTGCGGCGAGAGCGTGTTCACGCATATCCCGGGACTGCGCGTGGTATTTCCCTCGAACGCACTGGACGCCGCTGGCCTGCTGCGCACCGCGATCCGCTGCGACGACCCCGTGCTCTTTCTCGAGCACAAGCGTTTGTACCGCGAAACCTACGGCCGCGCGCCCTATCCCGGACCGGATTACATGATTCCGTTCGGCAAGGCGAAGATCGTCCATCCCGGAACAGACTTGACCGTGATTACTTACGGCGCCGTCGTGCCCCGCGCCCTGCAGGCCGCGCAGAAGCTCGAGCGCGAGCACGGGGTGAAAGTCGAGTTGATCGATTTGCGCTGCCTCAGTCCGTTTGACTGGGAGACAATTGCCGCGTCGGTCGCTAAAACCAATCGCGCTCTGGTGGCCTACGAAGATACCTTAAGCTGGGGTTACGGCGCGGAGATTGCGGCGCGCCTCGCCGATCAACTCTTCGATCAACTGGATGCGCCCGTGCGCCGCATCGCCGCCGCCGATACCTTCGTCGCCTACCAGCCGATTCTGGAAGACGCCATCCTGCCGCAGGCCAATGATCTATTCCGCGCCATGAAGGAATTAGTCGAGTACTGAGAACCAGTAGCTACGCATCAGTGAAGCCTCCGTGCGCCTGTGCTAAACTCCGGCTTCTGCACGGAGGTGATTTCATGCACAGGTTGAATTACTCGCGAAAAATTCTTTTTCGGCGTGCCCTTTTTCAAGCGGCTGCCTGCGTCGGCGTCACGCTTTCGATCCTGGCGCAGGCCCCTGCCCAGGCTCCCACCCAGCTCTCCGACCAAACCCGCGGCCAGCTTGACCAGATTGCCCGGCAGGTGCTCGAAAGCACCGGCGTGCCCAGTGCCTCGGTGGCGGTGGTGAAGGATGGCACGCTCGCCTATGCCCATGCTTATGGCAATGCGCGCCTGGAACCGCCCACTCCCGCCACGGCCGAAATGCGCTACAAGATCGGATCCATCAGCAAGCAATTCACCGCCACCGCGATCCTGATGTTGGCGGAGCAGGGCAAGCTCTCGCTGGACGATCCCGTCTCCCGCTTTGTGCCCGATCTCACGCGCGCCCATGAAGTCACCATCCGGCAACTGCTTTCGCACACCTCCGGTTATCAGGACTACTGGCCGCAGGACTATGTGCCTCCATTCATGCTGACGCCAATCACAGCCGATGAGATTCTTACCCGCTGGGCGCGCAAGCCGCTCGATTTCGATCCCGGCACTAAATGGCAATACAGCAATACCAACTATGTGATCGCTGGCGTGATCGTGGAAAAGGCCAGCGGGATGCCGCTTCTGCGCTTCCTGAGTTCACATATTTTTGAACCGCTCGGAATGCAGAGCGTCGTGAACATTGACCAGGATCACCTCGCCGATACCGACCCCACGGGCTACATGCGCTACGGGTTAGGCCCCCTGCGCGCCGCGCCGCGCGAGGGTAAGGGCTGGCTGTTCGCCGCCGGCGAACTCGCCATGCCCGTGGCAGATCTAGCCAAGTGGGATATCGCGATGATGAACCAGCGCCTTTTGAAGCCTTCTTCGTACCAGGAGATGCAGAAGGACGTCCTGCTGAAAAACGGCACAGGAACCAGTTATGCTCTCGGCGTCTTCGTGCGCGACCAGGCCGGTCATCGCCTGGTCGAACACTCCGGAGAAGTGTCCGGCTTCACGGCAGAAAATATGGTGTTTCCGGAAGATCGCGTCGCTGTCATCGTACTGACCAACCAGGATGCGGTGAATGCCAGTGGTCAAATTGCGCGGAAGATTGTTCCTCTGCTGTTTACCGTAGATACGGCCGTCGTCGCCGAAAAAGTGGAGCGTGCGCGCAATATCCTGGAACAACTTCAGCAGGGAAAGATTGACCGGTCCTTGTTCACTGACAATGCCAACAGTTATTTCGACCAGCCGGCTCTACAGGATTTCGCCACCGGCCTGAGCTCGTTAGGAAAGCCGCAAGAGTTCCAGCAGACTGCGGAACAAGGGCGGGGAGGAATGACCTACCGCACCTATCGCGCCAAGTTCGCGGAGAAGGTCCTGTCGATTTCAACTTTCGAGATGCCCGACGGCAAGATCGAGCAGTATCTGGTCAGCGTGGGCAACTGAATGAAGTGGTCAGTGATCAGTGGCCAGTGGTCAGTCGATCAGTGGCCAGTGATCGAAACAACCATGTTCGCACGAAGAAAGCAGGGGTTACTGACCACTGACCACTGACCACTAACCACTAACCACTAACCACTGACCACTGCTTGGTTACGAAGGCGTTTTCTGCAAGCCGGTCTTGATTGATCGTTCTTCCAGGCGATGCTAGGCTCGAGATAGTGTCTTCCGCTTACGCAGATTCCGTAAAGAACCTTCCTTCCGGCGGTCGAATGTCGCGGTGGCTGCAATCCGCGTCGGCGGAAGTGTGGGTAAAGTTCCTGCTGGCCCTGGTGGGATTGGGCCTGGCCTTCGGCGCGGCTTTGATTTCGACGGCCTCGGGCGAAGCCGGCAATCTGTGGGCTTCGGTGATTCTCGCGTCTCTCGCGCTGCTGATGGCGGCGTTTGTGGGACTGGTTACGGTGCCGTACCTCGCGCGTCGCGTGGCCCTCGAGCGTTTGCGCCAGACCTTTCACTACGAAGTTACGAAAGCCGGCGTGATCTATGTGCTGGTCACTCTGGTCATCGGCATCGCGGCGCTGAACACCGGAAACAATTTGCTGTACATCGTCGTGGCCGCGATGCTGGCGGCGATCCTGGTCTCGGGCGTGGTTTCCGCTCTGGTGCTGCGCGGCCTCAGAGCTGGAGGTTCGTGTTCCCGAGCACATGTTTGCCGGGCGCCCGGTGATGGGACGCGTCGTGCTCCACAACCCGCGTCGCTTCCTGCCTTCGTTTTCGATTCGCGTGGTGCCGGCACATGCGAAGAAAGATACGAAGATCCGCAAGCAGTGGAAGTGGGAACGAACCACATTCACGTTTCCGCTCGACCGCGCTCCAGAGAATCAGTGGGTGCGGCTGCGCGACTGGAGCGTGAGGCGTGTCCAGGTCCAGCCGCCGCCCCCGGGAATTTTCGAAGGCATGATCTATTTTCCGTATCTGCCGCCGGGAGCCGATCTGACTGCTGACCTCGAGCTGCGTTTTGCGCGGCGCGGGCGGTATTGCGAATCGAGTTTCGGCGTGGCCACGCGCTTTCCCTTTGCCTTTCTCACCAAGACCCGGGAGGTCGCCCTCGAGCGCGAGATTCTCGTTTATCCGGCGATTGAGCCCCCCGACGAGTTGTTTGAAATCCTGCCCCTGGTGCGCGGGGAGTGGGAAAGTTTTGTGCGCGGACGCGGCTCCGATTTGCACCGCATTCGCGAATACATGCCCGAGGATTCCGCGCGCCACGTGGACTGGAAGGCGACGGCCAAGTCCGGTTCCTTGAAAGTGCGTGAGTTCAGCCGCGAGGATGAACGCAAGCTGTGCATCGTATTCGACAATCCCGCGGCGGGGCTGATCTCCGAACCGGCGTACGAACGGGCCGTGAACCTGGCAGCGTCACTGGCATGGCACTTCTCTTCGCAGGATGCCGAGGTTTCATTTGTAGTCTCCGGGCACGGCCGCGGCACCGATCTGCACGAGTTTCTAGCGCGGCTGGCGCTAATCGAGGCGCACACAGATCTTCCGGCAGCAAGAGAAAGAGCGCCGCGAGCCGGAACTCGAACTGTCCTCCGGGAAAATGTGCTACAAGATTTGAACCTGGGCAGCGCCGGAGAATACAACATCGTGCTCACGGCGCGACCGCGAGGCAGCTTGCCCACCGCACTGTGGAACTCGTCGTACTTCATCTTCATCGGCGAGTAAGCAGGATCCAGCCGCAGTGCGAAAGACCTTCCGTGAAGTTCCCGCCCTCACTGGGGTACCGATATGGCACGAAGGTAACGTTACTTTCGGTTACCTGAGTACATTGAACACTTGGGCCAAAGAGTTTAACTTTCTCTTACTACTAGAAGAGTCTTACTTTGGGTCCGGTGCCGCAGAGCTGTCTCGTGGCGCTGGTTTTGTTCGGGAAGCTAAGGGCTTAAGAGAACTTTTCCGATGAGCGAGAAAATCAGAATTCTGTACTACGCTCTCTGGTTCGCACATCCCGTTCTCCAAACGGTGATAGCCATAGCTATGCTTCGCCGCGGCCAGCACCGCCCATTCAAATTCTTCTTTGCCTACATCGTTACCCAGATCATGACCTTCGCGGTGGTCTTTCCGATTTACCGCTACTACTATCCTGCCATCTTTTACGTTTCCTGGATCAGCACGGCAATCAGCGTGGCTTTGGGTTTCATGGTGATTCATGAAGCCTTTCTCGATGTCTTCCGTCCCTTCCACACCCTGCGAGACCTGGGCACTGTGCTGTTCAAGTGGGCGGGTTTGGTAATGCTTCTGGTGGCCGGCGTGGTATCGGTTTCCACCAGTTCGTCGGATCTGGCGGCGTGGGTGCAAGCCATCATGACCGCCCAGCGTTGTGTGCGCATCATTCAAGTCGGGATGGTGCTTTTCCTGTTGTTCTTTGCCCGCTATCTGGGAGTAAGCCGGCGGCAGCACAGCTTCGGCATCGCTCTGGGCTTCGGCGCCTTTGCCGTGGTGGAACTGGTTTTGATCGCGTCCTGGGTGGGCGATCACCTGGGTAATAACGCGATGAACCTGATCAATATGGGCGCTTACAACGCCACGTTACTCATCTGGCTGGGCTACACCGTGGCGAAGAGTCCGGCCCGCGACGCTGCCTCCACGCTGCTGCGGCCCCAGCGCTGGGAGCAGAGCCTGTCTGACATCCAGCACCCGCTGCCTGGGGACTCCTTGATCCCAATGTTCGAAGGGATGGTCGACCGGGCGTTGTCACGGACTCAGCCCCAGTCGTCGCTTGCCGGCGAAAACGGAAGTGCGGCGAACGCGACGGCTGGCGCCACCACCGTACCGATCAGCAGCTTGAGCATTTCTGGGCTGGTTGAGCGGCTCGGATCCAAGCGGTAACTAGCCGATCTGCAACGCCGTTTGCTTTGGTTTTTTTCGTATTCGGGCCGCCCCGATTCCGGATTTCGTAAATGTTTCGCCGTTTTTTAGCCTGCCTTCGACCCCGTCCGCAATCTTCCCAGCCACATAAGGGAAACACCTTAGAAAGCTTCAGTTTCCTCAGTATTTACGGGCCTCACGAGACGTGCCGGGGCGCGAAACATTGGCGCGGAAGGAAGGACTCCATCTGCCTGATAAGGAATTCTAGCGGAGGGACTTGACTCGTGCCGTATAATTCCTCTCCACGCCACACTGCCCTGTTTTTGGGGCAACTATGGCGCGCAAGGAGTATACCCATGAAGCACGCAGTCAGGACGTCGATCCTGATGCTAGGACTAGTGGGCACATACGTCGCAGCCGTCGTCCCTCAGGTTCCCACCCCGGACGGAGGCCCGATCATTACGTGCCCACCACAACAACAACTGCAAGGCAAATGCAGCGGCACTCAACAACCGCCGATGTAGAAATAGCAGTTAACCGGATGTTACCGCTGGCCGCAAGGTCACCAAAGTAACCTCCAGTAACTTGGGCCGAACCTAGGGCTCGCAATCTTCGGGCTGACGGACTTCATACATAAACCGTCAGCCCCGTTTTTTGGGGTGAGAGGGACTGTGTAAGACTCCGCAAACGCGTGTCCTGAAGTTGTAAAAAGAATTATCAATGTAGCTGAGACCGAATCGGCCTCCAGAGAAACCAGCGCCGCCTGAACAACACCGCCGACCACTGACCACTGACCACTGCTCTCACTGGCCCAACTTGATAGCCAACTGACGCTCCGGCGGCGTCATCTTGCTCCACAAATTCTGCAAATCGGTCTGCAGCACCTGATTATCCGGCTCCTTGTGCAGAGCCAGCGCAAACCACCGGTAAGCCGTCGGCAAGTCCCGCGGCGTGCACGTTCCAGTCGAATACAGAGCGCCCAAAGAAATCATCGCCTTCACATTGGATTGTTCCGCCGCCGGCTTCAGCAGCCGCAATCCGTGATCGCAATCCTGCGCCGATCCCCGTCCATAGATGTAGCGCTCGGCCTCGGTCACGGAATCCACCGGTTTCGCGGCAGCAGGTTTCGCGGCGGCAGGTTTTGCCAACGCAGGCCTTTCCGCCGCAGGCTTGCGCGCGACTGCTCTAGGCGTCGCCTCGGCCGAAGGCGATCGTGTGTCGGAATCAGAACTGCCCGCTTGTGACCCAGATCCCGGCGCACGCGCATCCCCCGCATCACTCTGCGGAGTACTCTGCTGGTCACTGCTCTGCGAAGGAACGCTCTGCGAAGGAACGCTCTGCGAAGCCACGCTCTGTGTAGGAGCGCTCTGCGCCGGAGCGTCCTGGGAAGGTGTGCCTTGCCCAGAAGTCTGCGTGGAAGAAGTCTGCGAAGGGGAAGTCTGCGATGGAGTCGTTTGCGGCGCGCCGGATTCCCCCGCACTCGCCGCGCCCCCCGCGGGAAGACCGCCGCTCGGGCCAGGCTGCGGAGCCGCACCGCCCGCCGCCGCTCCGGAATCCGCACCGCTCTGTCCCGAGTCCGGCGTTTGCGCGGTCACGGCCGCCGGTTTCTTATCGCCCGCGTTCAGCCAGTCGAACCCGCCGCCTTTCCAGTGCAGGTAGCCGAATCCCGCCGCCAAGGCCAGCGCCACCACCACCAGAAGCCACTTGCCCCAGCCGCTGCGCGACTCTTCCTCATCCTCGAGAAGGTAGTCCAGATTAGAAGACGGCCGCAGCGCATCGCGCCCGCCATCTCCACGCCCCGTTCCCGCATCACCAGGTGGCAGGTTCAATCCCAGTAACGACGGTCCTCCACTAATCACCGGCCGCGTGTTAGGCCACGCATCGGACCGAGCCTCCGACCCAGAAACCGCCGGCTTCCGCTCCACGCCAGCAGCACCCGATCCCGAAGTTCCCGACCCAGCTCCAGCCCCAAGCCCCACAACTTGCCCGCCAGCCTGATTCCCCGCAACCAGAGCCGCTCCGCACATTCCGCAGAAGCGGTTCGTGTCGTCGTTCTCATTGCCGCATCGTCCGCAGCGCAAGCGTCCTCCTGAGGGATGTCAGAATTCTAGCTTAATTGTTTGGATAAATTTGGAAAATGGCACCAGCCTCGTCAATTCAGAAGCGCGCCAGACGGGTCCGTCAGGGCAATCAATTTCCCCACCGGATATTCTTCCTGCGTAAGCGGAATTTCAGGTTCGGAGTTCAGAATCGTCAGCACATCGCCGGTGTGCACTCCGCGCACCAGCAGGCGATCCCCCTCCACTCGCACCACGCGATATTTCTCGTCGAAAACTGACATTGCAGTCTCTTCCCCTGCCGATTAGATGACAGCATCGGTATAACTGATACCTAAGGAACCAACCCTATCCCCACATGAAAGTTCCGATTCCGAACACCCAAATTCACTCCCGGCCCTGCCGTCCCACCGGAGCGCTCACCAGCACCTTCCCGCACTCCAGGCAAGCCGCCTTCGCCCGCGGCGTTATCAACCCGCATGCCGGACACATTCTCTGCGATGCATATCCCGCCATCTGCGGCCGCAGCCGCATCCGGTAAGACAACACCGCTGCAAACACCACGGCCAGCACGCCCAAGCAAATCCCGATTGCAGTCATCCCGAGTCCTCTGAGCTAAAAACATAATGCGCCCGAAACCAAGCCGCGGATGTTCACATTTGCTCATAATGCCCGTGCCTTAGTTTGCCAAGACGCTAATGTGGGGACAGCCGCCCTCGGCTGTCCACCGGGCGAAGCCCGGCGCGGCCCTTGTGGGACGGACACTCCTGTCCGTCGCTTTTGACCTTGACTTTGATCTCTTAGCTCTTTCGTTCCCTTGCTCAAGGCCGTCATCCCGAAGCCCCGCGCTTTCACCAGCGGGGCGAGGGATCTCGGTGCCTAAACTGCCGGCCGCGAGTAGTACCAATAGTAGTGACGACACTCCACAGCCGCCCGCTTGACCCCAATGTTAAAATAAAGCTTAGGGATATTCTCCAATCCACCCACATCAGCCGGAGCCCAATCTCCGCCGTTCCGCCTCTCAGGAGTTCCGATGTCCGATCGCCGCAGGGATCGCCGCAGCAGAAAGAAGTCCCGCAAGTCCAGCAAGTCCCGCAGTCGCGTCCCCCGCAACCCCAAACGCACCGGAGAGCATTCTGAAATCGCCTTCCTCTACCGCTCCGACCAGCGCCAGTTCGCCATCTCCAGGCCCTTCGGTGACAGCGAGAAATACGACTTCATCCTCGACAACCGCCCCAGGCCGGTAGTAACCCTGAACCGCATCCAGGTCAAATGCACCGAATGCCTCCGCGCCGGAGCCTACGAAACCCGCGCCACCTACACCGTAGGCAAAGGCCGCGCCGTCTACACCAAGCGCGACATCGACTTCATAGCCGCCCACGTAGTCCCGCTGGACATCTGGTACATAATCCCCGTAGAAGTCTGCACCCCGCAACCCATGCTCCGCTTCTACCCCCACCGCAAAGCCAGAAAGATGCGCCTCGAAAAATACCGCGAAGCCTGGCACCTGCTAGATCCCCCACTCCCAAATCCCCCAACCATAACCATCCAAGCCTGCATAGACCCCGATTACCCAGAAGAAGCCTACCCTGAAAACTACGAAGCAGAAATCGAAGCAAAATGGCCGGAGCCCGAATAAGCTCTGTCATCCTGAGGCGGGCGCTTTTTGCCCGACGAAGGACCTATGGAGCCCCCGCGCCGCGACGCGTTCTTTGCGTCGCAATAAGCGCGAGGCGACCTTCCATATTGGCGATGCCGCCACAGACAATCCTGTCCGTCGCCTTTGACGTTGCTTCTGACGTTGATTGTCATCCCGAGCGAAGCATGACGCCCACGAAGTGGACGTCATGCGCAGTCGAAGGACCCCTACCCCGGTACTTTATCGTCGGCCATGCAAGGCAGATTTTCGATAAGCAAGCGGATTGCGCCTCATCGTCTCAACCAAGCAAACAGGGGAGGCGACTGGGCGACTCTCGTACGCAACACAGCCCGCCAATAGCTAGATCCGTGCACGTCCGCGAATCGAGAGCCTCCAGACCGTATGAACCTTCTCACTCGGTGCCGAGGGCCACCATTATCCAGAAACTCTCGGCGCTCTCGAAGATTTCCGACAATTCATCATTACCAATTTCGTTGTATCGTTCGATTAGGTCGAGCCTATCGAAATGACTAACAATTAGGTTCCATCGCTCCAGGTCTAGAGCCGGAGGTTTATGGAGGTTGAACGTCACCCCCACGTTGTGACTGCCAGGGGGCTCTGGACTTAACTCGCACTGGACAAAATCAACTTGCGGAATGGTGTCGGAATAGACATGTAAGCAAATTCGCCGTCCATCTTCGTTGAGCCAAGCCTCGTGCTTCTTTCCGTTACACGTCTGACAGGACGGTACGAGGTTGAGTGGATGGATCGCAAACTCAGAAAAGGTTCCAAGAGGGAGATAATGATCGAACGTGTGAGGGAGCGAAATTTTGCACAAAGGGCAAACTGTCAACACACCGGGATCTTGAAGACTCTTTATCTGCATTTTCAGATCCCGAAGAGCCTTCAAGTTTCCTGTGTATGCTACTTCGAAATGCGCTCGGTATGGTCTCAAGTAGGCGCTTGGAGTCATTGCGTCTAGCTCGCGGTGAGCAACGGACTGCTCAAAAGCAGCGTACCGAGTAGTAATGGCAGCATGCCGCCTCGTGAGAATGTCTCTTGGGCCGTCCGGAATTTCCTGCATAGAATCGCGAATCAGAATGAAACTGTCGATAAATGGAGGGGGCGCGCTCGGCGCCCGAAGCCTCTTCATTGCGACCTTTTAGGTGCATGCTTTTTAGGCGCATGCTTTGCGAGAAGGTACGCCTGAGCATTCTGACTGAGCTGCCCCCCGAACCGCTCTAGCGTTTGATCGAGAGGTTCCTCATCAGCCAGTTCTGCGAGGTCACTTTGTAAGGGTTCTTGACTTCGTTAGTTTCGAAGACGTGGCGAGTAAGCTCACTCAAACTCTCGCCAAAACTCTCGGTATCCAGCTTCGCGCTCGTCGTAACGTCACCATCACGGGTCAGTAGGACGACACGGCTACGTGGAATCTCTTGTAGAACGATGGGCGAATGTGTGGCGATCAGCGCGAAGGACTCGTTTTGAAGGAGAAGTTCCGAGAGCACACTGAAGAGGTTCGCGACGGCATTCGGATGGAGATGTGTCTCGGGCTCGTCGAAAAGGACGAGTGAGAACGGTTCTAGCCAGGATACAAGAGCAGTCGTCAGGTGAGTTAGAATCGCCTCGCCCGAACTAAGACTATCAAGGAAGGCAGTAGCCGCAACAGGCCTCCGACCCGAAAAACGATCGTCTCTCTTCTCTAACTCCTCCCGCGATCTTTGGGCAATCTGAGTGAGATCCATGGCGAGAGACGCCAATACCTGCGTCTTTCCGACGGCGTTGCGACCGATCAAGCATGCGATTCGACCAGGTATTTTGTCATCTGCATCAAAGTTTATGTCGATAGTGCACGAAGTCGACGCGCCGGGAATGTCTGCACTATACTCAAAGGCCAATGAGTCGTGAATTGCCTGGCCCAGAATGATCGCCCGGCCGGTTCGTCTCGCACGGTTTGCAGTGTTGAAGCGGATCAAGGAATTTC
Source organism: uncultured Acidobacteriaceae bacterium (assembly GCA_963850165.1). Lineage (GTDB taxonomy): Bacteria > Acidobacteriota > Terriglobia > Terriglobales > Acidobacteriaceae > Sulfotelmatobacter. The sequence goes on along the minus strand of CAWKKK010000016.1, from coordinate 19,103 downwards.
GAAACGAAGGGCACGTCTCGAACTGCATTGCGCGGGCTGGCTCCCACGATATATCCGATAGCGAGCTAAGTATTTCTCCAGCGCGCTCCCGTCGCACGAACTTAAGAAGATTCTGATAGTAGTCTTCGTCCTGTCCGAGGGATACGAACTCTGGCCCAAGTTCGTCAAAAAACGTCGGAATTGAAGGCCGGAATTTTCCGTCCTCCCCCTCTTTGGTGACTTTTCGATGATTTTGAGGGTTCCGATCGAACGGCGATCGCCTCCCTCCAGCCTCTGCTGCAGAATGAAGCTCGTCCGATGAGAAAAGTCGTCCCACGAATTAGGAACCAGGATGAACTCGGATCCACGACGCGCTTTCCCCGATGAGTCTTGAACGGAGAATCTCACTGTTTTCATCTCAAATCAGCAAAGGAGTATGCTTCGTATGAGTTCGATCCTAGAATTCTAGGGACTGGTCCACCTCTACACCACCACGACTGAGGCTGCCCACCTTTCGCGATTTTTTGTCGAAAGGCGGGTACGACCGATCTCAACAACTTGGGCGTCCCAACTGCACGCAACTACTTCCCCGCCGCCTTCTTTACATCCCCAAACTGATTAATCTCGACAGTCCCCTCCGGAAACAGTGCCAATTCCTGAGGGCGTGATCTAGCTTCGATTGTCGGCTTCCCGCTGGAGTAAAATCCTGCGTGCCCTAAGTTTCACTTCCACCAAAGGCATGGGCTCCGCTTTGCCCGAATGGATTTCTTCCATTCGCCGAGCGACCTCGTGCTGCCACGCCTCCTCTACGTCCAAATCAGGTTCGCCCTCATCTAGACTTTCGATCAAGTAGGCAGCGATAGCGCCACGATCTTCCGTAGAGAGAGCAAGCGCCTTCTCAAAAAGTTGGTTTGCTTCCGGAGACATGCAGCGAGTCATACGAGAATTCTAGCCCCAAGTTCACTTATCGACAATTGCAAGCTCGGGGAGTAGAGGAGTGTTGAACCATTCCTCCCCTTTTCCTTTCAACAACTTACCGCCACCCAATCCTCCATATCCCCGCTAAACCCCGTTTTTCCCCCGTTCGTTGGGATAAAGGTGCGCAACTCCTTACCCTCCAATAACATCACTAAAGACCAAACACCCAGGGAAAAGTGTATGAACCAGAGTTGTACTAACCAGGTTCAATCCCAGGGGAGAGCCACAGGCAAAAGGTTTTGTGGGTTAGGATCTTCAGATAAACCAAGGCAAGTTTGCGCCGAAGTTTCCCAAGACCAAACACCCAAGACCTAAGACCCAAAAAGCTAGAAGCCAGGAGCCTCTAACGCATGCGCAAGCCGATCAAGTACGTAGAGAAAGCAGCCGTTGCCGCCGCCAAAGGTGCGTGGGTTGTGTTCGACCGTTTGAACCGCATCAAGCCCGGCGTGTCGCCCACGCCGAAGTGGTCCGACAAGCCTCTGCTCAAGTCCTACGAAAAGTCGAAGCCGCCCCTCGGCTGGCCCCGCTCCACCGATTCGCTGTGCCCGAAGTGTGTCCCTGAAATTCGGCAGCAGATTCTCGACGGCAAACTCCCGCACGAAGTCCTGATGAACGAGAAAGTAGGAGAGATCAAGGCCACCATCGTCGAAAGAGATGGAAAGATTTTAATGGTAAAAGACTGCCCGAAGCACGGCCACTTCGAAGACGTGATGTCGATCGACACCGATTTCTCCAAGCACCTGGAAGACGTCTTCCCCGGCCGCGACATCGCAGCCCACAACGACGAAAAGCTGCATCATCACGGGTCTTCGACTGTGAAATATGGACGCGGTTCGGTGCTCACAATCGATCTGACCAACCGCTGCAACATGATGTGCGATCCCTGCTTCATGGACGCGAACCAGGTAGGCTTCGTCCACGAACTGCAGTGGGAAGAAATCAAGCAGATGCTCGACAACGCGATCACCATCAAGCCCCGCCGGCAGATGAGCGTCCAGTTCTCCGGCGGCGAGCCCACGTTGAGCCCATATTTCCTCGACGCAGTCCGCTACGCAAGAAAAGTCGGATACAACTCCGTCCAGGCCGCGACAAACGGAATCGAATTCGCAAAAAGTTTTGAGTTCTGCCAACAAGCAGTAGAAGCCGGCATGCGCTACGCCTACCTCCAATTCGACGGAATCGGCAACGCCGCCAACGCCCACCGAATGGTAGGCAACCTGTTCGACGTAAAACTAAAAGCCATCGAAAACCTGCACAAAGCCGGAGTAGAAATCGTCCCGGTAGTAACGATCGTAAACGGCATCAACAACGAACAGGTAGGAAGAATCATCAAGTTCGCGCTCGACAATCCCAGAACAATCAGCTTCCTAAGTTTCCAACCAGTAAGCTTCACCGGCCGCGACGAAGCCGTAACCGACGACCGCCGCCAAGCCCAGCGCTACACCCTGAGTCACCTGGCCCACGACGTAAAAAATCAAACCGGCCTGGGCGAACCAAGCCGAGACTGGTTCCCCATCAGCTTCATGGGAACCTTCAGCGATTGGGCCGACCTAATGCACGCCAACGACGTAAAAAACGACTGGGGCCAACTATCGTGCGGTTGCCATCCAAATTGCGGGACGGGGATGGCGGTGATGATTGATAAGGAGACTAAGGAGGCGGTTCCGGTTACCGCGTTTTTGGCGGGCGATCAGCTGGCTAAGGATATTGCGAAGGTTAACGATGCAGCGCGGGGGAAGTTTCTTACTGTCGTCGGGATGGCGTTGTGTTTGATGAAGAACTACGATCCTTATCAGGCGCCTACGCATTTCAAGTTGATGGATCTGTTGCGGAAGTTTGATAAGAACTTTAACGCTACGGGGAAGAATTACGGGAAGGTCGGTCCGGACCGGACGGTCGACGATGTGATGAAGCGACGGCAGGACCGGTGGAACTTCCTGTTTATCGCGGGGATGTGGTTTCAGGATCTGTTTAATTACGACTTCCGGCGGACGGAGCAGTGCATTATCCCTTATGCGACGCAGGAAGGGGAGATATCGTTTTGCGCTTACAACACTGGGGTGGGCTGGCGGAACATCATTGAGAAGATGCATATGACGGCCACGCTTACCAAGTGGTATGAAGAGCATGGGCGGCACGAGATTTTTGCCGGCGGGAAAAAAGTGCAGATGGACGACGCTACGCACTCGCTGCTGCTGCGCGAGAATATTGTGACGACCGAATTGCAGCACGATCTGGACAAGCTGGGCATCGCTAAGAACGCGCGCGAGGAGAAGAAGCGGGCGCGGGATGCTAAGGCGGCTTTGGCGGTCGACCATTCGGAAACGCCGGTTGCGGGACATCGCGGTCCGGTGAAGAATGATGAGGCGTACAACGCGCGCATGGCTTCGCTGTATCGCGAAGTTGTGTTAAAGGAAAAGCCGGCGGTGGCGGAGAACGGATTCATTCCGCTGGGCGCGCTGGGCAAGGCTAACGGGAACGGGGCGCATGCTGAGAAGCCGGAAGTTTCCGAGCCTGTGGCGGGAGACTAGCTCGGGCTTCGGCTAAGAACCAACGGGCTGCCTGCGGGCGGCCCGATTTATTTTTGGCGCTGGTGGTGCAGGCGCCTTCGCCGTGGCTCTGGTCGTCGCTTTGCTCCTTCCTGCGCCACGGCTGCGGCGCTCCCCGCCCTCTTGCCCACGAACTGTCCGGCTTCGTCGCTTCGCTCCTTGCGGGACAGTTCGCCCAAAGGAGTTCAAGACCTAAAGTCTCGCGAATACTTCTTTCCTATTATTGACCCGCCGCTGCACATCCCTATAATCGCCGCACTTCAGAATTCTGTGGGTGCGATCTTGAACTGTTTGCTGGCCTGAGCTTTTCCATCTCAGCGTCAAGAGCGATTCGAGGGGGAGAATGGGGAAAAGCGTGAGTAGTCTGGGAAAGCTTTGTGTGCTCGCGATGATCTTTGCAGCTTTGAATCTCGTAAGTTTGAATGTTGCGGGACAGCAAATCACGGGGAGCATTCGCGGAACTGTGAGCGATCCGAGCGGCGCGATTGTGCAGGCCGCTACTGTTACCGCGAAGCAGATCGAAACCGGCTTGACACGGGTTGCGATTACGGACCGACAGGGAGAGTACGTGCTGGTCGAACTCCCGATCGGACATTATCAGCTGGAGATCCAAGCGAAAGGCTTCCAGACGCACTTGCGGCAAGGCATCTCATTGGACGTGAACCAGACTGCGACGATCGGCATACATCTGAAGCTCGGGTCGGAGACACAGCAGGTGGAAGTGAGTGCCAATGCGGCTTTGGTGCAGAGCACAGTCAGCAGCCTCGGCGAAACCGTGATGGAGCACGAGATTCTCGACCTCCCGCTGGATGGGCGGAACTTTTCTCAACTCGGACTGCTTCAGCCTGGCGTGGTGCCGCTGACCCCCGGACTGCTCGAAGCTGGCGGCCCGGCGCGACAGAACCAGGCTTATGCCGTCGACGGCCAGCGGCCTGAATCGAACAACTTTATGATTGACGGCGCGGACAATGAAAGTTCTGTGGATGGTGGATTCGTGCTCAAGCCGCCGATTGACGCGATTGCCGAGTTCAAAATTCTTAGCCATAACGCGAATGCGGAGTTCGGGCGCAATACAGGCTCCACGACCAACATAGTTACGCGGTCAGGGTCCAACTCATTTCATGGAGCCGCATGGGAATTTCTTCGCAACGATGCGATGGATTCGTCCGATTACTTCACACAAAGCGTGCAGCCGTTGAAGCAAAACCAATTCGGCGCCACGTTCGGCGGACCGATTGTTAAGGACAAGACTTTCTTCTTCGGGTATTACGAAGGCTTCCGCAACCGGCAGGGTGAGACTGTGCCTGCAACCGTGCCATCTGCGACCGAGAGGCAAGGCAATTTTGCGCAGTTGTGCACCTCGATCGCGGGAGATTCGCTTAACCAGACCAGCGGCCTCTGTGTGAACTCGCAAGGGCAACCCGATCCTAACGGGCAGCTCACGCTTTTTGGAACACCGGTGCCGTTCAATCAGATGACGGCCTTCACGCCCATCGATCCGATCGCGGCGAATCTGTTGCCGTTCTTTCCGGCGCCGAACCAGGGACAAAATGGATTCGTCGCCACGCAGACCCTAAGCGCGAATACCGACCAATTCGGCGTGCGCCTGGATCATTATCTTTCCCGCGCGGACACATTGAATTTCCGATACATGTTCAGCACGGGTCCGACGACAGATCCACTTTCGCCGATTGGAGCAAATGTCCCGGGTTTTCCCGTGGGTGAGGAGGATCGCGCGCAGAACTTTGTCGCGCAGGAGACGCACATCTTTTCCTCAACCACCATCGGTGTGGCCCGCTTTTCGTATCTGCGCAATAAGTTTCTGCTTGACGAGCACTTGAATCATGAGTCGCCGGCGGACTTGGGTTTCCAGTATGCCCCGACGCTGGCCTCGGCAGTCGGACCTCCGTTTATCCAGGTCGGGGGATATGCCTCGGTGGGCGACCCGATCACGGGACCGCGCAACACGTTTCAGAACACCTTTGACCTCTCCGGCTCTTTGAGCTGGATCCGCGGCCGCCACGAATTCAAATTTGGCGGAGGCTATCGGCGTGACCAGATCAATGCCTTGCAGGGGATCGCCACCAACGGCTTTTTTGTATTCGCCGGCATTCCCTCATTCGAGAACTTCATCTACAACGATGGGTTTGCCAACTTTCTGTCGGGCAATCCCGTGGTCTTTCTGCAAGGCGGAGGCAACTTTGCGCGTGAAATCCGCGACCGAGCGCTGGATGCTTACGGCCAGGATACTTACAAGGTCAATTCCCGCCTCACGTTGAACCTGGGACTTCGCTACGAGCTGCCCTTCCCCTCTACTGAAAGGCACAATGAGGTAAATCTCTTTGTTCCCGGAGCGCAGTCACGAGTTCTTCCCAGCGCTCCGGCGGGACTTCTTTATCCCGGCGATCCGGGCGTGCCTGCGGGCTTGATTCCAACGCAGAAAACCGCTTTCGCTCCGCGTTTCGGCGCTGCCTTGGACCCGCGTGGAGATTCCAAAACGGTGGTCAGTGTGGCCTACGGAATTTTCTACGAGCCGTACTACACGGGCGAAGGCGGGCCGCTGCAGGATCCGGTCAGCGCTCCTCCTTACCTGAAGACGCAGCAAATCAGTTTTCCGGTCAACTCATTTGCCAATCCGTTCTATACGCCGAATCCTTTCGGTCAGGCTTTCCCCGAGCCGATGACTCTGCTTGTGGTTGCACGAAACCTGCATCTGCCGTATGCGCAGGATTGGAATCTAAATATTCAGCAGTCTCTTGGCCAGGACTGGCTCTTACAGATTGGTTACGTGGGCACCACCGGTGTGAGGTTGCCGCGATTTATTGAAGGCAATCCACCAGTCTTCGTCCCCGGCGTGGACACCACCAGCACTGGCTGTTCGGTGGCTAACCCGTGTCCGATTTCCAACGAAAACAACGTGAACCAGCGGCGTCTTTATTCCGGATGCACACTGACTTCGGATCCGAGTATCCCTTGCGTTTACAGTTCGGTCGGCGAGATCGCCAGTGTCGCGAACTCCAGCTATCACGCATTGGAAGCCAGCCTGCGTAAGCGTTTCGGCCACGGCGTGTCGTTTCTTGCTTCTTATACCTGGGCGCATTCGATCGATGACGTTTCGTCCTTCAACATTACCGGCTCTGCTTCGCAACCCGTTGCCGGAGAAAACGATCTGGCACAAGATCCGTTTGATCTTGCAGCCGAGCGCGGCCGCTCCATGTTCGATTCCCACAATCGTTTCGTGCTGAGTTATCAGTGGAGCCTGCCGTTCCTGCAACACTCCAGCACCTGGTATGGGCACATTTTCGGCAACTGGCAGCTGAGCGGAATTGTGACGGCCATGAGCGGCGGGCCGTTTACGGTATTCGACTCGAACGACGTTTCGCTGCAAGGACAGGCGCCGGAGATCAGCGGATTTTCGGCGAACCGTCCCAATCTGGTTGGGAACCCAAACTCCGGCCCACGCACGCCGCAGGAATGGTTCAACGTGAGGGCTTTTCAGCAACTGCAACCGGATCCTCTAGGACGGTTCGAGGTATTCGGGGATGAAGGCCGGAACGTAGTCCAGGGCCCGGGATACGTGAACTGGGACGCGTCGGCCTTCAAGAACATTCGGCTGACGGAATCCAAAGAACTTCAATTCCGGGGAGAATTGTTTAATTTGCTGAACCATACCAATTTCCGCCTGCCGGTCAGCGACATTGAGTCGCCGACGTTCGGGCAAATTCAATCGGATGTCGGTCCACGCGTGATTCAGGTGGCGCTGAAGTTTTTATTTTAGCGTCGGATTTATTTCATCGCAGCCTTAGGGGAGCATGTTGCCGATGCGGCGGATTTGGGCGCCTACAGCTTTTAATTTCTCTTCTATTTTTTCGTAGCCTCGGTCGATGTGGTAGACGCGGTCGATGATGGTCTCGCCATCGGCTACTAATGCAGCCAAGACTAGCGATGCTGAGGCGCGGAGGTCGGAGGCGAGGACTGCCGCGGCGCTTAGCGGGGTCTTGCCTCGGACTATGGCGCGGCGGCCTTCGATTTTTATGTTAGCGCCCATGCGGACCAATTCCTGGGCGTGCATGAAGCGGTTCTCGAAAATATTTTCGGTGATGATGCTGGTGCCTTCGGCTTGGGTGGCGAGGGCCATGAATTGCGCCTGCATGTCGGTGGGGAAGCCGGGATATTCCTCGGTGTTGAGGTCGGAGGCGGTGAAGGGATTGTCTCCCATGACGCGGACGCTGGTGGGGGTGGATTTGGTTTTGACTCCGGCTTGTTTGAGTTTGCTGAGAATGGCGTCGAGGTGAGCGGGATCGCAGGCGGAGATGTTGAGGTCACCGCCGGTTAAGGCTCCAGCGATTATGAAGGTGCCGGCTTCGATGCGGTCGGGGATGATGCGATGCTTTGCTCCTTTTAATTTGGTGACACCTTTGATGTGAATGGTGGGCGTGCCAGCGCCTTGGATTTTCGCACCCATTTTATTCAGGAGGGCGGCGAGGTCGGCTACTTCGGGTTCCTGGGCGGCGTTCTGCAGAATGGTTTCGCCTTCGGCTAGCGTGGCCGCCATCAGGAGATCTTCGGTACCGGTGACGGTGATTTTGTCGAAGACGATTTCTGCGCCGCGGAGGCGCGTGGCGGTGGCTTCAACGTAGCCGTGGTCTTGAGTGATTTTTGCGCCTAGGAGTTCGAGGCCTTTAATGTGCATGTCGATGGGGCGCTGGCCTATGGCGCAGCCTCCGGGGAGGGAGACGCGGGCACGGCCGCAGCGGGCTACCAGCGGCCCTAGAACCAGCGTGGAGGCGCGCATGGTCTTTACTAATTCGTAGGAGGCTTCGGGGCTGGCCAGATTTTTGCAGTTAATGGTGGTGCGGTGGTGGGCGCGTCCGTAGCCTAGTTCGACCTCGGCTCCCATAGCGGCTAAGAGGTTGCGCGTGGTTTGGATGTCGCGCACTTGCGGGATGTTTTCGAGGATTACGGGCTCGTCAGTTAGAAGGGCGGCGGCCATGCAGGGGAGAGCGGCGTTTTTGGCTCCGCTTACGCGGACGGTGCCGAGGAGAGGTTCGCCGCCGCGGATTACGAGTTTATCCATTGAGTTGGGAGTTCGGGGTAACGGTTTATTTTAGCGGGGAATTGAGGGGCGGGTGGGTAATCGAGAGGGCACGGCCCTTGGGGGATGGAAAGGCGGCACTTCTCGCTCAAAGGCCCGCGAGAAATGGGGCACCCGGCTCAGGATGACAGATATTGAGAGCAGTGAAGATTTACGGGACAGGGATGCGGTAAAGATTGCGCTGGATGTTGCGATAGGTGTAGGCGTAGACGTCGCGCGAAGGTCCTGAGACAAAATCCTCCACCTGATTGAGGGCTGGCAGCAAAGTTCCCATTTTCGCGATGTCGGCTTCCGATCGAAGCCCGCCAGGCGGGAGGGGTGGGAGATTTGCGCCGTGTTTCAGCGGGATCGCGTACACATGTCTCAATTTGGCTCCCTGCCTGGCGGAAAGAATGAAAGAGAAGTATACGTACTTGCCATCGCGCGACCAGGAAAGGTGGCAAGAATCGCAGACGCGGATCTGCTTGCCGTCGCTTAGATGGTAAGCGACGACCGTGGCAGCGGGGTCTTCATTGGGCGTCGGTACGAAGGCTGTTAACCACTCGCCGTCCGGGGAAGCGACCCCGAGATGCCAAATGGGCATGAGTTTTTGGAGTTGACTGCCATCGGCTTTCATGCGATAGCCGAAGCTGTGACTATGATCCTCGCGTTGAAAAATGATGTCTCCGGTTTTGAGCACCTCGATTTCGTAGTCATCGGCACCGGAGGTCAGCTGCCGGGCGGGAGAGCGATGGTCGGTCCTCAGCGTCCACAGATTCTTATGCCCATTGGAGTCTTTCGCGACATAGAAAATGCTTTTGCCGTCGCTGGAGACACCATAGTCCGCAATCGTGATTCCCGAAAGAAGAGTACGGCTGTCGCCAGTCTGCAAGTCGAGACGGATTAATTCATCCTGCACCTGCTCTTTGGGTTTGGTTAGAGGGTCTCGGACGCGGCTCCCTCGCAAATAATACAAAGCGGTTCCGTCGGCGCTGAATTGCGGGTAAGTGGAATAGCCTTCGGAGGAAATCTGGCGATCGCCTTTCTGATCGTGCAACCAGACGGTGCCTTGCGCTGTTCCGACCGAGGCGATCAACGACTTGCCATCGGGATCGACCGCGAATCCGTCCTCTTCGGTGGGGCCGGAGGTGAGCTGCTGTGGGGGACCGTCAGGAAATTTCATGCGCCAGACATGAAATCCGGAGCCACCGGCGTTGCTGCTGAGATACATCCACTTACCGTCGGTAGACCAGCCTGCGGACGTGCAAGGGCCTTCGGGGCCGATCGAGTTTCCCGGCGAGCTGCCGTCGAAGGGAAGCAGGCGGCAGCGTATCCAGCCCAGAGGGCCCATTTCAGCGACCAAAAGCCACTTCTTATCCGGCGATGGATACGAGCGGTGGACCATGCCTTCGGGCTCCGCGGGAAAATAAATATCGTGCTCTTCGGCGCGGGTGGGTTGGGCGGTTACCAGCCCCATGTTGTCTCCGCCTCTAACTTCGCTGAACAGCAGCCGCTGGCGGTCGAGCCAGGTCAGCCCGGTTGCGTTCGGCAACAGCAGTTTGGGATCGCCGCCGGTCACCGGCACTTCATAGGTATTCCAACTGAAGCTCTGCATGGCGGTGGCGAGCCGTCGGGCGAGAAAACCGGACTCATTTTGCGGAGATCGTCGTGCGTGAGCTGAACGGGCTCGCCGCCGGGCAAAAACTTGAGATAAATCTGTCCTTCGGTGACAAAGCTTTCGGGGCCACGAATGAAGGTGAGCAGGTGGCCGTCGGAGGAGAGCGCGGGCTGCACGGCGGAGTCGGGAAAGTCGGTGATCTGCGTCCACTGCGAGCTTGAGACTGTGGACGAACCGCGCCAGAAATAGAGACCGAGCGTCAGAGCAACGATGATTACGGCTGCAATGACGGCAGGCCACACGTAATTGCGCTTCTTCTTCGGGGCGGCGCCGCGGGTTGCGGATGAAATAGTGCCCGACTCGGTGTCACGTTTCAGCCGCTTCAGGTCTCCCCTCAACTCCGCCGCGGTCTGGTAACGAAGGTCCCGATCCTTTTCCAGCGCATTGTTAATGATGCGGTCAAGTTCTCGCGAAAAGTTGGGATTGACCTGCAGTGGGGGAGGGGGAGTGCGATTGAGAAGGGCATCGAAAACAATTGCGGAGGTTGTGCCCTTGAAAGGCATGGAGCCGGTGGCCATTTCGTACAGAACCGCGCCGAAGGAGAATAGATCGGTGCGGGCGTCGAGCGGTTCGCCGCGGGCCTGCTCGGGCGACATGTAGGCGATGGTTCCCAGAGCGACGCCGGGACTGGTGAGGTGATCGCGCAGAGATTCAGTCGGCGGGGCGGACAGGCCGGGAGTGGCGGGGTTGACTTTGGCCAGGCCAAAGTCGAGCACCTTGGCGCCACGATTGGTGATGAAAATGTTCGCCGGCTTGATGTCGCGATGAACGATGCCTTTGCCGTGCGCGGCGTCGAGTGCGTCGGCTACATCGATGGCAAGGTCCAGCAATTTGTTGGTTGCCATGGGCCGGTCGGCGATCAGGTAGTTGAGTGGGCTGCCTTCGAGCAGTTCCATGGCGATGAAGTACTTACCATCGAACTGATCGATCTCGTAAATGGTGCAGATGTGAGGGTGGTTCAAGGCCGAGGCTGCCCGTGCTTCGCGCTGAAAGCGGTCGAGCGCCCGGGGGTCTTTTTCAGTGTCTTCGGGGAGGAATTTGAGAGCTACTTTGCGGCCCAGACGCAGATCTTCGGCTTCGTACACGACTCCCATTCCGCCGCCGCCCAGGCGGTTGAGGATGCGGTAGTGGGAGATTTGCGTGGGAGGCATATGGGAGATTCGTCCGATGTTAGGTCTTGAGGGCGTTCGAGGTCAACGGCTCTCGCAAGGTGGTAGTGGTGCAGTTTGGTAAGGAAGCGGACCAAACGCGCGATTGTTGTGTCGCAAAAAACCCGACACATCGCGCGGCTCGCCTAGATCCTTCGCTGCGCAAAGAACGCTTGCTCAGGATGACACGAAAACCGCACGACTACCCGCAAGGAGCTGGGCGTGGGGAGATCGAGCGGGCACGGGCGTGGAATGGAAAAAACCACGGCGAGAAACGGGAGAGAAATGGCAACCGCAAAAAGCAGGTTCCTCACCGGGCTTGACGCCCGGTTCGGAATGACAAAATAGAAAGCCTGGCGGCGCGGCTGAAGCTGCGCCCTTTCAAAGCGTTTTTCCGCAGCCTATTTCATGGCGTTGGTTTTGGTGGTTGAAAGGCGGGGTCGCCGTCTTGCCAGAGCAGGAAGGACATTTCGTCGGCGAACTCGAGGTCGTGTTGGGCTCGGGTGGATCCCATGCCGTGGCCGGCGTCGTAGTCTACCCGCAGCAAGATTGGCTTCTTGCTTGAGGTTGCGGCTTGCAGGCGGGCGGTCATTTTGGCTGGTTGCGAAGGATCGACACGGGGATCGTTGATGCCGGCGGTCAGCAGAATTCCGGGATAGGCGGCGCCATCTTTTACGTGTTGATAGGCGTCCATGGCGTACAGGCCTTTGAAGCCGTCGGGAGTGGTGATGGTGCCGAACTCGGCGATGTTGGGCGGACCATTGGGAGTAAATTCCATGCGGGTGGCGTTGGAGCAACCCACGCGGATCAAAGCTCCGGCGAAGAGATCGGGACGCTGAGTGATGGCGCCTCCGATGAGAATGCCTCCGGCGCTGGTGCCTTCGCCGGAGAGGCGTTGCGGGCTGGTGTATTTGTTGGCGATTAAATATTGGGCGCTGGCGATGAAATCGTCGATGGTGTGCTGCTTGGTGAGTTTGTAGCCGGCGCGGTACCACTCTTCTCCATATTCGCCGCCGCCGCGAACGTGCGCGATTGCGATTATGCCCCCGCGCTCGAGCCACGCCAGCCAAACTGGATCGAAGTAGGCGTCATAGGAAATTCCGTAGGCGCCGTAGCCGACCAAATGCGTGGGGTGGTTGCCATCGAGCTGGGTGTTTTTCTCGCGGATGATGGAGAGCGGAATCATGGTGCCGTCGGCACTTTTGGCTTTGACTTCGACGGCTTCGTAGGCAGAGGTGTCGATGGGCAACGGCGGCTGAATGCCGGTATCGGCGACAGCTTTTGTTTTGGAATCATATTTCAGCCAGCGCGGAGCGGTGGTCCAGGAAACAACGTGGACGAGGGTTCCGGATTCGGTGGGCGTAGCCGAGATCGATCCTACGGACAGCCCTTCGCCGGGAGAGATGGACTCGATGTGGCCGTCGAAGGAAAGGCGGCGCATGCGGCCGATTCCACCGTCGAGATCGCGGATATAGATGGCGTCACTGGCTACGTCGGCTTCCTGGATGACGACTTCACTGGCCGGAACGACGACTGTGGCGTGAGCTACGTCTGGGTTCTTGAGGCTGGTGCGGGTTACTTCATAGCGCGGCTTGTTCTTGTGGGTAACGAGATAGAGGTCGTCGTTGTGAACGTCGTAACGCACGACGGAGTCATCCACATCGATGAGCTTTTTCCATTGGATTGGGGATGAGTTGAGTTGATCGAAGGGAATGTAGTAGACGGTGGCCTCGTTCTGGGTTCCGTGGGCGACGACGCCGAAGAAGTAGGGGGAGGCCGGTGAATAGGCGACGAAGCTGAGATCGTTGTCGTCGATTTTCAGGTTGGGTGAATAAGCATAGCCGAAGACGAAGCGATCGTGTTCGGGATCGTCGCCGAGTTGATGCAGGTAGGCACGGCTGCGCTGCTCGAAAGCGGTTGGAGGCATATCGGGCGTGAGCTTTTGCAGGCGGTTATAGAAGAACGATTTGTTGCCGGGGAGCCAGGCGATGGCACCGAAGCGGCCACGGTCGATGGAATCGGGAAGCACCTTGCCGGTGGCGGTTTCGAGGATGTGGATGACGCTATTCTCGGAGCCGCCAGCGGAGATTCCATAGACGACCAAGGCGCCGTCGAGCGAGGGCTGAAAATAATCGATGGAATAATGGACGCCATCTTTGGTGAGAAGTTCGGGATCGACCAGCAGGCGTTCTTTTGCTCCGGCTTGGGTCCCGGCTTGATCGGTGACGTAGAGCTTGACGTTGTCGGCTCCGGGATCAGCCTTGAGATAGAAAGTTTTTCCGCCCCAGACCTGCGCCTCGCGAACGCGGGTGCTGGCGGTGTCGAGAGCCTTTACGCGCGCCAGGAGTTTTTCGCGTCCGGGAATGTTGTTTAGGGTGGCGCGGGTGTAGTCGTCTTGTCCCTTGAGCCATGGCGCTACTTTTGCGTCGTGCCAGTTTTCGAGCGAGCGGTAGGGATCGACGACAACCTGGCCGTAGAGAGTTTCGGTTACGTCGTGGCGCTCGGCTACCGGGGGGCCGGACTGGGCGCTCATTTGGGTGGACGCGATGAGAGCTGCGGTTAGAGTGAAGTTTAGCGCGATCAGAAGAATGCGGTGCGGGTGAAATTGCTGGAGAGACGGCATGAAGATGGCTCCTAGTTTGGAAACATGGGCAGGGGTTGGTTCCGGCTGAGGATCATAGCAGAGTGCGGGGGCGATGCCAAAGTTTCGCTGCGCTCGACTGGACCCTTCGGCTTCGCTCAGGGCAGGCAGTCGAGGCAGTTGTCCCCACATGAGTTGATCTGCTGCCTTATTTTGCTAGTGCTATGGCCTGGCGGACGTGGCCTTTTGCTTTCTTGAGGGCCGCCACTGCCTGGGGTCGGGTTGCTTTGGCGGCTAGCATTACGAGCGCTACCGGCGTGCGGTTGCCTGACGCCTTTAAGGTGTGGGTTGCCGATTCGTGATTGGCACCGGTGGCTTGCTCGAGGATTCCCACGGCGCGCTGTTGCAGCTTTTCGTTTTTGGGGACTACGTTGACCATTAAGTTGCCGTAGACGTAGCCGAGGCGCGTCATGGCTGCGGTTGAGATGGTGTTGAGAACCATTTTGTGGGCGGTGCCGGCCTTCATGCGAGATGATCCGGCGAGGACTTCGGGGCCGACCTGGGTGACGATGGCGAAGTTGGCGGCGCGTTCCAGCGGAGAGTTGGGATTGCAGGTTAGAGCGATGGTTTGTGCGCCGCGGCGGCGGGCTTCGGTGATGGCGGCTACGGTAAAGGGAGTCCGTCCGCTGGAAGCTATACCGAGGACTACGTCGTTTTTCGTGGGCTTGCGGCGGGACATTTCCTGGCGGCCGGCTTGGGAATCGTCCTCGCTGATCTCGGAGGCGGAGGCCAGAGCTTTGGCGCCTCCGGCGATGATGAAGTGGACGCGGTCAGTGTTGAAGGTGGGCTGGCACTCTACCGCGTCGAGAGCGGCGATGCGGCCGCTGGTCCCTGCACCGACGTAGATTAGGCGTCCGCCGCGGCGGAGGGCGGTTGTGACTTGATCGATGGCGCGGGCGATTTGGGGCAGGACGCGGGTTACTGCGAGGGCTACGGTCGTGTCTTCGGCGTTGATGAGTTGTGCGATTCCGATGGAAGATTTTTGGTCGAGGTTGTTGGCGGCTTGGTTGGGCTGCTCGGTGCGGAGTCGGCGGAGTTGAGTTGGTTCGGGTTTCAAGTTGGCCTTTCGGGATTTGGGGCTTGTACATTCTAACTGCTGGTCGCCGGGTAGTGGCTCAATTTGCAAAACCCTCGACCACAAAGGGCACGAAGGTACACGAAGGAGAATCGGGCGGCTGTCTCGAGAGGGGCACCGCTGCGCTATCCGATATCCTTCAGGGCTTCGATCACTGCGTCGTGGAACTTTGGGCGGAGTTGCTTTATGGCTTGATTGGAGCAGTCGGGCCAGGTGCGGTTGGTTAGCAGAGTGATCGAGAGTTGGCGGGTGGGATCGATCCAGAGAGAAGTTCCGGTGTAGCCGAGGTGGCCGAAGGAATTTTGGGAAAAATGTTTTCCGGATTGCGATGGGGAGGAGGGAGTGTCCCAGCCCAGGGCTCGGGATGTGGCTAGGGGCAAGGGTTGGCGGCGGGTGAAGAGGGCCACGGTTTCGGGGCGGAGGATGGGGCGGCCCTGGTTGAGCATGGCGTGGGCAAATTTTGCTACATCTTGGGCGGTGGAGAAAAGGCCGGCTTGGGGAGCTACTCCGCCGAGGATGAAGGCATTTTCGTCCTGGACTTCGCCTTGGATGATTCTTTGGCGGAAGGTGCTGCGGATGGATGCGCTTCCGCTTGGCGGTGTTTGTGGCGCTGGCGCTTCGCGGGCGATGGCGCCCGCGCCACATTCGTCAGATGGTCTTTCGTCGGCGGTGGGCGGGATTTTTGCGCGGAGTTCTGCTGGCGGATTGAAGGTTGTGCTGGTCATGGAGAGTGGGGCGAAGATTTCACGCTGGCAGAAGCGGTCGAGGGATTCATCGGCCACGCGCTCGAGGGCGATGCCGAGGATGATGAATCCGATGTCGCTGTATTCGGCGCGGGTGGCAGGATTTGCGGCTAGCGGCGTGGTGACCGCGGCTTCGAGACGGCTACGAGTACAGATCAGTACAGCTCGTCAGCAGGCAGGCCGAAGTAACGACGACATCCCACTTTCTTCGTTCGCATCTCTCGTTATCCACCACCCCTCCTCCGCCGCCCCGCCGTCTTGACACGTCCGCAAACTGACCAATCTTCGGCCGGTCGGGATGCCGAGCAGATCTCCCGATCGTAGTCGTCGCCCACTGGTAATCCCCAGCATCGCCAGGCACGCGGCCATCAGGTTATACTCGGTTCTTCGGCGACGACGAGCCGTTGGATATGCGGCAGCGCGTCGCAAGGCTCCTGCTGGCGGTTGAGGACGATGGCCAGGTTGTACCGCCGGCCGAAAAGCTCGGGGCCGGCCCAGACAGCGGTCGAGCAGAGCTTCCACATCGCCATAGCAACCGGGGCGCGCGCCGGTCTCGGCAAGCATGCGCGTCGCCGCCACGTCGGTTGGTGAGCCTTCGGTGGCCGCGTAAGAGAGCCTCGGCGATCTCGAGCCGGCCCCCGCATAGAGCGTCGGCGGCGGACATGAGGGCTGGATCCGTGACCGAGGCGCAGATCATCTCGGCGTAGGCGCGATCGGCGCCATCGGCGTCGCCGGCGATAACGAGTTGGTCGCCAAGCGCGCGCCACGCTTCGGGCAGATCGCGCTTGAGGGCCACGGCCTTCCTGAGAGCCGAAAGGCGCCGCTGACTCTCCCGACGCGGCAGAGTCAGGCCAAGTTCGCAGTGGGCTTGGGCTGAATGCGGCTGGGACCTGGCGAGCAGCGCGACACCGCGAGTGCGCCACCCAGCTCGCCTCGCCGACGCCGCGCCGATCCCCAGCACCAGCACGGCCCTGGGGTCGCCGGGCGCAACCTTCAGGATCTCCTCGGCCTGGCGTTCGGCGAGAGCCGGGTCCGAGCGCAGGAGCAATGAGTGCCATCTTCAGAGCCGTCGCCAGCGACCCGGCGGGCTCGTCAACTCTTGCCGCCATGCGCCAACGTCCCGTAAGCCAGCCCGATCAGCCTAGCACAGAGGCGCGACTTTCGCCCGGCTCGAATTTCTGGCCGATCTTGATGCCGACCGTAAGCGGCTGGATCGTCGACACGTAGACCGCCGGAGGCACCGGCGGCAATGCGCCCACAGCCGGATAGCCCGGGGCGCAGGTGGAGATCGTGCAAGGCGTAGAGCGGTTCACCTCGCCGCGGCTGTCGAAGGCGTTCTTGATGAACACCTCAAGGGTCATGTTGTTGTGCTCCGCGCCCACCGAAAAGTCGGCGCTGGCGTAGCCCGGCATGTCGCCCAGGTCGGCATTGTCGGCGGTGCGCAGGGCCGCGAAAGCCATGGTCTGATAGAACACCGAGCCCTGAATGTGTCCGGTCCAACCCATGATCGGGAAGGTATAGCGGGCGGTGAGGTTGCCCTTGAATCGGGGCGTGTAAGGCAACTGCTGACCCTGTACGGCCTGCGCCTGGCTCGCCGGGCAGGATTGGGATGATCGTTCCAGTCGCCTGATCGGTGCCGCAGAAATTCGCGGTGAGGACGGCATGATTGTAACTGGCGCCGCCGGAAATCGTCAGCTGTTCGGTGGCCCGCCAGTCGATGCTGGTCTCGGGCCAAATCCTGGCTGACGGCGCATTGGCGATGATCGTCAAGCTGTTGGGGCCCAGGAATGCGAATTGGAAGTTGTTGAATTCCTCGTCGTACAGCGAGCCGTCCCAGTCCCGGACCGGTTCATCCAGCCGGTCTTCCAGCCGACTTCGAAATTGGTCAGCGAGTCGGCGAAATACGGTGGGAAGGAGCCGCTTCGGTTGACGCCGCCGGGACGATAGCCAGTCGAATAGGTGAAATATACAAGGTCGTCAGGATTGAACTTGTAGGTCAGATTGATCTTGTGAGTTTCGCCTGTTGCTGCTGACGCCGGCTTGTCGAGGTTTACGCAGGGCGCGGAGTCGAAGGTCAGGCCAGGGATGCAATTGACATCTCCGACCCCTGGCCGCTGAAGTAACCGGTCAGCGCGTTATAGCCTTCGCCGTAACCGTAAAATCCATAGAGCGTGTTGTTGTAATGATAGAGAGCGAACCCCGCCGGTGAACGTCAGCTTGGGCGTGATGTCGAACGAGGCCTCGAGGAACGCCGCTTCGTCTCGATCGACCCGGCTCTGATCGGTGAGCCAGATGGTGTTGGGCCAGCCAGGGACCGAATCTGCGGGCCGAAGTCCTGGATCACGTAGTCCTGGATGATCCAGTGGTTCTGGACCTCCTGGAATAGGCCGGCGATGAAACGCAAGCCGATCGGTGGCCGGTGAAGCGATCCGAAGCTCGTTGCTTTCCTTCCAGAAGCGGTCGCGGCCGATGATCGATTGCTGCGGATGCGGCAAACAGATTGCCGACTGGCGTCCTGCCAGAATTGGCCCGAGCCGAAGGCCGAGTCATAGGCCACCGAATAGTCGTTATAGTCACTGACCGTGTCCAAGCCAGCGATAGAAATAGCCTCCTGAATAGGTCAGGTCGTAGTTGCCGATCTTGCCGGTGAACGGTAGAGGGCCGCCTCCACCCACCTGTCGTCGTCGGTGTCGGGCTGGAAGCGGTTCACGTCCAAGTCCCCGACCGCCGGCTCGAAACCAAAGACAACCGGGCGCGGTTCAGGTGTATGGGCGACGATGGTCGGGGTCGACGCTCCAGTTTTCGTTCACATCCCAGCCGCAGGGCCGCGCGCCCGCCGTAGGTTTCGACCGGGTTGAAGTTGGTCTTCACCAGGGCGGCATTGTTGATGACCGTTCACCGCACATCGACGAATGAGGCCTCACCCCAAACACGTTGTCGATGCTAGCCTGCGTCACGCTCGTAGAAAGCGGACCGCCGTACGGCGACGTTCTGAGCCAGAGGGACATTGACGAACCCCTCGGCGACATAGCCCTCGCTCCGTGGTCCCAGCCAGTTGCCTTCCAGGTCGTAGCCAGCGGAAAAGCCCCACCGGGTTGGGCGGATTGGTGATGAACCGGAGCGTCCCGAATTCGGAGCTGGCGCCGTCGAGGGTGCCTTGCGGCCCTTCCAGCACCTCCACCCGGGCAATGTCGTAGACATGGATGTCGAGGTTGCCGTCGATGGTGGTGATCGGCTG
>CAWKKK010000015.1:0-42906 GCA_963850165.1 uncultured Acidobacteriaceae bacterium | reverse complement strand
AAATTGTTTGGTGTAGTCCTCAGGCGGCGCTTGCGCGTGTTTACCTGCCAGTAGTGCATGTCGCCGTTGTGCTGATTGTCTGGAACTTCCTCATTCTGCTGGGAGCTGGCGAAGGCACGGGATCGGCATATTGCGTGACTGCGCTCTTGAGGACGTCGGCAAATAGAATTACATAATCCTGCCAGACGCGGTCGCGCGCTTCGGGCAGAGATGGACTCTTTGACTCCTGGCGGTCACCCCAGCTGGTACCAGCTGGTTTCAACCTCATTGTTACCGCACCAGATCACGATGCCCGCATGGTCGCGCAGGGCGTTGATCTGGTCGATGGCCTCCTGCCGAAATATTTCCTGGAGGATATGTTGCCCGGAACCATGTCGCCACCGAACATGAATTCCTGCCATACCATAATTCCGAATTTGTCGCAGATGTCGTAGAAATCGTCGGATTCGTAGTAACCGCCGCCCCATTCCCGAACCATATTCATGTGGGCGTCGCGGGCGGACTCGACAATGTTGCGATGAATCTCCGGGGTCACACTGTTGGGAAAGCTGTCGATCGGAATGATATCCGCGCCTTTGGCAAATACAGAATTTCCATTTACTACGAACTCGGAAACTCTTTCCCCACTGATCGGGAACGCGGCGCAGTTCGATGGAACGCAATCCGGTGGTGGTTTGTGTGTGGGCTGCAACTTCATGCCTGATGCGGATCCACGGCATAGAACCGGTAGCGGCTTTGGGGCTCCATACCCAACCGGAAACCAGAGCCTCGGCGCTGGAATTCGCAGGGGAATCGAGACGTGATTGATTCCGGCGTTGAGTTGCAGCGTCTGGGTCACATCTGCCGTCTGCGGTCCAGACATTTCTTCGCGCACCAATGTGAGCGGTCGTCGTGGGCCGCCTGGCCTCGATCTCAAGCTCGCCGCAACGTTGGTGAAGTCGGCACGCTGCTCCGTCGGTGGATGCGAAAATTCGCAATGCGGAGCGAGGCCCATCGTTCTCGACGCATGGGCCGCCAATTGCCTTCCGTTACGAAGCGCGGTCCCCAGCCCAAGCCGTAGTTGTATAGGGCTTTGCGCGTGAAGGGGGCGGTCGCGATGTTCTCTTCGTTTCCATAATTATGGGTTGAGATCGAAGGCAAAATATAAGGCAGCGACTTGGCGTAGGGAAGCATCTTCTCGACCGCTGACTGGAAAACGACTCGCAGCGTATTGGGACCGGGCTTCAGCACGGCCTTAACGGGAATTCGCCAGCGGCGGAACATGTTGTCCGCGTGCAGAATTGCCTGCTCATTCAGGTAGACGTCTGCAAACGTGTCCAGTCCTTCAAATACCAAGTCGACGTGATCGTGCGCGAGCGCGGCCGCGTCTACCTGACCGTCTCCCATACTCCCAGTCGGCCAGGCCGATCCATTGCAGATGGAATTCGTTGTCGCGATCGAAAGGGTCGGCAATTATGGCGCTGTGCAGCAGATCGGTTTGAACTACGCCTGGAACCTGCGCGGGATGCCATTCTTTGACGTCGGATCTGTCAGTGTTGGCCACGGCGCGAAATTGCCAGCCCGAATCCAGGTTTGTCGAAATCAGGCTTCGCGAGGAAGGCTCGGCAGCTTCGAGCGGTAATACGACGAGAAAACAAAACAGCAGACTGCCCAGAATGTGGGACGCAGCCATCAGATTACGACATCCAGGCCGAACAAATTTCATGTCGGTGGTACCTCACCGACTCGGAGAATAACGGATTCGATGAGACAACGTCCACGGTCAACAACCACTAACCGGCCGCAAAGCGGATTGACAAAGGAGCTTATTCTAAAAAGGACTCGGAGAGAGACCGGAAAGAATAGGTTAGGTTAACCTGATCACTAAACATCCCAGTTGGGGCCTTCTGTTGCTGCTTCCGGCACTGCATCTTGCTGCCTGCGCAACCATCGCGCTTGCCAAGGTGGAGTCTGGGGTGCACTACTTGATCTACGTTGATTTTCCCTTCTCAATCGTACTCGTAGCGCTAGGATGGCGTAACGACAATTTTCTGCTTTGGTTCGCCACGCTCGGTACGCTGTGGTGCTATCTGTTGAGTTGGGCAGCCTATTCGATATTCGGCAAGCTATGGAAATCGGACTGACCTACTACTCGTGGCCCTTGGCGACATAAGTTCATTTCCCGCGGCCGGTTTGCTCGGCTGCGGCAAATGATTTACTCTCGCCGCAGTCGACCATGAACCCAACCAACCCAAGTTCCAACCTTACGGCCGGCGGCTTTTCCCATGCAATGCGCCGGGAAATCTACGAGCAGCCCCGGGCCATCGCCAAAACCATCGAGCAGCATCTGCAGAACGACATTCTTTTTCCCGGCGAGCTGCACGCCATCGAAAGTGCGCTGTTGACTTTCGAGAAGCTGATCATTGCCGCCAGCGGATCGAGCCGCCACGCCGGCCTGGCTGGCGAGATCATGATCGAAGACCTTTCCGGCGTTGCGGTCGACGTAGAGTACGCCAGCGAGTACTGTTATCGCTCCACGCATGCGGCCGTCGACCCGATCGTGATGGTGGTCACGCAGTCCGGCGAAACTGCCGACACCATCGCCGCGCAACGCGAGGCCCTGACCCGCGGCGTAAAGACCATCGCAGTCTCGAATGTGGGGGATGCCACGATTCCCCGGGAAGCCAGTGCCGCGCTGATTACCGGAGCCGGCCCGGAACTCGCGGTGCCCGCAACTAAGAGTTTCACCACCCAGGTCACGATCCTGTATCTGATGGCGTTATTCCTCGCTCGAAAACGCGGACGCATGACCACAGAGGTCACGCGCTCCTATCTGCAGCGGCTCCTGCGCTTGCCGGACGCGATCGAGAACAATCTGCGGGTCTGGGACGATCTCGCGGAGCAATTCGCTGAGAAACACTTTCAAGCGGAAAAATTCCTGTACCTCGGACGAGGCGTGCATTACGCGATCGCGCGCGAAGGAGCGCTCAAGCTCAAGGAAATTTCCTACGCTCATGCGGAAGGCTATCCCGCGGGCGAACTCAAGCACGGGCCGAATGCGCTGGTCGACGAGCACCTTCCTGTCGTGGTGCTGGCGACCTGCGACCACCATGATCCGGATTCGGTACTGCGCTACCGGCGCACGCTGGAAGTGATGAAGGAAGTCAAGTCACGCCGCGGACGGCTGGTGACGGTCGCCACCGAAGGGGATCACGAAGTCACCGACGATGCCGATGATGTTTTCTTCGTTCCGGCCGCGCCCGAACTGTTGCTGCCGATCGTCGAAGTCATCCCTCTGCAACTTTTCGCCTATCACGTGGCCACAAAAAAGGGGTACAACGTAGACCGCCCGCGAAATCTGGTAAAGGCGGTAGTCACGGAGTGACGGCCAACGCATCATCTCACATCGACCTGCAAGCCGTCGCGAAAACGGTGGTGCAGCAACACGGCTTTCAACCCGACTTCTCTCCCGCAGTCCAGCAGCAACTGCAACAACTGCGGGCGAATCCTCCCGCTATCGCCGCGGGAGGAAGCGTACGCGATCTGCGCGGTCAATTGTGGTCGTCCATCGACAACGACACGTCGCGCGACCTGGATCAGATCGAGGTTGCGGAACGATTGTCCAACGGCGATACGAAAGTTCTGATCGGCATTGCCGATGTCGATGCCTTCGTTCCCAAGCAGAGCGCGATCGATCAGCATGCCGCAAGGGAAACGACGACGGTCTACACTGGAATCCGAAACTTCCCCATGCTGCCGGAAGAACTTTCCACGGGAAAGACTTCCCTGTTGGAACATCAGGACTGCTTAAGCGTGGTCACGGAATTTGTGGTGGACGCCGACGGCCACGTAACTTCCAGCGACGTCTATCGCGCCCTGGTTCGCAACCAGGCGCAACTGCAGTACAACTCGGTGGGAGCATGGCTGGAAGGCACGGCGGCGGCGCCGCCGAAAGTGGCCGCTTCCGCCGATCTGCAGGCGCAATTGCGCTTGCAGGACGAGGTAGCGCAAAAGCTGAGGACTCGGCGCTATGAGAATGGGGCGCTCGACCTTCAGACTAACGAGGTATTTCCTCTGGTGTTGAATGCGCAAGTGGTCGACGTGGTCGGGCAACAGAAGAACCATGCTACAGAGTTGATTGAAGACTTCATGATTGCCGCCAACGGCGTGGTGGCACGGCGGCTCGCAAGAGTTTCATCTTTGCGCCGCATCGTAAAGCAGCCCGAGCGCTGGGATCGCATCGTCCAATTGGCCGCGACTTATGGCGAGAAACTTCCAGCCAATCCGGATTCCAAAGCGCTCAACGATTTTCTGGTCAAGCGTAAAACGGCCGACCCGGATCATTTTGCCGACGTTTCCCTCGCCGTGATCAAACTGATTGGCCCCGGAGAATACGTGCTGGAGCGCCCCGGCGATCCCGCGCCGGGACACTTCGGCCTGGCGGTTCAGGATTACACGCACTCCACGGCTCCCAATCGCCGCTTCGCTGACATGGTGACGCAAAGAATTATCAAAGCCGGGCTCGCGGGCCAGCCCAGTCCTTACTCGGATAGCGAACTTTCCATGATCGCCGCCAACTGCACCGAGAAGGGGGACGCGGCGCGAAAAGTCGAGCGCGAAATGTCCAAGCACCTGGCCGCGGTCGCCATGCAGAATCGCATCGGCGCCATCTTCGACGCCGTCGTCACTGGCGTGACTCCCAATGGAACGTTTGTCCGCGTGGCGCAACCGCACGTCGAGGGATTGCTGGCTCAGGGTCATCAGGGAGTCGACGTCGGAGACAAACTCCGCGTCAAACTGATTCGCACCGACGTGCAGCGGGGATTTATCGACTTTGCCCGCGTCTAGCCATCAGCCGGAAGAATCGGATGTCTCTGGTTCCTTCGACTCCATTGTGCCTTCAGCTTCAAACGATCCAGCCAACGAGCGGCTAAAACTGAGTATGGGTAATCACCCAAGGCAATAGCCGGCAAAAATGCCGGCAGGCTATCCTCGTAGCAAGCGGTGTGTGCGGACAAAGGCGGGGGTCTGTTTGGCTAAAATGCGCAAGCATGTTTGGGACGCGATGATCGTCGTTTTGATGATCATTGTTTTTTCGGCGTCGCTACCAGGGCAGGATCTCGGGCGGGCGATGCTCCACAGCGATGGAGGCGCATGGCTGAATGGGAAACTTGCGCCCAATTCCTCCGCGATTTTTCCGTACGACATGGTCGAAACGCGGAAAGATAGCACAGCGAAAATCGACGCTGACGGGTCCACGGTCACGATCCGACCCAGCACTCGGGTGCAGTTTGAGGAAGACGAACTGGTCCTCGACTCGGGCAGCTTGCAAGTAAACAGCGGGCGCGGCATGAGAGTGCGCGTGAACTGCATGATTGTCATTCCGCGAGCACCAGAATGGACGAGTTACGACGTCACCGATACGGATGGAAAGGTGACGGTGTTTGCGCACGAGAACGATGTCAAGATTCACTACCAGCGGGTGGCGCCGCGGCAGTCAAAGAATGCCGGATCCTCTGACGTGACGGTACATCGAGGTGAGCAAGTCACTCGAGACGAACGGTGCCGTGCAGCGTCCCAGCCTGCCCAACCGCTCGATGCCAATGGAGCCATCCTAAACAGCCCTTGGGCCAAGGGAGCCGGGATCGCGGCGATTGGCGTACTCACGTGCTGGGCCCTTTGCCGCGGGGACGAACCCGTCAGTCCTGCCAAACCGTAGCGCCTGATTCTCATTTAACCCAGCTCCTCATAAGCCAGCTCCTTCGATCAAGCGCCCTCTCTAGCTGCCACTGCGTAGTCGCTCGATGTCGGCATTGGTGTAGACGCGATTCGCGTGCCGGGCTTGCGCCTTGCCGTATTCAGTCGCTTCTACCAGGGTGAGTCCATAGCCACGTTCGCGCAATGCCTGAGCGGTGGTAATCTGCCAGACTCCAGTATCGAGAATGCTGGCCGGAAGCCGATTGGAGGACGGTTCAGAGGGAAAACTGATCTCGATAACGCTGGCAGGAGGTCCGCCGTAGAAGATGGGAAACAGGTCTATCTCGGGTGGAGCGCTTGGATTTGGCAGCAAGACGGTCTGATTTCCGGAGCCAGCGATGAGGATGCCGGTGGCATTGCTGGCGCCAACGTCAAGAGGCGGCTGGG
The DNA here is from genome assembly GCA_963850165.1 of uncultured Acidobacteriaceae bacterium. Classification (GTDB taxonomy): domain Bacteria; phylum Acidobacteriota; class Terriglobia; order Terriglobales; family Acidobacteriaceae; genus Sulfotelmatobacter. The sequence goes on along the minus strand of CAWKKK010000015.1, from coordinate 36,783 downwards.
TGAATGAAATAGAAGGCGTGGAAATGGGACGCGCAAATAAAGGCGAACCATAGTTCATTAGATATTGCGGGCCAGCGGGAAAATTCGTGTCCTGGGCAGAAGCGATTCCAAGGGCGGACAACACGAGCAACATACAAGAACAGAAGACGCGCATGGGACCTCCTCCGTGCGGCAGTTGTAAATTATGAAACAGAAGGACAGTTCCCAGCCAGAGTCGTTGGACCCTACCTGTCACTCTCGTCTGCGCTCTAGCCGGGGGTTTCGGGCTCAACCGACTGTAGTTCCCGCCGGTGGCGGCGGCCCGCGCGCAGCAGGAAAAACATGTAGAGAACAATTCCAACATTGGCCACAAATATCGCCGACCGCAGGATCGTGACGCCCCGCATGAGCCCGTGGATTTCAAGCGGAAGAAACAGAGTCCCAGACACGAAGGCAAGCCATTCTGCCCAGGTACGTTGCTTCCACAGGCCGTAGGACTCGACAAAACGCAAGAGAGAATAGGCAAATGCAAGTTCCGCTGCCGCCCACAAGCGGGCATCGGTGAGCCGGTCGGCAAAATCGAGAAAAAGCTGCGCCGAGTGCCGATCGGTGCTGATGTGCAACAGCGCCAGCATGCTTTCGGCAATCACCCAGGCATCTTTGTGAACAAGCAGGAGGGCGCTGAGGCCGATCAGCAAAACAAAAATGCCCTTGGTGAACTCGAAGGAAGCAACCGCGCGCAGCAGACTTTTCTGGGCGCGTTGCAGGTCGATTTTCGTTGCGGGCAAGAGCATGCGGCGCGCAAGCAACTCTCAGAGTACCACGGCTGCCGCATCGTTCTTCTCTTTGGCAATCAATGACGGAAAGGGACAGTCCCGCAATGGTAATCAGCCTTTCCTGGCGCGAACCGCGGCGCGAAGCTCGTTGACGATTTCACGGGAAGCCTTGATAGCCGCGGCGTGCTGGTTCACGTTGAAAGAGATGGCGCCCACCCGGGCGTGCCCGCCGCCTCCGTAGCGCTCACAAATTTTGGCCAGATTGACGACCGGTTCTTCCGGAGCCCACGGGTTCGAGCCTACCGAAACCTTCACCCGGAAGCTGCTTTTGCTGAGTCCCACGCTATAGATAGATTCAGGATGGAGATAGTAAGGAACGAACTTGTTATAGCCTTCGAGATCGTGATCGGTGACGTCGAAGAAAATTGTTCCGTCGATGCACTCGGTACGCTGCTTTAGAATTTCGATCGAGAGTTCGTGACGACGGAGCAGCGGAGGCAGGAGCGGCGCCACGAAAGGCTCCTCCAGAATGGCAGCCAGAGGTTTAGTGGCGAGGAGCGGAATGAGGTTGGGGACGAACCGGTCAGGCGCGGACTCAATGACCATGGTTAACTTCATCGCGGGCGCCTGCATCTCAACCGCGGTCTTGGCGTCGGCGTAGAGGGCGCCGTCGATGATATCGGCCCAATGCACGAGGTCGGCCAGGGGAGCGGGATCGAAGCCAAAGCGCTGCTGCGCGATCATGGCGATAAAACTGGTGCAGGACTTGAAGTCCGGATCGTAGAACTTTCGATTGCTCTGGTCGCGCTCGAAGTGGGCCGCATCGTCGGGCGAGAGAAACGCGCTCTGATGATGATCGAACCACCATGTGATTTTGGGCGAAGGGGAGTACTTGAAGTCGACGATGGCGTTTTCGTCGCCGTCAAAATGGGATTCGTCAAAGAGCGATCCCGCGCGATGCACCAGACCGGAGAAGACGAAGTCGGCGTCTGCGCGAATGCGTTCGCGATAAAAACGGGAGAAGATCGCGGCGGAGGAAGCTCCGTCGAAGCACTTGTCGTGGTAAAAGACTCTGACTTTCACTCCATGCCCCAATCGTGCAAAAATTCCCGCCGTCCGCAAGACTGCATCCGCTGGATTTCGATGGCGGGGTAAAAGCTAATAGGAATGACAGCTTAGAGGAAGAAAGTCAAGCGGCGATCACTCTCAGTCCTGGGTTCGTTGGGAAAAAAGCTTAACCACTAAGGCCACTCAGTAACACGAAGGAAACAACTGCCACCACGCCCTTATCCCCTCACTGCGGAGTGCGCGGAGGCAGCAGGTTCAGAGCCATCTTTTCCGGCAGCGAGCCGAGGCCTAGCCCGCCTGTTTCTCCGCCAGGTCTCCGATCACGGGGAGCTTGAACATTTGGCCCTGGTTGGCCTTCAGCAGCAGGATGATCCAGAGAACTAAGGCTCCTAAGGCAACCAGCAAGTGCAAAGGTCCGGTAATGAAAATCAATAGTGGAACGACGGTCAAAATCGACAGTACGACTTGGATGGCAAACACGGCGACGCAGAAGAAAATACTCTGGTAGGAATGGAAGCGAACGAAGCGGCTCTGGTTGTAGGGCGGGGTTACGAGAAAGATGATGGCCGGGATGAAGGTCACATAGGCCAGCATTCCGGCGACGTTGTCCGCCATTCCAGATGCAGCGGCGGAGGGCGCGGCTGTGGCCCGACTGGCGCAGGTTGCGCATGTGTTTGTGCCGTCGGCTATCTGTGCACCACAACTATTGCAAAATGCCATTGGAATCCCCTTTTCGCTCAAAACCCAGGCGGCAGTTAGACCGCACGTGTAGCGTCCCGAGAGACGTTGCGGCAAAATACCAGAAAAGGGCGCGCGAAGCAAATAGCAACTTGAGCGGGTACGCAGGTCAATCCGAGGAACCTAACCGCCAGCGACGCGAAGTCACACGAAGAGGAACGCTGAAACGAACTAGCTCGCGGGAGTTTGCTTCTCAGCGAAGTCGCCCACCAGCGGAAGCTTAAACATCTCCCCTTGCAGAGCCTTCACCACGAGCACGACCCAAACTGCGAAAAACGCGAGAATACTTATCCCGGACACCAACCAGACGAGCAGGGGGCCGAACATCGGGATAAAAAACACAACGAAGCCCACCACCCTGAGCAACGCTCCCACTACCACGACCACGAGCCATAGCCCGATGCACTGAAAAGAATGAAAGCGCACAAAGCGATTCTTGCTGTACGGTTCGACGAAAAGAAAAACTATCGCTGGGATAATTGTGAGATAAGCGAGGGCCCCAGCCAGCGTCTCCGGCAGCGCACCAACGGTCCCGCAGGCGCGCTCGACTGGAAGCATGGAGCGGCCGCAGCCGGGACAGTAAGCGGCGGTCTCGGGCATGGAGGCGGCGCACTGGGGACAGGAGATGGACATGAATTCCTTCAGGCCGGCCGCGCAGCCGTATTCTTCTTGCCGCAGTCTTCGCAAAGGCCGTAAATCTGAAAGGTGTGACGGGTTGTGGTGTAGTGGTGTCTGCGGCCGATTTCCTGCTCCAACTGATCCACTTCGCGGGAAAAGAATTCTACCGAACTGCCGCATTCGGTGCAAACCATGTGGTGATGGCTGCGGCGGTTGTACTGGTGCTCGTAGCGGGCGATGCCGTCGTGGAAGGCGACTTCGCTGGCGAGTCCGCACTCGGCCAGCAGTTTGAGAGTGCGATAGACCGTGGTATAGCCGATCCCGGCATCCTTCTTCTGGACGAGGCGGTGGAGTTCGTCGGTGGAGAGGTGGTCGCGGGTTTCAAGGAAAGAGCGCAGAATGGTGTCGCGCTGCGCCGTCTGCTTCAGGCCCACACGCTTGAGATGCTGGTGGAGGATCTCCTGGGCCTCGCGCACCATCTCGCGCGAGATGGAGGGCTGGTCATCTATCCGATTCTGGGGGATTCGCTTCTGCAGCATGAACCGTCAGGATAGCATCGGGCATCTTGAAAATGAAATTCATTTTCAGTGCGTGGCGGCGCGTTAGAAAATCTCTACCACAGAAGGACACACGGGTTCCAGGGTAAATAGGAGCAGTTGACGGCTGCTAGAATCAAACTTGCTCATGAGCACTCTTACTGTGACTGGCGTTCCTGTTGCGCGGCGTTCGACCGGGCTACGCATTTTCCTGTGGCTGCTATTGATTCTGGTTCTGCTGGCGGCGGGCGTGGCTTCTTACGCCTACCTCATCGCCCGCCTAGCGCTGCCCCAGCTCGACGGAAGGCACCAGGTGAAAGGGCTTTCGGCGGCGCGTGAAAGTTACGCGGGACGGTCACGGCGTTCCCACGATCGAGGCCGCGACTCTGGAAGATTTATTTTTCGCCCAGGGCTACGTGACGGCGCAGGACCGGCTCTGGCAGATGGATATTATGCGGCGCTTCGGAGCCGGGGAACTCTCCGAGATTCTGGGCGAGGACACGCTGAAGATCGACCGGGAGCAACGCATCCTGGGACTGCGGGCGGCGGCCAGAAAATCGCTGCAGATGGCGAGTCCGCGCGATCGCTCTTATTTCGATGCTTACGCGCGTGGAGTGAATGCATTCATCGAGACCCATGACAATCGGCTTCCGATTGAGTTCCACATTTTGAAGTATCGGCCGAAGCCGTGGCAGGCAGAAGATTCCATTGTCATTGCAAACCAGATGGTGAAGGATCTCAACTACTACACCTTCGGAGACACGCTCGCGCGAGAGAAGATTCTGGCCAAGCTGGGGCCGGAGTTGACGGCCGATCTGTACGTGAACCGGTCCTGGCATGATCGTCCGCCAACGGTGATGCGGGAAGACCTCACGACCAGGAAAATCAAGGCGACTCCGACGACGAAGATGAGGACGATGACGACGAGGTCCGGACAACTCGGTGACGCAGCAGAGAGGCGCAGGGAGCCGAAATCTGGACACAGCAAACTCCGGAAGCAGTGAATGGATCGAACGACTGGGTGGTCTCAGGCGCGCACACAGTCACAGGCAAACCGCTGCTGTCGAACGACATGCACCTCGGCCACCAGATGCCGAACCTGTGGTATGAAGCGCATCTGAAACTGGTGAACCAGGCGGTGCAATCAGCCGGGAATCTGGATGTGGCGGGAGTTACGCTGCCCGGAATGCCGTATGTGATCGTCGGCCACAATCAGCGCATCGCCTGGGGATTCACCAATGTTGGGCCCACGGTGGCAGATGCATTCATCGAGAACTTCAACGCGCAGGGAGCCTACCAGACGCCGAAAGGCTGGCAGCAGCCGGAGCACCGGGCGAGGTGATCCACGTCAAGGGAAAGCCGGACGTCACTCTGGATGTGAAGATCACGCGGCACGGGCCGATCGTCACCGACATTTTGCCGGGCGAGACGCGGCAGATTGCGCTGCGCTGGACGCTGTATGACGGCCTGCACATGCCGTTTTTCGATGTCGATAGCGCGCAGAACTGGGAAGAATTCCGCAAGGCGTTTTCGCAACTCGATGCGCCGGGACAGAATGTGGTTTATGCCGATGTGGACGGCAACATCGGTTATCAGACCACGGGGCACATTCCGATTCGCGCCGCCGGCGACGGCAGTCTGCCGGTCAGCGGGGCCGACGATGCTCACGAATGGACGGGCTACATTCCTTTCGACAAACTGCCGAGCATCTACAATCCTCCTTCGGGAGTGATCGCGACTGCGAACGGGCGCATCACGCCGGATGGCTATCCCTATTCCATCAGCGCGGAGTGGGAAGCGCCGTGGCGCACGGAGCGCATTTATCACGTGCTGGAATCGGGCCGGAAGTTTGCTGCCGCGGACATGCTCGCGCTGCAAAACGATGTTCACTCGGAAAATGATCTGTTCGCAGCGGAGCGTTTTGTCTATGCCGTCGACCATGCCGCCAAGCCCTCGGCGCGGGCGAAGCAGGCTGCCGACCTCATGCGCAACTGGGATGGGCGAATGCTGGCATCATCGGCGGCACCGACGATTGCGGTGCGCTCGGCGCAGGAACTGACGCGCCTGCTGCTCGAACCCCGGCTGGGAGCTGCGCCCGGAAGATCCGAAGCAGCAGGAAACCACTTTGAGTTGGAAGACCTACCATTGGAGATGCGAACGGTGTGGCTGCAGAATGTTCTGCTGCATCAACCCAAGCGCTGGCTGCCGGAAAAATATCCGAACTACGACGAACTGCTGACTGCCGCGGTGGAGGCCGCGGTGAACGGGCCGGAAACTCCACAAGGATTTGGCTTCGTGGCATTGGGGCAGCGTTAACGCGGTTGAAATTGAGCATCCCGTGCTGGGAAAAATTCCGTTGGTCCGGCGCTGGACCGCGCCGGGAGTGCAGGAACAATCGGGCAGCGGCTACACGGTGAAAGCTGTGACGCGCCATCACGGGCCGTCAGAACGCTTCACCGCGAACCTTGCCGACCTCGACCAATCCACCTTGAATACGGTTACCGGCCAGGGCGGAAACTTCCTAAGCCCGTACTACATGGATCAATGGAAGGCGTGGTATGAAGGCTCGACCTTCACGCTGCCTTTCACCCCGCAAGCGGTGGAAGCGAGCGGGGCGCATCGGCTGGTGCTGGAACCGGCAAGATAGCGGCGTGTGACTTGGATCCGAAAGATTCGGATCAGAAAAACCTGTATCAGAAAGAAGTCGACGGCCTTCACGTCGATGATTTGGCCGGTGATCGATGATGCGTTCCGGTTTCAATATAAGTGTTGGGCAGGATCAGGCTATCGGTGAGCGTGTCGTATACGCGCAGGTTGCCGCCCTCGGCAACATACTCGACATCACCGAGTGGTGAAGCTCTGCAGGCCGGTGACGTCGCCGTTATCCGGCGGGATGACCGACTGTGGTGTTCGGTGCGTGTTGAAGATGGAGAGGCAGCCGCGCACTTCTCCCTGGGGAGTTGTTGACATTGCCGATGTTGGTGCAGGCGTGCGATCCGATGAAGAGCTGGCCGTTGACGCTCATATCGATGCGGTCGTGGTAGCCGTCGGTGATGGCAATTTCGTGGCCGGATTGTTGTAATACGGATCCTGCATCGAGTCAGATTGACGATGTCGAGCGTCCCGCAATGTTGCGGCAGTGGCGGCTGCGCCGGATTGAGGCACAGAGAGGGCCGGTGGGTGTACCTTGCCCGGCCACGTAGAGCGTGGAACCGCTCAGGAAGCGCAATCGTTGCGCCATTCACCGGAACCGGTGCTCCGACCGTCGGCGGGGTCGTGCTCATGTTCAGAATCTGACGCTGGCCTGCGTACCTCCGCACTGCGCGCCACAATTCAAAATGTAGGCGGTGCTGCCATCACTGCTGAAGACCGCATACACGGGACTGGTCGAAACCAGGCACCGTGACCGTGACCGGAGTTCCCAGTATTCACCAGAAGCGGCGACACGACGGTCACGGCATCCGAATCGTTGCTGAAAACCAAGAGCTGGGTTCCACTCGGACTCGCGACCACGGTTTGCGCGTTGGGAACGCTGATCGTGGCTGTGATGCCCCCGGAGACAAGGTTCATCTCCACGACGGCCCCGGGAGAGGGGCGCCCGATCCGTTAAGTGGAGCCGAAGGCACCGCCGCATAGCCGGCCTGTGTTCAGGAGCGACCATGCTGATGGTCGGTCCGGGAAGTTGTATGCTTCCGGTCTAAGCTTCCGTCTTGGTGTTGATCACTTCGACGCTTATTGGTCGCCGAATCAAAGGCCAGCAAAGTGGCTCGATCCGGAGATATCGCCATGAGGCCGGGAGAACCGCCGGCACTGACTTCGCCGCCCGTCCCAGCGTGTCGATCTCACCGTCAACGATGATGAGACCGGGAGATGCCGTCGGGCTTGAGACGCTCTGCGAGGCCAGAACGCGGGTGGTCAATCTGCTGGGCGGTTTGGTTGTGCTCTGCACTCCCTCCACAGGAGACAAGACCGAAACTGGCGACTAGAAGCAGGGCAGACAAAAGCAGCCAAGAGAGCGGATTTCTTCAAACGTGCAGGCTCCTAACTACAGGAAAACCAGAGATTTAAGCTGCGAAATAGCGGATTATAACAGAGGCCAGAGCACCGCTGCGCTTCGCCTCGCCTTCGCACTGTTGATTCGGATCATACGGCAGCCAGCCCGGGTGCCGCGGGAAGCTACTATGCCCAGATGCACAGAAACTGCACTCATCCTGTATTCTGGTCAATCTATGGCGGCTGATTTTCTTGCCCGGATCAAGCAGTCCCCAGTTCTATGCGACGGGGCCATGGGAACGCTGCTTTACGCCAAGGGCGTTTTCATCAACCGCTGCTACGACGAGCTGAATCTCTCCCAGCCCGACCTGATTCGTGGCATTCACCACGACTATCTGCAGGCTGGGGCCGAAATCATCGAAACCAATACCTTCGGAGCCAATTCTTTCCGCCTCGCACGGCACAGCCTGCCGACAAAGTGCACGAAATTAACCGGGCAGGCGCGCGGCTGGCCCGGGAAGCCGCCAAGAGCTTCGATGTGTGGGTGGCGGGATCGGTTGGCCCACTGGGAACCAGAATCGAGCCTCTTGGGAAAAACCTCCTTCGAGGAAGCGCGCCAGGCATTCCGCGAGCAGATTGACGGCCCTGGCGGAAGGCGGCGTTGATCTGCTGATGCTGGAAACCTTCGGATACCTTGAGGAACTCCATCAGGCCATGCTGGCGGCCAAGGACGTGGGCGCAAAATTGCCTTTGGTGGTGCAGGTCACGATCGATGAGGACGGCAATTGTCTGGATGGTTCCGATCCAGAGACCTTTGCGCCGCGGCTTGAGGAGTGGGGCGCGGACGTTATCGGCTGCAACTGCAGCGTGGGTCCGGTGGCCATGCTGGACGCCATCGAGCGCGTGCGTGCCGCTACTTCCCTGCCGCTTGCCGCACAGCCGAATGCCGGCATTCCGCGCTCGGTGGAAGGCAGAAATATCTACCTGTGCTCTCCCGAGTACATGGCGAGTTACGCGCGCAAGTTTGTGGCTGCAGGCGCGCGCATCGTTGGGGGATGCTGCGGAACCACTCCCGACCATATTCGCGTAATGAAATCCGCGCTGCGGGTAGGCGAGGCCAGAGGAAAGGCAGCTGCGGCCCAGTGCGACGAGCCGCAGCCGCGCCCAGGCGACACCGGCGCAGCCTTTGGAAGAACGATCGCTCCTGGGGGCGAAGCTGGCTCGCGGAGAATTCGTCACGATGGTGGAAGTGGTTCCTCCCAAAGGAACCGATATCCGCAAGGAATTGGAAGGCTCACGCTTTCTGAAATCGGTGGGCGTGGATGCGGTCAATATTCCCGACAGCCCGCGGGCCTCGGCACGCATGAGCAACCAGGCGCTTTCGCTGCTGGTGCAGCGCGAAGCGGGAATCGATGCCATCCTGCACTACACTTGCCGCGATCGCAACGTGCTCTGCATTCAGAGTGATCTTCTGGGCGCGGCTGCGGTGGGAATCAAGAACCTGATCTGCATTACCGGCGATCCGCCGAAGATGGGCAATTATCCGGACGCGACCGCCGTATTCGATGTGGATGCCATCGGCCTGGTCAATATCGTTCACAACCTGAACCGAGGACTGGATCTTGGCGGGAATCCGATCGGAGCTGGCACGGGATTTGTGATCGGCGTGGGCGCGAATCCGGGACTCACCGACCTGGATGAAGAGATCCGGCGCTTTGAATACAAGGTCGCAGCGGGAGCCGAATACGCGGTAACGCAGCCGGTTTTCGACATCCGCCTGCTGGAGAACTTTCTGCGGCAGGATCGAGCACTTGCCGCATTCCCGTGGTGGCGGGGATCTGGCCGCTGGTCAGCGTGCGCAATGCCGAGTTTATGAAGAACGAACTGCGGGTTTCGGTGCCTGATTCGATTCTGGAACGAATGGCAGCGGGCGCAAACGCCGGAAGCGGCAAGAGAGGAGGGCGTGGCCATTGCCCGGGAGATGCTGCTCGCGGTTCGACACACGGTGCAGGGAGCGCAGATCAGCGCGCCGCAGGGACGCTACAGCTCGGCAGTCGATGTGCTTGAGGCTCTTGGGAACGAAGAGTCCGCACCACAGTTTAGAGATTCCCTTTTCCGGAGAAACGGACGTCTATTCATCAACTATTTACAAAAAAAGACTGGACACCCCGTCGCAAATAGTAGCATACAATAGAGAAGGAGCTAAACCCGTTGGCCAAATTTGAAGAGTGCCTTCAGCGACTGGAAAAAATTGTTCAGGAACTGGAAAAGGGAGATGTGCCTCTGGAAAATCTCTCACCCTCTTCGAAGAAGGCATGAATCTCTCCTCCACCTGCCGCAAGGAACTGGAGCAGGCTGAAGGCAAAGTGGAGATTCTGCTGAAGAAAAACGGGAAGCTCCAGGCCGAACCCTTCGAGCCCTTAACGGAAAAGGCGCCTGCCCGCAGGTAGAGGTAGGCGCGTATCTGTCCGCCGGTGGCTCGTTAAGCTGTAATGTCTGTGGAGTAGTGGTTCCGAACCCTTCCCCGCAGCCCTAGTCCGCCGTTTCTGACGGTTGTAAGTCAGGAGGATCTATGGGCTTTAGTGTCGTAGTTCTCGAAAGCGATCCCAGGGTCGCCCAGTCTCTGGCCGGCAGGCTTTCTTCTCACTTCCATTCAGTGCATTTGACGCGTTCCGGGGACGAACTCCGCGAGCGAGTCGCCAAGAACCGCCCGGAGGTCGTGATTCTCGATATGGAGTACTCGCGTCTGACCGATGTGCGGAACTTGCACCACGATTTTCCCTCCCTGCCCATCGTGTGCACCCATCGCGTACCAGATGAGGAATTGTGGATCGCCGCGCTGGAGGCTGGAGCCAGCGACGTGTGCCGGCCGATGACGTCAGAATGTTCTGACTTCCGTCTTGCGGAGCGTGGCAGTCGCAAGGAGCGCTGCAGCATAGAGTCATCCACCAATTTAGAGAACGTCCGCATCCTCTTTCTACCCAGCGAGGACCGCCGTCCAAGTCGTCTACTCGCTTTGTGTCCGAGCTTCAGCGACGCCGCCTTGTTATACTCACTGCTCAATGCTGCAAGAAACTCTTGAACAAGGGCGGGCGCTAACGGACGCGGCGCTGGACCGGCTGATTCCGCTGGAAACCCAGCATCCGGTCTCCATTCACAAGGCCATGCGCCACAGTGTGTTTGCCGGCGGCAAGCGGCTGCGGCCGGTGCTGTGCATGGAGGCGGGCCGCATGGTCGCGGGATCGTTGCCCAAAGAAAATCGAAGAACTGGGCGCGGCGCTGGAGATGCTGCACACCTACTCGCTGATCCACGACGATCTTCCCGCGCTCGACAATGACGATCTGCGGCGCGGGCGTCCCACATGCCACAAAGTATTCGGCGAAGCCATCGCGATTCTGGCGGGAGACGCGCTTGCAGACTCAGGCCTATGAAGTTCTGGCGCGGCTGGAATGTCCGGCGGAGGCGCGTGTGCGGATTATCGAAGAGATCGCGCGCGGCACCGGCACGCTCGATGGCATGATCGGCGGCCAAGTCGTGGATCTGGAAGCCGAACACACCAAGCCCACGGCGGAGATGCTGGAATATATCCATCGCGCGAAGACCGCGGCGCTGATCACGGCCAGCCTGGTCAGTGGCGGGCTCTATGCCGGAGCAAAGGACAACGAAGTTGAGAAGCTGCGGGCGTTTGGGCAGTCGATTGGGCTTGGCTTTCAGATTGTCGACGATGTGCTCGATGTGACCCAGACCTCCGAGCAGCTCGGCAAGACTGCCGGCAAAGATACCGCCGCACAGAAAGCAACCTATCCGGCGCTGTTTGGGATTGAAGAGTCCGAGCGCAAGGCGGATTCGCTGGTGAGCGCGGCATTTCGAAGAGTTGGAGAGCTTCGGCGAACGTGCCGAGACGCTGAAGGAGTTGGCGCGGTATCTGGTGGAGCGGAAGAAATAACGCAACGCTTAGCAATCAGCGATTGGCAGTTACGGCTAGGCTGGTCGAACGCAAACGAAAAACCAATCTCAAAGGTTACGCCCAAGCCGTAATGCCTCTTGCTGTTAGATCTTTACGGCCACCTGGTCTATGATAAAAATAATGCACGGCGATGGAGTTCGCCATAACCGCCTGCAGCTGTTAAGCGCTCAGGCTGATAGACTCCTACAAAATCCAACGATTGAGTTTGTAGGGAGAGAACTGCGCATCGTGAACAGCTTTCTTGCTATCTCCTTCGCCGCCATCGTCGGCGCCAATCCTGCGTTATCTGCTGAGCCGCCTCGCCGCCATCGGAACTCGGCCCGTCTTCCCTTACGGCACGCTTTTCATCAACATCGTGGGCAGCTTTATCGTTGGCTTCTTTGTCATCTGGACTCACCGAGCGCGTGCTGGTCGATCCCCGCTGGCGGCTGCTGGTGGTGATCGGCTTCTGCGGTTCGTTCACCACTTTTTCCAGCTACGCCTTTCGAAACCATGGCTGTACTTCGAGCAAGGGCCAGTGGGGACTGATGCTGGCCAACATCCTCAGCAATAATTTTCTTTGCCTCGGCGGCGCTTTGGCGGGCATGGCGCTGGCGCGCGCGGTGTAAAATGGCGAACGCCATGGCAGTGCAGGTCACCATCTATTTGAATGAAGCCGACCAGTGGCACCACCGGCCGTTGCATCTGGAGATTCTCAACTACCTGCGCAAGGAAAATGTCGTATGCCGCGACTGCCTTTCACGCCGTCGCCGGATTTCTAGGACGGCATCGCGTGGAAACGGCGCACCTGGTCGAGGCCGGCGGCAAGCTGCCCGTGATCATTATCTTCGTGGACACCGATGAACACGTGAGCCGCGTCCTGCCTACGCTGAAAGAAATGGCGGCGCACCGGCTGATCGTGCGCGAGAATGTCGTGCTCGAACAGGGCAATCTGGACTGACATGCCCTTCGACTCCCCATCTCGACATTCTGGCCATTGCCGCGCACCGCGACGACGTGGAGCAGACCTGCGGCGGCACGCTGCTGAAGATGGCGCAGCGCGGGCAGCGGACCGGCATTCTCGATCTCACGCAAGGCGAAATGGGCACGCGCGGCACCGCCGAAGATCGCGCGCGCGAAGCGGCAGACGCGGCAAGAATTCTCGGCGTGGCTGGCGCCGAGCGCTCGATATTCCCGACGGCCGCGTCGAAAATACCTGGGAGAATCGCCTGAAAGTGGCGAGCGTGATCCGCGAGACTCGGCCGCGCGTGGTGATTCTGCCTTACTGGAAGGGACGGCATCCGGATCACTACACTCGTTCGGTGCTGGGATACGAGGCTTGCTTTCTGGCGGGGCTGGCGAAGCTGCGCTCAGCTCTCAGCCATCAGCTCTCAGCCAAAGCAATTCCGGGATGCCAGCGGCTACGAACCGCTCGCGCCGCATCGTCCATTCAAGATTATCTACGCCACGCTTTACTACGATGTGCGTCCGACGTTTGTGGTCGACATCAGCGAGCAGTTCGAGCAGAAGTTCGCTTCCATCCTCGCCTACAAGTCGCAGTTCAGCGATCAGGAGGCCGGCAAAGACATCTTCCCTGCCCACGATGAAATTCGCGCGCGCGTGGAATGCGATGGCGCGGTATTACGGCATGCTGGGCGGAGTGACTTACGCCGAACCGTTCCTGCAGAAAGAAGTCGGGCTGGTGGAGGATCTGCTGGCGATTCCCGTGAAATCGATCTAATCTGCTCTACTGTCATCTACTTCTTCAACGCAACCGCCAAGCCCGTCGCGAATCGGCAGGATCGTTGTGTAGAAATCCCCGGAGTTGTAAAGCAGACGGTTGAACTCCAGGATCGCCTTGGTCGTGCGGATCTTTCGGATTTTTCTCCGCGACCCGCCCGCTCCACAAAACATTGTCGGTGATGAACAATCCGCCCTTGCGCAGACGCGGCGAAACCAGGCGCAGCACGCGCGGATAATCCTCTTTGTCGACATCGTTGAAAATAATGTCGTACTGCTGCTTCTGCTCGGAGAGAACTTCCAGCGCATCGCCGGTGTGGAGCGTGATGCGGTTGGAAACGCCGGCGCGATCGAAATAACCGCGAGCCCGCTCGGCATTCTTGGGATCGCCGTCCGTGTAGATAACGCGGCCTTTTTCGCCCACCGCTTGCGCCCACCAGATGGTCGAATATCCGATGGCCGAGCCCAACTCGAAAACCGTCTTGGCATTGATCATCAAGGCAAGTTGCTGCAGCACGCGCGCCACGGCGGGGCCAACGATGGGAATTTGTGCTTGCTGGCATAGTCTTCCATCTCCGCCAGCACTTCATCGCGCTTGGGAAGCATGGAGTACAGATAATCGTCGACCGGGCCGGCGGTGGTGAAGTTGTAGTGCCGCCAGTTGGGTTTGTCTTGTCTTTTTTCGGCTTATTTTGCGGCCACTTGTCTCCCTCGGATTTCGATTCTGGTTGATCGGTTGCAGTCTCAATTGCTGACGGTCACGCCCGGCTTCATGGTGACGATTTCGACGCCAGGCACCAGCTTCTGCAATTCGGCCGGACTTCCCGTCAACACCGGAAACGTGCCGAAATGCATGGGAATCACGGTTTTCGGCTTGAGCAGATTGCAGGCGTAAGCGGCCTCGCGCGGCCCCATGGTGAAATGGTCGCCGATCGGCAGCATGACGATTTCAGGCGCGTAAAGCTCGCGGATGATCGCCATGTCTCCGAAAACATTGGTGTCGCCGGCATGATAGATCTTGACGCCGTTTTCAAATTCGACCACGTACCCGCAAGCTTCGCCGCCGTAAATGAGCTGGTCGCCATCCTGAATGCCGCAGGAGTGATCGGCGTGCACCATGGTGACTTTGATGTCGCCGATCTTCTGCGTGCCACCCTTGTTCATCATGGCAATTTGCTTGGCGCCCTTTTTCTCCAGCCATCCGCACAATTCCGGAATGCCGACGACCTGCGGATTATGCTGCTTGATGATCTCGACCGCATCTCCAATGTGGTCGCCATGGCCGTGAGTGCACAGCAGAACATCGACGTGCTTCACCTTCTTCTCGGAGGCCGGGCACGCCGGATTGTTCATGATCCAGGGATCGATGATGACGGTCCGGCCACCGGGAGTTACGATGCGAAATGTTGCGTGGCCCAGCCATGTAAGTTGAATGCCTTTGAGATTCATGAATAATAGCTCCGGCCGCCAGCCGCTTGCGTTGACCTTGAGCGAAAATTCCAGCCCGACATGGGCCTGCGACTGAACTTTAGTTTAATATGAAACGCCATGACAGAACTCAAGGTGCTGATTTCGCGGGAAGAGATTGCGAAACGAGTCGCCGAACTGGGCGCGGAGATTACGCGCGACTTCGCGGGCCAGCCGGTGATCCTGGTCGGCGTATTGAAAGGCTCGGCGATTTTTCTGGCTGACCTGGCGCGGCAGGTGAAGCTCGACGCGACTTTCGACTTCATCGGCGTCTCCAGTTACGGAAACCGTCCCAGCCCGACTCAGGAACTCAAAAGCGGCTGGGATTCCACCGGCGAAGTGAAGCTGACGAAAGATGTTGACCAGTCCATGAAGGACAAGAACGTGATCGTCGTGGAGGACATTCTGGATACGGGATTGACGCTCACCGTTCTGAAGAAACTGCTGCTGGCGCATCAGCCTCGATCGCTGAAGATCGCGGCCCTTCTCGACAAACCCTCGCGCCGCAAACTGCCTCTGCAAGGCGACTACGTTGGCTTCACCATTCCCGATGAATTCGTCGTGGGCTACGGACTCGATTATGCCGAACGCTACCGCAATCTGGCCGATGTCTGCATCGTGCCGCGGGAGTGAAGCATACCGAGTACCGAGTGCCCAGTACCGAGCTTGCCAACAAATTGAGTCCCTGCGGTACTCGGTACCAGGTACTCGGTACTCCAACCACGGCTGCTATCATAGAAAAAACAATGGGGTCTGTTCTGAGCAAGCACGAAAAACATCTGCAGGTTGAGCCGCTGTTGCTGGAAGTCGCCGATGTTATGGCGACTTCGCTCGACCTGGATACGACCCTGCGCCGGGTCGCGGAGGTGGTGCGTAAAGTCATCGACTATGAAATCTTCGCCATCCTCCTTCTAAACGAGAAAACTCAGGAGCTGCGCTTTCGCTTCCAGGTGGGATATCCGCGCAGAGTTCGCCGAGCGCGCCCGGATTAAGGTGGGCGAAGGAGTGACCGGACAGGCAGCCCAATTGCGGCAGGCAATTCTGATCGATGACGTGACGCAGGATCCCAGGTACATCGCTGCCATACCCAACGTGCGCTCGGAATTGGCTGTACCTCTCATCACCAAGAACCGTGTGATTGGAGTGATTGACCTGGAAGCGCGGGACCCAGGCTACTTTAATGAAGAACACAGCCGCCTGCTGACCCTGATCGCTTCGCGAATGGCGGCGGGCATCGAGAATGCTCAACTCTACACGCGCACCACAAGGCAGGCGCGAATTCTGCTGCTGCTGAACGAGATTGCGCGCGAGTTGACCTCAATCCTGAATCTGGACGAACTGCTGGGCCGGATCGCGGAGCTGCTGCGGCGCTTGATTGACTACCAGATGTTCAGCATCCTGCTGCTGGATTCCTCCGGCGAAAAACTGCAGCATCGTTTCTCGTTGCGCTTCAACGAGAACGTTCACCTGAAGCACGATATTCCGCTCGGGCGCAGGCTTGGTGGGTCATGCGGCGGAGACGAGACAGGCGGTGCTGGTGCCCGACGTGAGCAAAGACCCCCGCTACATCGAGGGCAACCCGGAAACGCGATCGGAACTGGCCGTGCCGCTGATCTATAAAGACAAAGTGATCGGAGTGCTCGATCTGGAGCACACGCGCCGCGGCTTTTTTACTGACGACCACCGGCGCACCATGATGACGCTGGCCGCGCAGGTGGCGATTGCCATTGAAAACGCGCGCCTGTATGAGGAGATCGCGCGGCAGGAACGCCGACTGGAGCGGGATTTGGCGCTGGCCCGGGAACTGCAAATGCGATTGCTTCCCCAGACGCTGCCGAAGCCGGCACACCTGGAATTAGCGGCAAAGTTTGTTCCGGCGCGAGCCATCGGCGGAGATCTTTACGACTTCATTCCCTACTCGCTTTCGCGGCTGGGAATTGTGATTGGCGATGTCAGCGGCAAAGGCGCGCCTGCCGCCATCTACGCGGCGTTGGTGAGCGGAATCCTGCGCTCGCACGCGCCCATTGAGCCGGGCCCCGCCGAGATGCTTTCAGCGGTGAATCTGTCGCTGGCCGAGCGGCGCATCGAGGCGCAATTTGTGTCGCTGATTTATGCGGTGTGGGATGACGAACATCGCACCCTGCTGGTGGCCAACTCGGGCTTGCCACGCCCGGTTTACGTTCACGATGGAAAGAACCATGTGATCGAGGCCACAGGCTTGCCGCTGGGACTTTTCGATGATGCGAGCTATGACGAGTTCCGCTTCAAGATGAAGCCCGGAGACATGTTTGTATTCTTCAGTGACGGCATTCTGGACGCGCGCAACCGGAATGGAGAACTGTTTGGCCGCGGACGGGTCGAGAAGATCATCGCGGAATGCGGGGGAACCTCGGCCGATTGCGTAGTGGATTCTCTCTTCAAAGCCGCGGCCGAGCATTCGGCCGGAGTCGAGACGTTCGACGATCAGACCGTGGTGGCGATTAAGGTCAAGGGCGGCGCCCGCAAGGCTCCTCCAAAACGAAAATGACCCGGCGCAGCGAAGTCACGGGACCTCTCCGTGTCAATTCCGAGCTTTATTCCGAACGGCCGCCGGGATTTGTTCTTCGCCAGCACCGGAAGGACTCGGTGTTGCACTGCGATGATGTTCCGCTGACTAAACTGGCGGAGCGCTACGGAACGCCGTCTTTACGTTTATTCGGCGACCACGATTCACGAGCGGCTGGCAGCTTTTGAGAACGCATTTCGCGATGTTCCACACACCATCTGCTATTCCGTCAAAGCAAATTCCAATCTGAGTATTCTGCGTCTGCTGGCGCGGCAGGGCTGCGGCTTTGACGTAGTTTCGGGCGGAGAACTGGATCGGGTGCTGGCCGCCGACCGGCGCGCGGCCAGGAAGATCGTGTTCTCCGGCGTGGGAAAGTCTCGCGACGAAATGACGGCGGCGTTGAAAGCCGGAATCCTGCTGTTCAACGTGGAGAGCGAATCGGAACTGTCGGCCTTGGCGGAGTGCGCAGCGCGATTGCGCAAGGTTGCGCGCGTGGCTCTTCGGGTGAATCCGGACGTGGCGGCCGATACCCATCCCTACATTTCTACGGGTTTGCATAAACACAAGTTCGGAGTGCCCATCGGCAGTGCGCGCGCTCTCTATGCCAAGGCCTCCGAAGCGCAGTATCTGAAAGTCGCGGGAGTGAGCGTTCATATCGGCTCGCAGATCACGGATGTCGCGCCCTTCGCCGAAGCCGTCGCTCGAGTTGCCGACTTTGTTCGCGAGTTGCGCGCTGACGGACACCAGGTGGAGTACGTCGATACCGGGGGCGGGCTGGGGATTGCCTATCAACAACCGGGATCGGAGTTTGCCGGGCAGATTGCGAGTTATGCGCGCGCCGTGGCCGATCCCCTGCGCGGTCTGAATGTGCATTTGCTGCTCGAACCGGGGCGGGCGATTGTGGGGCCTGCCGGGGTGTTGGTCACCTCGGTTCTTTACAGAAAACAAAACGATGGCAAGCGATTTCTCGTGGTGGATGCAGCCATGAACGATCTGATCCGGCCTGCTCTCTATGGCGCTTACCATGAGATTGTTCCTGTGGTGCAATCCAAAGACAAAGGCGTGCCGGTTCAGCAGGAGATTGTCGATGTGGTCGGCCCAGTATGCGAGTCCGGCGACTTCTTCGCGCGCGATCGGGAGTTGCCTCGCGTGGAAGAGGGAGACTTGCTTGCGATTCTTGATGCCGGGGCTTATGGAATGGTGCTGGCATCGAACTACAACACGCGTCCGCGGCCAGCCGAGGTGCTGGTAAGTGGGAGGTCAGTCAAGATCATTCGGCGAAGGGAGAAAATGCGCGAACTGTATTCCGCGGAGCTGTGACCGCGATCTTATCTTTCTCCCCACTTCAACTTCGTACGAAGCACGTGGAAAAAATCAACATCGGTGCGGAACAGGCTGACTTTGTGTTCAGAGCGGCGGCAGCGGACACGGTCTCCATCCTTCAGATCGAGTCCAGGTTGGCCGTCCAGGCTGAGATACGCAACTTCTTCATCGCTGCGCAGCAGAATTTCGACCACCGCCGAATCGGGAACAACCAGCGGGCGATGGGTGAGCGAATGCGGTGCCACGGGAGTAATTACAAAAGCCTTGACCGTCGGCATCACTACCGGACCGCCCGCGGAGAGAGAGTAAGCGGTTGAACCTGTCGGCGTGGCCACGATCATTCCGTCGGCGCGGTAGCTCGAGACAAATGACTTGTCGACGAACAGGTCGTAATTATTGAGGCGAGCCAGCGCCGTCTTGTTGACCACGACATCGTTGAAGGCCTTGTAGCTTCCCAGAATCTCTTCGCCACGCAGCAAGTCACACTGCATGAGAGAACGCTGTTCAACGGCGGCGCGGCCCTGCGCGATCTGGTCGAGCATGGGGAAAAGCGAGGCGAGCGGAATATCCGTGAGGAAGCCGAGCGAACCCAGGTTCACCCCGAGCAGCGGAGTATCCGTTGCAGCGGTGGCTCGGACCGCCGAGAGCAGAGTCCCGTCGCCGCCCAACACCACAACCAGATTCAGAGGCCGCGAGGACATCTGTGAACGCGGCACTACCTGGTGGCCATTGGAATACTTGGCGGTCTCGGGATCGACGATAACCTGGTAGCCGTGCGCATTGAGCCATGCCACCAGTTCGGGAAAGATGCGCGCAACCTCCGGCCGCGCCGGACGCGAGATGATGGCGGCTACCTTCGATGGAGGAGATGAACGCGAGCTTGGCATGTTCGAGTGAAAGAAAGATTGTACAGAATTCGACGGCGAAAACCTCAACCGCCGGGGGGCACCCTTCGACTTCGCTCAGGGCAGTCGGGGGAACACGGGGGATTAGAAGAGTCCCCGGAGCAGGAATTCGCGGTTCCCTTCCGCGCCGAGGATGGGCGAGTCGATCACATCGATGCGCGAACAACCCAGGTCCAGCACAGTTCTCTTCACCCTTTCGACGGCAGCCAACTGAGCAGCCTCGTCGCGCACAATGCCTCCCTTATTAACGAATTCCCTTCCCGCCTCGAATTGAGGTTTAACGAGGACGACCACCTGCCGGCCGCGGCGCTCTTCGAAAGATTGCGGGAAGGCGGCGTTTACTATGGGAGGCAGGACCAGCGTGGCGGAAATGAAGGCAACATCGATCGCGATGAGGTCAGCTTTTTCGGCGATGACCTCGGCCGTCACATACCGCGCGTTGGTCTTTTCCAGCAGTCGAACGCGGGGATCCTGGCGGAGCTTGAAATCCATCTGCCCGTAACCGGTATCTACCGCAATCACGCGGGCGGCGCCATGCTGCAGCAAGCAATCCGTGAACCCACCGGTGGAAGCGCCGACATCGAGACAAACTTTGCCAGAGGCATCGATATGCCAGTGTTCGAGCGCGCGCTCAAGTTTGAGTCCGCCTCGGCTGACGTATTTAAGATCTTCGCCGAGCAGACGGATCACAGCTTCCGCCTCAACTTGCGCGCCAGCTTTTTCGAGCTTCTGGTCGTTGACCAAAACTTTACCCGCGAGAATGAGCGCCTGGGCGCGTTCGCGTGAGGCGGCGAGTCCGCGATCCACCATAAGTTTGTCGAGTCGGAGTTTCAAGCTGGGCTCGGAATGAAATGCTGTGAACGGCAAGCACTGCGCGCCAGAGGTTGCAGCACAAGAGTGCCAGCACTCGCTCCGGTGCAAAATGCTGAACCATCTTTCGTTGAATCACTTACAGGGATACTTTCGTGTTTTTCCACAGAATTTTCCACGGTTGTGTTGAAAACTTCTTTACACTCTTGTCGGCTCAAGAAGAAGAGCCGCCCGCAAGGGCGGCTCTTGGAAAATCTTCCGGCGCGGCCGTTAGCCGGCCACTTCTTCCAGCAGCTTCTGGTCAATGTCGAAGTTCGAGTGCACGTTCTGCACATCGTCCTGATCTTCCAGCGCTTCCATAAGCCGGATCATGGTGTTGGCAGCCTGACCTTCGAGCTTGATGTAGTTCTGAGGAATCATGGCCACGCTCGATGATGCCGGCTCGATTCCAGCTTTCTTCACGGCTTCGAGCACGGTTTCGAAAGCGGAGGGCTCGGTGAGTATCTCCCAATTCTCGCCATCGTCGTTCAGATCCTCGCCGCCGGCTTCGAGAACGATGTTCATCAAGTCATCCTCTTTCGCAGCGCTCTTGGGAATGATAATGTCGCCCTTCTTGTGGAACATCCAGGAGACAGCGCCGGCCTCGGCCATGTTGCCGCCATTCTTGCCGAAGCAGTGGCGGATTTCGCTGACCGTGCGGTTGCGGTTATCGGTGTTGATATCGAGCAGAATCGCCACGCCACCCGGCCCGTAGCCCTCGAGAGAAAACTCTTCGTAGGTCGCCCCGGGCAGTTCACCCGTGCCGCGCTGAATGGCCCGCTTGATGTTATCGGCAGGCATGTTTTCGGCTTTAGCAGCGACAATGGCGCCGCGCAGGCGCGGATTGGAATCAGGATCGCCGCCGCCGTTCTTCGCGGCGATGCTGATTTCCTTGATGAGACGGGTAAAAATCTTCCCGCGCTTGGCGTCCAGCGCGCCCTTCTTATGCTTGATTGTGGCCCATTTTGAATGGCCAGACATGGCTAGACCTCTATCCGATAATTTCGTTTGATCGCGGGATTCGCCCGTAGAAAGATCACAGACGGCCTCGAAAGTGTGCAGGCGAAAATGGATTATAGCACGCCGCGATGCGCCGGTCGCAGCGAATCTATAGAGGCCCGGATCACCGGGAAGGCCAAGTTCCTTAGTCGGTTATTGACTACGATAGACATCCACCCTAACATGCCAGCGGGGCGTTCTCGCATGACTGGCCAGGTCATAGGTCACTACCGGGTCCTCGAGAAAATCGGCTCTGGAGCCATGGGCGAGGTTTTCCGCGCGCGCGACGAAAGGCTGGGGCGAGATGTAGCCCTCAAGCTGATCCGGCCGGCCTCCAGCGAAAATCCCGATCATCTCCGGCGCTTCGAACTGGAAGCGCGTGCCGCGGCGGCATTGAATCATCCCAACATTGTCGCCATTTATGATGTCGGCCAACACGAGGGTTCTCCCTACATCGTTTGTGAATTGCTGCAAGGCCAGACCCTGCGCAAACGGCTGGCGGAAGGAGCTTTGCCGGTTCGTTTGGCCATCGACTACTCGTCGCAAATCGTGCAGGGCTTGATAGCGGCGCACGATCACCGCATCGTTCATCGCGACCTTAAACCGGAAAACCTATTTGTGACTGGCGACGGCCGGGTCAAGATCCTCGACTTCGGAGTGGCAAAGCTGCAATCCGCCCCGGAAGAATCCGGACGCTCCGTGGAAGACTTGACCACGGTAACCAAGAGCGGCGTCATAGTCGGCACCGTCGCCTACATGTCGCCCGAGCAACTGCGGGCCAAGGCGGTGGACCACCGCAGCGACATCTTCAGCGTGGGCGCCATTCTTTACGAAATGTTGACCGGGCAGCGAGCCTTTCGTGGCGAGACCGAGGTCGACACCATCACGGCGGTGCTTAAGGAAAATCCTCCCGAGATCAATCTGGAGCAGTCCGCGGTCCCCGTATCGTTTCAGCAAATCGTGCGCCACTGTCTGGAGAAGGAACCGGAGAATCGCTTTCAATCGGCGCGCGATCTGGCGTTTGCGCTGGACACTCTGGCGAACGTTTCAGGCGCAATCCGTCTCAAGGCGCCCACCCCGCGGGCAGGAATCGTCCCTTGGGCAGTCGCGGGAGTGCTTTTGGTTGCGACGCTGCTGCTTCTGGCGAATCGGTGGCAACAGAATACGCAAGCTCCGTCTTACCGGCGTTTAACCTACGAACAGGGAACCTTGTACTCGGCGCGCTTCGCGCCCGACTTTCGGTCGATTGTGTACGGTGCGGCCTGGAACGGTAAACCGCTGCAGCTTTTCTCCACTGTCGGGGATTCGCTCCTGAGTCAGCCGCTCAACCTCACGGATGCAAACCTGCTCTCTGTCTCCCGCACCGGCGAACTGGCAGTCGTTCTCCACGGGGATCACAGTTCACACCTGGAAACGCAAGGAGGCATCCTCGCCCGCACTCCCCTTGCCGGAGGTTCTCCGCGCGAGGTCCTCGAAGACGTTCCGTGGGCCGATTGGGCTCCAAACGGTGAACTGGCCGTAGTCCACCACACCCAGGACAGCGGCGATCGAATCGAGTATCCGATGGGTCATGCTCTATACCAAAGTAAGGGATGGATAAGCCACCTCCGAGTTTCTCCGCAAGGCGACAAGATCGCTTTCATGGACCATCCCACCCTGTGGGATGACCGCGGGTGGGTTTCGCTAATAGACCTTCAAGGCCACTTGACCGTGCTTTCCACCGAGTGGGAATCGGAGGACGGCCTGGCCTGGAGCGCCGACGGGAAGGAGGTCTGGTTTACAGCCGTCGAAAAGGGCCTCAGCCGTGACCTGCACGCGGTGAATATGTCTGGGCGCATTCGGAAAATCCTCGACTTGCCTGCAGGCATGACTTTAGAGGACGTGGCGCCCGACGGTCGAGTACTGGTAAGCGTCGATGCCGAACGTGTTTCCCTGGCGACCGCCGCACGCGACGGCAAAGCCGTCGATATTTCCTGGCGCGATTGGACCATTGCCAAGGACATTTCGCGCGATGGCCAGTCGGTCTTGTTCGAAGATGCAAGTGAAGCCGCCGGAACCCACTATGCACTTGGCATTCGCAAACTCGACGGAACGCCGCCGGTGCAACTGGGAGAAGGCAGCGGGGGCGGCCTGTCTCCGGACGGCAAATGGGCGATCTCCGTTCTCACGGGCAGCCCACAACGGGTCACGCTGGTTCCCGTCGGCCCCGGTCAACCCCGCACAATTGTCATACCCGGGCTGGACCAGATTTCCAACGGCAATGTTCATTTCCTGGCAGACGGGAAGCGCATCACCCTCAACGCTAACGAGCCCGGCCACGGGGCGCGCACCTATCTGGTGGATTTGGAAGGAGGAAAACCAGTACCGATCACGCCGGAAGGGATGACCAGCGGGTTAATCTCACCCGACGGACAATATATTGTTCGACCCAACGATGCCGCAGGAGTCGCAGTGTACCCTACTGCCGGCGGAACGCCACATCTCGTCCCCGATCTCAAACCCGGTTTTGTTCCAATGCAGTGGTCTGAGGACAATTCTTCAGTTTATGGGTATCTTCCGGGCCAGATTTCCACGAAGGTGTATCGGGTCAACTTAGCTACCGGCGAGAAGACTCTCATTCAGGAATTGCAGCCCGAGACAGCTATTGGTGTGGTTAAGATTGCTCCGGTAGTTATGAGCCGCGATGGCTCGCGCTTCGCCTACAGCTACTCCCAGGTCTCCTCCGTGCTTTATCTGATCTCGGGCTTGCGCTAACCCAGCCAGCGCCCGCGAGAGGCCTGCCTATTCCAATGAGCCCGAGAAATCCGCCGGAACGTAGTGGAAGAAAATGGACGTCGAGGTATACCCCTCGGCCAGCACATGCCGGTAATGAGGCACTTTCGTTCCCCGGTAGACCAAGCCGTCGCCCAGCGCCTGATAAACCTTCACCGTGCCCTCCAGCGTATCCAGACGAATGGGCCACGACGTAGCCAGATCCGGTTCAGGAGAAAAATCCAGACATAGGGTAACGCTGACCTCACATTGCTCCCGGTCGGTGTGCTTCTTCAGTTCGGCGCCGCTCATGTAGGATCCGAAATAAACATAAGACGGCTTGACGCCTTCTCCCGCGATGGCGCTGACTGCATTCGCAATCTGGTGGTGGAAGAAGCGGGCAACACTCTCATTGTGAGCTGCGTATCGCCGCGAACTCTGCACGTCGCCCAGGCGAATGGCTCCGCACCGAATGGCGTGCCGGTAGTAACGGCGCAAGGCTGCAAGATTGAAGGGATGTATTAACCGGCGGAGAGGCGCGTATCCTGCTTCTCGAAACCGCTGGGCTCCTTTCTTGACGACTTCAGCCCACTCCGCGAGACGGCGCTCCTGATACCTCTCTGGAATCAGAATGCCAGCGCCCGCCAACCAATAGCGCGCATCTGCTGGAATAGAGGCGGGCACAGGCTCCCCTGCACCAAGGCGCGAAACCACCGCTTCCAACCGGGGACCCAGCCAAAATGGATTCAGAGAACCGATGGCTGGGTCGCGCACCCACGCCACCGTTCCCTGCAAGTTGAAATTCTTTAGCAGATGGCGATGCAGTTCGAGTTCCGCCGGCACCCGGCCGGCGGGCAGCACCGAACACTGCGGGTTAAGGAACAACTGCTGAGCTGGAAGGCTCTGCGACCAGCGTTGTGACTGGAGCTGCCGCTGCGGAATCAAGTGCAACGGCAACTCGTCGAGCAGACAATGGAATTGACCAGGAGGCAGCGTCGCAGTATGCGTTTGCCGCGACCCTACCTCCATCAGGCTTGCAATCCACTCAAGCCACGCCGTGTCTTTTAGTTGTGTAGCCATCCGTTTAGGGTGAAGCGGCTATCAGCGAATGCCCGTGACGGACATTCCACTGCGGTAATCTCGTGCAATAGCGAGCACGGGAAAAACACGATTTGGTTTGGCTGCGGCGCGATCTTCTGGTAACTGCCCGCGCCCTCACGCCGTTCGCTCGCGCGCGAATCGTGAAGGCGCAACTCCCCGCCTTCAAACGCGCGTGGCTCGCGATGGAAGAAGTAAACGAAGGTAACGCGGCGAGACGCGATCGTCTCCTGCGAGTCGTCGCTGTGCGCCCCGAAAAAGTCGCCGTCATTGCTGGCCGTGATCTGAGCCTCTACGTGCCTGACCGGAAACTCTTCGATCCCGAGCTGATCCAGCACGCGCGGCAGTACGCCCCGGATTCGCTCCAGGATGACCTGCTCATGCTTTCCCAAGTCCATGAGCACCCGCGACCGCCGATGGTCGTAATCGATCACTCCCGGATCTCCGCTGGGCGAAAATACCGCGCTGCTCCGAAACTCTGCCTCGTGCTGCAGCGTGTACTGAACCAGTTCGTCGAGTTCTTGTGGAGCCAGGAACTCGTCCAGGACGACGCATTGCGCCCGTACGATCGCAGGCGCGTCCAAAACGCCAACGCCGCTCTGCGTCTCAAGCTGGCTGTGAATCGCCCCTTCCTGCACGGGCACGCTTTCCGGCCGGAGAGCCTTGCCGGGCGATACCGGCGCTCCCGGGTGTTTATGTGCACGGGGCGGTTGCGGCGCTCCCGGCGGCTGAGGTGCACCTGGCATGGGCGGACGACGCACGCCTGGCGGTTGCGGCGCGCCTGGAGGTTGAGGCGCGCCCGGAGGTCCTGGCGATGTGTGACCAGAAATGGCAGGCATGGTTTCTTCTGTCCCGGCTGGGATTCCCGAGCTAGCCAGGATTTGCTGCACAATGCTGCCACCTAACAACGCAAAGGCGCGTTGCGCTACCGTTTCACCCACCGAGCGAGCTATGGCTGCGGTTACCGCGGACTGAGTTTCTGGATTGCCGCTGGATATTGCCTTGGAGTTTTGCAGGATACTCATCAGCAACTCCCGCTCTCGCGGGGTGAGAATTCGTTCATCCTGCATTAACGTTTCAGAAAAAGCATCGAGAATCTGCTTCGCCGTCATTCCGCACACTCCTCCCTTGCACTTGCGCGCGCGTTTTAAGTTCCGGGGGCGAAGGGAGGAAGCCGCTTCGGCGAGACAGTACCACCAAGCCGGCAGATTATCAAACAATATTTGTTAGCGTGATGTGGAAAACGTGACTCTTGTTAGTAAGACTTAGCGGCTGGCCATAGCGCCGACCATTGAGTGGAAAATCTTCATCCCGTCAACACCGCCGAGTACAGCTTCGGAGGACCGTTCGGGATGAGGCATCATGCCGACTACGTTGCCGCCCGCGCTGCAGATGCCGGCGATATTGTCCAAAGAACCGTTCGGATTGGCGGACAGCGAAATCTCACCCGCAGGCGTGGCATAGCGAAACACTACGCGGTTGGCGCGGTGCAATTCATCCAAAGTCGCCGGGTCGCAGAAATAGTTCCCTTCCATGTGGCCGATGGGGATGGTCAATACTTCTCCGTGGGAACAGGCATTGGTGAATGGAGTGGCAGCATTCTCCACCCGCACCTGCACCGGCTTGCAAACATACTTCAATCCGGTGTTGCGCATAAGCGCTCCCGGCAAAAGCCCCGACTCGCACAGGATCTGAAAACCGTTGCAGATTCCCAGCACCAGACCTCCGCCATCGGCAAAGCGGCGCACCGACTCCATCACCGGAGAGAACTTGGCAATCGCACCAGTACGCAGGTAATCCCCAAATGCAAATCCTCCGGGGACGATGATGGCATCGCAATTCTCCAGATCATGCGATTCATGCCAGAGAAAAGTCACAGGCTGTTTGGCTACCTGTTGAACAGTCCAGTAGGCATCGTGGTCACAATTAGAGCCGGGGAAAATGATGACTCCAAATTTCATCGCCTGTCGCCTGTCCTTGGTGTGGGATTTGAGGCCAGTTTAGCATGCGATGAAGCCGCAAAATAATCCAGAGCGGCGGCTTCCGCCGTGCGGGAGGCAGTTTACCTTTTTATAACGGAGTCCCCTCCCCCCTCCCCACCCCCCTCAATCTTTGGAATCATCGACTTAAGCATGTTTTGGCCCGCAAAATCTTTCGAACAAAGGACTTAGAGGTCAAAATCTAGAGAACAAAGGAGTTGCCTTCCGATTTCCGGTCGGGCACCGCCGCTGGCTCTATTGCCTCTGCTTGGCAATGATGCGACGAATTGTGGGCTGTGCACAAGGTCAGATGTCACAGGGTTCGGCTGGGGAGGGCTGTGGAAAATTAAAGGCGGGCACTGGAAAGCGGTTTCTCGGAAGCTTTCTTCTCTTCTTTCTTTTTCGCCGGAATTCCTTGCGGGGCCTGTGGTGGGGCCGGCACGCGAGGGGTCCCCCTCGGCTTCGCTCGGGGCAGGCTCTTCGACTGCACGAGCCATTGGCTTCGCCAATGTCTCGCTTCGCTCAGGATGGCAAGTTTTGAAATGGATCAGCCGTGGCGGTTGGTCGGGCTGGTTCGGGATCGAGGGCAAGATCAAAGTCAAACGCAACGGATAGAGCCTGCCCTGAGCTTGCCGAAGGGAGTGTCGGTTCTACACGGGCGTCGCGTCGCTCCGCCGACGGCCGAGGCGGCCGTCTCCACATGACTTGGGGCGCTGCGGGCGCGGACAGCAGGTTCCCTTCGGCTTCGCTCAGGGCAGGCTCTCGCGCGCCTTTGGCGCGCTTCGGAATGACAAAATCTCTCGACTACTGGAATTCTTTCGACGGAGACTGAGTCGGCGCTGCGGTATTCGTGTTCGCGTCGGGTTGCGCAACGGCGGGCGGGATTGCGG
This sequence comes from uncultured Acidobacteriaceae bacterium, assembly GCA_963850165.1. Taxonomy (GTDB): domain Bacteria; phylum Acidobacteriota; class Terriglobia; order Terriglobales; family Acidobacteriaceae; genus Sulfotelmatobacter. Next base: position 8,582 of record CAWKKK010000015.1, on the reverse strand, counting down.
CTTCGCCAGGTTGCATGATTGTCGCCGTGTCAGGAGGAGTCTGCGGCGGAATCCCTTTGGCCTTCACGATCGCCCAGTGCCAGTCCTGGTCGGGAAAGAGAGCGAAGTTCAAGGAGGTGCGAAAGATCGCAGTCGTTGATGGAGCCGCCGATCCCTTCACTTTCAACAAGAGGGTTACGTCAGGCTGCTTCTGGAACGAGTCTTGCGCTTGCAGCGAGGAATCGCCAGCGGCCGCGGGAACGATCCGGGCCTGGCCAAAGTAGGAAGCCGCGCTTCCGGGCTCGGGACGTTTCACGATGGTCAGGCCGATGAGCACCTCGCGCAGCTCCCACGAGGTTCCGTTGTGCACGGAAACCTGCAGCGAATCTCCGTCAATGGTCGCCGGTCCGTCCAGCTTGGCCATTTCGCTGCGCGGCAACTCATCCAGCGTCAGCGGATCGGAAAGCAGAGAACTGGCTTTCGCGCTGAACGAGAGACTGCAACTGACATCGGGCGACGAGACCCGAAAGTTCTTGCCTGCGGGATCGAGCGAGAACACCAGCGAGGAACCGGCCGCGCGCCGGCTTTCGGCGTCGTCCACCACTTTCGACAGATTGTCGTTATCAACGACCGTCTCGGAGGAAGCAGTCTTCTTGCGAAAACTGCGCGCCACGTCCCCCAGAGGAGTGTCGTCGGCGTCCTGCGCGATAAGGCACGGGGGCAAGGCCAGCAGGAGTACTCCTGAAACCAGCAGGGCCAACTTCAGGCGGTTTGGGGTAAGTGTCGGCACAAGAAGTAATTAAGGAGGCGAGCCAAACGCGCCCTTCAGTCGCTAACGCTTTTTCAGGGCAGGCTCCGTGAAGTCACGCGGCTCGCTCAGGTCCTTCGGCGGGCAAAAGCGCCCACCTCAGGATGACAATAAATGTCCTTTGGAGATTGTAGTGAGAGGAAGCAGCGAAGCGCAGGTTACCCTGGCAAACTTTAGTACTAGAACTTCCGAGCGGCATCAAGGTGTGGGCGTGCGCGGACGAAGTAGCTACGCAACGGGGCGCACGCCCAAACCTAGCCCCAAAACCAAACTAAAGAAGACCCGAAGACCGCAAACGCGAAACCGGATCAGCCACCGGCTGCCTCCGGAATACCCAGCGGGCAACCGCGAATCCCAATGCCGCATAACATAGATGCATCAACTTCATGGATACCCCCAACCCTCCGATTCGGCCGTTCACCTCAGGGGGAGGATCAGCATCACTATCGGCAAAATAGCAGTGGAACCGCGGCCGAGCAAGGCCCGACCGTGCCATGGTTGTAGCACCAAAGTAACAGGGCCTGGTCGTCGATGCTTTGCTCAGAGCCAGCAGAAACCGTGACTCTTTAGTGAGGACCTTCGTCAGTGTCAGTGCGTATCCGTATTTTCAGGCTCTCCCGTTCGACCCGCCGGCGGAACCACAACGGTAGAGAGGTTGCTTTCGGAGGTCAGCTTCCGGAAGGCTGCAAGATCGTTGCGTTGTAGATCTTCCCAGCGGCTGAGCAGTTCCCCACCTTGCCGCTTCAGCTTCTCAAACTGAAGCTGCTCCGCTTCGGTTGGAGCCGAGTCAGCGCTGCCAACGTTCATGGCAAGGAAGGCCAGCAGGACGTCGATCTGTGGTGGATAGGCCAGCGAATCCTCATTCGCGCTGATGGTCAGGTTGACGAATTGATCGCGCATCCCAACCAGTTTCTTCTCGAGATCATCGGCCGAAGACGCGATGGGTTTCGTGCTGGCGTTTTCCGGCAAGCGGCGTTTGAGGCCGGCAACCTGCGACCGCACGTCCTGAATCTGATTGACAGCGTCGTAAACCAGGCTCAGTTCCTCTTTAATCTGCATCAGCATGTTGAACTGCTGAGCCAGATCGGTTTGCGGGACGTTCACGCGAGGATCCAATTTCAACTCCAGCGGCGCAAGCTGGCTCTCGCCGCCGACCGTCAGCCGAACCTGATATTGGCCGGGCACAGCCACGGGGCCGCGTGCCCCGCCGCCGTATTCCCAGAGGTAGTAACCGGGAACACGATGCGCTTCTTCGTAGCGCAAGTCCCACACGAAGCGATTTAAGCCAAGCTCCGGCTTAATCTCTTTTTCGGGCTTCTTGTCGTCGGGATCAGCGGGTTCGTCAAGCCGCTTGGTTTCGGCGCTCGAATATTTACGAATCAGTTTCCCCGAGACGTCCAGGATTTCCAGCTTGGTTTCTGTCGCCGTTTTTGGCGCATCCTTCAGATAGAAATAAATCACCGCGCCCGCGGGGGGATTCTGTCCGGTCCGTTTGGACGGATGAGGCTCCCCGCCACTTTCGCCAGCCTGAATGCGGTACGCTGGCGCCGGGGTGTAGAGATGAACATCCTTCTTCGCCACCTCGTCAGTGAACTGGCGCAACGGGCTGACGTCATCCAGAATCCAAAACGCGCGACCGTGGGTAGCGACCACGAGATCGTTGTCCTTGACCACAAGATCGTGAACCGGAGTGGCCGGCAGATTCAGTTTGAGTGCTCGCCAATCCGCGCCATCGTTGAACGAAACGTAGATGCCGTTCTCCGTTCCCGCATAGAGCAACCCGCGTTTTTTCGGGTCTTCGCGGACGGCCCGTACGAAACTGCCGTCGGGAATCCCGTTGGTTAGTTTCGTCCAGGTGCGGCCGTAGTCGCTGGTCTTCCAGATGTAGGGCCGAAGGTCGTCATCCTGATGGCGGTCCACTGCAATGTAAGCCGTGCCGGCATCGTGCGGCGAAGCCTCGACCTGGCTGACGCGGCTCCACTCCGGCAGATCTTTGTTGTTGGGCGTAACGTTGGTCCAGTTCTTTCCGGCGTCGCGCGTAATTTGGATCAGACCGTCGTCGGTGCCAACCCAGATCAGGCCTTTGGTGATCGGCGACTCGGCCACTGCAAAGATCGTGTCGTAGAACTCGGTACCGGTGTCGTCCAAGGTGATGTCGCCGCCCGAGGGCTGCTGTTTGCTCTTGTCATTGCGCGTGAGATCGGGACTGATCGCCAGCCAATGGACACCGCCGTCTGTCGTTTTGAACAGGCGCTCGCCCCCGTGATAGAGCGTGTTCGGATCGTGTGGGGAAACGAGCACGGGCGCGGTCCACTGGAAGCGATGCTCCATGCTGAACGCTCCGTGCGCGTCGGAGAGTTCAGGCTGCTCGGTGACGGCCTTCACCTGACCGATGCGCTTGTCGAAGCGTGTGATGTTTCCCTGGTAATCGGCGGCGTAAACAATATTCGGGTCGGGCGGATAAGGTGCGATGTAGCCCGCCTCGCCCCCGCCCACGTCATACCAGTCTGAGCGATCGATGGCGCCGTCGTCGCTGCGGCTGACGATGGCCACCGTGCCGCTGTCCTGCTGCGCGCCGTAAACGCGGTAGGGGACGGCCGTGTCGGTAGTGACGTGGTAGAACTGCGCCGTGGGCTGGTTGTCTTCGCGCGTCCAGTTCTTGCCGCCATCGAGGGTCACCGTAACTCCGCCATCATTAGAAGCGATCATTCGGCGTGTGTCTTTGGGATCAATCCAGAGTCCGTGGTTGTCGCCGTGCGGAATCTTAACCTTATTAAAGAGGTGCCCGCCATCCGTGGACTTATACGTGTCCACATCCATGATGTAGACGACGTTCTCATCTTTTGGGTCGGCGAAGATGTGCATGTAATACCATGGCCGCTGCCACAGACTATGACTTGGATTGACGAAGTCCCAGGTCTCGCCGCCGTCTTCGGAGCGGTACAGGCCGCCATCGGGATTGCGGGCCTCAATGAGGGCAAAGACTCGATCGGAGTTGGCCCCGACAGCGATGCCGATTCGTCCATAGGGGCCTTTGGGCAGACCGTGCTCCTCGAGCCGCTTCCAGGTCGTGCCGCCGTCGTTCGAGCGATAAAGTCCGCTTCCCGGACCGCCGTCGGTGAGACTCCATGAGGTGCGGCGCGCCTGCCAGAGCGCGGCAAACAAAATGTTAGGATTGCGGGGATCGAAGGCAACGTCGATGCCTCCGGTGTTCTCATCTTTATAGAGAACTTTCTCCCAGCTCTTGCCGCCGTCAACCGTGCGGAAAATGCCGCGCTCGGAGTTGGGTCCATAGGGATGGCCGAGGACAGCCACGAAAACGATGTCGGGATTACTTGGATTGATGATGACTTTGCCGATGGCGCGGCTGTCGGCGAGGCCGATGTTTTTCCAGGTTTTGCCCGCGTCGAGAGACTTGTAGACTCCGTTGCCCTGAGAAATGTTGCCGCGTATGCAGGCCTCGCCAGAGCCCACATAAATAATGTTGTGATCGGAATTGGCCACCGCCAGGCTACCGATGGATCCAGTTCCTTCTTTATCGAAAACCGGCGACCACGTCATCGCGCCATCGGTGGACTTCCAGACACCGCCGCCAGTCGCGCCGAAATAGTAGGTTGTAGGATCGCCCGGAATTCCGGCTGCGGTCAGCGAGCGTCCGCCACGAAAGGGGCCGATCAAGCGGTACTTCATGCCCTTGAACACTTTGTCTTCCGGCTTGCCGGACTCGTCTTCGGTAGTGGCCTTCTGGTCGGCACTGGTCGCTTTGGTTGGCGTGGACTCGGCGGCCTTGGCGGCCTTTGATTGACGTTCGGGTTGGTCTGAGCAAAGGCAGCGTTGTGCGGCCACAGCGCGAGCATGGCAAGTAATAGCGGCAGCCAACGCATTGGAGCGCTTCCAGATTTGTCCCCGCAAAACGTATTTCGATCGGCCATGTTGGCATGCCCCCAGTGTGGAGAATGGAAAAGTAGAGAAGATTAGATCGCTAGTATCTTAATGCGGCGACAGCGTAATGGAAAGCAGGGGGTTAGGGGTCAGCGGTCAGTAGTCAGCAAGGAAAGAGTATCAGTAGACACTGACCACTGACCATTGGCCAAGGATCTCTATTTCTTTGCGAGCAGTCGACGGGCCGCCTCTAGCTCCTTGCGTTTCGCGGCGTCGACCTTCGGATAGGCGAGGTCAAGCTCTTCCAGCGTTTTGACAATGGCCGCCGCAACTGCCAGGTGGGTGAACCATTTGTTGTCCGCGGGAATCACGTACCACGGCGCATGCTTCGTCGCCGTATTGCGAATCATGTCTTCGTAGGCGTTCTGGTAGTCGTCCCAATATTTGCGTTCGTGAATCGGCGGCGGAGAACTTCCAATTTTTCTCCGGTTCGTCGAGCCGCGCCAGAAAGCGCCGTTTCTGCTCCTTCTTCGAAAGGTGCAGAAAGAACTTGCGGATCACCGTGCCGTTGCGCGCCAGGTGCCGCTCGAAGCTGCGAATATCTTCGAAACGTTCTTCCCAGATGTTCTTGGTCAAGAGCGAAAGCGGAAGCTGCCTGTCCTCGAGCGCCTTGGGATGCACGCGCACGATCAGCACTTCTTCATAATAAGAGCGGTTGAAGATTCCAATGAGCCACGCTCGGGCAAGTGCCGCGTGGTACGCCACAGGAAATCATGTTGCAGTTCCGTACTTGATGGCTGCTTAAAAGAGTTCACCTGGACTCCCTCCGGGTTCACGCCAGACATGACGTGCTTGATGGTGCCGTCTTTCCCGGCGGCGTCCATGGCCTGAAACATGAGCAGCAGAGACCAACAATCCTGAGCGTAGAGCTTGTCCTGCAACTTCTGCATGCGTGCAATGTCTTCCTGGACGCGCTCTTTGGCTTCCTCGACCGAGTGCCAGTGCCCGGTGTCGGCGGGATCGAAGTCTTTCAGGCGGAAATGTTTGCCGTCGTCAATGCGGTAGGATTTGGCTAGTTTGGTGGTTTTCATCGGTCCCTTCCCGGCTTCGTTCGTAAGTCTACGAAGGTTCGGCCTCCTGGGCAACGTCGATTCACTCACGGGCGGCGAATAAGCGCAACAGCGATTTATCGCGAATGTGGACGATTGCCTAGTCGGCAGCTTGAATAACTTCCTGTTTGCCGACAACACAGCCCGTACCTATGACCGAGCAATCTCATAAAATGCTTCGGCTCCTGCAGGGGGTTCTCGGCACAGTGACGGAATTCCCCATGCGAGGGCACTGTGAAGTAAGATACTGAGAAACGGAATCCGGAGGGCGAGTCGTGAACCCCGGACGCTGGCGGCAAATCGAGCAGCTTTACCATTCAGCCCTGGAGCAGATCCAATGCGGCGAGATCGCTTCCTGACTGACGCGTGTCGAGAAGATACAGACCTGCGGCGGGAAGTGGAATCCCTGCTGTCGCAGAACCGCTCCACCGAGGCCACGGTTGACCAAAGTGGATGGGTTGCAGCTAACGGCTTAGCAGCAACGCACACCATCCTGAAGCCCGGCGAAGCTCTGGGGCCATACGAGATTCTCGGGTTGGTGGGAGCAGGCGGGATGGGGGAAGTTTACTCAGCCAGGGATTCCCGGCTAGGTCGTAAGGTCGCGATTAAGATTTCGCAGGAACGGTTCAGTGGACGCTTCGAGCGCGAGGCATGGGCGATATCGGCACTGAACCACCCAAATATCTGCACGCTCTACGACGTCGGCCCCAACTACCTGGTGACAGAGTTGGTGGAGGGCGAAACTTTGAGCGATTTGCTCAAGCGCGACCTGGCCTGGAGCGCTGCCTGGACATTGCGAGGCAGGTCTTGAAGCACTTCGCGCCGCGCATCGCGCCGGCGTTGTACATCGCGACCTCAAGCCTCAGAACATTATGGTCCGTTTCGATGGCTATGTGAAGGTGCTGGATTTCGGCTTGCGAAGCGGATGCCGACCGCGCTTGCGACCCATTCGGAGAGCACCGCAATGACAGACGGAAGTTTTTCCGGCCAGATCGTCGGGACGGCAGCTTACATGTCACCCGAGCAGATCCGGGGACAAGAAGTTGATCAGCGGAGCGATCTATCCGCGTTCGGCGTCATTCTGTATGAAATGCTTACCGGGCAGCGGCCTTGGCCTCATCCGTCACCGGTGGACGCGCTGCATGCCATTCTTTACGATGAGCCCCTCCTATCGACGCCCATTCTCCCGGCGCAAAATTAGCTCCGATCGTGCAGAAGCTTCTGTGCAAGAACGCCACGGAGCGGTATCCATTGGCCGAAGCGGTTCTCGAAGCCCTGGCGTCCTGCGCGGCTCCGCAAGGCTCTTCAACCGCGAGCCCAGAAACTCCGAAGCCCTTAACCTCGATTGCGGTATTGCCTTTTGTCTTCTCGACCGAGGTCGAAGAGCGCAAGGCCTTCTCGCTCGGGTTTGCCGACGCCTTGATTACGGTGCTCGCTGGGCTTGAGGATTTCGCCGTGCTGCCGACCTCCTCGATTCTCAATTATGCCGCCGGTATAGACCGCTCCACACCTGTCGCGACCTGGGCGTCCGCCATGTCTTGCAGGGCAATGTCCAAAAGCTGGGGACGCACTGGCGCGTCTCCATCCAGCTCTTCGATGGCATAGCGCAAAAAAGCGTTCTTTCCGAGAAACACGACTTCGTCATGGAAAACATCTTCGATGTGCAGGACGAAATTGGACGCTGTGTCGTGGAATCGCTGCGCAGCCGGTTTCCTCGATCCGCGCTGAGGCTCGCGAACGCTATAGCGCCAATCCGGAAGCTTACGACGAATTCATGTCTGGTCTCGGCGAGAGTTACTCCGATCGGGAAGACGTGCTCCGAAACGCCGTCCAACACCTCTCCCGAGCCGTCGAACGCGACCCCGAATTCGCTCTGGCGCACGCCACGCTCTCCTATGTAGCGATGCACGTCCATGGGGAGTTCGACCCGCAGCGCGTCTTGCTGGAAAAGGCGGAATATCACTGCCGCCGTGCGCTCGAGTCGATCCAGCCCTTCCAGAGGCGCATTCGGCCCGCGCGTTTATCCTGTGGAGCCCAGCCAGGAATTTCCAGCATGGGGAGGCCATCGCGGCGCTCGAACAGGTTCTGGCGGCCCAGCCTAACAATGAACGAGCCCACAACCGTATGGCGACGATCTGCTTGCATATTGGACGGCTTCAGGAATCGCTCACTGCCCACCGTCGTGCTCGGGAATCGAATCCCAAAACCCGGAGCGATAACCTCGAGTTCATCTATCTCTATAGCGGCGATTTCGCCCGCGCGGAGGAGGCTGCAGTAGGCATGGATTAAATAGAAAAGCCCGGAGCCAAATATGCTGTTTGGTATCACCCGCAACCCGCGCTGATGAGGGGAGATCTCGATGCCGCCGAGCAACGAGTGGCCGTTGCGCTAAAACTGTATCCAGACGAACCCCTCATGGTTAGCATGCAAGGCATGCTGCACGCCCGGCGTGGGCAGGTGGACAAGGCGCTTGATTGTGCCCACAAAACGCAGGAATCACCCCACTCGTTCGGCCATTCGCATCACGCTTATTATCAACTCGCCTGCATTTACGCCGTACTCGGAAATACCGACAAAGCCATGGGCTGGTTGGAGCGCAGCGCCGACACAGGAAACCCCTGCTGGCCTTTCTTCCGGGTGGATCCACATCTGGAGGCCTTGCAACGACCAGCCTCGCTTCCAACGCCTCGTCACGGATCTTGAACGCAAATACACGGCCCTGGAGATCAAGCGCCTGTGACGGTGTCGCCTGCTTCACTGGCCCACCAACTCAGGCCTCAACGGGCCTTTCGGTGGCGACCGGC
>CAWKKK010000014.1:0-62161 GCA_963850165.1 uncultured Acidobacteriaceae bacterium | reverse complement strand
AAAAGTAGCGCGCCATATCCGCCGTGCGGGTGTGCGGATACTTGTCCACGATCGCCTGAAATTGTTTCTTGCCGGCTTCGGCGCGCTCCTTCGCCGAGGCAAAGCTGGGAGAGTCCGGCTGCGCGGGCGTTCCGGCAGGGCGAAGCGGCGTGTCGAGAGTCCTGACCGCCACCGATAGATCGAAGCTGGCCTTCTCATCCTGCGCGCTCAGGTAATACCAGCCGCCCACCGCCGCGGCGGCGATCACCACTACGGCGATACCGGCGATCGCGAGCGTGTTCCTGTGTTCCACGCTCCAGTGTGCGGTCTTCTCGGCAGCTCCGATGGTGACTCGGCTGAACGCGTCCTGCTTGAGTTGATGGCGGGTTTGTGCGCGCACGACTACCTTCCAGTCTCAGTTTTCGTGAGTCTAAGGTGACTCCCTGTAGATGATTCTCTATCTTGGCGGGGCAACCTGCCAGTTTAACAGCCGGAAAACAGCACAGTCAAAGCCGTCGTCTCTTCAAGCCTTGTCACTAAGTCTTGTCATTCCGAACTGGACGCCAAGCCCAGTGAGGAACCTGCTTTTGCGCCGGAAGCAACACCGCTGCGATCCGGAGCGAATCGCAATCAGCCCTACCGCGGAGCTTCCTCCAGCAATCCCTGCTCGAGTTTCTCCTGGCACTCGATGCAGTGGCGCGTCCACGGCACCGCCTCCAGACGCTTGGCATTAATCTCCTTGCCGCAATGGATGCACTCGCCGAAGCTGCCTTCGCGAATCCGCGCCAGGGCTCGCTCCACCATCTGCAGCAGCGCCCGCTCGTTGTTGCTCTGGCTGAAGAGAAACTCTTTGGTGTAGGAACTGGCGGCGCGGTCGGCGATATCCTGCGCCGTGTCCTCATCCGCGGAGCGCCCGTCCGCCTGAGTGCGCGAGACCGTGCGCCGCAGATCCTGCTGCCGCGTCTCCAGCCTCTTCTTAAATGCTTCTAACTTCTTCTTATCCATAAAGGTCACTTCTAAAATCCTGCGGCGGCTCTCCCGAGCCGCCTGTGGTGTAAGGGCCAAACAAAAATGATAAGCGCCCCAATTGAGATGCGTCAACCCAGGGATTCGTCGCAGGTCGTTCTTTGGCGGTTCGAGGGTCGACGAATCGAAAATCGTCATCCTGCACGTCGTCGATCCTGAATACCCTGTAAAATTCAATCATAAGCTCCGGAGCCACTTCCGCATTGTCTTTTGTCGATCAACTCAACCCGCAGCAGCGTGAGGCCGTTGAAACCACCGAGGGGCCAGTGCTGATCCTCGCCGGTGCGGGGAGCGGAAAGACGCGCGTAATCACCTACCGCATCGCCTACCTGATTGAGCATTTGGGGGTGATGCCGGAATCCATTCTGGCGATGACCTTCACCAACAAAGCCGCCGCCGAGATGGGCGCGCGCGTCGAAAAGCTGGTCGGCGGACTCAGCATCGCCAAGCCGGTCATCTCCACGTTTCATTCCTTCTGCGTGCGCGTTCTGCGACGCGATATTGAAGCTTTGCAGATTCCTTCGGCAACGCCTGGGCAACCGCCCATCGGCCATACGAAGAAATTTGTGATCTACGATGAGAGCGATCAGCAAGCGGTGGTTAAGTCGGTAATGAAGCGCCTCGGCCTTGACGACAAACAACTCACGCCGCGCACTGTGCTCTCGCGCATCTCCTGGGCGAAGAATCACATGCTCGATCCGCAGGAGCTTTACCTGCAATCGGCTGACCCCGAGACGGAGAAGATCGCGCACCTGTTCGAGGCATACCGCAAGGAACTGCGCAAAGCGAATGCTCTGGACTTCGATGATCTTCTTCTGGAAGCGACGCGTCTGCTGAAGACCGCTGCGCCCGTGCGCGAGTATTACAATCGCCGCTTTCAATATCTGCTCATTGACGAATATCAGGACACGAACCGCCCGCAGTACGAACTCATGCGCATGCTCGCCGGAGAGCGTCACAACGTTTGCGCCGTAGGCGATGAAGACCAGTCAATATACTCCTGGCGCGGTGCTGACATCCGCAACATCCTCGAATTTGAAAAAGACTTTCCCGAGGCGAAGATCATCCGCCTGGAACAGAATTACCGCTCCACGCAGAATATTTTGCAGGCGGCGTCAGCTGTGGTGGCGAACAACATCCGCCGCAAAGGCAAGAACCTGTGGACTTCCCGTCAGGGCGGAACAAAGATCGGCTACTATGAAGCCCCCGACGGCGAAAACGAAGCGCTCTTCGCCGCCGATCACATTGCCAAGTACCTGCGTGAAGCGGCGCAACGGGCCGAAACTCCGCGAGCCGCCGTGCTCTACCGCACGAACTCTCAGTCGCGCCTGTTTGAAGAAGCCATGCGCCGCTACGGACTTAAGTACCACGTGCTCGGAGGGTTTTCGTTCTACGAGCGCGCCGAGATCAAAGACATGATTTCGTATCTCAAAGTCATTCAGAACCCGGACGACTCGATCTCACTGCTGCGCGTGATCAACACGCCGACCCGCGGCATCGGCAAAGGCACCATCGAGACCCTCGAACGCCTGGCGCTTGAAACCGGGTTGTCTTTGTGGGGTGCACTCGGGGAAGCGATCCGACGACAACTCCTGCCCCAGCGTGCGTTAGCTTCACTGAAAAACTTTCAACAATTAATTGTCGATGCGCAAGCCATGTTGGCAGGAACGTTCGTCGAGCAATTGGAAGAAAGCGCACTAGAAGAAACTGTGGCGCGGGCGCCCTCGCCCGTGCAAATGCGGGCAGCACCCCAAATGTGGAAAGTCGCAGACGATTCGCTTCCGGAAGATGCCTCCGCGTTCGATCCCACGGAATTTGGAAACACGTCATTCGATTTCACCGGATCCTATTCCGGGGACGGTCATGCCACCGACGGTAGCGCCGGCGGCCCGCCGGCTGTGTTGCAAGAACGCGAGAGTACGTCTGGCCTGCTGCCGGGCCAGCAAGATGCTGGCGCGACAACCGCCGACCTCCTCAAGTTCCTAATCGACCGCACAGGCTACATCAAGCTGCTCGAAGACGAAGACACGCCCGAAGCCTTCTCCCGCATCGAGAATCTGCGCGAACTGGTCAACGCCGCCATGGACTCGCGCGATCGCGGCGAAACGCTCGACCAGTTCCTCGATCACGCCGCGCTCATCAGCGACGCTGACGATTACGACGAGCGCTCCCAGATCACACTCATGAGCCTGCACGCGGCGAAGGGCCTGGAGTTTCCCCTGGTCTTTCTCAGCGGCCTCGAAGAGGGACTGTTCCCGCACTCGCGCACCATGCTCCAACCCGACGACGTCGAAGAAGAGCGCCGTCTCTGCTACGTCGGCATGACCCGCGCCATGGATCAGCTGATTCTCACCCGCGCCGTCTACCGCCGCAGATACGGCACCGATCTGCCCGAAGCCAGCGTTCCGTCAAGATTCCTTGAAGAAGTTCCCATCCAGTTGATCGAAGAACTAGGCAGGCGCCGCGGCACAGCCACTGCCCATGTGGGGACGGGCACTCTTGCCCGTCCAGCGGGGCGAAGCCCCGCGGTTTACTCTGAAGAAAGCACCCACTATTCCTACGAAGACGAAGACCAAAGCGCAAGCTGGAGAGGCAGCGCCGGCCGTGGCGGCGTCCCGGCCACCTCAAGTCGTCAGAAGCCAACCGCCCCGGCCAAGCCCTACAACTCCATCGAGAACATTGCCGAGTTCTTCGCGAGCCGCGGCAAGAAATTCGCCGTCCCAAAAGCGCAGATCGAGCAGCCGACCGGCAAGCGCGGATTCCGCCCCGGCCAGAAGGTCCGTCATCCCAAATACGGCGAGGGCACGGTCTATCAGCGAGAAGGGGAAGGCGAAGAAGCCAAGATTACGGTACAATTCCCTCGCTTCGGATTAAAGAAGCTGGTGGAGAAGTACGCTCAGTTGGAGCGCGCTTGAGCATGTTCGGAATCATTGACATTCTCGTCTTGATCCTGATTCGCAGGCGCCACTGTATTCGGTGTGGCAGGAGCTTTTGGGCTGCACCTCCTCACACCGGCAATGATATATCCATCGGGCGTGAGTGCTATATCTGCCTGTGCGGCAACAGATACGAAACTGGCAGGAATGAATGGCAGCACTTGAGCCGAGAGCAAAAGCGAAAATATTTGTGGTCTGGACTCCTCGCGATTCCAGCGGTGGTCACAGCCGTCGCGGCGATTGGGGGCTACTTTCTACGCTGGCACGAACCGTATTGGGTAATGGCACTAATTCTCGGATTCCTGGGCTTGTTAAGCGGCCTCATCTGCTCGGCACTCCTGTTGGCCATAAGATCGCTTCCTGTTATGGCCTCGCTGCGCCGTTCCAAGTTCGGTCGATCAGAAACGGGGGCAGTAGTGCCCAACTGATCGACGGATGACAAGGCAGTGTAAGATTACCGAGCGGAGTAAATATCCACTTTCCTAGCAAAGGACGCTCTATCAAGGTATGGCAAATACTGCAGAGTTAACCAAAGAAGAACGCAAAAAATCAAAACGCGCCTCGCGTAAGAAGTCCAAAGCGGAAAAGCCGAAGAAGCCCCGCGATTACGCGCGCGGATCGAAAAAGCGCAAGGTGAAAAAGCTGGCTCGCGGCCAGTCGAAACGGTAGTCCGTAAGCTCGGAATTACGGGCATGGGCCAAGCGCCCATGCCCGACTTTCGCTCTGAGGAGATAACTACCTCTTGTCCCAATCATCTCCGGACCCGACCGCCACCGTGCGCACTTCCGACAACCAGCTTCTCTGCTGCAAGTCGATCGACAAGCTGATCGCGGAGTCCGAGGCTCCAGGCCAGCGGCTGCAAAAAACTCTCGGTCCCTGGTCGCTTACCGCGCTGGGCATCGGTGCCATCATCGGCTCCGGCATCTTCATCCTTACCGGCACCGCGGCCGCGGGCGAATATTTCCAGGCCCCATCCCTCCTGCATGCCCAGGCGCTCGACGTAATCGTGAATCTACTGCGCACCGGCACCACGGCGGGAGCGCTCATGCACGGACGCCCGCCCGCCGGGCCATCGATTGCGATTTCGTTTTTCCTGGTCGCGATCGCCTGCAGTTTTGCCGGATTGTGCTACGCCGAACTGGCTTCGATGATTCCCATCGCCGGCAGCGCCTACACTTACTCCTACGCCACACTCGGCGAAATTTTTGCCTGGATCATCGGCTGGGACCTCATCCTCGAATACGTAGTCTCGAACGTCGCGGTCGCGGTTGGCTTTGCCGGTTATACAAAGGCGCAACTGGCGGTATTCGGCCTCAACTTGCCGGAAAAATTTGCCAGTCCGGTCTGGGCCGGCGGCCAGTGGACGGGCGCCTATTTTAATCTCCCCGGGTTCCTCATCGTTTTCGTTCTCACGCTGCTGCTGGTCCGCGGGGTCAAGGAGTCGGCGGAGACCAATAACATCATGGTGGCAGTCAAAATCGGCGCCATCCTGACCTTTTTGGTAGTCGGTGGAATGCTGGTGAAGCCCGCGAACTGGCATCCCTTCGCGCCTTCCGGCTTCGCCGGAATCGTCACCGGCGGAGCCATCGTTTTCTTTACCTACATCGGATTCGATTCGGTCTCCACCGCCGCCGAGGAATCGCGCAATCCGCAAAAAGATTTGCCCTTCGGCATCATCATGTCGCTCGTGGTCTGCACGTTGCTCTATGTCGGCGTTGCCGTCGTACTGCTCGGCATGATGAAGTACACCACCTTCGTGTCCGGTGCAGCCGCCGAAGCGCCCGTCGCCTACGCGATGAAGTATCTGGGGGTGCATCCGCTCTTCCGCTCGGTCATCGTGATCGGAGCGCTGACGGGCATGATCTCTTCTTTGCTCGTGTTCCAGTACGGGCAGGCGCGCATCTGGTATGCCATGTCGCGCGATGGCTTGCTGCCGAAGCTGTTCTCCGCGGTACACCCGAGATTTAAGACGCCGCACATTTCCACATGGATCGCCTGTTTCGCCGTAGGAATTCCCGCAGGCCTCGTGGACATCGGAGACGCCGCCGACCTCGCCAACATCGGGACGCTGTTTGCCTTCGTTCTGGTTTCGCTCGGGGTGATCATCCTGCGCCGCAGGCAGCCCGATCGCAAGCGCGCGTTTCGAGTCCCGTTTGTCCCCTGGTTCCCGCTCATCTCGATTATTCTTTGCGGCGGCCTCATGACCGGACTCACCATCATCACCTGGCTGCGCTTCGTGATCTGGCTCGGCCTCGGCCTGCTAATCTACATCTTCTACAGCCGCCATCGCAGCGAGTTCGCAAAGAAGTAGAAGCATAGCCGTCAGCCATCAGCAAAACTGCCCTGTCATCCTGAGCGCAGTCGAAGAGCCTGCCCCGAGCGAAGCCGAGGGGATCCCTCGCAGCCATTCAGCACGGCCGGCCCAGAGACTTCCACCACGAGTTCTCCGTGCCGGAGCTTGCCTTGAGATAAGCCGAAGGGTGCCTCCGTGGTGATGCGTCTCCTCGCAAATCTTTCCCCAAGAATCTACAATGAAGAAGCAATGTCCTCCGCACCCGGTCGGCCGCCAAATAGTTTTTTGCGACTTCTGCCCAAGGCCGAACTACATCTGCACCTCGAGGGCGCAATTGAGCCGCAGACGTTGCTCGAACTGCGCCAGCGCCACGGCGACCGCGCAACGCAGTCGGAAGTCGACGCGCTCTACCGTTACGAAGACTTCCAGGGATTCCTTCTCTCCTTCAAGAACATCACCGAGCACCTGCGCGCGCCGGAAGATTATGAACTAATCGCCTACCGTCTGATGCAGCGCCTG
Source organism: uncultured Acidobacteriaceae bacterium (assembly GCA_963850165.1). Taxonomy (GTDB): domain Bacteria; phylum Acidobacteriota; class Terriglobia; order Terriglobales; family Acidobacteriaceae; genus Sulfotelmatobacter. The sequence goes on along the minus strand of CAWKKK010000014.1, from coordinate 55,408 downwards.
AAAGAAGAAAACGTGCTGCACGCCGAAGTCTATGTTTCGGTTGGAGTCTGCCTCTGGCGCAAGCAGGATTTCGCCGCCATCTTCGAAGGCTTGGATCGCGGCCGTGCCCGAGGAGCCCGCGACTTTGGCATCTCGCTACTCTGGATCTTCGACGCCGTCCGCCAGTTCGGCGCCGACGCTGCCCAAAAAGTCTTCGAGCTTGCGGTCCGCTATCACGACCGCGAGGTCGTCGGCATCGGCATCGGAGGCGACGAGCAGAAAGCGCCGCCGGAGCTTTTCCGCGATGCCTACGCCTGGTCCGCCGACCATGGCATGCGACTGACCGCGCACGCCGGAGAAACCGGGCCGCCCGAATCCGTCTGGGGAGCGCTCAACCTGCGCGCCGAGCGCATCGGCCACGGTCTCACCGCCTTCCACGATCCCGACCTTGTCGAAGAACTCGCGCAGCGCCAGGTCCCCGTCGAAATTTGCCTCACCAGCAACCTGCGCACCGGTCTTTGTCCCAACCTCGCCGACCATCCCGCGAAAAACTATTTCGATCACGGCGTAATGATCACGCTCAACAGCGACGACCCGGCCATGTTCGGCACCACGCTCGCCCGCGAATACCAGGTCGCCCAGCAATTCTTCGGATTTACTGACGAGCATCTCCGCGAACTGGCCCGTAACTCGTTTGAAGCGTCATTCCTGCCCGCGGAAAAAAAACTGGAGTTTCTGAACCTGTTCGACGCCGCCGCAGCCAGGTGATGTAGGCCATGAAAACTCTAAAAATCTCCTTGATCGCAACCGTCGCGGCAACGGCAGCCTGGTTTTTGCGCATCCCGCAAGCGATTTGGCCGGCACATCCTCAACTGGCGGACGTCCTGCTGGCCGTCGTCACCTGTGTTCTGCTGCAAGTCGCATGGGCGAACGCGAAGAAGGAACCTTCGTGATCGGCGGTCTGCGCAGCCTTTTCTGAGAACTGAGAGCCGGTTTCCCATGCCTCAACACATCGGCATCGTCGCCTGCAGCGCGGAAGGCGCCGCGCTCTGCTATCGCACCATCTGCCTCGAAGGTGCGGAACTGTTCGGCCCGCACGCTCATCCCGAAATCTCCATGCACGGCCACAGCTTCTCCGACTACGTGAAGTGCATCGATGCCAACGACTGGGCGGGCGTTGCCGAACTCATGCTGTCGTCGGCGGATAAGCTGGCCAAAGCCGGCGCCGACTTTCTGATAGCTCCGGTCAACACAGTCCATCAAGCCTTCGACTTGGTTGAGCACCGTTCGCCTCGCCCCTGGCTGCACATCGCCGTCGAGGTTGCGAACGAGGCCAGGCGCCACGGCTATAAACGCCTGGGAGTTCTGGGAACCCGCGCGTTGATGGAAGGCCCGGTCTACCGTGAAAAACTGAAAGCAGCCGGCATCGAGCACCGCATCCCCGGCGCAGAACAACGCGAGTGCATCCACCGCATAATCTTTGACGAGTTAGTCCAGGGAGTGTTCTTGCCGCGCACCCGAGCCTATCTCACCGAAACGGTCCGCACCATGAAAGACGAAGGCTGCAACGCGGTGGTCCTCGGCTGCACCGAAATTCCATTGTTGATGACGCAAGAGCAGTCTCCACTGCCCATGCTGGATTCAACGCGCCTGCTAGCCAGAGCCGCGTTACGCAAAGCAGTGGAAGGATGAAAGCTCAATGTGGGGACGGCCGCCTCGTGAGCCTGCCCCGAGCGAAGCCGAGGGGTCCAGCTAAGCTAAGCGAGGCGTGGCAGCGATTGTGTGGCGTGGGCCTGTCCTGAGCGAAAGCCGAAGGAACTCTTGCCCGCGAACTCTATCCACGTAGATGATGTAATAAGCGTTGAATCTTCGAACGCATGCTCAAATTCCGGCAACTCCCCGATCTCTACGCCATCGTGCGCCAAGCTCCGGACGCGCCCGTCCCCAACTGGGCCACGATAGGCGATTTCACCTCGATCACCCGCACCGCCGACGAACTCTCCATCGTGTGCCCAGCCGATAACGTCCCGAAAGATATCGATCCCGGCCCCCATTGGGTTTGCCTCAAGCTGGAAGGCCCGTTCCCGTTCTCGCAGACCGGAGTGCTGCTCTCCTTCATCGAGCCGCTCTCGACAAACGGCGTCCCCATCTTCGCCGTCTCGACCTACGACACGGATTACGTTCTCATCTCGAAGGAACACATAGACCTGGCTGTCGACTTGCTGCACGAAGCAGGGCATCAACTGCTGAATGGATAAAGACAAAAAGCCGGAGAATCCAACAATTCTCCGGCCAGGTCTTTGTGAACATCTGCAGGTTCTATTGTTTTACATCCGTCGACGCCATATCGATGGTGATCATGAACCCATTGGTTCCTTTGTGCTCGAACGGTTTCGACCCGGTCTTATAGGTCTCAACATCATTCGGCATCATGACGAAACCGTCGTTCCGGGGTGTGCCCCAGTATTTCAGGTTGTGGATCACGACCGGCTCGTCGGTGTTTCCGGGGAAGCGGTGCAACTTTACCTCCGCGGTCTTACCGCCGTCGATGGTCGCGTGCGCTTGGTCTTTGGTGAATTCCCAGGTGTCAATGTTTCCCACCGTAGTCTGGAGCGAGTTCCACTTTACGGGGAAGACATGGGGGATGATGGCACCGAGGGCCTCCTGCTGGTCTTTACTGGTGGCTTTGTCAAAGGTAACCAGCGCCCAGTCCATTTGTCCCTGCGAAAAATCGGCGCCCAGGTCGCCGGTGATCCAGAACTTCGCGCCGTCGAGATTGACCGCGCCATAGTGTCCGTGGTTCACCTTGTAGGCATTGTTGAATTGGCAATAGTGAGCTGCTGTGCCGTGTTCGTGGTGGGCAGCAGGCTTCGGGTTGAAGTAGCATTGACAGAACATCGGGCAACTGCAGGCTTCAATGGTGGTCGCATTCAGCGCCCAGTCGGGTTGCGACACGTCACTGGTATTCATTGCGACCAACGCGAGGACGAGAGAGATACCCCAAGCTTTCAGCATACTTAATACCTCCTCGGGGGCAAATTATGATCGCCGCGAGGCGATTTTTCAAGCGAATTTGCAACCTACGCGTACTTCCCCATTTATGCCATTCGCCCCTCAAAATCTGCCGAACGCTGTCGCCAAGTCTGCATTTATCCCATATCCATGCTGTAATAAGAGCATTCAACCAATGCCGTCCACCATCACATCCCTGCGCCGCCGCGCCAAGACGCTCCACCGCAACCTGCGCGGAGCGTCCATGGCTGCCCGCGCACTAGCTTCCACGGATCATCCTTTGCTGGCGCACATCATTCCCGTCCGTCGCTGCAACCTGGCCTGCACATACTGCAACGAGTTCGACGATTTCTCGAAGCCCGTGCCCACGGAAGAAATGTTCCGCCGCATCGACAAACTGGGCTCCCTGGGCACAGCCGTGGTCACGATTTCCGGCGGCGAACCCCTGCTGCACCCTGAACTCGATGACGTGATCCGCCGCATTCGCTCCAACGGCATGATCGCTGGATTGATTACCAACGGCTACTTTCTGGTGGCGGAACGCATCCAGCGCCTGAATCGCGCTGGCCTCGAGTGGCTGCAGATTTCCATCGACAACGTGAATCCCGACGAAGTTTCGAAGAAAAGTTTGAAAGTCCTCGACAAGAAGCTGCAACTGCTCGCCGAGCACGCCGAGTTTCACGTCAACATTAATTCCGTAGTAGGCGGCGGCATTGCGAATCCGCAGGACGCCCTCACCATCGGCAAGCGCGCCATCGAGCTGGGTTTCAGCTCGACCATCGGCATCATTCACGACGGCAGCGGCCAGTTGCAGCCGCTGGGTGGAGAAGAGCGCCGCATCTACCACGAAATGCAGGCGCTTGAAAAGCACAGCTTCACTCGCATCAACGCCTTCCAGGACAATATCGCGCAAGGCCTGCCGAACGATTGGCGCTGCCGCGCCGGGGCACGCTATCTCTACATTTGCGAGGACGGATTAGTGCACTATTGCTCGCAGCAGCGCGGCTATCCCGGAGTGCCGCTCGCAACCTACACCCGCGACGACATGCGCCGCGAATACTTGACAGAAAAAGGCTGCGCCCCGCACTGCACGGTTTCGTGCGTACACCAGGTATCAATCCTCGACGGCTGGCGCGCCCCGCAGCATCCCGCGCCGTCGATTCCAGCCGCAGAACCGGCGGGCCAACTCGTGCAAATTAAGTAGGATGATTTGAAAGGGCGGCTTTCAGCCGCTCCGCTTTCTATTTCTTTGGCTGCGCGCTCGGCGGCAGAATTCCATTCAACCGCAAATACATTGCTGCATCGGCATAGTGATCAGCCGAGCCACTGACCAGGATCAGATCCGCCAAGGCGCGAGGACCTTGGTGTCCAAAGAGGTCGATGCTGTCGCCCAGCTTGGAGTCGTCCATCTTGCCCAGCGCCTCGGAGCAAAAATCGTACGAAGCTGTGGCTGCCGCCAGCAGCTTATCTTTGGAATCCGTTTCCTTCACTTCCTCAACTTTAGGCGCCGCAACGGCCGCCGCCGTGGCACACACCCCGTTGTTGAAGCCAATGATGTGTACGACGAGGTGCGCGAACGTCATCTGATCAGGCGTTGGCTTGTAATTGAACTTATCGGCGGGCATGGCGGTTATAGCGGCGAGGGTATTGCTTTTCGTGCGCGACAGCAACAACCGGAGCGAAGTCGCCACCGGATCCTTCACCGGCGCGGCAGCCTGCGCAGCGGGTGCAGCCTGCGCGGCTGGCGCGCTCATAGTCTGCGCGGGTCCAGTTGCGATGCAGGCACAGACGAAAAGAAATGTGACAAGAGTATTTTTCGTTCTCATTCGTAGTCTCCTTAGACTTTCCACATTACTGTATTACTGTCTCAGATGACCGCTCCAGATCACTGCGCAGACTGTCGCTTTCCTCAGACGCTATCGCGCCGCCAGTGCTGCAGTCGCCAGCTTCCACAGCAGATACCAGCCCGCGACGATGCCAATCGCCGTACCGCGTTTCACTTTGCTGTTACAGGCGAAGCCGATCCCCATAAGCACGATACTCCAGATCACGAGAACGTCCAGGCCTGAAGCCATGCCATAAAGAAATTTGTTGCCCGCACGATCCATGAAGTACGCCGGATTCGTGGCTACGGGATTGTTCACGTTGAAGCCTTCCGGACTAACCCCTGCGAACATCGAGATCGTGCCCAGAATTGAACCGATGATGCCGGGCAGGCTGGCATAAAAAATAATCGCATACGCCGTCTTGTAACGGACGTTGGCGCCCGCACCAAAGTTGAAAGTCGCCCACAGCACCACGGTAGTGATCGCAAAGAACAGCAGGATGGTCACCGGGATTCCGTAGGACAAGTAACGGACGAAGCTGCTGGAAATCCGAATCTGCCTCTCCTGCTGGTCGGCCGGTAGTTTGTCGAACTGATCGGCTCGTGCGGAATGCGCGACCTCGTTCCTGCTGATCTGCTCGAAGCCGATCTGACGGTCCATCGAATAGATAAAAAGCAGGGCAAAAATGCTGATCAGCAGCCACGGTCCCCACCAGCTCGCATTGCGGCGCAGATCGGTGAAAGTTTTCGAGGGCGCGATGAAAGTGTTGATGATGCGCGCGCCTTCGGAAAGCGAAGCGGGTTCTGGTGAGGGTACGGGCGCGGACGCCGGCGGGAGCGGAGAAGCAGCCATGTTTTGGCCTCCTGTTGGATGCGAACGAATTCTAGCCGGGAGGCGCCGCCGACACAAGAGGCGAGTGCGAATGCACATTTCAGCGGATTCACACTTAAACTGACGCGCATTTAATATGACCCCATGCAGAATGTGACGCCGCTCGCGATCGCGGCTCTCGCGCTGGAACTGGCTCCGGCGGTTTTGTTCGGCTGCGCCGCTGGCCGGGTTGCGCGCGTCGTTGAGCGCTGGCCCGTGGCTTTGCGCCTGACTCTCCCCGCGCTGTTGGCCTTGCCCTATGCAATGGTTTCCATCTCCCAGCACATGTTCCGGTGGGGATGGTTCGCGCTCTATGTGGCGCTGCCCGTGGCGATTGCCTGGCTTCTGCTGCGCGCCGCGGCCGCCGACACGGAGCAGCGCGGCGACTGGCGCGACGCGCTGATCCTCCTCGTGCTCGGTCTGGCCGTGGATTTGCGCTGGTTTGATGGCGCGTGGCCAAGCGGGCTGCGAGCCTTGAACGAACTGTTTCTGGTGGATGCGGGCCTGTACGGATTTCTAGCGATCCGCCAACTCAGCGGAACCGGATTCGATTTTCATTTGAAATGGAGCGACTGGAAAACTGGCCTGCGTGAGCTGGCTTACTTCACTCCCATCGTGATCGCGCTGGGACTGGCGCTCGGCTTCATCCATCCCCATAAGAACCTGCCGGGAATCGGCAGCGCCCTCCTGCGCTGGGTGGCGATATTTTTCTTTACCGCCGTGCCCGAAGAACTCTTCTTTCGCGCCTGGGTGCAGAACCTTCTTGAACGCCGCGTGGGTCGGCGGGCCGCTCTTGTGATCGCGTCAATTCTGTTCGGTCTGTCGCACTTCAACAAACGATCGGCACACTTCAATTGGCGCTACGTTTTGCTGGCGTCGATCGCCGGAATCTTCTACGGACGCGCATGGCGAGAGCACCGCCGCGTGCCGGCCTCAACGATTACACATGCCAGCGTCGATTGGTTGTGGGGGCTGTGGTTTTAGCCTACCTCTTGAAGTACATCCATGCAGTAAGCGCCAACAAGACAACCGTGGCGATCCACAGGGACGAACTGCTCATCTCTGTTTTCTTGGCCATGAGCAACATTTTAATCTCGATCTGCGTCTGCCGAAACCATAGATTCGCGGAGGTATTTTTACCGTAAACAGACTCCCGACCCCTTCCGACCAGCGTCGATTGGACTTGGGAGCTCTGGTTCTAAAAGCAAACGCGGGCATCAGGGTGAGGTTGGAAGAATCTTGGTCTTGACTGCATACAGTCGGTAATTTGAATAAAGATGGCGGCGCCGGACAACCCTCCCATTGAATTCCCATTCAATGGCTACTTCCTTAGGCAGCCACAAGGAAGCCTCTGCTTTGGGTATGTGCACTTCATCGAAAAGGATCTTGGTCGAGAGCTTTTCCAGGTAAATATCCGGTCGGGGAGCTAGCAGATCTTCGTGCATGCGAACGATTCGGAAGTCCGATGAATCGATCCATACAACTCCTTGAAGCAGGACGGAGACCCTTGTGCCTGAGAATAGAAATTGCGCGGGAAATTTGACCAACTTTGGGATCTCGGCGAACGCCAATACGAAGGTCTTGTGCTTATCCATCTCCTGCTGTCCCAAATAGCGGAATCTGGACTCCGATCTGTTCCCGGGATAGAGACGCAGCCACTCGTTTACGAACCCTTGTGTGAGTTGCCCATCCGCAGCAGTATCGGCCTTACCAGTTCCTCGACCTCCCTTGCTGGTCCGATACTCCACAAGCTCCACGCCGCTCGACGTTCGATGAGAAAGCAGGAGATACTCAAACTTTTGCCGCTGAGGCTTGGGACGTGTGACCTGGGGGCTCGCTTCCCCTCGAGAAATCACCTTTGGTATCCACTGCAGGGTAATTACTTCTTCCTGGGAAACAACGTTGGGGGTCCGCCGCGACAAATCAACACACTTCTCACCCGCGCGATCGAGAAGAGAGCCCAGACTTTCCTGGCTCGTAGACGGTTCGAGACCATTGAGTTCCGGCACCGCCGCCTCCAGCTCGGGCAACGGGTAATCGACGTATGGCTTGGCATTTGCCGAAATGTTCTTCTCAATATCTTTCGAGCTCAATAAAAGATCGCTGTTGCCTTCGGAAGCGGATTTATCCGCAGGCGGCTGCGTTTGCGCGAACGCTGCCATGGCCGGAAGTATGGCCACCAGTAAGACCAGAGTGCTCTGCCAGCGCATGCCCGAGGAGTTCACGGCAATCCTCCAACAATTTCGGAGAAGGCGACGGGCGGAACCTGCTTCACCGATTCAGTCTACGCTTAGAGCGCACAGCACTTGAATTCGCAGTCACGCATACGCTGACAAGTTCGGGACGAGCCACCGAAAGAGGAAGGTTGCAGCCAAAGCTCCCGCCAGTTGTGCCGCCACGAACAGAGGAACGTCCGACGGTCGAATGCCGGCAAAGGTATCGGACAACGAGCGGGCAATTGTCACCGCCGGGTTCGCGAATGAGGTTGACGCGATGAACCAGTAGGCAGCAGTGATGTAGCTCGCAACTGCGAACGGCACCGCTCCCGAGCGCAGTCGCGAACATCCCCAGATCACCGACAACAGTCCGAACGTTGCCACGAACTCGCTGAAAACCAGTGCCCACCCATGCCGTGAATGTGAGGACAATGAATACCAGCGCAGTCCAAACATCAGGTGCGAGACGATTGCCCCGGCAATCGCTCCGGCGCATTGAACCACCATGTAAGCCATTGCTTCGGGCCAGCGAATGCCGTGTTCCACTGCGTCGGCCAGCGTAACCGCTGGATTCAAGTGTGCGCCGGAAATCGGCCCAAACGTCAGAATGAGTGCGACCAATGCTGCTCCGGTCGCAATCGTATTCGCAAGCAAAGCAATGGCAACGTTCCCTCCTGCCAGCCGTTCACCCATGATGCCGGACCCAATCACGGCAGCAACCAGGAACGCACTGCCAAGAAACTCAGCCGTCAGCCTGGCACGGAGGGGGGATTTCATTTGTGGCCGATCTCGTCGATCTCTTGCTTGATTGCCAGCTTGCCGATGGTCGCCAGCGGGAGGCAAAGGAATAGACCGATGCGGCGCTCGAGAGTCACGAAGGCGTCGCGGTATGCACGTTTGATTTCTTCTGTCGTGCCGCGAACTGCAGCCGGGTCGGGAACTCCCCAATGAGCCGTCAAAGGTTGGCCCGGCCAGAAAGGGCAAGCTTCTTTCGCGGCGCTGTCACAGACCGTGAAGACGAAATCGAGCTTGGGCGCGCCGGGCTTCGCAAACTCATCCCAACTCTTGCTTCGGAGACCGTCCGTGGGCAAGTGGGCCCTTCTTAGCTCGGCCATAGCCTCCGGTCGCACGGTTCCCGAAGGATGGCTGCCCGCGCTATAAGCCGTGAAATTGGGCCGGCCTTTGAAGTTGAGAATTGCCTCACCCATGACGGAGCGAGCCGAATTGCCTGTGCATAGGAACAAAACGTTGTAGTGGCTTTGCATCTCCTTCCCCTTACTGGCAGCAGGTTGGCCCGCAGCAACTTTCCTTGCGCTGCGGTTTCACGGCCCGCACGAAAGCGCTCATGAACTTGCCATCCACCTGTGGCGCAATCGAATCCACGTCGATGTTCTGGCCGCAAAGAAATTCGCGCGCATCCTCGATTCGATAAATCCTGGTTGGTTCAATCTCAATGTTCTCGAAGCCGGCAGATGCGAGTTTGTTCCGGTATTCGTTCTCTCCGAGGGCGCCCGCAACACAGCCAACCCACAGAAGCACGCTTTGGCGAATCTCAGCCGGCACCTCCCCGCGAGTCACAACATCGGACACGGCAAATCGTCCGCCCGGCTTCAAGACACGAAGCGCCTCCCTCAGAACGCGATCTTTATCTGCCGAAAGATTGATCACGCAATTGGAAATGACGACGTCCACAGAAGCGTCCGGTAACGGGATGTGTTCAATTTCGCCCTTCAGGAACTCGACATTCTCAACTCCGGCCTTTCGCTTGTTCTCGTTCGCCAGCGCCAGCATCTCGTCCGTCATGTCAAGCCCGTAGGCTTTGCCAAGAGGGCCGACCCGCTTTGCCGAGAGCAACACATCGATTCCTCCCCCGGAGCCGAGGTCCAAAACCACCTCGCCAGGATTTAGCTGCGCCAGTGCTGTCGGGTTTCCGCAACCCAACGAAGCCAGAAGGGCTTCCTCGGGAATCTGTTGTGCCTGGGATGGGTCATAGAGATTCGACGTGATCGGGTCGCCACACCCGCTACCGGGAGCCGCCCCACAACACGAACTCCCACCATGGCTCACTCGCAGCGCCGCTTGTCCATACTTCTCCTTGACGACTTCCTTAATGTCCGTGCCAGTCATGCCCATGCCTCCTACCTGCAGAATTGAACGATCTCTTGGGGTTTCACAGCCTTGTTGAGGGTGCAGCACTCGGCATACAAAAACTGAAGCAACTCCTGAAGTGCGTCAGCGTTTGCGGTATAGCGGAGAAAGGTACTCTCCCTTTGCACATCGACCAGTTCCTCCGCCTTGAGCTTGTCGAGATGAAGGGACAAGGTGGAGTTCGGAATATCCAGCTCCTCCTGAATCTCACCGACCACCAGCCCTTCGGGGTGCGCGGACAGCAACAACCGCATGATCCGCAGTCGCGGCTCCGTTCCCATGGCAGAAAACATGTCGGCGTACTTGGCGATTTGCTCGTCGGATTTCTTCGATGAGACCGTCTTCATACTTCGATATTTGCAGAAATATGGATACAAGTCAAGAGGGGACCCTCTTCATCAGAGGAACTCACACTGATCACCGATCACTGACTACTGATCACTGATCACCGACCACTAACCACTGCTATTGCGCGTGATAGCGCAGATATCCCAAACCAACCCGCAGGTGATGATGAAGCGCGTCCGGGACGCAGACGGCGAAGCAGAGGCCGAGCAGTCCTTGCGCCAGGCCGAGCGCCCACAGGCTGCGATAACGCCGGAACAGTGCGCATGAAACTATGCCCCACACCAGGGTGGCGGCGGTGAGCACGAGATTCGGCAGGTGCGCCGCGGCGAAGAGCACGCCCGCCAGAGTCACAGCGATGGATTCATTCGAGACAAGACGCAGCAGGCGGTTCATGAAATAGTCCTGCAAAAGGACCTGCTGGTAAATCGTCCAAAGCACATAGCCAGAGATGTGAGTGAAGTCGGCTTTGTAGAGCGGATGCAGCGTCCCGATTTTCGCCGCGACGAAGACGCTCAGCGCCGAGAGCGCAATGGAAGCTGGCAAGATCCAGAGCGACGGAACCAGCCCTCGAGCGCCAAGGCCCAACTCATCGCGGCTCTGCCGCCGCGACAGCACCACCAGCAACGTCAGCACGAAAGCAATGGGCGTGAAGGTGCGCTGCAGGCGCTCAGGGGTCCAGATCATGCCAACCACTACGCCGTAGCCGAGAATCAGCTCAAGCAGGTCGCGGGCTCGGCTGGTTCGCACGTTCCACATCAAGAAAGTATGTCACAGCCTATGTGAGGACAGCCGCCTCGGCTTCCTGCCCTGAGCGCAACCGAAGGGTCAGCCGAGCAAAGCGAGGCAGCCGACCCCGAAGCTCAGACCCCCACTTCCGGCGTGGCTTCCAGCAGACTACGCGTGTAGGCGTGCGCCGGGCGCTCGGTGATCTGCTCGGCGGGCCCGACTTCCACAATCTTGCCGTGATGCATCACGGCAATGCGCGTCGAGAGGTAGCGCACCACCGGCATGGAATGCGAGATGAAAAGATAAGTCAGTCCGAAGTCGCGCTGCAGTTGGGCGAGCAGGTTTACAATCTGCGCGCCCACGCTGACGTCGAGCGCTGAGACCGGTTCGTCGGCCACAATGAATTTGGGATGCAGCGCCAGGGCGCGGGCAATGCCGATGCGCTGGCGCTGTCCTCCGCTGAATTCGTGTGGGAAGCGCTGCAGGATCGATTCGTCGAGGCCAACAGCGCGGAGAAGTTCGACGACACGGGGTCGGATCCCACCTTGTGCGTCTCTGTTTCGATGAATAATGAGCGGCTCGGCGATGATCTCCTCCACGCGGAACCGCGGATCGAGCGAGGCGAATGGATCCTGAAAGATGATCTGCATGTCGCGGCGCAGCCGCCGCATCTCGCCGCTGTGGGCAGCGAGCAGGTCGCGACCTTCGAAGCGAATGCCGCCGGAAGTAGGCTCGATAAGGCGCAAGATCAAACGTCCAAGCGTGCTCTTTCCCGAACCCGATTCGCCAACCAGGCCCAGGGTCTCGCCCGCGTGAATGTCAAGCGAGACATCGTCGACTGCTCGGACTTCGCCTCCGCCGCGAGAGCTTCCCCCAAGCGCAGATTCGTTGTGCGAATAAATCTTGGTCAGATTTCGGATTTCGATAAGCGGCATGGTTTGTATTCCAGATTCTAGAATATGGAATGATTTGACACTATTGCGTCGCGATCATAGGCACCGCGGCCAGCGCCGCCAATAGCCCCACGAACCTCCAACGGGTGAGGTGTTCCTTCAGAAACAGGCGGGCCAGGAGCACGGTGACCGCGGGATAGAGCGAGGAGATGACGACCGCTTCGTCGAGGCGTCCGGTCTGGCTGGCGCGGACGAAGAGAACCGTGCCCAGGGAATCAATGCAGCCGGTGAGCACGGCCCAGCGCACGCCGGCTGGAGTGATGTCGCGAAACATCCCGCCCAGCAGCACGATCACGGTGGTGATGATCAGGCCGCCGGTCCGGGTAAGCGTTGCGATCCAAAAGACTGAGGCGTCGCCCGCTTGCCGGATGCAAAGGTAGAAACATGCGAAGCCAATCCCCGCGAGAACGGCGAGGCCGATGCCCTCAGGCCTGCCACCGTCTTCACCTTCGCCAGTTTGGGTGCGGGTGATGAGCCAGAGTCCGAAGGCTGCGACGACGAAACCAAGAATCGGAACCTTGCCGGGCAAGCCTTCGGTGAAGATGGAAAACAACGTTGGGATCGCGGCGCCGAGCACGGCGGCGATCGGCGCGGTTACGCCCATGCGTCCGGCGGAAAGTGCGCGAAAGAAAATGGCGACGCCTGCTCCTCCGAACATGCCACCCGCCAGGACCCAGGCAACGGTGTGCCGCGAAGGGAAAGGAGCGTGGGTGGCCGCGGCCAGAGTCCCCATGAGAAAGAGTCCGCCGAGATTAAATACAACCGCGAACAAGAAGGCGTTGGCGCGGCGGGTGGCGTAGCCGCCAAGGAAGTCGCTGGTGCCCCAGGCGAGGACTGCGGCCAGTCCGTAGGCGGCGGTCGTGGAGTGGAGCATGGCGGGCACGTTCGACGAGGGTAACATGCGCGGTAAACATGCGCCGCTCTTGAATGTTCCGACTGGAACATTGTGCTGAATGTTCCAGTTGGAACATTGAAGCGGTTTCGTGATTGTATGTACAAAATGGTCCAACTGGAACATAACCGCGTTTTTACCGGAACACTGTGGAAATCGCGGAAAATTCGGAAAACCACCTTAAAGCTATAGTTGGTGGTCGGCAAGTTGCTGGGCTGATTTGGTTTAGCTCGGGTGCTGAGAAAGTGGTAGAAAAACCACAGGGCGAAGTAAAGGCGACGAAAAGTGGGTCTCGAGAATGGCAGTCGGCGGCGGCGAGTGCTGATTACATAGACTTACGGGACAGGCCGCTGTTTTCATAAGAACTACACGCGGCAGACGGAGATCGCCCGCCGTGTAAGTAGAACCCCAGCGTCTACCCACCCTCGCAAAGGACGCGAGGATGGGGCACCCTCGGTCTGCTGGTGCCAGCGAGATCGAAACCAGGACTGCCTCTCCCGTCGAACCCGCTGGAATCGAACCGGAAAATTGACTCTGTTGGCGGGGCACTCTACCATGGTGCCACTTTGCGGAAGTTGCCTCACGGCGTGTCCGGCTGCATGATCGACCAACCATGATCGGCGAAACCATTTCTCACTATCGCATTCTGGAAAAGCTGGGCGGCGGCGGCATGGGTGTGGTGTACAAAGCTGAAGACACCCGGCTGCACCGCTTTGTTGCGCTCAAGTTCCTTCCCGAAAGCGTGGCTCGCGATCCGCAGGCGCTGAGCCGGTTTCAACGCGAGGCGCAGGCGGCGTCGGCGCTGAACCATCCAAATATCTGCACCATCTACGACATCGGCGAAGTGGACGGGCGCGCCTACATCGTCATGGAGTATCTGGATGGCTTGACGCTGAAGCACACCATCAACAACGCTCCGCTCGAACTGGAGACGCTGCTGCGGGTTGCGCTGGATGTGACCGATGCGCTAGATGCGGCGCATGCCAAAGGCATTGTGCACCGCGACATCAAGCCGGCCAATATTTTTGTGACCAGCCGGGGAGATGGCAAGATTCTCGACTTCGGGTTAGCCAAAGTGACGGCGGTGCCGGGAGATGCGACGCAGACCAGCGCGGGTGTTGATCAACTAACCGACGCGGGTTCGACAGTGGGCACGGTGGCTTACATGTCGCCGGAGCAGGCACGCGGGAAGCCGCTTGATTCGCGCACGGATCTGTTTTCTTTTGGGGCCGTCCTGTATGAGATGGCTACCGGCACGCTGCCGTTTCGTGGAGACTCGACGGCGCTGCTGTTCGATTCGATATTGCATAAGGCGCCGGTTGCGCCGGTGCGGCTGAATCCCGATCTGCCGCCGAGTTGGAACGCATCATCAACAAAGCTTTGGAGAAAGACCGCGACCTGCGCTACCAGCACGCCTCGGACATGCGCGCGGATTTGAAGCGGCTGAAGCGGGAAGTGGAATCGAGCGGCACTTCGGCAGTGGCGGCCGAGCAGAAAGCAGAGAGTGGTGCTGCTGCGTCGGCCGATGAAGCGGGAGTCGAGCGGGAAAGGAATGGCACCGGCGAGTTCGGGAGCGAGCGCGGCTAACGGTGCTCCGCGATCGAAACTGGTCTGGATGGTTGCAGCGTTTGCGGTGGTGATCGCGGCGAGCGTCGCCGGATACTTCTACACACATCGTCCCAGCGCCGAAGCTCACCGAGAAGGACACGATTGTCGTGGGGGACTTCGCCAACTCCACGGGCGATCCAGTGTTTGACGATGCGCTGAAGCAGGCGCTGGGCGTGTCGCTGCGGCAATCGCCTTTTCTGAATGTGCTGTCGGATGAAAAGGTGGCGGCTACGCTGAAGTTGATGACGAAGCCGGTGAACACGCCGCTCACACCGGAAGTGGCGCGGGAGTTGTGCCAGCGGGCCGACAGCAAGGCTTACATTGCGGGGTCAATCGCCAGCCTGGGCAGTCAATTTGTAATCGGACTGAAAGCGGTGAATTGCCTGAATGGAGACACACTGGCGCAGGAGCAGGCGACGGCAGCAGGCAAGGAGAAGGTGCTGGATGTGCTGGGCGAGGCTGCCAGCAAACTGCGCGGGCAATTGGGCGAATCACTGGCTTCGGTGCAGAAGTTTGATACTCCCCTGGCGCAGGAAACCACGCCTTCGCTCGAAGCGCTGAAGGAGGCGAGTATCGCGCGGAAAGTCGCGGCAGAAAAGGGATCGGCCGAGGCGCTCCCAGTTTACCAGCGCGCCATCGAGTCTGGACCCAAACTTCGCCACTGCTCTTGAGGGCCTGGGCATTATGTATAGCAATGTTGGCCAGCCCATGCGGGGGCGCGAATACTTGGGCAAGGCGTTCGCCCTGCGGGAGCGCGCCAGCGAACGGGAGAAGCTACACATCACTTCGATGTATTACCTGGGAGCCACGGGAGAACTGGATAAGGCTGTCGAGACGTTCCGGGAGTGGCAAGAGAATTATCCGCGCGACGAAATTGCATACATTAACCTGAGCGCGTTGTACGCGTTCGAAGGAAAGATGGAGCAGGGGTTGGAGCAGGCACGCCAGGGCATGCGCCTGAATCCGGACAATGTGATTGCAGCCGAGGACGCGATTGGGTTCCTGGTCTGTCTTGAGCGCTTCGATGAAGCGCGGCAGATGTACCAACAGACCGTGGCACGCAAGATGGATGATGATACTTTGCACACCATTCTCTATGGGCTGGAGTTCGTCGCAAGAAATCCGAAGGGGATGGCCGAACAGGCAGCCTGGTTTGAGAGAAGGCCTGAACTTCAGCATGAGATTCTGGCTCTGGAGGCCGACACGGAGGCCTATGCCGGACATGTTGCGAAAGCCCGTGAGTTGACGCGTCACGCGGTCGAGGGAGCGTTGCGGGCGGATAACAAGGAATCGGCAGCGCTTTGGCAACTCGAAAGCGCTTGGCGAGAGATGCTTTTCGGCAACCTTGAAGAAGCAAAGCGGGAAGCCACCGCAGGCGTGGCTCTTGCCCCCGAGAGCCCACAACTACAGGCGGCGCTGGTGCTGGCTCGCGCCGGCGACGCTGCAAGGGCGCGCGCTCTGGCCCAGGAAGCGGCCAAGCAGTATCCGCTAAGCACACTGGTGCAGTCCTACTGGCTGCCCACGATTCAGGCGCAAATTGACTTGAACGGGAAAGATGCGGCGGGCGCGCTCGCGCAACTAAGAAACGTGGCGAACCTGGATTATGGTTTGACGCTTGGTAGCGGGAATAGCTCTTGTCTCTATCCGATCTATCTTCGAGGCGAGGCTTATCTGGCGGCGGGGCAGGACGGTGCGGTCGCGGAATTCCAAAAGATCATCGACCATCCTGGCGTGGTGTGGAATTGCGCCACTGGTGCTCTGGCGCATTTGGAACTGGGCCGCGCCTACGCGGCTGCCGGAGATAAGGCGAAGGCTCGAGCGGCTTATCAGGATTTTCTTACTTTGTGGAAGGATGCTGACGCTGACGTTCCGGTGTTAAAGGAAGCTAAGGCTGAGTTGACGAAGCTGCAATAGCGCTACCGCGGAAAATCATGAACCACTAAGGACACGAAGTTACACGAAGGCTTCCCCTGGCTGTATGAGCGACGCTTTGTGGGTTATGCTGATTACAGTTTCAGGGAGGATATTGTGAAGCGCTTGCTTGATTGCCTCTATTCTGTGTGCCGGATTGAGCTGGACCGGCCTGGCGCAAACTGCCGCCGACGCTCCCGCTACGAAGGAAGACGTGGGACGATACTTCCAGGCGGTTCATTCCCATGACATGATGCTGAAAATGATGGAGGCAATGTCCAAGCCCATGCATGAGACGACGCACGAGCAGTGCGAAAGGGACAAAGACAAGCTTCCCCCGGATTGCGAAGCGCGGATCAACAAGATGCTGGACAGCATGATGAAAGAAATGCCCTACGATGAGATGATGCAGGCCATGGTGCCGGCCTTCCAGAAGCATTTCACGAAGGGTGAGATGGACGCACTCATCGCGTTCTATTCCGCGCCGACCGGACAAAAAGTGTTGCAGGAATTGCCGGCAGTCATGGCGGAAGGCATGCAGGCCATGCAACCGATCATGCGCAAGAGCATTGACAAAATGACGGAGCGCGCGCAGCGACAGGTCGCTGAAATGATGAAGGACCCGCCGAAGAAGGCGGGGGGTGACGCTCCGGCTGCGAAGAACTGACGGCGTTCGACCGGGGGTACCATCTGCTGCGGGGATCAACCCACCGGTGTTGAGGTTTGTGGTAACCCACCTTTCGCAAAGAACGCGAAAGATGGGGCACCCACGGCGACGACGCTGCAGGCATTAACGGACACGAGTGTCCACTCCACACTAGCACTGCCACAGCCGCTTCTGCGTGTTAGAATTTCGACGAGCGAGTTCCTTACGAGAGCCTCGGTTTGATTGAGCTGGCACCTTCGATTCTTTCGGCTGATTTTGCCCGTCTTGGCGAGCAGGTGCGCGCCGTGGGCGAAGGCGGGGCGAGTGTCATCCATGTGGATATTATGGATGGGCATTTCGTCCCCAATCTCACGATTGGGCCTCCGGTGGTGAAGTCGTTGCGCAAGGCGACGGATTTGCCGCTGGACTGCCATCTGATGATCGAGAATCCGGACGAATTCATTCCGGCGTTCGCGGAGGCGGGTGCGGACTGGATCTCAGTACACCAGGAAGCTTGCCGGCATTTGAACCGCACGCTGCATCTGATCAAGAGCCACGATTGCATGGCGGGCGTCGTGATCAATCCGGCTACGCCGGTGGATACGCTGGCCGAAGTGCTTGATATTGTGGAGTATGTGCTGGTGATGTCGGTGAATCCGGGGTTCGGGGGACAGAAGTTTATTCCGTCTACGCTGCACAAGATGCGGCAATTAGCTGAAATTCGCAGCCAACGCCGGCTGAGTTACCGCATCGAAGTAGATGGCGGCGTGGGGCTCGACACGGTGGGCGACGTGGTGCGGGCGGGCGGGGAAATTCTGGTGGCAGGCAACGCCGTGTTCGGTCATGGCGATCCAAGTAAGGATGACCCAAGGAAGAATGCAGAGGAGTTGCTGAAGGCGGCTACGGAAGCGGTGCGCTGGGAGTTTAGTGGCGGCGGCAAGAAAGCCGAGCTTCGCTCGGCGGACAGTCCCTTCGGCTTGGCTCAGGGCAGGCGAGGGCGGCTGTCCCCACATAATGCATTGCGGTTTCCACATAATTTATCTCGAGGTCTTAATGTCACGTCGAGTTCTTGATCACCGCGTGCTGGGCTTGTTGCTGATGATCACGGCGGCTTGCACCAACAAGAAGTCCACTAATCCATTGGCCAATATCGGGTCGAAGCAGCCTGACAAGGTGTTGTTCGACAAGGCCATGGACGCGATGAAGCACAACCGCTTCGACGTGGCGCGCATGACGCTGCAGACATTGATCAACACCTATCCGGACTCCGAGTTCGTCGCGCGGGCGAAGCTGGCAGAGGGCGATTCGTGGTACGCGGAAGGCGGCACGGCGTCACTGGCGCAGGCAGAGCAGGTATATCGCGACTTCGAGACGTTCTTCCCGAACATGCCGGAAGCGGCCGAGGCGCAGTTGAAGATCGCCAACATCCAGTACCAGCAGATGGAGAAATCGGATCGCGACTATACCCACGCCAAGCGGGCCGAGGATGAGTACCGGAACCTGATCATGCAATACCCGGACAACCCGAAACTGGTGAAGGAAGGGAAGGAGCGGCTGCTGGAAGTGCAGGAAGTGTTGGCGGACCGGGAGTTCGAGATTGGAAGGTTCTACTACTACCGGCTGTCGTATGCGGCATCGATTGCGCGGCTGAAGTCGCTGGTGGAGAAATATCCGCTGTACAGCCGGGCCGATGAGGCGCTGTTTCTGCTGGGGCAGGACTATGAAGGACAGATCGCGCAATTACGGCTGAGACCGGTGTGCACGGCATTTAACACTCCGCCGGGCTGCGTCGGAGATGAGTCGACCAAGGCCAAAGTGATTGATGAATGGACCAAGGAGAGCGCCGCAGCGTATTCGCAGATCATTACGCGGTATCCGGCAATGGAGCGCGAGGCGGACGCAAAGAGACGGCTGGAAGCGCTGCATCAGCCGGTTCCACGGCCGACCAAGGCGGCGCTGGCGCAGAACCGGGCCGAGGAAGAAAGCAGGCACGAGGACAGCACGCTCGACCGGCTCATGAGCGTGGTCAAGAAAGGGCCTGACGTGAGCCAGGCGGCGAAAGTGGGCGATCCGCCTTTGGTGGATCCGACGCCAATCTCGGCAAACCAACTGGCTGGGGAAACAATGCGGAGGGCGCTGGGAAGTCCTGCCAACGAGCATGGTCTGGGTGCTGAGATAGTGAAGGATGCGCCTCCCGGCGGCTAATGAACCGGCTCCGAGATCCGATGCGACCCCGGCCAACGGCCAGCCTTTTGCCCGGGCGAACACGGCAGCCGACCCCAACGAACTAAAGCCGGCGACGCCCGATCCCAATGAATTGAAGCCTGCTGGGCCGGCTGATCCGAACGAGTTGAAGCCGACTGCGGTTCAAGCCGCGGCATCGTCCGATGCGGCGGCGCCACCGCCAGTGCAGATCAATGAGATTCAGCAGGGCGCAGCGGCTTCTGGCAATGGGGCCGTCGCCAGTTCCAGTTCCAGCTCCGACTTGGCCAGCGACAAGGACGTTTCGAGCAGCAAGAAGAAGAAAAAGAAGGGACTGAAGAAGATCCTCTCGCCGTTCTGAAGCGGTGAGAACGGAGGTGATGTTGAAAAGTCTGTGATCGGAATGTACTCTTGGTTGCGATTATCGCGGCTCCGAGTTTTTTCTTCTCACCTCAGCTAAGTGGCAGCTTCTACAGTGGGAGCTGTCGGTCGGCTGAGGAACCGTACCAGTCGCTTAAGATTCTGGGCAGCCGCTGCGAGGAAGAACTGCTCCCGCACGAACTTCAGTCTGCGCAGGCGCAGGCGACGCAATCCGATCTGATTCTTCAGTTCCGCGAACAGCGCCTCTACTTTTTTCCGCGCCCGTTGTGCACTAGCGAATGCTGGTGTGTTCGACAGATCCCTGGCGCGTTGTCGCGCAGGTTCATGCATGTGAATAGCGAGATACTTATATCGCCCGCTGGTGCATTGCGCCTTTTGCGAACATGCCCCACAACGCTTGCCGCTGCCGATATAGGCGTGAGCGCGGTTGCGAACATTCAGGCCGACATAGTTGAGCTGTTCCCCAGCCGGACAGAGATAGCTGTTACTTTCGGGTTGATAGGTGAACCGCTCGGGACCGTAGAGCGGGTTGTTCTTGCGGAGAGCACTGTCCCGCGTGCGCATATACGGTGTGATCCCCCGCTCCATTAACCACTGCAGGAACTCACCGTTGCCGTACGTGGCATCAGCAACCACCGACTCGGGATCGCGTCCTTGCCATTCAGCGAAACGAGCGATCATGTCTTGTGCGGCTACCGTTTCCTACTCATCCGGCTGCGGTGGCTTGCACTCCCACGATCACGCAACTGTGGTTGTCCACCAGATAGTTGTCGTAGTAACCGAGCCGGCCGAGTTCCACCCTTGTCGCGTAGGTCGCGTCGGGATCGGTGGTGGACACCAGTTTCTGCTCATGCACTGGCTCGTCGGTCGGATTTTGCTGCTCTAGTTCCACCAGGTACTGACGCACAGTGTGGTTCACCTGCGCCACTTCCGCTAGCTGCTCGCGTGGAATGCGGCTCTCCTTGCTGGCATTGGCTTCCACGAAACTGCCGTCCACCGACAAGTCATCTCCCCGCACTAGTCCCGCTTCCAGACAGCGCGCCACGATCTGTTCAAACAACTCCTCGAACAGCTTCGACTCCTGGAACCGTCCGTGCCGATTCTTGGAAAACGTGGAGTGATGTGGGATCTCCTGATCGAATCCCAAACCCGTGAACCAGCGCCAAGCCAAGTGCATGCGCAGTTCCTCCACCAGTTTGCGTTCGCTGGTGATGCCGTACAGATAGCCGATCAACAGGATGCGCAGCAGAAGCTCGGGGTCAATCGACGGCCGGCCCGTATCGCTGTAACTCTCTCTAGCTTTTCCCGCACGAAGGCAAAGCTGATGTGCTTTTCGATAAGTCGCAACAGGTGAGTCTCTGGAACCTGTTCTTCCAGCCGGAAGTAGTAGAACAGCGCTTCGGAGCGGTCGTGTTGCCCCATCATGATCAGCAGTCCTCCGAGGATCAGAATCAAACAGAGCATGGCAGGATCACTTTCTTCTAACATGCTTCTGCTAATCTCACCTGCTAATCTTAGTGACTTTTTCAACACCCACGGAGGTTTTCAGTTCGGCGTCTGCGGCTGAAGCATGGGCGAGCTGTAGGTCAGGTCCAAATCCCTTTCTATCTGCTGGGCGTGGGCGGGATTCGCCGCCTTCGTCACTTCGAGGATCGGCTCCAGGAAGCGATCGTATTTCTGCAATCCCGTGATGTCATGAGCGGCGAGTATCTTCTCCACCGCCTGGGTGGTCGCGGGAGTGACGAGTTCGAGCCTGCCCACGAAGACGCGCACCGTCTGCGCCGGAGCGGGATTGATGGTCAACGGCAGAATCGAATTCAAGAAGCCCTCGGGCACGATGTAGAACAATCGGCTGCCCTCTTCAAACCAGGATTGCCGCCAGGTTTCGATCATGGCGCGGGCTTCGTCGGGATAAAGTCCCTGACTGGTCAAGGTGTCTTGTAGATCACGGCTCAACGATTCAAATGTGGCGGTCAGCTCGGGAGGGTCGAGCGTCATTTCGCTCGGTACCGCACCTCCAAGCCGATAGCCGAGCTTGTCTCCCCGGCGCTCGAAGAGAATCACGCTGGGGATTTCTTGCTGGGCAAGATTTGTGACCTGTACTTGTCCTTGAGGCCCTAGGGTGGCCGAGATGGGCACAGAAAACGTCGAGACGCCGCGATAGAAGAGAAATTTCTCCTGCTGATTCCCGGCGGCAGTCTTCACGACCAGAGGAGAGGAGGAAGTCTGCCGGGCGGCGTAGTACTGGTTGGGTTCATCGCCCGGTTGACTCCCGCGAGGAAAGCTGGCTGCTAGGTTCGGAGACACGATGACGGAATCCCATGCGATGGTGCCGCTGCCTTGCCGCTGGTTAAGAGCGTCCCGGTTGAGGACATGCGTGGGACTCGGCTCGACGTGGCTGGCCCGCGGATACCATTCCGTCATCACTCCCCGGGAAAAGGCGACCTTCACTGAGACAGCGGTTTCGTGCGGCGAATAGAAGTAAAGGACAGGCGTCTCCATGCGGATCGTGCCCCGTAAGCCGAGCTTGAATTGGGCGCCATTTAGATGTTCCACAAAGCTCGGAAGATCGGTAGAGCCGTTCAACGGCGACCATTCCACGGCCTGACCGTCTCTGCCCGCGATGGAGGTGAACGTACCCCATTCGTGAGCCGTGAGTTCGGGATCGATACGCTGGTCCTTGTTGTTCTGCTGGCCCTGGTTCGGCTCGCGGAAGCTGGCGGAGAGAACGAGGCAAAGAACCATGAGGCCTAGGATGAGGCCCGGAATGCGGAAGCGATAGGCGTGTGTGGGCATAGTCAGCCCTCCGGTGCGCGACTTTAATCTGTCTCTCTCCCCAAGACGTCGGTTTCAGTTGAGATGTTAGCCGTTCCGGGAAGTTTTGCGGACGTTTCCCAGTTGCGGGTCGCAGGCTGGTCGATTCCCATGTCGGTATCCCTTTAGTGACGCGGTAGGTGCTGACCGCTGGTAACCAGGTAACATCCCGTCCGATCATTGACTTACGTCGACCGGCGGGTTACCTTCGCGTTATCTCCCCTCATCAGAGGAATTTCCTTTGGCCCGGAAAATACTGCTTGCCGACGACAGCGTGACCGCTCAGAACATGGGGCGCAAGATTCTCGCGGATGCGGGGTATGAAGTGATTGCGGTCAACAACGGCTCGGCTGCGCTGAAGAAGATCGCCGAACTGAAACCCGACCTGGTCATTCTGGATGTTTACATGCCGGGCTACAGCGGGTTGGAGGTGTGCCAGCGCCTCAAAGAATCGCAGGAAACGGCGCGGATTCCGGTGTTGCTGAGCGTGGGCAAGCTGGAACCTTTCAAGCCGGAAGAAGCGCAGCGGGTTCGGGCGGACGCTTTCATCGTGAAGCCCTTTGAAGCCAGCGAGTTGTTGAGCGCTTTGTCGAAGCTGGAAGACAAGGTGGTGCCGCGAGCTGAACCCTCGAAGCCCGGGCGCTTTGCGCGGGCGATGGCGGCGGCGGAAGAAGCTGGCCGCGGCGGCCGGAAGGAAAGTGCGAGCGACCCGAATGGATGGAACAGCCGGATCGGGTTCCCCCACGAGAAGACGGGGCCCGAGGAGAAAGTTGCGGACGAGTCTTCAATTTATAACCCCATGAACCGGGATCTCCGCACGGTGGTGGAAACTGCCGCGGAGAAGGCTGCGGAGAAGAAAACGGACGAACCCAGTTTGGATGTTGCGGCACTGGCGCCGGAAGGCTTGCCGAAGGATGTGACGCCGGAAGAAGTTGCCGCGATTGCTGCCGCGGCTGCGCAGATACAGATGACGGGCGCTGGCATTCAGAATGGCGACCCGGTTGGTGAGAGCAGATCGTTTGAACCCCAGATCTCTGAACCCCAGATCTCTGAACCCCAGATCTCTGAACCCCAGATCTCTGAACCCCAGATCTCTGAACCCCAGAGTTCCGAAGCGCCGAGTAAGGAAAGTTTAGCGCGGCCCGAGGAGCGAATCGAAGACAAGGTTGCGCCCCCGGTGCTCGGAGAAGCGAAGACGGAAGCCGTGCAAGAGAACAAAATCGACGGCGTAGCCGATGAGGCTGGTGCGGCTGGGGCCGGACTTCACTCCGCCGTACTTCACTCCGCCGAAACCCACGTCAATGGTGATGCGAGGGCGCAGGAGACGCAGGACTTGCCGGTCACCATGGCGGTGGCCACGCCGGAATCAGCGGCGGCGGTGAGCGTGGAAGGATCGCGATGGACGGCGGTGTCCGCGTCGCTGGAGGGCGAAGAGGCGACGATCTCGCTCGAAGAGGAAATGCAGAAGGCGTATGCGGCATACGCGGCGTATGTGCCGGCGGAGTCGGACTCTGCCGGTGTCGCTGCCGTGCCGGAAGTGGAAGCCGCAACCGCTGAATTTACATCAGAGGTTGCGCCGGTGGTCGAAGCCGCGCCTACCGAGAATTTTTCTTCGCCGGAGGTTGCCGCATTTGTGGCAGACGCCACGATTTCCCCGGCGGTTTTCGCGGAGCCGGATGCAACTGCGGATCCAGTTGCCGAGCCGGTGAACTCTGCCGTTCCCGATCCGGCCGGTCTGGTTGCGCAGGAAGCGCCCGAAGCACAGGAATCGCAGCCGCAGGAACTACAGCGTGTGCCCGAAGCTGAACCCGTGCTGGCAGAAACAGCAGCGGCCTCCACTGGGGACGTTGCTCCCAGCGCCGATGGTGTCGAACCCGCAGCGGAAGACAAGCCAGACTCCGATGCGGTTAGGAGCACGGCGGCGGCGTGGGCGAGTTGGCGCCAAATCCGCGATACAGGCAAAGACGAAGCGGCGCCGGTCGAGTCCAGGGAATTCGAAGTGTCCGAACCGGTCCCGGCGGAGACTGCCGCCATGGCCGTGGCGGCAGGCGCTGAACAGATTGCGCAAGAAGCTTCAGCCGCGCCGAAAGGTGATTCCGCCGAGGTCGCCAGCATCGTGGAGAGCGTGCTGGCCAATCTTCGCCCCAAACTGATGGAAGAGATCTCCCGGAAAATGGCGGAGAAGAAGTAAAATCGCCTTCAGCGGTCGGGCATGAGCTTTTCTAACCTCCCAGGCAGGTCCCCGGTTCGTTCTTGTTTTCGAAAGTCCCCATTCTGACTCAGATTAGTATGGATTGATAGTCGCGAAAATCTCCGTTGGCGCCATTGATAGCGCACGATATCATGGGAGCCTCCGGAGAGATCCATGCCAGAAGGCGCTTCCAGTGCGAACCGGCCACGGCGGCTTCTTTCGATTGACGGCGGCGGTTTGTTGGGGCTTATTCCCGCCGAAGCGCTGATAGAGATCGAACGGCAACTCGACGACTTGACGGGCAAGCCCGAGCCACTGTGCAACCGCTTCGATCTGATCGGGGGCACCAGCACTGGCGCGATTCTGGCCGCGGGTTTGGCGCTTGGGAAGAGGGCCGGCGAACTCCGCGATTTCTACCTTGAGTTTGGCCAGGATATCTTCACCAAGTCTTTCTTGCCAGTGCGGTTCTGGCACACCTATCCCAGTGGCCCACTGGAAAAGCACTTGAAAGACGTTCTGGGCGAATCGACTCCACTGGGCAGCGACACGCTGCAGGCCCAGATTTTGATTGTTGCCAAGAATGCAACCCTGGGGAACGACTGGTTCTTCACCAATAATCCGAAGAACAGGTTTTTTGCGCAAAATTCTGGCCTTCCTTTATGGGAGTTAGTGCGGTGCAGTTCTGCGGCGCCCACTTACTTTCCTCCACACGCAATGTCCATCCCCGACGGCACCGGCAAAAAGCAGACCTACGAATTTATCGATGGCGGCGTCAGCAGCTATAACAATCCCTCGCTGCAGGTATTCTTGGAAGCAACCATCCCAGAATATGGCAATGGCTGGCCGATGGGGAGCGATCAGTTGCTTCTGCTTTCGTTGGGCACGGGATTCAATTCAGTGACCATCGCCGAAGGTGAGGCCGCGCGTTACAACCTGATCTGTTGGGGAAAGTATGTGGTGAAGGAGATGATGAACGAGGCGAACGTGGAGCAGAATGTGATCATGCAAATGATCGGGCAACGGCCGCAGACCGCGCCTTCGGCGATGATCGAACCAGCGCCGTCCGGGACGGCGTCCGGGGTTCCGAGCGACGATGTCTTGAGCAGGGTGAGCCGCAGTATGGGGGTGCAGAAGCTGGTTACTTACCAGAGAATCACCGTGGGACTCACGCGGCAACGGCTAGATCAATTAGGCCTTCCGGACGTTGACCCGGCGAAGGTGGGTGAGATGGATGCGGCTGACCAAATCCTGAATATGCAACGTATAGGACAGGCGGTCGCGAAAGAACAGGTTCGGATGGAATTGCTAAAGAGGTTCTTTTGAAAGAGGCTCTTTTGATCCATGGCAGGTAACGCAGGGTTAAGCTCTTGTCTGCTCAGACTCCACGAGTCATTAACTCTGCGTTGACAATTCCTTGCAGGCTCCGGTATCTTAAAGACTTTGGGTTAGTCTCGCGGTTGCCCGCCTGATGGTCTGGCGTCCTCGCCGGAGAATCAACGAGCGGTCTTCTTTGCTATTTTCAATCGCGTTTCGCAACTTTTATTCATTCTGGGAGAGTTCCGATGTCAACCTATTTCCCCAAAGCGGGGGAAATTGTGCGCAAGTGGTACGTCGTGGATGCGGATGGACAGACGCTCGGGCGTCTGGCCTCGCAGGTAGCGCGTGTCTTGATGGGCAAGGAGAATCCGCAGTACACGCCTTTTCTGGATACTGGCGATCATGTGATTGTGGTCAATGCCGAGAAGATTCGAACCACCGGCATGAAATCGGAGCAGAAGCAGTATCACCACTACACCGGCTACCCGGGCGGGCTGCGCACCGAGGATTACCGCAAGCGTTTGGCGCGCAAGCCGGAGAAGATTATTGAAGATGCGGTGCGGCGCATGCTGCCGAAGAACAAGCTGGCGGCGCACATGCTGTCGAAGCTGAATGTTTACAAGGGCGACAAGCATCCGCACGAGGCGCAGAAGCCGCAGGATTTGAAGTTGGAAGTACGGGCGTAGAGACGTTGCTTGCAACGTCTGCTGCCGGCGGAGGCAGATGAGCCCGTGGTGAGAAAGACGTAGCGAGCTACGTCTCTACGACAGAGATCAGGAGCTAGAAGATAAATGGCAGAGTTAGTGCAGTATTACGGGACGGGACGGCGGAAGCGGGCGATTGCGCGGGTTTATTTACGTCCGGGCAGCGGAAACTTCAAGGTGAACGGGCGTGCGTTCGAAGAGTACTTTGTGACGCCGGCGCAGCGTGCGGCGGCGAAAGCGCCGCTCGCGTCCACGGACACGGCACTGTCGTTCAACATCGTCGCCAGCGTTCTTGGCGGCGGGGTGCGCGGTCAGGCGGATGCGGTTAAGCTTGGGATCGCTCGCGCCTTGATGCAATTCAACGTCGAACTGCGCGGGAAGCTAAAGTCTGAGGGCATGGTTACGCGGGACTCGCGCGGCAAGGAACGGAAGAAGTACGGCCAGAAGGGCGCGAGGAAGCGGTTCCAGTTCTCGAAGCGATAGTTTCGAGTTTCCGGTTTCCAGTTTCTAGAAACTGGAAACCAGAAACTGATTTTCTAGGTGTTCAATTCTTCCTGTGCCTCGCGGCGCGGGGACGGGAATGGCAATCCGGAGCGGAACGTACGCAAAGGATGCAGACTAAATAAGGAGGTTCATTGGCTACTATCACCATGAAGGAGTTGCTCGAAGCGGGTGTTCACTTCGGGCATCAGACGAAGCGCTGGAATCCCAAGATGAAGGAATACATCTTCGGAGAGCGCAACGGGATCTACATCATCGATTTGCAGAAGACGCTGAAGATGTTCAAAGAAGCGTCGAAATTTGTGCAGGAACTCGCGGCCGAAGGCAAGATTGTGCTGTTCGTAGGCACCAAACGCCAGGCGCAGGACGCGATCGCCGAAGAGGCTACGAAGTGCGGCGGCTTCTACATCAACCAGCGCTGGCTGGGCGGACTGCTCACTAACTGGGTCACGGTGCAGAAGTCGGTGAAGCGACTGAAAGAACTCGACGAGATGGCCACGGATGGCCGCTACGAGCTGCTGCCGAAGAAAGAAGTGATCAAGCTGGAACGCGAGCGCAAACATCTGCAAGCCAACCTGGCGGGCATCAAGAACATGAGCCGGTTGCCGGATGCGGTGTTCGTCATCGATTCGAACAAAGAGCAGATCGCGGTGCGCGAGGCGCGCAAGCTGGGCATTCCGGTGGTCGCGGTGGTTGATACGAATTGCGATCCCAGCGAAGTGGATTATGTGATTCCGGGCAACGACGATGCGCTGCGGGCGATCCGGCTTTTTACTTCGAAGATTTCGGACTCGATCGCCGAGGGCGCGCAGTTGATGAGCGATAAGCAGGTCGCCGACATGACGGCCGCGACGGAACAGGCGCAGGCTCTGGAACTTCAGCAAGCGGAAGATGCCGCGGCGGCTCTCGAGCTTCGTGCCCAGGAGGCGGCGGCTGCCTCCGATTTGGCGGACATTGGGGAAAACATCAGCATGGAAGAAGTGCTGGGTCCGGGGACGCATAAGAAGCCAGTGGCTAACGAGGATGGCGACGTTCCGATCAAGGTGGAGAGCCAGACGGTTTAGCAGTGGTCAGTGGCTGGTAGTCAGTGGTCAGAAAGAACAAACCGGGCGTTTGACATCAGACCCGCGCGGGTCATGCTTAGAAAATTCCCGGCGCGGGTCAAAGTTTGTAAGACAGTTTCCTGTTTCGAGTTTCCAGTTTCTAGTGACTTGGGACGCGGATGCAGTAGTTCATATCACTAGAAACTAGAAACTAGAAACCAGAAACTGGAAACTAATTTATGAGCACTACTATGGTGAATATTTCTGCAGCGCAAGTGAAAGACCTTCGGGAGAAAACCGGGGCTCCGATGATGGATTGCAAACAGGCCCTGACCGAAGCCAAGGGCGATATGGAGCAGGCGGTTGTGATTCTTCGCAAGAAGGGCGTTTCAGTGGCGGCCAAGAAGGCGGCGCGTGTCACCAGTGAAGGCGCGGTGACTAGCTACATCCACGCCGGCGGCAAGATTGGCGTGCTGGTCGAAGTGAACTGCGAGAGCGATTTCGTGGCGCGCACTGACGACTTCAAGGAACTGGTGCACGATATCGCCATGCACATCGCGGCCAGCGATCCGAAGTTCGTGCGCAAGGAAGATGTGACCAAGGCGGACTTCGACCGCGAGAAGGAAATCTACATCGCGCAGGCCGTGGCCTCGGGCAAGCCGCAGAATATCGCGGAGAAGATGGTTGCCGGCAAGATGGAGAAGTTCTACGAGGAGGTCTGCCTGCTGGAGCAGCCGTTCATCAAGGACCAGACCATGTCGATTGCGCAGCTCATCGCGGCGAAGATTGGCAAGCTGGGCGAGAACATCAGCGTGCGGCGCTTCGCGCGATTCAAAGTAGGCGATGTGAGTGCCACGGTCGCTAGTACCAAGCCCAAGCCGGACGAGGGTGGCGCGGCCGCTGCTCCGGTCGCGAAGTAAATCAGTTTCCAGTTTCTGGCTTCCAGTTTCCAGATGCTGGGTTCTAAGAGCTGCGAAGTGGCGCCGACGCCAGAAACTGGAAACTCGAAACTCGAAACTCCATGCAAACCCCTGCCTTCAAACGCGTTCTGCTTAAGATTTCCGGAGAAGCTCTGGCTGCGCATCAAGGCTTTGGTGTGGATACGGCGCGCATCCACGAAGTTGCGGCCGAGTTGGCGGATGTGCACAAGCTGGGAGTGCAACTCGCGATCGTGGTGGGCGGCGGCAATTTTTTTCGCGGGGTAGCTGACCAGGCTCGCGATATGGACCGCGTCTCCGCCGATCACATGGGAATGCTGGCCACGGTGATCAACGCGCTGGCCCTGCAGGATGCGCTGGAGAAGCAGAAAGTCTACACGCGCGTGCAAACGGCGATTGAGATGAACCAGGTCGCGGAGCCTTTCATCCGGCGGCGGGCCATCCGGCATCTGGAAAAAGGCCGCGTCGTGATCTTCGCCGGCGGGACCGGCAATCCCTACTTCTCGACTGACACTGCGGCATCCCTGCGCGCCATGGAGATCAAGGCCGACGCGATTCTCAAAGCGACCAAGGTCGATGGCATTTACGACGCCGATCCGATGAAGGTGAAGGATGCCAAGAAATTCACTGACATTACTTACATGGACGTTTTGAAGCTTGGTCTGAAAGTGATGGATTCGACCGCCATCAGCCTGTGCAAGGACAACAACCTTCCCATCATTGTGTTTAACCTGAACGAGCATGGGAATATCCGGCGGGTGGTTAGTGGGGAGAAGATCGGATCGAGGGTGAGCGCTTGAGACTGGCGTCATCCCGAAGAACGGCGTTCTTCAGCCGGGCAAGGGATCTCGGGCTAAGAAAGCAGTTGCGCGGGAGATGCTTCGCTCCGCCTGAAAAGCGGCTGCGTTTAGCATGACGCTGAGAAATGGATACTGCTCGATCCAGCCAGCTTTTATTAGGGTTTATAATTCAGCGTTTTGATTCTTGAACTCTTACGGAGCTGACTGAAATGGCTCAAGCGACGATGGCCGCGATTCCGGGCCTTAGAGAAACCTACGTACAACTAAAAACGCGGATGGATAAGGCGGTGGAAGACTTCCGCAAGGCGATGGCGGCCACGCGGACCGGGCGCGCTTCGGTGCACATGCTGGACAGCGTGAATGTCGATTACTACGGTTCGCAGATGCCGCTGAACCAGATTGCGCAGGTGCACGCGCCAGAGCCACAGATGATCACGGTGCAGCCTTTTGATCCGTCGCAGGTGGGCCCGATCGAGAAGGCGATTCGTTCCGCCGAACTCGGGCTGAATCCCATGAACGACGGCAAGCTGATCCGCGTACCGGTGCCGGCGCTCACGCAGGAGCGCCGCCAGGAAATGGTAAAGCATCTGCACCGAGTGCTCGAAGAGCATCGCACTGCGGTGCGGAACATTCGCCGCGACGGCAATGATGCCATCAAGAAGGCGATGAAGGACAAGAAGATCACCGAAGACGACGAGAAGCGGTCGTTGGAGGAGATCCAGAAGCTCACCGACGACGAAATCAAGAAGATGGAAGAGATGAGCAAAGCGAAAGAGAAAGAAGTGCTGGAGTTGAAGTAGGCCCGGATTTCCGTTAGCCAACGCTAAACTAAAGTACATGTCCCGCCAGTCACCGAACCCGGCGCGGCTTCTAAACCCCTGATCGCCCCCCAGATAGCTGACTTCCCGTTCCGGAAGTGCAGGCAGTAACCACGACGCAGGTTACGCGACATCCCCAGCGGCGGCGTGTTTCCATCATGGTGAAGCAAATCGCACTCCTCCGAAAGAGACTTCACCAAATCTTTGAATTGGAGTTTGCCATGAAAAAATTCCTTGGGATTGCACTTTCGCTCGCGCTTTCGATGCTGGGCGCGAGCTGTGGGGGTTCGAACTCTTCTGCGTCGCTCTCGTCGCAGTCGCCGGCCGTTTTCGTGACCGGCGAAGATGCTCCGCTGGCCTCGGTGGTCGGCTTTCAGGTCACCATCAACTCGATCACTTTGAACGGCAACAACGGCTCGCCGCAGGTGCTCTCCACGCCCACGACGGTGGACTTCGCCCGTCTTCTGGGATTGCGTTCTCCATTGGCCTTCAACACCGTTCCCGCGGACACCTACAACAGCGCCACGTTCTCGTTGTCGAGCCCGGCGATTACCTGGGTGGATATGAGCACCACTCCGCCATCGATTGGCGCGCCCATCACCGCCTACTTTAGCCCGACCACGGGTTCGACTACGCAGACCACGGTCACGGTGAATTTCCCAACCGCGATGGTCGTAAGCAGCAACGGTCTGGCGGGCCTGCGAATGGAATTCGACATCCGGCAATCGGTTGCGGTTGACGGCAGCGGCCAGATCACGGGTGCCGTGAATCCGGTTATTTACGCCAACACGGTGAAGGCGAGCGACCCGAACGGGCAGGTTACAGATCTTACGGGCGGGCTGGTTTCGGTGAACGCGGGCAACAATTCATTTATCATTCAGGGCCCTTATGGACGCCAGTTGACCATCGATGTCGGCAAGAGCACTCAATTCAGTGGATGGAACATCAATGATCTGGCGACCCCAGCGTTTATTGGAGTCCAGGGATCGTTCCAGGGTGACGGCAGCCTGATGGCGAGCAACGTGGAAGTTATTACCACGTCGCAGGCATTCCTTTCCGGACGCGTGCTGGCGGTGAACCCGACGTCAGGGCCGGTGCAGCAGATCACAATGTGGGTGGGCGAAACCAGCGCCGACCTGGTTAGCGACGTCGATACCGTCCAGACCATCAACGTAAGCGCGGTGACGCAGTATGACATGTGCTTTTTCGACAATCTGTTCACCAACGCGCTGTTCAACGATTCGACCGTGATCGTGGGCCAGCGCATCTTCATCGGCGGAAGCTACTCTGGCGGCGTCTTCACACCGCAGATGATTTCGCTGCGCTTCCAGGGCGTCTACGGCACGCTGGGGACTGTGAGCATCGTCAGCGGCAACGTGGGAACGCTCCAACTGCAGAACAACGCGCTGATCGGTTACTCGCTGGGTGGCGCACCGCTGACGGTGGCTACCGGCAATGCCACCTTCTTCATCAACACCGCGGGCTTGAGCGCCCTCGAATCCAGCGGATCGATCCCGCTGGTGGCGGGTGGTCTGCTGTTCGTGGACCCGGCAACCAGCACTCCGGTGATGGCGGCGGCCGTGGTGGTGGATCCTCCGTCGACGCAATAACCTAAACTGCAACGGAGCAAACCTCAGGACGGGCGGCCAAAGCCGCCCGTTTTTCTTTTTGCTCACCGGCAGCGTTCGCGCGAGCACCTTATAATTGAAGCTTATTAATTGAATATGGCGAAGCAGGTCGTCCATGCCGCGTGTCCGCACGATTGCCCTGATGCTTGCGGAGTTCTGATCACGGTTGAGGACGGGCGCGCCACGAAGATTCAGGGCGATCCGCAGCATCCGGTGACGCGGGGATTTCTGTGCGCGAAAGTGGCGAAGTATCTGGACCGGGTGTACTCGCCGGATCGGGTGCTGTATCCGATGCGGAGGGTTGAGGCGAAGGGAACAGCGGCTGGCACCGCGGGAGCGGACAAGAGTGCCCGCTCCACACAGGCAGAGTCCACAGCAGTCTGGCGGCGCATCTCTTGGGATGAAGCCTTAGACGAAATTGCCTCGTGCTTTCGCGCCATCATAGCCGAGTTCGGCAGCGAGGCGATTCTGCCTTATTCCTACGGCGGAACGCTGGGAGCGCTGAACGGGGCTTCGATGGACCGCAGGTTTTTCGGCCGGCTCGGCGCTTCGCAACTGGAGCGCGCGATTTGTTCGGCGGCGGGCGAGGCAGGGTTGCAGTCGGTGCTCGGCGTGAAGCTTGGCACCGAGCCTGAGCAGTTCATCCATTCGCGCTACATCATCGCGTGGGCCTCGAACATTCATGGCAATAACGTTCACCTCTGGCCGTTCATTGCGGAAGCGCGGCGCAAGGGAGCGAAGCTGGTGGTGATCGATCCCTACCGCACGCGGACTGCGGCGTGTGCCGACTGGTACCTTCCGATCAATCCCGGTACCGACGGAGCGCTGGCGCTTGCCATGATGCATGTGATCATCGGCGAAGGGCTGCACGACGCTGATTACGTGGCGAAGCACACGTTGGGTTTCGACCAACTCCGGGAGAAAGTAAAAGCCTACCCGCCGGAGCGTGTGGCGCAGTGGACTGGGATCACAGCCCAGGACATTCGCAAGCTGGCGCGGGAATACGCCACGGTGCGGCCTTCGGTGATCCGGCTGAATTATGGCGTGCAGCGGTCGGAGGGCGGCGGGATGGCCACGCGCGCCATCGCGATGCTCCCCTGCATTATCGGATCGTGGAAGGAAGTCGGCGGCGGGTTGCAGATGTCGACCAGCGGCGCGTTTGGACTCAACAAAGATGCATTGACGCGGCCCGACCTCAAACCCGAGGGACTTGAACATGCTCCTCGAACTGTGAACATGGTGGAATTGGGCAAGGCGCTGCACGCGTTGAGCGATCCGCCGGTGAAAGCGTTATTCGTCTACAACTCAAATCCCGCAGCGGTCTGTCCGAATCACAATGAGGTGGTTCGCGGGTTGAGGCGTCCAGACTTGTTTACGGTGGTCCACGAGCAGTTTTTCACTGACACAACCGACTACGCCGACATTGTGTTGCCGGCGACGACGTTCTTCGAGCACAAGGATTTGCAGACAGCCTATGGTCACTACTATCTGCAAGTGTCGGATCAGGCAATAGAGCCGCTGGGCGATTGCCGGGCGAATGTTGAAGTGTTCCGGGCGCTAGCTCAGCGAATGGGATTCAAGGACGCGTGCTTCGCCGAGAGCGTCGATGAGATGATCGATGGCGCGCTGACTTCGAGCAACCCGTGGTTGAAGGCCATCAGCCGGGAGCGGTTGGAGCGGGAACGTCAGGTGCGGTTGAACTTCAGTGGTCAGTGGTCAGTGGCTAGTAGTCAGTCAGAGAAAGCGGAACCGTTTCTTCCGTTCGCTCATGGCGGGTTCCGTACGCCTTCTGGGAAGGCTGAACTTTACAGTGAGGCGATCAAGGCGCAGGGACTTGATCCGGTAGTTCAGTTCACGCCTCCGGCGGAATCGCGGCATGGAGGACAGGGAGCGGCTTTCCCTCTTGAACTTCTGGCGCGCAAGGCCGATAACTTCCTGAACTCAACTTTTTCGAACCTGCCTTCGGTCCAGGAGATGGAAGAGACAAACTTTCTGGAAATGCATTCCGCCGATGCCCAGAGGCGTGGAATTGCTGACGGCGAGACGGTGAGGGTATACAACCGTCGCGGAGAAATTTTCTTGAAGGCTAGAGTAGATGGCGCGGTTCAGCCAGGAGTGGTTTCGGCGAGGCTGAACTGGGCCAAGCTGGGTCCGGGATTCCGGAATATTAACGTGCTGACCTCAGAAAAACTTTCCGACCTGGGCAACTCCGCCACGTTTTATTCCGTCTTGGTGGAGGTGGAGTCAGCCAAGTCCCTTCCATGAAGCCACCAGCAAGAGTGGCGGCTTGGACGCTTTTTGTTTATCTACCGTATAATGATCGTTTTCCCACATCCCAGAGGCTGAGGTCGTAGCGATTCATTTTTGCTCTCATCCAGACATTGTTGTGTTCAGGCGTGGCCACGGTTGTTCCGGCGCCGCTTATCCCCCATCTTCTTCATTTGCACGGCTTTGCCTGAGAATCAAAGGGCTGGGCTGGGCGCTTGGGATTACGCTGGCGTTGCTTTCCGCCTCAACAAGCTGGGCGCAGACCGACATAATTTCCGAGATCAGCGTCCAGGGAAACCGCAGAATTCCCGCTGAGACGGTCAAGGCGCGCATTTTCACCCACGTCGGCGATATTTACGATCCGGCCGCGCTGGAGCGCGATTTCAATTCGCTGTGGAACACCGGCTATTTCGAGGATATCCGCTTCAGCCGCGAACAGAGTGCAAAAGGTTGGCGCCTGATCATCCAGGTCAAGGAAAAGCCGACCATCCGCGAGATCAACTATGTGGGCCTGAATTCGGTTTCGACCAGCGATGTGCTCGACCGCTTCAAGGAAGCGAAGGTCGGGTTGACGGTGGAGAATCAATATGACCCGACGAAAGTGAAGAAGGCGGAAGTGACGATCAAGGGACTGCTGGCGGAACATGGCCGGCAGTTTGCGACGATCCGGACCGAAGTGCGACAGATTCCACCGGCCGCGATCGGAATCACGTTTGTGATCAAGGAAGGTCCCAAAGTCAAGGTGGGCAAGATCACGTTCGAGGGCAACAAGAACGTCAAGACGCGGGTGCTGCGTTACGCCATGAAGAACTTGCGGCCCATCGGCATTCCGCATTCCATCTTCCTGGAAAACATCTTCGCCAGGACCTACGACGCGACCAAACTCGACGAAGATACGGAACGCGTCCGCAATGAATATCAGAACCGGGGCTATTTCAAAATGAACCTCGCGGGCGAGCCCAAGACGGAGATTCACGACACCGGCCACGAGGGCATCCACGTCCCGCTGTTGCAGGGTGGGTCGGGAAAATCGGTCGACATCACCATGTCCATCGAAGAGGGCGAGCGCTACACGCTGGGTGGGATTACGTTCAAAAACAACAAGGCCGTGCCCAATCAGAAGGCGCTGCGAGCAATTTTCACGATCAAGGATGGAGATGTCTTCAGCAAAGAGAAAGTGGGCAAGGGTCTGGAGAACCTGCGTAAGGCCTATGGCGAGTTGGGCTACATCAACTTTACCCCGGTACCGGAAACCAGGTTCGACGACGAAAAGAAACTGATTTATCTCGACATCGATGTCGACGAAGGCAAGCAGTTCTATGTGCGCCGCATCGAGTTCGTGGGCAACACCACAACCCGCGA
Source organism: uncultured Acidobacteriaceae bacterium (assembly GCA_963850165.1). Taxonomy (GTDB): domain Bacteria; phylum Acidobacteriota; class Terriglobia; order Terriglobales; family Acidobacteriaceae; genus Sulfotelmatobacter. The sequence continues at coordinate 19,306 of CAWKKK010000014.1, read as the reverse complement.
CAAGGTTATCCGCCGCGAGATCGCTCTGGAGGAAGGAGGGGTCTACAACTCGCGTCTGTGGGAGTTGAGCTTGTTGCGGTTGAATCAATTGGGATACTTCGACGTGATGAAGCCGGAGGATCCGAACGTCACGACCCGTCAACTGGACGAAAAAAACGGGTTGGTCGACCTGACCCTGAAGGTTAAAGAGAAGGGCAGGAACAGCATCGGGCTGAACGGCGGCGTGAGCGGCCTGGAAGGCGCGTTTGTCGGCATCAACTACGCGACCAACAACTTCCTCGGTCTGGGTGAGACACTGCAGGTGCAGGCCAGCGTCGGCAACCTGGCGAAAAGCATCCGGTTCGGCTTTACCCAGCCTTATATGTTTGACCGGCCATTGCAGTTCGGTTTCAACGTGTACTACACCAAGACCAAGTACGACCAGGCCCGGCAACTCTCCATCTTCAGCGGGCAGAACCTCAACCTGCCCAACGCGGTGCTGCAGAACCTGCAGAATTACACGCAGGCGAGCGCCGGGTTCACGACGTCGTTGAGCTATCCGCTACGCGCGCGCGACAAGCGCCGTTTCAATCGCATCGGAGTCACCTACTCCTTCGACCGGTCCTCGCTGGCGGCGCTCAGTTCGGCTTCCAGAAATTTGTTCGAGTTTCTGTCTTTCCGCGGAATCTCCGGGCCCAATGCCCTCGAAGGCATCATCACCAGCAAGATCTTCCCCAACTTCTCCTTCAACACCATTAACAATCCAATCTCGCCGCACAGCGGGCACCAGTTCACACTGGGTGCGGAACTCGCCGGGTTGGGAGGAACGATTCGATCGGTCCGGCCGATCGTTCAGTACAAGCGCTTTATTCCCGTACAGAAGGGACGCAATGCGCTGGGCTTCAACGTTCAAGGTTCATTTATTACCGGCTATGGTGGCCTGGTCGCGCCTCCGTTCCAGCGCGCTTACCTGGGTGGAGAGAACGATCTGCGCGGTTTCGATATCCGCTCGGTGTCGCCAGTAGCGTTCCTGCCCAGCGTGGGATCGATCTCGCTGACCAATCGCGACGGAACGCCCGTGCTCAAGAACCCGCAGAATCCGCTGGCCGGGAACGTAACCATTCCGATTCCAGTGGACCAGATTGTGTTTCCGGGCGGCGATTTGAGCGTGGTGACGAACATGGAGTACCGGATCACGATCTATGGGCCGGTCGCCCTCGCTCCATTCATCGACTTGGGAATTGACCCCATTATTAAGAGATCGCAGTTGCAGATTGCGCAGGTGCAATTCGAGGGCGTGGTGGGCCAGCCTTTTGGATGTCCTCAGTTATTGCAAACCGCTACCGCGAATACCTGTACTTTGGGCAGTGTGTTGAACCCGCCGCCGTCGCAAGATCTGGAGGTTTTAGGCTCGACCAACTGGAGACCGAGAATGTCCACAGGACTTGAACTCCAGATGTTCCTGCCGGTGGTCAACGCCCCCTTCCGAATTTACTGGGCATATAATCCGCTGCGGCTCGACAGCCCGGCCACGCCGCCCATTCCGATTACGCCCAGCATGTTCCCGCAGGTCTGCGGCCCGGCGGGCTGCCACTTAACAGAAGCGGGATTGTATACGTATAACCTGGCGAGAAACGCCTATTCGCCGAGTTTCCTGTTGCGGGAGCCGCGCAAGACGTTTCGCTTCACGGTGGCGACTACGTTCTAAGTGCATGTTCGCAACGGAAGGTTTGACGGCGGCTGAGGATGCTCTCTATAATTGCTGTGATCCACGCCTTTGCAGAGAGCTGATCAGGGTGGACGACACGTCCGCAACCCCGGCGTGTGACGCTGGCAATCCACTGCGCCTTGTCTCAGAGACGAATGTTTGACGGCGGCCTTTGCAAGAAACGCGAGACAGGAAAACGCACACGATGACCTCGTGAGTTCGGCCGGATAAATCTGGCGCAAGTTCGGCCCAGCGTCGCTTGAAGAGTACTGAGTTCATTCCCGGGAACTATCTTTACCGGAGCTAATTTCCAAGGAGTTAAACAGATCCAATGACAAGCAAGTTTATGCGGTCCGTCCTGGCTATTGCGGTGTTCTCGATGATTTCCGCATGGGCCCAAACCGGTGGCGCCGCCACCCCGTCTGGTTCATCCCCTGCAGTGGCCACTCCGGCCCCGTCGGCGCCTACGACCGGTAGCAAGGTCGGGACCATCAACGTGGAAGCCGCCGTCTTCGGTTCCAACGAAGGCCGCCGCGACGCCGACGCACTGCAAAAGAAACTAGAGCCCAGGCAGAGCGAACTCAAGGCGCAGAATGAGGAGCTTGAAGGTCTGCAAAAACAACTGCAGACCCAGGGCGACAAGCTGAACGAAGACGCCCGCGCCACTCTGGTTAAACAGATTGAGACCAAGAAGAAGTCTCTCGATCGCGCCGTCCAGGATTTCCAGGAGGAGGGACAGAACCAGGGGAAAGAGATCTTCTCCCGCATTTTGCAGAAGATGGCTCCCGCGATCGTGAAATATGCCCAGGAGAACGGGTACGCGCTGATTGTGGACACGTCGCAGCAATGGCCCCAAAGCCAGGTCCTGTGGTCGGGTGAAGGGGTGGACATCACGAAGGCGATCGTAGATGTTTACAACGCACAGTCGGGCGTGCCCGCTCCGGCTTCAACAGGCGCTCCGGCAGCGAAGACGCCAGCGAAGCCCGCCACTGCTCCGAAGCCAGCGGCTCCGTCGCCCAACACGCCACCCAAATAGGTTTACGACGACACTTACCCCGACACCGCGAGTGTCGAAAAAGTTCCCAAGGCCGCGTCCAAGCGCGGCCTTTTTTCTTTGGTCCATGCCGTCCGACGGAGAAGGTGCTGGTGTCCTTAATAGCAACCGCATTCCACTCAGGAGGACACCATGTTCACCAATACTCTCAGTTCGACATGGGAGGAGCGTTCGCGCCGTGGATTGACCGCCTTGTCGTCGTTCGGCGTGCAGGCTCTGATTGCCGGCGTGTTGCTGGTTTTGCCGCTTCTCCGGCCCTCGGGATTGCCTTCGTTGCGCCCACTCTCCACGCCGATCAGTCTTGGTCAACCTCTGGGAGAGGCTCCCGTCAGGGCGCGCACGAATGGAAGCGCCGCCGCCCCAAACAATCCCGCGGTCATTACCCTGACAATGCCTACACGAATTCCGAGCAGCATCCCAGATGCCGGCGATGAATGGTGCGCCACAAGGTGCACGGCTTGGTTCTATTTCCGGGGACACAGCAGGGGGAGATCCCCGCGGCATTCCCAACTTGTTTGGCGGTACTCGCGCAGTTATGCCGGTAGCTGCGGTTCCGCCGGCAGTTGCTCCGATCCGCATCTCGCACATGAGCGAGGGAGATCTGGTTCGCAAGGTTCTGCCGACGTATCCCCCGCTGGCGCGGAGCGCGCGCATTCAAGGGCAGGTCGTCTTGCAAGCCGTGATCAGCAAGCAAGGGGCGATTCAGAACCTTAAAGTTTTGGACGGACATCCCATGCTGGTGCCGGCGGCGATTGAGGCCGTGCGCCAGTGGCGCTACCGGCCCTACGTCTTAAACGATGAGCCCGTTGAAGTGGAAACCCAGATTACTGTGAACTTCTCGCTGGCAGGGAACCAGGGCAGGTAAAGCAAGCTTCTAGTTTCGGGTTTCTTCGCCTGAGAACTGGAAACTAGAAACGGGAAACTGCCGTGGGAGTAGCCCAAGCGTAACCTGAGGGCGTGCGCCGCGGCCGCTATAATCGATGCCAGTGGCGACAACTGTAGAAACTCTGAACCGCGTGGCCACCCGCCCCACATGGGCGGAAGTTTCCCTGGCTACTCTGCGGCAAAACTTCCGCACGGTTGTGAAACACGCAGGCGCGGGAGTGACTGTGTGCGCGGTGGTGAAGGCCGACGCTTACGGCCACGGCGCCGTGGAATGCTCGCGCGCTCTCGAGGCGGAAGGGGCGAAGTGGCTGGGTGTGACATCGCTCGATGAAGCGATTCCGCTGCGCGAAGCGGGCATCGAGTCCCGGATTTTGTTGATGACGGGTTTCTGGCGCAGCGAAGAGAGCGAGATCGTCCGGCTACGGCTTACTCCCACGGTGTGGGAGCCCTGGCACATCGAGTCTCTTGAGAAAGCGGCCGCTTCTGCAGCGGTGCGGCAGGCAGTGCATTTGAAAGTGGACACCGGAATGGGCCGCCTGGGCGTGTCGCTGGATCAACTTCCAGCTGTGCTGAAAGCTCTCAGCGTGGCTCCGCATCTTGTTCTCGAAGGGCTCTCGACCCATCTGGCGTCTTCAGAAATCATGGACGCGCCTTCGGTGGCCGAGCAGGAGCGCCGTTTTGAGGAAGCGCAGCGCATGGTGCGGGCGGCCGGCCTCAATCCGGCTTTGGTGCACATGGCCAACACCAGCGCTCTGATCTCGCGGCGCGAGACATGGAACAATATGGTGCGTCCGGGCGTTGCGCTCTACGGATATTATCTGCCGTTCCAGCGTGCGGGCCGGGAAGTGAGCGGAGGAACGCTGCGGCTTCCGGTGAAGCCGGTGCTGACCTGGAAGACACGCATTCTCTCCATGCGGGACTTCGCCGCCGACCAGGCTTTGGGCTACGGGGGAACTTATGTGACCAAAGCGCCTGCGCACGTTGCGGTACTGCCCGTGGGATACGCCGATGGATACAACCGGCAGCTCTCCAATCGCGGGCGCGTGATCGTCCGCGACCACTATGCGCCGATCGTCGGCAGCATTTCGATGGACCTCACGCTGGTGGATGTGACCGGTATTCCCGAAATTGCGGTTGGCGATGAAGTGATCCTGCTCGGAACCCGCGACGGTTTGAGCGTCGATGCGCTCGAACACGCGCGCCTGGCCAACAGCTCGCCGTACGAGATTCTCTGCAACATTTCCAAGCGCGTGCCGAGAAAGTACGGCAGCTAGCGGAGCCTTTCTACAGAAATTACTCTAGCCAGTCTGGCGTTCTGTGGAGATTCCTTAACCTGAGCTTCACATTCTCCCCGAGACTCATCGAATCTGCCGCGATTCGCAGCATTCCGCATCCGCATAGCACTCAGGTCTGTGGATTTCTTTTCTTGGGGAATTCACCTCCGGTTCACGCCCATGTAACCCCGCCCCGACTACCTTGGCATGTGCGTAGTTCGTTTTGTGCTACGCCTCAGGAGGAAGTACATGTCTTCGCCGAGTTTCCTGGCAAAAGCCAGACAGCACCTTGCGGTTGGCACAAGTCTGTTTGCTCTGCTTGCCAATCTGGGAGCGCCGGTTACCGCCGCCGCTCAAGAACCTGCCTCGCAACCCGCGACCACCTCACCCATCAAACACGTGATCGTGATCATCGGTGAGAACCGCAGCTTCGATCACGTCTTCGCGACCTATCAGCCCAAGAGCGGAGAGTCCATCTCAAATCTTCTTTCCAAGGGGATCATCAAGGTGGATGGAACCCCAGGTCCCAACTACTCACTGGCAGCCCAGTACAGCGCGGTGGATAAGACCACTTATTCCATCAGTCCGCCGGACAAGACTGTCTATGCGAGCATTCCCCCTGTAGTGGCCGGGGGCCCCACCGTCCCGTATTTTTCTACCATCGCCGAGGCTAAAGCAGCGGAACCAAACATGTTGGCTCCGAGTTACTACAATGACCTGATCAGTGGCGGCACTGGCTTGAGCCCCTATATCGTCGCGGACACTCGCATTCCCGACGTGTTCGGCCTTCCCGAGGGAGCGTTCCAGCTCACCTCCGCGACGCTCACCTATAACGATTATGCCAACAGCCCGGTACACCGCTTCTACCAGATGTGGCAGCAGGCCGACTGCAACGCGTCCCTGGCGACAGCAGACAACCCCAGCGGCTGCTTAAACGACTTGTTTCCCTGGGTGGAAGTCACCATCGGCGCGGGAAGCGATGGCTCCAGTGGCGCAACCAGTCCGCCTACCAATTACCTTTCTACTGGCGAAGGCTCGACTTCCATGGAGTTCTTTAATGTCGCGAAAGGCGATGCTCCTTACATGAAACTGCTTGCCGATAAGTACACGCTCAGCGATAACTTCCATCAATCGGTGATGGGTGGAACCATGGCGAACCACATCGAATTCGGTTTTGCCGATTCGATTTGGTACAGCGACGGCAAAGGAAAGGCGTTGACCCCTCCATCCAACCAAATTGAAAATCCGAATCCCCAGCCCGGAACCAATAACTGGTACGACAGCGATGGATACGGCGGCTCCGGCGGCTCCGGTGGCGGAAGCTACGCGAATTGCGCCGATCTCAGCCAGCCCGGCGTACCCGCCATCGTGAACTACCTCGAGTCGCTACCGCGTCCCGTCAACCCGAATTGCGAAGCTACTCACTATTACATCCTGAACAACTACAACCCGGGCTTCAACGGTGACGGATCTTCGTCACTATCAAGCTCTCCGTTTACAGTTCCAGGAACGTCGGTTCGCCATATCGGCGATGCTCTGCTGGAGAAAAGCATTTCCTGGAAATATTACGGAGATGGTTGGAACTATTTCGTCAGCGACCCCAGCAGCGCTCTCGACACCTACTGCAATATCTGCAACCCGTTTAACTATGCGACCGATATTATGACCAACACCGCGCTGCGCACAGCGCACATTCAGGACTCGAAAAACCTGTACGTAGACATCAAGTCGGGTAACCTGCCGGCAGTTTCGATTGTTAAGCCGGGCTGGCCCTCGGACGGACATCCCGCGTCTTCGAAGCTCGACGTGTTCGAAGGTTTCACCCAGAATATCGTCCAAGCGTTGCAGAACAGCGATCTGTGGGCGAGTACGGCTGTATTTATCACCTGGGACGAAGGCGGCGGCTACTATGACTCCGGTTATATTCAGCCGGTTGATTTCTTCGGCGATGGCACTCGTATTCCGCTGCTGGTCGTTTCACCGTATTCGATAGGCGGACACGTCAACCACAGCTATGGGGACCACGTTTCCATCATCAAATTCATCGAGCGCAACTGGGGACTGAATCCACTGACCAGCCGCAGCCGCGACAACCTGCCAAACCCGAAGACGGTCTCGAGCAATCCGTACGTGCCCACGAACACTCCAGCGATAGACGACCTGTTTGACGTCTTCAACTTCGAGTAGGCGGGCAACAGCCAGTCCGGATTTGTTCACGCAATGATGCAACCAGCCGGTCAGGGAGAAATCCCTGATCGGCTTTCGAACCCTTTGCGTCCGGAGCCAGACCATCCTTGGGAGAATTTCTTTGAGCTTCAGTAGGCGAGAGTGGCTGCGAATGGCCGGCGGCGCCCTGCTTGCCGCGCATCGACCCTTGTGGGCACAACAAGCGGTCATGAGTCCCGGCATGAATATGGGGCATGCGCCGCATTCCGGCGTGCTTCCCGCGTTTCAGGATGCGCAAGCGGCAAGTCCTCTGGCCAGCTATGTAACGCCGCTGTCAATTCCACCCGTGATACGCCCTCAATCCGGGGGAGTGGTCCTCGTTCGCATGGTTCCGCTCCGTCACCAGGCGCATCGCGACCTGCAACCCGCGACCATCTGGGGCTACAACGCTATGTGGCCCGGACCAACATTCGAGGTGCGCAAAGGCCAGCCTTTTTCCATCAAATGGATAAACCAACTTCCTGCAAAGCACTTTCTGCCCATCGACTACACCATTCACGGCTCCGAGGAAAACGTGCCCGAAGTGCGCACCGTCACGCACGTACATGGGGCGCAGGTGCTGCCGGAAAGCGACGGCTATCCCGACTCCTGGTTTACCTCCGATGGAAAAATAGGTTCGGTGGCCGCCGCCAATCCCACTCACTATCCCAACGAACAGAGCGCCAGAGCCCTGTGGTATCACGACCATGCTCTCGGCATCACCCGTCTGAATGTTTATGCGGGATTAGCCGGCTTCTTCTTCATTCGTGACGCCGAAGAAGACGCCCTCAACCTTCCCAGCGGACCCTACGAAATCCCGCTCATGATCCAGGACCGCAAGTTTGGCGTCGATGGCTCATTGCTCTATCCTCCGGCGAAGAACGGCACGCATCCCATGTGGATGCAGGAATTTTTCGGTGACACCATCTGCGTTAACGGCAAAGCCGCGCCATTTCTTGAAGTCGAACCGCGCAAATACCGCTTTCGACTGGTGAACGGCTCGAACTCACGCTTTTATCATCTGACGCTGGTTCCCGCCGATGCTGCCGGCAAACCCAATGGCAGACCCGTGGATGCTCCCATGTTTATTCAGATCGGCAGCGACGCTGGTCTGCTCCCTGCGCCATTGAGAATGCATTACCTGATCTTCTCGCCGGGAGAACGCTTCGATCTCATCATCGACTTCTCGGAACACAAGGGAGAGAACCTTGCCCTCATCAACGACGCGCCCGCTCCCTACGCCCGCGGCGGCGAAGTCGTGGCTCCCGACGTCATGCTTTTCAAGGTGACCAAGCCGCTCTCCGGAAATGATTCCAGTTCGCTCCCCGATATGCTCGTCCCTTGGACTGCGCTGGACCCTGCCCACGCCGTCCGCGAAAGAATTCTGCCCCTCACCGAGATGGACCGTCCTTCTGACGGCTACACCATGATCGGACTGTTGGGGCAAAAACACTGGGACGATCCGATCACGGAAGATCCAAAAGCCGGCTCTATGGAAATATGGTCCTTCGCCAACACGACCGGCGATGTTCACCCCATGCATATTCATCTGGTCCAGTTTCAAGTGTTGAATCGTCAGACGTTCGATGTGAAAACCTACATGCAGACCGGCAAGTTAGTTTTCACCGGCAGACCAATGCCGCCGGAGTCAAACGAGCGGCCCGCCTGGAAAGATACGATCAAGACCTACGCTGGCTACATCACGCGCGTCATCGCCCGTTTCGACCTGCCCCCGGCAACGCAAGTCAACCCCAGAGATGAATTCCGCTACGTCTGGCATTGCCATGTTCTCGAGCACGAAGACAACGAAATGATGCGACCGTATAAGATCGTCGGCTAGAAATGTATTGTCATTCTGAGCGGAGCGAGTGCTTCGCGAAGCGAAACACTCACGGAGTCGAAGGATCCCTGCCCTTGTCGCGCTCTCGCTGGCATCAAGCGGTTTTACCCTGTGTTCCTCAGTGTCCTCCGTGTTGAAGGTTTTGCCGTGCGCAGAATCCCCCGCATCGCTCCCCGCATCCGTTATCCTAGTAACGAACGAATATGGCTACCCCGAAACCCAAGACTTCCAGCGGCAGCGCCACTGTAATCGAAACCTCCGGCAAGAACGGCTCCAACCCGGAGCGCGAGCGCGTTTTCAATGCCTTTCGCCAGTGGGGGTACCTTGAGGGCGATCTCGATCCCCTCGGCTTTCTGCGTCCACGCCCCACTCCGGAACTGCCTGTTGAAGGCGAGTACGCCCGCGAAGCCCGCGCCATCTACTCCTCCACGATCGGTGTCGAGATCAACCACATCTACGCTCCCGAACGCCGCCGCTGGATCTACGAGCAGATGGAATCGCCATTTCAGGGTTTCGAGGTTACAGAAAAAGACCAACAGCGCATCCTCGACCTGCTCATCCGTGCCGACGTGTTCGAGCAGGTCATGCAGCAGCGCTATCTCGGCAGCAAGCGTTTCTCGCTCGAGGGCGTCACCGCATTGATTCCGCTAGTGGATGAACTTCTCGACACCGGTTCCCGCCTCGGCGCCACCGAACTTGTGATGGGCATGAGCCACCGCGGACGCCTCAACGTCATCACCCATGTAGCAAGGCGACCCCCAGACGAAATCTTTGCCGGCTTCGAAGACGTTGACCCGCGCAGCGTTCTCGGCTCCGGCGACGTCAAGTACCACATGGGAGCGACCGGCGAATACATCACGCGCAGCGGCAACAAGGTTCACATCCATCTGGTTTCAAATCCCAGCCACCTCGAAGCCGTGGATCCGGTCACCGTCGGCCGTACCCGCGCGAAGCAGGACCGCACCGGCGAAGGCGGCCGCGAAAAATATCTCCCGCTGCTCGTCCACGGCGACGCCGCGTTCGCCGGACAAGGCATCCTCGCGGAAACCATGAACTACGCCGACCTGCCCGGCTACACGGTCGGCGGCAGCATTCACGTAATCGTCAACAATCTTCTTGGATTCACCACCAGTTATCTGGAAGAGCACTCCACCCGTTTTGCCGCCTGCATCGCGCGCCGTCAGTCCATCCCGATCTTCCACGTCAACGGCGAAGATGTGGATGCCGTGGTGCGCGTGGCCCGTATAGCCACCGACTATCGGTACCGGTTCGGCACCGACGTGGTCATCGACCTCATCGGCTACCGCCGCCACGGCCACAGCGAAGTCGACGACCCCACTGTTACTCAGCCGCTTCTCTACAAGAGGATCAAAGGGCATCCGCCGCTGTGGGAGATCTATGCCGACGACATCGGCGCAACCGACGCTGCGGCACAGGCGGCTGCCATCAAAGCCGAATTCGAATCAGCGCAGAAAGATGCCGGCAAGGTCACTAAAAAGCCGTTGATGCGCGACCTGCCCTCGTATTGGGACCAATACTACGGTGGCCTTCACAAGCCGGAATTCGAAGTGGAGACGGGACTCTCGACGGAGGAACTAGCCGAGCTTACTAATCGCCTCACCACTTATCCCGAGGGCTTCCGTATTCATCGTAAGGTGAAAAAGTTGTTAGAGCAGCGCGCCGAGATGGGCGCAGGCAAGCGGCCGGTGGATTACGGCATGGCCGAAGCTCTCGCCTTTGCCAGCTTGGCGAAGGCCGGGATCCCGGTGCGACTCAGCGGCCAGGACTCACGCCGCGGCACTTTCAACCAGCGCCACTCCGCCCTCATCGATATCGAAAACGAGAACGAATACGTACCGCTGGAAAACATTGGGCCCGGGCAGGCGCGCTGCGAGATTCATAACTCAACTCTGTCGGAGCCGGGTGTGCTGGGCTTCGAATACGGCTACAGCCGCGACTATCCCGAGGCGCTCGTCCTCTGGGAGGCTCAGTTCGGCGACTTCGTGAATGTAGCGCAGGCCATCATCGATCAATTCATCTCCGCCGGAGAAGCCAAGTGGAATCTGCTCTCCGGCCTCGTCCTGCTTCTGCCCCACGGCTACGAAGGCCAGGGACCGGAGCACTCCAGCGCCCGCATCGAGCGCTTCATCCAACTCGCCGCGAAACATAATATCCAGATCGCGCAGCCTTCCAATGCCGCACAATATTTTCATCTGCTGCGCCGCCAGGCTCTGCGCCACTGGCGTAAACCGCTGATCGTCTTCACGCCCAAGAGTATGCTGCGCCATACCGATGCGTCCTCGCCGATCGCGGACTTCACACAGAAGAATTTCCAGAACGTACTGCCCGATACCGAAGTCGGAGGGGCCAGCCGCATCCTGGTGTGCACGGGTAAGATCGGCCACGAACTCCTCGCCGAGCGTAAGAAAAGAAAAGACAATTCCACCGCCATCGTGTTTCTCGAGCAGATCTATCCTTTCCCGGAAAAAGAACTCACTGCCGAGTTCGCCCGCCATGGCGATTCCGGCGAGATCGTCTGGGTGCAGGAAGAGCCCGCCAACATGGGAGCGTTATTCAACATGCTCCCCCGCCTCCAGCGCATAGCCGGCGCGCGCCACGTGCTCTCGGTAAAGCGCAGCTCCAGTGCCAGCCCGGCAACAGGCAGCGCCAAAGCGCACGAAGTCGAACAGAAAACGTTGCTGACGTTAGCCTTCACCACCAAGGGATAAAGGGCATCACGAAACTCACCTGGGGACAGCCGCCTCGGCCGTCCAGCGAGCGCAGCGAGCACCCGAGCAGCACCTCATCATGGCCGCTCCGTCACGCCTTTCCGCCACTTCCCGGCAACACCGTCTTCGCGCCCCCAGCAATCTCCCCCGCCAACAGCGCGTCCAAATTTGGATACGCATAAATCGTCGGCGCATGATTCTGCATTAACCCTCCGGTGTCTGCAGTCGGCCCGTAGTTGCTGTGTAAATCCCGCCCCAGCATCCGTAGCATCGCCATCAACTGTCCGCGATGATGCGAGGTATGCGTCATCCGCCGCGTCATCACCCAGGCCCGTGACCGCTGCACATCGAAAAATTTCACATTCTCTTCCCACCACGCTTCGTCTTTTTCCCGCAGTGCCGCCAGGCGTTTCCCGCTGTCGTCGGCATACCGCTTCATGAACTCCAATCGTGTCTCCTGCTTCGGCAGCGGAGGCGCGCTCACGTTAATTCCCAGCATGTTGCGGAACCATAGATCCTCGCTCACGCACTGATGCACCATTTGTTCATGCACGCTACGCCCGCGCGGATCGCCCTCCCGCGGACGCACCGGAAGATTCTCATCCCGAAACTCGCTCCACACGCTAACCACCTTCAGCCGCTCGGTGGCATAGGTTTCGACCAGAAACGCGTATCTCATAGCCGCAAATGTTACCCTAATTCTCCAAATTAAATCCCATGCCCCGCCGTCCTCAATCTCTCCGCGTAGCCATCGACACCGGCGGCACCTTCACCGACTGTGTCTGGAAGGATGAAGCCCACGGCCGCCTGCGCATGGTGAAAGTTTTCTCTACTCCCACCGATCCCTCGCAAGCCATCGTCGAAGCGCTCAGCAAAGTCCCACACGAAGGCGAACTAATAATTCTCCACGGCACGACCGTCGGCACCAATACGCTCCTCGAACGCAAAGGCGCGCGCACCGCTCTGGTCACGACCGCCGGTTTCGAAGACGCAATCGAGATTGGCCGCCAGGCCCGTCCCAAGCTCTACGACTTCTTCTTCGACCGCGTCGAGCCGTTAGTCCCCGCCGATCTCCGCTTCGGTATCGAAGAACGCACTTCCAGCAACGGCGAAATCCTGACTTCGCCTTCGCCCGCGGACTTGAAGTCGCTCGCTTTACGGATAGCGCCGAAGCATCCCGAGTCCATCGCCATCGCGCTGCTCTTCTCGTTCGCAAATCCGAGAAACGAGCAAGTGATCGCGGATGCCCTTATGCCTTTAGGAGTCCCGCTCTCCAGTTCTCATGAAATTCTTCCCGAGTTCCGAGAATATGAGCGCACGTCAACCGTTGTAATCAACGCCTACCTCCAACCAGTAATGCGGCGTTACCTGGAGAAGTTGGAAACCCGCCTCCATAGAGGCATTGCTGGCGGGATCGACGGCACGCATCCGCGCATCTTCGTAATGCAATCCAGCGGCGGCATCACCGCTCTCGCCTCTGCCGCGAGCGAGCCGGTCCGTACTGTCCTCTCCGGCCCCGCCGGTGGAGTGGTTGGCGCCGCCGCCAGCGCCCGCGCGAGCGGCTTCGAGCGCATCATCGCTTTCGACATGGGAGGCACTTCCACCGACGTCTCTTTGGTCGAAGGCGCAATCACCACCGCCAGCCACGCCGAAGTCGCCGGAATCCCCGTCGGCGTGCCGATGCTCGACATTCACACCGTGGGCGCTGGCGGAGGCTCACTTGCCCGCTTTGACGCCGGCGGCGTTCTCCGCGTCGGTCCCGAATCTGCCGGAGCCGATCCCGGTCCCATCTGCTACGGCCGCGGTGTGCAGCCCACCGTTACTGATGCCAACCTCTTGCTCGGCCGCTTGCAACCAACCCGCTTTCTCGGCGGCGACTTTATTCTGGATTTCGACCGCACCCGACGCATCACACGCGAATGGCTGAAGCAGCAGGGGAGTTCGCTGACTCTCGAGAAATTCGCCGCCGGTGTAGTCCGCGTAGTGAATGCCACAATGGAAAAAGCCATCCGCGTGGTTTCTATTGAGCGCGGTCGCGACCCTCGAGACTTTGTCCTCGTCGCCTTCGGAGGAGCGGGAGGTCTGCACGCCTGCGCCTTAGCCGAAGCGCTCAGCATCCCCCGCGTGATCGTGCCCGCGCTGCCCGGCGCTCTTTCCGCTCTAGGCATTCTGGTCAGCGATGTCGTCAAGGATTACTCCCGCACCGTCCTGTGGCGTGTCTCCGGCAAGCTCCCAGCCGCGCCACTGGATCGCGAATTTTCGCTCCTGCAGAAACAAGCCGCGAAAGATTTTCACGAGGAGTCCTGGCGGGGAAGAGTTCACTATCAGCGCGGCGTCGACATCCGCTACCGCAGCCAGGGATACGAACTCAACCTGCCGTTCACCAGGAATCTCTTGAAGGAATTCGAACGAGAACACCACCGCCGCTACGGCTACGCTCATCCTAGTCGCGAGGTAGAGCTAGTGACCCTCCGCCTGCGCGCGGCAGTGAAATCTACCACCGCTCATGGGGGAAAAGTGGACCATGTGGGGACGTCCGCCGTCGTGAGCCTGTCCCGAGCGAAGCCGAGGGATCCAGGCCGAGGAAAGCTCGGCTCGCTCTCCACGCTCAAGGCTTCGGTCCTACTCGACGGCAAGAAGCTCCCCACAGCAATCTATTCCCGCGACATACTCGAACCCGGCAAGACTTACTCCGGCCCGGCCATCATCACCGAATACAGCGCCACCACGGTAATCCCGCCAGGGAAACGCTTCCACATCGACCCCGCCGCCAACCTGATTGTTACAATCCAATGAAAATCGCGGTGCTCACTCCACTCTCGCCCACTCGGTACTAGGTACTCGCAACTCGCTTCGTTACAATAAAGCCGTGAAACCCAGCATCTTTGTCGTAGAAGACGATCCCGATATTTCCCGCCTCGTCCGCCACCACCTGGAGAACGACGGCTTTGCCGTGCGCGTCTATCCCAGCGGATCCAACGTAATCGCCGATGCCGAACGCCAGCGTCCGGCGCTCTTCGTTCTCGACATCATGGTCCCCGGCAAAGACGGACTCGAACTCTGCCGCACCGTTCGTCAGACTCCCGGCCTCGCTGCCGTGCCGGTGATTTTTCTCACCGCCAAGAGCAGCGAAGCCGATCGCGTCCTCGGTCTGGAGATCGGAGCCGACGACTACATCGCCAAGCCTTTCAGTCCGCGCGAACTCGTGGCCCGCGTCAAGGCCGTGCTCCGCCGCTTTGAGCGCCCGCTTCCGCCCAGCCCGCTCAAAGTCGGAGACATCGCTATCGATCCCGCCGCGATGGTCCTCACCGTCCGCGGACAAGTCGTTGCCACCACCGCCACGGAATTCCGGTTGCTCGACTATTTCGCCCGCCACCTCGGGCGCGTTTTTTCCCGCGATCATCTGCTGGATTCCGTCTGGCGCGACACCTCTTACGTCACCCCGCGCTCGGTCGACGTTTATGTCCGCCGCATCCGGGAAAAAATCGAACCGGACCCGGAAAACCCCCGCTACCTCAAGACCGTGCGGGGCGCGGGCTACCGCTTCGAGGTCCCGAAGTGAGAAAAGTGAGAACGGATTTTCCTGAAGCTGCTGGCGGCCTTTCTGGTCGTCATCCTCACAGCTGCCATACTGTTCGACCTTATGCTCGGCGGGGCCTGGCAAGCTTCGCTCCGCACCGAAATTGAACGCAACCTGATTCAGAAGACTCAACTTCTCGCCCACCGCGTCGAAACCGACCGCAGCGGCCACTCCCTCGCCGATATCGCCGCTCAGGAAGGACAAGCCGCTGGCGCTCGCGTCACCATCATCGATCCCACCGGCAAAGTACTGGCCGATTCCGAAGCGAATCCCGGCGCCATGGAAAACCATGTCACGCGCCCGGAATTCGTCGCAGCTCTTTCCGGCAAAATCGGCAGCAATGAACGCCGCAGCGCAACCCTCGGAATTCCGTTCCTTTATGTCGCCGTGCCCATCTCCGGCGGCGCCGTCCGCCTGGCCTATCCGCTCTCCGATGTCGAAGCCGTTTCCGCGCAGGTTCGCCGCAGGCTGGAGCTGGCTTCCGGTCTGGCTTTTCTCTTCGCCCTGTTGGTAGCCGCGGTTGCCGCTAATTGGACCGCTCGCCGCCTTGAGCGCATCGTCGATGTCGCCGCCCGCATCGCCGAAGGCGACCTTCAGGCCCGCATCCTGGAAGCCTCGCAGGACGAAATCGGCCGCGTCGCCGCCGCCATCGATGGCACCGCCCGCCGCGTCGAACAAAGTTTCGCCGCCGTCCGCTCCAGCCAGCGCCAGCTCGAAACCCTGCTCAACAGCATGCAGGACGCCGTCATCGCCGTCAGTGCCGACGGCCTCGTGCAGTGGGCCAACCAACCCATGGACCGCCTGGTTCCGCAAGGCACCCGCCTGCACCAGCCCGTCGTAGAAACCATCCGCGACCCCGATTTCCTCGCCACCGTCAAAGAAGCCACCACCACGCGCGAAGTCAAAACCGCCCGTGCCACTTCGATCGTTCCCGGCCGCGCCTTCGACGTCACCGCCGCACCTCTGCCCGATGGAGGCGCCGTCGCCGTGCTCCGCGACCTGACTGAAACCGAGCGCGTGGAAAAAACCCGCCGCGACTTCATCGCCAACGTTTCCCATGAACTCCGCACCCCGCTCACTTCAATTCAAGGCTATGCGGAGACCTTGCTCGACAGCACTCCCGAAAACGCCGCGCCCACGCGCGAGTTTCTGGAAATCATCCGCAAGAACTCCTCCCGCATGTCGCGCCTCACCGAAGATCTGCTCACCCTGGCCCGCGTCGAATCCGGCGAAACGCGTTTCGAGGCGGAGCCGGTCCCGCCCGCCGAGCTTCTCCACGACGCTGAAGAAAGCTTCCGCGAAATCGCGCGCACCCACGGCATCGATCTGCAGATACAGGATTCTCCGGCCCACCATTTGCAAAGCCAGAACTTTCCCGGCCCCAACCCGCTCCAGAAATCTTCCCCCGGTTCTCGCCGACCGCGAAGCCATCCATCAGGTTTTTTCCAACCTGATTGACAACGCGTTGAAGTACGGCGCCTCCGGCGGACGAATCGTCCTCGGGGCCCGCGCCGTTCCCCACGCCGTGGAATTCTTCGTCCAGGACTTCGGCGGCGGCATTGCCTCCGAGCATCTCCCGCGCCTGTTCGAGCGCTTCTATCGCGTCGACAAAGCCCGCTCCCGCGAATCCGGAGGCACTGGCCTCGGCCTCGCCATCGCCAAGCACATCATGCTTGCCCACGGCGGCTCCATCCGCGCTGAAAGCGAACTCGCCCACGGATCAACGTTTCTATTCACCTTCCCACCGCCTAAGCCGCGCAGGCGTAACCCCGCTGC
The DNA here is from genome assembly GCA_963850165.1 of uncultured Acidobacteriaceae bacterium. GTDB lineage: Bacteria > Acidobacteriota > Terriglobia > Terriglobales > Acidobacteriaceae > Sulfotelmatobacter. The sequence goes on along the minus strand of CAWKKK010000014.1, from coordinate 2,276 downwards.
TGCTGTCAGAGCCTGGCCCTGCACTTGCGCAAAGGGGCATCATGTCCTCGCTGGAGCACCCCTGCTACGCTCCCGGATGAATCCATCGCACCAGCCAGAAAGCAACCGCCGCCACCAGCGCCGACGCCGGAATCGTCACCACCCACGCCCACACGATGCGCCGCGCCACTCCCCAGCGCACAGCCGAGAGCCGGTGGGTCGCTCCCACGCCGACGATCGCTCCAGTAATGGTGTGCGTCGTGCTCACCGGAATTCCCGCCAGAGCAGTCGAGAACAAGTGTGATCGCTCCCGCCGCTTCGGCGCAGAATCCTCCCACCGGCTTCAGCTTGGTGATGCGCGAGCCCATGGTGTGCACAATTCGCCAGCCACCGAAATAAGTTCCCAGCGCAATCGCAGTGTGCGCGGCCAGAATGATGGGCCAATGAAATTTCCCCCAGCTGCCCGCCAGTTCCGACGGCGTTCAGAAGTGCGCCCCGTAGAGCGCGCTGGCCACGATCCCCATCGTCTTCTGCGCGTCGTTGCCGCCGTGACCCAGGCTGTAGGCGGCGGCCGAGAGCAGTTGCAGCTTGCGAAACCAGGCGTCAATTCGTCTGTGGAGGCTTGTTTCGCAGAAGCCAGGAGATGGCAACCATAAATCGCCAAACCCAGAACGAGTCCCATGACCGGCGCCACCACGATGAAGATCAGAGTCTTATACCAGCCCGCGGCAATAATCACGTGCCATCCCGATCGCATCACGGCGGCTCCCGCATAGCCGCCGATCAACGCGTGCGAGGAAGAAGTTGGCAGTCCCCACCACCATGTCAACAGATCCCAAACGATGGCGCCGAACAGTCCCGTAATCACCACGTACTGCGTCACGCTTTCGATCTGGATCATTCCCGCTGCCGATGGTCTTGGCGACGGCGGTTCCCAGAAGAAAAGCCGCCACGAAATTGAAGAACGCAGCCCACGCCACCGCCAGCTTTGGGGATAAGACCCGCGTCGATACCACGGTCGCGATGCTGTTGGCGGCGTCGTGAAATCCGTTCAGGAAATCGAAAGTCAGGGCGACTAGGACTGTGATGATCAGCAGCAGCAGATCGGGCTTCACCAGTTTTCCTGTTGGCTTGGATTCGTCGAACTTCAGGTGTTTTTCAAAACCACGGTTTCCAGCACGTTCGCGACGTCTTCCGCCTTGTCCGTGGCTCTCTCGAGGAATTCCAGCAATTCTTTGATCTTGATCAGGTTGATCGGATCCTTCTCGTGTTCAAACAGCTTGGCAATGGCCGTGCTGCGAGACCAGGTCGGCTTCGTTTTCCAGCCGGTTGATCTCCACGCAATGGGCCAGGATGTCTCCGTTCTTCTGCATCAGAGACACAGCCTTCTGCAATTCCTGGCTTTGCATCAGGATGATCCTGGCCAACTCCCCCGCGGCCGGCGGCGGAGTCGTGATCCGGTACATCACGATGCGGGCGCCCGACGCGTTGATGAAATCCAGAACGTCATCCAGCTTCGAGGCCAGCTGGTGAATGTCTTCCCGGTCAAACGGCGTGATGAATGTCTGGTTCAGTTTGGTCAGGATCGCATGGGTAAGCTCGTCTCCCTCGCGTTCAATCCGGCGAATCTCGTCGATCTTTCGCGTCCACATCCCTGTAATCGGCGAACAGATCCACCAAAGCTCCGCGCCCCGGCGATCAGGTTGTCCGACATCGCGAGAACATCTTGAAGAAGCTTGTATCCTTCGGAATGAGTCGGACCATGGGGGAAGCGACAAACTCCAAGCGCGTTAGCGTTTTACGGCCGTTTGCCGCTCAAAGCCAGCCACTATCTCACGCCGCGCGAACCCAGTCAAACCTGATACCTGGGATGACGTAAGCCGTATGTGGCTTTCGGAAGGGACCTTTGGGATGGCAGTTTAGCGCGGTGCCGCTAGTTGGTTGTTCGCTGAGTGTCGGCGGTCCCTGAGCGTCTCGGTAGACCAAGCCAGATGGCTAGGAGCAAGGCAAACACAGCGCCAGCACCAACCGCGATCCGCTGCAGGAAATCGAAAAAAACCGTAACCACATCCATTCCAGCATTGTGCGACTCTCGAACAGGAAGCGCGACGTTACGATGAGGCGTGTCCTTCGTGCCCGGAGCTTACACGGGTTCCGAGGTAATCACTCCCCTGTTGGGCATCGCCTCAGTGTTAACATCAACTGTAGGAATCTCCACTCGGAGACGTTATGAAACGAATTGCAGCCTTCATGCTGCTTGCCGCGCTCAGCCTAGCGGGATCGATACCCGCTGCTGC
>CAWKKK010000013.1:0-57177 GCA_963850165.1 uncultured Acidobacteriaceae bacterium | reverse complement strand
CCAAAAGGAAAACAGAAGTATCGGAGAAAATAGCCGCGAGGCCAAGAAGGCGGCCAAGCAACAGCAAAAGGCCTCAAAGAAGATAGCCAAGAAACAGCGCAAAGCCGCGAAGAAATACCAGAAACAGCAACGCAAAGCAGCCAAACAGCAGCAACATAGGAAGTAGGTAGTAGCGCCAGGGCTCGCCAGCTGTCGCGATAGACCGCTCTGAGCTTGCCAAGGCGGCATTCCGCCATCGCTGCCCGCATCACCAGGGAAACCCAGCAAGAAATGACCAAAAATTCACACCGTCTTAACCCATGCCGGATAAAGAAAACCTATCCTTAGCCGTTGACGATCTGGTTATGGGTACGGCAAAATCAGAGCTAACAGGTCCGCGCCCTTCCTACCGACGCCAGAGGAATGCCCTCATGAGCACTGCCCGCGTAGAGAGCTTGCCGCCCGAACCGGCCCATCATCACATCGTCCGCCGCACCGTCGAAGCCTGCCGTCTGGCTAAGGAAGCCGCCGGAGCCGCTGCCGAAGGCATTGCCACCGGCTCCAGCCCACTGCTTGAACTCGCTGCGCAACCGCGAGCGTGAACTCGACACGCTCGACATGGAAATCGACAGCGCCGTTACCGCCGCCATCACCGAGGTCGAGCCCGCCGAAGCCCGCGAGCTTCTCGCCTGCATGAAGTTCATGATCAGCCTGGAGCGCATCGGAGACCTGCTGCTCAGCTTCGCCAACAGCGCTCAAGCTGCTTCCGGTCGCGTCGATTCCGAAGACACTCGCGACCTCACACACATGGCCACCATCCTGGAAAAAATGCTTACCGACGTCGGCGACGCCTTTTCGGCGCGCGACGTCGGCAAAGCCGTCGACGTTCTCCGCGCCGACTCCGAGATCGACCGCCTGCGCAATCTCATCTTCCTCCGCCACATCGAGAATCCCGAAAACATCACCCGCCAGGCCAGTTTGCAGGTCATCTTCATGACCCAGTCTCTTGAGCGCGCCGGCGATCACGCCAAGAATCTCGCCGAAGAGGTCTGCCACGTCGTGAGCGGCCGCACCGTCCGCCACGTCCTGATGGCCTACGATAAACCTGTAGAACAGATGTTCATCGACTACCTCCGCCGCCGCGACCACTAGCTGAAAATTCAAAAGGGATCGTTACCAGGTACTTGAGTACTCGGTACTAGCAACTACTTCGCCGGTACCCAATAAATCTCTTCCTTGATCGCTGTCTTGTCCAGGAAGCCGCGCCGTTTCAGAATGGCCTTGCTGTTCGCGATCATGTCGGGATGGCCGCAAAGATACGCGTGAGTATTGCTGGCGTCGAGTCCCCACGAGTCGGCATACTTGCGCAGAATATCGTCAGCCCGCCCGATCTCACCCGGCCAGTCGGCGTGATCCCAGGGCCGGCTCACCGTCGGAACATATTTCAACCACGGCAACTCCTCGGCAAAGCGGGTCAATTCGTCTTTGTAACCAAATTCCCAGGGACGGCTGGCGCCGTTGAGCAGGAACAGCCGGTGACCGCCATCGAAGCGGCCTTCCTTCCAGTCTTTCGACAGTGTGCGGATAAAGCTGACGAATGGGGCGACGCCCGTCACCGTGGATACCAGCAAATGATTCGTGCGTCCGTTGCCGGTATCGAGCGTGAACCGTCCCTTGGGCGCCTTGCGCATGAGCAGTTCGTCCCCCGGTTGCAGCTTGTGAAGCCGCGGCGTGAGCGCTCCTTCGGGCACCAGCTCGAAGAAGAATTCGATTTCGCTTTCGCTGGGAGACGACACAATCGAATAAGGACGCTCAATGCGCTTGCCGCCGTCCTCCACGCCCAGCGTGGCGTATTGCCCCGGAAGGAAATTGAATGATCCGCCGGACTGAATGCGAAACATCCACAAATCGGGCGCGAAGTCCACGCGTTTGGTGATTCGCGCCTGGAAAAACTTGTCGTCCACAACCGTCATTTCAAAATCCCCAGAGGCTCCATGCCAATTCGATGCGATTAGTAAAGCGGCCGAATGTGGCCGGTAAAGTGGAGAGATAATACACGGCGAGTCATGCTGTTGACAACCGAACGGTCGTTCGATTTGCGACGCGCTTATGGATCACTCAGGGCCGAAGAATTGTGAAGGCATTCGGGTAGACTTCCGCCGGTGCCGCGCCTTCCGGAGGGATCTCAGAAGTTGCCTTGCCTGCCGGCGCGGAGTCTGGCAGGGCGCGAAGTTTTTCCACTTCGGCCTCGGTTTTTTGCCAGTCGTCGGGCTTTTTCTTGGTCGCAATCGGCGCGCTCGGATCGGAGTAGAAGGCTAGAATGTTGGCCCGCAACTCGGGCGTGATCTGGTCGAAGTTGTGTCCCGCCAATTGATCGAGCAATCGCGCGTAGGTTTGATCGGTCAGGCCATATTCGCCGGCACGCGTGTCGTGGCCCGTGTCAAAGTCGGTGTTCGCAAGCTGGACTTTTCCGGCGGCAGTCTCTTGCAGCAGTTTCGTGTAGTTCTCCATCGTGCGGTCTACGCTGGCGATGTAGAGGTCTTCAGTTTGCTTGGTAGGAATTTTGAAGTCGAGCGCCTTGAACGGCCCGATCTTGGGCATGAACTTAAGAAAAAACGCCAGCACGCGCGTTCCAAATCCTGGGCGCTGATAGGTCCGGCCCCATTCTTTCTGATAGTTCGTGCGCGACAAATAATACCGGAACTCGCGCGCCCGGAAGTTCGGTGTTTCGGCCACGATCTCTTTGCGCCGCGCAATCAAGGCCACGCGGGTCATTTCAGGGATCACGGTGCTGATCGCGCGCCGGAACGTTCCGATCGCGAGGTCCTCGTTCGAGATGACTTCGCTGAGCGGAATTCCGTAGGTATCCAGAAACGCCCGCTCCAGCACCGGCTTCGAAATCTCGAAGCCGATGAAGTCGTGGTAACGGTCGGAGGTATAGCGGTTCTTCGCCACCTGGGTCACGTCGAAGCCAAACTCCGTGCGGATGTGGGCTTTTGGATTGTCTTCGTAGGTCACCTCTTTCCCGAACTTTTTCGCCAGCTTGGGAAATTCGATTCCGACGACCTGATTGATGGTGGGATGCCCGCAGTTGTCGGCTGAGTAATGAGCCAGCGCGCCCAGCGCAAAGGCAAACTCGTTTACGTCGGACGCTTCCTTGAGCAGGTTGACGATAAAGTCGCCGCTGCGAACATAGTGCGTAAGGTCGCTGAAATACTTATTGCCGAACGGGTAGTAGCCCATGTCCTGCACCAGCGACCCGCCGTAAGCGAAGGCGTGCGCCTTTTTCAGATCGTCATCCGTGGCAGACGGAAAGCGCTTTTTCAGCAAGGGCAGGAAGTTGTCCTTCCACGCCAGATCCACGATTTCTTCGTGGGTCAGCACGGAATAAGCTGCGCAAGGTTCGACCGCGCAGGTCGTTAGCAGAAGAAGCGCCGTCGCAACTTGCCAGGAACGAAAGTATGCGCTTCATTTGCCCACAACCAGAACCACAAAGCTGTCGGGCAGAATAGTCCGCCGGGGATGAGGATTATCCGGCGTCGCAGCCGGAGGCGGACCAAACTTCGCCGTCACCACGAACACGTTGTGCGTTTTCGAGTCGAGCGCCAGCGTGCGCGCACCCGGCTGCGTCGGAACATTTTCCGCTACGCTGAATTTGTCGGGCGACTCCTCGCGCACCACGGTCAGCACGCCTTCGCCGCAAGAAGCAAAAGCCAGTCCCGTTTCGTCATCGAAAGCGGTGGCGTCCACGCCCTCACCAATGGCTGGCGTGGCGAGAACCTTGCCCGTATCCGCATTCACCACGGCCATCATCTTGTTTTCGCAGCCCACGAACAGGCGGCGATTCTTCCGGTCCATCGCCAGCCCCGAGGGCGATTCGCACGGGGTCAGCGGCCACATCGACTTGACCACCAGCTTGCTCGGATCAATCGCCGTCAGCTCGCTCTTATCTTCAATGTTCACGAATATCTCTCCCTTGCCGTCGCTGGCCGCGAATTCCGGCTTGCCGTCCAGTTTGATCGTGCCCAGCACCGTACCTTTGGCCGCGTCGATGGCGGTCGAATCCTGGCTGCGGCCGTTGAATGTGAAAACCCGCTGGGTTGCCGGATCGTAAAGAATCGCATCCGGATTTTCCCCCACCTTCACTTTGCTGCTGGTAGCGAGCGTCTTCAGATCGAAAATGCTGACCGTGCCTTCGCGGCCGTTGCTGATAAAGCCACGCCCCAGCTCCGGCGCCAGCGCGATGCCATGAACTCCTGGCGTGTCCGCGATGTCGCCAACCGTCTTGCCCGAGTCGAGATCGAGCACGATGACGTGAGTCGCTCGCGAAATATAAAGGCGCCGCGCCGCCGCATCCGCAGTCAAATAATCCCACCCACCATCGCCGCCTACCTTGTAAGTGTTCACGACCTTATATCCCGGGCCAGCCGCCGCTAAAGATGCTCCGCCAATCAGCAGAGCGAGGGATGCCGATAGTGCACCGCGCATGATGTTTCCTCTGGCAGACATGATTTCCTCCACAAGCTTTCTGGGGCCTCGGCGTTGTATTCCGATGCCGGTTTCGGGCTACAGGTGGCCGCGATTTTGCATCGGTCTCGGTTGGGCGGGACCCCGAAGTAACTTTACCGCATTCTGTGCCTGTCCCTAAACTTGCTTATGGACGTACGTGAACCTAATTTGCCGGAGCGAGATGCCGATGTGGGTGCGCCCTCTGCAGACCCGCGTCTGCAGCCCTCGTCTGATTCCGGCACGCTCGGTCCTGCCCCGGACGTTGCGAACCTTGCCTCACCCGCATCTGGTTCAGCCGTGCCCGTTTCCAGCGCTTCAGACAGTTCCGCCTCCAGTCGGCCGCGGTCAGGGAACCTGCGCCTACCCCACCTTGTCGCCGTGATGGCGGGAGCAGGGGTCGCGCTTCTTGTCTCGAGCGGCGGAGGTCCCGCAGCATTGTGGGGAAAAATCACCGGCCTGCTGTCGCCGCAAACAACCTATTCTGCATCTTCCGGTGCCCTCTCCGATCGCGATCTGGACCGCCAGAGGCCGCAGAAACAAGCCAAAATCCTTCTCGAGCGGGCCGTGAGCCGCTCCCGTGGAGCCGCAAGCCAAGACCAGGACCGAGGCCAAGACCAGGTAAAAGACCAGACCGCGGCCCAGATCGACGCCCACATCGATGCCTGGCGCGGCAAGCTCAAGTGGGATGCAGAACTCGGCGACCTTACCACGGTAGCCCTCAATTCCGACGACCACAGCCTTCGGGCTTCCGCCATCGAGGTTCAACTCGCAGCCTACGGATTGCCCAAGAGCGAGTCGAGCGTCGACGCGCTGATCCGGCAGGCCGATTCCTCCGATCACGCGAGAAAGATTTGGTCTTTGTGGGCTCTCGGCTTGCTCGGCAACCGGGGCGTTGAAACCGATCGCGTGGTCCAGGTGCTGACCTCGCACTTGAAAAATTCCGGCAAGAATTCAGACTCCGACGAAGATTCGCGCCGTTGGGCCGTCGAAGGCCTGGCTTTGGTCGGAACAACCTCAACCATCGTGCCCCTGCTCAAGGCCATGCACAATGATCCCTCGGCGATAGTGCGCGAACGTGCCGCTTGCAGTCTGGCGCAATCGGGCATGTTAAGCCAGCAGCAGCGCCTTGCCGCCGTGCCGCAACTGATTAACTACTCCGGCGACCCCACCCTTGATGCTCAAACACGAGGCTGGGCGTTCCAGGCCTTGTCCGACATCACCGGACAACGCCTGCCCAACGACTCCGCCGCCTGGCGAGCTTGGTATCAAACATCAGTGGTCAGTGGCCAGTGATCAGTGGCCAGTGGGTGCGGCTGATTCGGGTTACCTGTCACGCTCGAACCACTCTTGATCTCACTGACCACTGATCCACCGACCCCTGGCCCCTGGCTTCCGCTACTCTGCCATCTTCGCCAGGTGCACATCGAAGCCCGTCTTCGGCAGCAACGACTTCAGCGTGAACGCCTTGAATCCATCGCCATTCACCTCCGTGTGACGGTAGACTCCCGGTTCGCTCTCGATCGTTTCCCTGCGTCCTTCCATGTTCCCCAGGAACGCCTCGGCCTGTGCCATGCTGGCCTCGCCGCCTTTCGCCCGCGTCACCACCGCCTCTGATGCGTAGGAGCGCACCAGCTTCGGCCAATACTTTTCCAGAAGTTCCGTGCTGGCGAAAACGTCGGCCCAGATGATGCGCCCATTCACCGCGACCACCACGCCGACCGCTCTGCGATCGCGCAGTTGCTTGATCAGGCTTTCATAATTGTGTTCGATCGGCGCGGCAATCTCGTCCACCTTCTCCTTCACGTCTTTGTTCTCCATCACCCGGGCGTACGAACTGGTGGAGTGGATCTCCCCGCTCGCGGCCGGAGCCGCCGCCACCTCGACTGCCATCGACTGCTGTTGCTTTCTCACCTCCGCCCAGACCTCGTTCTGATCTTTGTCACCCATGGCCTTGGCGCGCACCGAAGGTTGAGCCATCATGGTGCCGGGCACTGCCCCGTGCATCGAACCTCCAATCGCTCCGCCATACGTCGCCCCCGACGTTCCGAAGTGTTCGCTGGTCGCGACCCAGCGTCCGGGCTCCACGCAGAACACGCTAAGATCCACGGGATCGCTTTCCGCCGGCACGATGCGATCTTTCCCAATCACGCGGTCCTGCTTGCCTCCGGTAACAATCTCTCCGGCCAGAAGCAGCAGCGGACGCTTCGAGTTGTTGATCAGCACCAACCGGTTCACCTCGGCGTATTCGTGCCGCACCGCTGGCGTTGGTCCTCTCCGCATCAGCCCGCGAACATTTCCGTACTCGGTAACCACCACTTCTCCGGATCGCAATCCCTCATCCAGCGTCAGAAACTCTCCGGTGGCGTAGGACTTGGGAGCGACTACGGGAAACACCGTCAGACTGCCGTGCCGGATGGGCTCCAGCACGTTGTATCCGGAGGCAGAAGGCTGCTCTCCGGCCTGAACCGGCCGCAGGTCCATGCAGAGCATCGCGGCCACGACCACCAACACGGTAATTGTTACTAACACAAACAATCTCGAACGCATAGCGCTCCTCCCCCTCGGGGGCGGCTGCGCCCCGGTCCCAGGAGGCTGTGGTTGCCAGCTCCACGAGGCGCGCCGCCCACTCGACTCCCGGGAAGAACGAAATAAACCGCAAGCCTTGCGGCCAAAATTAACCTTACAAGCGTCTAACAAATCAGGCCGGCGCAGGCCTTCAGGCGTCTGGAGCAGGCCTTTTAGGCCTGCATAAATCGAGGATTTGTGTTGGGCTTTAGCCCCGAGGGACGTTCGCTGCATGACCCATAACGAGAACGCTTCTAGTAACATCGGAGATGGTTCTCGTCGTACTCTCTTCTTTTGATGCGCGCCACGAAACCGATCTCCGCTGCAGTGCAATCGGCAGTCGCCGGTCTGCTTGCCGAACTGCACACGAAAGGCGGCTGCGAAAAACTCGGCCTTGCCCGCGAATCTTTCGCCGCGATTCTCTGTGAAGTCGCCACCAAGTATCTTCCCGCCACCAACTCCGAAGCCGAGGCCCGCACTTTTCTGTTGACCTTGCGCGTCGAGGAACTTGCTCTCGCCCAAGCCTGCGCCGCAGGCCACAATTCAGCCTGGGAACTTTTCCTTACCCGCTATCGCGAAAAGCTTTATCAGTCGGCACTGCGCATCGCGCGCGAGAACTCCGCCGCCCGCGACCTCGCCGACAGTCTCTATGCCGAGCTCTACGGCACCACCACGCGCGACGGCGAACGCATCTCGAAGCTCGCCTCCTTCACCGGCCGCGGATCGCTCGAAGGCTGGCTTCGCACCGTGCTGGCGCAGGAATTCGTGAATCGCTACCGCCGCACCAAGCGCCTGGTCAGCCTCGACGAAGAGAGCGAAGACGGCGCGCAGTTCGCAGCTCCCGCTCCCGAGCCGCTTCCCTCGGCGGACTCGCGCCTCGAATCCGCCACCGACGCGGCCCTGGCCGCACTCAATAACGAAGACCGCATGGTGCTGGCGGCGTATTATCTCGATGGACGCACGCTGGCCGAAATCGCCCGCATGCTGGGCGTGCACGAATCCACCATCAGCCGCAAAGTGGACAAGCTCGCCAAGTCGTTGCGCAAGAAGATCCTGGCTGGCATGATGCAGCAGGGCATGGCCCGCCGCCAGGCCGAGGAGGCTTTGGACGTGGATGTCCGTGACCTGCAGGTGGATATTCGCCGCACCCTGGCGCAAGATTCCCCGCCAGCGACGTTCTCAGAGAAGAAGGATGCGTTGCCTCTTCAACAAAAGGTGGCGCCCAGGGCAAAAAGCTAAGAGCGAAAAACTGGAAACTAGAAACTAGAAACAGAAGTAAATGCAAAACGTCCCCAAAATCGTGCGAGCCAGATTGCAGCGGGAGAAGCCCATCACGGCCGAGCCTCATCCCGATGCCGATCTGCTCACCGCGTTCGCTGAGCACTCTCTACCTGCCCGCGAGCGCGACCATGTGCTGGAGCACCTTGCCCGCTGCGGCGATTGCCGTGAAGTTGTAGCCCTTGCATTGCCCGCCACCGAAGCCGTCGCGCTCGCCAGCTCGGACAGCACTGCCCGAATCGGCTGGTTAAGCTGGCCCATCCTTCGTTGGGGCGTAGTGGCTGCGGGAATCCTGGCCGTCACATCAGTGGGCATTCTGCAGTACAGGCAGCGCCAGCAGGAAAAGACGCTGATTGCCACCAGTCTCACGTCCCGCGATCATTCGGCTGAGCACTGCCCCGCAGAGTCCTGCACCCACTCCGCACGCACCTGCGTCAGCAGGTGGTTGCTCCGCGAACGGAGATGGGAAGACAAATTGAAATGGCAAAGCAGAGGCCGTCGCCATCTCGCGTCCACAGCGAATTCGCGGTCCACAAGCCAGCTCCCGCTCCAACTGCAATCCCTTCCCCAGCTCAGCCCATGCGCCGCTCAAGTTCGGCAGGTACTATCGGTGGTTCCATCGTTCGTCACGGATTCGCTTCTGGCATCGGCCGAAGTTCCACAGCCGTCGAGGTTTCTCCTCAGAGCGATGCCGAGCCTGCGCCGGCCGACCAGGTGCAAGCGCTGAGCAAAGCGAAGCCTGTGTCGGATCAGACGTCCCCCTCCATGCCGCTCATGGGTTTGGCAGAGCTTCGTTGGACCATCAGTGACAGCGGCTCGCTGCAGCGTTCCCTCGACGGAGGCAAGACCTGGCTGGATGTGAACGTAGTGGCAAGTAATTTAATGAGGTCTAATATCCGTCGTTTCCCCATCGGAACGACTATCAACGTGCAGGCCGAACCGACCATTCAATCCAGCACCGAAACCAACCAGACCGAAACGAAGTCGAATCCCAAATTCGCGAGCCAAATCCGCCGCGCCGGCCAGTGCGAAGTCCGCCGAAGCTGAGCCAACCGCATCTGCGCGCACGGTCTTTCGAGCCCTTGCCGTATCTTCCAACTTCGCCGAAGTCTGGGCCGGAGGCTCGGGTGGCGCCCTGTATCACACCCAGGATGGCGGCAATCGCTGGGTTCGCGTGGTTCCTTCCGAGGCCGGCATCGCTCTCACCGGCGACATTATCGCCATTCAGTTCTCCGACCCGCGTAACGGAACCGTGACCACCTCGAACGTCGAAATCTGGATCACCGCCGACGCCGGCCAAACCTGGCACAAGCAACCTTAAGCAACCTTAACTCTTGTCATCCTGAGCGAAGGTTGTGCTTCGCGAATGCGAAGCACAACCGCAGTTGAAGGACCCCTATTCGCCGCGCCAGCATTGACGCCGCAAGGCATTTCGACCACCGCTCGTTCCCGCTTCCGGCCACAGACTGTACCGACTCAGCAGCCCTTCACGTCCCGGAAAAACCTGATTACCAAAGTGACGTTTACACAAAATCAGTAGTTCACTAACATCGATTTCGTGGTTTGGCAGTTCTGGGGGAGGGCTGCCGAGGCGTCCTGAACTGAAAAGTTCGGGGCGCTTTTTTTTGCCGTTCACAATTTTGCTCTACTTCGAACACGCCGAGCAGTATCCGCCAATCTCCAATCGCGACACCACGATTCGGAACCGGCAGTCCTTTTCCACCTGTCCTTTAAGTTTCTCGAAAATGTCGCTAACAAACTCCATGATCTTGCCGCAGCGCAGGCAAGCCATGTGGATGTGGTCCCGGTTCAGCTTCCGCTCGTAGTAGTGTCCCTCGCCGTGGATGTGCATCAGGTCGAGTTCGTCAATCAGGCCCTGCCGCTTCAGCAGTCGCAGTGTTCGGTATACCGTGCTGCGATCCACGCTGGCATCCAGCTTCTGTGCCTTGCGCAAAAGCTGGGCCGCGTCCAGATGTTTGCTGGCCGTCTCCATCACCCGCAGAATGGCTCGCCGTTGCTGGGTCATGCGGATTCCGCGGTCGGCAAGATGGGCCTGCAGCCGTCCCGGTATTTCAGTTTGCGGTAATGGCATGGGAACCTGTCCTCGACTGTCGCAACTGGTCGCAACCGTGCTGCGACGGAATCTTTCGCCAGAACTGGACACCTCCAGCTTTCTTCGGCATGATTATGAAGGTTACTCCCAGATGCGACCGGGTTGCAACTGAAAAGCATCTCCCTATTCGATGAAGACGGTCAAACTTTTGCTTTCCCTATGTGCGACTCAGTTGCATCTGGCTCTCGCCCTCGTCTTGGCGACCGCCTTCATCTCGTCCGCGCAGGCCCAGGAGAGCCCCTACATCGTCACCTACGACCATTACCTCGAAGAGCCCGGCAGCCTCGAAGTGGAGTACTTCTCAACCTTCGGCACGCAGCGCGCCGGCAATGACTTTCACGCCTTCTGGGCCGAGTTCGAATACGGCGCTACCGCGTGGTGGACCACCGAACTCTACTTCGACGGCCAGACCACCTTCAACGACAGCACCATCTTCACCGGCTTCCGCTGGGAAAACCGCTTTCGCCTGCTCCAGCAAGAGCACTTCATCAATCCCGTGCTCTACATCGAATACGAGCAAACCAGCGGCGCCGACAAGATCCTGAAAGAAGTGGAAGGTCACGACGTCGAAGCTGACTATGCCATCCCCAACGCTATCGCCCGCAAGGAACACGATCACGAACTCGAATCCAAGCTGCTGCTTTCCAAAACTTTCCAAGGCTGGAACATCGCCGAAAACACCATTGCCACCAAGAACCTCACCGGCGGCAATCCCTGGGAGTTCGGCTACGCCATCGGCGCCAGCCGTCCGTTGGCCCTGAAGGCCTCTGCCATGCGCTGCAGTTTCTGCCGCGAGAACTTCATCGCCGGAGTTGAAATGTACGGCGGACTGGGCGACCGCTACAGTTTCGGCCTGCACGATACATCTCACTATCTCGCGCCGGTCGCGGCCTGGAACCTGCCCTCGGATTGGACTCTGCGCCTGTCGCCCGGTTTCGGCTTGAACGACAACAGTCACCGCTTCCTGCTGCGCTGGGGCGTCTCGCGCGAGTTCTCCGGCTTCGGCGAAACTGTGGGGCGCATCTTCGGAGGCCGCAAGCCATAAGCCGCAACCCATAACGATGACTCAGACTGCAAACATCTCGGTGATTTCGGCCATGGTGCTTACCCTTGCAATTCCTCTCGCCTTCGCACAGAAGGAAAGCTCCAGGCCCGACAGAAAAGACGTCTACGCCGAACTGGCCAAGGCCCCGCGGAAAGCCAGCGCTCGCCGCAGTCCGCTGGAGCAAGATCCTGACGCCGTGGCCGCGGGCGCGAACCTCTTCGATCAGCACTGCGCCGAATGTCACGGCGAACTGGCCGAGGGCGGCAAAAAAGGTCCGAGCCTGCGCGCCGACCCCGTGCAGCAAGCCACTCCCGGCACGCTCTTCTGGATCCTCACCAACGGCGTAGTCCGCCGCGGCATGCCCGTCTGGTCCAAGCTCCCGGAGCCCCAGCGCTGGCAGCTTGTTAGCTATCTAAAGTCACTCGCTCCCGCCCCAAAATCCCCGTAACCCCCACAGTTCCTTCTTGCGACCTTCGCCCGCGCCCACGCATCAAATGGCAGGTGGTACGATAAGAGGTTGTCCCTAGGTAGGGAACATTTCATAGATCGTACTAAGTAAGATCGTATTCATTAAGATCGTAATCAATTAAGATCGTCCGGGCCCCGGCAAAGACACTCGTTGTTTCCAAAACACGGGAGCGTCCGCCGACAACGCGACGTTACAACGAGGAGAAACAGATATGGCAGGCACAGACACGAGTACAACCAAGCCCCAGCAATCGCATGCGGGCAATGGAATCGTCGTAGTCACCGATGCAAACTTCGACCAGGATGTTTTGAAGTCAGACAAGCCCGTGCTGGTGGATTTCTGGGCAACATGGTGTGGCCCCTGCCGCGCTATCGCCCCCATCGTCGAGGAACTGGCCAAGGACTATCAGGGCAAGATCAAGATCGGCAAGATGGATGTGGACGCCAACAGCTCCACGCCCATGCGCTACAAAGTCACCGGCATCCCCACGCTGCTGGTCTTCAAGGGTGGTCAAGTTGTCGAGCAGATCGTCGGCTACAAGCCCAAGGAAACCATCGCGCAAGCTCTCGACCGGCACGTTGGCTAAAGCAGCTCCTAGCCGCTAGCTGCTAGCTTGAATCTCAAACGCACGCTGACCTTATGAGTCGCGTGCGTTTTGCTTTTCCAGCGGACCTTCCCTCGAATTCGGATTGGCTGGAAGCTAGAAGCGCCCTCACGGCGTTTCCGGCAACGTGTATTCGAAGTCGTACGAGTGTTTCCCGTCGTTAATCTTGATGGTCATCGCTCCCGCAAGACCCTCGAGTTGACCGGTGCCGGAGTCCGGCACAACCGTGACGCTCAGTTGCGGCGCACCCCGCATCATGGTGCCGCTGTGTTGCAGGACAAAGCTGCCGGTGCGGCCCTTCAGGGTTCCAGTGACTCGCTCCATCGCGACGTAACCCGCAGAGCCCTTCACGCTGCCCATCGCGGAGACCATCAGGCCCTTGCTGGTTCCCTCCAGATCGCCGTGAAACTGCTTATCGATCGACATTCGACCAAGGCCCGCATCGCCCTCTTCAACGGCCTGCGGCGACACCTTCACATCAAACGCTCCACTCGCGTGACTCGTCACAACTTTCTCCTTAGCAGGCGCAGCCTGCGCGCACCCATATACTGCGAGGCCCAGACATAGACAGGTCCCAGCAATCAATTGAACCAGGAATAGACGTTGGCGTGGCATGGCGATTGAGACTCTCAGGCTTTCTTCACGACCTTCGCGGCAGTGCTTTCCCGCTCTTAGCGGTTAAAAGCTCTTGTGAGGCCAGAACCCTAGTACTTCCGCAGCACGCCAATCACACGCCCCTGCACTTCCACTGACGCTGCCGGCACGATGATCGGCTTCATGGTTGCGTTCGAGGGTTGCAGTCGGATGTTGTCGCCTTCGCGGAAGAAGCGCTTCAGCGTGGCGTCATCCCGGTCTACAATCGCGACCACGATGTCGCCGTTGTGCGCCGTCTTCAGCTTCTCGACCAGCACGTAGTCGCCGTCGAGGATGGCCTCATCCTGCATGGAATCGCCGCGGACCTCTAACACGAACACTTCTTTCGAGCGGACGAAGTCGGCGAGCGAGATCGTCTGATTGTCTTGCACGGCCTCGATGGGCTGGCCGGCGGCGATGCGCCCGAGCAGCGGCAGCACCAGGCCGGTGTTGACGCTCATGGCCTGCTTGAGGCGTCCCTTGGGCGGCAGCAGGTCGATGGAGCGGCTACGGTTGTAGTCTCGGGTCAGCAATCCCTTCTTCTCGAGGTTGGTGATGTGCTTGTGCACGGTGGCCAGCGAGTTCAGGTCAAGCCCGTTGCCGATCTCTTCAAACGACGGAGAGTAGCCATGCTCCGCCACGAAGCGGGAGATGAAGTCGTAGACTTCGCGCTGCCTGCGTGTGATCGCCATGGGGCCATTGTTGGCGAATATAAAGCGAATGTCAAGCGGAATCAGCTTCCGTCCCTCGGCTTCGGGTTTCCGGGCTTCGGGTTGTGTCGGGCGGACTTTTGCTGTTGTTTTTCACTCGCGCATTGGGTGGGTTTTGCGGCTTTCGCTTGCGCTATGGCTGCTGAGGTTACGCGGCTTGGCGGCTCGCGTTGAGCTTACCCTCTGTAAAGTGAACGCTCTTGAAGTGAACTCGTGTCCTTCCCTGTTTGTTCCGAGTACACAGTGGGCGCTGGGGTAGGTCAAACGTCAACGGCAGCCGGGCAGGAGTGCCCGCTCCACACGGGCGTCGGCTGCCGGCGATCGTGTTAAGATTGGATCGAACTGATTAATCAGTTCGAGCAAAAAACATGGCTACTCTCGACACATCCCTGAAAGTCATTTCCGCCCTCGCGGCCCGCACCCAGCTAGGGCAAATCATGCGCCGCGCCCGCCTGGAGCAGACCCGCTTCGTTGTCGACCGCCGGGGCGAACCCCAGGTCGTGATCATGGGCATCAAAGACTTTCTCAACACCATCGCGCCGGAAAAGAAAATCCTCGCCGCCATCCGCGCAGCGGCCCGCAAAAAAGGTAAAGACAAACTTTCCCTAAGGCAGATTAACCGCGAAATCCGCAGTTACAGGCGTGAGCGTTCGCTCTAGCTCCACGATTTACCCAGACAGGGGCCGAAGTCTTGAAACGGCTTTCAACCAGAATGGTTCGGGTCGTGCTGGATACCAATGTGGTGGTATCGGCACACCTGAAAACCGAGGGCTTTGAGCGCTACGCCTTGGACCTGGTTCTTGCGGGCAAGTTGCAACTCGCCGCTTCCGAAGCCATTCTCGCTGAGTATGCCAGCGTGCTCGTTCGTCCTTAATTCGCGATTACTCGGAAGCGCCTCGCGCGATCGATGGATCTGATTCGCAAGTCAGCACACATCGTACGCCCATCCCGCAGACTCACGGTCGCTCATGATCCCTCCGACAATCGCTTTCTCGAATGCGCAGAAGCCGCCCGAGCGGACTATCTGGTTACCGGCAACAAGCGCCACTTTCCCAACGCTTGGCGGCAGACGTCAGTGGTGAACGCTCGCGAGCTGATCGAATGGATCGCTCCGGACCTCCGACGCTGAAGACCTGATTTCCACACCCACCCTGTGACATCTGACCTTGCGTCCCAAGAAAAGCCAGCTCATCATAGTCGAGGCGGAGGCAGTCTAGAGAAATCGGCCGACAAGGGCCCTAACTCGTTTGTTGTCAAGATTTTGACCTCTAACCCATCTGCAATCAAGACTTTGCAGACACTTTTTGGGAGCCCCGCGCCCAGCACGCCATTCAGAGGGTGGGAGGAGGGGGGATACCTCTAAGGCCAATCGAATTTCCCATTCCGGTCCCGCCGTTCAGAAGGCTCATGCGAAGTTTTTTCGCTGCAGAAATCCACAGAACCAGATCGCTTCATCGCCACTTGAGCTTGGGCTTCTACTAAAGAGGTTTTTGAGGTAGGCTTATGCCGCCTATTTAAGGAGGCCTTTATGGCACAGATCACCCCGATTGAGACGGTACGGAAAGCTTCGACGGTTTCGGTTTTGTGGGGAGTTTTGCTGATTGTGTTTGGCATGGTGGCGATTGGTTTGCCACTGCTGGCCGCGGTGGCAGTTAATGCGCTGGTGGCGTGGCTGATTGTTCTGGCGGGCGTAGTCCACCTGACGCTGGCTTTTCGCGCGCATGGCGCAGGCAGCCGGATCTGGAAGGCTCTGGTGGGGATTGCGTATTTGTGCTTTGGCGGATATTTGATCGTGCATCCGCTGCTGGGCGTGGCGTCGCTTACGCTGCTGCTGGCGTCTCTGTTTCTGGTGGAAGGGATCCTGGACATCGTGCTGTATGTGAAGATGCGTCCGATCGGCGGATCGGCGTGGGTGCTAATCGACGGGATCGTTACCCTGCTGCTGGGCCTGCTGATCTACATGCAATGGCCATCGAGTTCGCTGTGGGCGATTGGGACTCTGGTGGGAATTAGCATGATCTTCAGCGGCGTGGCGCGGGTGATGATGTCGCTGGCGGTACACGAAGCTGCGAAGGATGTATCGAAGTTGGCGGCTTGATAAGACAGTTCTCAGTTCTCAGTTCCCAGGTCACAGTTCTTGGGTCGAAGGGCCGGGTTTCTCTGAGAACTGAGAACTGGGAACTGAGAACTTCTTGCGCGGAGGAATGG
The DNA here is from genome assembly GCA_963850165.1 of uncultured Acidobacteriaceae bacterium. Classification (GTDB taxonomy): domain Bacteria; phylum Acidobacteriota; class Terriglobia; order Terriglobales; family Acidobacteriaceae; genus Sulfotelmatobacter. Next base: position 41,064 of record CAWKKK010000013.1, on the reverse strand, counting down.
AGTAAGACGAAATGGGAGGACTGATTCCGCTCGGGGACGCATCGCGGCGGCCGGTCCGCGTCCCCGTGGTCACCATCCTCATCATCCTGGTGAATGCCTTCGTTTTTGTGCGGGAGTTGATGGGTGGCGAAGCGTTCGTGACCCAGTGGTCGGCGGTTCCCGCCGAAATTATGTCCGGGCATCACTGGATCACGATTCTTACGGCGATGTTCATGCACGCCAGTTGGTCGCACATCATCGGCAACATGATCTTCTTATGGGCGTTTGGCCCGCAGATCGAAGACACGATGGGGCGATGGCGGTATCTGGTTTTCTACATGGTTGGCGGAATCGTAGCCATGCTGGCCCAGGTCGCAGCCAGCCCGCATTCCACAGTCCCCAACCTGGGCGCGAGCGGGGCGATTGCGGCGGTGATGGGCGGGTTTCTGGTGACTTATCCTCGCGACCGGATTCGCTCGATTCTGATCATCTTTATATTTGTTAAGGTCACATTCATTCCGGCGGCGCTGTTGATCGGCTTCTGGTTTCTTACCCAGCTGGTTAATGCCGGCCAGGTGGCGCACGCGCAGACTGGCGGAGTGGCGTACCTGGCGCACGTCGGCGGATTCATTTTCGGGGCTGCCACGGCGCGTCTGTTCGAGAGCGCGGAGCGGCGGTCTCTGAGTTCCGCGCCTTAGGGATGCAGGCCGCTTGACCGCTCCAATCAGGACGCTTCCGGAACACAACCTTTACTCCCTCGCGCCAGCGCTCATCAATCCCGACGAATTCCCATTCAATCTCGGGAGAGAGGTAACGCAGCAAGGTATCCGTGGCGGGATGCACATGTAAGGCCGGAGCCACCAGAAATAGCAGAGGCTTCTCGTTCGACAACTCGCGCCCTGCAAAATATCCGAAGCGGGGAAATTCGCCGCGGGCATGGTGCCACTCGACGCGCGACCAGTAATCCAGCCCCTGCAGCGGCAAGTGGATGTCTTCGTCGGCCTTCAGTTCGACCACGGCCAGCCGTCCCGCATGTGTGGCCGTGAGCACATCGATCATGGCGCGGTCGCAGGCGGAAAAAGCGGGAACCTGCGAATAAAGGCACGACGGCTCCAGTCGCCCATCCACCACGCTTACATCGCCCACCACCAGAGACTCCAGCCATCTCTCAGGACGCAGCCGCCACAACGGATGCTGACGCGGTCCATAAGGATGGCGAGTGTCGCGCAGGCAATGGGCAAGTTCTGCGAATTCGGTTTCATTGCTGGTCTCCAGAATCCGTTCCTCCGCGCCCACGCCGAACACAATTTCCTCGGTGCTGCGAAACGATCCCGCAATCCCTCCCAGCCGCGCCCGGGCAAACTCCAGGCCGCGCCAGCGGAAAACAATCTCCGCCGCCGATAGCACGGCGACCTCGCAATTCGGCAGAACCTGCTGAACTCGCGCAATCGACTCCTTGAAGCGCTCGCGAGCCGCCTCGTCGTCCGCGGCATGCACCAGCCGCGTTGCCACATTGCCGCGGTCCGCGCAGTCGATTTCCACCAGCGCGTCGCGCCGTTCATCCAACTCAAACAGGCGCCACTTGGCGGCATCCCGGTTCAGGTTCGCCATCCGTTCCCGCACCAGCGCGGACGTTCCTGCCGGAACAAACATCTTCAGACCCTCGACCAGAACATTGCTGGCTTGCGACTTTCGGCAAACATCGAGCCAGAGAATGGCGAAGGTCAGCGCCGCATCAATCGAGGACTGCGTTTCTTGCGCATTCACCCCCAGTACGGCGAACGCCGAGCGCCCCTGCCGCATCAGGCCTCGCGTATAAACCGGCCCAAAGGATTTCTCCAGATCCACGCCGGTCGTCAGCTTCATGATCTTGAACTCGGGAAAGTGGCGTTCCAGCGTCCTTCGCAGCTTTTGCTCATACGCGGCGCGGGCCGCTCGTCGAGCCGTTGGAGTACGCCGGTCGCGCTCGCGGCAAATCTCCAGCTTCGAGGGCCGCGCCTGTCCCAGCCGCTGCACCGCCAGCCGCAGCGTGCCGTTCTTGACTTCGGCCTCCAGCACGCGCCGCACGGCATTGCGCTCCGCCGACCACAGGTGCAACAAGCACCGGTTGTACTCCCCTGAAATCGAATACTTGGATTGCGCCAGGTCAAAGGCGACTGCGCCGTTTTCCAGCACCACCGCGCCCGCCGCTTCGCTGAGAAAGTCCTGCACGGTACGAGTCAAGGCTTGCGGCGTCACGGTCGGCATGGAAATCTCCCTGCCGGATTTTCCCGCCACTGCCGTCGGCTGTCTGTGACATGTGACCATCGTCACATTTTGCCTGTGGATGTTTCGCCCGCCCGCTTCTGCTCTGTGTGGGATAATGAACCAGCCCGCCCAACTGAGTCTGCCTTCAGCCCGGCGGCATCTAATTCTTGTGAGTAAAAGCTTGAACAAACAGCCTCTTCTGGATAAAGACAAACAACGTTTTTTCTTCGACCACTACGGCGTCACCGAAAACGACCTCGAACATTATCTGGCAGCCGCTCTTTCCGCCGGCGGCGACTATGCCGACCTTTATTTTGAATATCTTTCCTCCACCTCGCTGATGGTGGATGAGTCCATGGTCAAGTCGGCTTCGCAGGGCATTTCAGCCGGTTGCGGCGTGCGCGTGGTTTCCGGCGAACGCACCGGATATGCCTATACCGACGATCTTTCCGCCAGCCGCATCCTGCACGCAGCCCGCACCGCGGCCTTGATCGCCAGCGCTCCGGCGAAAACTCCCGTTGCTGGTTTCCAGCAGAACCGCGGCGCGCAGCCTGTATCCCGTGACCTTGCCCTCGGTCGATGCCGAAATCACCGCCAAGGTTGAGCTGGTGATGCGCGCCGACAAAGCTGCACGCGCCTACGATCCGCGCATCCAGGAAGTCCGCGCCAGCTACGGCGACGAACTGCGCAACATTCTTGTAGTCGGCTCCGACGGGACTTTCGCCGAAGATTCCCAGCCGTTAGCCCGCATGAACGTGTCTTGTATCGCCAAGACCGAAAACAATTCCGCTCGCGGCGGCTCCGGCGGCGGCGGACGCGTGGCCCTCGACTTCTTCTTCGGCGACAAAAACCCCGAGTTCTTCGCGAAAGAAGCGGCCCGGCAGGCGATCCTGCAACTCGACGCGCGCGAAGCTCCCGCCGGCGAAATGGAAGTCGTTCTCGGCCCGGGATGGCCCGGCGTCCTGTTGCACGAAGCCGTCGGACACGGCCTGGAAGCCGATTTCAATCGCAAGAAGACTTCGGCCTTTGCCGGCCTGATCGGCAAGCGAGTAGCCAGCGAAAAATGCACGGTAATCGATAACGGCACGATGCCCTGGCGCCGCGGATCGTTGAATGTAGATGACGAAGGCGAGCCCACGCAGGAAACCGTGCTGATTGAAAAAGGAATTCTGAAGGGCTACCTGAGCGACAAGCTTTCCGCGCGCCTGATGGGCATCGCCGACACCGGCAACGGACGCCGCGAAAGCTACGAGCACATCCCCATGCCGCGCATGACCAACACTTACATGCTGCGCGGGCCAAGACAATCCCGAAGACATTATTCGCTCGGTGAAGCGTGGCATCTATGCCGTCAACTTCGGCGGAGGCCAGGTCGATATCACCAACGGCAAGTTCGTCTTCGGAGCCTCGGAAGCCTACATGATCGAAGACGGCCAGATCACCGCGCCCATCAAAGGCGCAACCCTGATCGGCAACGGCCCCGATGTGCTGACGCGAGTCTCGATGGTGGGCAACGATTTGAAACTCGACGAAGGCGTCGGCACCTGCGGCAAAGATGGTCAGGCTGTCCCGGTAGGCGTGGGCATTCCGACCATCAAGATCGACCGCCTCACTGTCGGCGGTACCGCAAAGAAAGATCCTGGCGGCTTCATGCAGTAGGCCTTTATCGAGGAGGGAGGGGAATTTACGCTGCTGAAGACAAGGCTTCGAGGACAATCACGGTTCGTTCGGCGCTGGATCAGGATCGGTTTCGGAATGCTGCTGCTGGTAGGGGAAGCCTGGTCCGGCGCAGATTTACGGATCGTTCAACTTGTTGAGCTCGCTCGACAAGCCTTTTCGCTGGAGGCTCGCCTCTGGAGCAAAGTGACCAGACAGGATCTGAGTATTGTCCGGCGGGTAGGTATTTTGACAGAATCCGGGTCGCGAGGCGATATTGTCGTTACAGTTCGGTTGAATCGTCGAGCTTTGCAGCACCCGCATTCAGCACTCGCTGACTTATAACAACCGCGCCGATACCCCCAGCCCCGTGAACATCTCCACCGCTTTCCTGTCAAACGAAACAAACGTCTCCGCGCCCAGCCATCTGCCTTCATAGGCGATCACCCCATCGGCAAAATCCCCGCCTGCGTCGAGCATCGTCAAGCCCGCTGCCACCGCGAACCGGTTTGTCTGCACATTTCCGCCGCCAGCAGGCGCGAATCGCTGCAGCTATCCTCGCGCGGGAAGCCATAATCACTGCGCAGCACCCAGACAAATTCGCACACATGGAGACTGCGACTGCAACGAGTCTTGCCTCGCGCCATAACCGGCGGCCACTTCCGCCTGCCTGTCGTCGCGAACAACGGCGCGAACCAGACGTTCGTATCGACCGCGATCTTCACTTCCTATCCATTTTTATCCGGCCTGCCCAACCGTCGGCCGCCGCCTGGTTGATTTCCTCAATGTCGCGACTTTCTTCGTCTTTCCGCTAGAAACCCAATGAAGTCGTGAATCTTTCCGCTCGGTCTGGCCGCCCGAATCATGCCCCGGCCATCGGGAAGCAAATCCAAGTCAATCTTTCCGCCGGGCTTCATGCCCAGATGTTGTATGACTTTCTTTCGAAATGTCACTTGACCTCGCGCGGTCACGGTTAATGTCGTCATGATGTTCCTCTTGATCTATTATAATGCAAAAATGCATTACCAGCAATCGATCCTGGAGATAGCTGCCGGCCTGTGTGAAATGGTACCGCCGTCCTAGGAAACCAGTGCATTTGTTGGGATAATAGCTTATGCCTTCAATCGAGTTCGAAACGAACCGAACCAGCAACTTACCTCCGCTCCCTCGGCCAGGACATCGTTCGCCGCGCCATGAACGGCGGTGCTACCGCCGCGGAGTGTGTTGTGCGCGAAGGCGACGAATTCTCCACGCTGGTTCGGCTCGGCCAGGTCGAAACGCTAAAAGAATCCGGATCGCGATCCATCGGAGTGCGCGTCTTCATCGGCCAGCGTGCCGCCAGCACCTACTCCAGCGATTTCTCCCGCGACAGCCTAAACCGCATGGTGAACTCAGCGCTAGAACTTGCAAAGATCACTTCCGAAGATCCCTTCGGCGGAATTCCTGAGCCTTCGCAGCTAGGCTCGCTGACCGGCGATCTTGATCTCTATCACGAAGACGTTTATTCGCTCCCCGGCCCAGATCGCATCGACTATGCCCGCCGCGCCGAAAAAGCCGCGCTCGATTTCGACCCGCGAATCAAGAATTCCGAAGGCGGATCGTTCGACGCCGCGACCGGACAGAAAGTTCTAGCCAACTCGCACGGCTTTGTCGGCGAATATCGCCGGTCATACTGCTCCGTGGCAGCCGTCCTATCGCGCAAACGCGAAGACGGCGCAATGCAGCGCGACTACTGGTACTAGGTGGCGCGCACACTGTCGAAGCTCGAATCTCCAGAACAGGTCGGCAAAATCGCCGCCGAGCGCACGCTGCGCCGGCTGGGCGCGCGCAAGGCGAAGACCGCGCAAGTGCCGATCATTTTCGATCCCATGGTCGCCACGTCGATCCTCGAACATATTTTCGAAGGCGTGAACGGCGACTCGGTCTACCGTGGCGCTTCGTTTCTTGCGGGCAAACTCGGGCAGAAAATTGCCGGCGCGAACGTTACCATCATCGACGACGGCACCATCCCCGGCGGATTCGGCACCAGCCCCTTCGATGGCGAAGGCGTGCCCACGCGCCGCACGGTAGTCATCGAGAACGGCGTCTTGAGTTCCTACCTGATGAACACCTACACGGCTAAGAAACTCGGCCTTAAACTACCGGCAACGCTTCCCGCGGACTGGCCGGAACGCCGGGCATCGGCCCCGGAAACTATTTTCTGCAGCCCGGAACCAAAACGCCGAAGCAATTGATTTCTAAAATCAAAGAAGGTCTTTACGTGACCGAGTTCCTCGGCCACGGCGCAAACCTGGTAACCGGCGATTATTCCCGCGGCGCTTCGGGCTTATGGATCTCCGGCGGAGAGTTCGCCTACCCGGTCGAAGAAATCACCGTCGCCGGAAACCTGAAAGATATTTTCTTCAACATCTCCGAGATCGCAAACGATCTCGAGTTCCGCGGCTCCGTGGCCTCGCCAACGCTGCGCATTGACGGCCTCACTGTCGGCGGCGAATAATCGCTGCATGAAATTCGCCAGGATCCTATTTGTGATCGCAGGTATCTGGGGCATGTTGATTCTTACGCCCCTGTATTTCATCTTCGACATGATCGGCCGCAACGATCCGCCGCCGATCACCCATCCTGCGTTCTACTACGGCTTCGTCAGCGTGGGTCTTGCCTTCCAGTTCGTATTCTTCGTCATCGCCAAAGACCCAGTGCGCCTCCGCCCCATGATGATTCCCTCCGTAATCGAGAAGTTCGGCTACGGCGCTACCCTGATCGTGCTCTATCTGCAGAATCGGCTGCACCCGCAGGATCTGGCACTCGGCGGCATCGACGCGCTGTTCGGAGTGCTATTCCTAGCCGCGTTCTTCAAGACCAGCAGCTAGCGAAGCCGCGCCCCTATGCGATACTGACTCATGCAGTCCCCGCTTCAATCGCCCACCGCGGCCACAGACCCCAAGTCGGTGAAGGTGAACCTTACTGCCGGCATGGGCGTCGACATCGAATGGGCCGACGGCCACGTTTCCCACTACGGCTTCGTCTTTCTCCGCGACGCCTGCCCGTGCGCCATGTGCAACGAAGAGCGCGACAAGGCTGGACGCAAGCCGGGCGAACCACCCAAACCCGCTCCCGGCGCGCTGCCCATGTTCAAACCCGCTGCCAAACCGGTTTCCGCCGAAGGCATGGGCAAATACGCCATCCGCTTCAAGTGGAACGATGACCACGACCTCGGCATTTACTCGTGGAAACTCCTGCGCGAAATCTGTCCCTGCGAAGAATGCAAGCTTGCCCTGAGCTTGTCGAAGGGGCCGCACAGCTGAAGAACGGGACATAAGGTCCGAGGCGAGCGTCGATGCAAGAGGGCAAATTCAGCAGGACCGCGCGTCGTGTGGCGATTCGCCGGGCCGCGCACCAGCTTCTCGACCAGCCCCGTGTGCTCGACGATCCTCTGGCTCTGCGCATCATCGGCTCCGAAGCTGAGAACGCGCTTCGATCGGATCCCAAAGAGGACCATGCTTTTTCCCGCGCGTTCCGCGCCTTCATGGCGGCGCGCAGCCGCTACGCCGAGGACGAACTCGCCCACGCCGTCGCGAATGGCGTGACGCAATATGTTGTCCTCGGCGCCGGGCTCGATACCTTCGCCTACCGCAACCCTCACCCCGGCCTGCGAGTATTCGAGGTCGATCACCCCGCAACCCAGACCTGGAAACGCGAGCAATTAACAGTCGCGAGCATTCCGGTACCGCCGTCTCTGACCTTCGTGCCCATCGACTTCGAACAGCAAACGCTTGCAGACGGGCTTGAGCACTCTGGATTCGACGCCAGCGCGGCGGCATTTTTCTCCTGGCTGGGTGTGACGCCATATCTCACGCGCGAAGCCTGCATGATCACGTTGAGCTTCATCGCGAAAATGCCCGCGGGCAGCGGCGTGGTATTTGATTTCGCGGTCGACCCCGCGCTCCTCAATCCCGGACAGAGGATGGCGCTCGGTGCACTCTCGGAGCGCGTCGCCCGGTATGGAGAACCTTTTCAGCTATTCTTCGATCCAGGAAAACTTCAGGCAGACCTGAAGTCTCTGGGATTCCACCGCACCGAGTTTCTACAAGGCAAGGAACTCAACGCGCGGTATTTCAAAGACCGCAAAGACGGCTTGCTCGTGCGCGGCGGTCTCGGACATCTGATGGGAGCGTGGGTGTAAGGCGTTAAACGCTGGATCCTCATCGCTCGCAAACTAAAAATCATCCCTGCGCCGCCTCGCAGAATCAATAACACAGCCACATTCGAGGTGCTCGCATGCAACTCAAGCCCTTCCTGCTCGATGCCTGGCTCGACCAGTACGAACACGACATAGAATTCAACCTCGCTGCGAGCACCGGACCGACCTGGACCGTAAACGACATCCTCGCCCTCGCCGACGACGAAACGCGCCACCGCTTCCTGAACCACAAGCTGGTCTACGGCCGCCCCGCCGGCGCCGACAGTCTGCGTGAGGCGATCGCTGAAATGCAGCGTGTCCCGGTAGAGGCCGTGCAAATCTTTACCGGCGCCTCCGAGGCGCTCGTGGCCCTGATGTGGCTGGCCGCCGAGCCCGGCGCGAACGTTATCCTCCCGCTGCCTGGATACGCTCCTTTCTCGGCGCTCCCGCAATCTCTTGGCCTGGAAACCCGCTTCTATCGCGTGCGCCGCGAGAACGGCTTCCGCATCGACCCCGATGAGATCAAGCGGCTCGCCGACTCGAACACCAAGCTCATCCTGGTCAACAGCCCGCACCACCCCACGGGCGCGACCATCGGCGACGGCGAAATGGAAGCCCTGCACGACTTCACCGCCGAGCGCGGAATCCAGCTGGTGAGTGACGAGGTCTACCATCCCATCTACCACGGAAGGCAAACGAAATCGGCGGCGCGCCTGCCCCACGCCACCGTGATCGCCGACCTGTCGAAGGCATTTTCGATTCCCGGCGTGCGCACGGGATGGATGATCGAGCACGACGCCCAGCGCCGCCAGCAATACTGGACCGCGCGCACCTACTTCTCGATCTGCAACACCACCACCGGAGAAATTCTTTCGGAAATCGCAATCCGCAAACGTGACGTCGTGCTCGGCAAGACCCAGGAAACCGCAACCCGAAACCTCAAGCTCCTCGAGCGCTTCATGGCGGACCATCGCGACGTACTCGGCTGGATTCCCCCGCAAGGCGGCATGACCGCGTTCCCCTGGCTGGTGAGCGGAGAGGGCGAAACGAAGAAATGCTCGCCCGTTCTGCCAGGCCGCCGCCGAGCATGGCATCCTGCTGGCTCCCGGCGATTGTTTCGATGCGCCCTCGCATTTCCGCCTGGGCTTTGCCGCAGCCGGAGACAATTTCTCCAAAGCGCTCGACCGCTTCGGAGCATTCGTAAAGAGCTGGTCGGCCAAGATCGTCACAGCATGATCGTCACAATCTGACGGTCGCAATATGATGGTCACAATATGATGGTCACAGCATGACTGGGACATGCTGGAGGCTGGCCCACCCTTGTCGGACCAATCATGACTGAGGGTGTCCCACCTTTGCCTCTTTTGCAAAGAGCCTGCCCTGAGCTTGTCGAAGGGTGGGCGCAATGCAGCCTGTCGCGAAAGGATTTTGACCTTGATGAATTGTGCGTGGAAGCTTCGCCGATTGCCCTGATTCAAATCTGAGTGGGGGAACCAGATTGTATACCCGCGCTGTATCAGATGGGGGTCCCGCGCGGTGTTCTTCGCGGTGTCTTCGGAGTAGAATTGCCTCGAACATAATGCGTGCGCCCGTGAAATCTCGAATTGTTTTGTTGGTTGGCTTTGGAACTTGGCTACCGAGAGCTAAAGATTGTTTGAGCGTGGCGGCGTATGGCCAAACCCTGACTTCGAGTCCCCTCCGGGGGAAGGAAGGGAAATTCGATGCGGTTTGTCACCCTAGTAAAGACGTTGGTGATGCTGGTTCTTGCCAGCGCGTTCGCCCGCGGGCAAGGACAAGATGCTGAAGGTCTGAGACCGGACCGGGTTGGGTTCCCCTGGGATTGGAGTCATCAACATGTTATTTTTACAAAAACAACCGACCCCGAGGTGCTGGAAAAGATCAAGCAGGATCCCCGCGCGTTTCATCAGTGGTTGAGAAGGACGCGAGATTTCTCGCAGCCAGCCGATGGCATGCCGCTGATTTCGCCTGATTTCTTCAGCAAATCTGACGACGCCTTCTTCGAACCTCCAACTTCAGAACCTCTTCCGGAGCCAAATCCACATCGAGGTCCGGAGCAATGGCCGGGACCCCGGCGGGTACGACACGAGCGCACCTTCAAACGGGATTGGGGGGCCTCGCTGGGGGCTACTCACTTCAACGCCGTTAATGCTGGCAATTCCACTCCCGTGTATCCGGCCAAATACTCTTTCAACGTCAATGCCACACCATCCTGCACCAACGACTACGTGGTACTCCCGACGGGTGCAAACAGCAAAACGAACACCAATCCCCCAACGAACCCCAATGGCCAGGCCGCGATCGTCGGTTTCAACAATCTCTATTCGACGCAGCCTGCCGCCGGTGGCTATTGCGACACGGATGGACCCACGGCCGCCTGGGCCTATGTCAACGCAGCATGCCCTGCGACGATGAGCAACGACCCGATTTTGAGTTCGCCTACGCTTTCTCTTGACGGCACGAAGATCGCTTGGGTCACTATGAAGGGAGATGTTCAGATTCTCACTCTCGCCAGTGGCGCAGCGCTTGGAACTGCGCTGGCTCCCGTTTGCATCGGACCGGTGGTGTCAGGCGGGGACGGGTCTTCGCTGCAATCTCTGCAACTGGGCGATGCGAAACAGAATCCCACGAACGTGACCCTCTCCCAGGTTTATGTGGATTACCATTCCGACTCGGCGTATGTGGGAGACGATAACGGTTTTTTGCACAAGATCACACCCTTCTTCACCGCCAGCGGAGCGCTTCAGGAAGTGACGACTCCGGCCTGGCAGGTGTCGCACTTCTACAGCCTCGGCAGCCTCGTCGTCGACAAGAACGGCTTCATCGAGGAATGCACTACTGCGGGCATTTCTGGGTCCGGTGGGGGCGGGCCAGGTTGGACTACCACCTGGGGCGCTACGACGACCGACAACACCGTCGTCTGGAAGAACCTGGGCTCCGGTGGCGGATGGCCGGTCTACGTGACCGGAGTGTCAACCCACACCGACAACAGCGAATTAACAGGTCCGATTTTTGACAACGTGTCGAACAATCTGTTCATCGGCGATCAGCATGGCAGCCTTTACTATGTTCTCGACCCGCCCACCTCTACTGCTGTCGGGTCCTGTGCCAATGGGCTAAGCCTCTATCCCTGTCTGGGTTTGCCGGGAACGACCTCGGGCATTGCCACGGGGGGCGGTCCTCAGATGGATTGTTCCACGGCCAGTCCCGGCCCCACCTGCATGGTCATGTCAAATCAGCAGGGATTTACGAACTCGGTGATCGTCGACTCCACGAATGGTTTGGTCATCACGCAGTTTTCCAATGCGGACAACACCAACGCGACCGTAGAACAAACCAACACCTCGTTGAGCGTATTCCATTCCGCGACTCTCGCCCCCAAGAGCGGGCTCTCCTACCATGCCGGAACTTTCGATAACACTTACTTTTCCAATCCGGCGAGCGGTTTCTACTATGTTTGCAACTCCGACTCTACCGACCACATGACCGATTTATATCGAGTCGGCTTCACTGACATTGCGGGCACGGTTGCGCTGGGCAGCGTGAACGGAACCCCGCTGCAAATCACTACGACCAACAATTCTGGGAATTGCTCTCCTCTCACGGAAATCTACAACACTGCCACCTCTACCGATTGGCTTTTTCTCAGCGTCGATAACCACGGCGTTACATCCACTTGTAACAACAAATCGTGCGTGATGTCTTTTATTCTGGGCAGTTCCATGGTTAGCGCCGTAAACGCCTCCTATGCGTCGTCAGGAAACCTGAACGGCACCGGCGGGATTATTGTGGATAATGTGGCGAATACGACGAGTTTCCCGCAAGCTTCGAGTATCTATTTCTCACCAGTTGCAAGTAACCTCACCTGTGGAGATGGCTACGACGAACACAGGATGCGCTATTAAGCTGACGCAGTCCGGCTTGCAATGAAGTCAGGGGTTTGCCCTTCCCGTTCCGAAACGTGGGTGCCCCAATCGCCTGTTCGCGCTGGGGGAGATTGCGGAGATCGGCGTCATAGCGAACGTGAGCCCTACCGCACAACCTTAACTGACACCGGCATTTGCAGCTTGCTCGATCCGCTGGCTGCGGACTGCACGCGTTAGCGCGCACCGGCAAGTTGCGCCCGAGACCCAGCGCCGCGAGGCCTGATCCGCTTGCCGACCCCGCTGCCTTCGGCGATTCTCAGATCGTAATCGTTCTGAAGGTTCATCCAAAACTGTGCCGGCAGACCGAAATACTTTCCCAGGCGAATGGCAGTATCAGCACTGACGGCCCGGTCTCCGCGGACGACCTCATAGATGCCGGGAAAATCGAGTGCCTTCGCTAACGCATAAGCGCTAACTCCCATCGGCTCCATGAACTCGGTCTTAAGAATCTCTCCCGGATGCACCGCAAACATCCTCCTCGACTTCGTCATAAATTCTCCTGCCTGCTAGTGATAGTCCACGATCTCTACTTCGAAGGCATTACCATTCCGCCACACGAAACACACGCGATATTGATCGTTAACCCGGATGCTGTGTCGCCCGCTTCGGTCTCCTCGAAGCGCTTCCAATTGATTCCCAGGTGGCACCTTCAAATTGTCCAGCGTCACCGCCGCATTCAAGATGGCAAGCTTCTTGAACGCTCTTCGCTGCAAATCGACGGGCAGCCTTCGGTTCTTGCCCGATTGCCACAGCCGCTCCGTTTCTTTATCACGGAAACTCGCGATCATGAAGATTCATACTACCGCGATGCAATACTATTGTATCACATGAGTACACCACCGCAAACGGGACCGGGCGGCCCATTTCTAACGTTCTCTGCGAGAAGTGAAGGTCTTTGATTTCTGCATACCTTAGCATGTCACAGCGACCGAGAGACCTACCGCACAACCTTAACCGCCACCGGCATGTGCTGGCTGGTCGAGCCGCTAGTTGCCGACACCGTGACAGAATAAACCCCCGCCTTCACGCTGCTGCTCGCTGTGAATCTGAGCACGCTGCTGCCCGATCCGGGAGCGGACAGCATAGCCGGCGTGAAAGCCGCCGCCACTCCGCTGGGCAGCCCAGTCACGGAGAAGGCGACCGCCGCATCGAACCCTCCGCTGACCGTGACATGCAACGTGACGCTGTTCTTCGATCCGGAAGTGACCGACAGAGAATTCGCCGAAACCGCCGCCTGATAAGCGGGAACAACGCTGGCATCACTCCAGTGGTTCACCAGGACAGAGCCGTCGATGGAGCCGAGTCCCGTTGCCTGATCGTATCCCACGGTTGCGTTGAATCCCGCCAGTCCCGGCACACTATTGTTGCCCTTAATGATGTCGTGAAAAACGGACGCTCCGCCCGCCCGCTGCTTGCTGCCCAGGGAATAGAACACGGTATTGGCATTGCCCTCCCGCGCCGCCGTGTGTTGCACCACGAGTGCCATCACCCCCGCAAATGACGGAGACGCCGCGGAGGTGCCGCCCACCACATAGAGTCCGCCTTCCTGATAAACGAGATAGCCGTCATGCCCGGCGGCGCTCAGGGAGACATCTGGAACATCGCGTTTGCCATCGGCGGGAACGCCGGTGCCGGCTTGCCAGGCAGGCTTGGCATAGACCGAACTGACGCCGCCGCCGCTCGCCCACAACCCTGCGCCCGGCCCGCTTTCGTTCCAGGTCGCTTCCGGTATATAGCTCAAAGCTGATGACTGCGTCCCCGCGGCGTTCGAGGAAGACCAATAAAGCGAAGGATTAGCGGCATCGCTGAACTCAGTGCCTCCAACACAAACGCTGTAGGGAGTCTAGCACAAGCCGTTGACCCCGCGTCCATGCGTAGCCGACGACGCCGACGCGGAATCGCAACCAGCCGCGCCGTTGTCTCCCGAAGAAACCAGGACCGTGATTCCCTGCGCTGCCGCTTGTTGCCACAAGCTATTCAGAAATCCATTGCCGGAAGAACCCAGCGAGGCCTCGCACAGGCCGAAGCTCACACTCATCACCGGCGCAAGGTTGTGGTTCACAATGTATTGCGCCGAGAGGTTCACACCGTCGCTTGCATTCGTCGACTTCGAAACCACAATCTTGATCGTGGCATTCCTCGCCACAGCACCCGACCACTCCACGTCGAGATCGGCTTCGGTTTCCTCACTCGAACTGAAGACGCCCCGCAAGGAGTTCGATATTGGTCTGCCTGTGCTCACGCCTACGCTGGTCCGGAAAAAGAGTTTGGCAGAGGAGATTGCCACCCTCGATGTGATGTCGTTCCAGAGTATGCTCCTGCCGCTTACGGCTGACGATCCTAACAACCAGACGTTCCGCTACGAAGGGCAAGACATTATCACGCTGCTTAAAGTCGTGGAGCGCGACTACAGGGTGCCCGAGCCTCAAACGGCGCAGGAAGTGATCGGCTATTACGCGCGGCGGATTGCGAAGGACGTTAAATTACCGGCGCAGTTCTCTGTTCTAGCGCCGAAGGTGCGCGAGTTCTTCGAAAATAAAGCCTTCGGACGCTGGGTGGACCTGAATGACATGGTGACGGTGCGAGCGATGAGCACACAGGTGGCGGCGTACGTGTGCATTCAGGAGTTCGGCCGCGTATTGAAAAAGTTGAGCGTCGCCGATCAAGAGCCGCAGCTTCTTGCACCTGACCGCCTGCTTTCGACTTGCCAGCCGTTTCCCTGGTCGCGCAAGGTCTATGAGGCGAATCATTGCGTCTTCAACATGGTGCCTTGCGATAACGATTTTGAGCGGGAGTTCGCTCGGTTCCTCGACGGTGCTGACGATGTTGCTGCGTTCGCTAAGCTTCCACAGTCTTTTGGCTTCTCTATCGATTATGTGGACGTGGGTATGAACCTGCGGTCTTACTATCCGGACTTTGTCGCGATCGATTCCGCGGGCCAGCGCTGGTTGATCGAGACCAAGGGGATGGAGTCCGCCGAGGTTTCGCAGAAAGATGCTGCTGCCAGCAATTGGTGTGAGAATGCTTCCAGTCTTACTGGTGTTTCCTGGCGATACGTAAAGGTTCCGCAGAAAGGGTTCGAGGTGCTGCAGCCCCGGCATTTTGCGGACTTGGCGGTGCTACTTCCTGCTTCGAAGCTCGTATAGATCCCTTGCGGAGCTTCGCTCCTGGACAGCCGGGGGCGGCTGTCCCCACATTGGCAGTTTCGTCGTCTACATCTACAACTATTATCTATCTTGGCAGGGGATCTTTCATGTTCGTCAGGGCGTAGGCCAGGACGGCCATGGCTGCGGCGTTTTCGCGGAGTTCGCTGGGGACTACTTTGTCCAGGGTGTCGGCGGCGGAGTGGTGGTAATCGAAATACTTGCGGCCGTCCTCCATGATACCGAAGGCGGGGATTCCGGCGTCGGAGATGGGGGCGATGTCTGCGCCGGGAGAATAAGTGGTGGGCTGGAAGACGGTCGCGCCGATGCTTTGGAGAACGGCTTGAACGCGGCGGAGGGCGTCGATGGCGGCCGGGGTGGCTTTTACGTCGAAGCCTAGAGGATGGGCGGCGCCGGCGTCGCTTTCGATGGCGGCTATGTGGTGCGGGAAGTCGTTGACGTATTCGGCGGCGTAGGCTTTGCTGCCGGCGCCTCCGGTTTCTTCGTCCATCCAGGCGATTACGCGGAGGGTGCGGGCGGGGCGCAGGTGAAGGCGCTGAAGAACTTCGGCGGTCTGCATGGCTATTACTACGCCGGCTCCGTCGTCGATGGCTCCGGTGCCGAGGTCCCAGGAATCGAGATGGCCGGAGACTACTACTACTTGCTCGGGATGGTCGGAACCTTTGAGGTCGGCGATTACGTTGTAGCCGGTTTCGTCGGGGAGCTTTTGCGGAGTGAGTATTAGGTGCATGCGGACCTTGCCCTGGGCGGCTAAGTGAACGATCAGGTCGGCATCTTCGGCGGTTACGGCGGCGGCGGGGATTGCGGCGGGGATGCTGAATCCGGTGTGGGGGAGGCGATAGTCGGCGCTGTGGACGGAGCGGACTAGAGCGGCTACGGCGCCTAGATCGGCGGCGGTTTTGGGTCCGGCGCCGCGGTAGCGGACGGCTTCGCCGTAGGCGGGGAAGGCTAGTCCGGCGGCGGCTTTTTGTTTGTCGAAGAGTTCGTTGAAGAGGACGATCTTGCCGGCGATTTTGTCGCGGCCGAGAGCCTGGAGTTCGTCGAAGTTGTCGACGGCGACTACGTCTGCGGTTAGGCCATCGGCGGGAGTGGAGGAGCTTCCGCCCAGCGCAGTTAGAACAATTTTTTGGGTGGTGTTCGGAACCATTCCGGGATATTCGACGAGCGCGGCGGTTTCTTGGCCGCGGACCCAGTGTGGGACAGTGACTTGTTGGAGGCGGACTTCGAGGCCGAGCTTGCGAAGTTCGGCGGCCACGTATTCGGCGGCGGCGCGGGCCTGGGGCGAGCCGCTGGGGCGCGGTCCGATGTTCTCAGTGAGGTGAGTGAGCTGGCGGTAGGCGTAGTCGTCATTGAGTGCGGCAGCTTTGATGGCGGAAAGCTGTTGCACGAGGAGTGGAGGGAAGTTCGCGGTGGAAGTCTGGGGTGCGGCCATCCATGCCGGGAGGGGCGGAGTTTGGGGCGGGTTCTGGGTGTGGGTGAGTGGGGGAGAGATAAGCAGAAGTGCGAGCAGAGCTGCAATCGAGAAGGATGCGATAGAGAAGCGCGAGAGCTTGGTCATAGAGTAGGCAGTGTAGCCGAGTGAGCCGCCTGTGGGAAAGCGGCGGTGCTAGCGCGAGTCATGGATAAGAAGGAAATCAACTCGACGAAGGTGGAGGGTGAACTTCCTGATCTGGATTGGCGGCGTGTTTATCTCTAGGCAACTGGGCTGCGCCCAGTGGACAGCCGCAGGGCGGATGTCCCCACATGCTTTCCCACATGAACATATCCACCTCGAAGTTTGTTCCGGAAAAAAAGCGGCCCCATTGCTGGGGCCGCGTTTCAAGAGGTCAGGTTTGGAAGGTTTTCAGGAAAGGCAAAAGAAGTGGCCGTTTCGCCGGGCGGAACAGCACTTCGGGAAATGGTGACTGGGAAAGACAGTGAAGGTCATTTCTTTGGGTTTGCGGCCTCTTTAGTACATTCCTAAGAAGCACTTGCCGAGCCAAAGGTTGAGAGCCTGTGATGGGGGTTTCGGTGAATCCATAAGTGATTGATGAAACAGGGCTTAGGGCCGGCTTGGAGCTGAAAGGCGACCCGACTCCGGCGGCCGGAGCGGCAACGGAGTGCAGAAGGATGCATATTGAATGCAACGGAGATGGCTCCGAAAGGCGATGCTTCGGAGGCTGGTGGCGACCTCCCCACCCTTCCGCAAAGAGCGCGGAAGGATGGGGCACAAGCCTGAATTGTATCGATGCGACTAGCTGTTTCCGGCCACGGTACGCAGCTTTCCGGGCAGGAAGTGGTAAGGAGGCCAGGGTCCGCTGATGGCGACCTCACAGTTTTTCAGCTGCTTGGCGGCAGTGCTGTAGCGGTTCTGGTACTTCTCGACCGATTTGGAATCGATGAGATGGGCGATGTCGATAAGCATGCCTTGGGGAGCGACCTTCTTGCAGCTTACTTCTTCTTCCAGAGGGTTAAACAACTTGTGGACCTGCACTGAGAGGGCGCGGGCCTTGGTCTGGCGCTCGCGTTCGCGGGAAGCTTTGACGCGCAGCTTGGAAAGATAGTCGCCGCCGACGGTGTCGGGCAGGATGACATCGATCATGGCTTCGCGGAGCGAACCGTCAGTGACCGTGAGCTTGATGTGCATTTCGGATTTGCCGCGAAGCTTGGCCACGCTGACGCCGAAGGCGCGCCGGTTGACGCGAACAGCCTGACGAAGAGCGTCGTCACTTTCGAAGATGGTTCCGAAACGGAACGGCAAAACGGTGGAATTACGGAAGCAGCCGCTCACGACGCGGGCGTGATCGATGGCGGCTTTTTGATCAAGTGGTCCAGCGTTCTGGTCGTATTCGCTCACAATCACAGCAAACTCGCCGCTGGGATAGCTGAGCACAGGGGCTCCGTTCACGCCTTGAACATTTTCAATTACGAATGGGCGACGGGAACGGGTGCCATTTGGGAGGGTCTGGTGCTCGGTAAGGCAGTACGCGTACCACGCCATATTGAACTCTCCGAACCGGGACGGAGGTGGACCAACCACCTCTTTATGTTTTTTGCACAGCCGAATTGCAAGTTTGGAAGTTAACTTTAGCGGTACTGGGTCTGGAACACTGGGAAAACCACTGTCAAACTACGTAAAGCATATTACTTCGGTCACCATGCGAAATGCAACTTTTTTGTGGCAGGAGGCATCGGGAGGGTTTCAGGTGTCGAGTCGCCGCAACGCGCTCGGCGGCGTTTATCGTGAGAAATGATGTCTTTGCTACGGGAGTTGATCCACTTTCCCTCCGTTTCCGGCACTTCCGTGCAGGGCTTTCACATCCCGCTCTGGTTCGGGGCTGGGATCCAGAGATCTTTTGTTCGCGCCTTGGTCCCAATGGTGAGCCATTACGCACTCAAGTCATTTCCTTTCATGGTCTTATAGAATCTGCGGCTACTCGTAGCGCAGGCTCTCTACGGGATCGAGTTGGGCGGCGCGGGCGGCCGGGACGGTGCCGAAAATCACCCCGACCAGCGAAGATACGATGATGGCGATGACGGCGGACCATCCGTTGACTGGGACACGCCATTCCGTTAGAAAACGCACCGAGTAAGGGATGGCGAGGCCGATGACGATGCCGGCGAAGCCTCCGATGAGTGAAATGAGGATGGCTTCGGCGAGAAACTGAAAACGAATTTCGCGGTTGGTGGCGCCGACAGCCTTGCGGATTCCGATCTCGCGGATGCGGGAGGTCACCGTTGCCAGCATGATGTTCATGATGCCGATGCCGCTGACCACGAGAGTGACCATGGAAACCAGCAGCAGCACCCAGGTCAGGCCGGTAGCGATGCGGTCGGCCATGGAAAGAAGTTCAGTGAGATTTCTGACATCGTAGACCGACTCGGAGCGATGCCGGGACTGCAAGACACGCTTAATCTGAGCGGTTGCCGGAATCACCATCGAGGGATCTTCCATGGAGAAATACAAGAGTTTGACGGTGGGAACCTCCATGAAATAGCGGCTGACGGAGTAAGGGATGAGCAGGGTGTCGTCGACGATCTCCGACTGGCCGAAAGTGTCCACGCGCTCCTTGAAAGTTCCGATGATGGTGAAGGGCAATCCAGTAAGCTTGATGACTTTGCCGACGGCGGCTTGCGGCGAGCCGTAGACCTCCACCGCCATTTTCTCGGTGATCACGCCGACCTTGTTGTGGGCCTGGGAATCCTCCTGATCGAAGAATCTGCCGGAGGGGATCACCAGGTTGCGGACGAGCACGTACTCGGGATTGACACCGAGGATGGTGACGTCTTTCTCTCTGCCGTTGCCAACGGGAACGCGATCGGAAAGTTGATTCACGGGAGAAGACGCGACAATGCCGGGAACGACTTCCTGCACGGCGTGAAGGTCGTCGATGGTGAGGGGGTCGGGGTTGGAGTTGCTGATGTGGGGTGCGCCGCCGAGGTATTCCGCCGAGATTTCGTTGGTGCCGATGGCCTGGATCTGGTTGAGCACATATTGACGGCCGGTCATGCCGATGGTGACGACCAGGATGAGAGACGCCGTTCCGATCACCATGCCGAGCGCGGTTAAGATGAAGCGCACCTTGTTGCTGCAAAACGTGTCGTAGGCAAAGGCGACGATTTCTCCGACGGCCATGTTGCGCCGAGAGCGCCGGGGAATAAGGGCAGCAGCCATGTTAGTTAGATGCTACGTAGGAGCCGCGAAGCGCGCAAGGTGTCGTCGCGTAGGACGGGGTCAATTTGACAGATTCATTCCCTTGTCATTAGGGTAAAGGCGGCGCGACCGCCGTCAACTCCTTGAGTATTTCCCCTCGATCAACTTTACCGAAATGGAAGTCCGTCCTGGGACTCGGGCTGCTGACTTTCGCAGCCGTGCTGGTGCATGGATACCATCCATTTGCCGAGGATGCGGAAATATATTTGCCGGGCGTGGAGAAGCTTCTGCATCCGGAGCTGTTTCCCGCGGGGCAAGAATTCTTCCTGTCGCACGCCAAGCTGACGTTGTTCCCTAATGTAGTTGCATTTTCTCTGCGCGCGACTCACTTGCCCTTGGAAGTTGGGTTGTTCTTGTGGCATGTGGCGTCTATTTTCCTGCTGCTGCTCGCCTGTTGGGAGTTGAGCGGGCTGCTTTTTCCAAGTGAGCGCGCGCGGTGGGGTGGAGTCTGTCTGGTGGCTGCGCTTTTGACGATTCCGGTGGCAGGCACTGCACTCTACATCATGGACCAGTATTTGAACCCGCGGAATCTGGCGGCATTCGCGGGCGTTTTTATGCTGGTGCGAACCCTGGAGAGGAGATATGTACAGGCGTTGTTGTGGTTGGGGTTTGCGGCCTGCATGCATCCGCTGATGTGGACATTTCCGTTTTCGTTTTGTGTCTTGCTGCTGGCGATGGAAAGATTCGAGAGCCGCTGGAAGCGAGCGACCGGGTTCGCGAGCCTGCTGTGGCTGCCGCTCGCGCCCGCGGCTTCTTCGGCCTACCACGAGGCGGCGAAACGGCATGGCTTCCACTACATACAGAGATGGGCGTGGGTTGAGTTGCTGGGCGCAGTTGCCCCGCTCATATTGTTCTGGTGGCTCGCGCGGATGGCGCGGGGCCGGCAGTGGTCTGTTGCGGAGCGCGTGAGCCGCGCTTTCGTCGTCTATGGTGTGATCTATCTTGCAGCGGCGCTGGTGGTGGATCTGCCGGCGCGGTTTGAAGCTCTGGCCCGTCTGCAGCCGCTGCGCAGCCTGCATTTTCTTTACATCGTGATGTTTGTCGTAATGGGCGGGCTTCTTGCCGAGTATGTACTGAAAGACCGCGTGTGGCGCTGGCTGTTGCTGTTTGCACCTTTGAGTCTGGGAATGTTCCTGGGTCAGCGGGCGCTTTTTCCAGCGAGTGCGCATGTGGAATGGCCGGGCGCAGCGCCGAAGAATCCGTGGGCGCAGGCATTTGTCTGGATCCGGCAGAACACGCCCGTGGATGCAGTATTTGCCCTCGATCCGGAACATATGGATCTTGCGGGCGAAGATGAGATCGGATTTCGTTGTCTCGCGGAGAGAAGCCGTCTGGCCGACGGAGTCAAGGACAACGGCGTGGTCAGCATGTTTCCGCCGCTGGCCGAGGAGTGGTGGGCGCAGGTGCAGGCGCAGACGCCGTGGAAGAGCTTCCGCGCGGAAGATTTTTTACGATTGAAAGAAACATATGGCGTGAGCTGGGTGGTGGTGCAGCAGCCTGGAGTTTCCGGGCTCGATTGCGCTTACCAGAACGGCGCGGTGCGCGTCTGCCGGATTCCGTGAAGGTATTGGCGACGAACATTCCGTGAGGCGTCTGCACGCCAAAGTCCGCGCTGTTCGGATACAATTCCAATCATGAGGCGCTTCTAAGCATGTCTACTGCGCGAGCTGTCCGTGCTCCCGAACGGCTACTTCCTTACGAAAGGTGGGGATCTCCGCTGCCTGCGCTCGCCAGGCAATACCGGGAGAACCATCCCTGTCCACATATTCTGTTGAAGGATTTTCTTGATCCGGAGACCGCACTGGAGATGGCGGGACAATTCCCGGAGGCGTCGACGGATGAATGGACGCAGTACAAGCACGCGAATGAAAACAAGCTTGGCATGGCGAAGCGCCAGCTTTTCCCGCCGGCGCTGGGAGCGGTAACGGACGAACTGAACTCGCCGGAGTTTGTGACGTGGGTTTCGGAGTTGACCGGGATCCCTGACCTGATGGCGGACCCTATGTTGGAAGGTGGAGGACTGCATCAGTCCGGGCCGGGCGGTTATCTGAACGTGCACACAGATTTTTCCATGCATCACTTCCACACGCACTGGCACCGGCGCGTGAATCTGATTCTTTATCTGAATCCGGGATGGCAGGAGCAGTGGGGCGGGGCGCTCGAATTGTGGGAGCGGCAGGATGGGAAAATGTCGCGTTGCGCGGCCAAGTATCCGCCGCTGCTGAACCACGTTCTGATTTTCACGACCGACGAGAGATCGCTACACGGGTTTCCTGATCCTTTGACTTGCCCTGACGGGCAGTCGCGCAAGAGTCTGGCTTTGTACTACTACACCATCGAACAGGACAAAAAATTCAGTGGGCATTCCACCGACTATTTTGCGCGTCCGCAGGATGGATGGTGGAAGTCGGCAATGATCTGGCTGGATAAGCAGGCCGTCGATCTTTACTCGAGGGCCAAGGCTCGGTTCGGGTTCTCGGATGAGTTCGCCAGCAAGGTGCTGGGATACTTGTCCAAGAAAAAATAGCTTATTCGCTTCGATGTAGCTCGCGGCCCGATAAAGCTGGGCCGCCGGACAGCCGAGGCGGCTGTCCCCACGAGGTTCTTCTAGTCCTGCCGATCTTGCTCCGGCTCGCCTCAGTGTGAAAAACTGGTCTTTCGGCACGCATGGCGACAAAGAAAACACTTTTCGAGAAGATCTGGGACGCGCATCTGGTGGCGCAGCCGGACGGCCGGTCTCCGATTATCTACATCGACCTGCATCTGGTGCATGAGGTGACTTCGCCGCAGGCCTTCGATGGTCTGCGCGTTTCCGGAAGAAAAGTTCGTCAGCCGTCCCGGACCGTGGCCACCGTCGATCACAACATTCCAACTGAGCCGCGCGGAACTCCGATCACCGATCTGATCGC
This sequence comes from uncultured Acidobacteriaceae bacterium, assembly GCA_963850165.1. Classification (GTDB taxonomy): domain Bacteria; phylum Acidobacteriota; class Terriglobia; order Terriglobales; family Acidobacteriaceae; genus Sulfotelmatobacter. The sequence continues at coordinate 18,292 of CAWKKK010000013.1, read as the reverse complement.
TGCCAAGCAGATTGTGGCGTTGCAGGCTAACTGCAAAGAGTTCGGGGTGCGCCTGTTTGACATGGATTCTCCTGAACAGGGCATTGTGCACGTAATTGGACCGGAGTTGGGGCTGACGCAGCCGGGGATGACGATTGTGTGCGGCGACAGCCATACCAGCACGCACGGAGCGTTCGGTTCATTGGCTTTCGGCGTTGGGACTTCGGAAGTGGAGCACGTTCTGGCGACGCAGATGTCTGGCGCCAACAGAAGCCGAAGACGATGAAGATCGAGGTCTGCGGGCGGCTGGCGGAGGGCGTGACTGCGAAGGATTTGGCGTTGGGGATCATTGGACAGATTGGTACGGATGGTGCGTCGGGACATGTGATCGAATACGCCGGCGATGCGGTGCGCGGGCTCTCGATGGAAGGGCGCATGACTTTGTGCAATATGAGCATCGAGGCCGGAGCGCGGGCGGGGATGGTTGCGCCGGATGAAACCACGTTCGCATACGTGAAGGGAAAGCGGTTTGCTCCGCGAGATGGGGAATGGGAGAAGGCGGTCGAATACTGGCGCGGCTTGCCTACGGATGCAGGCGCGGGGTTCGACAAAGTGGTGGAGATGGATGCGGCGCAGCTATCTCCGTTTGTGACCTGGGGTACGAATCCGGGGATGGTGGCGCCGGTTACGGGACGCGTGCCTGAAGTTGGGAGCTTGAAGGAATCCGACCGGCGCTCGACTGAACTGGCTTTGCAGTATATGGGGCTGGAGCCGGGAAAACGAATCGAAGATATTGGGATCGACCGCGTATTTATCGGATCGTGCACGAATTCGCGGCTTGAAGATCTGCGGGCGGCGGCGCGGGTTGCAAAGGGGCATCACGTGAGTGTGAAGGTGCGCGCGATGGTTGTGCCGGGATCGCAAACGGTGAAGCGGGCGGCGGAGCATGAAGGACTACACCGGATTTTTCTGGATGCGGGATTCGAGTGGCGCGAGTCGGGATGCTCGATGTGCCTGGGAATGAATCCTGACATTTTGCAGCCCGGAGAGCGCTGCGCTTCGACCAGCAACCGGAATTTTGAAGGGCGGCAGGGACGTGGGGGGCGGACGCATCTGGTGAGTCCCATGATGGCGGCGGCGGCGGCGATTGCGGGGCACTTTACGGATATTCGGGATTGGAAGTTTCGATGACAACAGGGACGACGAAGAGGAATGGGCAATGAAACCGTTTCGTACACATCGCGGGCGCGTGGCTCCGCTGGACCGGATCAATGTGGACACCGACCAGATTATCCCCAAACAGTTTCTGAAGCGGATTGAGCGCACCGGCTTTGGGCAATTTTTATTTTACGACTGGCGCTTCGCGGCGGACGGGAAGAAGAATGCCGGGTTTGTGCTGGATGAACCGCGTTATGCGGGCGCGAGCATCCTGGTAGCGGGGAAGAACTTTGGATGCGGCTCCTCGCGTGAGCACGCGGTGTGGGCGCTGGCGGATTTCGGATTTCGAGCCGTGATTTCGTCTTCGTTCGCCGACATTTTCGCCAATAACAGCACCAAGAATGGTTTCCTCGCGGTACGCCTTAGCGAGGATGAAGCTGCCGAACTGATGCGGCGAGCCCGAGAGCTCCACGATTACCATCTGACTATTGACCTGGAGCAATGCGAGGTTAGCGACGATCAGGGCTTTCGGGCGAAGTTTCCGATCGATGAATTCGTGCGCCACTGTCTGCTCAATGGGCTCGACGACATCGGGCTTACGCTGCAGCATGAGGCGGACATTGCGGCGTATGAGGCGCGGCATCCGGCGCCGGCGCATCGCGAGTAACTCGACAACGTCAAGGCACGAGTAAGTTGCTCTTTTGAGATCACACTTTGTGATGTCAAGATAGTTACCAAGCGAGTAAAGATTTGTAAAACTTTCGCCCCGTGCTTGACCTGTGCGCCGCCACAGTTGATGCTGGTTTCATGCGGTTTTTACGATATCATCTGCGTTCTGGTTCCTCTGACTTTCTCAAGCGGGAGGACCTCTAGGTAAGTCGATCTGTTGATTTTCCTGGGCGGCCCCGCCGCAACCGAATCTAGAATGAATACGTCTAATAAATCGCACGTCCTACGCCGAGCTTGTGGAAAGGCGCAACCGACCAAAACTGTGAAAATGATCGATTCGAGTTCTCCTCAAGAACCGCTGTTGGCCGTCCGCTCCCGGTGTTGGCTCGTCTTGGCCCTCGCGCTGGGCGTGATCTGTGCGTTCCTTTCTGCCTGCACCAGCGCCGACTCCAAACAGCAGAAGGCGCAAGCCGCAGGGCCGCGCACGGTTTCAGTGGCTGTGGCCAAGGTGCAGCAGCAGGACATGCCCGTCTACCTGGTCGGGCTGGGATCGGTGACCGCGTTTTACACAGCGAATATCAAGAGCCGCGTCGACGGGCAGATCATGCGGGTGAACTTCCAGGAAGGGCAGATCGTGAAAGAAGGCGATTTGCTGATCTTGATCGATCCGCGCCCTTACCAGGTGCAACTGGAACAGATGCAGGCGCAGATATTCAAGGACCAGGCAACGCTGCGCGATGCGAGACTGAACCTGGAGCGCTACACCACGCTAATTCCCTCGGGAAGCATTGCGCAGCAGCAAGTAGATACGCAGAAGTCATTGGTGGACCAGCTTGACGGCCAGGTGCGCACGGATCAGGCGCAGATCGATAACGCCAAGCTGCAGCTTGTCTACTGCAACATCACGGCGCCATTCACCGGGCGAGTGGGATTGCGGCAGGTGGATCCGGGAAATATTGTGCACGCAGCCGACACCAATCCGATGCTGATCCTCACACAACTGCAGCCGATCGCGGTGATTTTCACTCTGCCCGAGGATCAGTTGCCGACGGTGGCGCAACACATGAAGAACTCGACGCTGCTAGTGGAGGCTTACAGCCGGGATAATCAGACCAAGCTGGCGACGGGAAAACTGCAGACGATTGATAACCAGATCGACCAGACCACGGGAACGGCGAAGCTGAAAGCCGTTTTCGATAATAAAGACAATCAGCTTTGGCCCAATCAGTTTGTGAACGCGAACCTGCTGCTCGAGACGCGCAAAAACAGCACGGTGCTACCCACGGCAGCTCTATTGCGTGGCCCGCAGGGAACGTTCGTCTATCTGGTGAAGCCGGACAAGACGGTCGAAGCGCGCACGGTAACGGTATCGGTTGCCCAGGGAAACAATACAGCGATTGCCAGCGGCCTTAATCCCGGGGACACGGTAGTGACCGACGGCCAGGACAAACTGCAAACCGGCAGCAAGATCGAGTTCAGAAACAGCGGCCCAACCCAAGGAACCTCGGCACCGGCTGCTCCGGGATCAGGTAACCCAGGATCAGGAACCCCGGCTTCATGAGTCCTTCACGGCTATTCATTCTCCGGCCAGTGGCGACCACACTGTTGATGGTGGGCGTGCTGCTGGTGGGGTGGGTCGCGTTCCTGCAACTGCCCGTTTCGGCCTTACCCGAAGTCGATTATCCAACCATACAAGTCGTAACGTTTTATCCCGGCGCAGATCCCGAGGTAATGGCGTCGTCGGTTACGTCGCCTCTGGAGCGGCAGTTCGGACAAGTTCCGGGATTGAGCCAGATGACCTCAACGAGTTCATTTGGCAGCTCGGTGATCACGCTGCAATTTGGCCTCGACCAGAATATCGACGTCGAAGAGCAGCAGGTGCAGGCCGCCATCAACTCGGGATCCACTTACTTGCCCACGGATCTGCCGAATCCTCCCATTTACAACAAAGTGAATCCGGCCGATTCCCCGATTCTAACGCTGGCCATGACTGCGGACTCGCTGGCCTTGTCGAAGGTGGAGGATCTGGCCGACACTGCCCTGGCGCAGAAGATTTCCCAATTGCCGGGCGTCGGGCTGGTTTCGATCAGCGGGGGACAGAAGCCCGCGGTGCGGGTGCAGGTGAACCCGACAGCGCTGGCTTCCTATGGATTGAGCCTCGAGGATGTTCGCACGGCACTGGCCCAGGCCAATGTGGATCAGGCGAAAGGCGTCATCGATGGCGCGCGCCAGTCGTACACCATCGGCGCCAACGACCAGCTTTTCTCCAGCGAGCAGTACAAGCCGATCGTCATCGCCTATCGCAACGGCGCGCCCGTGCGGCTGAGCGATGTGGCAAACGTGATCGATGGCACGGAAAATACGCGGCTCGCGGCGTGGATGAATTCGACCCCGGCGGTGATCGTCAATATCCAGCGCCAGCCTGGGGCGAACATCATCAGCGTGGTCGACCGGATCAAGAAGTTGCTGCCGCAGTTGCAGGCGTCGCTGCCTTCCGCGGTGAAGGTGCAGATTCTTACTGACCGGACCACCACCATCCGCGCGTCGGTGAAAGATGTTGAGTTTGAATTGGCGTTGACCATCGTGCTGGTGGTCATCGTTATTTTCTTTTTCCTGCGGAATCTGAGGGCCACGTTCATTCCCAGCGTCGCGGTGCCGCTGTCGATCGTGGGAACGTTTGGCGTGATGTATTTGCTGGGATACAGCCTGAACAATCTGACGCTCATGGCGTTGACCATCTCCACCGGGTTTGTGGTGGATGACGCCATCGTCATGATCGAGAACATCGACCGCTATCTGGAGGCCGGAGATTCGCCGCTGGATGCGGCGCTGAAAGGGTCGGGGCAGATTGGGTTCACCATCGTCTCGCTCACGGTTTCTCTGATTGCTGTTTTGATTCCACTGTTGTTCATGGGCGACATTGTTGGCCGGCTGTTCCGCGAGTTTGCGGTTACGTTGGCAGTGACCATTTTGGTTTCGGCAGCCGTTTCTCTTAGCTTGACTCCGATGATGTGCGCCAAGCTGCTCAAGCATCGCAAGGAAGGCGAGAAAGGCCGTTTCTACGAGGTCACGGAAGATTATTACAACCGGGTCATTGCGCTTTATGGCCGCACGGTGAAATGGGTGCTGAAGCACCAGACCGCAACCCTGTTTGTAACTTTCGGAACGCTGGTGCTCACGCTGGTTCTCTACGTGGTTGTGCCGAAGGGATTTTTCCCGGTGCAGGATACGGGCGTGATTTTGGGGATTTCGGAAGCTCCGGACAATATTTCGTTTGATGCGATGTCGCAGCGCCAGCAGGAACTGGCGAAGGTGATCCTCAAAGATAAAGATGTGGAGAGCTTGTCGTCGTTTATCGGGGTGGACGGCACGAACACGACTCCGAACAGCGGCCGCATTCAGATCAACCTGAAACCGCGCGATGAGCGCATCGATGACGCATCTGCGATCATCCGGAGGCTGCAACCCGAGTTGGCGAGCGTAAGCGGAATCACTCTCTACATGCAGCCCGTGCAGGATCTGACGGTGGAGGATCGAGTGAGCCGGACTCAGTTCCAATACTCGATTGAGGACGCGGACGCGCAGGAGTTGGCGCAATGGACGCCGAAACTGGTGGAGAAACTGCGCGCGGTTCCAGTGCTGCGCGATGTGGCCACAGACCAGCTCAACGGTGGGCTCCGGACCAACCTCACGATCGACCGCGATACGGCGTCACGTTTGGGAATCCTTCCGCAAGCCATCGACAATACGCTCTACGACGCCTTCGGGCAGCGGCAGGTTTCCATCATCTTTACGCAGTTGAACCAGTACCACGTGGTGCTGGAGGTGCTGCCGAACTTCGCCAAAACTCCCGAGGCGATGAACGACGTATACATTCGCCCCGCCAGCACAATACCGAATTCCGGCGCGCCCACCGCCAATGCAGCCACGGCAACTACCAGCGGAACCCCGGTTCCGCTTTCCACTTTTGTGCGGATGCAATCGACCAACGCACCCCTGGCCGTCAACCACCAGGGACAGTTCCCGGTTGTGACTCTTTCGTTCAACCTCGCTCCGGGAGCTTCTCTGGGCGACGCCACGCGGGCCATCCAGGAAGTGGAAAAGGAAATTCAGATGCCGGCGAGTATCCACGCTTCCTTTCAAGGAACGGCGGCTGCATTTCAAAATTCGCTTTCGAGTGAGCCGTTCCTGATTCTCGCTGCCATCATCACCGTCTACATTGTGCTGGGAGTTTTGTATGAGAGCTACATTCACCCCATCACGATTCTCTCCACGCTGCCGTCGGCCGGGGTGGGCGCGATCCTGGCTCTTATGATTACGGGGAACGATCTGACCGTGGTGGCGCTGATCGGCATCATTCTGCTGATCGGCATCGTGAAGAAGAACGCCATTATGATGATCGACTTCGCGCTCGAAGCCGAGCGCGAGGAACATAAGCCACCCGAAGAAGCGATTTTTCAGGCGTGTTTGCTGCGTTTCCGTCCCATCATGATGACGACGATGGCGGCGCTGCTCGGCGGTTTGCCTCTGGCGCTCGGTTCGGGAACGGGCGCGGAGTTACGGCGACCCCTGGGCATCACCATTGTGGGCGGATTGCTGTTGAGCCAGTTGCTCACGCTCTACACCACGCCGGTGGTTTATCTGTGGTTTGACCGGCTGGCGCACAGGTTTGAGAAGTACAGGATCGGCAATCCGATTCCGCACGAGTTCCCGGCGGATTGAGGATGCGAGCCAAAAGCGCGATTGTTGTGTCGCAAAAAACGCGACACATCGCACGGCTCGCTCAGGTTCCCTCGGCCAGCTCGGGACAGGCTCTTCGGCGGGCAAAGAACGCCCACCTCAGGATGACAAACATTAGCGCATGAATATTTCGTCTCCATTTATCCGGCGTCCGATTGGCACGTCTCTGCTGGCGGCGGCGCTGCTGCTTTCCGGGATTCTCGCTTTCAATTTATTGCCGGTGGCTTCTCTGCCGCGAGTGGATTTTCCCGTGATCAGCATAGGCGCGCAGCTGCCGGGGGCCGACCCACAGACGATGGCCTCGGCGGTGGCCACGCCGTTGGAACGCCAGTTCGGGCGCATCTCGGGCGTGAACCAGATGACCTCGTCGAGCCAACTGGGCTCGACCGGCATCGCGCTGCAATTTGATTTGAACCGGAACATCGATGCCGCAGCACGCGATGTGCAGGCGGCAATCAATGCCGCTCGCAGCCAGCTTCCTTCTAATCTGCCGAGCAATCCGAGCTATCGCAAAATCAATCCCGCGGACGCTCCCATCCTGATTCTGGCGCTCACCTCGGACACGGTTCCCGTGGCGCGTTTGTATGACACCTCCGACTCGATTCTGGCGCAGAAGCTCGCGCAGGTGGATGGAGTGGGCCAGGTGTTCACTTACGGTTCAGCGCCGCCAGCGGTGAGGGCCGAGGTCAATCCGATGCTGCTCAACAAGCTGGGCGTCGGGCTGGACACGGTGCGCAACGCGTTGAATGCAGCCAACGCGAACCGGCCCAAGGGGCAGGTGGCAAACAGCTCCGTCTCGTCTTCTTTCTCGGATAACGACCAGCTCTTCACCGCGGATGAATACCGGCCGCTGATTGTCGCTTATAACAATGGCGCGGGCGTGCGACTGGGGGACGTGGCGGATGTGGAGGACTCGGTGGCGGACGTGCACAACCTGGGCGTAGCCAATGGCAAACCCGGGGTTCTTGTCGTTATTTTCCGGCAACCGGGCGCCAACGTCATCGAGACTGTGGATCGCGTGCGCGCTCTGATGCCTTATCTCCAGTCCTCGATTTCTCCGGCGATCAAACTGGCAGTGGTCTCGGACCGCACGATCACGGTGCGGGCCTCGGTAAAAGACATTGAAACCACTCTGCTGATTTCTATTGTGCTGGTGATTCTGGTGGTGTTCGTGTTCCTGCGCACGGTGCGGGCGACGGTGATTCCCAGCATCGCCGTGCCACTTTCGTTGGTGGGCACGTTCGGGGGAATGTACCTGCTGGGCTATAGCCTGGACAATTTGTCACTCATGGCGCTGGCGATTTCCACTGGATTCGTGGTGGATGACGCCATTGTGGTTTTGGAAAACATCATGCGCTATGTGGAGCACGGCATGGACGCGGTGCAGGCGGCGTTCAAGGGCGCGGCGGAAATTGGATTTACCGTGCTTTCCATGAGTGTTTCCCTGGTCGCGGTATTCATTCCGCTATTGATGATGGGCGGGATTGTGGGGCGGCTGTTTCGTGAGTTTGCGGTCACGCTGAGCATGGCGATTGGAGTCTCGCTGCTCGTCTCGCTGACCACCACACCGACGATGTGCGCTAAATTTCTGCGGCCATCCCCGCCGAACGAGCGGCATAACGTTGCCTATCGCGCCAGTGAATGGTTCTTCGACAGACTCCTGGTGACATACCGGCACGGGCTCAAATGGGTGCTGGCGCATCAGCCCGTGACGCTGGCCGTGACCATCCTCGTGGCCTGCCTGAGCGTGTACCTCTACATTAAGGTGCCCAAAGGATTTTTCCCGCAGCAGGATACGGGACGGCTTAATGGCACGGTTCAGGCGGCGCAAGACATCTCATTCCAGGCCATGAGCGGCAAGATGGAACAGTTCGTGCAGATCGTGATGAAAGATCCGGCGGTCGCCACCGTGGTCGGGTTCGCGGGCGGAGGTTCGGCGACAAACCAGGGCCGGTTCTTTGTCATGCTGAAGCCGCTGGAACAGCGCAGCCACTGCCAGACTCGCCACTTCTGGCAACTGTGCCCGAACGTTACTGCCGACGATGTGATCAATCGATTGCGGGGTAAACTTGCAGTGGTTCCGGGAGCCACGCTGTTCCTGCAAACGCAGCAGGACCTGACGATTGGCGGGCGCTTCGGCGCGGCTCAGTATCAGTACACGATACAAGGCGAGGACTTGAATGAACTCAACAACTGGGGTCCGCTGTTGTTGCAGAAAATGCGTGTCCTGCCCGAACTGCGTGACGTGAATACCGACCAGCAGGATAAAGGATTGCAGGCGCAATTGGTGATTGATCGCGACACAGCCAGCCGGCTGGGAGTAGCCGCGCAGGACATTGACAATGCGCTTTACGACGCCTTCGGCCAGCGGCAAGTCTCGACCATGTACCGTCCGCTCAACCAATACCACGTGGTCATGGAAGTAGCGCCACAGTTCCAACAGACGACAGAGGCTCTGCAGAATATTTACCTGCGTTCCACGAGCGGCACACCCATACCCCTGGCGGCATTCACTCACTTCGTGCCCTCCAACATACCTTTGGCGGTAAATCACCAGAGCCAGTTTCCGTCGGTCACAATTTCTTTTAATCTGGCTCCCGGAGTCTCGCTAGGCCAGGCGACGCAAGCCATCGAAAGAGTCCAGCGTTCCATCGGTTTCCCGGCTACGATTCAGGCGAGTTTCCAGGGCACGGCGGCCGCGTTCCAGGATTCGCTCTCCAGCGAACCGGTCTTGATTCTTACCGCGCTGATCACGGTATATATCGTGTTGGGCATGTTGTATGAGAGCTACATTCATCCCATCACGATTCTTTCGACGCTGCCATCCGCCGGCGTGGGCGCCCTGCTGGCTCTGCTATTGACCCACAACGAACTGAACGTGATCGGTACAATCGGCATCATCCTGCTGATTGGTCTGGTGAAGAAGAACGCGATTATGATGATCGACGTGGCGCTCGAGGTAGAGCGGACGCAAAGGAAGAAGCCGGTCGACGCCATCTACGACGCGTGCCTGCTGCGCTTCCGTCCCATCATGATGACGACCATGGCTGCCTTGTTGGGAGGGCTGCCTCTGGCACTCGGGAGGGGTACCGGTTCTGAACTGCACCGTCCTCTCGGCATCACGATTGTTGGCGGACTGATTGTGAGCCAGGCGCTTACATTATTCACCACGCCCGTGGTGTATGTGTATCTTGACCGTTTGCGGATGGCGTTGCGCGGTGGTGAAGACACTTCCCTGGCTGAAAGTTCTCCTGGTGCTCCCAGACCGAGCCCGGCGCACTAGCGCTCAACCACCTGTTGCCGGCAAGATCGATATATCCCCAAGAGAGCGCATTTTCGACGGCGGAAATTCGCGTGCAACCTGCGTTTGGAAGCGCGGCATCGCAGCAATGAGCGCAGGGACGGGGAACGGAGCAGGCTTGGCGGACCGGGCCTAGAAGTCTACGGCAGCAGCCGCGGCCGGGCGGCCCGGCGTGTGCGGCCCCTTTTTCTTCGCGGTCACCGTATGATAGAACATGCTTTCCCCTGCCGGAGTTTCCCGGCAGCGGGTATTATTGTTCTTCGCTTTCAAATTCTCTCGGGAGTCACGGATGCTTCAGAAGGCATTGGTCCTGGTATTTGTTGTCGCAAGCATTGCCGGTTGCATTGGCTGCAGTCAGACTGCGAGCCACTACGTCTACGCGACCGTCCCGGCCGCCAATGAGATCTTCGCCTACCGGGAGGACCCCAACTCGGGCGTGCTCACGGAAATCCAGGGAAGCCCGTATCCTGTCGGCGACGGAGCTCATTCCGCGGTCCTCCATCCATCGGGAAAGTTTCTGTACGTCGCGAATCCCGGTCAACTCGAAAACGACATTTCCCTGTTTACCATCGCCAGCAACGGCGCCTTGACTGAGAAGCTGCCACGGACATCCATTGGATCCGACGCCTCGCAGCCGGAAGTCCTGGCCATGGACCCTGCCGGAAACTACCTGTACGTAGCCAACACCTTATCCTTCAACATTTCAGTCTTCTCCATCGATAGCAGCACTGGCCTGCTCACCCAACTTGCCAATTCTCCATTTCCGGTTGGGTTGCCACCGCTGAATATGCAGCTGACGCCATCGGGCAACTATCTTTACGTTACCGCCTCGGGTGGACAACGTGGAAGCTCCGATGGATCCATCGTGGGCTTCAGCGTGAATGCAGGAGTAATCACACCCCTTGCAGCCCCGAATCCGATTGATAGCGGCGGTATTAATCCGAACGGGCTCGCCATTGACCCGAGCGGCACCTATCTGTACGCCGCGAATACCACATTCGGGTTCCTTCTCCATTTTCAGCGTTGGTTCGTCTGGCACGTTGTCGCTGCTGCCCGGCACTCCAATCGCTACCACCCCTAACATTGCTCCGGTGTCGCTGATTTTAGATCCCAAAGGAGCGTTTCTCTACGTGGCGAATCAGGGCTCCGGCAATGTTGCGGTATATTCGATTGGTTCCAACGGACTTCCTACCGTGCTTACCACGTCCACTACTACGGGTGCGTTCGTTACCGAGGGTAGCCCTAGTTTTCTGGTTGCGGACCCGAGCGGGCAATATTTGTATGTAGGGAACCAGGGCTCTTCCGCGGGGATTCAGGCGTTTACCGTCAGTGGCGGCAATTTGACCGACATCTTTACATATGGTGTCGGGAATACGCCGAGTTCGATCGCCGTGCTGAAGTAAACCGGACCATTTCTGCGGCGTGGCGAACTCTTTTTACGACTCAATGCCAAAAAATTTCCCAACTCTGCGACAATGGCTAGGCCGGCACGAGACCCCCGTGTTTGCCGTCGCGGGAGCCCAACATCGAATCGGGAGAAGGCTTCCCGGATTCGGTCCGCTGCAGGGTTGAGTCCGAGCCGAGACTGCCTTCAGGAGCCAGAATTCATGAGGATTGCAAGCGCCGCGAGCGCCTTCCCAAAGCATTACTACACCCAGAAAGTTCTTCTCGAGCGGCTCCAGGATTATTGGGGAGACCAACTGAAGAATCCTTTGCTGCTGGCCCGCCTGCATCGCAACGTGACCGTGGACGGCCGTTACCTCGCGATCCCCGCGGAGCAGTACGTCGACATTAAGACCTGGGGCCAGGCCAACGACATCTGGATCAGGGTCGCGCAGGAGTTGGGGGAGCAGGCTCTCTGCGTTGCGCTGCAAAACGCTGGATTGCAGCCAAACGACCTGGGATGCTTGTTGTTCACAACCGTCACTGGAGTCGCAAGTCCTTCCATCGACGCTCTGCTGATCAACCGCATGGGACTGCCGGCCAATATTCGCCGCACCCCGATTTTTGGCTTGGGATGTGTGGCCGGCGCCGCCGGGATCGCACGCGCCTCCGATTACGTTCGCGCCTATCCCAAGCAGGCTGCGGCCCTGGTGTCGGTTGAACTTTGTTCGCTCACCCTGCAGCGTGAAGATCTGTCCGTCGCAAACCTGATCTCGTCGGGACTTTTCGCCGATGGCGCCGCGGCGGTTATCGTGACCGGTCCGGAATTTGAATCGTCGGGACCTGAGATTTCCGGGCCCAAGATTCTCGCCACCCGTTCTGTGTTTTATCCCAGCACAGAAGAAATGATGGGCTGGAACATATCCGAGAAGGGTTTCCGCATCATACTGTCTACCGAGGTTCCTACTTTGATTCGGGAAAACCTGGGGCGGGATGTCGACGCATTTTTGGCGGACAATGGACGCAAGCGAAGCGACCTCAAGAGCTTTGTTCTCCACACCGGAGGACCGAAAGTGCTGGATGCTTCGGCGGATGCACTGGGATTGCATAATGGACAGCTCGATGCCTCATGGGATTGCCTGCGCAAAGTAGGAAATCTTTCTTCCGCTTCCGTGTTGTGTGTGCTGGAGGACGTGATGAAGAACCGGCGTCCTGAGCCGGGGACGTTGGGTCTGCTGGCCGCCATGGGGCCGGGGTTTTGCTCCGAGCTTCTGCTGCTGGAATGGTGAGGTCGCGTCAGTTGCTGGATTCGACAGATGTCTTCGTGATTGGTGGCGGCCCGGCCGGTCTGGCGGCGGCAATTGCCGCCCGGCAGCAGGGATTCCGCGTAGCGGTTGCCGACGGAGCCAGGCCACCCATTGACAAGGCCTGCGGTGAAGCGCTGATGCCGGATGCAATCACAGCGCTGGAGCGGTTGGGAGTGGCCGTGCCTGCGGCTGAGGCCTGTCCGGTTCGCGGTGTGCGCTTTCTCAGTTCCGGAGTGTTCGCGGAAGCAGACTTTCCTTCGGGCAACCTGGGTCTCTCCATTCGCCGAACCGCGTTGCATCGCATCATGACGCAGCGTGCCGCTGGGCTGGGTGTCGATCTGATGTGGCAGAGCGTAGTCACGGGAATTTCCAGCGAAGAAGTTCAACTGGGGAATCGCACGATTCGGACCCGGTGGATTGTTGGAGCTGATGGCGCCAACTCACGGGTGCGCCGCTGGGCGAATCTTGATGACCATTCGCGAACGAACCTCCGGTATGCTTTTCGGCGGCACTACCGGGTCGCGCCCTGGACCGACCGCATGGAAATATACTGGGGTAAGCACAGTCAGGGTTACGCCACACCGGTGAGCGACGAGGAAGTCTGTGTCGCTGTGGCTTCTCGGAATCCCGGGCTTCGGCTGGAAGAATCGTTGCCAGCATTTCCCGAACTCAACGCCCGGCTTCGCGGCGCCGAGACGGCCTCTGCTGAAAGGGGATCGATCTCTGCTAATCGTAAACTGAAGCGCGTCTGCCGGGGGAATGTCGCGTTAATCGGCGACGCCTCCGGCACCGTCGACGCCATCACGGGCGAGGGCCTGGGCCTGGCCTTCAGCCAAGCTGTGGCGCTGGCCGGATGTTTCGCCTCCGGCAATCTCGCGGGTTACCAGACCGCGCACCGCCGCCTAGCACTTCGTCCTTTGCTGATGGCGCGATTGATGCTTACGCTCGACGGCCGTCCCACATTTCAGCAACGCACGCTCCAGGTTTTTCGCAAACGTCCCGAGGTTTTTCGCAGATTGCTCGCCCTGCACGTGGGATCCCTTTCGCCTTTTCACCTTGCTCTCGACGGCCTCACCCTGGGATGGGGGCTGCTGACTGCATAACCTGATAAGAGAATCCAGTTTCACCTTTCACAAGCGCAGTTTGTGCCTGCAATTCCTGACGGTTATTGGGCTTCTCACGGTTGCCAGCATCGCGGCTGCGGCGCAGAGTCTCGCATTTCAACTCGACCCTCAGCGCACCGTGGTTAATTTCACGCTTGCTGATGCGCTCCACACAGTTCGTGGAAGCTTCCGCTTAAAGCAAAGTTCTCTGCGTCTTGATGCTGCTTCGGGTAAGCTCGCGGGCGAGATCGTTGTGGACGCTAAGAGCGGCGCAAGCGGCAGTGGCATGCGTGACCGGAAGATGCACCGGGAAGTGCTGGAAAGCGACCGCTATCCGGAAATCGTCTTCCGTCCCGACCGCGTTGAAGGAACTGTGTTGCCGCAAGGAAAATCCTCGGTGCAAGTCCACGGAATTTTCCACATTCACGGAGCAGACCATGAACTTACGATCCCTGCGGACGTGGAACTGTCCTCCGATCGCTGGACCGCCACACTTCACTTCGCGGTGCCTTATGCCAATTGGGGCATGAAGAATCCGAGCACGGTGTTTCTGCGAGTGAGCGGATCGGTGGACATTGACATTACGACAGCTGGAACCATGATCCGGCCTTGAGCCGGTTTTCACCGCGCCGTGTATCAATATCCATCCTGCGGCGAGATTCCTTTACCTTCGGTGCATTCGTAGCAACGTGCCGCAGCCAGGTTCGTGAACTCTTCGGTTCTGCCGCTTGGCCATGCGATGACAGCGCGCTCGACCCGGTCGCGCTTCTCCAGACCAAACGTAACCGGGAATTCTGATTGCGACAGATAACTGGATCCGCTCTTCACCATGCGCGACTGGCTTAACCCGCTGGAGAAGATGTGGACGACTGCGCCGATTCCGTCGCGGTTCGATTTGGTACCGACCAGCCGAAAACGAATGCTGCGATTTCCGGCAAGCTGGTCATTCCGGTACAAGTAGGCGGGGCCGCCGTTGGTCGTCAGCAGCAGGTCAAGATCGCCATCGCGATCGAAGTCGGCGTAGGCGAGTCCGCGTCCGACCTTGGGCTGATCGAACCTGCCTCCGACTTCCGTGGCAACATCGCGAAAACCTCCTGTGCCGTTGTTGAGAAACAACAGCTGCGGCTGGGCGTATCCCACGTTGCCGCGAATGTTGCGAACGGTCTCGTCGATGTGGCCGTTGGCCACGGCAAGGTCGAGCCAGCCGTCGAGATTGGCGTCGAGAAAAACGCATCCAAACCCCAGGCTGTTCTTCGAAGCCAAGCCCACGCCGGCCTGTGCTGCAACGTCTTCGTAGGTTTTCCCGCTGAACTCGTAGAGGCCGGTCATTTCGTTATCAAAGTTTGTGATGGCCACGCCGGAATGGCCAGAGTTCGTGAAATCGGCAACGTCCACGCCCATGCCGGCCCGCGCTCTGCCCTCGCTGCTGAAAGCCAGGCCTGCCTCGACTGCGGCATCTTTGAAAGTGCCGTTATGCTGGTTGCGATATAGCTTGTTGGGTTGAGTATCGTTCGCCACGAGCAAGTCGGCCCAGCCGCTCTGGTCTTGATCGAGCATGGCGACGCCAAGGGATTTTGAACTGCTGTCGAAAATGCCGCTGGAAGCGGTAACGTCTTCGAAGGTGCCGTTGCCGCGATTGTGGAATAACCAGCAAGTCTCGCCACGATAAGCTTCTGGGGTGCAATAAGACTTATGCTTGCCGTCGAGGCTGCAGAACACGTCGTGCTCCGGCGACCACTTGACGTAGTTGCAGACAAAAAGATCGAGCAGGCCGTCGCGGTCATAGTCGAACCATAGAGCGGAGGTGCTGAATCCCAGGCGCTTTCCCAATCCGCTGGCATTGGTTACATCTACAAAAGTTCCCTTGCCGGTGTTGTGAAATAGCCGATTCTGGCCTACGCACGTCACCAGGATGTCGGGGAATCCGTCGTTGTCGTAATCGCCGACGGCCACGCCCATGCCGTAGATTTCAATATCAAGTCCGGCGCGGGAAGTAACGTCAGTGAAAGTGCCGTTCCCGTTGTTGCGATAGAGCCGCAGCGTGGAGCGCCGCAGCTTGTGTCCGGGCCAATCCATCCCATTGATCAGAAGAATGTCTTGCCAGCCGTCGCGGTCGTAGTCGAGAAAGGCGCAGCCGGAACCCAGAGTCTCGGGCAGGAATTTTCCTCCGAAGGCTCCGGTGTTGTGCTGGAACTGAATACCAGCGCCGGAAGTTATATCCACCAATCGAAAACCGGGCGATGCGTTTGTCCCGGATGGCGCGCCCAAAGCTCGCAGCAGGGGCAACTGTGACACAGATGCCAGACCTGCCATGCCCCGCAGAAAAGATCGGCGATTCACGGAACGGTTACCAATCCTGCGCGAATGGCGTAAACCACAAGCTCGGCAGTCTTGTGAATGCCGAGTGCGTTCATGATATTGGACCGATGGACCGCAACCGTGTTGGCGCTGAGGTCGAGCGCCGAGGCGATTTCCTTGTTCGACTTGCCGTCGACAATCATCTGCAAAACTTCAAGCTCGCGCGGAGTTAGCCCGCTACTGCGCTCGCCCTTAAGCACAGATTGCTGTTCCACCTGTGGATCGAAAATTGTTTCTCCACCGGCCACGCGCCTCACGGCCGGCCCGAGTTCCAGGTTCATGGCATTCTTCAGAATGTATCCCTTGGCGCCGGCTTCGATCGCCTGCCGCACCCAGGTGTTTTCCGAGTGCATGCTGAGCATGAGCACTGCGGTCTCGGGCAAGTCTGCAAGAATCTGCCGGGTTGCGTCCAGGCCGTTCATCTTGGGCAAAGCGCAGTCCATGACCACGACTCTCGGTTTTAACTCCCGCGCGAGCTTGACCGCTTCTTCGCCGTCGCCTGCTTCGCCCACAACGGCCATATCCGGTTCGTCTTCCAGCATGCGCCGGAAACCCCGCCGCACCAAGCCATGGTCATCTACAAGCAACACTGTGATCTTCTTTGTCATATTTGTCTTTGTCTATCTTTCAATCTATCCCTACCCCGGATCCTCTACTTCTGATCTTTGTCCCGAGACTCGACATTCTCGCGGGGCACAGTCAGGTGCAGCATCGTGCCCCCCGCAGCCGGAGTCGAAAACGCAATTGTTCCTCCCATCAATTCTGAGCGCTCACGCATGGCTACCAGTCCAATGCCTTGCTTTGCCGGGCGCGCGCTGAAGCCTACACCGTGATCTTCCACCTCCAACTCAAGCGTCGCAGGCAGAAAACGCAATCGCGCCCAGGCCTGCTTCGCGCCGGAGTGCCGCGCCACATTATTCAACGCTTCCTGCAGCACGCGGTAGACTTGCACACCCGCACTGCGATCCACATCGAACGGCACGCCCTGCTTCTCATAGGATATGGTAATTCCAGTCTGTCTTTCCACGGTCGGAATGTACCAGTCGAGTGTCGCTTCCAGTCCAACCTCGTCCAACATTACCGGATGCAGTGCCTGGGACAGGCTCCTGACGCGGTCCAGCGTTTCCTGCGCGATCTCGCGGACCTCCTGCAAGTCGCTGCGCAAAGACGAACCTTCTGGAGCGTGAGCTCCGGCGCGGCCGAGCATAGATCCCATCGCCGTGAGAATCTGCCCAAATTCGTCGTGCAATTCGCGCGAGATGTAACGCAACGTCGACTCCTGCGTGGCAATCAGCTTCTGCGCCAGTTCGCTGCGCCGCTCTGAAAGCTCGGCCATGCGCGCGAACAGCCTCCGGTTCCAGCGGATCATGGAAAAGCCAGTCAGCAGGATCGCCGCCAGGGTCGCAGCCAGGAACACGTACACTTGCCGCTGCACCCGATCGTAAATCTCGACAATGCGTTGGGCCGCCTGTTCTTCGTTCTCGCTGTTCTGCACCAGCAGACGGGCCACGGTTGTGCTCAAGGCCTCCTGCCGCGCCTGCAGTGAAAGCTGAATCTGCCCCCTTGCGTCCTTCTCTTTACCCTCGCCAGCCAGCGCGAACACACGATCGACCGCGTCCCAGAACTGCGTCAGCGAACTGCTTAGCGAAGCGCTCTGCTCGAGCGTCCGGCCCGCCGGCGCCAATGCGGCTTCCAGCCGCATAGCGTCGTCCAGATCGGTGCGAATGCGCTGAAACTGCGCCGACCACGCCGTGAGCGGATACGGTTCGTCATTGCCGATCATGTCGCGCATGGCGACCGCAAGCAGGTTCAGGTCGTTCTGGATGCGCAGCAATTGAAGGGAATCTTTGCGATTGCGGTCGATCAGTTCGGCCTGGAGCTTGCGCAAGCCGGCTACTTGCCAGGTGATATAAACGGAGTAGGCCACAACGGCGGCGAGCGTGACGAACAGGCCGAGCAGCAGGCCCAGGGTTGGAGAACGCTCCGGCGAAGGCGGACGTGGCACGCCCCGAGGATACAACGCCGGGCCCAGACATGTCACAATGCAGTAATAATGAAGCCAATTGAGCCTCAGCGGAGTCCAACAAGGGATTGAGTACCAACCCCAAACCAGCCCAGAAGACCCCAAAAGTCGAGAGACTCCGCGCTGTTCTGCCGGAAGTCTGGAAGCTGATGCGTCCGCGGCGTTGGCTGCTCGCGCTCGGGTTTGTGCTGATGCTGATCAACCGCGTCGCGGCCCTGGTGTTGCCCTATTCCACCAAGTTCCTGATCGACACCGTCATCAACAAGCATCA
>CAWKKK010000012.1:0-128876 GCA_963850165.1 uncultured Acidobacteriaceae bacterium | reverse complement strand
TAGTGGAATACAACACGAAATCCGGAAGGTACCGACCGTAGCCGGAGGAAACATATTTCAGGGTTTCAAGTTCTACGTGCTTGATAGATGAGCCCGAAGTTTTTACCCGGTTGCCAGCAGAGGCGATAACCACTTCCCGTTTCCCAACAAGACGTGTGATGACCGCACCGATAGCATAGTCGCCCCGGTCGCGGGCGCGCTTTGCCTCCGCGATCGCAAGCTGCATAAACTTTTTCTTCGGTTTGTAGGTGGGAGGAATCATTTTCTCCCCGAATCCGCTGCTCCTACGCCGCCTTCTTCTGCCCCGCCCTCAACCGCGCCCATCTCGCCTTTTGCGCCGCCGCAATTCTCTTTCTGCCTGCCACTGAGATCGTGCTCTTGGGTTTCGGAGCTTGACCTCTCACCTTCGCCCATCGCTTTTTCTGCGCCAGGCTAATCTTCTTCCGAGCGGCAGCCGATAAGCTGCGCCGACCGTTTGAATGTGAGCTGCCCAAAGCCGCGAGAGCGGCAGTGAAGCGTTGGACTTCCTGCTGTGCTCGACCCAGTTCTTTCTTCAGTTGCTGGACTACTCCAGACATATTTCCCATGGATTCCCCCTCGGCTGAGGATAATAGCAGGGCATGGGGCGGGACCGCTTGGAACGGAACAACCTGATACCACTAACTCACGAAGGGGCTTAATCTGCGGCACTCCGGTTGCCGGCACCGCAGGTTCTCGCGAGAAAACATTGTCAGAGGGATTACTGCCGCCGTAAACAACAATCCCACTACAACTAACACAGTCTTCAACGCCCGTTCTCGAACCATGCTGACCTCCTTATTATCGCCGCAATCACTACATGGTAGCGCGAATGGCTATTGCAGCTTCGCGTACTCCGCCTTCGCTTCTTTCAGGATGGGGATGGCGGGGTCGGCGTCTTTCCAAAGCGTGAGGAAATCGTTGTAGGCAGCGAGCGCCCGGACGCGGGCGGCATCGGCATCCGCTCCCTGCGAGGTTCTTGACTGCAACGCGTTTGCACGAGCCACTCCCAGATGCGCCAACGCTCCCGTCCAGCAGTTCCAGACGATGCCGCTGTGGTCGATAATTTTCTGAAACTCAGCGGCGGCAGCATTGCCTTGGCCGGCCTCCAAGTATGCTTTGCACCGAATATATGTGGGATAAAGGCAGGAAATATTCAGGACGAACTCGATTTGCCCTAACTCAAGCGATGTGGCAGCTTGCAGGGTAGTGAGAGCGGCAGTTGGGTTCTTCCTATCGAGGGCCAATTGTGCCTGGATCGCAGGCAGCCAAACAACCTGCATCTGTGTGTCCACCGGGGAGCGTTTGTTCAAGTCTTCTGCTAAAGCCTCCGCTCGCGACGTATCGCCCGCCATGGCAAACGAGAGGGTGGCTTCGGCCTCAACATCCTTGACTGTTGGGAACGAGTTTCAGGCCGTTCGCCGCTGATCGTTTCGCTTGCATCAGGTTGCCGAACGCGGCCTCGCGCAGAGCCGCATTTTCCAGCCAGATCGCTCCGGTTTCCTTGTTATCAGCGCGTACGGCAGAATCTACCGACTGCTTGGTCAATTGCTGTGCTTTGTGCAGGTGACCTGAATAGGCTTCAGTATCGGATGCGAGCGAAAACCCATAGTTCTCTTCTGGCTTGCCCGCGAACCACTCTTGCTGTTCTGACATGGTGGGAGGGTCTCCCCGAATGAATCCCATAGCGTACATATTTATGTGAAGACCTACGTTGTCAAGCTTTCGTGCGTGCGCTTGCTGAATCGGCTGTTGCGCCTCGTCGAAATGCTGCAAGGCAAGCATCATATTGGAGACCCCCCCAGTAGTCTTCATTATCTGGGTTGAGGCGGAGGCTCTGGCGGTATTCTTCCGCCGCCTTTTCATATTGTCCCTGTGCGGCGTACACGCGTGCCAGACTTCTATGGGCTCCGAGGTCGCGCCGGTAATTCGAGGCCAATTCCTGATCTGTTTGGATCACTTTTTCTAGTTCTCCCGTCACATCCAAATAGAAGCTGGAAGCAATAGCCAACTTTTCTCGCTCGCTGGCATGTTCCCGCAACTCGAATGCTTTGGTGAAATACTCGCTCGCGCGTCCGACCTCACCAAGCTCAGAGTAATCTTCGCCCACTGCGTTGTAAGCCATGGCGAATTTCGGATCAAACTGGATGGCACGTTGATCGTAAGGCAGGGCAGCGGTCGCGCCTTTCTCGTCATCCGCCTTTCGTCCAAGACTGTATGCTTTCAGAGCTTCGAGCGACGACGTAGTGGCCTGTTCCAACGGAACGTCGAACTTCTGCACCGTCGCCAGCGACTCGCCCAACTCCTTGCGCAGCTTGGATGCCGCCTCGCCGAGGGCATCCAGCACCTTCTCCTTGGATGCCGCCGTCACTTGCTTCTCGGCCAGCAAGTCTCCGCTTTGGCAATTCACTACCCTCAACCCCAGCACGTATTGGCTGCCGAGACTGGCAATCGACCCGGTAAGATATGCCTTCCCATCCGCCCGCTGGCAAAGCTCACGGGTTACCTCGGGTGTAAGTGCAGTGCTCGCGGGACGCGCCATCAGCCGGAGAACCGCTCCAACCTTGTCGCCGGAAAGAACATTCAAGAACGGCGATTGCCGCAAAGCAACGCTGAGGGCCGTCTTCAACGTGTCATCGAACACCGCATCGCCCGTGCTATTGGCGAAGTCGGCGAGACGATGGTGTCCTTCTCGGTCAGGCGGTGCGCGGTCTGGCGCGAGCGGAAGTAGAATGCTCCGGCGATTGCAAGCACAAGGACTACGGCTGCGGGAACCAGAACCCACCAGAGCTTCCTGCCCGCTACAGGAACTTCGGCGACCTTCATCGGGGACGAAACGGATGCAGGCGACGGCGGTTGGGCGACCGTGGGTTGGGTAAGTCCGAAGCCGCTTTCCTGTACGACTGCCAACGTGCCGGAACTAGCTGCTTTAGTTCGTCCCGTTTCTGTATCCCGCTTCAACCGTTGCAACTCGGAACGCATGTCGGCTGCGCTCTGATAGCGCAGTTCCCGGTCTTTCTCCAAAGCCCGGTTGATGATCCGTTCCAGTTCGGCCGGCACATCGGGATTCAGCCGCACTGCGTGGGTGGGAGCTGCGTCGAGAATGGCTTTGCAGATAACCGCAGAACTCTCCCCACGGAAAGGTAACTGTCCAGTAGTCATCTCATAGAGAACGGCCCCAAACGAGAACAGGTCGCTCCGCGCATCCAGTTCCTTCGCCCGCACCTGCTCCGGCGACATGTAGGCCACCGTGCCCAACATCGTGCCCGGACTCGTTAGATGCTCTGCGTCCACCGAGCCCGACTGCGTGTTGAGAGACGCAATGTTGCTCGAAGAACTGCCTGCCAGACTGACCTTCGCCAATCCAAAATCCAGAATCTTTGCGTGTCCGCGCTCGGTCACGAATAGGTTTGCAGGTTTTATGTCGCGGTGAACAATTCCTTTGGAGTGCGCGACATCCAGCGCATCGGCAATCTCGATGGCGAGCGGCAGAATCAACTCGGTTTCCATCGGTCGGCCAGCAATGCGATGCTTCAGCGTCATGCCATCCAGAAACTCCATGGCGATGAACGCCGGGCCGTGCTGGTCGTCAATTTCGTAAATTGTGCAGATATTCGGATGATTCAGCGCAGAAGCGGCCTGCGCTTCCCGTTCGAAGCGAGCTAGGGCTTGTGCATCCTTAGCAATCTCGTCGGGCAGAAACTTCAAGGCGACAAAGCGGTGAAGCTTGACATCCTCAGCCTTGTAAACCACACCCATACCACCGCCGCCCAGCTTCTCAACGATGCGATAGTGCGAGATGGTTTGGCCGATCACTGGAGCAGAATCCTACGTCTGTGAACCAGGCAAGTCAATGAAAGTAGGGGGGATGGTGGCTCAAGAGGATTGCTGCTGCGTCGGCAGAAAGGGCAGCGTATGATGAGGTTCCATGGTTGATCCCGGCTGTCTCCCAGCTATGACTCGCAAACGCGGAAATCCCAATTGGGGGCATCCTATTCTGCTCGGCCCGGCGCTTCCCACTAAATTCGAACTGCAGGTCAAACAACTTGAGCTCACGGCAGAGATGTATACGTCATCAGTACCCCTCCGTGCTTGGTGCATGCAAAACAAGGATCGCGTCTACATCCCGGAATGGCTACTTAAGGAGTTGTGCATCGCTGTGGACGCCGCCTGACCAGTTGGGCGGTAAATAGATAGGAGCCTGACGCCGCCAGTGCTAATCTTCTTCACTGCCGGTCTCCTTTATCTCTTGCGCTTCAAGCGCGTCGATAACTTTGGGAGTGTATTGCCTCCGGTCGGAGACCGGCCTTCATAAACCAGTTTTAAATCCTGAGCCTATGTTCCAGCTCCTCAGGTGAATTATCTAGTACAAAATTGATGAAGAAAACTGACTCTCGCCCTTGACTCCTCCGTCCCGCGCTCTATCATGAATGAAACGCTCCTCCCCTAGGAAAGGGACAACCCAACCTTCAACCTGCAATATGAAAATGGAGGAAGTCCCCATGAAACTGAATGACAGCATATCAACGTACGATGTTGCCGAGGCTTTGCAGGGCGAGACCGGCAAATTTGAAGTAACCAGCCCCAACGGAGAGCGCTATTTCGTTACGTGCCAGCCCGGACATTCCATCGTTTAGTTTGGAGTGGGCCGGTTCTGAGCCTAACCTGCAACCCTTCCTCGTGCGCAAAGTAGCACAACCGGTCACGACGGAGGGTCGTACAAAAAGATCAGCGGCTGCCTAGCACTGTTGGGCAACCTAAGAAGCAAGCCCGGCTCCGATCAAGCCGGGCTTTTGATTTTGTCACGACCGGCTTTAACACTCCCGACTGGAATTCTTGGAACGCTGTGGTGGTACGTCGCGGCGCTTCCCGTGGGGTATACCAAGAACTTCTGTTCGATACGATACGGAGATTCCTGTATTTGCCACGAACGCGTCTCGAAGGAAAATACTTCTTAAGGGAGGAATTTCGTATTCGGCGTGGCACTGGTTCGCAAACTGCTGCGTCAGCGACGGGACAGTGAGGTGCCTGCGTTAGCTACTCTCTGCACATACCCGCGAGGTTAACGTCATGCGCAAGATTGGATTGAAAGCCTGCCCTTATTGCGGCAGGTCTGACGAAATATGTTCCTCCCGACCCAGGAGTTGGTGGGATGAATTGTGCGTGATCCTCTTCCTTCAAGTTGTGAGATGCCACGGATGTGCACGTCGTCATTACCGCCCGTTGTTCTCGCCGCCAGTGCTCCCCCGCCCCAGGGGCCGCCATAGGTGTAATAGTGATGGAGCCCTGTAGCTGCCTCTCTAACATTGCCTCTCCAACAAGTCGGCGTGTCAATCGCTTTTCGATCCTCTGTGCCGCTGCGGGCTGATCTTCCGCATTGCCGGTCTCCTTTATCTCTTGTGGTTCGTCCCGTCGGAGACCGGACTTCTCATCGCATCTGATTACGGTCAGGAGGGTTTTACCTTCTTGCGCCGTCCCTTCGGCTGGGACTGATTGCCCCAGAAAGACGGCGGATACTCTCCGCCAATTTGCTCAAACTGAGGTGGAGAGGCCTTCGTCCCTCTTTGACGTCGCTGAACCCCTCACGCTTCATTCGCTCCGCAGCGGCGCTGAATCGTTGGCGACTCATATCGTCCATGTCAAGAAAGCGGAATGCCTGGACAAGTTGCATTCCGTCCGCCCCGGTGTGCAGGAATTTGATCTGCGCGTCCACTTTTCCGAACACGGTTTTCAGGGCTATTTCGCCAAGTGTTCCGTGAGGGATAGGGTCCTTATTAAAGATGGCGGAACCCCCGGTGAGCGACAGCCGCTTAATAACTCCAATGAATTTCTGATTGTCAACCGTGAATACTGCCTTCTCGTTGTTGGGGACACGAATGCGCGGAGGACGGGTGTTCTTCCGGTTCTTCTCCAACTCTCGCCCCATGACAAAGCAGCGTTGCAGATAGACGGAAACCGGTCAATGTTACCTAAGTTAAGTGGGAAATCGGCTTTCAGCCTCGGTGGTCAGTAAGGGGTCGTTCCTAGCCCTTCTTTTTGGCGGGCTTTCGCCCCCTGCTTTGGCTCGTCGGGAGATGGTCAGCCGGTATACCTTGTTGAACGCGCAGGCTCGAACCGCAGTAACGAAGTCTGAGCGCACTCATTGCAAATTCGCGTACTCGGCCTTGGCTTCCATCAGGATGGGGATGTCCGGGTCGGCGTCTTTCCAGAGGGTGAGGAAATCTTTGTAGTCGGCAAGTGCGCGACTGCGGGCAAGATCAGCGTCCGCTCCCTGCGAGGTTCTCGCTTGTAACGCGTTGGCACGAGCCACGCCCAGATGCGCCAACGCTCCGGTCCAGCAGTTCCAGACGAGGCCGCTGTGGTCGATGATCTTTTGAAACTCGGCGGCGGCAGCGCTGCCCTGCCCGGCGGCCAAGATATGCCTCTCCACGCACATACATCGGATAGAGGCAGGTACTGTTACCGAACGGGATGGTGCCCAACTCGAAGGGAAAAGTGGCTTGTAGGGCGTTCAGGGCGACAGTCGGATTCTTCTGTCCAGTGCCAATTGCGCCCGAATCGAAGGCAACCAAATTGACTGCATCTGGGTGTCCAGCGGGAAACGTTTCCCTAAATCTTGGGCCAACGATTCGGCTTGTGGAGTATCGCTTGCCATCGCGACGCAAGCGCCACTTCGGCTGCCGTGCCCGGACTTGCCGGTGCGAGCCTCAAAGCCTCTGCACCCATTCGCCGAGCTTCTCCCGCACTGCCATAAACCGCATGTTGCAGAGCGGCATTCGCCAGATAGATCGCTCCACTTTCCTTATTGTCCGCTCGGATCGCGGAGTCTACAGCCCGCTTGTTCAGTTCCAGTGCTTTGCCCAGATGGCCGCCATACGCCTCGGTGTCGGATGCGAGCGACAGTCCTTCGTTTTCATACTCAGGTTTACCTGCGAACCACTGCTGCTGTTCCGCCATCGCCCCGGAGTCCGCCCCGAGAAACGCAAGGGCGTAGAGAGAAGAGTAAAGGAGGTCATCTTCAAGCTTCCGCGCCTGCGCCTCGCGGATGATCTGCCGCGTTCCGTCCAAACGCTGCAAGGCAAGCGTGTAGTTGGCCAGATTCGCGTAATTAGATACCTGATCCGGTGCAAGGCGTACGGCTTGCCTCGTCATCTCCACAGCTTTCTCATACTGCCCCTCTAAGGCGAACACTGCACCCAAACGGCCGTAGGCCTCAGATATCCCGCGGGTAGTTCTCAATCTCATCCTGATAGTTTTGAGCGGCCTTAGCCAATTCCCCAGTCGCAAAGAAATGGTAGCTGGCTGTAATCGCCAGCTTTTCGCGTTCGCTGGCGTGTTCGCGCAACCGGAAAGCTTTGGCATAGTAGTCACTGGCCCGCCCGAGTTCGCTGAGACCGACGTAGTCCATCCCCACTGCGTTGTAGCCTATCGCAAAATTCGCATCAAGCTCGATGGCACGCTGATCATAGGGCAGAGCTGCGGCAGGGCCTCTCTCGCGATAGGCCTTCTTGCCAAGGCTGTAAGATTGCAGGGCCTCGAGCGAAGATGTGGTCGCCTTTTCGAGCGGAACATCAAACCTCTGCACCGTCGCAAGCGATTCGCCCAGTTCGCCTCGCAGCTTCGATGCGGCCTCGCCCAGCTTGTCCAGCACCTTCTCTTTGGATGCCGCCGTTACTTGCTCCTCGGCTAGTGTGTCTCCGCTCTGGCAATTCACCGCCTTCAACCCCAGCACATATTGACTGCCCAGACTGCCAATCGAACCCGCAATGTAGGCCTTGCTGGCCGCCCGCTGGCACAACTCACGGGCTACCTCGGGCGTGAGTTTCGCGTTCGCCTGACGGGTCATCAGTTGCAAAGTCTTCCCCACTTCGCTGTCGGAGAGCACATTCAAAAACGGCGATTGCCGCAGGGAAACGTTGAGCGCAGTCTTCAGCGTGTCGTCGAAGATTGCATCGCCCGTGCTGTTGGCAAAATCTGCGAGAACGATGGTGTCTTTATCGGTCAGGCGCTTGCTTTGCTGATGCGACCGATAGTAAAGGCCGCCCGCCACGAGCAGGACCACAAGCACGGGAACCGCAATTTTATTGACCTTCGCAACCCGATCCGTGGGAACTTCTGCCGCCGCTCCTGAGCTTGGTGTAGCACTGTGTCCGCTCTCAGAATCCCGCTTCAGCCGTTGCAGGTCGGATCGCATCTCCGAAGAGTGCTGGTAGCGCAGGTTACGGTCTTTCTCCAGTGCCTTATTGATGATGTCTTCCAGTTTCAGGGGCACGTCGGGATTCAGCCGCACCGCAGGCGTGGGAGCGGCATCCAGAATGGCTTTGAAGATGACTCCTGAGCTTTCCCCACGGAAGGGCAACGCCCCAGTCGCCATTTCGTATAGCACTGCCCCAAAGGAGAACAAGTCGGTGCGGGCGTCCAGTTCCTTGGCGCGGACTTGCTCCGGCGACATGTAGGCGATTGTGCCAAGCGCACTGCCCTGGGCTGGTGAGATGCACCTCTGACTCGATGGTCGAGGCGCTTATAGCAACGTTCCCCGGCCTCACAGAGATTTTCGCCAGCCCGAAGTCGAGAATCTTCGCCTGACCACGATTGGTGACGAAGATGTTCGCGGGCTTGATGTCACGGTGAACGATTCCTTTCGAGTGTGCGGCATCGAGCGCGTCGGCGATCTGGATTCCGAGCGCCAGCACGGCTTCAATGTGTAATGGCTTCCCCGCAATCCGGTGGCGGAGCGTCTGCCCCTCCAGCAGTTCCATGGCGATGAAGGTTCGTCCATCGGACTCGTCAATCTCGTAAATCGTGCAGATGTTCGGGTGGTTCAGCGAGGACGCGGCCTTAGCCTCCCGCTGGAAACGGCTGAGGGCCTGTGCGTCGTGGGCCAGTTCGTCGGGAAGGAACTTCAGTGCGACGTGGCGACCGAGCTTCAGGTCTTCCGCTTCGTACACCACGCCCATGCCCCCGCCACCGATCTTATGGAGGATGCGGTAATGGGAAATCGTCTGGCCTTACGGGTTGGGAGGGCGTAGCCACTGGGAGACATGTTAGGTGGGGGCGAGAGGGAGGTCAAACGATAGAGCCTCTGATTGCGAAATTCGCGCTCCGAGCGCATCCTAGACATCAGGCAACTTGTAATCATTGCGCTCAGTGGGATTTTCTGTGAGGTACTGCACGAATTCCCAATCGTTGCCTTCCGCGTCGTAGAAGTATCGGCGCTTGCGATAGGGATGTGCGTTGGGCGGCGTGGAGTCTTTATATCCGGCCGACTTCATTCGTTTGCATAAAGCCTCAACATCATCGACCTCATAGGCTAGATGATTCACGCCCGGTTGCCCCTGATATGGTATCCAGTGTTTTTCCGGCTCCTCCTTTGCCGGACTCAGCGCAATGTAGGTTTTATCCGTGCCGACGTGTACCCAGCGGCTTCCGTCGCGACTCTTGCCTTCGCCGCGCACCTTGAATTCAGGAAACGCAGTTTGCAGGAATCGGATCATCCCATTGATGTCGCGGACGATAAGATTCGCATGTTCGAGCCGAACAGCCATCGCCCACCTCCGATGCACCCTAAGAGCGCCTAACAAAACCTTCACCCGGCAGCTTGCGTGCGCTCACTGCAATCAAGCTACGAACGTGTCTCGCCCATATCTCGCCTGAGCGGATAGTCAACGATGATGGCGCGACCATCCGTCAGAGCTTTGACTGAGTGGCGCACATTGCTCGGCACAATCCCCACCATGCCCGGTCGAGCAACTTGTTTGACGCCGTCGATGGTCAATTCGAGTTCACCTTCGATAACCTCGTAGACTTCTTCCTGAGAGTGGAAATGCTCGTGGATGGACGAACCGCGTTTGAAATCGTAGTGAGCGAACGTCATGCTGGGTGAATGAAAATAGCGTCCATACCAGCCCGGTAGACGCTCGATGACTTCGAGGGCGCTGGTATCAATGAATGGCACGGGGATGCTCCGGTCGAGCGATTGTAGCACTGCTTCGCCAAGATTCTTTGGCGGCATCCGAGGGTCGAACCACCGTGAAAACGGAAGGTGTATAGATTCCTCGATGGTAGGTTTGCGCCAGTGCCAGCACGAATCACACGGGGATTGA
The DNA here is from genome assembly GCA_963850165.1 of uncultured Acidobacteriaceae bacterium. GTDB lineage: Bacteria > Acidobacteriota > Terriglobia > Terriglobales > Acidobacteriaceae > Sulfotelmatobacter. Next base: position 118,755 of record CAWKKK010000012.1, on the reverse strand, counting down.
GATTGTGTTCCCCGATTTTCTCCCGACCACGTTGGTCTTGATCTGTCGGTAGCGGGCGAGTCGTTTTCTGAGGTCATTCTTCTTCGGGGTTGGCACGCGGCACCTAAAAAGAGAGCGGGAGCAACCCCGCTCTCATATAGATGATGCAACCACCCGAACTTAACGCTTCAACTCGACTTGAATGACTTCGAATGGCTTCTTGCTGGTGTTTTCCGGCAAGTGAGTAAAGGCATCCATGTGCAGCACCGAACCAGCCTTCGCCTTGATGTCCTCACTCTTCCCGTCCGGGTAGGTGAACTTGGCATGGGCGTCAGTCAGGAACACACCAATGGATTCCGGGTGACTGTGCATCACCGATTTCTCGCCCGGCTTGTACTTGATCCGAATTACTCGGACTCGATCATTCTCAAATTCAACCTTGTAATGCTTGGGATCAACTTTCACGGGGTCGTCACCGCTTGGTTGAGGCATTCTTGCAGTTGCCATCGTTCCCTCCTTGGACTTCCTGAGATGGGCACAAGTCTAGTCCCCGGCGCGGCGAAATGCGAGGAGCCAAAGAGACCCCTTTTGAAGCACACCGTGCTTCGTGGCATTGGCTACCGACGGGCCGTGTGTGAGGGGCGTTTTTCATTACCCTCGTAACGTCCTCTTTGGGATTTGCAGTGGCATACTGTTGGCATTCGCACTGAAGGGATGGGGCGACTTGGGAGGACCAATGGGAGCGGCAACGGCAACTGCAAGAGGCTATTTCGGTCGGCTGGCGGATCGCTACAAGAATGCCTACGGCATAGCGGCAGCCACTACAAGATTGGGGAACTTGGTAAAGCAGGGGGCAGTGGCTTTGGCGGGTGCGGTGAGTCTTGTCGGTGTGGTCGTGAGCATCCCAAGTAATCCCATTCAGCACCTTCCAGTCAACTGGTTTCACTTGCTCTGCAGTTTGTTCGTCGGGGCGGTCATACTGGCTGCTGGCTACATCAGCGGAGCGTCCTTGGCGGCACAAGGACAGTTAATGAGCGCACTTCTCGACACAGCAGTGAATACATCACCCCATCTCCAAGACTTAGAGAAAGCGTCCATCATTACACTCTAGCAAATGCAGGGAACTTGAGACGCGAGCGGGATTCGAACACGACAGGGTTGAATTCAGTAAGACTTCTTCACTTCCTTTGCATCGTAATTCTCCCGGAATTTCTCGACCACGGATTTCACAGCGTTGGCATCGGTGACTGGTGTTACCCGGAATTCCACTCCAACGCCTCGCGCATCAATTCGAATAGACGGGTTCTTGAGCACGTTCCTGTAGCCTGAAAAGCGTGAATGTCGCAGCGCCGTCCACACCGATGCCTGATAAGGGTGTTCAACCGTCAAGCCAGCCGTCGCGAAACCCTGCGCGCCGAAGGCCGTCCACAATGTAGCGGCATCGCCGGATAAGCTTCCAAATAAGCTCCGTGTGATAGTTTTCATTCATCAGAAGAATCGGACCCTCATTCAAACCGAAGGTCCATGGAGACGCCCAGCCGCTTTGACTGGTGCTGCTCCGAGGATAGGTTGGATTAAAACTGGCAACGAATCCGTATGGATTGCGCCCTTTCGATTTAAGAACCTCGATGATGTGGCGGATCGTTTTGATCACGATCTCAGGCGCAAACGGGAGAGATGTCGCTACCGCCCAAGGTGAAATGGTCCCGTCATCTGGGCCGAATGGAGCGCCTCGGGATTCATAGCCGAGAAATACTCTTCGGACACCGTTCACCTCAAGAGTGGCTGGTCCCGGTCCGTCGCTCGCGGTTAGCCCCCAGACATATTCGTTGTAGTGAGCGAACCCCAGTGGATTCTCGATTCCATATTGCCGGTGAATATATGTGGCCCGCCGACTGTTCTCAAAATAATCGATTCCCGTCTTCCGATTGAAGTCGTCGTGTATGCCGCGAAAGTCCACCCATAGATGAGACATCTGATGAATAAATAGTGGCCCGGCATACAGGTACTCGATGTCATAGACTTTCTTCCATTCAAAGGTTGAAAGCCATTCTTTGTAGCCTTGCGGATGGATAGGAAACGTTGGTGATCCCATGGCCAGCGCGTAAAGGATGAGAGCTTCGTTATAGCCCTTATCCCACCGGTAGGGCAGAAATCCCGATTCGGGCGTCCAACCATGACTGATCGTTGTCCCTTTATCGAGGGCCCATTGCCAATCAACGCGCCGGTAGAGAATTTCAGCAAGTTTCCGTATCTCGCTTTCCTCTGGACTCTTCGCCGTGAAATAGCTTGCCACCGTGAGAATACCGGCTATCAATATTGCAGTATCAATGGTCGACACTTCACATTGGTAGGCTCGGCGGCCGGTCCGCATGTCGAGGAAGTGGTAGTAAAAGCCTTTGTATCCGGTGGCATCGGGCTCCGGACCCTGATGGCTCGAATGAAGGAACCTCAAAAGCGTTACAGTTCTATTTACGCCCTCCGCTCGTGAAATTATGCCTCGATCTACTGCCACAACGTATACGCTGAGCCCCATCCCTACAGCCGCTATGCTCGAAGCCGACCCAGGCTGGCTCTTATCCGCGATCAGTCCGTTTCGAGGGCTGACCTCATTACGATAATAAGCAATGATGGCGCGCCGGAGATTGTCCAGCATCTCCGAATCCGTCGGCTGCGGATTTGGTAACACAAGTCCTGCTGACAGAATGCCCGCCGATTGTAGAAAATGGCGACGGTTCATCAAAAACAGAGTAGTGCATCTGAGAACCGAAAGGAAAGTTACTGCGTAACTCCTTGGTTCTAGCTTAGTTGAGGAGAACGCAACAACCCAACAGCGAGCGTGACCACTGCAAGAGCGAGAATCACCGCCCCGGCATAGATAAGGGCGACGGCTCCGCTGGCTTGCGTGGCTGTCGGCGGCAGCACCGAGAAGAAGAACCCCGACGAAATGAGAATCGCCGCGACCGGCACTCCGACTCGAACGAACCAGAGCAGTGGCGTTGGAAGAGTAGCCGCATCTGCGAGAATCTGACAAACGAGGGACAGAATCACGATCACCCCCGCATGGGCGTGCCCCGCACGGAAGAAATTCTGACGTAGCGGATTCTCCATGTAACCACTGCTCTTATTCATCAGAGAAGTCAGCAGAAAATATCCGCCGTACTGGATCGTCGGAACGGTGATAAGGATGATCCCAGACATCAATCTGGCTTCGCGAGTCATAATCTCTCCTCACGCAGCAATTGTAGACCCTTGTGCCACCTTCAACTTCTCAATGGGATTGAGACCAAAGCGCAAACACGGGCAAGTGATTTGTAACGAAACTGGCGCTACATCCGCGAGAAAACTTCGCACCGACCTGTTTTGCTACTATGCATTTAGAACTACTTACCGTGAAAGCGATGCGCCAAATTGCTGAATTCGTTGCTGTCCTCGCCTGTAGCCTGTTCACGGGAGCTTCCGTCTATATCAACCTTGTCGAACATCCGGCGAGGATGCAATGCGGGGTGGAAATAGCCGCTACGGAATTCGCGCCCAGCTATCGTCGAGCCACTGTCATGCAGGCGACTTGCGCGGCTTTAGGTCTGCTATCGTCCATAGCCGCGTGGCTCGCTGGGGCGACATTTTGGTGGTCACCCGGCGCTTTGCGCCCGGCTTCAGATAGAAGGAGTGGCGCTTCACTTCTCCAATGATGTTTTCCGTCTGAACCTTGCGCTTGAAGCGACGGAGAGCGTTGTCTATTGACTCGCCTTCTTGCAGCCGAACTTCTGCCAAACTCATCACCCCCCGAACCGTCCTGAACCCGACACATTAGAGCCTACTCCCTTTGTGGCCCCGCCCCCACCCGTGTTATTCGGCAATCAGTTTGACCGAGTAGGGATTTGATTCTGCCATGCACAACGAACATAGAAAAAGCGGTCGTGAGGGTCGGAAGGAGGCTTACCCATGAAGCACTCGCCAACCCATGACCGCTTTCGGGGATCGGGCGTGCTCCCTCCGATGTACTGGGGAGCAGCGGCTACCCTTGAATCGAGAGCTGAGTATCGGCGCAGGCTAGAGCGGCTAGAAGCAATCCGAAGCGAAGTCGTTCAACTGCGATCAGCCTGAGGAGTCATTTCTGATCGTTGTCAAAAGGCTTCTCCCATAGTCGCATCCCAAATTGGGTTGGGAGCGAGTGACACTATCTAGCAGAGGCCATAACCAGGGAGGCCTGCGATTCGCGCAATACGGACTTTTTGCGTGATCTTGTTACGGACGATGTCTTCAACTTTGCATCACATGACGAGACGAAGCAATCGCGGGATAGAGGCGGTAACCAGATTCTGTTCGCGAGGCTTGCGGAAGAACACCGATCCTTTCATAGTGTCGAATCGTGTCTGGACTCACTCCCGTCGCCTTCGCCAAGGCGCCTGACCGAAGAGCTTTGGAACGGCTGCTTTGCACCATAAGGAGTATCAACCCTGGAATGCATTCCAGAGTCAAGGCATTTTTATGCGCTCACTTCGAAAGGGAGATGCCGACAAAGTGCAGGGCGTTGCTGCCGCTCGCGAAGCTCGCGAATTCAAGTCTCAGGAGGTTGGCGGCATCTGCAGCCAGGGGCCTTACTCGGCAGTGGGCGAGCAAACCGGCTCGATACCCATTGGTTGCGGGTTGAGGAAGAAATGGCGCTGAAAGTACAAAGCTACATTGACCAGAGCGACCATCACGGGCACTTCCACCAAGGGCCCGATGACAGCTGCAAATGCCGCTCCAGAGTTGATCCCAAATACCGAGACTGCCACCGCGATCGCTAGTTCAAAATTATTGGAGGCCGCCGTGAATGCCAATGTGGTGGTCTTTGAATAGTCCGCGCCCAACTTCTTGCCCATGTAAAAGGACACCAGGAACATCAACACGAAGTAGATCAAGAGCGGCACGGCGATGCGCAGGACGTCCAAGGGCAGACGGACTATATACCCACCCTTCAGGGAGAACATCACCACAATCGTGAACAGCAGAGCAATCAGCGTCAGTGGGCTTACGCGAGGAACGAAGCTCCGGTTGTACCACTCCTGCCCTTTGGCGCGAATCAAGGCAGTACGAGTCAGGAATCCCGCGAGAAACGGAATTCCAAGATAAATAAAGACACTCTTCGCAATTTCTGCGATGGACACATTGACGATGGCACTGTGAAGACCGAGCTTGCCGGGAAGGACGGTAATAAAGACCCAAGCGTAGAGGGAGTAGAAAAAGACCTGAAAAAGAGAATTGAAGGCCACCAGGCCGGCCGCATATTCCGTATCGCCTCGCGCCAGTTCGTTCCACACGATGACCATCGCGATGCAGCGTGCGAGACCGATCATGATGAGTCCAGCCATGTATTCCGGATATCCGCGCAGGAAGACGATGGCCAGAACAAACATCAGAATCGGCCCCACAACCCAGTTCTGGATGAGCGAAAGACCGAGCACTTTCTTGTTGCGAAAGACCTCGTGCAAGTTCTCATATCGCACCTTCGTGAAAGGTGGATACATCATCAAAATCAATCCCGCTGCAATCGGAATAGAAGTCGTACCGATGTTGAAGCGATTCAGAAACGGTACGACTCCAGGCACAAGCCAACCCAACACAACGCCGCCGAACATGGCCGCGAAGATCCATGCCGTCAGATAGCGGTCGAGAAAACTGAGACGATTCGTTGCCTTCATCTGTGATCCCCGTAATGCGGCACGGCCACGAAGGGTGGCCTCGTTGTTGAAACCCATTCCTATTCGTGGGTGACAGGGGCCATGGTCTGGCCGATGTTGTCGAGTTCCCTCTTGAGTGCAAGGCTGTCGAGAGTCTTCAGTGGAAGGCAGAGCAACAGACTGATTCTGCGCTCCAAAATAAAAAACGCCTCGCGAAACGCCCGTTCCACTTCCGCTTCGGTTCCGTGAACCGCCGCTGGGTCGGGAACGCCCCAATGGGCAGTCATCGGCTGTCCGGGCCAGATTGGGCAGACTTCTTTCGCCGCGTTGTCGCAAACCGTAAAAACAAAGTCGAGCTTGGGAGAGCCTGGCAGAGAAAATTCATCCCACGCTTTGCTGCGCAGACCATCGGTTGGCAAATGCGCCATTTCCAGCTGTCTCAATGCTTCAGGTCGAACCTTTCCTGAGGGATGGCTTCCGGCGCTGTAGGCCGTGAAATTCGGGCGCCCTTTGGAGTTGAGAATTGCCTCAGCCATGATGGAGCGCGCCGAATTGCCTGTGCACAGGAATAGTGCGTTGTAATGTCCTTGCATACTGGTTCTCTCCTAGTTGCAGCAGGTCGGTCCACAACAAGCCTTCGTTCCGGTGTCTGCTGGTTTCACGGCCCGAACGAAGGCGCTCAGGAATTTGCCATCCACCTCGGGTGCAATCGCGTCGACATCGACGCCAGCCGCCGAGAGAAACTCACGCGCATCTTCTGCGCGATAGACCCGCGTCGGCTCGATGTCAATTTGCTCGAAGCCCGCCGCGGAGAGTTTGCTGCGATATTCGTCATCCGCCAGCGCCCCCGCCACACACCCTACCCACAGCAACACGCTCTTGCGGATTTCTGATGAGATTTCCCCTCGGGTCACAACATCGGATACCGCAAAACGACCGCCCGGTTTCAGCACACGAAACGCTTCTCGCAATACACGATCTTTGTCCGCCGAAAGGTTGATCACACAATTCGAGATGACCACGTCGATCGAGTTGTCTGGCAGAGGGATATGCTCGATCTCGCCCTTCAGAAACTCAACGTTTTCGGCGCCGGCTTTGCGCTTGTTCTCGTTGGCAAGCGCGAGCATCTCGTCCGTCATATCGAGACCGTAAGCCTTGCCGGTGGGCCCAACTCGCTTCGCCGAGAGCAGAACATCAATTCCGCCGCCTGAGCCGAGATCGAGAACCACCTCTCCTGCATTTAACTTCGCCAACGCGGTCGGGTTTCCGCACCCTAGCGAGGCAAGCATGGCCTCCTCCGGAACCTGCCCCGCCTGCGAGGAGTTGTACAGATCGGAAGTGATTGGGTCGCAACCCAACCCGCTTGCCGCGGTCGCTCCGCAGCAACTACTGCCGCCAGATTTCACGCGCAAGGCTGCCTGGCCATACTTTTCTTTGACTACTTCCTTGATGTCGGTGGTGCTCATGATGACTTCTCCTATTTACAAAGCTGGACGATATCTTGGGGTTTGACTGCCTTATTGCGAGTGCAGCATTCGGCGTAGAGGAATTGCAGCAGTTCCTGGAGTGCTTCCGTATTAGCGGTGTATCGCAAAAAAGTACTTTCGCGACGTACGTTCACGAGTTCTTCATTCTTCAGTTTCTCCAAATGGTGCGAAAGCGTGGAATTCGGAATGTCCAGCTCTGACTGGATATCGCCGACGACCAAACCGTCCGGATGCGCAGACAACAGCAATTGCATGATTCGAAGGCGGGGTTCGGTGCCCATCGCGGAAAGCATGTCAGCGAACTTTGCAATCTGCTCGGTGCTTTTCTTGGTCGAGGCTACTGGCATGTTTCGATACTTGCAGAAATATGGATAACTGTCAAGTCGAAGTCAGAGTTTCGCCGATCTTGCACGTGCTTTCTTCGGGCGGAGTGTCGCCTCAGACTTCCCACAAGCTCGTTCCTGGATAGTTACCGGTTGCCGACCATCCGACCAGAAACGGCCCTATATGGCAGGCCCCTTCATGGTCATGAATTCCGATGCCAGACATCCAAAAGAATTTTCAACTGAGAACACTTCGGGTGGTGACTCTGAGCTCCCCTGCGGCCCAACGACGGCTTTGCTGGGGCGCCGCGGTCGGCGAACTATGCGCTACGGACGCCACTGGTTGCCCTCTTCGGGCCGAAAACGCTACTGGCCGCGCTTTTCGAAGCCAGTTCGCCAATTCGTGAGGATCGAAACGGATTCCCCCAGCCGGCTGCCGCCATCTTGTAGACCCTCTAAATTGGTAACTTCCATTGCGTTTTCCCCAAAAATCATGCCCGTTTGACGGAAATTCAGTCTGCATTTATAGAACATCCCCAGAAGCCGCCAAATCAGCTCGATTCGGGCGATTTGGCTCAGGAGTTCATTATGTCCGCATCCCAGCCTTCGAGGTTCGCTCCTTCTCCAAGCCAGTCTCGGTCTAGGACCGAATTCGTCTTCGAGCCACTCTTGGACAGCGATGAAGCAGCAGAGTTGCTCCGTATTCACCCAAAGACGCTGCAGAGAATGGCCCGCAATCGCCAGATTCACGGAATCCAGGTCGGGAAACTATGGCGGTTCCGCGCCTCTGACCTGGAGATTTGGCTGAGAACGAAGAAGGCCGGCTAGGCCGGCGTCTTCCAAAGATATTCACCATCGACCCGCCACTCTACTTGCGCTAAGCTGAGGCAGCCATCCGTGTCGCCTCAACCGAAATGGAGGAAATAAATGAGGCGCACGAGTTATCAAAAAGGCAGTCTGAGACTGGCGGACCGCAAGAAGGGAAAAGTTTGGGAATTCCTATGGAGAGAGGTTCAGCTGGACGGCACCATCCGGCGAAAACACATCGTCATTGGAACGCAGGAAGACTTGCCGACCGAGTCTTCCGCCCAGGCTGTTGTAGATGCAATCCGCTTGGAAATCAACCAACAAACCCCTCAAAGGCTCATCAAAAGCATCAGTTTCGAGACGCTTGTGAATCACTATCGCCAACACGAGTTGCCGGACACTTTCAACAAAACGAAACCGGGGCTCGATGCGGCAGACGAAGATCGCAAATCGTACTCGACGCAGGTGACCTACGAGGGCTATCTGAAGAAGTGGATTCTTCCGCGTTGGCGTGCGTGCAGGCTGACGGACGTCAAGGCAACCGAAGTCGAAAAATGGCTCAAGAGTCTCTGTTTTCCGAAGACCGGCGTTCCGCTAGCGCGGGGCAGCAGGGCCAAGATCAGAAACATCATGAGCGCGATCTATTCTCACGCGATCAGATGGGAATGGACGGAGAAGAATCCAATCACGAGCGTTCGCCAGAGCTCGAAACGACAGAAAGCACCCGATGTTCTCACGCCGGAAGAGATCATGGCATTTCTCAAGGAACTGCCCGATCCACTTCGCACGATGATCGAGTTGGACGCTTTCACGGGGCTGCGCCGAGGAGAACTGATAGGGCTTCGGTGGCAGGATGTGGATTTCGAAAACCTCATCTTGCACATCCGTCGGTCGGTAGTGGCGATGGTGGAAGGTGCGCCGAAAACGGAAGCTTCTCTGAAAGACGTTCCGCTGGATGCACAAACGGCCGAGTCGCTGTGGGCATGGAGACATCTTTCTCCGTACGCCAGTCCAAGCGATTGGGTATTCGCCTCGCCGCATATGAAAGGCCGACAGCCGTATTGGCCCGGAACGTTGTGGCGATATTACGGCAAGCCGGCTCTACAGCGTGCCAAGATTACGAAGCAAGTTTCGTATCACACATTTCGGCACACTTTTGGGACGCTGTTGAACGCGAACGGCGAGAATCCCAAGGTTGTACAGGAACTGCTGCGCCATGCGAGTCTGAAAGTCACCACCGACGTTTACATGCAGGCAGTCGGTCCACAGAAGCGCGAGGCACAGAGCAATTTGGTCAAACTGGTGAGGCGGGGCGCGGTTTTGGAGATCAAACCCGCCTAACTGGATCAAATTGGATCATGAAGAAAAACGGTGATTTTGCGGAACCCGTTTATTTTGTTGGCGTCCCCAACCACGCTCATTTGAACCTTGCTGTTCGGCTCCGAAACTTCCTCTTGCGCTTCGCCTAAGCAATGGTAGAGCGCAGCCTTTTCAGTGTAGTCATCCGAGGCTATCTATTGATTCTGCAAGACATAGCTCTAACTTCCTGCCTGATTTTGTCCTCTTTATTGGAGCCAAAATGGAGCCAAGGTGGGCTTCGAGTTAGCAATACACCAGGTCGGACTTTAACGGACTCGTTTCGACGACTGATCCCGACCACGCAAGCTATCGCCGTGAAAGGGCGATGTCCTAGGCCAGGCTAGACGACGGGGACGGTGGTAGGTGCGGTTCGAGAGAACATTTGATCGTAACAACCCTTCGATGGGCTGTCAAAGAACTCGGTGGCGACGGCTACTCCACTTTCCCCGCGATCCAAACACAATTTAGAATGAATGAAAACCGCACGTTGAGGTGCGGTCGACGAACATTCGAGGCGATTGTGTCCGACCCACTTTATCTCAGTCTTTGGTTTCCCGATTTCTCCGGTCCGGAAATGTTGCCGCACACCTTTGCCGTATTGCAGCAGTTCCCTTTCTCAACCCAACGCCCAGGGATCGGTTACCTTGCTGTGCACCCTATTTCCTGGGACGAAGCCACAGTGCTAGAGCGCCGATTTCCAGGCGGGATCGATCCCGGCCAAGCCACGCTGATCGCCGCCGAAATGGTCCACGACGACTACGCTTACGTCTTCGACGCTCACTGGGACTTGTGGACGCCGGACCAGTCGAATGCGAGCTGGGTGCTCGAGCCCGCGACTGTGAAATTCATCGTCCAGGGAGAAGAATTTGACGAAGGAGCTTACCAGCAGACCGGACACATCGAGGTAGACTTCGGCCCCGATTCGTACTTTCTGCAGCCCGAGACTTCCCTCAGCGAGCAGACTCGAGCCAAGATTCGCGACAACGTTGCAAAGCTTGTCGAATTCTCGAGGAACGTGGAGAAGAATAGCGGCGCCAGCGCGCGGCTGCTCTGGTCGGAATCGGAGGAGAGCCTGGCGCAGAAACTCATCGCCCGCATGCAGAAGGTTCAATAGTTCAAGATCAAACCCTAACCGCAGAGGACGCATAGAACGTGGGTGTTCCTTTCCGCGTCCGCTACTTTGAGCCCAGTTATTTCGTTCTCCCGCCCTCAACTTTCAGCTTGTCGGATGCCCCCGCTTGCGCCCCAGCCAGCCGCGCCGTCAGCACGCGGAACGGGGAGCACGAGACGTAATCCATTCCCACCTGATGGCAGAATTCCACCGACGACGGCTCGCCGCCGTGCTCGCCGCAGATTCCCACCTCCAGCTTGGGACGCGTCTTCCGTCCGCGTTCGATCCCGATCCGCACCAACTCGCCAACACCGTCGCGGTCGATCGCGGCAAACGGATCCTGCTTCAGAATCCCTTCCGCCAGATATGTTGGCAGAACTTTGTTCACGTCATCGCGCGAGAAGCCGAACGTGGTCTGCGTCAGATCGTTGGTGCCAAACGAGAAGAACTCCGCTTCCTTGGCGATCTCGTCCGCGACCAGGCAGGCGCGGGGCAATTCGATCATCGTGCCCACGAGGTAATGCACGTGCTTCCCTTTCTCCTTGAACACTTCTTCCGCCACGCGCCGCACAATTGCCCCCTGGTTCGCCATCTCTTTCACCGTCGCGATCAGCGGGATCATCACCTCCGCATGCGTCTTGATGCCTTCCTTCTCCACGGCGACGGCCGCTTCAAAAATGGCCCGCGCCTGCATCTCGGTAATCTCCGGATAGGTAATCCCCAAGCGGCATCCGCGATGGCCCAGCATCGGATTGAACTCATGCAACTCTTCCACGCGCGCCAGCAGTCCGGAAAGAATTTTCTTCAGGTCGCCGGCGCCCTTTCGCGCCGTACTCGCGGTATTCCTCCACCAGACCTTTCTTCTGCTTCGCGTTGGCACTGGCGCAGGCTGGCGATATCGACCATGAGCTTCTCGCGCTTGGGCAGAAACTCGTGCAGTGGCGGATCCAGCAGGCGGATGGTCACCGGCAGCCCGTCCATAGCTTTAAGCAGACCGATAAAATCGGCCCGCTGCATCGGCAGCAGCTTCTTCAGCGCGGCGCGGCGGTCTTTCTCGTTGTCGGCAAGAATCATGGCGCGCATGTGCGGGATGCGATCGGGAGCGAAGAACATGTGCTCGGTACGGCAAAGGCCAATGCCTTCGGCCCCGAAAGCCTTCGCCTGGATCGCGTCCCGCGGAATGTCCGCATTTGCGCGCACGCCGATCTTGCGGAACGGTTCCGCCCAGCTCAGCAGTTTCTGCAACTCCGCATCATCGGACGACGCATCGAGCGTGTTCAGCTTGCCTTTGATTACGCGCCCGCTGGTCCCGTCGAGCGAAATCCAGTCTCCTTCCTTAAACACCTGTCCCTTGACGCGCATTTCTCCGGCTCGCTCATCGACTTGAATGTCGCCCGCACCCGCCACGCAGCATTTCCCCATGCCGCGCGTGACCACGGCAGCGTGGCTGGTCATGCCGCCACGCGAAGTCAAAATGCCGGCCGCCACTTCCATGCCCTGAATATCTTCCGGAGTGGTTTCCGCGCGCACCAGAATCACAGGATTCTTCTTCGCACCGTGTCCCGCTTTCTTGACCGCTTCTTCGGCGGTGAAAACGATCTGCCCGACCGCCGCGCCCGGCGATGCAGGCAATCCCGTCGCCAGCACTTCCACCTTCGTACTCTTCTCATCCAGGCGCGGCACCAGGAAGTCGTAAAGCTGATTCGGTTCCACGCGGAAGATCGCTTCTTCCTTGGTAATCAGCCCTTCCTCCACCATCTGGATCGCCACCCGCACCGCGGCCAACCCGGTACGCTTGCCGTTGCGCGTCTGCAGCATGTAGAGCTTGCCATCCTGGATGGTGAACTCAAAATCCTGCATGTCCTTGTAGTGCTTCTCCAGCCGCGTCGTGATTTCGCGGAGCTGGTTGTACACGTCGGGCATGATCTTCTGCAGTTCGAGAATCGGCACCGGAGTGCGCACGCCCGAAACCACATCTTCGCCCTGCGCGTTCATCAGAAACTCGCCGTAAAATTCCTTCGCGCCGGTGGCGGGATTGCGCGTGAAGCCCACGCCTGTGCCGCTGGTCTCGCCGAGGTTGCCGTATACCATCGCCTGCACGTTCACCGCAGTGCCGAGCATGTCGTCGATGTTGTTGATGCGGCGGTAATGCTTGGCGCGGTCGTTCTGCCAAGAGCGGAACACCGCATCGCGCGCCATCACTAACTGCTCGTGCGGATCCTGCGGAAAATCGCGCTTGGCGTGCTTCTTAACCACCTTCTTGTATTCCTCAATCACTTCCTTCAGCGCCTTGGCATCGAGATCGGTGTCGAGCTTGCGTCTTCTTCTGCTTCTTCTTCGCGTCGAACACTTCGTCGAACGCGGCCTTCGGAATCTCCAGCACGACGTTGCCAAACATCTGGATCAGACGCCGGTAGGAATCGGCGGCGAACCGCGGATTGTTGCTGCGCTTGGCCAGCGCCTCCACACTCTTGTCGTTCAAGCCAAGATTGAGAATCGTATCCATCATCCCCGGCATGGAAAACTTGGCGCCCGAGCGCACGCTCACCAGCAACGGATTCTCGCCCGTCCCCAGTTTCTGCCCCTGCAGCGCTTCCAGTTTCGCCAGCGCCTCTTCCATCTGCCGGTCGACTTCTTTGGACACGCCGCCGCTGCGCATGTACTCGCGGCAGGCCTCGGTCTGAATCGTGAATCCCGGAGGCACAGGCAGCCCGGCATTCGTCATCTCGGCCAGGCCCGCGCCCTTGCCGCCGAGTTCGTCTTTCATCTTGCCGTTGCCATCCGCCTTGCCACCGCCGAAAAAGTAAACGTACTTGGTTGTGGTCTTCTTGCTTTCTTGAACTCCAGCTTCGGGGAGAGTAATTGTCGCCATGATGATTAGTCCTTTGTGTTCGATTTCGTAGCGCCGGCATCCCGCCGGCAATCCATAAATCTAAACTTGCTTACTCGGGAAGGAGGTCACCCTTTCCCTTCGGTCACGATCTCGGAGAAATCAGCAATCGTGGAAAACTCCTTCAACAAAGTCCGCAGCAGCGCCAACCGATTCGCCCGCACCTTCTCATCGTCGACCATCACCATCACTTTGTCGAAAAACGCATCCACAGGTTCGCGCGCGGTCGAGAGCAACATGAGCGCATCGCCGTATTCTTTTTTCTTCCGATGCGCTTCAACCCGGGGTCCATTGACCTCAATATAGGCCGCCAGGTTTTTTTCTTCAGGAGCCGAATCAGGCAGATATTCGAACGTCGCCGCCGGAGCGATTCCCTTCTCCTCCGCCTGCCTCAAGATATTCCGCATGCGCTTGCACGCCGCACCAATCGCCAGAAACTCGGGCATATGCAAAACTTGCTTCACCGCCTCGGCGCGCGCCAGCGCATCCACCACATCCTCCGCGTCTGCCGCCAGAACCGCCTTCACCACGTCATACGCATATCCGCGCACATCCTTCAAATAAAACTCCAGCCGCTCGCGGAAGAACGTCTTCACCGACTCGGCGAACGTAGCATCGTCGACAAACTTCTTCTCCGCTTCCGATCCCTGGTACCCGGCGCGCGCATCCCGCATCATTTCGCTCAGCCGCAGCGGCAGCTTGTATCTTGGCGATCACCTTCACAATCGCATTCGCCTGCCGCCGCAGCGCAAACGGATCTTTCGACCCGCTCGGCACCAGCCCCAGCGCAAACATGCCGGCAATCGTGTCCGCCTTGTCGCCGATCGAAAGCACCGCGCCCTCAATCGACCGCGGCACCTCATCTTCCGTGGACTCGGGCTTGTACTGATCGTAAATCGCATCGGCAATCGCGAATCGCGTCGCCTCGGGCAAGCTCGAATCAAGCTCCTGCGCCCGCGCATACAGCCCGCCCACAATGCCCTGCAGTTCGGTGAACTCCTTCACCAGTTCGGTGGTCAGGTCGGTCTTCGCCAGGCAGCCGCTTTGTGGATCACGCCCGGACGCACCGCCATCCCGCTCTGCTTGATGATCTCGCTCAGCCAACTGCACAAACGCTGCACCCGCCGCGTCTTCTCGTAGTAGCTGCCCAGATCTTTCTGGAAGGTAACGTGCCGCAGCAGATCCAGCCGCTCCAGCAGCGATCGTTTCTGATCCGTCTGCCCAGAAAAATCGCGCGTCGTTGAAGCGGGCCCGCAGCACGCGCTCGTTGCCGTGCCGGATCAGCCCCTGCGGATCGCCATCGGTATTCAGCACCGCAAGAAAATGCGGCAGCAGCTTGTGGTCCGCATCTTCCACCGCAAAATATTTCTGATGGTCACGCATCACCGTGACCAGCACTTCTTCCGGCAGCGCCAGAAACTGCGGATCGAACCCGCCCAGAATCACCGAAGGAAATTCCGTCAGGTTCACCACGGTATCGAGCAGTGACTTGTCTTCCCGCCACCGCGCCCCGGGAATCGTGCGCGTAGCCGCGTCGAGAGCCTTGCGAATCTGCTGCTCGCGCTCCGCGCGTCCCAAAACCTTGGCCGCGCGCAGCGCATCGACATAAGCAGACCCAGCCCGCGGAATCGTCACGCCGCCAGGGGACAAAATCCTGTGCCCGCGCGAAATCTTCCCCGCCCAGATTCCGTCAAACTCCAGCGGAATCGTCTCCCCGTCGAGCATCGCCACCAGCCAGCGCACCGGACGCACAAAGCGCTCGTTCGGCTTGCGCCAGTACATATTCTTCGGCCAGTAGATCGAGGAAATTTCTTTTGGCAGATTCTCCGCGAGAATCTCGGCCGCGCTCCGGCCCTTCTTAGTGACTTTCGCCGCCAGATATTCGCCCTTCGCAGTTGTGATCTTCTCCAGTTGCGAAACGTCGACCCCAGCCTTCTTGGCAAACGCATGCGCCGCAGGCGTAGGCTGGCCATCTTTGTATGCAACGTTCACCGAGGGCCCGGTCACCTGCTCGGTCACATCCGCCTGCGCCGGCGGGATTCCGGATGCCATCACCGCCAACCGCCGCGGCGTATCGAAATGCGCAATCTCGCCCGCAGCCAGCCGTTCGCGGCTCAGCAGCGCGCTGACGCGCTCGCGCAACTCCTGCGAGGCCGCGTCAATCATCCGCGCCGGAATCTCTTCGCACCCGATCTCTAGCAGAAAGTCTGGCATGCCTTCAAACCATCAAGTTTCTCAAACACTGTGCGAAACAAGTGTGACGCAGATCACAGCGCACAGCTCACGATCCCACCGGCGACAACTTCTCCTTCTTCGCTTTCTTCTCGCGAACAGGTTCAGGCTCGTCGGACTTGCTCCGCAGCCGCAGACTCGCTTTTCTGCTGATCCACCCAGCCTTCGCGATGCCCACCGCCAGCGCCCGCACCCGCGCAATCACGCCCACTCGCTCAGTCACCGAAATCGCGCCGCGCGCATCGAGAATGTTGAACAAATGCGAGCACTTCAGACAAAGATCGTAAGCCGCCAGCAGCGGAAAACGCGATCTCTTCGGCGACGGATGCGCCATCGCCTGCGATCAAGTCGTCTTCTACCTTGCGAGCTTTGATCCTCAAGAGGCTTGTACATTTCCCATACGTCTCAATCAGCTCTTTGCACTCCGCCTCATACAGTCGAAATGCTTCCACGTTTTCTCCACATCCGCGATCTCGAAGTTGTACACGGAAAACTGCAGCTCATCCGCCAGCCGCACATCGCCATACTTCACTTCGTGCCCGGTCTCCGGATCGCGCGCCCACACGATGTCGTAAATCGAAT
Organism: uncultured Acidobacteriaceae bacterium; assembly: GCA_963850165.1. Taxonomy (GTDB): domain Bacteria; phylum Acidobacteriota; class Terriglobia; order Terriglobales; family Acidobacteriaceae; genus Sulfotelmatobacter. The sequence goes on along the minus strand of CAWKKK010000012.1, from coordinate 102,319 downwards.
CCACATCCTGCAGAAACGCTGCCGATGCGCTCCAGCCCATAAGTCAGCTCGGCGGAAATCGGAAACAAATCCACGCCGCCGCACTGCTGGAAATAAGTGAACTGCGTGATCTCCAGTCCATCGAGCATCACCTGCCAGCCCACGCCCCACGCGCTCAGCGTCGGAGCTTCCCAGTTGTCTTCCTCGAACTTGATGTCGTGCTGGCGCAGGTCGATCCCAATCGCGCCCAGCGACTCCAAATACAACTCCTGCACATTCTCCGGCGGAGGCTTCAGGATCACCTGCAACTGCATGTGCTTGAACAGCCGGTTCGGATTCTCCCCATACCGCCCGTCCGCCGGACGCCGCGAAGGCTGCACATACGCCACCTTGTAAGGCTTCGGCCCCAGCACGCGCAGAAACGTCTCCGGCGCCATCGTCCCCGCGCCCACTTCCACGTCATAAGGCTGCTGCAGCACGCATCCGCGCTCCGCCCAAAACGCCTGCAGCCGCAGGATGAGTTCCTGGAACGTCAGCGAATTGGGCTTTGGATGGATTCACAGACTTGTTCGGGAGCAAGAAAGATTAATTGCATGATTGTAACGGAAGCGAGATCGGCGAGCCGTCAGCTAAGGATTAGAACCCGCCCTTCTCCAGCATCCCCGCCGTAACCAGCTTCTTCTCAATATGCCGCTGCAAAGTTTGAATCAGAAACTTCCGCAAATCAGCGCCCTGCGCCTTCGGCCACGGCGTCCCCGCAAAGCTCTCCACCGGAGCGCGAAACATCTGCGCCGCCAGCGCCCGCGACTCGCTTGAAATCTCCGACGACGCCAGCCGCTTATCGTCAGGACACATCAAGCCATCCGCCAGCGCGTGAAAATAAGCGCGGCTGCCGTTCAAGCTTCGGCCGCAGACGATGCACTCCGTCAACTCGGGCAGAAAGCCAACCAGCCGCGTCAGCCACAGTTCGAAATAAGTGACCGGCATCCACACATCCGAGCCGGTCAGAACATGCAGCACCGAAAGCGTCAGCCGGAAGATGGCGTCATTGGCTTCGCGATCGGGCAGCAACTCGTCGAGCAACTCGGCCACATGCGCCAGCGCCACCGCCCGCGCATAGCTGACTTCGGTGGCCAGCGGAGACTCCAGCACCTCGCAGGCATCCAGCCGCGCCAGCTCCTGCCGCTCGCGGACGTCATAAAATGCGCGCACATAAGTCAGCGGCTCCAGCGCCCCGCCAAAGCGCCGCTTCGATTTCTTCGCCGACCGCGCCACGCCGCGCACTTTGCCTTCCGCGCGCGTAAACAGCGTGACCAGCAAATCGGCCTCGCGCAGCGGATACGTGCGCAGCACGATCGCTTCCGACTCCATCAGTGCCATGGGAGACCCGAGGTGAAGGGATGATTCTAGCGGAAGAGCCATCAGCCGTCAGCCGTCAGAAGAAACATGCCGACGATTCGAAAGTTTGAGGTCACATTTGTGAACCTCAAAAGAAAAAGGCGCGCATCCATACATGGACGCGCGCCTTTTGAATTTGCCTCAAGCCCAGACCTGGTTTTCCTGACGGCTGAAAGCTGACAGCTTCTCTACCGCCCGAAATACGCCGCGTTTTTCGCGGTGAACTCGTTCCACTTCTCCGGCAGATCGTCGAGCGCGAAGATGGCCGATACCGGACAAACCGGCACGCACGCGCCGCAGTCGATGCACTCCACCGGATCGATGTAGAGCAACGGCTCCGTCGCGTACTTGGGATCATCCTTCTTGGGATGAATGCAATCCACCGGACACGCATCCACGCACGCGGTGTCTTTGGTGTTGATGCAAGGCTCTGCAATCACGTAGGTCATAAGGGTGTGAGTCTCCTGAGATCTATACAGATATTTTACTACTAGGCGGCGTCTCCGCGAACCGCACATTCTAGCAAGAAATGCGGACTGCGGTACAGGCTCTATACCGGAATAAAGAGGCCTGGACAAAAAACGAAACGGCCGGCAGCCTTGCTGCCAGCCGTTCTGTTTCATTGCGGACTCGACTCATCTCAGATCAAGCTGCGGACAAGCTTACCGGTGTCCGCCACCCCGCCATGTCCGCCGCCGCCACCGTGGAATCCGCCGCCACCGCCGTGAACCGCACCTCCGCCATGAAACCGCCGCCACCGTGGAAGCCGCCAGCCGAGCCGCGCGCAAAGCCGCGTCCACCGGCGAATCCGCGGCCACCTGCAAATCCACGTCCACCGACGAAGCCACGTCCGCCTACAAACCCGCGTCCGCCGACGAACCCCCGCGCCATAGCCCCAGACCATGCCCCAGCCCCAGCCGCGGCCCCAACCGCCACCCAGCCATACCATGGGCCGGCGCCGATGAACATTCCGCCCGCAAACCAGTCAGGTCCGTAGTAGCCGTAAGGCGCGCAGGCATAAGGATAATATCCGTAGTAGCCGTAGGCGCACACCGGCGTGCGCCAATGTAGCCCGGCCCAACTCCCACGCCAACCGCAACCTGCGCTTGCGAATAGGTCAGCGGCAGCATCAGAACCGCCACCAAAGCCAAATATTTCATGTACCGCATGGTGATCCCCCTTGTCCCAGATCCGCCTCCATTGCAAAACCCACCGGATCTGCAGGTCTTCTAGATCTTGTTTCTATCCGAAGCGCCTATCTATTTGAACTCGGATCGCGAGAAAAAGTTGCAGATCCAGCACTGGCTGATTTCGGCCACCCTGCCTGAATTCAACCACTTGCAAGGAGCACCGCGGTAGCTCAAGACTGCTCGTGCCCTACGCTGCCCACTACACTCCGACCAATGCCTCGCTCGGCTCGTACTCCACGATGTACCCTGCCACCGCGCTAGCCGCGACGGTAAACGGCGAAGCCAGATACATCTGTCCCGGACCGCTGCGGCCGGGGAAATTGCGGTTCTGCGCGCTGATCACCACCTGATCGGGACGCGTCGAAACTCCCGGCCCCGCATTGATGCAGGCTCCGCAACTCGGCTCGATCACAATCGCCCCAGCCTTCTGAAACACATCCAGGTAGCCCTTGCGCAGGCAATACTCGCGCGTCTCCTGCGATCCAAACTGGATGTAGAACTTCACCGAGCTCGGCCACGCGCTTGCCCTGCTTGAGCGCATCGGCCAGCACGGCGCATACATATCCATGTCTTCGTTCTTGCCCGCCGTGCAGGTGCCGCCGTAGGCGATCTCGACCGGCACGGGCGTATTCAGCTCGCGCACATATTTCCCATTGCCCGGATCGCCCGGAGTCGCAACCATCGGCGTAATCTCCGCCGCATCGAGTTCGATCACGTGCGCATACTGCGCATCCGGATCGCTGTACAAGCCCTCAATCATGGCCTCGGCTTTCTTCCGATCCATGCCGCGCCGCTCCGACCAGAAAGTCGACCGCCTTCTTGTCCGGCGCAACGATGCCGGTGAATCCGCCAATCTCGGCCGCCATGTTGGTCATGGTGGCGCGCTCGTCCACGCTGAGTTCTTCGATGGCCTCGCCCGCATACTCCATCACCTTCGCCAGCGCCTTGCCGCTGCGCACGTAGTCGAGGCTCAGAATCTTCAGGATGAAATCCTTCGCCGTGGCATTCGCATGCTTCTTGCCGCGAATCACGATCCTCACCGACTCCGGCACCTTCACGCGCACATCTTTCGTAATCCAGCTATTGAACACGTCGGTGGTGCCAATGCCGAAAGCGACGCAGCCGATCGCGCCCACGTGCGGCGTATGCGAGTCCGAGCCAATGTTCAACTGCCCCGGCAGCGCGTAGCTTTCGAGCACGATCGAGTGGCAAATGCCCTCCGACCCCTTGCGGTCTTTCAATTCTCCATGCAGCTTGATTCCCTGCTTCGCGGCGAAATCCTGCTGCTTCAGCTTGAGTTGCGTCGCCAGATCGAGCAGGCCAAGCTTCTTCTTCTCTTCCGAAATCACTTCATCGAGAAACGTAAGATGGTCGCGGAAAAAGATAATGCTCGAGGCATCGTTCACCTTCGCATCCTTGCCGACATAGCGTTCGAAAAAGATAGCCGCCATCGGCGTGACGTACTCATGGCTGAAGCGCAGGTCGGCGCGGGCAAATCCAGTATCGCCCGGCTTCACAGCCGCAACGCCCACCTCGCCCTTTTCGTTAATCATGTGCCGCGCAAAGATCTTTTCCGCCAAGGTCATCGGGACGCTTGCCCGTCTTGATCGGCGGCAAGAACACCTTCCCCTGCATGCGCGCCACATTGAACGGAAACAGCCCGCCGTATTCAATCACCTGCCGCGTAATCTCATCTTCCCCCGCCGTGAACTCAGCAAGCGCAATCTCTTCACCCGCCGCGAATCCTGTCGATCAACGAAAAGTCCGTCGAAGTCAGCACTCCCAGATTCTGGCAATTCTGCTTGTAGATGCGCTCAATATTTTCCGCGATCACCACTTGAATGCCGGCACACATCTCGGCGTAAGGCGATTGCTCCCGGCTCGATCCTTTCCCGCGCCGCTTCCCGCTCACCGCGCACACAAAACCGCCGCGCTTCACGTCGCCGCGCCCAATCGGCGTCACGCTGCCGCACTTCAGCCCAAGATACGGAATCTCCCCCAGCGTCTCATCAAAATAAAAGCAGTAGTGCGCCGGAGTAATCTCGTCGGTCGAGATGTCGTCGCGCAGCTTGGGATTATTCGCGGGATTCTTCGTATCCCAGGGCAGATCTTCGCCGGCCAGTTGCCGCTTGATCAGTTCCGGGTCTTCGGTGAGAAAAAGAATGCGCCCGTGCAGCCGGACCTTGTCGGGCCGCTTTTCGATTTTGCGTTCCAGAAGAGAGTTGATCACGTTGAACCTGTAGGACTAAGTATTGAAGGACGCCGGAAGCAGCAGTCCACCCTTCAATTGTAACGCGGCAGATAATTTGACGTGGTCGACTGAAGTACCCTTTGTTCCACTTTGCTTGACCTGAGCGAAGCCGAAGGGCCCTCTGTGTTTCAAGGTTTATCTCTCATATATCCGCGGATCCGGCAACGCCTCCAGCCCTCGCCCCGCAAAGATTTCCTCGAACTCCCGCAGCAGCGCACCATGTAGCAGCCCGTTCGAAGCCAGCGTCTCGCGGCTATTGAGTTCAAAGGGCGAACCATCGAAGCGCGTCACTTTCCCGCCTGCCTCTTCCACAATCAGCACGCCCGCCGCCGTGTCCCACGGATTGAGATTGAACTCCCAGAAACCATCGAAGCGGCCGCAGGCCACGTTGCACAAATCGAGCGCGGCCGATCCCGCCCGCCGCACTCCGTGAGTGTGCAGCGTGATCTGGTGATAAAAGTAAATATTCGGATTCTTGTGCCGCTTGTGGCTGGGAAAGCCCGTGGCCAGAAGGCATTCCTTCAGCGCAGGCGTTTTCGAGACATGGATCGGCTCGCCATTGAGCTGCGCGCCTCTTCCCTGCTCGGCGGAAAACAACTCATCGCGCGTGGGATCGTAAATCACCGCGGCAATGCGCTTGCCCTTCTGTTCCAGCCCTTGGTGTTCAGGAGCACGGTATTCCAGGGCAATCGAAACGCAGAAAACAGGATAACCATGGGCGAAGTTCGTCGTGCCATCCAGCGGATCGACGTACCAGCGATAATCGCTGCCCTGATCGCTCAGTCCCTGCTCTTCGCCCAGAACATCGTGCGCAGGCCACTGCTGCCGGATGCGGTCGCGGATCAGCACTTCGGCAGCCCGGTCAGCCGCCGTCACCAAATCGGCGTCGCCCTTGTATTCAATCTTCAAGTGCTGGTGGAAGTAATCCATCAGCAAAGCGCCCGCCTCCCGAGCGATGGCGGACATGGCAGGGAGAAAGCTGTCGTTGGGGTTAGGCACAGGTCTGGATACCAGGCTTCGGGCGTCGGCTATTGGGCTTCAAGGTCGAAAACAACGCGGGACAGCGGAGGAAGTTCCGAAGCCCGAAAGCCGAAGCCCGAAGCCCGCTTCACTTCTTCTTCCCGCCGTCTTCGGCAATGTACATGATCTCGTGCTTGAAAATGAAAAGATTGGGAGCGCCTTCGCGCGTCAGGCGTACCATGTGCTTGTCGTAGTATTCAATCCAGCCGCTCACTGTCTGTCCATCCATCAGCTTGACGCTGACCTGCTTCTGCTTCTCGCCTAGACTCTTCAGGAAGCTGGCTTCTTCAAAAGTTTCTTCGGGGGGCGGGGTCCGGCCGTGCTTGCCGGCGTTGGGATTTCCCTGGGGGCGAAAAGGCATCGCAACATTGTACACGGAGCAGCTTTCGTGTTGGGTCGCCATCACACTGGAAAAGCTGGCGCGGAGAGTCACGGCTCGGTTGTCCTATGGCTGTCCAACTCGACTCTAGAAACTGATCCTCAATCCGAATTCAAACAAACGCGGAGCGCTCGTGGCATAGGTTCCCGACTGAAAACCCGCCCGGAAGGGCGCAAAACCCGAAGGCGAACTGACCCCGCCCAATACATTCGGCGCCAGCAAACCGTTCTGGCCGGGCAGCAAGGAAGCACCCGGCAAGTTCCCCGGCAGAAAAGTGTTCACCAGGTTGAAAACGTTGAAAACGCTGGCGCTCGGCTCGATCATCACGCGCTCTTTTATCTTGATTGGCCACGATGCCCTCAAATCCATCGTCTTCAACCATGGAATTCCGATCGCATTTGGGGCAACCGAGCCGACCGTCGGCAGCACCCAGCCGAGAGCCACCATGTCGCCAGGGGTCATAACCTGCGGCCCGGATATCAGCCCCGGGCATTTGAAGTGGTCGCTGCCAGGCACGTTGTTTGCAACCAGGCATGCGCCGGCCGGAGTCAAGTTGTTGCCATAGATGTGGTTGTAGGTGTTGATCGCAGTTTGCAGATTATCGATGTTGGTGCTGTGCGAGAACTGTCCAATTTGTGTTCCCGGCAAAGGCTCAGGAGCCCCGGCGGAACCCAACCCGGCTCCCAGCCAGTCAGTGGCAAAGATTTCGCCCCCGTGGGTCAGTTCCGGGAGCAGCAGGCTCTGCGGAAGGGGGCTGTAGAAATGTCCGACCATGCTGAGCTTCGTATAGAACGGCAAATCGAACGTCCCACTAAACGAGATCTGCTGTTTGCGGTCCAGCGCGTCCGGTCCCGTAAATCGCAGCGGGTTGTCGTTGTCTGTCGCTAGGTTGATACCGTCCTCATCCCGCGCCTGGCTAACGAACCGGGACAGTGTGTAGGCAACCTGCAGATTCGCAGTCTTCACAAACCGCACCGGCCGGTCGATCCGCGTCACCAGTTTCGCCTGCAACCCGCTGTAGACCGAGCGCCCGTCCGGAAACAACACGTCGACTCCGCCCACCGCTCCGATATTGCTGGTGATCGGGTTCGTTCCCGGAAACGCGCAGTAGGTGCAAGGCCCGCCCTTGGCCGTCTGCAGGTTCGAATCCAGCCCCGCCGTAGAGTAGGCCGTTTGCGCCCCCGCTTGACCTAACGCCGTGATCATGCACGTGGCCTGGCCAAATCCGGTGGGGCAGCCAGCGGCCGTTTGGGCCGCGTCCCGCGCGGCAACGGCATTGGCTTGATTGAAGCTGCGCGCCGCTCCGCTGTGGTTGACGTCCTGCCCGATCAGGTAATGCTCGCCGATGTTGCGGATGTAATCGAGACTGAGCACCGACCCCGGACGAATTTCCTTCTGGATGCCAAAATTCATCTGGTAGGAGCGCGGCGTGCGGTAGTTCGGATAGAAAAGGTCATTGCTGGGGTTCAGCGCCGATAGTGCCGTGCCTACGAAGTTGCCATTCGGCTGGCTCCCGGGAACGCCCGCGGCCGCCGCCTGGTAAGCGCCGCTGAGCGCCAGAACTGCCGGCGCGGCGGTCGAAATGGTCTGGCCGCAGAACGTGGGTTGCGCCTGCAAACCGGTCGGCGTGTTCAGAACCGTTGCCGCACCCGAAGCAATGGAAGTGACCCCCACCAGACTGGTAGGCCAGGCAAATGGTGCGGCTACGCCTCCAGAGCAGACTTGGGGAGCGTCGGCGAAAATCCCCTTCGTAAGGCGCGCCGGGCTGTCCAGTAACGTGCTGTTCCAGAGCGTGTTCGCGAAGAACAACCCGGCTCCGCCTCGAATGACCGTCTTACCGTTGCCCCCTGCGTCCCAGGCAAAACCGAACTGAGGCGCGAGGTTCAGGTTCGGATTCCGGACCTTGGCGCCCAACCCCGGCAACCACTGATTCAAGTCCGGCAACGCACCCAGGCCGCTATCCGTGCGCCCCGTGTCATGCACATAATGAACACCATATGTCACCGCCACTCTCGGGCTGTATTTCCACCGATCTCCAACGTACAGTTCCACCCGATTGTCCGGACCCAGTCCTCCGCCAGGAAATCCAAACGAAGCTTTCGCAGTGGAAAATCCAATCCCGTTCCCCAGGCTCACCCAATCTGCGGGATAAGAAGTTGGATCGGACGATGTCGACCCTGCCAGCGAAGTCGTTCCCACCTGCGGAAATGATGAAAGGTCCGCCAAACGTGCGGCATTGATGCGATTGAACGCAATCCCGTATCGAATGACGTGCTCGCCCAACACCCTGCTGCCGTCGTACCTCGCGAGTTCGTCCGATTGAGTCGTCTTCTGCGGCGCCAGCCAGCTTGGCCCTCCGCAATAGCCGCCCCCGCCGCTGAGAATGCAATTCCCCGCCGTGGACGCACCAATATTAATGCCCAGCCCCGGAATAGGATTGTCGGCCCCGCCAAGCCCACTCGTGGCATCCAACACAGTATTACGAAGCTTGAGATATTCAAAGCGCAGACTATGCGTGTACACCCCGGTGTTGAAGTCCACACCCAAGGCGTTAGTTAGAGTGTTGTTCGTGTTCCGGAGTTGCTGCGCCGAGCTGGCCGAGCCATCCGGTCGCAAATCGCTGTTCTGAAAGTAATTGAAACGATAGAAAGCCCGCGTGCTGCCCCTCATGTTCCAGTCCACGCGTTCATCCGTGTCGAACTCACGGTAGGGCTGCGAAAGGATAGCGCTGAGCGCGCTAAACGGATAACTAAAGGGCTCGGCCGCAGTCAAATTCTGCTGCGTGCGCTCGGCGTCGGCGAACCAGAAGACTTTGTTCTTGATAATCGCTCCCCCTGCATTCGCCCCAAATTGCTCCCGCTGGAAAGAAGACGCCGCCGAACTCGGCGCACCCTGATCGCCGCGGTACACTCCAAACGCCGCTCCATGTATCTGATCGCTTCCCGATCGCGTAATCACGTTCACCGCGCCGGCGGAACTCAGTCCCGTGGAGAGGTCGAGCAATGACTGGGGAAGCTGGAATTCCTGGATCGCGCTCGCGGGAATGTTCTGCGTCGTGGTTCCCGCGGTCTCGTCGGTGACGTCGACACCATCCACTTCCGTTCTCACGCCGCGGCCGAAGTGGCCCAGAACCGAGATCGACGAAAGCCCGTTCTTGCTCGCGTCGAACACCCCGCCGTCCTGCATCTGCAGCCCGGGCTCGAGTTGCGCCAGGTCAAGAAAATTTCGCCCGCCGATCGGCAGCTTCTCAACCTTATCCCCGTCGACCACGCTTTGCACGGTCGGTTGCTCGATGTTAACGGCCGCACCCCCCGGAACCTCAACCCGCGGCTTCTCCGTTTCTACTCGCATCGTCAGATCTGCGCGGGTCGTGTTCCCGACGTGAACCACCGATGACAGGTGCGCCGGTTTGAATCCCTTGACCTCGACCTGCACCACATATTCCCCCGGCTGAATCGGTCCTGATGAGTACAGTCCCGTCGGGGAGGTCGTCACATGGATTACGGCAGCCCTCCCCGCACTCGTGATCTCCACCTTGGCGCCGGCCAGCGCCCTCTGTTGTGGATCCGCGACCGTGCCCACAATGCTCCCCGTTCCCACCGTCTGCGCCACCAGCAACGGCGAAGCCAGCAAAGCCGTTACCGCGAACATTCCGGCTCGCGCGGCAAAACGTCTAGAGAAATTGCAGTTCAAGATCGCAAACCTTCCATTCAGACTATTCACTGAACCTCTCTTAAGTTCCCGTTTCAAAACTCGGAAGCTGGATCGGCAATCGCCGTTTGATGGGACGAGAAACCGTGCATCTCAACTCGGTGCGAGTAACACGAACTCAGAAACAAGCACCCGCGAACCCAAGCTGATTCTTGGAATGGAAAAGCAATCCTTCAACCATGTCGAAGCAAGTCCGAACAATACCAAACCATCCACCATCCTTGTCAATCAAGGTGCCGGAATGGCCACCGCAACTAGCCACTGACCACTGATTTCAAAAGTCCGACTTCGTCGTGTAGTAACCAGCCCGATTTCGCACGCGGTAAGCCGCCGCCTCAGCCGGCCCCGTAATCGCAACCTGGATGCGCCGAAACTGCGAGGTCGAGGTCCGCTGTGACGGATAATAAGCCAGCAGATATTGCGTCCTCAGTTCATCGCTGATCTGCCGAAAGGCATCGTCGAGCTGCGACGTCGAAGTCGCATAGTAATACTTCCCTCCCGTATCATCCGACAGCTGGATCAGCGCATGTTCGCCGCCGGTTTCGCGTCCCGCGCTGTTCTCGATAGGCACCACGATAATGCTATAGACCAAAGCTTCCGCCTCTTCGGCGGCGCGCGCCGCCTCTTTATAATCGACCCGGCTGATGGTATCTCCCCCGTCGGTGATCAGCACCATCACCTTCCGTCCCTGCCGGCGGTCGAGCGAGCGCGAGGCTACATAGACGGCGTCGAACAGCGCCGTGGCCGCTCCCAGGCGGATGTGGTCAATGCCTTCATCAATGCGCTTCAGGTCTGGGGTATAAGAGGTCGACTGCGACACGCTCTCGCTGAAACCAAACACCGACAACGCATCCACCGGCCGCAGGATCGCTCGAGCAAACCGCTTCGCCGAGGCCTGCTCCAGCGGCAGGTCGTGACGCGTGCTCAAGCTGGTGTCGATCGCCAGCGCAATCGAAAGCGGCAGCGCCGATTCCTTGTCAAACACAGAAATCTTCTGCGCGTGCCCGTCCTCCTGCACCATGAAATTTTCTTTCTTCAGCCCGGCAACGGGCGCGCCGTGATCGTCAGTCACAGTCACGTACACATTCACCAGTTTGACGTCGACCTTGAGCGTGGTCTCCGGCTCGGCCGTCGATGGCTTCTGCGCCGCAGCCTGTTGCGCTCGCGACCGGGCGCAAACCAACAGCAGCACAATCAGGGTGAAGGATTTTCTCATTCAGTAAAAGAAGTATACGTTGCAATCAAGCCGCCCGGCCCGTGGGGACAGCCACCTCGGCTGTCCCAGCTGAGCGCACGCTCCGGCACCGCCGGCCGCTCACTTAGATGCGCCCTCCCGTCCGGGGCTGCCTCGGACGGGGGAATTTCCCCGGCGAATTTCCTCCGGAAACGCGTCCCCATCCGCCCATACCGCGCCATCCTCAAAATATTCTTTCTTCCATATCGGGACTGTGCGCTTTAGCGTATCAATCAGCCAGCGGCAGGCGTCGAACGCGGCCGCTCGGTGCGCCGACGCTACCACAACCAACACGCTCGTCTCGCCGATCTCCAGCCGCCCCAGCCGGTGTATCAGTGCAACCTCGCGGACCTGGAATTGTTTTACCGCCTGCTCGGCTAGCCTCAGCATCTGATCAAGCGCCATCTCTTCATAAGCCTCATAATCGAGATAGAGCGTCCGACGTCCCCGAGTCCGATTACGCACCACTCCCTCAAACACCACCGCCGCCCCATCCTCACCACGCTTGATGCGCGCCAGCACACCCTGCGTATCAATCGCGTCGCGGACGATCGCCGCCGCCTTTCCCGACCCGCCACTCACCGGCGGCAGCAAGCCAACTTCGTCATCAGCCTTCAGCACTGTCTCCGCTGCAGCGTATTCCTGATTCACCGCCACAGCGATCGAGTTCAGCGATTCCCGAAGCTCAGGCGCCTGCGACGCATAGTGCGCCAACACATCACGCACCAACGCCCCATCGGGCATCTCCAGCACGTCGCTGGGTCTCCCCGCTAGGTCTTTCAACACGCCGAAAAAGAGCACCCGTACGCGCATGGAAGTAATTGCCAGCACTCAGTTTATCCCGAGCATACCCATCTGGGGGATGTCATTCCTGTTCGTGCCGTACCGCCTCAATCGCCTGGCATCCGGTATACTAGATGGGTATGCCGGTACTGAAAAACATCGCGGCCATCGCCAAAGGCATGAGCATCACTTTCATGGAGATGTTCCAGCCCACCACGGTGGAGAATTATCCCGACGGCAAAGGTCCGTTGAAAGGAGCGAGGTTCGAAGCCCGCTTCCGCGGCGCTCACGTCCTCCAGCGCGACGAAAACGGCCTGGAAAAGTGTGTGGCCTGCTTCCTCTGCGCCGCCAACTGTCCCTCCAACTGCATCTACATCGAAGCCGCCGACAACACCGCCGAACACCGCGTAAGCGGCGCCGAGCGCTACGCCAAAATCTACAACATCGATTACAACCGTTGTATCTTTTGCGGGTACTGTGTGGAGGCTTGCCCTACGGACGCGATCACTCATGGGCATGGGTTTGAGCTGGCTACGTTCAATGCCAGCAATCTGGTTTATCGCAAGGAGCAGATGCTGGCCTCACGGCCAGCGCACATGGGAGCGAACGTCGTATTCAACCAGGCCGACGTGGATGGTGGAGCTCCCAAGGAGATGGTTGCGGGGAGTTAGGGTTCGAAGCGAGTTCGAAGTCGATCACACGCCGGTCCTCGGGGGCCGGCGTTTGTGCATATCTTGTACTGAGTCGCTAGCACGGAGTGCCAGGAAACAAGGTTTGAGCTGATGGCTGATTTCTTACAAACCGTGAGGGAACGCGTTGTAGTTTATGACGGCGCGATGGGGACCAATATCCAGGCGCGCAATCCTACTCTGGATGATTACTGGGGCAAAGAGAATTGCAGCGAGGTGCTGGTGTTAAGCCGTCCCGATATCATTCGGGAGATTCACGCCGATTTCTTTAAGGTGGGCTGCGACATTGTCGAGACCAACACGTTTGGCGGATCGCGCATCGTGCTGAGCGAGTTTGAACTGCCGGACCGGGTGCGCGAGATCAACGTTAAGGCGGCGCAACTGGCGAAGGAGGTGGCGCAGCAGTTTTCGACCAAGGAGCGGCCTCGGTTTGTAGCGGGATCGATGGGGCCGACGACTAAGTTGCCGTCGCTGGGACACATCAGCTTTGATGCGATGGCAGCGGCGTATGAGGAGCAGGCGGCAGCGCTGATCGAGGGCGGCGTGGATGTGCTGCTGATCGAGACCTGCCAGGATCTATTGCAGGCGAAGATTGCGACTATCGGCGTGCTGGAAGCGATGCGGAAAGCCGGGAAACGCCTGCCTGTGACCGTGCAGGTGACGTTGCAGGAAAGCGGCACGATGCTGCTGGGAACCGAGATTGGCGCGGCGTTGACAGCGCTGGAGCCTTTTGATGTGGACATCCTGGGACTGAACTGCGCTACCGGTCCGAAGGAGATGAATGATGCGGTCCGCTATCTGGCGGTGAATTCGACGAAGGAAGTGTCGGTTCTGCCGAATGCAGGCCTGCCGCACAACGAGGGCGGGCACGCGGTTTACAAGCTGACGCCGCAGGAACTGGCGGAGTACCACAAACACTTCGTGCAGGATTACGGCGTCCGGATCGTGGGCGGGTGCTGCGGTACAGTTCCCGCGCACCTGAAAGCCGTGGTCGACGCGGTTTCCGGGGTGGAACCTGCGAAGCGCGAAGTGAAGAGAGTTGGCGCTGCTTCGAGCGCGTACACTTCCGTTCCGCTCGATCTGGAACCTAAGCCTCTGATCGTCGCTGAGGAAATGAATACGACTACCCGTGTGGAGCATTTCCGGAAGCTGGTGCAGGGCAAGAAGTACGACGACATCTTGGCGCTGGCGAAAAAGTTGGTGAATGAAGGCTCGCACATGCTGGACTTGTGCTGCGCGATTGTGGGCGAGGATGAAAAGGGATACATCTCCTCAATTCTGGAGAAGATCGCCACGCGGGTTCCGGCGCCGATCCTGGTGGATTCGACCGAGGCCGATGTGGTCGAAGAGGCGCTGAAGAGGATTCCCGAGCGGGCGATCATCAACTCAATCAACCTAGAGGATGGGGAGAAGCGTACGTCGCTGGTGCTGCCGATGGCGAAGCGCTACGGAGCGGCGGTGATTGCGCTGACGATTGATGAAGACGGCATGGCGCTGACGGCGGAAAAGAAGGCGGCGATCGCGCACCGGATTTTCGATCTCGCGACGAAGAAGTATGGCCTGGACGGAACGGATCTGATTTTCGACGCGCTCACTTTGCCGATTTCCACCGGGCAGGATGAGTACCGGAGCGCCGGGATTGAGACGCTGAAGGCGGTCGAGCGGATTAAGAAAGAATTGCCCAACGTTAAGACGATTCTGGGGGTGAGCAATATTTCGTTTGGGTTGGACGCCTATCCGCGGCGGGTGTTGAATTCGGTATTCATGCATGAGGCGGTGGATCATGGGCTCGATATGGCCATCGTGAATTACACGAAGATTTATCCGCTGTACAAGATTCCGCAGGAAGAAGTGGATCTGGCGCGGAAGCTGATTTTCCGCGATGAGTCGGATGGCGATCCGCTGCAGAAATACATGAATCACTTCGCCGGGCTGAAGGGAAAGCCGGCGGCCTCGACTACCGCGCATGTGGATACGCTGTCGGTCGAAGATAAGCTGAAGTTTGCGATCATCAACGGAGAGAAATCGGTTGGGGAGGGGGCGCACAAGAAGTCTTTGGAAGAATTGCTGGAAGAGGCGCTTGGGGCTTACTCGGCGCTGGAATTGATTAATACCGTGCTGCTGGACGGAATGAAGACCGTTGGCGATCTATTTGGCGCGCGCAAGATGCAACTGCCTTCAGTGCTGGATTCGGCGGGAGTGATGAAGCAGGCTGTGGCTTATCTTGAGCCGAAGATGGAGAAGAAAGAAGGTGGATCGCAGAAGGGCACGATCGTGCTGGCGACTGTGAAGGGCGATGTCCACGATATTGGAAAGAATCTGGTGGATATCATTTTGTCGAACAACGGATTCAAGGTGGTGAATCTGGGAATCAAGCAGCCGGGTGACAAGATCATCAGCGCGGCGCAGGAGCACGGGGCGGATGCGATTGGGCTGAGCGGGTTGCTGGTGAAGTCGACGCTGGAGATGAAGTACGTAATCCAGGATTTGCAGCGGCAGAAGCTGGAGTTCCCCGTCATTTGCGGCGGGGCGGCGTTGACGCGCAAGTATGTTGAGGACGACTTGCGGCGGGAGTATGCGAATGCCGTGTTTTATGCTGAGGATGCTTTTGCCGGGCTGCATGTGATGGAAGATTTGGTCACGGAGGATGGAGCGCGGGAGACTCGGCTGCGCGACGGACGGACGGTGAAGGAGTACGCGAAGGCGGCGGCCGTGGATGAGGAAACTGGGCCGGTGTTTGCCGAGCGAAGCGTTGTGGTAACGGATGCGCCGAATATTCCGGAGCCTCCGTTCTGGGGCGTGCGGGTGAAGCACTACGATGTGCGGGATGTGTTTCCCTATATTAATGAGACCGCGTTGTTCAAGAATCAGTGGCAGTTGAAGACGGCTTCGCAGGCGGATTACGTGCGGCTGGTGGAAGAGAAGTTCCGTCCGATCAAGAAGAAGTTGGAAGAAGAAGTGGCTGGGAGCGAGCTTGTTTGAGCCTAAGGTGGTTTATGGGTATTTTCCTTGCCAGAGTGATGGGAATGATGTGGTGGTGTATGAAGTCCCGGGTCCCGAGTCTCGAGTCCCGAGTGCCGGAACTTCCGAGGTGTTGCGGTTTACTTTTCCGCGGCAGCGGGAGGGGCGGCGGCTTTGTATTTCGGACTTTTTTGCTGCCAGGAATTCCGGGAAGATGGATGTGATTGGATTTTCGCTGGTGACCATTGGGGCGAAGGCTTCGGTCGAAACCCAGAAGTTGTTTGAGGGTGGGGAGTATACGAAATATTTGTATCTGCACGGTTTGAGTGTGGAGACGGCGGAGGCGCTGGCGGAGCTGCATCATAAGACGATGCGGGAGGAGTTGGGGATTGCGGGCGAGGATGCGGCGGCGATACGCGATTTGTTTCATCAGAAGTATCGCGGGTCGAGATATTCGTTTGGGTATCCGGCGTGCCCGAATTTAGAAGATCAGACGAAGTTGTTTGTGCTGCTGAAACCGGAAGAAAATGTTGGAGTGCGGCTGACTTCGGGATTCTTGCTCGAACCGGAACAGAGCACTTCGGCGCTGGTGGTGCATCATCCGGGGGCGAAGTATTTCGTGGTGTAGGTGATCACGGATTTGCACGGACGAACGCGGATAAGGATAATGGCGGATCGCGTTGCGCTTCGCTTTGTTTTGGTGATGAGATAAAGGGCCGGACTGCGCCCGGGACAGCCGAGGGCGGCTGGCCACATGGATTCCCCCGGCTCTTAGAACGTCGTTACCAGGCGAAAGGTATATTGCCGCGACGGGCCGAGTGCGTTGCCGGAGAACAGCCCTCCGAAGTCGATTACTTCGAGTGTGTTGCTCAGGTTCTGGGCATCGGCCTGCAAGCGCACCGAGTGTTTTTCCCGCTGGTAGAGATCGACGCCCACCGAAGCATTCTGCGTGAAGTAAGGACTGATGCGGCCGAGATTGAAGTTGAGGTGATTAATCACCACCTGACCGTATTCCGTGGCATATTGCTGGGGGGTCAAATCAGGTTCAAACGGCAGTCCGCTGTTGTAATCGGCTGCCCACGGCGATCCACAGGCGCGGGGCGACCTGATAGCGGACGCGGGCGCGCACGGTGTTGCGCTGGTCCTGCGAGTCGGGAAAATGTCCGGTTAGGTCGGACGTCGCACCGGTGGCATCATCCCCAAGAAACAGGCCGCCCGTTACCGGGTTCCAGACATTGCCTACGATGTAGGAGTAGCTGGCGAAGCCGGAAAAGCGCCCCCAGCGTAGAACTTCGAGCTTGGCCTCCGCGCCGTAGAGAATGGCTTTCCTGAACGCGATGGGGAAGCTGATTCCAGTACTCAGAACTTGAGAGTCGTCGGCGTAATTGTTCACGTCACGGCGGAACATATTCGTGTCCAGCCGCAGTTTCCCGAAGAATGCTTTCGTCGCTCCCAATTCATAATAGTTCCCGTGAGAAGGCTGGACCGGCAGTTGCACTGCGGGAACGCTGGTGTCCAGAGCCTCCGCAGCCGGAGAACTGGACAAAAGAATGTTTTCGAAGGATGGCGTCTGGAAGATCCGGTCATAGGAGGCGTGAATATTCACGCCGACGGAGGGGAAGTAGCGCGAGATGGCGACACGCGGGCTCACCGCGTTCTGGTTCACCAGCAATTGGTAGTGGTCCCATCGGAGCCCTGCGTTGACCGTCCAGTTGCCGAGCCGGATGGCATCCTGAACATAGGCCGATTGTTCGAGATCCGGACGGCTGCCGGTAAAGGCAAAGGTTGTCGCACCCGCGTCTAAGATCCCAATATTGATAGGGCATTGAGGGTCGGAAGGGTCGGCGCAGTCGGGCATCACGTAGCTGAAGTTTTCGTGCAGGAAGATCGCGTCGGATTCGACGCCCGCCTTCCATTCCTGCCTGCCATGATGAACGGAGACGCTGCCGTTGAAATAGATCTCCTTGAAGTCGTTGTGCTGGGTTGCGATGAGGGGCCATGACGCCGGGTTGGAATAAAAATCGTTGGAATTATCGCGGGCCATTCCGCGCAGCGAGCCGATCGCATCGGAGGAAAAAATGTGCTGGTAGGAGACGCTCCCCATGGTTTCAAAGTTGTCGCCCGTCTGTAGCTGCCCCCCAGGAATGAACACGCAGTCGGCCGGCGGCTCTCCGGCGGGACCGGGTGGACAGCCGACGGTGTTGTCCGAGTTTGGCACATACGCTCCGTTCTGCTGCACCAATTCGTTGGGGATTGCATAGCGCGCGAGTTCATGGCGGACAATCAGAGTGAGACGGTCTTTCTGGCGTGAGGTCCCGCTCATAGCTCAGCGAAAAACTGCCGGTGGTGCCGTTGTTGGTGTAATTCTGAGGGACCACCGGGTTGAGATAGTGGTCCGTCATGTTGCCGGAGGCGCTCACGCCAAGCGTATTCCCCTTCCATGTGTATTGGTCCTGGGTATTGATCCCGGCCGTATCGTAGGTGCCGCCGAAAAGAGTGAGTTGTCCGTGAAATCCCGGATCTGCGCTTTTGAGAGTATTGACCTCAACCACGCCGCCCATCTTCCTGCCAAATTCCGCGGGAATGCCGGCGGTATAAATCTTGAGGGAATCGACGTCATCGGCTTCGACTTCCGGGCCAAAGCTTGGCGAACGGTTGTCGGTGAGCGGAATGCCGTCCACCACAAATTGCGTTTGATATTCCGATCCGCGTGGGTGGAGAACCGCATTGCCTTCGTAGAGCCAGCCGGGTTCTGAGTTCACCAGGTCCTGCATGGAGCGGCCGGGCAGCGCGGTCAATCGATTCTGAATCGTCTCCAAACCCATCTCATTGACCGAACCGGCGCGATAGGGATCGACCAATGTGCCGGACGCGCTGACCGTTCACCGATTCGGAAACTGAAGCCAGTTTCAGCCGAATCGTGCGATCCAGGGGAAGCGCGGAACGTATTTCAACCGGCTCGGAAACCTCAGCAAAGCCTTGCACTTGGATCTGCACCTGGTAGATTCCATAGGGCAGGCGCTTGGCATCCAGGTTGCCCTGATCATCCGTAGTGAATGTATGGCGATACTCGTTGCCCTGGCTGACGAGTTCAACCGTAGCTTTGAGCGGGAGACCGTCGGGCCCGGCGACTTTGAGGCGGAGTTCTCCGGCGTTGCTCTGGGCTTCACCAGGAAAGGCGAGCGGGAGAGCGAGAAAGAGAATGCCGAGGTGGAGCAATGAGCGCACAGTGTTTGAGTGGAGGAATCTTTATGCTACCAGTTTCGCGGGGCAGAGTTGGGTTACCAATGGAACGGTGAAGATGCGAGCCAGCCGCGCGATTATTGAGTCGCAAAGAACCCGACACTTCGCGCGGCTAGCCCCGATTCTTCACTGCACAGAAAACGCTTGTTCAGGATGACAATCGAATTGCTTTACAAACTCTTGACATGGGTTTGACAAATGACGGGCGTGGGTTGGGCATGATTTGGGTGAGATCAGGAGAAGCAGAGTTCTGATCGGCGATCTTCACGCCCTCCGTCACCGGATGGGAATGGGGAAACCGGCGTTCCCGCCGCAGGGGGTGGGGACGCCGGTTTATTTTGGGGTCGCTGCGGGTTGCCTCGCTGCGCTCGGCGGACGGCCGAGAGCTTGCCCTGAGCTTGTCGAAGAGCGGCCGTACCCACATTAGTTCAGCAGCTTTACGGCTCACCAGACATGTCAGGCTTTGGTTGGCATCATGGGCTGGCCAGTTTTGCAGCCGAAGGTGCGTCGGCTGCCTCGCGGCGTCCCTCCAGTAAAAACAAAGCGAAGTCGGTGGCGACCGGCGCAGCGGCGAGCTGCCGCATCTTTAGAGCGACTTGACCCCTATGGTAGGTGGAATGGTTCGCCAGATGCTGCATCAGGTGTGCCAAACTGATTGGTGTTGTGCGAACAGGAACCATCCTTCCCAAGGATTCGCTCGTGACGCGGCTCACAAACTCCAGTTGTTCTCTTTCGACTTCCGCCCACCTTAACTGCACCGTGGCGACGTCGGGAAATGCATTTGGGTGGAATACGGCGCCGAGTCGCGTCCACATATCTGTCACGAAGGCGGAACTAACGGAGGGCTCCTTCCAAATTGTAAGCCAAGCCCACTCGCAGCCGACAATGTGCACCAGCGTGTCTCGGACAGAGCGGAAGCTGCCACCCAGATCACGCGTGAACTCCTCAACGCTAAGAGTGGAGACCGCTTGCAAAACCCTGTTGTTCGCCCAGCGGTCATATTCGTAGAGTAGCTGAATATCATCTTTGGTCATGCTGATGGCCGATCCTTTCGCTTGCGCAATCTTACCTTGCCAAGGGGTTCGACAAGACCCGACATGCGGTCGTTCTGCCACCTTGATGATTGCGCCCGAGTCACGGGCAAACCGGGAGCAACTGTTGAGAACACGACTACGCTCAAAAACCCTCAAGGATGTGAAATGGTCGGGGCGGCTGCCTTCCACATGGTCCCTTGCAGTTCCTATTTTCGAAGGAGGATGTCCGCAGCTACGAATGCGGCGAAGACTACCGAGATCACGCCGTTCATAGTGAAGAAGGCGGCATTCAGTTTGGAGAGATCGTCGGGCTTGACGAGGGAGTGTTCGTAGAGCAGGAGCAATGTGACGGCGACGACACCGACGAGAGCTAGTTTGCCGAGAGCAAAGGCTGGGAGCAAGGCGATCAGCAGGAGCAGCATGATCAGGTGGAAGGCGCGAGCGATCCAGAGAGCGCGGGGGATGCCGACGTGGCGGGGGATAGAGTGGAGTCCGGCGTCACGGTCGAATTGGAAATCCTGGCAGGCGTAGAGGATGTCGAAACCGGCGACCCAAAAAGTGACGGCGGCGGTGAGGAGAAGGATGCGAGGATCGAGCGAACCGCGAACGGCTATCCAAGCGGCAGCGGGCGCCATGCCGAGAGCGAATCCGAGCACGAGATGCGACCAGCCGGTGAAGCGCTTGGTGTACGAATAAAGCAGCAGGACGGCTAGGGCGACCGGCGAGAGCCAAAGGGTGAGGCGATTCAGTTGGGCAGCGGCGAGTATGAAGATAGCACACGAGATGATGACGAAAGTGGCGACGAAGGCGGGCGAGAGATGTCCGGCGGGAAGCGCGCGGGTGCGCGTACGGGGATTGGAGGCATCGATGGCCGAGTCAGCGAGGCGATTGAAGGCCATGGCGGCGGAGCGGGCGGCGAGCATGGCGATTACGATCCAGAGAAGTTGGTGAGTGGTGGGAAGGCCGGAGGCGGCCAGCATGGCTCCGCAAAGCGCGAAAGGGAGAGCGAAGATGGAGTGCTCCCACTTGATCATTTCGAGGGTCACGCGCAGGTTGCGGAGAACGGGCACGGGAAGATTGTAGAACAGTGGTCAGTGGTCAGTGGTCAGTGGCCAGTTTTCAGTTCTTGGTTCTCAGCTCTTGCGAATGGACGACTGTTGGGCTTCGGGGGAGGCTTTTGCGTTGGGTTCCGCTTCGCCTTGGTTTGTGAGAGACTAACCCGCACTCCAGGTACCGATTCAGGGTTGCGATCGTGCGTTGGCGGCGGAGGGGATTCCAATTTATGCAGAGTGGCTTTCGGCAAAAGGCCATCGTGGGCGTTTACCTCTTGCTGCTCGGTGGTTGCGCGATTCACCTCTACCGCAAGCCGATCTATCACCTGGACGCGATTCAGTACATGGGCAATGCACTGCTCATGGAAGAGACGGATATAGTTCGAATCCATGAACGCGTGTATGCCGAGATACGACGCTCAGTACCCACCGGAGACCAGGAGAGTCTGGTCGGGCACCAGGCGGGCGCGCCTGACGACCAGAACAGGTCGCGGCGGGAACGCGCGGCGAACCCTTACCGGTATGCGGAGTTCCTGCCGCTGTTTGCGATTCGTCCTCTCTACAATCAGACGCTCTGGCTGGTCAGCAAGACCGGGCTGGGACTGGTGCGGTCGGGAATTTTGATCTCGGTGGGTTCGTATTTCCTGCTGGGGATTCTGGTTTTCCTCTGGGTTGGCTGCTACGCCAGTCGTATGTTTACATTTGCGATTTCACTGCTGTTGATGATCAGTCCGCCGCTTACGATGCTGGGACGAGATCCAACCGCCGACACGATGGCTACGCTGATTGCGTTCGCGGCGACTGTACCTGATTTTTGAAAAGAAACGATTCGCTCCCGGAGTGGCGTTGCTGCTCGCATCCATCTACTTCCGCACTGATTTCGTAGTGCTGGCGGGACCAACTATTTTGGCGTGCTGGTTGGAGCGCAGGGTTGACCTTTGGAAGGCTTGCGTATTGGTGTTACTTGCAGTCGCGTCGGTCCTCTGCATTAACCACTTCGCGGGAGATTACGGCATTGGGATGCTCTACTATCGAAACTTTGTTGGCGTGCCGGTTGCGCCGGCAGAAATGTCGGTTGGACTTTCCCTGCGGGAATACCTTTCCGCGCTCAGAGCGGGAATAACCCTGATGACAGAAAGCTTTTTCATTCCCTTCCTGCTGTTGGGGACGATTGGTGTGGTTGCAAAGCCGATGCGAGTGTTGTTCGCGGTGACGCTGGCCTACGCGTCCCTTCATTTCCTCGTCTTGCCTAACTGGCAGGAGAGGTGGTTCGGGCTGTTCTATCTTTCCATGGGAGTATGCGCGGCGACGGCAGTGGGAGCTGTGCAACGAGCCGCTGCGGTCGATCCCGACACGGAGTGAGGAAAGATCCGGTCGCTCAGGCCGATCGCGTCAACCCGGGTGTCCGATTTCGCAATCAACGTTGAGCGATTGTTCCACGTCCCGATAACCCAGACAGCATGCGGTCAAAAATTGGACGGTGCCGCAAATAATAGTACTCGTTAACCGGCCGATCATCGTCCATCGCAGGAGCATCGGGATACAGTTGAATCAGTCGATCCAGTGGGAGTTCCCTGCTCAAGGCCGCGGCGAATTGCCGTTCGGGAGAAGATTCGGGGCCCCACTCAATCATGTCGGCTGCGGCTTGGGAGGGCATGCGGGCGGCTAGCGTAGTCGCAGTTACGGTTGGTATTGGAGACATGGTGGCGAGAAAGTGAAACCCATAATCCATGACGGAAACAAATACGCGCACATTCGGAAAGGATTGCCGCAGGGCTTTTGCTACCGACGATTGCACGATCGGTTCTCCGTAGGGCAACCATTGCTCCAGAATCCCGTCGGGACGCAAATGGCGCTTGACCAGGGTGTAGAACTCAGTGGAGTAGAGCAAGCTGGAACCAGCTGCTTCCACGGGTGGTGGCGGATCGATTGTGATTACGTCGTACAGCTCGGAGGTGCGTTCCAGAAAAAGGCGTCCGTCATCAATCACCAGGTGCGACCGCGGAGATTGCAGCAGGCTAGGCCCGTCGGCATGAAAAAATCCGTACACTTTCGGAACGCTCGGCACCAGTTCGACCACTGTAGAAGATATGCCCCAGGAAAGAGCCGACCGGTGTGTGGTACCCATCCCGAAGCAGATAATCAAAATGTTGGTTGGTTTGCGGTCCAGCATGGCGAGCGGTAAGTGCGCCATCATCTTGGTGACGGGACGCATGCCCGTCATGCCCTGGCCGTTGACGAGGAGCCGCTTTTCCAGGCGGGAATCGCCTTTCGCCACAACCGTAGCCATATAGTCGCGCCTGACCATCCGATGCAGGAACTGATCTTCGAAATTACTGGTGGAAAAGAATAGGACAGCCGAGACCGCAGCCAACGCAGCGAATCCCACCCGTCTGCCGCGCTCAGGCGAGTCTTTCTGCAAGAAAAAGTGGCGACTTCGTCATCAGCAGGGCAACTGCAAACCACGGCAGTGCGAGCACGCACAGCGACGTGCGCTCGCCCAGCAAAGGCAGCAGCACAAAACCGGCGAGCAGCGGTCCGAGAATACAGCCCACTACGTTGACCGCGTAGGCGCGCCCAGCACGCTCTCCGTCACCGGAAGAAACGTGATCGACCATCAGTGGAGTCAAGAATCCGAGCACTGCCGAAAATGGGACCACACCCAGCGCTAGACGCAGAAATCCGTTCATGGAGAGTCTGGGGTCAGCAGCGAGCAGCGGAAGAAAGATGGTGAACGCAAGGACGGCCCACACCAGGCTTCCGAACGATTCGGGGCGAAGCAGCCGTTTGCGGTAGATCAGAGATCCGACGTAGGTAGCGCCAAGGTAGACAGCGAGAATGGCCGCGAAAGCATAGACCACGGTACCCAGCCACGGAGTGTACAGGCGGACCCAGACTACTTCCGCCGCCATGCTGGTAAGACCGGTGCCAAAAAGCAGCCAGAGCAGGTTGCGTTTGTCGGAACTTCTAGGGGAACCTTTATCGGAATCTTGAAGCGGCAAAACTGGCGAGGGTACCGCTGCGACGCGTTCCGCAGCTTCGTCCTTGGTCCGGCGCATACTGAGAATAAAGGCGGAAATGGCCAAGACAAAATTGAGGACGGAACTGACGTACAGAGTTTTTCGAAACCCTAATGCTTCAATTAAGAGCAAAGGAAACCAAGCGCCCACAACCGCGCCCAAGACATTGGCAAGATACAGGTAGCTGAACGAGCGCGGGGACTGGCTGCCAGATCCTTCTGCAATGGCGAACATCGCGAAGGGGAACGTCGCTCCCATACAGGCGCACCAAGGCACCAGGGAAAGCGCAATCCAGGTTCCCGCTGCCAAATAAAAGCCGGAGGAGGATAATCCGTGTGTTTGCAGCCTCTCCAGAAGCGCTCTGCCCCAGGACAGTTCGATGGGAACAGCCAAGGCTGAAACACCAATTAACAACTCGGTGAGAGCATAGAGCCGCAGCGACGGGATGGACAGCCGTTCTCTCCATTTCTTAAGCAGGCGTCCGGCGCCCCATGAGCCCAAGCCTAGTCCCAACATAAACGTGGAGAGAACCAGCGAGATAAGCGGGGTCGTGACTCCATATTGCGCCATGGCCAGCCGGAGCCAGACCACTTCATAAAGGACGCTGCAAAAACCAGACACCAGGAAGAAAAAGAAATACCACTGCATCAGGGTTCTCTCTTGATTTGGATTGTCTTAGAGAATTATTGATCGCCCATTTCAACAGAACGGGAGTGGGAAAGCAACGACGAGAGGCACGGCGGCGATCAGCCTTATTTTTGCAGCGTCTCCGGCGATCTGGTGGATGATTTCCACATTTGACAAGCACTCCACCGTGCGGCATTATGGGTGCGCCATTTCGTTCTACCCTCCCGCGAGGGGGTAGAAGTAGAGATTGGAGGGATAACATGTCCGAACTGATCCAGAGACTTTGGCGGGAAGATGCAGGGCAGGACATTGCCGAATACGCGGTAATGCTGGCGGTCATCCTGGTGCTGGTGGTAGGGACGGTACGCCTGATCGGGTCGAACGCAAATAATGCCTTCTCCGCTGTAGCCAGTTCGCTACAATAGCGCGCTCGGAGGGCACAGCCTCTTCGATCATTAGATGGGATTGCTTTATGATGCGATTTACCTCGTTTACCGGGCCGTTTCGCTACTGCTGGTTTAGCGGAGTAGCGGCTGCGGCAGAACTTGCGGGGAGATCGAGTCAGCCATGATCGCCTAGATTCAAGCAAGGTTCAGCCAGAGGCCGCGATTGCACAGATCGCGGCCTTTGCTTTTTCGTAAGGAAAATGCTTTGACCACAGAGGCATAGAGGCACAGGAAAACATTCAGATCTTTCTTGATTTTGTCCTGTCTTTCTCTCCGCCTCTGTGGTGAAAAGGTTTATCCCGGGAGAGCGCCAATGATCGTCAACATGTCGGAGAAAGCAACCGAACAGGAGATTGCGCATATCATCGAGCGCATTCGCGAGGCGGGCTACCAGCCCCACGTCACGCGCGGGGTGGAGCGCACCATCGTGGCCGCCGTGGGCAATGGACGCCGCCACGAAATCGAGGCGCTGCAAGTGGCGCCGGGTGTGGACAATGTGGTCGCCATCGCCCAGCCTTTCAAGCTGGTGAGCCGGCAGGTCAAGCCGGAACGAACTGTCGTGAACGTGCGCGGGGTCGCGATCGGTGGACCGGGCGTGGTGATCATTGCCGGACCTTGCTCGGTGGAGTCGCGGGAGCAACTGCTGAATACAGCCCACGCGGTAAAGCGCGCCGGGGCTACCATGCTTCGCGGCGGGGCCTACAAGCCGCGGACCTCGCCCTACGATTTTCAGGGACTCGGCCTGGAGGCGCTGAAGATTCTGCGCACGGCACGCGAGGAATCAGGATTGCCGGTGGTGACGGAAGTGATGAGCACGGAAGATGTGGACATCATCTGCGAGCATGTGGATATGTTGCAGGTGGGCGCGCGCAACATGCAGAACTTCGCTCTGCTGCGGCGACTGGCAACCGTAAACATGCCGGTGTTGTTGAAGCGCGGTCCGTCGGCGACTGTGAAGGAGTGGCTGCTGGCGGCGGAGTACTTGCTCTCCGGGGGAAACAGCCAGGTTGTGCTTTGCGAACGCGGCATAAAAACCTTTGAAACCGAAATGCGCAACACATTCGATCTTGCGGCGGTGGCGCTGGCGCGCGATCTTTCTCATTTGCCGGTGATCGCCGACCCCTCACACGGGACTGGCAAGCAGAGTCTGATTGCGGCGGTCTCGCGGGCGGCGGTGGCCGTCGGGGCGGACGGACTGATTATCGAGGTGCATCCCTGCCCGGAGCGGGCGCTCTCGGATGGAGCGCAGTCGCTCGATTTCGCCGGGTTCGAGAAGGTGATGAAGGCGATCGCAGAGCCGCTGCGGCGGGCCGCGGTTGTGCCGAAATCAGGGGCGGATGCGGCGTAAGTGTGAGGAAAAGCGGAAAAAACTCTACTGCCAAGAGTGCAGGGGATTGCAGTGGGAAAGTCGTTAGGTTGAGTTTTCCGGTGAGCGCGGAAGGATTCCGGACCTTCGACCCATACCTTAAAAGGGATCGCCAAGCCAATCAGAAGCAACAACTTACGCGTCCGCCTTACGCCATGCACTACATAACAGAATCATGCAGATACAAACAAGACGTCCGTCTGGGTGCCCGGAGGGTGTCCGACGGTGCGCTCATTCTTGAACCGGCATCCCTCTAGTCGAATCGCAATGAGTTTCTCGAACTCCGTTGGGAGTGATCAGCCGGCGCTTTCACGGCGGCTGGTGGAATGTTTCGCAGGTATTGCAACTCTCATCCGAGATAAGACCCAGGTAAACCAGGTCTGCCTTAGCGGTGGAATCTTCCACAATTCCTACCTCTCACGAGAACTTGAAGGACGGCTTCTCAATGCTGGATTCGAGGTATTCGTTCAGCGAGAGGTTCGCGCTGGAGATGGAGGCCTAAGTCTGGGTCAGGCTTTGGTGGCCGCCATCGGAAAGAAAAACCTCTAATCGAGCACGAACGTAGTCCTTTACGAAATCTTCTCTAACGATGCAGAGTAATCCCGCGTCCCAACACGAAAATGAAAATGAGCGACAGGATTGCCCCCACGATAATCCATACATAGTTCCGGCCGATGGCTTCCGATCCTACCTCGGGAACGGTCTTTCTCGGAATGTAGTACCGCAACCACAGCAGTCCGCTGTCCGCGCCAGCCGCTCCGGGCAGAGCGGATTGCCAAACCAGTTGAATCCCAATCGGATTCAGGAGTCCTCCAGCACTCAAGAGGAATGCCGCCGAGAAGTAGGGGATGAACGTAAGTTTTCGCAGCCGTCGCAGCTCGGTTCGCGGAACGCCCACGTACCTCACGAGCCCAACGCCTACAACCACTATGGCAACGTAGTACGACGCCATTCCGATGACGACGAGCAGCGTCCGCCACAGCCAGTACGGGTGCAAGTCGGCAATCACAACAGCCCAGTCGCCAAAATTGGTGACACCCGAAAAAAAGAAGTATCCGGTCCCAGCGAGAAGATTGAAGGCAACACTCGTCAGCAGAAAAAGGCGAAGGTGGACCGAGGCCCGTTTCGCGCTGCGCAATGCGATCCAAGAAACGATTCCCGCTGTCAGGTTCGCCAGTGTTCCCCCCGCCGCGACTAGTCTCGAATCGAACGCGCTGGACCATGCGACGGTCGTCAGCACGCCGGATTGCGCTCCGGTCATCAGAGCCACTGCGCCGTGTCCCAGACCTTCGTGCAAGACATTAGCGAGCATCGCCGACAGCAAGCTGATGGCGCAAACCGTCAGGGCGTCATCATTGGTCGGCGAAACTGTGCCCTGCGTAGCCGCCATTTTTCGCTCCTTGATTTAGCCGCTAATTCTATTCGGAATCTCACGGTTGCAGGCAAAAAACGAATCGTTCGCCAAAAGGTTCCTGAAGGAGGCTGGTTTGCGAAACGGAGCTGCTCGAATGCGGCAACGGTCATCCGGCGACAGCAGGTGCAGGATTACATGGAACACTATCTCGAAAGTTCGCACGGTCGGGCTCGGCTGCAAGGGCCGTATGACTGGGATGTGGGTCGTGCTCGATTCGACAACCCGCCGTATGGTATGCGTTCTTTGACGGAATGCTGTATGGGGTAAGCTAGCAGGGCATGCGGAGTTCGGGAGTGCTGGTCTGCTTTATGACACCGAGGAAAGTGGTTGGAATGACTTCTGATAGATTAAGGTACTGGCGGCCAAAAAAAGGTGCATCGCCACAGTCATGACCTTACTTCTCCTCTGCTTTCTTCTCGGCTGCCTAACTGGACTGCGCTCGCTGACACCACCAGCGGTTGTCTGCTGGGCTGCGCATCTTGGCTGGTTGCATTTTGCAGGAACCAAGCTCGCTTTCTTAGGCCGCCCCGTGACTCTCATTGTCCTTACACTGCTGGCTGTGGTCGAACTGATTGCAGACAAGCTGCCTAAGACCCCGGCACGTACTGCGCCTCTCGGCGTGATCGCGCGGATTGTCCTTGGCTGTTTAGGTGCTGTTGCCCTGGCGACAAGCGCTGGTGGAAACTTGTTAGTAGCTGCAATCGTCGGCATCACCGGTGCCCTTGTAGGAACATTTGCAGGTTACCAAATCCGTCGCGATCTTGTGTTACTTGCGCATTTCGCAGACTTCGCCGTGGCGATAGCTGAGGACGTGATTGCTGTTGCAGGCAGCTTGCTGATCGTTTCGCACATGTAGTGCTAATCTTCCTCACTGCTGGTCTCCTTTATCTCTTGTGCTTCGGGCACGTCGATAACTTGGGAGCGTGTAGCATCCCGTCGGAGACCGGCTTTTAGTCCCATGTGTTTACATCACCTGATCGTCACTCTAAAGGTTCAAAGTGTGGGGATTGGACGCCGAGCGCTGCCAATGCTTCGTCCATGGTGCGTACGACTGTCAGCAGGGGCCGTGTAGATTCTCCCAGAATCTGAAACATTCGAGCGAGACCAAATCCAATCGTGGTCGGGGCAACAATGATGCGCGGCTTGGTCGCGTCCGGCATGGCTGGTTCCTGATCTGCCAAGGAACGCACAAATCCGCTGGATACGGCAACGTCATTAACGGATGAGAGGTCCCAAATACCCGCTCTGGCATCGGTCGCTGTCGAATACTTTCGAATCGCCCCATAAAGCTCCGCCAGCAATTCATCCGTGAGCCTCCCCTCCGACCGGGCCAGCAAGATTTGGTTTACTGGGTCGAACTCAAATCGGAAGTTGCGCGAATTCTCCGGGCGAGCAGGTGTTGCCACGGCTACCTCCTCCCCTACGCCTCGCGGCTAAGGGGTCTCCCCCTTTTTAAGGGAAGCGTATTGCAAAAGAGCACCTCATTACCGAGGTAATTACATGTTTCCCCCAAGTGCGTGGTGCAATAGGTTTAACCGGTGCTTGGGCACTCGGAGGTGAAGCATGATGGCAACGATACTCAGGCTCTGGCGCGAGGAAGATGGGCAGGACATTGCGGAGTACGCGGTGATGCTCGCGGTGATCCTCGTAATTGTTGTTAGCACGGTCCGGCTCATCGGAAGCAACGCCAGCAACGTATTTTCGAACGTAGCCAGTTCAATGCAATAAATTGAGCGGCTACCGCTGCCCCCGAGCTTTTCGACGATGCGGTAGTGCGAGATGGTTTGGCCGATCATAGTTTGGCCGACCATGGGTGGCGCTGGACTCAGCGTGCAATATTAAGGATGTGAGAAAACCGAGTCAACGGCGACATGGCAGTGGGTAGTGGCTGAATTTGTCGGGCTTTTTCTTTCTACGACCTTTTGCGATGCAGGTGAGAAGTAGACGTTTGCGCCGCTAGGTTCTCACCCGCACCTTTTGACGAAGAAGCCACGTCATTCTCTCTCCATTCCCCGTTCCAGCGCAAGTCAGCTACACCACCTTTAATTTAGCGCTGCGATTGACCCTTCCGGCTCGGGGGAAAGTCCTTGTAGACGGCCCGGCTCCTCACAAGTGAGGAGTTCAATTTAAGACAGGAGCTACCTATACGGGAAAGGTGCTTTACGCTTTCACCGGAGGAACGGAGGCGGGATGCACGACGTTCAGATGCGCTGGTTTGCAAGCTGTGGGTTCGGTGCGGGTCAGAATTTATTAGCTGAGGACGCCCTGACTGTGCAAGTCCAATAATCCGAGGGATTACTGGTGAGCGCGGAAGGATTCGAACCTTCGACCCATGCCTTAAAAGGGCATTGCTCTACCAACTGAGCTACGCGCCCGCCTTGGTTTCAATCTAACATATTCATACGCGATTCAGGCGCAAACCCGGGAGTTGCGGGCTTTTGCCGCGGGCGGATTTTTCCGGAGATTTTCAGAGAGCACGAAAGCCGGGGCTGGAATAGAATAGGCTGCTTACAAGTGATTGGCCTATGAATGCTCCGACCAAAACTATGAGCACTACGACCGACCTCTGGAAAAACTGGGAAGGCCGCGTAGTTGATGGAAGGTTCCCGCTGCGGCAGTGGCTGGGAGGCTCGGATCATAGCGCCGTGTTCCTCACGGAGCGAAGCGGGGCGGGATCGCAAAAGGCCGTGATCAAGCTCATTCGCGCCGAGAGTTCGGACGAAGACGCTCAACTTTCTCGCTGGGCCAGCGCCGCCAGGCTCTCCCATCTCCATCTCATTCGCCTGTATGAATGCGGACGCGGCACGATCGACGGCACCCGGCTTCTCTATGTCGTCACGGAGTACGCCGAAGAGAATCTGGCGGAGATTCTTCCGCTGCGGCCTCTCGCTCCGGAGGAGGCTTCCGAGATGCTGCGGCCGACGGCTGGAACCCTGGCTTACCTGCACCAGTCCGGGTTCGCGCATGGCCGCGTCCGACCCTCGAACATCATGGCCGTCGACAATCAGTTGAAAATTTCCGCGGACGGACTTGGCAAGATCGGAGAGCGCGTCGGCGCGCACTCACCCAGCGCCTACGACGCACCTGAACTCACCAGCAGCGGACTCTCGCCGGCGGCCGATATTTGGTCGCTCGGGATCACGCTCGTTGCCGTCCTGACCCAGAACGAACCGAATTCACTTGAATTGAGAACCGGCGATCAGGGACGGGTTGCCGTACCCGAGACGATTCCGCAACCCTTTCGTGAAATTGCGCGGCAGTGTCTGCAGGTTGATCCGCTGCAGCGCTGCACTGCGGCCGATATTCTCAGCCTGCTTCGTACACCGACTCTCCAACCCCAGACCCACCAGACCCAGACTCGTCGATCCCAAGCTTCCAGGGCGAAGTCGAGGCGCATATCCCGCAACCGCGTCCCAAGCGGTGGATCGTCGTCCCCATCGTGGCCGCAGCGCTTTTCCTCCTAGCCTGGGCAGGCAGCAAGTTCATGGCCCATCAGCCGCCGATTCCGGCTGCGGAGACTCACTCTACAAGCGCCCCGCCCCCTGCGAGCGCTCCGCCCCGCGCTGACATTCCCGCGTCAAAATCTCCCGCGCCGTTTTCAGGGAAGGAAAAGCCTGCGCAGAAAGGAGTCGTGCGAGGAAATGTGTTGCAGCAAGTTTTGCCGGATGTGTCGCGGGGCGCACAGAACACGATCACAGGCCATGTAAAAGTCAGCGTCCAGGTTTCCGTGGATGCTTCCGGGAACGTCTCGGAAGCAAAATTCGTCTCTGCTGGACCGAGCAAATACTTTGCGGAGCGGGCGCTGGCAGCGGCACGCCGCTGGAAATTCACTCCGCCCCAGGTGGACGGGCAAGCCGCCGCCAGTGAGTGGATCTTGCGCTTTCAGTTTGGACGCGCGGACGTTCAGGCGTTTCCCGCAGAAATCAAACCTTGAACCGGCTCAACCCGCGCGTCGCTACTTTTCTTTAGTCTTCATCTTCCAGACCATCTGCCGCAACATGCCCAGCAGGAATTCCGCGTCGCCGGTTTGCAAGTCGAGCCGCCGCACTAAACGCCGGACTGCGCCTTCAAAAGAATCCGACGTATTCAGCTTCGGATAACCGCTGGCGCGCAGCGCGGTGAGCAACGTCTCAGTAATTCGCTCCACCTCGGCTGATGAGGCGGGACTTCCCTTCTGCGGCTCCGGCATCGCGGCAGGATCACGAATCAATTCGTACAGACAAACCGCTACCGCCTGCCCCAGATTCATCGAGAAGTGTTCCTCTCGCGTGGGGATGTGCATCAGCCAATGACAGTGGCTCATGTCTTTGTTGGAAAGCCCGAATTTCTCCGATCCGAACAGCAGCGCGCAAAAACCACCGACGCAGAAGAAAGATGCGCGCGAATCAGCGGAGCACCCACTTCCAATCGCTGGAGGGAATGCTGCAGGTCGCGATGACCAACCGCTGTCGTTCCGACCACCAGCGAGCAATCGGCAATTGCTTCGGCTACGGTTTCGTACTTTTCGGCGCTGGCCAGTACTTCCGCAGCGCCGACGGCGGAGCGCGCGCCTTGAAATGCCACTTCGTAGGGATTCACCACCCGCAGGTGATGAAATCCAAAGTTGCTCATGGCACGAGCGGCCGCGCCGATGTTGAGGGGATTGCGCGCGTCCACCAGGACAACGCGCAAACGATCGAATTCAGCAGAAAGCGGCAAGCTGTTGGTATTCTACGGCAGGGCGAATTCCTAGCAAGCCTCTTGCCGCAAGGCCTTTTTACACGGGCGTGAAAATGTAAAAAATTTGTCAAACCTTTGGCCCTGCGCCTGAAAATGGGCGGAAACGTTGTAAGCTTCACTTGTCACGGGCCAAGTTGGGCTATATCGCAGAGCCGCCCCAAGATTTGGAAGACGGGCCGGAATCGAGTGAGGAAGGCTTTTATGGGTCAAATCGCCACACCAATGAGCACGGTAAGATCGGTAGATCCGATGACCACCACGCGGCCCATGGGAAGAATTCTCGTAGTCGAGGACGATCCGGCTGTCCAGAAGGCACTAAAGCGGCTGTTCGAGTCCGAGGGTTACACGGTTGAGGTTCAGTCGAATGGGAAATCCGCGCTGGAGAGCTTCCAGGCGGCGCCGCCGGCGGTCGTCATTCTCGACCTGCGCCTGCCCAAGCTTTCGGGCGGCGATGTTTGCAAAGAGATCAAGGCGCAGGCGCCGACGCTGCCAATCGTGGTTCTGAGCGCAACCAGCGACGTCTCCGACAAGGTTCTGTTGCTCGAGTTGGGCGCGGACGACTATGTGACCAAGCCTTTCAGCCCCAGGGAATTGCTGGCGCGCGTGCGCGCGGCCCTGCGGCATACCTCGAGAACGGCGAGTGTCAACCTGGTAAACTTCGACGGCATCACGATTGACTTCAAGAAAATGGAAGTCGTGCGCGAGGGCAAGGTGGTGGTTTTGACCGCGCAAGAATTCAAGACCCTGCAATTCCTGGTGCAAAATGCCGATCGCGTCATTGGCCGGGATGAATTGCTGAACGAAGTCTGGGGATACCAGAATTATCCCTCGACCCGCACCGTGGACAACCACATCCTGAAGCTTCGGCAAAAACTGGAACGCGACCCCGCCAGTCCGGTACACTTCCGCACCGTACACGGAATGGGTTACAAGTTCGTTCGTTGAGATCCCTTGGCCCCTTCATCAGAACCCGTCTCGGAAACTCTTGGCCGCACCCTCGGGAAGCGCATTTGTGCCCCGAACGCGGCTGCGCACGCGTTTTCTGCTCTCGATGGTGCTGATCACCGCCGGCCTCACGGCGTTGAGCCTGCTGGTGGTGCGGCACAGCATCCAAAGCCACGTGCGGGAAGACATCGTGCAGGATCTGCGGAACTCCGTCACCACGTTCCAGAATTTTCAGCATGATCGCGAAGTCATGTTAACCCACTCCGCGGAATTGGTCGCCTACCTGCCCATCACGCGAGCCATCATGACGGCTCACGACCCGGCAACGATCCAGGATGCCTCCAGGGATGTATGGCAATTAACCGGCAGCGATCTTCTGGTGCTGGTCGACCGCAATGGCAAAGTAGTGGCTCTGCATACAAAACCAGAAGGATTAACCCGCGAAGCGGCGCAGAAGTACTTCGAGCGGTCCTTGAACGAAGAGGACTCCAGCCACTGGTGGTTTGGCGCCCACCATCTCTACCAGACTTTCCTGCAGCCGGTTTACTTCGGTTCCAAGACGGAAGGCCCGTTGCTCGGCTTCCTCATCATCGGCTACGAAATTGATGACCGGCTGGCCCGCACGGTCAGTAAGATTTCGGCCAGCCAGGTCGCTTTCTCCTACGGCGACGAAATCGTGGCCACCACCCTGACCGCCGATCAAGCCAAAAGCGCAGGTGTGCGCGCGCTGGCCGCGGGGTCGCCGCAAAGCGGACCTCGCGACGTTGAAGTCGGCCATGAGAAGTTTGTGGCTACTTCGCTCGACTCTGTCAGGCCAACAAGAAACGCCGGTTCGCTTGACCGTGCTGGGATCCTACGATCAGGCTGCCAAGTTCCTCGATAACCTGAACCGCCTGCTGTTGCTGCTGGGTCTAACGGCTGTCCTGATAGGCAGTGGGTTGGTGTTCCTGATTTCCTACACCTTCACTCGTCCATTGGCCAGCCTGGTGGAAGGCGTGCGCGCCCTGGAGCACGGAGATTTTTACCATCCTCTTGATCCCCGGGGCAGCGACGAAGTCGCGGAACTGACCTCAGCCTTTGACCGAATGCGCGCCAGTCTGCTCAAAACTCAACAGGCGCTGCTGGAATCGGAGCAATTGGCCACCATCGGACGCATGGCCAGTTCGATTTCCCATGACCTGCGCCACGCGCTCGCCGCCGTGGTGGCTAATTCCGAGTTTCTTTGTGACGGCCGCCTGACTTCGGCGCAGCGCGAAGAACTGTATCAGGAGGTCCGGACCGGCGTGAACCAGATGACGGACCTGATCGATTCCCTGCTCGAGTTTGCCCGGACCAGAGAGTCCCTGAGCCCAACCTACGCCAGCGTCGTGGAAACCGTGCAGCGAGCCATGCAGGCGGTGCGCCTGCACCCGCGCCATCAGGGCACTCTGATCGAGGTCCACTGCAACGGCCAGAGTTTGGCCTGGTTCGATCCCCGCAAGCTGGAGCGCGCTCTCTACAATCTTCTTCTGAATGCTTGTGAGGCAGCGCCCGGCAGGGAAGGCAGAGTTCAAGTCACGATCGACCGGACCGGTCCATCGGTGACCATTGCCATCTCGGACAACGGTCCCGGCATTGCAGAACCGATTCGCGACAAGCTGTTTCATCCCTTTGTGAGCTTCGGCAAAGAGAACGGCACCGGGCTTGGACTTACAGTCGTGCAGAAGATTGTGCAGGATCATGGCGGACAGGTTTTGCAGGAACGTACCGCGGACGCTCGAACCGTCTTTCGAATCACGCTTCCCGGCCGCGCTCCGCAAGGCTCGACGGACGTCAGCGACGGCGAATTGACTGCCCGGCCTTTTTTGCCCGTAGATAGCGATCACGCAACGGAAAACTCAATTCGACATTCGGACACGTAGTCCCGTTCCCATTTTCTTGATTTCACAACGATCCGCATGTCGGCAGGAGGATGTGTGAAGAACCCTGAACTTCGTGCCGGTGTCATTACGGCAGCCGCTTTCGTCCTTTTGAGCTTTTGCCTGAGTATGCCCAGCCTGGCGCAGGAAAGCACGCCTGCGGCGGCATCTCAGTCAGGCGATGCCGCACTGCGCGATCTGGCTTCGCAAGTGCGCGAATTGCGCGAGGCGATGGAGCAGATGCGAACTGAGAACGCGCAATCGCGCGCCGAAATGCAGGAACTGCGTCAGGAATTGCAGGAAACCCGCAAACTTCTGGTCCCGCTGGCGGTGGCGATGAATGCGAGCCCGTCATCCTCCGCTGCTCACGAGTCCACTCCGAACGGCGCCAATTCAGCCGCCGCAGCTAATCCTGCCTCACCTGCGGATCTGGGAACCCGGGTGCAGCGCCTCGAAGAATCCACTCAGTTGCTGGGCTCGAAGATTAACGAGCAATACCAGACCAAAGTGGAAACCGCCGCCAAATATCGGGCCAGGCTTTCCGGAATTGTGCTGATGAATGCCTTCCGCAATGTAGGCGCCTCCGACAATCTGGACCTGCCCGACTACGCGCAGCCGGCCGCGCCCGGTAGCCCCGGGGCGAGCTTTGGGGCCACGTTGCGGCAAAGCGAGATTGGGCTGGAAATTTTTGGGCCTACGCTCGCCGGCGCGAAGAGTTCAGCCAGTGTGCAGTTCGATTTTGCGGGAGGATTTCCCGCCACCAATAACGGCGTCAACTTTGGCATCGCGCGCATCCAGACCGCCAGCATCCGGCTCGACTGGAAACAGACCTCGGTGATCGCGGGCCAGGATTCCCTGTTCATCTCGCCGCTGTCTCCCACTTCCTTTGCGTCACTCGCGATTCCGGCCTTCGCCTATGCGGGGAATCTGTGGGGCTGGACGCCGCAACTCCGCGTCGAGCATCGCTTCGATCTGGCTGACCAACAAACGCTAACCCTCCAGGGTGGGATCCTGGACAATCTTGATTGGGAAACTCCCAGCAACTCGTTCTTCCGTTCAGCGCAAGCCGGCGAGCTCTCCGGCCAGCCCGCCTATGCAATGCGCACCGCATGGTCCAAGCCGGTATTCGAGCATCCGCTAAGCTTTGCCGTGGCAGGTTATTACGGCCGCCAGAACTGGTCCTGGAACCGTGACGTCGACGCCTGGGCCGGCATGACCGATTGGCAGATTCCGATTCTTCGCCGCTTGATTCTTTCCGGCGAATTCTATCGGGGCCGTGGCGTGGGAGGCCTCGGAGGCGCGATCGGACAGACCATCGTGTACGGCGGCAACGCGTCCTACTCGACAACACCCATTCGCGGCCTCAATTCCGCCGGAGGATGGACCCAACTCAAGTTCCAACTCACGCCCAAGCTGGAGCTAAACGGCGTCTTTGCCGAAGACAACGCGTTTGCCGGCGACGTCCGTGGCTTCGCCACCGACGCCAACAATTTCGGAGAGATTCTCGGGCGCAATCGTGGAGCACTCGGCAATCTGGTCTACCGGCCGCGGTCCGATTTGCTGCTCTCCGCCGAATTCAGGCGCTTGCACACGTTCCCCATCTATGACAGCGCCAACGTCACCAATCAGGTGAATCTTGCCATAGGAGTACTGTTCTGAACATGCTTCGCTTCGCTCATTGCCGGCTAATAGCGCACTTTGAAAACTTGGCGATCCTATTCCTTTGGCGTCATCCCGAAGTCCCGCGTTTTCACAAGCGGGACGAGGGATCTCCCCCCAGCACACAGCCATTTGGGTCAAACTGCACTACCATCTATTGCCGGACTATCGGGTGCATCCGGCTGCAGTGTGTCTTTGTCTTTGTCTTTGCGGTAGCCTTTGCCGCGGCGCAAAATGCGGAACGCAAGGGCCTGGAACTCAAGGGAAAGGTGCAACTCACAAGAAACGGACGCTACGTGCGGGACGCCTCGAAGGTTGTGGTCTGGCTCACTCCTTTGGGGACCACCCCCGCGCCGGCGCCGCCGCAGCAGACGCGGCCGATTCCTCAACTGGTGCAGAAGAACAAGAGTTTCCAGCCTTCGCTGGTGGTGATCCCGGCGGGCGGGCAGGTTGAGTTTCCCAACCAGGATCCTTTTTTTCACAATGTCTTTTCGTTGTTCGACGGTAAACGCTTCGATCTCGGACTCTATGAGAGCGGCAGCAGTCAATTCGTAAAGTTCGACAAGACCGGCATTTCGTTCATCTTCTGCAACATTCACGCCCAGATGAGCGCCGTAGTGATCGCGCTCAACACGCCGTATTATGCGATCTCCAACGGGCGCGGCGAGATTAGCATCGGCGATGTCGTCCCCGGCCGGTATCAGATGCATGTTTTCCATCCGTCGGTTTCGCCCGAAGGTCTACACACCGTCGAACGCGAAATCACCGTGACTCCCGCCGAGACCTTCCTCGGAACCTTCACCCTGACCGAATCCGACATGGATCTCGCTCACAAGAACAAATACGGCCGCGACTACGATCGCCCCGATCCCGATAGCCCCGCCTACGCGCGACCCTAAATCGCACGGCAAATCTTCGCGCACGAATAACGTAAGACCGCAGGGTCCGGGAAGGGCACGAGTTCGCTCGTGCCGTTAAGTCACGGCAAGTGAGCCCGCGCTTCAGCGTGTCGAATCCTTTCTGAGGGCTGGCCCAGCCCAACCCGTAACTACTCTCGATAGTGGCGACTCGGGCTAGAGCCGGCCAGGCTGACTGACGGCAGACTCTTCAAGGCTCTCGTTCCTTTCGAGCCGATACCGAGGTCTACAATGGAGAGCGATTTAGGTAGCCGGGATCTAGCGGAAATAGGTGGCCGGACGCACTAGGCTCCTATTTTCAAGGGATTAGAAGAACTGGCGGAGAGAGTGGGATTCCAATTGCTCTCTTGCACAACGCACCAGATTTTCCAGATTTATTGGGAAATCGTGAGCGTAACTCCAAGGGCAGCCGAAGCTTAAGAGCCAAGTCTCCTCCGGCATTTGTGCATTTTCTCATTATTATTATTGGAAAAACGAAACCCTCAATTAAGGGGGTGTCTACCACGATTTCTGGTAGACAGTTCCCCGATCACCAACGGTCTCTCCTGCACTTCCGACAATGAGTATGGCCATTTCATAACCGTCATTTTCGGGAGAGCCGACGATC
Organism: uncultured Acidobacteriaceae bacterium; assembly: GCA_963850165.1. Taxonomy (GTDB): domain Bacteria; phylum Acidobacteriota; class Terriglobia; order Terriglobales; family Acidobacteriaceae; genus Sulfotelmatobacter. The sequence continues at coordinate 63,777 of CAWKKK010000012.1, read as the reverse complement.
GACCCCCGCCAACCTCCTAGCCGGTCGCGGAGGGCGAGTTCAACCAGCACCCAAACTTTCAGCCCCACGCCCGATCAGGCTACAACGCTGGCGCTTGGCCTCGCCGCGATCATCCTGGCGACGTCCGCCACCCGCCGATAAGATTGCAGCCTGTCCTCATGCTCATAGGTATCGGTCACAATAATCACCTCGTCGGCCCTGGTTTCAACGACCAGCTTCTCCAATCCCGCTTTCACGGTTGAATTGGGATCCCACGATCGCAGCGCTCAATTTATTCTCCACGGCGGCCCGCTCCCGGTGGTCCTGCCATAGTGTCTCCATCGAATCCACCGGAGGCAACAACTCCACCGGCTGGTCTCTTATCAGTCGCAGGAAGCGTTGCTGTGGTGTCGTGAACAGCCGCCGGGCCGCCGCGTCCGTCTCCGCGGCAATCACTTGCACTGCCACGATCAGGTACGGCTTCCGCAAAACCTCGCTTGGCCGGAACCGGTCCCGGTAGAGCTGCGCGGCTGCGTACAGATACTCAGGTGCAAAGTGCGCCGCGAACGCAAACGGCAACCCTAGCATCCCTGCCAATTGCGCACTAAAGCCGCTCGATCCCAGCAAAGTGATCGGCACATTGCTCCCCTGCCCGGGAATTGCTTTGACCGCTTGCCCCGGTGTCTCGGGTCCCAGGTATGAGCGGAGTTCCTCCAAGAGAGCTGGGAAATCCTCGCCACTCTGCCGCAAATCCCTCCGAAGAGCCCGCATCGTTTGAAAATCGCCGCCCGGAGCACGGCCTAGCCCCAGATCAATTCGTCCCGGATATAGCGCCTCCAGCGTCCCAAATTGTTCCGCTACCACGAGAGGTGCATGGTTCGGTAGCATCACCCCACCGCTGCCTACGCGAATCCCCTTCGTCGCTCCGGCCACATGCCCAATCAGCACTGGTGTAGCGGAGCAAGCCAGTCCAAATATCGAGTGATGTTCCGCCAGCCAGTAGCGCTTGTATCCCAACTGCTCGACGTGTTGCGCCAGATCAACCGACCGGGCGATTGCGCTGCCGGCAGATTCCCCTGCTCGCATACCCACCAGATCTAGAACCGAAACTGCGAAACCGTTATCCATCCTGAATTGGATGAGGAGGACAAGAAAGCGATGCGACGGACCGGATGGGCCCAGGAGGAACACGAGAGAATCACCGCCCGGCAGTATGCCTATGATGTACAAGAATAAAACTACCTGTCACAAAACCGCGAAGACAATAAATCCATTTTGTCTACGATTGAAGAACGCTCCTGGAAAACCAGGTCCTAGCGGAGAGAAGGAGATGATGACTAGCACGGCCCTTGCACCACAATTATGGAATCGCGACGAGCTTTATGAGGATGTTTGGAATCAACCCCTAACCGCACTCGTGCCGAAATACGGTGTGTCCGCAGTTGCCATTGGGAAGACCTGTAGGAAATTGCAGGTACCTCTACCAGGTCGAGGCTATTGGGCCAAGAAGGCTCATGGGCACTCGGTCGTGCGCAAGGCATTGCCGAAGCTCTTGGAGGTTCCTCGGATCATGCGCTACCAGCGACCGGCCGTCGAGAACGCGAACCCAAGTCCACCCACGCAACCGAAGTTCCCTATCGAACCTGAGGACAGAACTGAAATTGATCAGATTAATCAGATGCTCTCGGTTGGCGCGTTTGCCGTAAAGAAGCCTCGGAAAGCACTGCGTCACCCGCTGATCGTCGTCGCCCGAGACATTCTACGACGCAGTTTTGCCTCCAAACAAATCCTTCAGGCGCCATGGAACGAATCGTGTCTCGATATCAGCGTTTCGAAAGCGACTCTGAGCCGCGCTCTCGGAATCATGGCTGCAATCATCTCGATCCTCGAAGATCACGGAGTGAGGGTCAGGGTCATGCCTGGTGACCAATCCTACGGTCGCCAATCGAACGAAACTGTCGCCACGATATTTGGAGAGAAGATTCAGTTCGGCATCACGGAAAGGATGAGGAAGGAGCGGGTGCCCGACCCTACAGCGACGCAGGATGCCAGGGGCCGCCAGCGCTTTATGAGCCAGTATGAAGCGACGGGGGAGCTCTCAATCCACGTGTTCAGCAGTTCGAGTTACTTCACTACGACGTGGCGCGACACTGAGCAGACAAAGGTCGAGTCGTTCGTGCCGGAGTGCATCGCCTCGATGATGAAGATAGCAGTCGAATATCGACGCCGCACCGCGAAGCGCCATCAGGAAGAGTTCTTCCGAAAATTACATTGGGAGGAACTGCAGCAACTCAAGACACAAATCGATGCCGAAGAAGCCCGGATTCGACGATTGGAGAGTGGCGCTGATAATTGGCACCGCGCCCGGCGGATCCGAGAGTACGTGCTTGCTCTCGTCGAATGCAAAAAGAAACAAGAGAAAGAACTTGGTCCGCATACCGCCCTCGGCAAGTGGACGATATGGGCACTCCAGCAAGCTGATCGAATCGATCCCTTGACGGAAAGCCCGTCATCTGTCCTGGATCGCAAGAGAGAATTGGAGGGCTGGACGCCTTATGGATGGAGATAGGTACCTAGGATCTCTCACTGACCGAAAAATTGGAGGGTCTTGGCAGTGTCGTCACGAGAGTGGACGACCATGCCGATTCATCACTGGCGCGAAGCCTTGAACCACTTGAAGTGGTTTTTTAGCTCAGTATTATGACTGCCATTTTGGGTCCTTCCCGGGGGGGTGCCCTGTCACCCAGAGCGGCGTGCCTCACCCACCACGAGGTAGCCGACCGGTCCAGAGCGTATACACTGGAGCTTCACACTTTACGACACCGAGGAGAAATCCCCCATGAACTATTACGGAGCCAAAGACTTGGCTGACGGCCTTCGCACCGTGCGAAAGAACACGCTGATCATCGCCGAGGAAATCCCCGAGGACCGCTACAGCTTCCGAGCGGCGCCTGAAACACGAACGGTAGCCCAAATACTCACTCACATCGCCGTCGCGCCGAGGATGCCGGAACAGATCCACGCCATCGAGCGGCGCACCACGCTTGAAGGATTCGACTTTCCGGAGTTTATGCGGAGCATCGTGGCCGAGGAGCAGACTCCTCGCAGCAAGGCGCAGATCATCCCTCTTCTGCGCGACGAAGGGGAGCGCTGGGCGAAGTGGCTGGAGAACCAATCCGACGACTTTCTCGCCGAGAGGGTCAAGTTGCCCGCGGGCATGACACCAGGGAGTAAGACCCGCTTTGAGATGCTGCTGAGCACGAAGGAACACGAGATGCATCACCGGAGCCAACTGATGCTGATCGAGCGGATGCTGGGTATCGTGCCGCACCTGACACGCCAGATGCAGGAGCGCATGGCGGCGGTGTCCACCAGTTCGACTCGCTAGGTTCCCGACAGCCTCCCATTAGCAGCGTCATGAAATCCGACAGGGTTGCTCAGTTCCCCGCCGCCCCGCCGCAGCACCGCTTGTATTTCTTGTCGGAGCCGCAGGGGCACGGGTCGTTCCGTCCAACCACGATGATGCTCGCAGACTTCCCAATCAAAACTCGGGGGTTGTAATCGGCAACTTCATCATCACCTGCCGAAAGGTCTAGAATTAGAGGACGCAAGCGATCTCAATCAACCTTCAACTCTTGCACCCACCAAATTTGACAATAAGGAGAATCCCAATGCCATACGTGAACGTCGGTAAAGAAAACTCCAGTGACATCGACCTCTACTACGAGGACCACGGCTCCGGTAAACCCGTTGTCCTAATTCACGGATATCCACTGAGTGGCGCTTCCTGGGAGAAGCAGTTGCCAGTTCTTTTGGACGCGGGCCACCGCGTCATCACTTATGACCGCCGAGGGTTTGGCAAGTCGAGCCAGCCAACCACGGGCTACAACTACGACACATTCGCCGAGGACCTGCACAAAGTCGTGACACATCTCAAACTGCGTGATTTCGCCCTGGTTGGTTTCTCGATGGGTGGAGGCGAAGTGGCACGCTATCTGGGGAAATACGGATCGAAGGGGGTGAGCAAGGCGGTATTCATCTCGTCAGTTCCTCCGTTCCTTCTAAAAACGCCGGACAACCCAGAGGGTGTGGACGGCAGTGTCTTCGAGGGTATTGAGAAAGCCGTCGTTGCAGACCGCTATGCGTTCTTCACCGACTTTTTCAAGAATTTCTATAACACGGACCTGCTACTGGGCAAGCGCGTCAGCGAACAAGTCGTCCAGGCTAGCTGGAACCTCGCAGCCGGAGCATCGGCCACGGCGAGTCTTGCTTGCGTGCCGACATGGCATGAGGATTTCCGCAACGATCTGAGCAAAATCGACGTGCCAACGTTGGTTATTCACGGCGATGCGGACCGGATTCTGCCGATCACTGCCTCGGGGCTTCGGACCGCCAAGCTGATCAAGGCGGCCCGCCTGGTGGTGGTAAAGGATGGACCACACTGCATCACTTGGACCCACGCGGAGGAAGTGAACTCTGAACTGGCAAACTTCCTTGGGAAAGGGGCTGCGCAGCGGGCAGTCTCAGCGCACCAGAGCAAAGCAGTTGCGTAACCAACCGCTCTTGGAGTGCTATTCCATGGAGGGGTGCTCGTCTGCGAGCACCCCAACCTTAACTTCACGCCTGGATGGGGGTTTGGGTCGTGTCGCGTGCTCTAGAAGCGCAGGAACCCTTTGTGGCCAAGTACAAACCACCTCAGGGGAAGCATAGCGACCGGATATTGCGACTCGATGGGCGCTGTTTGCGGTCTCGAAGTTGGATGTCAGCACCGATGGCAGACGCAGCAGGACACCGGAATGCTTGGGTGGGAGGGCTGGGGAAGGGCAGGACGCAATCCTAGTCCCGATCCAGAACAAATTACAAGAGGTTCTGGCTTGCGGTCGTGGTGCCGTTTGATTTCCACAGGGCTAGGACACTCCTGTCAGATGCGCTAGACTTGGCACAAACTGAGGCACTACCTGGCTTGCGGTAGTGGGTCAGTTTCGATTTTCACAGCCTCGCTTTAGCGTCCCGCCTGTGACATGATTGGCCTAGGTGTTTCGATGGTAGATCAGGAAAAGCTCCAAAAAGGACGGGCCTGGATTTACGTGATCGGGGTAATCGTTTTTTTCGTCGTCGTGTTATGGAGATTAGTGGCACACTGAAAACAAGATTCCTTATGACCATCGGCAAGGGTACTCGTCTTCCGTAAAACCGCGCTCGACTCGCTAGGCGTTCTGACTGTCCTCCATCAACTCGCACCTGTGGGCGTCAAATGCCGCTCTAATTTCGGTCTCCACCTCATCCTCTGAACGCTTGTTGGACTTGAACTGAGAATTGCAACCTTCGCGCACGCCGATGGCTGGCAGCGGAGGCTTCACGATGCGGAGCTTGCGGGTGTCCATGACCGCAGTCTAGCGCATCCTCAGGGCATCGGAACGAGAAGTGAGGAACCGTACGCTAGCGTACAGTCTCTGCGGTATTGAATCACCGAGACCCAAGCGCTATGGTCGAAGTAGCCCGTTCTTCTGGAAACCTGATCATCTACAAGGGTGCCGCTTCGCCAAAGGAGGCACCTTGGAAAACCATCGCATCGAAGAACTGCGAGCTGAACTCAACCACCTCCTCAAGAAGCAAACCGAGGTTCTGGAATTACGAACGTTCGGCGGAGCAACCGACTCCGATATCCTGGAATACGAGATCAGGCAAGAAGTGATTCACGAAATCTGCAATCAACTCGCCAACTCCGCTGCCGCATAGGAGAAATACCGATGGTCGGGACGAGCGAAGTCGGTATTTGCGGGGGCTGACAACTCGCAACGGAGCTCGGTGGAAACCGCCCATTGAAAACGATGGTAGCTCGGATTCCTCAGGCCACCGTGCTCTCTGGAGTATCACTGAGTTGCGGCATCTGGACCTGGATAATGTTGTTCTTGATGGCATACACCACCAGATCGCGGATGGAATGCAGGCCGAGTTTTCGCATGATGTTGGTGCGATGTGTTTCCACGGTCTTCGTGCTCAAGTTCAGGAGCACGGCCACTTCCTTGGAACTCTTTCCCTCCGCCAGAAGCTGCGTGACTTCACGCTCCCTAACGGTCAGCCTGGGCAAATTCGGCGGCTCATTGCGGGATATGGCGTGCCCCTTGTCCAGGAAGCCCGCCAACACCAGATCGTTCACTCTGGGCGTGAAGAACATGCGCTTGCTCTGCAAGGCTTCAACTGCTGACACCAGATCGCGGGCGGCATCGGACTTGAGCACAAAACCGCGTGCCCCGGCATCGACGGACTCACGGATGACCTGATCGGAGTCGGTGATCGTCAGAACTATGATTTTGAAGTGAGGGTCATGCTGCAGCAACTTGCGTGTGGTGTCCAAGCCGTTGAGGTGTGGCATGCCTATGTCCACGATCACCACATCCGGCTTCAGCTCCTTGGCCATCTCGACCGCCTCTCGGCCATCGGATGCCTCCCCGCACACTTCCCACCCCTCGTGTTCCTGGAGAAGCGCACACAACCCTCGGCGCACGATTTCGTGATCGTCGGCTAACAAGATACGAAGGTTCATGGCATCCTCCAGGTACAGGCTCAGAGATAGACAGATTTTGACCTACTCGGAACCGGAATTCAACACGAAGCCTGTGAACTTCGTGCCAGTGCTGTAAAAACCCGATGCTGACTCGCCGCCTCCACGGCCTCCAACAGATTGCCCCCGGGAACACATCAGATCAAAATCGCCCTTCCGTGCTATCAAACCTTTGAAACGGCTATCAATCCTTTCGCTAATCAGAAGGTTGAAATCAAGACGGATTTGGTGAAGAACGGCGCTCCGCTGGCGGAGGCCCTAGTCAAGACGGAAACAAGTGCCGCCACACCTCCGTCTGGCGTTCGGGAGGCTGCCGCTCTTCCACAGCGTTGAGATGCAACCTGAGGGCAAGGTACGAGCCTGCTGCACACTCGCAGCAGGCTCCCTCGCTCTTAAGCAACCTTCTTCTACCCCGCCCGTACCTTCGCCCACCGTGCCTTCTGCGCCAAGCTGATTTGTCCTGGCTGCTGCGCTCAGACTTTTGCGCTTACCGCGTGTTTGCCACGCTTCGACTTTGAACCTCAGCGATTCGAGAACTGGTCGCAGCCTTGCACCTCACTTGAGGACAGGATCGTACGACACTCTCTCTGACGATTTGGTCAAGTTCTGCTTACAGTGTTTTGATCCTTCGCCACCGAGAGTGGTATTCCCAAAGCTGAGAAGATGTCAGGGACGATTCCAGATTTAGGGTTTCAATTTGTAGTTGAACCAACTCTTGGATTTCGCACCTGATGGCAGGGGCTGGGTCTGTCACCATAAGAATCTCCATACGAAGTAGGCGCGAGTTTCCTGTTCAGTCGCTCAAAAGACTGGATTTCGGTCATGATACACAATCGCCTGTGGAAAACTGACTTGCGCTGATTAAGCGAAACTTGGCATCCGGGCTTTTCTATTTGTGATCTCTCAGCACATGTTCCCTCAGATGGCGTAGACAAAAAAATTTACCGCACGTGGGCTGGCTGCAAAGGTAAATCGGGAAACCATCGGTAAGACCGTTGCCACACGTGGCACATTTTGGTGGATCGCTTTGTCTTGCCGATTCGGCCATGCCGTATTGTAAGCCAGCAACGATTAAGATCGCTCTTGCAATCGTTTGGGATCAGGACTAGGCTTTCGTTCATAAGCAGACTCCAAACATTTGCGCCCCGACTTCACTTCCCCCAAGGAACAACCTGGAGTCAGGGCATTTTGTTTTGCTTTCCAGTCTTGCAATCGTTCTAGGGTGGGATGTTTTTGACGAAACCGCGATCCAAGATGTAGGCTTACGCCCCGAAGAAGGAGCAGCTCCATGCGAGTAACCCGGCTGATTGTTGCGGTAGTCATGGCCCTTTTTGGGGCATTTAAGCTGTACCGCACTTTCCAGAGTCATGGCGATTTCTTCGATTATGGGCTTGGCGTTGTTTGTATAGCACTTGGTATTGTGATGTTTGTGAGATTTTTCCCGAAGGCCCAACAGTAGGCTAAATCCCAGCAACGCACTATTAAGACCACCTGTTCAAAATTGACCATCCCCTGCACCCGAAATCGGGATAGTATTTTTCCGCCATGATCAAAAAAGAACACAGCCCAAAAGAGGCGCTCACCGTCCGTTGCCCGACCTGTGGTGCCAAGCCGGGGGAGAAATGTGAACTCAGCACTGGACTGCCGCGCACCGATCCGCACCGTGACCGCCGAGTAATCGCCAAAGACCAACCCTAGCAACGCAGTGTTAGGACCGCTGGAGCCGAAAGACTTCTTGTTCCCGTTCAGCCTTCCCGCCTAGAATCGAGGCCGAAAGAAGCTTTCGCCCTGACTCCAAATGACGTGCCCCCCATCTTTAGTCCAGGGATAATGAGACTTTCTCCGGTTTCTGTTCGCCCCGCATGCTTGTCTCGGTAGCGGGGATTGGGGTGTGGGGCAAGGGGTCGGCGTTTGAGACCCCTTGCCCCACTCCAGCTGTATAGAAGCTCACTGCTGACTGCGCTGCGAACTCCACCGGGGTACGGTACTGCAAGCTGCTGTGCGGGCGCTGTTCGTTGTAGTCTTGCTTCCACCGTGCAATCTTATCCCGCGCGTCACCCAGATCGCTGAACCAGTTCTCGTTCAGGCACTCATCGCGGAAGCGCCGGTTGAAACTTTCCACGTAGCCGTTCTCCATCGGTCGTCCGGGTTGGATCGTGTGCCACTGCAGACCTTGCTCATATGCCCATTGATCGACCGCTCGGCTCACGAACTCGGGTCCGTTGTCGCTGCGGATCTGCCGCGGCAGTCCGCGTCTCTGCTTCAGCTCTTCCAGTACGCGCACGACGCGCATTCCACCCAGCGAGGTGTCGACCTCGATCGCCAGGCACTCCCGCGTGTAGTCATCCACGATGTTCAAGGTACGAAACCTCCGCCCTGAGCTGAGCGCATCCGTCATGAAGTCTACCGACCACACCTGGTTGGCTGCCACTGCCTCCGGCAGCGGCTGGCGCACCGTGCTGCGCTTCCGCCCACGCTTGCGCCGCAGTGCCAGCTTTTCCTCTACGTACAGCCGGTACACGCGCTTATGGTTTACCTGCCAGCCTTCGCGCTGCAGCAGGATCTGCAGACGGCGGTAGCCGAACCGGCGCCGGGCTTCGGCCAGCTCGCGCAGCCGCACCCGCAGTCGCTCGTCCGCACCCCTCCGCCTTCGATACCGACACGTCGCACGATAGAGTTCCATCAGCCCGCAGGCGCGTCGCTGGCTCAGCTCTACTTCTACCTGCATCACCAGCACTGCCTCTCGCCGCATCTCCGGGCTCACCACTTTTTTGCCACCACCGCCTTTAAAGCTCGGATGTCCACCGCCTGTTCGGCCACGATGTGCTTCAGCTGCCGGTTTTCCTCCTCCAACTGCCGCAGCCGCTTCGCCTCGCTCAGTTCCATCCCTCCGAACTTACTCTTCCACCGATAAAAACACGCCCGCGTGATCCCGTGCCGCCGGCACAGTTCCCCGGTTTCCACCCCCGCCTCTGACTCCTTCAGCACGGCGATGATCTGTTCTTCGCTGAATCGACTCTTTCGCACGACTCCTCCTTTGACCCTGGGCGGGTCATCCTAAATGGAGAAGTCACATTTTCAACGGACTAATTTCTGGGGGGCACGTCAGGCTTGTAGTCAGTGCTCCCGCCACAATTCGGGCATACGACCTTAGCATTCTGTTCGGCCATTTCGTGCAGGAAAACAGAAAATGCGTGGCCGCAGTGCTCACATAGACGATCAATCTGATCTGTGCTCATACTCAGAACTCAGAGCGAACATTTTGCCGCCCATACTTGCTCAGCAGTGACAAAGCATCTTCTAGCGTGACCTTCATGGCTTCGAACTCGGCAACGGTCTTCCTCAGCCTTACGCCGCCTTCTTCTCCTGTGCCCTCATTGTCTCTGTGCTTCAGGATGTGACGTTCGTAATTTGAAAGTACGTTTCCGCCGTAGTCAAATCAGCTTGTCCCGCCAGTTCACTAGGCAACTTTGGTCCATCCACGGACAGAAGCACGCCTCTGCGAAACAACAACCTTGGAGAAGTCGCAATAAAGGAGTGAGGCAATGAACTTTTTGAAGCGTTTTTTCGGACAAGGTTGTTCGCATAGGTTCACTTGGCCACGCATCGACGCCGAAGGCCGCCACTATCAGATATGCCTACTTTGCGGAACGGCATACGAATATGACTGGAGACTGATGCGACGGACTGGTCGGTTGCTGGCGGCAGATGCCCGCCACGGGTAAGACGGACCGGTGTTCGCTTAATCTCCTACTCTCGGTGGTCAGGCCACGTTCAAAGTTTCTTCCAGTCGGTCAACGATACCAATTCGTCTAGGATTTCCTGCAATCGTTGTAGCCGACGTTCGTGATCCCCAACTGAGCCTGGCATCTTTTTGCCACCCTTCAAGTGCAGACGGTTCGCCTCACTAATTTGCGCTATTTCCTCGCGCAACTTTACGATGCGCTCTTTGACGGGATTCTGCATGACGATAGGCTAGTAGAGCACAAAAGCGCCAGAGAGCATCTGAATTAGGATGGAATGACGTGTACTGCACGAGATGTTGAAAGCTGCATGAAATCGTTTGCACCAATGAGCCCGAGGACCGTGCGGACGAAAAGCGGAAATCGTCGCCGAGTGGGGTCATGCACGATGGTTGGTGCGGAGAGTTGATACAGCGCACGGCGAGTCTGAAGCTGACACGCCCCAGCGGCTACTACGTTCTTGACCCATTCGCTCTCCCGCCCGTAAGTGAGCGCAATGAGGAATCCCTCGGGCACTCGAAAAACATTCACTGGTGTCCGGTAGACCTTGCCTGACTTCCGACCCACATGCGTAAGAATGCCGAAGCCGGGCAATCGGGCGGCGAATCGGCAGGTGATTCGGTTCGTAACAGCCAAGTTGAAGGCTGCGACCCACCGTTTGCGGAACCGGATTAGAAGGATGGGAGTCAGCAGGATTGCCAGAACCAGGATGACTGCTGTGATGATCGGCATGTCCGACTACCTTCTGAGCCTACCTAGCGGCTGCCGATACTCGCTCGACTGCCTGCTTCGCCGGAGTCAGCGCGACCAGCGCTGCGCCGACTATTGCGAACACAACCACTCCCACTAGTTCTCGGCGTTCGATCACATTCCGATATTCCTGCGCTGCCATTACAGCAGCATGCGCAAGATTCGCCCATCCGGCGAAGCCGATCAGGCTGCGGTTCGCCGCTGGGTTACGCACCGCTAGCAGGAGGAAAATCCCAAGTGTGACATAGATGCTCATTATCATTGGCACCGCAGGTTCTCACGAGAAAAACATCGTCAGCGGAATAACTCCCGCCGTAAATAACAATCCCACTGCCACCAGCACAACCTTCAGCGCACGTTCTCGATTCATCGTGCCCTCCTCCCTTGCCGTCACCGACAACATGATAGCCCGTCCCGGCTATTGCAGCTTCGCGTACTCCGCTTTGGCTTGCTTCAGGAGTGAGATGTCGGGGTCGGCGTCTTTCCAGAGGGCGACGTTCGGCAAGAGTGCGCTTGCCTTACCAGACGCGCACGCGGTCGGGCGGAGCGAGGTACAGTTTTTCTTCGGGTTGGACATTGAATGCCGCATACCACGTGTCAAGGTTGCGTACCGTAGCTGGCCGGAACTCATCGGGGGAATGCACGTCAGTCATCACTGTCTGCCGAAGAAACGCTTCACTCGACTTTGAGCACTGGCTCTGGGCTAAGGCAAGGAAGAACTGCTGGTCGCCGGTCAAGCCTTTCTGGAGGGGATCAGTCTTGCCCGCGAGGGAGGCGTGGTAGGCGTCGTAGGCGGCGGCGAGACCGCCGAGGTCCGCGATATTTTCGTCAAGCGTCTGCTTGCCATTCACGGCAAGGTCGGGAAGAGGCCTGTAGGCATCGTACTGCGCGACGAGGCTGGCCGTAGCCGCCTTGAAATGCGCCAGATCAGCGGGTTTCCACCAATTTCGCACACGCCCTGTAGAATCAACCGCGCTACCTTCAATGTCAAAAGTATGACTGATTTCGTGCCCTATGATGGTACCGAGTGCCCCATAGTTCACTGCGGCGGTTGCTTGCACGTCGAAGAACGGAGGTTGGAGGAATGCGGCTGGGAAAGTGAGTGCGTTTTGCAGGGGCAGTTGCATCGCGTCCACCGTCTGCGGCGCAAATACCCACTCTTTGCGATCAACAGGATGGCCGAGACGGGCGACATTTCGGTGGTAATCAAACAGGCTGCCGCGCCATAGGTTGCCGAAAATGTCATCCGCCTTGACTTCGTAGGCGGAGTAGTCGCGCCAAGTCTCCGGGTAACCGATTCCTACATAGAGAGTATCGAGCTTGGCTTGGGCTTCAGCCTTGGTCGCAGAATCCATCCATGAGAGGGCATTAATGCGCCTCCGAAAGGCGGCGATGATGTTCCCAACCATGGCTTCCACTTGCGCCTTGGTTTCGGGTGAAAAGTAGCGGTGGGCGTACATTTGTCCGACGGCGTAGCCGAGCACGCCCCTACCTTCGAGCATAGAGTTTCCAGTTTCGTCCAACGGGCTGTTGATCAGTGAGACGCCGCGCTGCGAGCGCGGAAGTTGATCCCTCTTGCCGGAAAGCGCCTTGCCGAAGAAGGCGAACCGCTCGTCCGCGAACCCTTTGGGCAGGACGGCGGCATAGGTGTCAATCAGGTGGAACGCAAGCCAGTCTTTCCACGTATCCAGCCGGATAGAAGCGACAAGAGCAGACTCTCCAGTGATGGCGGTGGGCTGCCAGACGATGAAATTCGCCTGTTGGCTGAGACCCGCTCCGCGAAAGTATTCTGCCCAGTCGAGGCCGGGGGCGTTGGAGGCGAAGTCGGCTTCCTTCCAAGTGTTGTTAGCCTTAGAGATGTCTTGCTCGTCCGCGAAAGGGACATGCTTTTCGGCGATGGCGTGCTCCAGTTCGACGATGTGCACTGCACGAGCGTCGGTGTCGCTGAATCCCGCGAGCCTCAGGATCGTCGCGACGTGCGTCTGAAACTTGCTGCGTATGTCGCGCATTTCGGAGCTATCGGAAAGGTAGTATTCGCGGTCAGGCATTTCGAGGCCGCCTTGCAGCAGATAGGCGGCCCACCGCTCTGGGTCGTTGAAGCCGGGCGCTACCCACAGCCCGAAGAGGTTGGGTGTATGAAAGTCGGTGCCGTTCAGAGGATCGACATCCGACCGGAGGGTTTCACCCAAAGCTCGTGCAAGGTCGTGCTTGTTGCGGATGGCGGCAATTGCGTCGAGGTGCTGGCGCAGCGGAGTGATGCCTTTGGCTTCGATGGCGGCCTCGTCCATGAAGGAGCGGTAGAAGTCCGCAATTTTGCGGGTATTGGAACCGGCAGCCGCATTAGCCTTGACCGCTTCTTCTATAAGCCCTGCGGTCTGCTTGCGGGTCAACTCAGTCGAGTTGTCGTTTGACCAGCCGCCAACGGCAACGTAACCGCTGTCCGGGGGAATTTCAGTGCGCTTGATCCAGTCGCCGTTAGCGTAGTGGTAGAAATCATCACCGGGCTTGACCGACCGATCCATGTTAGCGACGACAATGCCGTGAGTTTCTGGTGTGCTCGCTTCCTGCGAATAGGCGGCAAGCGGGACGAGGGCGAAGAGAGCGTATGCGGCGGCGTTCCGAGCCAACAATCTAAGTGTGAATCTCATGAGTGTGCTCCAAGCCGCCGCCGAGCTTCTCGATAATGCGGTAATGCGAGATGGTATGGCCGATCACTGGAGCAGAATCGTACGTCCGGCGAAAGGGCAAGTCAACGAAAGCGGTGGGGCTGGTGGTGGATCAAGTGGACTGCTGCTGCATAGGCAGAAAGGGCAGCGTATGATGGGGTTCCATGGTGATCCCGGCTGTCTCCCAGCTATGACTCGCAAAGGCGGAAATCCCAACTGGGGGCATCCTATTCTGCTCGGCCCGGCGCTTCCAACTAAATTCGAACTGCAGGTCAAACAACTTGAGCTCACGGCAGAGATGTATACGTCATCAGTACCCCTCCGTGCTTGGTGCATGCAAAACAAGGATCGCGTCTACATCCCGGAATGGCTACTTAAGGAGTTGTGCATCGCTGTGGACGCCGCCTGACCAGTTGGGCGGTAAATAGATAGGAGCCTGACGCCGCCAGTGTTAATCTTCTTCACTGCCGGTCTCCTTTATCTCTTGCGCTTCAAAGCGCGTCGATAACTTGGGAGCGTACAGCATACCGTCGGAGACCGGCCTTCTCCCTCGAAAACAGCTGCGGGAAGCGGTGGGTTAAGCAGCTTCAATCGGCTCTAGAGTTACCTTGTGCCCGAGTTGTTGGAGCCGCTTCACTAAGTACCGCTTTAGACCGTCGGAGTGGAGGCGATCGAAGTAGTTTCCGCCAAGCTCGTCGTAGTTGCTCTGGTTCTTCTGCAAGTGATAGCCAATGACTATGAGAGTATGTGCCACCGCGATGATGGCTCTTTTCTTGCCGCGCCTCGCGGCTAAGCGTCGGAACTGCGAGGACAAGTAAGTGTTCTTGGTTCGCGCGGCAGCCCAGGCGCATTGACAAGCCATGCGGCACAACCAGGGACTCCCTTGACGAGTTGTACCGCGCAAACGCTTGCCGGCGCTCTCGTGATTGCCGGGGCATAGCGCGGCCCAACTGGCCAGATGCTCAGCGGTTGGAAACTGCGCCATGTTGTCACCTATCTCGGCTAGAAGAGCCCACGCTGCCACTTGATCGATCCCCGGTATCGTGTCCCAGCGAGCAACCGCTTGCGATAGCTCCGGTCTTTGTCGGCCGATGTCCTCTAGGCGCTCGTCGAGCAATGCAATTTCGTGTTCCAGGAACTCTATTTGATCCAGTAAACGCCGAAGCAGAAAGCAATGATGGGAACGGATCTTTCCTTCTAGAGCAAGTCTTAATTGCGGAATCTTCACGCGCAGATGACCCAGCGCGAGGGAAGCGAGGTGCTCGGGATCATCTTCACCGGAGATGATGTCCTCCAGCATTGCCCGTCCACTCTTGCCCAGAACGTTGGTCGCGACGCTCGCCAGTTTTACGTTTGCGTCTTCTAGCACCTTCTGAATTCGACTACTGATGCGCGAAGCTTCCTGGGACAGACTCGCCCGCATTCTTGTCAGGTCGCGTAGATCGCGGATGATTTCGCAGGGCACATAGCTGGGCCGCAGAAGACCATACTGCAGCAACTGCGCAATCCATTCCGCATCCTTCTGGTCGGTCTTGCGACCAGGCACATTCTTGATGTGCTGCGCATTTGCCAAAACTACCGTGAACTGTCTTTCCAGAATGTTCCAAACGGGCTTCCAGTAAACGCCGCTGGATTCCATCGCTACCTGCGTCACACCGAACTGCTGTAGCCATTCGGCAAGCTCGCGCAGATCTTGGGTCATTGCGCCAAAACGACGCTGCTGTTTCTGCACTCGTCCTGCTTCACGCAGCAAAATGCAAGCAGAAATCGAGCTCTTATGTACATCCAAACCGCAACATCTCGCATGCAGCACGTCCATGAATACACCTCCATATACCTCCATTGACGTGTGATCCAGGACGCGCCGATAGGGTGAATCTCCCTCGCGTGCTCTCCTCTCACGAAGAGGCTACAGTCCGTTGTGCCAAAGCGCGTCCCGGGTCAAACTCATCCGCGGGCTCTCAAGCACCAGTAAGGCCGAAGACCTCTGGACCACACGCCTCGGCACAGCATACTGCCGACCGATCCCGTTTTCATTCATCGTTGTGGCGCCGTGCGCCATGTAGAACTCATCCCATCTGATTGCGTCAACTATCGGCTAGTCTCCTAACAGTGCGTTGCTGAGGCTTGGTCGGTACATGTGTGGAGATCATACGCCTTGTAGAAATCCCACGTCGCTTTCTGGGGATCGGCTAGAGCGCCAGGCGGTGTTGTGAAAATCTGCCCACACACGGTGCACCGTCCAGATATGGGAACGGCTTCGCTGTAATTCACATCGCGCAGTGTCCGGAGCGTCATAACGACGGTCTCCTAGCCAGTCAAACGTCCTGGCCCTGCCATTCTTTGACTTGCCGTTGCAGCAGCCCGTAGCAGTCGCAAGCCGCCTCTTCCAGCCTGCGCCGGTCGTGGATGGTGACGTTTCCCCGGGTATGGGCAATCAATCCGGCTTTCTGCAGCGTACCCGCTGAAACAGTCACGCTTGAGCGTCGTGTGCCCAACATCTGTGCCAGGAATTCCTGTGTCAGCGGAAGATGCTCGGAACCCACGCGGTCCTGTGTCATCAGCAGCCACCGGGCCAGTCTTTCGTTCACCTCGTGCAGCCGATTGCAGGCGGCGATTTGGGTTACCTGCACCGCCAGCAGTTGCGCATAACGGCTCCTTGCGCAGCGAACACGCTGTCAGATTTTGCAAGGAACCGTCACCCTAATGGGCGCGGCGGAAAGATGCTAGAAGAGACAACTCCAGATTACTCCCTTTCTGCGCTTATTGTCGGAATTAGGAGAGAGGTTGGCGAAACATCGCCTCTCCAAAGATGTCGGCGGGTCAAGCGCTTTTCGATCCTCTGTGCCGCTGTGGGCTGATCTTCCGCATTGCCGGTCTCCTTTATCTCTTGTGCTTCGAGCACGTCGATAACGTTGGAGCGTATGGCATCCCGTCGGAGAGGGCGTTCTCATCCCATCTGGTTACACCAGCCATGGCGTCGGGCAAACATTGAGCGATTCCTGAAACATCGATATTTGGCTATCCCCAAGACAAACGATCTACGGTGCTACGCAACTTTTCTCGATTACCAAAGTAAGATCATTCCGGTTATTTGACTCACGCTCTAGCAGGAGAACCGATCACAATGGGACCTGTCGGAGAGCGTTTTGCGAAGAGTGCCTTATCAGTTCGCTGCAGCAATACATCCGCCGGAATGCCGACCCCTGTGTGCTGTTGATCTGAAAGGAAGTAGCCCCACGCGCTACGGTCTCTGACTACATCGAAGAATGCTTTTGTCGCTACCCTAGGAAACTGTTCAGAAGTGCACGTCCTAAGCGCAGCTTTGCAACCTTAGGCTAGTTGGCGGTGAAGAAAAGATGAAGATACTTCTGATCGAAGATAGCAAGGTCCAGCGGACCGCAAATGGACGAGCGCTCATTAGAGCGGGCTACGATGTCGTCTATGCGGCGGACGGTGAGGAAGGTCTCGGTGCCGCTCGCGAGAACATTCCCGATCTTATTCTGCTCGATATGATGTTACCCAAAATGTCAGGGCTCGATGTCCTTCGGGCTCTTAAGGCCGACGTGCTCGTAAAACACATCCCTGTTATTGTGCTGAGTGGACTTGGGCAAGGGAATGAAGCCAAGCTCATGAAAGAGGGTGCAACAGCCTTTCTCATGAAATCTGGGGAATCGTTCGAGAATAACTCAGTGGCGCTGATTCAGGCATTGCAAAGCCTTCTAACCGGAACCAAAGCCTAGACGCTAGAGCATGGCTGCGAGGACATACGCGATTATGAGTACTACTCCGCTTCAGGGAAATATCTTCATCGTTGGACTCGCTGGGCCCTCCGGCAGCGGCAAATCGACCGTCGCCAAGTGCGTGGCCTCTCGCCTCAACGGGCATGTGATTTCGATGGAAATTTACTCCATGGAGATGAACCATCTTCCGCTGGAGGAACGAGCGAAGTTGGACTACGACGCACCCCACGCAATCGACGTAGAGCTGCTGGAGCGCCATATCCGCGACTACGCATCAGGCAAGGCCATCGAGGCTCCCATTTACGACTTTACGAAGCACTTGCGTGTGAGCGACCAGCGCGTGCACATTCCCGCCAAGTCGCTGCTGATCGTGGAAGGCATCCTAGCGTTGCATTTTGCGCTACTGCGCCCGCTGTTCAACCTATCCATCTATTTGGAAGCCTCCGATGAGCTTTGTTTCCATCGCCGAAAGGTGAGGGACATCACCGAGCGTCAACGCTCCTTGGACTTCATCCTATGGCAATACATGAATAACGTGTTACCGGCGGGACGGGAGTACGTGCTGCCCAGCAAGCGCTACGCCGATCTCGTTCTGAAAAGCGACGCGGACCTGCCAGCCGTGGAAAAAAGCGTCTATGACGCCATCGTGGAAAGCCGCGTTCTCGCTGCCGCGCAGCAACAGGAAACTATCCCAGCGGGGTTGCGTTGATTCGGCTTTGTTGTCGTATCGCGATTTGACTCATCTGAACCCAGTGGGGCAAACGTAGGTCTTCTAGTCCTTCACCAGCCACGCCAAGGCTTCCTCGCGAGTCTCAAAGGAAGGAAACTCGCGCCGAGAGAAGCTCCTAATGCTCTAAGAGAACACGTCAGGTAGGTACTCCGCCCCCACCCATGCTGTTTTCTTGATAAAGGGCTTGTCGAACACGGCCGCTTCCTTCATCGCTCGAACCGCTTCCTCGTCAAATGACGCTCCCGTAAAATCGGAAAGTATTAAGACCGAGGCACGCGGTTGAGTTGTGACACGTTCGGGAAGCGTTCGGATAATCTCTTGGACCTGAGACGCTGAGCAATTTGACAGGTCCACCAGAAGAATCTGTTTGCGCTGATGCGTAATGAATCGAATACGGTCGGTCAAGAGCCACCGCTTTCTAGGGGAAGCGTGGCAACATGTCTGTTGTGACAGTACGATCCATCCCATTCAATACAGCAAATCCTGTACCTTTAGCGTGGTTACTGACGCCGGAATTTCCCTACTGGAGCTTCTCATACGTCGCCTTGGCTTCCTTCAGGATCGGGATGTCGGGGTCGGCGTCTTTCCAGAGCGTGAGAAAGTCTTCGTATGCAATTTTCGCTTTGGCGGTGTCGCCGGACATCGCGTAGGCACCACCGAGTTGGAGATGAGCAAGCGCCCCTGTTCCCAATTCGGGAATCTAAAATGCGCAAGGAACCGAACCTGTTCACTATTGACCAGTTCGGGAGTGCTTCACGGACTATTGTGGGTGTTAGTCATTACAAGACAGGAGTGTTTAAGATGGCTGCTCCACTTGCGCCACTCACAGTACCAATCGCACAAACGGTTCTGCGTCGCATGAGAAATCACAACCTGCGGGCAAGGAGAGCGTGGCCGCAATCCTGACCCGCTGCAAGGCCCCTCTGATACAAAATTGGCTTGTACGAGCAAAGAAGACTCCGCAACTCAACCATCTTCATCTTAGCGATGACGAACGTACCGGACATCTTCCGAGGCTGGTTGACGATCTGGTCCTACGTTTGCGCGGACCCAAATCGTCCAGTAAAGACAGCGATGCCGTCGCGTCCCCCCGCCGCCGTCGAACACGGAAATCTGCGACGGGCGCAGGGCTACACCTCTGCCATGCTGATCCATGAATCACGAATCCTTCAAGTGACTATTTTCGGAACACTGCATGAGAATCTGAGCCTTCTGGATTTCAACTTGTTGCTGCCGGATGTCATGATCATTGCTGACGAAGTGGATTCGCAGTTGACCCAAACAATGGAGAGCTTTACCAATGGAGCGCCCAAATCGGCGAAGGCGCATCTTGTGACACCCAAGAACTGAGTTCCGTCTGAAGACGTGCTTCCGAGACGTGAAGCGGGGCGGTCGTGAGACTGGAGTCTGTTTACCATCTCTATAACTGTTCACTTTTGAACATGTTCCAAGAAGCACCTAACTCACACTGTAAGTAGTTCGCGACGAGAGGCGGTGCTGTATGACTCCGACCGAACGCTCTATTTCCCACAAGGTTCTGCTTGTGGATGACGACGATGCCATTCGCGACATGATGGCACTGACCCTTGAGCACAAGGGCTTCGAAGTAGTTTCTGCCGCGAATGTGACAGAGGCTCTGAAGCTGATCACGACAGAGAACTTCGATGTCCTGATCACTGATCTTCACATGCCCAATCCCAGCGACGGCTTTGCAGTGATTACCGCGATGCGCCACATCCAACCGAAGGCACTTACGCTGCTGGTCAGCGGCTACCCCGACGTGAAGAGCGCCATGGACGCCATCCTTCTGGAAGCCGATGAAATCATCGTGAAGCCATTCGAGCCCAACAGCCTCGCTGATCTCGTCCGTGATAAGGTGCTCACTCGCAAAGTTGCTCTCCCTACGCCAAAGGAAACAGTGGCGGGAATATTGCAGAGTTGCATTGGCCTTATCATCGAAGACTGGCTGGCGAGAGTCAAAAAGAACAAAGAGCTTACCCGCGTTGCGCTTAGCGACCAAGAGCGAACGGGATATCTTCCCAAGCTGATTGACGACTTGGTTGTGCGCCTGAGATCGCCCCACATCACGATACATGAGGGAGGTTTCATCGGTTCCCCTTCTGCCGTTGCCCACGGCAAATTGCGAAGGACGCAAGGCTACACCTCTGCTGTGCTCGTGCAGGACTCACGAATACTCCAGGTAACCCTCTTTGGGACGTTGCAGAAGAATCTGGGTGCGCTCGACTTCAGCTTGCTGTTGCCTGATGTCATGACTATCGCGGATGAAGTGGATTCGCAGTTGACCCAGGCGATGGAGGGCTACATCGATGTCGCGGGTGAGCCAGCAGCGGCGTAGTTACTCTGCCGCCATCTAATGAGGCAAAAGAATGAAGACGAAGACATGGAAGGTGATCGGCAACACGGGCAAACAGGCAGACCTTGAGTCTGGCCTTGAGAAAAAAGAGGTTCAAAAGCCGACGCACATCACTGCCAAGGAGTTCGTCCACTGGCTAGGGCCTGAGAGCCATATTGATGACGATTCTTTGCGAACGCTATTTAAACTGTAAGAGCCTCCTGCCCGAAAGGGCCCCACTGCACTCGTAAATTCCCATTTGTTATTGGATAAGTTTTGCGGTCGATGTATCTTCAGAGTTTCTTCCAGTCGGTCAGCGCCACCAACTCGTCCAGGATTTCCTGCAATCTTTGAAGGCGACGTTCATGATCCGATGCTGCTGCGCCGGGCATCTTCTTCCCGCCTCCCATGTATTGCCGATTTGCTTCGCTGATTTGCGCTATTTCGTCTCGCAGCTTTACGATGCGTTCTTTGACGGGATTCTGCATGACGATAGGCTATTGCGGGTTACGGTGCCAATATCCGCACGCCCTGAGCAATGGCGCCATGTCTGGGTTTCATATAGTAGGCGAGCATCCGCCTTTTTTGTTCCTTCACCAGACGCCGCTGTGACTCTGCTCGCTATTTACTTCGCTATTGGGAGTTGCGCGTTGGCAACTACTTGCCAACGGCCATCTAGCTTCTCGAAGACATGAAGGCTACGGTGCGACTCCGTGACTTCTTTGCTATTCTCCATGCCCTTGGTGGTTCCTCGGTGCGTCATCACAACAACGTCGGGGCTGAGCATCTCGAACTTATATTCATCCGCAACATAAGAAGCATTCTGCACACTTGCACTGACAGCTTTGTTGTCGGCAATCATCTGCTGCTTGTCTTGCGCTTCGCCCTTGGAACCAACCGCCACTAGGTTGTCGCCGATAATTTTGTCCAGCTTGGCGGTATCGCCCCCGGCTTCGCCCCACTGTTTGTCAAGCGAGATCAGAGCCTGTTGAACGTCTTTAGGTACATCCTTGGCTTGGGCGCTGATGACCAGCGCCACAGCGGTACACAACACGGTAATCGCGAGATTGCGCTTCATAGGAAAGCTCCTTAACTGGTTAATTTCGGGTTTGAGCCATCGGGACGTGAATGACTTGATGCCGCCGTGAGAGAAGGAGCAAGCCTACGCTGCCGATGGGACTCTGTCAATCGACGCCCAGCAGAAAAACGGCTTTGGGACAGCCAGCCTGAGATCGACAGCACCAATTCCTCTTCCGTAAGTTTCATGCGAATCATGTAATCATTATTCATCCATGCTCCGAGTTTCCTCGACTGATCGCGTCTTCATTCTTGCTGGGGCAGGGGTGAGCGCGGAAAGCGGCATTCCAACTTTCCGGGGAGTAGGTGGACTCTGGCGAAATTATCGGATCGAAGAGGTCGCTTACCCGTAGCGTGGCACCGCGATCCCCGGCTGGTGTGGGAGTTCTATTCCATGCGTCGTCGGGTTGCTTCGGCAGCCAAGCCGAATCCAGCGCACTTTGCTCTCGCCAAACTTGAAAACGCGCTGCAAGAACGCCTCTTCGTTTGCACCCAGAACGTGGACAGCCTTCACGAGCAGGCAGGTTCGAGAAATGTCGTCCACATGCACGGAGAGCTTTTCAAGAGCTGCTGCTTACCCTTCGGCCTGATTGTGCCCTCGGCCAGCGATTTCCCCTGGCCTCGCTCACACAGTTTCTGGGTCAATTCCGGTGTGAGGCGAGCATCGGGGGGCTGCCCCATCGAACGAAGCAGTTTGGTCGTCTCCTCGTTCCAAACCACGCGTACGGCCGGAGAGCGATCCAATCCCTGGAGGGCCACGTCCCGCAGAACGTCGTCGAAGACGGCGTCTCCTGTGACATTTGTAAACTCGGCGACAAATAACGGCTCGCGCACATGCTTGGAAGAGAAGGGGCGGGAACGATAGCGATAGAAGCCGATGCCCACCACAGTTGTAATGATCACGAGCGCCACGGCGGCGACGGCCCATTTCCGCCAGCGCGACCAGATACTAGGCCGCGGGCTCGTCGTGAAGTTAGCCGATACCCGCGCCGACTCCGTGTCCCGCTTCAGACGCTCCAACTCGGCCCGTATGTCGGACGCATGCTGATAGCGCAGGTTCCGATCCTTCTCCAGCGCGCGGTTGACGATCCGTTCCAGTTCCACCGGCAGGTCGGGATTCAATCGGACAGCGGGAGTCGGTGCCGCGTCGAGAATCTCTCTGAAAATCACACCGGAACTTTCGCCTCGGAACGGCAACATCCCGGTCGCCATCTCATACAACACCGCTCCGAACGAGAACAAGTCCGTGCGCGCATCCAGTTCCTTGGCCCGCACTTGCTCCGGCGACATGTAGGCTATCGTCCCTAGCGTAGCGCCGGGGCTGGTCAGATGCTCTTCCAGCGTCACCGTCGTCTGTCCCGCTGCCTGGGATTCGCTGCCCGACTCGCTGATCGGCTGCGTCAGCTTCGCCAACCCGAAGTCCAGAATCTTCGCATGACCGCGCTTGGTGACGAAGATGTTTGCCGGCTTGATGTCGCGGTGGATGATCCCGGCCGCATGCGCCGCATCCAGTGCATCGGCAATCTCGATTCCCAGCGACAGAATGGCCTCGGTCTCCATCGGACGGCCGCCGATGCGATGCTTCAGCGTCATCCCGTCCAGATACTCCATCACCAGGAATGATTGATCACCGTTCTTGCCAATCTCGTGGATGGTGCAGATGTTGGGATGATTCAACGCTGATGCGGCCCGCGCCTCGCGCCGGAAGCGTTCCAGAGCCTGAGGGTTCTGCGCCACGTCATCGGGCAGGAACTTGAGGGCAACGAATCGTCCGAGTTCGGTGTCCTCGGCCTTGTAGACCACACCCATGCCGCCACCGCCGAGTTTTTCGACGATACGGTAGTGCGAAATGGTCTGCCCGATCATGGGCTGAATCTTAGGGCCAGAGGTAGGGCAAGTCAATGAAGATGAGGGAGTTGGCAGTCGTGCCCACAGGTCAATTGTTGAAACATCGCCATAACACGCAATATAAAAAGGCGCCCACTTTGCGGTAGGTTGTGATTGTTCGCACCACCACTTACCGAAAAGGAGCGCCGTTATGAACCAGGAAAAGTATATTGGGATGGACGTTCACCAAGCAACGATTTCAGTTGCTGTCATGGACAGCTCGGGCAAGCTGATCATGGAATGCATCCTGGAGACGAAAGCGGCCACGATTCTTGAGTTCATCGCTGGGCTACGCGGAACTTTATCAGTTACTTTTGAAGAAGGAACCTCTGCCGCCTGGTTACATGACCTGCTGAAGCCTCACGTCAGCCATCTCGTAGTCTGCGATCCGCGAAGAAACGCCCTGATGTAAGGATGGCAGCAAGAGTGATCGGATCGATGCACGGAAACTGGCCGAGCTGTTACATGGCAACAAGCTCCATGCTGTGTACCACGGAGGGCACGGGGTGCGTACCTTAAAGGAGTTGGGGCGCAGCTATCTGACGATCACGAAAGATCTCACGCGCGTCATGAGTCGGATCAAAGCGCTGTATCGCAGCTGGGCCATACCCTGTGGCGGTGCCACCGTCTATGCCCCGCGGCATCGTGCCAAATGGTTGGCCAAGTTTCTGGAACCCGGCGTTCGTCTGCGGGCGGAACGGTTGTATCAGCAACTGGATGTGCTGCAGCCGGTGCGCCAGGAAGCACGACGCGACCTGCTGGTAGAGAGCCACAAGCACCATGCCGTGAAATTACTGCGACAGATTCCTTCGATCGGTCCGATTCGTGCCGCCTTGCTAGTGGCGTTGCTGCAAACCCCACACCGTTTCCGTACCAAGCGTCAGCTGTGGGCTTACAGTGGTTTCGCAGTCGAGACTCACGACAGCGGCGAGTACCGCTTTGTAAGAGGGAAACTGCAACGCAACCGGGAGCGCATCACCGTGCGCGGTCTGAATCACAACCATAATCACGATCTGAAAAATCTGTTCAAAGGCGCTGCCCTATCTGCCAGTACTCGGCCTGGACCACTCTGCGATTTCTATGTGGCTCTGGTCGAGAAAGGGATGCGGCCGACGATGGCGCGTCTCACCCTGGCACGAAAGATGGCCGCCATTACATTAATCATTTGGAAGAAGGGAGTGGAGTTCGACGCCAAACCATTGAATCGGCAAGCCGCTTGAGTGTCTCGCGGAATGAGGCCTTTCCATCTCCGACGCTTCTCTCTGGTGGTGGTCGGTCGGGTTCTCAAAACGCTCGGTTCGAGGTGAGTATCAGTCAATGAGATCGGCCCTGTGTGCTTCGGCACCGAGTCACCCATTACACGCTATGCCTCCTCGGATAACCAGAAATAGCGATAGGCCACGAGCCTCCGATAGAACTATGGTTGCCACTTAAGTATTTGTCTCGCTTGCCTGTCTCAAGACTCGATTGGCATGGTCACCACTGGACGATGAAAGCTACAGGAATGGAAGACAACTCAGAAGCAAAACCTCTCGCGCAAATCGAGAGGCACTCTGACAGTGAAGTGGGCTGGATCTCGAGACAAAATCTTCTCGCCCTCCGGTCGAGGAAGAGGTTTTTTCTTGACTTCCCTTTTTATAGAACTCATTGACCACGGGAGGGGGGGTGAGCGCATTCACAGTACGTACATCCGAAGCATCCACCACACTAGGAGTATCGCGACGATGGCTCCCGCGATGTGAACTATCCAGTCGCCCGCTGTTTTTGGTTTTCCAAAATTGAACATGCGGCAATGGTAGCAGGCCGCGCGGGTGGCGTAATATCGCCTTATCCCTCATCGACCTGGATCGAACGGCATAAACGCCCGACTGCGTCCCACGCCGCAATGCTAGGCGAACTCAAGTGGAAATCGGCGTCTAGGCCTTCCATGAGAAGGCCGGTCGGAGTCAAGTTGATTCTTCACTGGTTTGATTGAACAAGGTTTTTTGTTCTCCCGCCGAGTAGCCGCTGTCGCCATGCTTCCATCCGCACTCTCAGGAGCGATTCGTTTCGCTCGGTGCATGTTGGGCGTTCTCGTTTCAGCCGGTGCTGCCATCTGTTTGGCGCCCTGAGGTTCTGCTCTTGCAGAGTCGAACCTGGGCCAGGCCATTAACGCAGTCACCGGAACTCGGCTTTGGGCTTTTGTCTTTTCTCTTCCTGGAACGGTTTTGACTTTGTTTTGCGTTTTGCTTTGTTTTACGTGGCGGCCGCAACCCTCATTCCGCTGTTGTGCAGCGGGTCGTACACTTCTCTACCCACCCACAGGTGATGCATCAACACCGCCAGCTTTCTTGCCGTAGCCACAATGGCTCGCTTCTTTCCGTTTCGTCCGCCACGCTCGGCCAGCTTCAGTCCCCAGCGCCTGAGATCGCAGTCCACACCGAATGGTCCCAGAATGTGCTGCGCTCCTTGCACCAGAAGCGTTCGCAGATACGGATCGCCTTCCTTGCTGATGTGCATCTGCGGCTCGCTCCGGCCTGAGTTTCTGCGTCCGGGCTGCAGTCCCAGATAGCCGCCCACGTCCCGGCTCTTGCCGAAGCGATGCGGATCTTCCAACGTCAGCAAGTACGTCAATGCGATCAGCGTGCCTACGCCTTTGATCTGCTTCAGCAGCGCCACCTGCGGGTAGCTCTGTTGCGCCAGCTCTTCGATCCGTTCGTTGTACTCGCAGATTCGCTGGCTCAGCTCTGCGATGGCCGACAGCAACGGCTCCAGCGCCCGTTGCAGTTCCGGGCTTAACCTTTCGGCTTTCTCCGGATTCATATTGCGCACGTTGCAGCCACGCAGTCTCTCGCCATAGCTCTTCGCCAGTCCGCGCCTATTGCTACCCCGTGCGCGCCCGCACCAGTCCTGCCCGTGCCCGAATCACCGTCAGATCGGCTTGTGCCTGCGCACTGCGGTGCTTCACCGGATACAGTCAACTCCGGATCGATCCGGGCCAGCCGTGCCAACGTCTGCGCATCCAGGCGATCGTCTTTCTTGTGGCTCTCTCCGATCAGCCGCACCTTGCGCGCATTCGCCACGATCACTTCGTGCCCCAAGTCGCTCAGCATACGACTGATCCAGGGCGAATGCGTCCCGATTTCCAGCGCGATACGACTGCTCGGCATCGTGCCGAAGACTTCTTGCAATGCTTTCGCTGTCGTCCGCACTCGCTGCTCCAATTGGATCTGGCCAGCTTCATCCACCACGCAGTACCAACTGTTGCGGTCTCCTAGATCCAATCCAATGGTCAGTTTCTGCTGCGAAAAATTCTTGCTCTGCTTCGCTGCTGCGGTGCTAACCTTCTTCATTGCCGGTCTCCTTTTTATCTGTGCTTCGAGCACGTCGATAACTTGGGAGCGTACAGCATCCCGTCCGGAGACCGGCCTTCTCATCCCATCTGTTTGCGCCAACTGACAGTCGAGCTGACACCCGTACAATAAACATCAGCCCGCAAGCGGAGAGCCGTCCAGCAGTTTCACACAATGCCGCTGTGGTCGATGATCTTCTGATGTATTCTTCAATCTGTGCTGGCGGTCGAAGAATACAAGCAGCGTCTCAAAGATCGCGAATCTCGTGTCGCTCGTCACGAACAAATTCATATTCGCCTCGGATATGTTCGTTTGTCGCTGGCTTTGGTCGCACTAATTATAGGTTGGGAATCCTTCTGGCGGCACGGGCTTTCGCCTTGGTGGATGATTGCACCCCTGATCCTCTTCGTTTTCATCGCAGCGTATCATTCGCGCATCTTGCGAGCACGAGATTTAGCCAAGCGTGCAATGGCGTTTTATCACAATGGGCTGGCTCGAATCGAAGACCGCTGGGCAGGGACCGGGCAGACGGGCGAACGCTTCAACGACCCCCATCATGTGTACGCCGCCGATCTGGACTTATTCGGCAAAGCGAGTTTGTTCGAGCTCCTCTCAACTGCACGAACGCGCATGGGCGAGGAGACACTCGCGAAATGGCTCCTCACACCCTCGGCGGTTGACCAGATTGAAGAGCGCCATGCTGCGGTTCGTGAGCTAAGGAATCAACTCGATCTCCGGGAGGACTTAGCGATACTCGGTGAAGATGCCAGTGTGGGAGTATTTCCAGAGGCGTTGCTGCGCTGGGCTGAAGCACCGAACCAGATGAGACCCGAGTGGATTCGATGGTTGGCAGCGATCCTCTGCGTTTCGGCGGTAGGGGGCGCTGTGGTGTGGAGGGTAGTTGGAATCGCTACGCCATTGATCGCGATTGTCCTGATTGAGGCACTTCTAGCCTATCGTTTACGCAAGCCCCTGGAAGAACTCCTGCGTGGCTCCGAACGAGCGTTAGCTGATTTGACTTTGCTTTCAGGCGTGTTGGGGCGACTCGAACGGCAGAGCTTTTGTGCGCCACGCCTTCAATCTCTCCGACGCGAGCTTTCGTCACACCAAATTGCAAGTTCCGACGCTATTGCCCGCCTGGGAACCATCGTTGATTTGATCCACTCACGTCACAACATGATAGTAGGAATTTTGAATGTTCCTCTCATGTACTTGGTGTATGCGGCTTTGGTTTTGGATGAACGTAACGGAAAATGTCAGCCCGCTAGACATTCAAGACCCAAGCGGTCGGAAAGGCAAGGATTGGCCGACGCAAGAACAGTTTTTTACAATACGTAAAACCATTGTCCTCTGCGTTAGGAGCAGTGGCGCAGTTATTCTATTTTCGTAAATCGGAACAAGAATCTTAGGTCGGACTTTAGGACCCGTGTAAAATAGGGGACATTCATCGTTCTTAGGAATAATCGGTCGCCAAGCGGAACGAAGTTCCGGATCGCGACTGAACTGGACCGGTTCCTGGCAATTTTGGAGGCATCTGTGTATTCGCCTCTGGAAGACGAAGCGTCCCGTCTCGACAGTCTTCGGGAATTTCAAATTCTTAGGACACCCACCGAAGCAGCATTTGACGATATCCTTCGATTGGCTACGCTCATCTGCGACACCCCCATCGGTAAGATCGGATTTGTAGATCACCAACAGGTATGGCTCAAAGCGAAAATCGGTCTTGAGTTCGATGAGATTCCCCGGGAGCGGTCGTTTTCTACCCACGCAATTTTGCGATCCGACATCCTTGTTGTACCTGATCCACTCTCTGACCCGGCGTTCGCGAACAATCTGCTGGTGAAGGAGATCGGGGTCAGGTTTTTTGCGGGGGTACCGCTAATTACCTCTAACCAGCACGCGATAGGGACCCTCAGCGTCATGGATCGTGTACCGCATCTGATGACGGCGGAGCAAATAGATTCTCTGCACATTCTTGCTCGGCGGACGATGCACGAACTGGAAATGCGACGCACACGAGACGCTCCAGCAAGGCACGAGGGAATCCGCCTTGCAGCCGCACGTGCGACTTCTGCCACGATCCTTGTGGTCGAAGACGACGAGATCATGCGGGACCTCCTTCAGCGGACGCTTGCACGGGTGGGCTTTGCTGTCCTTACCGCGTCCGACGGAGCTGAGGCACTTGGAGTGTCTCAGCAACACGTGGGCACGATAGACCTTGTGGTGAGTGATATTGTCATGCCCCGGCTCAACGGTATTGAGTTCTCAAAGCGAGTTCGTGCGGCTCGCCCGCAGACGAAGTTTTTATTCATAACAGGCTTTGGTGACCAGTTTCCCGAATTGCGTGAATACAGAGCAGACATTATGGAAAAGCCATTCCTTCCATCGGAACTCGTGCGGAGAGTGGAAGACATCCTCCGCCAAGGGAAGACGGCTACAGGCACGGGGGGATAATTCGTTTTTGGGCACGGGCGGGCCTGCGTGCGACGGCTACCGAATCTGTTTGAAGAGTTTGAGACAGGGATTGGTCAACAGCAAGGTCGCGGCAGGTGCGGCGAATGACGTCCTGCACGGAGTCGGTATCAATGAACTCAAAGCCGTAGCGAAAAGCATTTTTTTGGCGAATCAGCGCATGAGTCGTCACAACGCCAAAAGGAAGGGTGAAAACCAATTCCACGACTTCACCCACAGGGGCTTCAATGGTCAGCATGGCTGCAATCCCGGATTCGCTAATGTCCACGCTACGCCCCTCCAGCACCCCGCAAGTGCGAGAAGTGATAGTGATATCAATCTCAATTTTGAAACGGGGCTGACGACGGGCGTCGGCAATTGTCGGAGGGAAAATGACTGCCGACTGATGCTTAAGTTCCGGGTCGCTCCGCATGACGATAGCGTGCTGCTGCGGAACTATTGGATCGACAGGCATTCTATTTAGTTTGTCCATACCGCAGCTTCTCCCGGACTGTGAGTAAAATCCAATCCGGCTTAGAGTTCGCCGAATGGAATTGCGATGTCGCTAGCTACGACCCGACTGAAGAACACGGCCAACGCGACAGCGCGCCACTGTATTTCCGCAGTTTTCAGAGAGATCAACGGCACCCGCGAAGAGGCTTCAGCCGGTGCGACGTAAAGGCTCCCGGCCGCTCATCTCACCGTCTGCCGAGCCTCGGGTACGCAAGCCTTGCAAGAATGCTGCGACCTCCGGCGCAGATTTCATCCCGCGTAAGTCAGGGTAGCTCGGGTAAACCGCGTGGAGCAGAGCTGCGCTTTCCTCGACGGTGAACCTGTCATTGTTCATGCGCTCCGCGTTCATGCGCTCCGCCTCCGACCGGGCGGGGTGGGTCGAACGCTCTGGTTCTCTTGCGGCAATGGGTCACGCGCCGGAACCTTTGACCCATTCCCATCGCCGATCGGTGTCGCTAGGCGGAACTCCCTGGAAAGTGTGCTCCCGGGACGTTTTGCGGGCCGGGGAGCCATGAGGATCGCGGTCAGGGGAGTCGACGGCAACCGGTCCCGTACAACCGTTTTGCGGTTGCTGATGATGGCCCCAGAATCAACCAAGGTGGAACTCCCAATTCTGAAGCCGCGGACGCGGGAGGCGAGTCCAGATGAATGAAACGATGACCAGCCCATGGTTGACGACTGCTGAAGCTGCGGAATACCTGCGGATTAAGCCGCGAACTCTTTTGCTGTGGGTACGTCAAGGGAAAATCAAAGGATATCCTCTTTCTGGCATCCAGCGCCGAGTTTGGCGTTTCCTTCAGTCGGATCTTGACGGTACAATCGTCGGGCACAGCCACTGCGCTGCAAAGGAGAGTTCCGATGCAGCGTAATCGCTATCAACATGGGTCGGTAGTCCTCGACTCGCGCACCACAACCTGGTTCTTCCGGTATCGTGCGGAAGGCCGTCAGAAGTCTGTGCGTCTAGGCAAGTTTGCAACTAAGAAGGCTGCGTTGCAGGCTGCCGAGCCAGCGCGGACACGACTCAATACTGGCAACGAGGCGGCAAAACCCCTCGTTGCGAACCTGTGGGAGATGTACAAGAAAGAGAAGATGCCAACCAAGTTGCCAACCCGTTTGGCCTATGACTCTTGGATGCGGAACCATGTTCTTCCGCGCTGGGGGCAAACACCAATCACGAGTTTGCAGCCGAGGTCGGTAGAGCTGTGGTTGAAGGGCTTGCCTCTTGCACCGAAGAGCAGGGTGCACATTCGTGGACTGATGTCGCAACTCTACGACTTCGCTCAATGGGCAGGAATCACATCGGCTACTGAGCGAAATCCCATCTCGCTCGTAAAAGTCGAACACGCGACCAGACGCCGCAAGCCACGTAGTCTGACAGTCGAAGAGTTCCAAAAGGTGGTGATCCATCTGAAGGAACCCATCCGCTCAATGGCTATCCTGGCGGTGAGCCTCGGGCTCAGGGCAAGCGAAATCCTGGCCTTAAGGTGGAGACACGTTGATTGGCTGAACCAAAAATTGTCAGTCGAACAGCGCATCTACCGGCAGCAAGTAGATGATACGAAGACACGCAACTCTTCGGCCTATTTGGATCTCGATCCGTCCGTTCTTCAGGTAATGAAGGATTGGCGGCAAGTCACCCCGTTCCGTAGTGAAGAAGATTGGATGTGGGCCAGCCCAACACAGCTCGGTCGACTACCCATCTCATACCCGTGGTACTGGCTCTGCTTCAACGATGCCGCGATCAAAGCAGGCATCGGGCCGCTCGGAACACACACGCTTCGACATACCTACCGCTCTTGGATGGATTCCGTAGGAACACCAATTGCGGTACAACAGAAACTCATGCGCCACTCCGACATTAGGACAACGATGAATGTGTACGGCGATATCGTTGATAACCGCATGAAGGAAGCGCACAGCAAGGTGGCAGCGCTAGTTTTCGCGAGCACTGCGCCCGAAAAAGGCGGCTCGGCGAAGGGACCCCAAGATCACGGTAACGTGGGTTCTGCGCTTCGTTCCGCCTAGTGTTGTGCAGCTGTTGTGGAGCCGCCTCTAAGTCATTGAAAATATGGCGGAGAGAGTGGGATTCGAACCCACGTTACCCTTTCGAGTAAACACGCTTTCCAAGCGTGCGCCTTCAGCCACTCGGCCATCTCTCCGGCGAAAACCTTGGAAGGAACGATAGCTTTCCGGATGGCTATCGCGTCGCGCCGATTCGGCACAAATCCACGGCTGCTCGGCTTCACTTCATTCTATGGGCAGGGGCGCGCCAGCGCAAATCTGCGAAGGGGTCGGAACGAGATCTCTGGAACACAGTACAAGAGAGATCCCAACACAGACAGCTCTTAAGAGAGTTTTTCCGGAACAGTTGGATTGGACAGAGCTGGATTAGATGTAGCTGTCGACGCACTGGAAGTCGTGGCAGCCGCAGCACGTGTGGAAGAGTCGCCGCCGGGATCGCCCGGCTCGCGAGTGGTGGAAGGCATCGGAGGGGGCTTGACTCCATCGACGACGTGATGGCTCAGGCAATAGAGCGCGAGTTCGAGTCGGTCGGCGACGCCCAGCTTGTCGTATACCTTGCGCAGGTAGTTCTTCACGACCTGCTCGGTCGTCCCTACGCGAACGGCGATTTCTTTGTTCTTCATGCCCTGGGTAACACAGGAAACGATCAGAGTTTCCTTGGGCGTAAGTTGGACTTTGGGGCGCGCTCCCGAGGGCCGCAGGCTATGGCCGCGATAGGCTTCCATCACCCAATGGATGGCCTGGCTTTCGAGCCACGGCTCGCCGGAGGCAACCTTGCGGAGGCAATCGACCAATATTTCGGGTTCCACCTCGCGCGACAGGATGCCGTGGGCTCCGCGGCGGAACAGATCGAGCGTGAGTTGTTCGTCCGATCGCGGGTGTGACCACCACGATCTTCAGTTGCGGGGACTGGCGCAGCAGTTCCGTCACTGTTTCCACCGGATTGGGCGCCAGTGCCGATTCAAAAATCAGAATGTCCGCGGAAAACTTCGTCACTGCCGATTGTGTCTGGGAAAGCGTTTCAGCCTGGCCGACGACGCGGATATCGTCTTCGAGCGCGAAGATCTTGCGCAGTCCGGCGCGGAAGATGGCCTGGGTATCGGCCAGGATCACGCGAATCAACTGGCCGGAGCCTTTGCCCGCGTGACCTCCGTGATTTTCTTCCACCCTGACTGAAGTGCTCGCCATCAGTTTCCTTGCACCTATGCTCGCTCGAAATGGTACTCGTCAATCACTACGCCAACTCCGCGACGGCCTTTGTCTTCAAAGCTGCGAACCACACGGCCATGGCAGTCAATCTGCACATCGCAACGGGAACCCACGACATCTCCCGGCAGCAGGATCGTGAAGTCCACGATCGAGCCTACGGGAACGTCGCGATCAATCGCGAAGAGCACGCCGTTGGCGGAGATGTTTTGCGTCTCCGCCGCAGCAGGCCCCGCCCTGCGACTGCAACTCCACCGGCAGATGCAGCGGAAACCGCGGAGCACTCTGCATTTCGGCATAGTGCTTGATCGCAGTCTGCGCCTGCGGGTCACCCGCCTGTTGCTCTTCTGCTGATTCGCCTGACACCGTCTCTAACGAACCTTCCTTCCAGTGCGCGCACCGCTTGCGGCGCGTCCGGATTTCTACAGAACTTATGGGCAGCGTACACCCAGGAATCAGGTGTGCAAAGTTACTGAAGTCATGGAACAGATGGGTGCTAACTGCTTGCGGATGAGCGGATTAGAGGGAATTTACGAAGGTTCACGGCTTCTATGGCGGGTTTATTACAGACTTGTCAGAAGGTCGTATTTCGCTGCACAACAAATCCCAACCGCGAGGGACGACGGCTAGAACTTGGTCACTTCCGTGAAATTAAAGTCGCGGATCTTCATAGCAGGCACCACCATATCGAACGACTCTTCGCCGCAGGAACGCAGCGGCACGCTCATCGCTTCGACGTTCGAGAGCATGTGAATGAGGCTCTCGTTGAAACGGAAGTTTCGGACTCCCTGTTTGACCTTTCCGTCTTTCACCAGAAACGTGCCGTCGCGCGTCATGCCGGTAACGATTTTTTCGTAGGGATCAACTTCGCGGATGTACCACAGCCGGGTGACCAGTACGCCGCGCTCGGTGGAAGCGATCATCTCAGACACGCTTTGCGGATTTTGCGGCGAGGCAAAAACGATGTTGAGCGGCATCTCGCCAATTTCGTTGGGCAACGGGAATCCGTGGCCGGTGGGTGCGATAGGCCCGGCCTTATCTTTATGTTCTGAGCGCTTCATTCTTTCAGCCGTGGCCCGCGCATAGACCACGCGCTTGACGATTCCGTTCTCCACCAGCGGCAGGCTCAACCGCCGCATGCCCTCGCCATCGAAGGGACACCCGGTTTGCAGAGGATGTGCAACGTCGTCCCAGATGGTGATGTTCTCTCCGAAGAGCTGGCTGCCGATGCGACCGGTGAGGAACGAACGCTGGTCGAGGATCGCCATGCCGGAGTAATCCCAGAACATGAAGCCGATGATATCGAGTGCGGCAGACGGCTCGAGAATTACCGTGTACTTCCCTGCCGCGATCTCAGCCGGATGCGCGGAGTCGAGCGCCTTCTTCGCCGCAGTCTCGGCCAGACCCAGCGGATCGAGATTGATCACGTCGGGCGAGTTGGCTTTCTGCCACCCGGAAGAATCGGCAGCCAGCATGGTAATGGAAACTTCCGCTAAAGTCTGCGTATGCCAGTTGCTCAGGCCGCGCGAATTAAAGATGCCCTCGACGGATTCGGAACTGGAAAAGATTCCGGCGGTTGTGAGTTTGTGCTTCTGCGCAACGTCGACGATCTTCTTTACGCCATCGGCGCGAACTTGAGGAGTGATGGCAGCAGTCTGGGCGAAATAACGGGATCGAGCCTGTGTGGCGCCGACGACCTCGTGAGCCTGCCCTGGGCGAAGCCGAAGGGCGCTGCCGGCAGCTTCCTGCGAATCCGGCATCGGCAAAAGATCCGGATCAGCATGCTGCACCTTGGCCAAAGCTTCCGAAGATTCGACCACGCGCCGCAAGCTCTCGTCGTCAAACTTGTTGGTAGTAGCGCGCGCCGTGCGTCCGGAAAAGACAGTACGCACGGAAACGACATGATTTTCATCCTCAACATTCTGATGGATGACATTATTTGCAAAGCGAGTAAGCGCGAACCGTCCGCCGGAGAAAAGAACTTCAACTTCGTCGGCAGACGAGAATTTCTTGATGCGGTCAAAGATGTCGCCAGCCTGTTCCCTGGTTAGCATTCTTGTTTTCTTGCTCTTCTCTGTGGCTCTGTGTCTCTGTGCTGAGCTAGCTTCCTTTGTACGCGCTTCCCACTCCGATCCGCCTGAACCTCGACGGCGCCGCGCCGTGGCCCGTACCCATCACCTGCTGCGGCTGGCCTTTGCCGCAATTCGGCGTGCCCCAGAGCGTCCACTCCTCGCGGGAGCAAATGGCGTCCAGCGAATTCCAGAACTCAGTCGTAATTCCCGAGTACGACGGGTTCTTCACCATGCGAACGCGCTTGCCGTGCTTGATCTCCCAACCGATCTCGCAGCCGAACTGAAAGTTATATCGACGATCATCAATCGACCACGAGCGGTTAGTCTGCATCAGAATGCCGTGATCGGTGGATGCGATCAGTTGCTCCATTGTCAACGGCTTTTCGCCGGGCAACAGGCTGATGTTGGTCATGCGAATCATGGGCAGACGGTTCCAACCTTCGGCGCGCAGCGTTCCGCCGGAGCGATTCTCACCGATGGTGTGCGCGGTCTCGCGCGAACTGAGATAACCGGTGAATAATCCATTGGTGATGATCGGCGTACATTGCGCGGGCACGCCCTCATCGTCGAAGCCGAACGTTCCCAGGCCAGGTCCGTGCTCCTGGCGCGCGTCCGCGACGACGTTTACCATCTCGCTGCCATAGCGCAGCGTGCGCAGCTTGTCGAGCGTCAAGAACGAAGTGCCGGCGAAGTTCGCCTCCATGCCCAGCACGCGATCGAGTTCGATGGGATGCCCGATGGATTCGTGAATCTGCAACCCAAGCTGAGAACTATCGAGAATGATGTCGAACGTGCCTTCCGGGCACTGATCGGCATGATGCAGAGCAACGGCCTCTTCGGCGATGCGGCGGGCGTTCTCGACCAGCTTCAATTCTTCAATCAGTTCGTATCCTTTGTTCTGCCATTGTCCGCCATAAGAATTCGGATACGAACGTTTCTGAATCTCATTGCCGGCGAAAGCGTATGCCGTATAGCCCGCGCCTGCGGAATATTTGGTCTGATGAATGTCATATCCCTCTGACGAAAGAAACCATTGCTCTTCGCGATTGAAGTTGAGGTTGGTTTCGGCCAGGGTAACGCCGGCAACAGCGCGCAGTTCGGAGTCAATGTTCAGGAGCAAAGCAATATTTTGCTCGACCGAAATCGAGAACGGATCGATGGCATGCGGCGTCATCCACTCGGCAGTCACAGGCTTTTCCGGAGCAAGGCGAACGTCCTGCTGCTTCACTTGCGCTGAGGCGCGGGCAATTTCAACAGCACGGGCAGCGGTTGTTTCAACACCAGCACGTGACAAGTCTTCGGAAGCGGCAAATCCCCAAGCGCCATCGGCAATCACGCGCACGCTCATCCCCACAGACTCAGCATCGGAGGCGCTGCCAACCTTGCCGTTCTTCGTGGTGAGCGCGCGGCTGCGTTGGCTGACGATGCGCGCATCGGCGTAGCTCGCGCCGCGCATCGTGGCGACATTCAAAGCCCAGTTAGCAATTTGCTTCATGCGGAGACTTCAAATTTACCACGGAGACGAGGAGTCACAGAGAAAGGCAGATCAGAATGTCCAGGGTCTACGGAGTGGCGCGCGCCACATCCAGCGCTTTCCTCACCGCCAGCAATTCCTTCAACAAGTCGCGCAGTTTAGTGGATTCAAGCGCATTCGCTCCGTCAGACTTCGCAACCTTAGGATTGTCGTGCACTTCCAGAAAAACGCCATCCACCCCGGCGGCGACGGCCGCACGCGCCAGCAGCGGGATAAACTCGGGCTGCCCGCCGCTAACCGCGGGCCCGCGATCGTCGGCTTGCGCAGAAGGCAACTGGACGGAATGCGTCGCATCGAAAACCACCGGCGCGAACTTTCGCATGATGGCCAGCGAGCGCATGTCGACGACGAGATTGTTGTAACCGAAACTCGAGCCTCGTTCCGTGAGAAAGACTTGCGTGTTACCGGCCTCACGGCATTTCTCCACCGCGTGCCGCATGTCCCAGGGCGAAACGAATTGTCCTTTCTTGATGTTGACGGCGCGTCCGCTGAGCGCCGCCGCGACCACAAGATCGGTTTGGCGGCACAGAAACGCGGGAATTTGCAACACGTCGACGACTTCCGCGACTCTCGCAACGTCCGCCACCTCGTGAACGTCGGTCAGTATCGGGAGCTGAACTTCATCCTTGATTTTTTTCAGAATCCGCAGGCCTTCCTTCAGCCCAGGTCCCGCGAAAGCTGCGAATCGAAGTGCGGTTGGCCTTGTCGTAGCTGGCCTTGAAGATAAGCGGAAACTCGAGCGCCCGCGTCACGCCCTTGATGATCTCGGCCATGCGAATAGCGTGCTCTTCGCTCTCAATCACGCATGGGCCGGCAATGAGAAAGAGATTGCCCGAGCCGATGCGGACATCGCCGACTTGGAAGGAAGAAATCAAGAGTCGAAAATCTTTCACCGAGCACGCGAGAGCGCCGAAGCAAAACCGCAGCAACTCAAGCGTGCAATTGCCTTTCTCGGCGCACTCGGCGATCTCAGCGGTGAATATTCTTGCTTATCTCCGCGTTACTTTCTCCGGACGATGAAACATCTCGACCGCCGCACTCTCCTTCACTGCACGCCGCTTCGAGCCATGCTCATACGCCGCCGCAATGAACGTGCTGAATAACGGATGCGGCTCCAGCGGCTTCGACTTGAACTCAGGATGAAATTGGCAGCCGATGAAATGCGGATGATCCGGCAACTCCACCATCTCGACGTAAGTTCCGTCGGGCGTTGAGCCGGAAATGCGCAGCCCCGCCGCCACCATCGGCTCTTCATATTCGCGATTGAATTCGTAACGATGGCGGTGGCGCTCGCTGATCTCGAGCTTGCCGTAAATCTTGTGCGCCAGCGTGTTGGGTTCAATCTTGCAAGTCCATGCGCCCAAACGCATGGTTCCGCCAAGTTCTTCGACGCCGCGCAACTCGCGCAGCTTGTAGATCACGCGATGCGGCGTCGCCGGATCGAACTCGCTCGAATTCGCATCCGCCAACCCAACCACGTTGCGGGCAAACTCCACACAAGCGGTTTGCATTCCAAGGCAAATGCCAAAGTAAGGAACCTTGTTCTCGCGCGCATAACGAATCGCGATCAGCATCCCCTCGATGCCGCGCTTGCCAAAACCTCCGGGAACCAGCAACCCGTCATATCCTTCAAGTTGCGCTTCGATGCTGCTCTTGTCGCCGGTCTCCAGGCCTTCGGCCTCGATCCAGTTCAACTGAAGCTTCAGGTTGTGCGCCAGCGCTCCGTGCACCAGCGCCTCTTTCAGCGACTTGTAAGAATCTTCATACTCGACATACTTGCCGACAATCCCGATGGTGACTGTATCTTTCGGGTTGTAGACGCGATGAACAATGTCTTCCCACTTCGAGAGGTCGCGGTCCTTCGCCTCCATGCGCAAATATTTCAGCACCAGCGTATCCACGCCTTCATTGGCGAACACGAGCGGCACTTCATACACCGAAGCCACGTCCTTGGCCGTGATGACGGCTTCTTCCTGCACGTTGCAGAACAGCGCAATCTTCGACTTCAGCTCCTTCGCCAGAAAGCGGTCGGTCCGGCAAAGCAAAATATCCGGTTGAATTCCAATGCTGAGCAGTTCCTTAACCGAGTGCTGTGTGGGCTTGGTCTTCAGTTCCTGCGCCGCGGCGATGAACGGCACGAGCGTCACGTGGACGAACAGCGTGTCGTCGCGGCCAAGCTCCTGGCGCATCTGGCGGATCGCTTCCATGAATGGCAGCGACTCGATGTCGCCCACGGTGCCGCCGATTTCCACAATCGCCACGTCCACATCCTGCGCCACCTTCTTCATTGCCGCCTTGATTTCATTCGTCACGTGCGGAATCACCTGCACGGTCTTGCCCAAATAATCGCCGCGACGTTCTTTGGCGATGATCTGTTCATAAAGACGGCCCGTGGTCCAGTTGTTGTCGCGAGAAAGTTTGGCATGGGTGAATCGTTCGTAGTGGCCGAGGTCAAGATCGGTTTCTGCGCCATCGTCGGTCACAAAAACTTCGCCGTGCTGAAACGGCGACATCGTCCCCGGATCCACGTTGAGGTAAGGATCAAACTTCATCAGGTTGACTTTCAACCCGCGGCTCTCCAGCAGGCAGCCGATGGAAGCCGCGGCTAATCCCTTGCCCAGGGAAGACACAACTCCGCCCGTTACAAAGATGTACTTTGCTGGCATCTCTTCCTCGCTCTAAATTGTGTTTGAAAGTTTGTGCAGGTGGGGTGCACGATCAATTATGCCAGAACATGCCTGTGGAAACAAACAGAAGAATGCTCATGTGGAGACGGCCGCCCTTCGGCCAGCTCATGGCAGGCTCTCGGCCGCTCGCCCCGAGCGAAGCCGAACGGTCCCGCCGAGCGAAGCGAGGCGGTCTCTCGGCAGAGGCCAGCGCGCGTTGACTATCCCGGTAATGTGGGCGAAAATGAACTCGGTACTTCCCTCGATCCCGACTTGTCGGGCTTTGGCTTTTTGTCTTCAATCGTGGGCCTGTGGCGCAGCTGGGAGCGCGCTTCCATGGCATGGAAGAGGTCGCCGGTTCGATCCCGGCCAGGTCCACCAATTCCCATCCTCGGCAAACAGCAAGCGACGAGGCAGGACTTCCCCTACTATTGCAACTTCGCATACTCTGCCTTGGCTTCTTTTAGGATGGGGATGTCGGGGTCGGCGTCATTCCAGAGGGTAAGGAAATCCTTGTATGCAGCAAGGGCGCGAACACGGGCGGCGTCAGCATCCGCACCGCGCGACGTCCTGGCCTGTAACGCGTTCGCGCGCGCCACACCCAAGTGCGCCAACGCTCCGGTCCAGCAATTCCAGACAATGCCGTTGTGGTCAACAATTTTTTGAAATTCATTGGCCGATGCGCTCGCCTGGCCTGCGTCGAGGTAGGCTTCACCGCGAATATAAATGTCGTACAGGCAAGACATGTTGTTAACGAAAGTGAATTGCCCCAAGTCAGTGCCGGAAGCGGCTTGCAGAGCTTCGACGGCAGCTTGCGGTTTGTCTGATCGCAGATCCAATTCGGCCCGGACTGCGGGCAGCCACAGGGACTGTACTTGAGTGTCCAAAGGATGCTGCGAATTCATTTCTTTCGCTAAGGCTTCAGCCTGCGCGTCTTCTCCCGCCATAGCGAACGCTAGCGCGGCCTCGCTGCTCACGCCCTGGCTTCCCGGCGCTAGTCTGAGTCCCTCGGCGGCCTTTTGACGTGCTTCCTCGCGATTGCCGATACTGGCTTCATACAGAGCCATATTTTCCAGCCACACCCCCGCATTCTCCTTGCTATCGGCGCGAACGGCGGACTCCGCCGCTCGTTTTACCAGTCTCCGCGTGGAACCCAGGCGCCCATGGTAGGCCTCGGTATCGGCGGCGAGCGCCAACCCGTAGTTTTCTTCGGGCTTGCCGTTGAACCATTCCAGTTGTTCCGCCATGCCGGCAGAGTCCGAGGAATAGAACGCGAGGATATACTCGGCCATGCGGGTGATGTAGTCTTCTAACTTTTTTGCCCGGGCCTCGCGAATCATTTCGCGAGCATCATCGAAGCGCTGCAATGCGATGAAGCTGTCGGCGAGGTTGTCATACGGGGCCACGTTGTCGGGATTCAACTGAAGTTCGTCTTGCGACATCTCGACTGACTTTTCATATTGCCCCTGCTCGGCATACACGACTCCGAGATTAAGATGAGCACCCTGGCTTCTGGGATAGCTCTCGATCTCCTCCTGATAGGCCTGCCCGGCCTTGCCGAGTTCTCCGGTGTTCAGGTAGTAGGTGGCAGTGATTGCCAACTTCTCCCGTTCGCTGGCGTGATCACGCAACTCGAAAGCTCTGGCGAGGTATTCGCCCGCGCGTCCAGTCTGGGAGAGGCTGTAATATTCGCTGCCCACCGCCATGAAGCCCATGGCGAAGTTGGGATCGAGCTGAATTGCGCGCTGATGGTACGGCAGAGCTGCAGCCGGGCCTTGCTCGCGGTCGGCTCGCTGCCCGAGGCTGTACGCTTTCAGAGCTTCGAGCGACGACGTCGTCGCATGCTCCAGGGGAATGTCGAACT
The DNA here is from genome assembly GCA_963850165.1 of uncultured Acidobacteriaceae bacterium. Lineage (GTDB taxonomy): Bacteria > Acidobacteriota > Terriglobia > Terriglobales > Acidobacteriaceae > Sulfotelmatobacter. The sequence goes on along the minus strand of CAWKKK010000012.1, from coordinate 22,624 downwards.
TCTGCACGGTAGCCAACGATTCACCCAGTTCCGCGCGCAGCTTGGAGACGGCACGACCCAGAACATCTAGTACCCGCTCCTTGGAGGGCGACGTTACTTGCTCCTGCGCCAGTGTGTCCCCATCCCGGCAATTGATTGCCTTCAGTCCCACAACGTATTCCTCCCCCAACTTTGCAATTGAGCCGCCGATGTATGCTTTACTCCCCGCCCGCAGACAAACCTCACGCGCAAGCTGGGGCGTCAGTCTTGTTCCGGGGGCACGGGTCATTTGCTGCAGTGTTTCCGCCACCGTGTTCTCAGAGAGCACATTCAGGAATGGCGACTGGTTCAGGGCCACGTTGAGTCCGGTCTTCAGTGTGTCGTCGAAAACCGGATCGTTCGTGCTGTTGGAAAAATCGGCGAGCACGATCGTGTCCTTACCGCTGAGGCGCGCATTACGGTGAGCACGAAAGTAAATCCCCACAATCAGCAAGACAGCCAACAACAAACCCGCCGCGACATAAGAAAGGAGTTTTCTCGGCCTTCGATAACCGAAGGTTTGCTCTGGCTGGTCGGTCGCTGCGACCGCGGCCGTCACGTGCGATCCGGTGTCGCGCTTTAGCCGTTGCAGGTCGGCACGCATTTCGGCCGCGCTTTGGTAACGCAGGTTGCGGTCCTTCTCCAGCGCCTTGCTGATGATCCTTTCCAAATCCGGTGGCACTTCCGGATTTAGCCGCACGGGCGTAATCGGCGTCGCATCGAGAATCGCTTTGAAGATTACGGCCGAGCTTTCCCCGCGAAACGGGAGCTTGCCAGTCGCCATCTCATAGAGCACGGCGCCGAAGGAGAACAAATCGCTGCGAGCATCGAGATCCTTTGCCCGCGCCTGCTCCGGAGACATGTACGCCACAGTTCCCATCGTCGACCCGGGGCTGGTGAGATGGGATTCCTCAATCGTGAAGCCTTGGGTGATTGCGTCGGTGATTCCGCTCGACGAATCTGCTGCTGGTTTCACCTTCGCCAGGCCAAAATCGAGAATCTTCGCGTGCCCTCGCTTGGTGAGGAAGATATTGGCGGGCTTGATGTCGCGGTGAACAATGCCTTGGGAGTGCGCCGCGTCGAGAGCATCGGCGATTTCGATCGCCAGATCCAGTAATTGGTCCGTGTCGAGCGGACGTCCGGCGATGCGATGCTTCAGCGTCAGCCCATCCAGAAACTCCATGGCGATGAACGCCGGGCCGTGGTGGTCGTCAATTTCGTAAATTGTGCAGATATTCGGATGATTCAGTGCAGAGGCGGCCTTGGCTTCACGCTGAAAGCGGCTAAGCGCCTGCAGGTCTTTGGCTACGTCGTCGGGAAGGAACTTGAGGGCTACGAAGCGGCCAAGCTTGATGTCCTCGGCCTTGTAAACCACACCCATCCCACCACCGCCCAGTTTGTCGACGATGCGGTAGTGCGAAATTGTTTGGCCGATCATGGAATCGCACAATGGTAGGCATGATGCAAGGGCAAGTCAATGAAAGTCAGGGGTTGGCGCTTGCTCAAGAGGATCGTTGTTGCAAAATCGCGTCTTTGCACGTCGTCCACGGACTGGAAGCAATGACACCTTGAAGCCCCCCATTTCATCTGTGGACCTGTTTGAATTCGAAGTAAGCGAGGTTCATGTTGCCGTTCGTCAATATGTGTACGGTGAGAACGTTCTCGCCTTTGGTGAGAGGAATTTTGAAAAGTTGCGAAGCCAGATTCCAGTGGTGCCATTGACGCCAGGCCAGCGGATCTGCCGGGTCATTCGTTGTCGTGATCTGCAGAGGTCCCGTCGCGTCCTTTCCATTTACGTCCACTGATATTGTCCCCCCGCGATTTGAGGTGTAGAGGAAATCGGCTGCGTATGTTCCCGTCTCTGTCACATCTACCGTAATGTTGAACCACTCTCCGGGTTCGGTCCAGCCAACGTAGGGCAGGTCTACAGGGGGAACAATATTGTCGAAGGGGTTGTCGTCAATTGGATCCGGCTTCCGGTTGAACTTCGTGTATGAAGTATCCACTCCCTCGTGGATACGAAATTCGTTGAGGTAGCTCCCATCCGCCGGGTTCAACTCTCCGCTGCCGTGATTCTGTGGATCGCTGTCGTGATACGCGATTCCCTCGACAAGGCTGCGGCATCGGATGCCGTCGCGTTCCGGATCATAGAAAGTCTTCGAAGGCGGATCATTCGCCAAGGCAGATTCGCGCAGGTAGTTATCGGCATTCTTGATATCCGGAAGATCGGGCCATTCCGAAGTTAGAAAATCGAAGCCGACGGAATCGATCGCTACGCCGTCAAACGACATAAAAATGCTGTTCGGCCAGGCATCGTTGAATGGCGCCATCTTCCACTTGCGATGCGGCGGACCATCCACGTTGTCGTTGCCACAGAGCCCATCAATCATAAAAAGGATGGTTTTCTCACCCAGGTCTTTGTGCCCCAAATACTCTGTGAACGCGGAGTAACTTGCCGAACCATCGCTGCTGTGATGGAAACCGTCGTGCGCGTTCTTGCGCCAGTCGGTGTTGATACTCGTAGCGCCGAAGAGATTCTTAGCGCAAAGTGTCACCCCTGAACTCACATGCGCTCGCAACACGGCAGCATCAATTAAGTACGCGGCCTCAACCACCGTGGAATCGAGTCCCGTGGCGTTGTGGGTTTCAACTGAGAAAGGAATTGCGTTGGGCTTGAACTCGGCCTTTACTCGTCCATCCCCTCCGATATGGTCCACAAACTTGACGCCGGGAAATTCTTGGTGAACCTTGTCGTAGAGGTTGCCCGGGATCCACCGGCTGGAATCGAAGACGGTGATCGATGATTGCGGCACTCGTCCCGGGCCGGTCAACTGTCGGACGAGCGAAAGGATCAGATGGGGCGAGGAGTTCAGACGTTCGATCGTGCCATGGTCCGTTGTGTTGTTCAGGTTCGCCTTGATCGCAATCTTCTCCCCAGCACTGTATCCGGATTTCCCGCGACGATGAGTGCGATTGAAGTACTGAAAGATAGAGTTCCATGCCTGGGCGTCGCTTTTTTGATTGGTAAGACCGCTAATGGACCGGGAAACCATGCGGTCAATTACAGACTGGTCATTATGGGCATCGGTCCACCACGAACCTGTGCCATCCCAGCTGACAGCCGTGGGATCGTGCGCCCAAGTGACTCGGCCGGGAACGACGCCGCGGGGAACTCCTGATGGGGAAAGCGGCTCGAACAAGGAGGGTCGCAGGTAGGTGGCAGCTGCAAGAGCCAGGGTGAATTGTCGGCGCGTCATGTCCATTTTGACTTGCTCCTCTCGTAAAGAATCTTACAGCTCAGTGGATCATTTTGCCTGAAAGCGCAGAAACTGCTGCAGTCTCTTCACTGGCATCACTGGGCAGCATTTCGATGCCCTGGCTCAGACTGCTGAACGCTCGGCAATTCCCTATAAAACTTCTGCAGCACAAAGAAGGCTTTCTTCTTCTCACCATGATCGGAGACAAGTCCTTTACGGTTGAAATAGTCCTCAAAATGAGGAAGAACCCGTCGAGGGCTGCGAAAGTCCTTGAGAATCCATGGTGTCATTCCGCGAAGAAAGGGAATGCGCTTTAGCATGACGATCTGATGCTCGTAAAGGCTTTCCTGATACTCCTCGGTAAAACGAGCGCGCGCATCGCCGTGGTAGCCAAAAAGTGCATCGCCCCCGAATTCGCTCATGATCAGCGGCTTGCCGTACTCTGAAATCCAATCGGTCGAATCCGCATCCTCGGGGCGGCCGGTGTACCAGCCAATGTATTCGTTGTTCCCCAGCACATCGAGGTCACTCGCGATTGGATCATTCATGTGGATGATCATTCGATTCCCTTCCGCGACTTCAGTCGACTGCAGAGCAGCAGAAACCAGGCGCGTGGGGTCAGCGGCATGAGCATCCTGAATGAGTTTCCTCAGGAACCGGTTGCGGGCATCGCTGATCGGCGTTTCATTGGCGACGGAGTAGACGATAAGAGCGGCGCGATTATGATCTCGCGTGATCATCTCGTCCAACTGATTTTCCGCATTATGCAGGGTCTGCGGATTGTCCCACTGAATGGTCCAGTAGACAGGCACCTCGGCCCAGACCATTAATCCCATCTGATCAGCCATGCGCAACATGGATTCATCGTGCGGATAGTGCGCGAGGCGAACGAAATTGCAGCCCAAGTCTTTTGCCCAACTCAAGAGCGTCCGCGCATCGTCGTCGCTCCAGGCTCGGCCCGGGCGGATGGGAGCCTCTTCGTGCAAGCTGATCCCACGCAGGAAGACTGGTTTGCCGTTTAGCAGAATGTCCGTCCCACGAACCTCGATCGAGCGGAATCCGATGTTTTCTACGACTTCGTCGGTCTCGCCGGCGATCTCAACGCGGTACAGCTTGGGATTCTCAGGAGACCAAAGCATCAGATCGCCAGTGAAGGAAAACTCGGCGCGTCCTGTGGAATCTGTTGGGAATGTCTTACTGAGGCCTGCTTCTGGAATTCGGATTGTGATACTCTGCTGGAGTTTTGGCCCGTTCAGTTGAAGCCAGCCCGCGATTTGGCGCGTCGATCCTTTCGCCAACTGCACCGAGTAGTCTTGAACGAATGTCTCCGGCACTTCCACCAGCGTCACGGGGCGCGTGATTCCACCGTAATTCCACCAATCTGTATTGAGGGTGGGCACCTGATCCCGCCCGCGAGCGTTGTTGATTCTGAGGACGAGAAAGTTGCCCTGCGCCTTTACGCGATCCGTGATCTCGAAATCGAACGGGGTAAAGCCGCCCTCATGCTCGCCCAGTTCCTCCCCATTCAGGTAAACGAAGCCAAGGTAATTGCACGCCCCAAAATGCAGAAACAGTCTGTTCTTCGGCGATTTCGTATAGTCGAACGACCGCCTGTACCAGACGCTCCCCTCATAAAACAGCAACGACTCGCGCTGCGTGTTCCAGTCGCCGGGCACCTGGAGTTGATCGGAAGTGTCGAAATCATATTCGACCAGTTCCGATTCGGACTGCGGCTTGTAATTCTTGTAGAACGCATGGTTATTCTTCAGTGGCTGAGCGCGGTAGTCCAACGCTCCAACGTCATACGGATCAACTATCGCCTGCCACTTGCCATCCAGACTGGTGGTCTGACGTGCATTGATGTTCGCAATGAGGGGCGCAACCTGTGCCGCACCTCGCCTGGAGAGGAGCACCGCCCAAAAAGCAAGCGTCAACCAGCGCAGAAGATTCGTCATGGTAACGGTCTGGTGCACCATAGTTAGTGCCGGAGTCGAATGAGCAGATGATCCTGAGGCCCGGAACCCAACCAGCTTCAGAAACTGAATTTCCCACCGAGTTCGGAGCGGGCGCAGTCGCTCGAGGCCCGGCTGGAAAGTCGCGGGTCAGAAGGTGATCTTGCCGCCGAACTGAAGAACGCGCGCCGGGAGCGACGTGGTGATCTGACCAAACGAGGCAGCGCCAGCGTTGTTCACCGTAGGATTGTTCCAATTCGCCCTATTGAAGGCGTTAAAGGCATCCGCCTGAAATTGCAGGCTCGCACCTTCCCGGAAAGGTAAAGCGAAACTCTTCCGCAGCGACAGGTCCCAGTCATAGAAATCGGGCCCAGTGATGTCTCCAATCGGCGCGTCGCCAGCGCCAAGAACGCCTTCCGTCGTAAACGCATTTGGGTTGACCCAACAAATCACCTTGGGGGCGCAGGTGCCGCTGATGTGTAGCGACCCGCCGGGCACAATATTCGCCCGCCGAGTGACATTACTGCCATTCAGGCCAATAGCTGCCGAAGCTGTTGCCGTGAGCGGTGCGCCGCTTTGGTAGTGCATGACCGCGCTTAACAGCCATCCCTTCAGGGCGCACCCGTAAACCCCGTCCGGTGCTTTCCCCACGGCGACTCGAGTGTGAACGTGTTAGCCAAAATGTGGGTGGCGTCAAAGCTGGCTTTGCCGTAATAAAACTGCTGCCAGGATTTCACCACACCGCCGGTTTGTGTTCCCCCTGCGACTGCCGTCGTTCCTCCATTGACCAAAACCGGATTGGCAGCGGTGCTAACCAGACAAGTGAACGGGCATTCTTGTTCCCCGTTTTGGTTATATGCGTCAGTCGCTCCGCTGTCCATTCCCATGACTTTCGAATAGGTATAGGCAATTGAAGTCGTGAAGAAACCCGCGCGCTTGCTCAGACTAACCTGTAGCCCGTTGTAATTGGAATTGACGTCGCTCAGGGCCATCTGAATAGCCGAGTACCCAAGGTACGGGCGGATTTCGTCTTTTGAGAGACCAGTCGGAGCAAAACCACCGGCGGAGCACTGATAGGCGGCAGCATCGATTCCAGCCGGGCAGGCCAAGGTATTTGGGTTGGGTGAAACCGGAATGTACCCCTGCTGCGTCCACGTAGCGCTGTTGAAGCTCGGCGCTCGAAATATGTGGCGCCCCAGGTTGCCGACGTAAGCTACTTGCAACAACATGAATTGCGGTAACTCACGCTGCACTCCGAGACTATATTGATAACTGCGCGCGACCACCAGGTTGGGATTGACACCATTTAGACTGAGCGTGCTTGGGGCTGACACTGCGGCTGCCCCGGGGGCAGAATCGAACTGTGACAGCGAGGCGTTGCCTGAGATAGAAGCTGACTGCGCCCATGGCACATAGCCCTGGGAGTTGATGCCAAGGCCAAGCAGGTTTCCTTCCGGCTTGTCATAGAAAATGCCGAAGCCGCCGCGAACGACTGTCTTGTTATCCGAAAAAGGCGAATAAGCGAAGCCAAAGCGTGGCCCAAACAGATTTTCTGGCTGATAGAAGCCGCGTGCCGCACCTGTGGATATGGCAGCCAGGAGCTGCGGATCCGCCGAAGTAACTGGAACACTCTTTGCCTGACCAGAGGGCACCTTCCCGGGAACCTGCAAGCCGTTGCATTCGATCGTCAGCACCGGAGCACCGACAACGTTAAGTAGAGGGCCGCTGCAAAGACCCGGTGAAGCCGGATTAATGCTGCTGCTTGCCAGCCCACCCTTGAAGGTCGGTTCCATGGCAACGTTGAATGCAAACGGGTTGAAGTTCGTTATGTTATTGCCCTCGGTGTAGGTCGGGGTGTTATGAATGTAGCGCACTCCCAACACGAGGCTGAGTTTTCGCGTCACCCGCCAGGTATCTTGCCCGTAGGCCTCAAAATCGTTGAAGCGGAACTGGCCGGTAGTGACCGCCGAGTTTTGCCCAAGGGTGTTGAAGTTCCCAAGCAGCGCGTCGGCAAAGGCATCACCGGTGGAGTTGGAGCCGCAATTGGTAAGGGCTCCGTTCACCATGCAGTTCTTGGCGCTCGTTGCCCCGGCGGTTGAACTGAAATTGACCGTGCCGTCGTAGGTGGTGCGCGAGTTTTGGGTTTTGCGGTCCCGCACGAACTCCGCTCCGAATTTGAACGCATGACTGTGTTTCGTCCAGGAGACGTTGTCCACAGGATTTATGTCGGTCACGGGGGCTGCGAGGAAGTTCGGAGCTGGACCATTCACCGGAGCCGGCCCAGACGTCGGAAATGCCGACAAACCTGTGAATGTAAAGGTTGGAAGGCCATCCGCAAATTGCCCCGCCGGCTCCCCGAGTGGCGGGATAAAGTTGAAACCGTAGGTGCTTTTCATCCACGCAGTGCCCTGGACCGGGGTCCTCTGGGAATGCCAATCCGTGTTGATTTTTGCTTCATTAACAAAATTGGGCCGTATGAGATAGGTCCACGAGAGTTGCAGGTTGTAACCGGGACGGTTGCGAATATCCGGATCTACTGGAATCGCTCCCGCGAGGTTGGGAAAAGTCCCGAGGGGACTGTAGATGCTCACAAAGTCGTGCAGATAACGGAAATAGATGGTGTGCTTTTCATTCAAGTGTTCATCCACGCGAATGATGTCTTCACGAATGTTTAGGGGGCCGGGCAGACTAAACGACAAGTTATTGCTCGTGGCCGCGGTCGGTAGTCCTCCTGCCGTGGACAAAGCCGCTGCGGCCGTGTACAGCTTCGCGACTGCAGCCCCGTCGCCGGTGATGCAAGCGGCGTTTATGACGTTGGGCGCGGTAAAGAAAGTACCGCCGCAACTCGCAGGGATCACCGCCAGTTGGTTGAGCACGAGCCCCGCACCGCCGCTATAAACGTCGGTAAAGTCTCCTCCCGCCTCCGCCGCGGTCGGGAAAGTCTCGGATGTGGATGCGGCCGTTCCTGGATAAACACCTCGAAACCTTTTCCATTCCTGCCCGGCAAAGAAAAACAGTTTGCCTTTCGGTTGAATGTACGGAATGGGACCACCAAGTTCCCAACCAAAATCGTTGGCGTGAAACGGAGGCACAGCTGCATAGCCGGTGGCGGCCGGAGTCGTCAGTTTGGTCTGAGGGTTTTCCGCGTTGAAGATATTATTCTGGACGAATTCGAAGCCTCCGCCATGAAAATGTTCTCCGCCGCTCTTCGTCACGACATTGACAGTTGAGGAAGCAGAGCGGCCAAACTCCGCGTCGTAGTTGGAAGACTGAACGTCTACTTCCTGAATAAAATCCGCGCCAACTTGATTGAACACGCTGTTGTTCGATCCCGAGTCCAGGTTAAACCCACCGTCTACGCTCCAGTTCTGCCCATCCAGTCGCTGCCCGTTGGTGACTGCCACGCTGTTGTTGTAGTTGCTCGTCAATGCTGCCGGACTTGTTCCCGAGCCTTGTAGAGCGGCGCCTGGAACCAATCCTATGAGCGATTCGTAGTGGCGCTGATTCAGGGCCAAGTTTTGGATCTGTTTCTGAGTTATCGTGGTGGAGACTTCACCCGACGACGTGTTCACCGTTTCTCCGACCGCAATTACGGTTACAGTTTCTGAGATCGCACCGACTTCCAGTCGCAAGTCCACGGTCAGACGGCCGCCAGCGGTTACCACGTTACCTTTTTCGGCGATCTTCTTAAAACCTGCCTTCTGTGCCGCCACCGTATATGTGCCGGCTGGCAGTTCATCCGCGACAAAGTAACCATTCCGATCTGACGTGACGTCGCGGCTGGCTTGTGTCTCTTCGTTCACGATAGTCACTTTGATATCCGGAACTGCGGCGCCGGACGAGTCGGTGACGGTCCCCACGATACGGCCGACTATGTCTTGAGCAACGGCGAACTCAGCAGCCGCAGGCAGTAGCATCACGGCCATGAGGATCATCAGGGCGCTGACCGCCGCCGAACAAAGACTTTTTGCTGCGCGGCAGCTAGAGGTCGAGAAATGACTTTTCGGGCGCACCAACAACATTTTGGTCTCCTAGGGTGGCAAGACATTCTGTTTGCAGATTTGCTCCTTTGAAGCCGCCATCTGGGCGGCTCAGGAAGCTGCACCGCAAATAGGACGAAACGAATTAATCCATGCGGGAGTTAAGCAGTGATGACATCTGTATGGGAAGTTAGACAACCGTGAATTCACCGTTAGAGTGCAACGGTTATTTCGCTTGAGAGCAGGAAGCCTCCGCCGCTGCGCTTACGCCTTAAGTGGTGAAATTACAGGTATTTGGCCCCGTGTCGTGCGGCGAAAAATTCGGTTATACTCACCTCGAAGACGGGATGGCAGGTCGAAGGACCATTCTCTAGGTAGACACTTGCAACCGGATATCAGCAAACTGGAGGCCGAACGGGCTGAAGTAGACGACGTCTTGTCGTCGGGCGTGTTCGGGCGGACGAACAACCCCGTTCGACTTTTGACTTTTGTTTGCGAAAAGTATTTCGAAGGAGCCGTCGACGAAATCAAGGAGTACAGCATAGCGGTGCACGCCCTTGGGCGCCCGGAATCTTTTGACCCGCAAGTGGATACCATCGTCCGCGTTACTGCTCATGCATTGCGAAAACGGCTCGAAGATTATTATCGAAGCGCCGGAGCGGAACATGCCGTTCAGATCTGTCTCCCCCCCGGCCACTACGTTCCCAAATTCATTCATGCACGCGACTCGGAAACGGCCGGAGGCGAATCCACGCTCGAAGAGAGGCAGAACGGCCAACCTCTCGACCGGGTTTCCTCCCCAGGGAACGGTCGACCGGAAGATCTGCACCATGCTGCTCGCCCACTGCAGCCCTCAAAAGCAGCCGACGTGTCGGGACTGTACAATGCTGCCGGATCCGGGGGTAAGTTCAGGGTACGAACTGGAATGGTAATGCTGGTGGCCATTTTTGCAATTTCTGTCTTTGCCCTGTCGGTTTTTGTCTGGAAGAAATCGTATGCGAGAATTGGGCCCGAACCCCGCCCAGCAACCCAAGCCACTGTCACTCCGGACTACGCTTCCGGGAAGATTCTACGCGCTATGGTGGGCAATACTTCTGCTTCCTACACGGACGGCGGCGGTTCTAAGTGGGAGAACGACCATTTTTGCTCGGGAGGAAGCCCTTTCTCCGTTACGGGTCACACGATCCAAGGCACAGAAGATCCGGCGCTTTTCTCCAGTGGGCGGCGCGGCGTTTTTCACTGCAGGAAAACGGCATTTTCCAGATGAACGCCGATGGCAGCAATCGCGCGCCCCTGCTGCACGATGACTTTCCGTCGTTCGGCCCGATCTCCTGCGATCACGGGCGCTACGCGATTTTTGCGTCCGCATCTCGCGGCGGCGGCAACTCGGTGAATATCTGGCGCGCCGATGCGATGGGCGGAAACCTGAAGCAGCTCACGACCGGCACCTATGACCAGCCGGCGATGTGCTCTCCCGACGGAAAATGGCTGGTTTATGCCGGCTTCGACGCCGGAAAATTCGTGGCGAAAAAAGTTCCGGTGGACGGGGGAACTCCTACGCAGCTTTCCGAGGCATTGTTGACCTGCGGTTGCGTGAACGTATCGCCGGACGGAAAAAATCTGGCGTTTCAAACTCAGCCCACAAACCGGAGGCCGGGTGGTGATCAAGATTCTGGATTTTGAAACGTTGGCGCCGGTGAAAATACTGGAACGCGATCCGCGGGCAGGTGGCGAGATTCGCTACACATCGGACGGGAAAACCATCGGCTACCCGATTCGGGAGAATGGCTTGTACGCCCTATGGATATCGCCGGTGGACGGCTCACCCGGTCATCGCGTTACTGAGTTTGAAGTCGATCACATCGAAGACTTTCACTGGACTCCGGACGGCAAAACCCTGGGCTTGCTTCGTACCCACAGCGATAGCGACGTTGTGCTCCTGCGCCAAACCACTTCTTCTCACTGAACATCTCTGGTTGCACGTGCAGCCTTGGGAATTGACCGAGGGGACGATCTTCCGGTTCGGCGAGAAACGGCCACCGTCACGCGCGCTCTGTTCCTAGCAGGGAAGGGAAGCAGGACAGGCGCGTTGTTGCTTCTTCAGTGTACCGTTTTCTGTCTTTATAGGTTGAGGCGCTCCGCGTATTGGCGCAGACCAAATGCTGCAGAATTCGTCGAACTTTCTATTCGGGGATGATTTCGATCGCGCTGACCGAAGGATAGTTGACGGCAGGAGTGAAGTAGACCTCGATTTTGCCCTGGGGGGTGGGTTCGATATGCAGGAAGGATTTGACCAACGGTCCGGAGCCGGCTTCACGGGAAATATCAAATCCTCGGAGAAGCATCGATCCGTTACACGAGACATCGAAGACCCTGCTGCCCACACCCCCAATGCCGCCATTCTGAATGCCGAACCACATGCAGCTGATTCATGATGCGCGTGCGCATCTGGACCAGCCGATGACGATGCCAGAGTAGTTGCCGCAGATCCCGATTTTCTACGTCGGGCACCCAAATCCTGGGAAAGCGATCTTCCATCAGGAGCTTCAGCAACAGCTGCGCATCCTGGCGATCGGTCTTCTGTTTCCGTACCCGCTTGGTGCGGATTACCGCTGCGTCCCCGATCCACAACTCAAACTGCAAGTCGATCAGCAAACGCTCGAACCAGCGTGCGTGCCCGCTGGCTTCCATCCCTACCCGCACGGTCAAACCACGATCCTTGAGATTGCGGTAGAACAGCTCCGCCTCTTCGCGGTGAGTCAGACGCCGTTCGCTCACCTCACCTGTTTCTGTGTCCACAAATGCAATTTGCTGGAAGCCCGGATGATAGTCACAACCTATAATCAGCATATTCGGCTCCTTTCCTCCGAGCCTTTGGTTGGTTGGCGCCACCAAAGTCTACTCGGGCCTGGGAGCCGACATTGTTATGGAATCATTACACGCAATATAAAAGGCGCCCACTTTGCGGTAGGTTGTGATTGTTTCGCACCACCACTTACCGAAAAGGAGCGCCGTTATGAACCAGGAAAAGTATATTGGGATGGACGTTCACCAAGCAACGATTTCAGTTGCTGTCATGGACAGCTCGGGCAAGCTGATCATGGAATGCATCCTGGAGACGAAAGCGGCCACGATTCTTGAGTTCATCGCTGGGCTACGCGGAACTTTATCAGTTACTTTTGAAGAAGGAACCTCTGCCGCCTGGTTACATGACCTGCTGAAGCCTCACGTCAGCCATCTCGTAGTCTGCGATCCGCGAAGAAACGCCCTGATGAAGGATGGCAGCAAGAGTGATCGGATCGATGCACGGAAACTGGCCGAGCTGTTACATGGCAACAAGCTCCATGCTGTGTACCACGGAGGGCACGGGGTGCGTACCTTAAAGGAGTTGGGGCGCAGCTATCTGACGATCACGAAAGATCTCACGCGCGTCATGAGTCGGATCAAAGCGCTGTATCGCAGCTGGGCCATACCCTGTGGCGGTGCCACCGTCTATGCCCCGCGGCATCGTGCCAAATGGTTGGCCAAGTTTCTGGAACCCGGCGTTCGTCTGCGGGCGGAACGGTTGTATCAGCAACTGGATGTGCTGCAGCCGGTGCGCCAGGAAGCACGACGCGACCTGCTGGTAGAGAGCCACAAGCACCATGCCGTGAAATTACTGCGACAGATTCCTTCGATCGGTCCGATTCGTGCCGCCTTGCTAGTGGCGTTGCTGCAAACCCCACACCGTTTCCGTACCAAGCGTCAGCTGTGGGCTTACAGTGGTTTCGCAGTCGAGACTCACGACAGCGGCGAGTACCGCTTTGTAAGAGGGAAACTGCAACGCAACCGGGAGCGCATCACCGTGCGCGGTCTGAATCACAACCATAATCACGATCTGAAAAATCTGTTCAAAGGCGCTGCCCTATCTGCCAGTACTCGGCCTGGACCACTCTGCGATTTCTATGTGGCTCTGGTCGAGAAAGGGATGCGGCCGACGATGGCGCGTCTCACCCTGGCACGAAAGATGGCCGCCATTACATTAATCATTTGGAAGAAGGGAGTGGAGTTCGACGCCAAACCATTGAATCGGCAAGCCGCTTGAGTGTCTCGCGGAATGAGGCCTTTCCATCTCCGACGCTTCTCTCTGGTGGTGGTCGGTCGGGTTCTCAAAACGCTCGGTTCGAGGTGAGTATCAGTCAATGAGATCGGCCCTGTGTGCTTCGGCACCGAGTCACCCATTACACGCTATGCCTCCTCGGATAACCAGAAATAGCGATAGGCCACGAGCCTCCGATAGAACCATGGTTGCCACTTAAGTATCCGTCTCGCTTGCCATGTCTCAAGACTCGATTGGCGTAGTCACCACCGGACCATGAAAGCTACAGGAATGGAAGACAACTCAGAAGCAAAACCTCTCGCGCAAATCGAGAGGCACTCTTACAGTGAAGTGGGCTGGATCTCGAGACAAAATCTTCTCGCCCTCCGGCCGAGGGAGAAGTTTTCTCTTGACATCCCCTTTTATAGAACTCATTGACCCCCACCCTCAGAAAGTTTCTTCACCGGCCCAAGAATTTCCACAGCCTCATTGTGACATCTGACCTTGTGCACAGCCCATCACTTGCGCAATCATGGTCGAGGCCGTGACGGTTGGCAGAAGCCAATTCACCGCGCTCCGAAGTCCTTTGTTGTCTATATTTTAGTACCCAAGTTCTTTGACATCTAGATTTTGCGGGAAAAACATGCCTAACCCGATGATTCCAAAGATTGAGGGGGTAAGGGGGTACTCCCGAAGATAAAGCGAAACAGCGCCGGCTATGCCGTTCCGACGCTCTCGCCGAAGATTTATTTTCGAACAGGAATTAAATGAGAAGGGCGTGCCGTTAAGCACGCCCTTCTCGCCTCTGACCTTCACTTCATCTACATCGTCAACATCTTCACGACTTAGTGGTGGCCTCCGCCGCCCGAATGTCCGCCCCCTCCACCGGAGGAATGACCACCGCCACCGCTCGGCGCACTGTGGGAACCGCCGCTATAGCCGCCGTGGGAACCACCGTAGCCTGCGCCCCGAAGACCGCGGCTGCGCGATGGGCTGCCTCATGTTGAGCTGCGGGCGTGAACTGCCGCTGCTCCCGTAGCCGGTCGAGCCGGATCCGCGCGACTTCGCTGGAGCTCGAACTCGTCGATTCCAGTAGCTCCCGCTCTCGCCTCGGCTGGCGGACTCAGCGCCGCCCGCGACATCACTGCGACCCGCAGATTCGTTGCTGTGCGATGATGGCGTGAACGACTTCCACTCGCTGCTGTTCGATTCGCCACGAGTAGCACGACGCCGACTCCGCACGGTTCGCGGTAGACGCCGGACTCGCCGAGCCGCCACGATTTCCGTTCTCACTCGCCGTCGGGCCCCTGGACCCCGCAGAGCCCGCTGCTGGTCCCGCGCGAGCGTCCAGCCGTCACCGGCGAGAAGTGGCTCTGCTGCATGGACTGCTGCAGATGCGCCGTCTGCTGCTGGAACGATTCCGGATGCGACGCGCTCTGCGTGCCCGTTTTTGCGTGCCAAAGAAATGCTGCGACCCGTTGTTGTGAATCGTGGAAGGCGCCGCAGCCCGTCCGCTGGCCGATAAACTGGCGCGCGTCGGGACCACGGGCATGTTGCCCGTCATCATGTGAGCGCCGCTCAACTGCGCGTGAGTCGCCGCCACCGCCGTGGTTCGGCCCGCTCCGAATCTCCCCGCTCCCACGGTCGAGACCGCCCCGCCAATATGCGCATCGTTGATGTGCGCCAGGTTCGAGAACCGCGTGCCTCCATGCAGCGGCGCGATCCCGCCGAAGCGGTTAAGCGTACCAAACTCGGTTGAAGCCCACCACGCCGAAGCGTCCGCCATATCCGCCCCACCACGGGAAGAAGCGGTCACAAGGCCCAATCGGCAACCATCCGAAGCCGCCCCATCCGCCCCAGCCAAAACCGAAACCAAATCCCCAACCACCTCCGAATCCGAAGAACGACACATACGCCGGCGCCCAGAACGGACGATAGAACCCCGCCCCACACCGGTCCCGGCCACCACGCCCATGCGCCGCCGTACCACATCCAGCGCCCGTAGTGATATGGCGCCCAGCCCCAAGGCTCATAGCCAACCCAGGTCCAACCGTAGTAAGGCTCCCACACCCAGTTGCCATCGCGATACGGAGCCCAGCCATCCGGCTCATTCGGCACCCAGACCTGACCGTAGTCCGGCGCGTCTTCCCAGGTTCCGTTGGCGTCCAGATCTTCCGACGCCAACGTAATACTTGTTGGTGTGCTGCCACGCAGCCGCTTCGTGGATCATGTGGTCGCGATCGCTATTCCAGCGATCCCAGTCGTCCCGTTCGGGAGCGGGGCTGATCTTGTACTTCGCATCGGCGCCGGAGCCGCGTACCGTCGCCATTTCGCCCTGCTTGACTGAGCCAATGCCCTGCGGAGTTGAAATCTCCGCCTCACCCTTGCGCACGATGACGATCGAGTCGCCATCGGGCCGCACTTCGATGCGGAACACGCCATCCTTATGCGCGGGATGAACCGCGACGTTCGGCGTGTCGATCTCCGGCTCGGCCTCGCTCTCGCCAAACACGGAGTAATTGGCCAAGCCCTGCCCTACCTGAATCTGAATGTACTTGTGCGTGAAGTTCGCGATGGTGGCTTGCGAGTTCGATCCCAGGCGAAGAATGTTGGCGTAATCGAGTTGCACCTCGGCGCGCCCGCCGGCTCCGGTGGAAACTTTGTCGCCGTTCACCACAGGCTGATTCAACACCGCGGCCGACCACGTGCCGGAATCTCCTCGCTGCGTCGACACCTCGCCGTGAATCATGCTGACGCGGCCCACGCCCTGATCAGTCTTTGCCGGGCCTTCGCCCGATGGTCCGCCGGGCTGAGCTTCTGCCGCAGTTGCGGAGGTCGACCGGTTTGAGGTTGCCCGGTTGCGGAGGTGCGCCGGTTGAGTGCGGCGCGGATTGGGGTTGTCCTATTTCCATCGGCGCGCTCGGCTGCTCCGATGGTCCGGGACCTTCCTCGTGGTTTGCGCCTGCACGCGATCGACAGCGCGCCAGCCAGCGCCAAGTTAAGATTGCGAAACTTGATATGAATTTGTTTTTCATAACCACCTCATCCGAACCCCTCACGTGGTAACTGAAACTGAGTCTGAAGGATTAATGCCGCTACGATACGAAGCAACTGCCATGCCAAAAGAGGAGCAGAGGAAGTTCATAACTCTTTTGTTTTCAAGGGAAAGATGAGTCCGCAGAAGAGTCGAGAGATGGATTTCGAAGCGGTGGCCGCCCTGAGCCAAGGTGGTGGTTTTCAGCCAATAGGCGTCTACGCTTCCTTCTCCCCCTCATCCGCAATCCCAATCTTCGACAGCCGGTACCGCAGCGCATTCCGCGACAGCCCCAGCAGCCGCGCCGCCTGACTCTTATTCCCATTTGCGCGCCGCAGCGCCTCGCGAATCATTTCATCTTCCCAGTGCTCCAGCGTCATACCCTCGGGAAGAAATCCATTGCCCCGTTCGCCGCCTTTGCCGGACGCACATCCAGATGAATATCCGCCGCCTCCAGCACCGTCCCCTTCGCCAGCGCGCACGCCCGTTCAATGATGTTCTGCAACTCGCGCACATTCCCCGGCCAGTGATAGTTCACCAGAATCTGCATCGCCTCCGGCGTAATGCTCTTCACCGGCTTGCCGGAATCTCCGGCAAAGCGCGAAATAAAAAGATTCACCAGCTCCGGAATGTCTTCCTTGCGCTGGCGCAGCGGCGCAATATCGATGGGGACGACGTTCAACCGATAGTAAAGATCCTCGCGAAACGTTCCCTGCTCCAGCGCTTCGCGCAGATCGCGGTTGGTCGCCGCGATCAGCCGCACATCCACTTTCACCGTTCGCGTGCCGCCCAGCCGCTCGAACTCGCGCTCCTGCAGCACGCGCAGCAACTTCACCTGGGTCGCCGGCGGCACGTCGCCGATCTCATCCAGAAACAGCGTTCCCTTGTCGGCCAACTCGAACTTGCCCGGCTTGCTCGCGGTCGCGCCCGTGAACGCGCCCTTCTCGTAGCCAAACAGTTCGCTCTCCAGAAGATTCTCCGGAATCGCCGTGCTATTGATCTTGATGAAAGGCCCCGCGGCCCGCCGCGACTTCTCATGAATCGCGCGCGCGATCAAATCCTTGCCCACGCCGCTCTCCCCGCCCAGCAGCACCGTAGAATTCGTCGGCGCCACGCGCTCCACCGTCGCCAGCACTTCCTGCATCTTCGGGCTGCGCGCCACCATGTTGGGATGGGCATAGCGCTTGCCCAGCGCCTCGCGCAGCGACCGGTTCTCCTCGCGCAAGTTGCGGACATCCAGTTCCTTGCGGATCACCATCCGCATTTCGCTCAGCGAAAACGGCTTCAACACATAGTCGCTGGCTCCGGCCTTCATCGCCTCCACCGCGGTCTCCACCGTGCCGAAAGCCGTCATCACCACCACCGGCAACGCGGCATTCTGCCGCTTGACCGCCTGCAGAAATTCCAGCCCGTTCATCCCCGGCAGCTTCAAATCCGTCACCACAAGATCAACCGTGTTCTCGCGCAGGAGCTTCAGCCCGGCCTCCGCGTCTCCGGCGGAAAGCGTGTGAAGCCGTCCTCGCCAAGATTCAATTCGAGCAGGCGGCGCATCTTCGCTTCGTCTTCGACAATTAAAATCGTTGGCATACTAGTTGGCAGTTGCTCGCTACTTCGCGCTTCTCTAGCACGACTTCAACGCTACTCATCAGAACAGTACATCCACTAAGATGCTTGCGTGGCGCAGCTTCGTCGCTCGCCGGAAAAAATACCATGAAACAAGCCCCCGTGCTGATCGCTTCCCGCCATCCTCTACGCGAATCGTTCCATGATGCCCGTCAATAATCCGCGAGACAATCGACAAGCCCAGCCCCACTCCGGTTTTCTTCGTGGTCACAAACGGATTGAAAATCTGCTCCCGCAATTCCGCCGGAATTCCCGGCCCGCGTGTCTTCGATCCGCACTTCCACTCCATCCCGATCCGCGCTGCTCGCCCTCGCCGCCGTCACCCGCAACTGTTCCGCCACCGCTGCCCATCGCATCATAAGCATTCTGAATCAGATTCACGAACGCCTGCTCGCAAAGACTCTCGTCCAGCGGAATCGGCGGCAAGTTCGCCTCGATACTGCCGCTCCACGCGCACCAACGTCTGTCTTTCTGCGTCAACGCGACCGAGTGCAGCGCCCGCTCCAGCACCGGAGTAATTTCCTGCGCAACCAACTCCGCATGCAGCGGCCGGGCAAAATCGAGAAACCGCGTCACCAGCGCGCTCAAGCGGTTCGTCTCACTCGAAATATAGCCCGCCAATTCGCTGGCCAGAGGATTCGATTCTCCCAGCTTCTGGTGAAGCATTTCCGCCGATCCCTTGATCACGCCCAGCGGATTGCGAATCTCGTGCGCCAGCCCGGCGGACATTTGCCCCAGCGCCGCCAGCCGCTCCGAGCGCCGCGCCTCCTCCTGCGCCTGCTCCAGCTTGCGGTTGGTTTCGGCCAGAGTCTCCGCCAGCTCCTGATAGCGTTTGGTCTGGCGCCGATTCTCCACCACGAACCGGTTCACCACCATCGCTGCCAGAAAAAAGAAAAATGCGGATGGCCAGCAGGCCGTAACTCTCCGGCGTGATTTCATATTCCTGCAGCGCAGGATAAAGATAAGAGCAGTAGGCGGCCGAGGCCAGCGCCGTCCAGAGCAACGTCGCCAACGGACTGAAATATTCTGCCGCCGTGACGACCGGAACATAGAAAATCGGCCAGTAGCTGCTGTTGATGCTGACTTCGCCTGTGTGATCGATCAGCAGAGTCGCCAGAGCAATCTTGAGCAGAACGATATACGCCGCTCCCCGCCGCGGAGCCCGCGCCAGAAGCCAGCCCTCGCTGAACTGCACCACTCCAATGGCCAGCAGCGTGAGCTGTTTATGGATCTCGCCCACTGGCGGCAGTGCCGCCAGTCCAGCCAGAAACAGCAGCCAGAGAACATCCATCCAGTTGATCGCCGGACGCTTCTGTTCGCTCATGGCAGATTCGCATAAATAAATGCGCCGGGAGCGGGCTGATTCCCAGCCTTCCCGGCGCTATCGTCGTTTCCTACTAGGTCGGTCCGCTGCAAATCGCATCGCATGCGAACCTATCAGACCGCACAAGCAGTTCGCGTCAATGTCCTTTCTTGGGAGCATTTCCTGACAGGTCCTAAGCGGAAAGAATTCTGAATCAGTGGGTCACTGGTTTTGGAGAGATCTCGTCCAACGTAAGATTCAATTCCAAAACGTTGACCCGCGGCTCGCCCAGAAAACCGAACTGCCGCGACTCCGTGTGCTGGCGCACGGCTTCGCGAACCACATCCTCGCTCAGCCCGCGCTCCTTCGCGATGCGTGGCACCTGAAATTCCGCCGCCTCGGGCGAAATATGAGGATCAAGCCCCGAACCCGACGACGTCAGCAAATCCATCGGGATCGCGAGTCCCGGGATTCTCCGCCTGCAGTCGATCGGCATCTCCCTGCACTCGCGCGATGAGAGACTGATTCGTTGGCCCCAGATTCGATCCGCCGGAATTTCCCGCGTCATAGCCAGTTCCCGCGCTGGAAGGACGCGAGTGAAAATATCCCGGCGAGGAAAATTACTGCCCGATCAACCGCGATCCCACTACAGTGCCGTTCCGCGTTACCAGCTCTCCATTGGCTTGCTTGGGAAACAAGACCTGCGCCAACCCTGTGATCACCAGCGGAAACAGCAGACCAAATAACACCGTCGTCACCAGCGTCATCAGCACCGCAGTGATCAGATTCTTTTTCATAATCGCCTCTACGCCAGCGCCCTACCGCCTTCCTTACCCAGTCGTCCTTAGCCAAACCGCCCGCACGATGAGCAAGTCGATCAGCTTGATCCCAATGAACGGCACGATCACTCCGCCCACGCCATATACCAGCAGATTTCGGCGCAGCAGCACGGCCGCTCCCTGCGGAACGTATTTCACTCCGCGCAGCGCCAGCGGAATCAGCGCCACGATGATCAGCGCATTAAAAATGACCGCCGACAATATCGCCGACTGCGGCGTCGCCAGATGCATGACGTTGAGCGCCTGCAGAACCGGAAATGTCCCGGCAAACATTGCGGGAATGATCGCGAAATATTTTGCCACGTCATTGGCAATCGAAAACGTGGTCAGTGCGCCGCGCGTCATCAGCAACTGCTTGCCGATTTCCACGATCTCAATCAGCTTCGTCGGATTCGAATCCAGATCCACCATGTTGCCGGCTTCCTTCGCCGCCTGTGTGCCGGTGTTCATGGCGACGCCCACGTCGGCCTGCGCCAGCGCCGGCGCATCGTTGGTGCCGTCGCCGGTCATGGCAACCAGCTTCCCTTGCCCCTGTTCGCGGCGAATCAAGTCCAGCTTGTCCTTCGGCGTAGCCTGCGCGAGAAAGTCGTCCACGCCCGCCTCGGTCGCAATCGCCGCCGCCGTCAGCGGATTGTCCCCCGTGATCATCACCGTCTTGATTCCCATCGCGCGCAATTGATCGAAGCGCTGCCGCATGCCGCCTTTCACAATATCCTTCAGTTGAATCACTCCCAGCGCGCGGCCGTTCTCCGCCACCACCAGCGGCGTTCCCCCGGAGCGCGAAATCGCTTCCACCGCGGCACGCACTTCCGCGGGCAGCGCACCGCCCTGCTCTTCCAGATATTTGGCAATCGCATCCGTCGCGCCTTTGCGGATCGCGCGCCCATCCAGATTCACGCCCGACATGCGAGTCATGCGCACTGAACGGAATAAACTCGGCATCGTGCGAACTCATTTCGCGCCCGCGCAATCCGTACTTTTCTTTCGCCAGCACCACAATCGAGCGTCCCTCGGGAGTTTCGTCGGCCAGCGAAGAGAGTTGCGCCGAATCCGCCAGCATCGCTTCGGTCACGCCCGGCGCGGTAACGAACTCCGTCGCCTGCCGGTTGCCCAGCGTGATGGTTCCGGTCTTGTCGAGCAGCAAAGTATTCACGTCGCCAGCGGCTTCCACCGCGCGTCCCGACATCGCCAGCACGTTGTGCTGCACCAGCCGGTCCATGCCCGCAATGCCAATCGCCGAAAGCAATCCGCCAATCGTGGTCGGAATCAGGCATACCAGCAAAGACACCAGCACGAACACCGTCTGCGGCGCGCCCGCATAAATCGCGAACGGCTGCAACGTGACCACGGCCAGCAGAAACACAATCGTCAGCCCGGCCAGCAGAATGTTCAGCGCAATTTCATTCGGAGTCTTCTGCCGCTCCGCGCCTTCCACCAGCGCGATCATGCGATCAAGAAATGTCTCGCCGGGATTGGACGTGATCTTCACCTTCACCCAGTCCGAAAGTACGCGCGTTCCGCCGGTCACCGCCGAGCGGTCGCCGCCTGCTTCGCGAATCACCGGCGCAGACTCGCCTGTGATCGCCGACTCGTCCACCGACGCCACGCCTTCCACGATCTCGCCATCGCCGGGAACAAACTCGCCCGCCTCCACCAGCACCATGTCTCCGCGACGCAATTTCGAGCCCGGCACCGTCTCTGTTTTTCCGTCGGGAAGCAGGCGGTTCGCCATCGTCTCCGCTTTCGCGCGGCGCAACGCGTCAGCCTGTGCCTTGCCGCGGCCCTCGGCCATGGCTTCGGCAAAGTTGGCAAACAACACCGTGAACCACAGCCATAGCGTGATCTGCAGATTGAATCCGAACCCGCCGTGCGCTCGCTCCAGAATGAGCAGCACCGTGGTCACCACGCTGCCCACTTCCACCACGAACATCACCGGATTGCGCATCATGGTCACGGGATGCAGCTTCACCAGCGAATCCCAAGCCGCGCGGCGGACAATCTTCATATCCCACAAGCTGCGTTTTGATTTCTTGCTTGCCATATTTGCCTAAGAATTTCCAAGAAAGCGCCTTAAAAAGTTTTGCCCGCCATCATCAGCAGGTGTTCGAGAATCGGCCCCAGACTCAGCGCCGGGAAAAATGTCAGCGCGCCCACGATCACCACCACGCCGATCAGCAGAACCGTAAATAGAAGACCAGTCACCGGAAAAGTGCCCAGCGTTGCCGGAGTCTGTTTCTTTCCCGCCAGATTGCCGGCAATCGCCAGCATCGGCAGAATCATCATGAAACGCCCCAGCAGCATCGCGATCCCCAGCGAAGTGTTGTACCAGGGTGTGTTTCCGCTAATCCCGGCGAAACCCGATCCGTTGTTGGCCACAGCCGAAGTGAAGGCATAAAGCACTTCGCTGAATCCGTGCGGCCCGGCATTCGCCATGGAGGAAGTGCCGAAGCTGTACAAAACTGAAATCGCCGTGAATACCAGAATCACCAGAGGAAAGATCAGGATCACCAGCATCGCCATCTTCACGTCGTAGGCTTCGA
>CAWKKK010000011.1:0-175889 GCA_963850165.1 uncultured Acidobacteriaceae bacterium | reverse complement strand
AACTTCCCGGTCGTGTCGAATGCACTAATAGTGCCATCGCCGAAGTTTCCTACGAGGATATCTCCCGCGAACGTTCCGAAGCTGGCCGGAGCTGCCACCACGCCCCAAGGGGCGTTGAGGTTATTTGTTGCGCCGGCAGCGACGAAGGTGCTGACGAAGTTACCGTTGCTGTCGAAAATATCCACCTGCCCAGCGCCCACTCCGGGAACGGCATCGTGCTTCGGAGTATCCTGCATCGCATAGGCGACATAGATTTGATTACCGATGACGTGGATGCCGTGGGGAGCGTATCCCGCGGAAAGGTTTGGATCGGTAAACGAACCGCCCAACGATGTAAGGTTGAAAGTCGAATCGTAGACGTCTACTTTGCCGCTGTTGAAGTTAGCAGCCAACAGGTTGGTGCCAAGTAAGGCGAGGCCTTTGTAAACCGCGCCGCTGGCGGAATTGTCTTTGCCGATAATTCCCGTGTTGCTGGAGCCGTTCCAGTAAACGATGAGGCCATCTTCCGTGTCAAAAATGAACGATCCGCCGCTGAAGTAGGTGCCGCTGGCGTTGGCCACGGTTCCAGTCGGGCAACCAGGACTGCAGTTGCCGTTTGGATTGCTTGTGGCCCCGGGTATGGTCACGATCAACCCAGTGTCTTCGTTGCCATTTTGGTCGTAGAGCGTTGAGACGCCGCTGTTATTGTCGGCGATCCAGAAATCTTCTCCGGGCAGAACGGAAATCCCCCAGGGGTTCAACAGTTGTGGATCTGTAGTTTTGGCGACGCCGGCGGTATTGGAGACCAGGTTGGTCTGGGAATAGCCGGCCTGTTGGGCCCACAGACCTGACGGAATCGCCAACGTCATGAGTAGCCCGAATAACAAGAGTGCTTTTTTCAAGTTGTCCTCCTATGTCAAATATGATTTGTACGACGTTGTTGAATACCGTTGTTGTCCTTCTGTAAAGCTGTTATTGCGGGATGGTGGGGACATTCAGGTCGACTGATGTAATTCCTAACCCTGAACTCCCCGCCCCAACCGTATAAATCCGCTGTTGCGATCGACTTAGTTACCGCCAGAGGACGATGCAGGACCGTGATTCTTCATCTGAGCGAGATTGGTCATCGGTCGTGGCGTCGCGATCGTGTAGACGCCATCCAGCGTTTGAACCTTACTCAGAAAGAGCCTGCCCCCTATGTTTTCGAAGTCGAGCGTTGGCCGTTCGGCAGTACCCTCGGCGAACACCAGAGGAAGTACAAATGCGCTGCCTTTGTCATAGCTTGTGATGGATAACTCTCGATTTACGCCAGGATTGGCACGGCTTACCCTGTATTCTCCTGCCGGGAGCGTAGCGCCTCCGGCGATGAACTCGAACGGAACCCTCACAACGACTGCGTCGGGATCTTGGGCACGGGCATTTATGCCAAGTCCAAATAGGCACGTTAGAGTAAGGACAGCTGTCACATAAGACTTATTCATAATTTCTCCTGTTGAACAGTTATGAGTTGTTAAGCATTGATACCCGGGCTCTGAAGTCTTGCATGTTACGAGCGTCTCGTGAGCCTTGGTTGTCAAATGTCTTTCACAACGTATGAAGGTTAGACGCCGCGCCTAACGCGGAGATGCCAGTGGAATGTCATTTGATTGTCAACTGTTTGTCGAGATTTTGTGAACATCCAGTTAGCAACATAACTGCGATGTTTTTTCGCGGAAAGCCGGATGGGGGCCAAACCCGTGGCGATTCCCGTTCGAGAATCGTCACGTTCGCTGACGTCAACGAAGAACTCGACGCACGCCGTCAGGCAGCCTGCGAATGGCGGCGCCGTTCGCTACCGCCCTTGCGCGGCGCTCCCGGCGCCGCGGCCAGGATCTTGTCGATTTCCTCCCGCAACCAGCGGTTTGCCGGATCGTTCTCCACACTCTCGTGCCAGTACAAATGGGCTTCCAGACGGGGCGCGTGAAGCGGGAAGGGATGCACCTGGTCCGTAAAACCCGGGTTCAGCAGTTGCGCGTGCCGCTCAGGCAAAGTCAGTAGCATGTCCGTCTTACTCACCACCATACAGGCCGCGGAGGTGTGTTGGCTGCGCAGAAACACCTGCCGGCGAAGCCCCCGCCGACTTAGTTCGACATCGATGAGGCTCGGACCCTGGCGCCGGGAGGAAACCTGAATATGGCGCTGAGACAAGTAAGTATCCAAGTCGAGAGTGCCAGCGATCGCCGGGTGACCCTTACGGGCAATCACCGCGAAGGGTTCGTTCAGCAGCCACTTCTGCCGAATGCGATCGCTCATGGTCATCGGAATCTCAATCGCCAAATCGAGGGAACCGCTGGCTAATTCCGTCTCAATGTCTCTGCGTTTCACGCGCGACGTCGTGATCGACATTCCGGGAGCCGCATGCGTCAGGCGATTTAACAATGGCGGCAGGATCAGAACTTCAAGATATTCCCACATTGACAGGTGGAAGTTCCGCCGCGTGTGTTCGGGAACGAAATTGTGACTCTGCCCGAGGTTCCCTTCCAGGAGTTGTAGCGCCTGCCGCACTTGTTCAATCATGTTCCGCGTGAACGGTGTCGGCATCATGTGCGTCCCCCGGCGGACGAACAACGGGTCCTGCAGAAGGTCTCGCAGTCTCTTCAGAGCATGGCTGATCGCGGGTTGGGTGAGATTGAGTTGCTGGCCTGCGCGAGTGATGTTGCCTTCGCGGTAAATGGCCTCCAGCACAACGAACAGGTTCAGGTCGACCTGGCTTAAATGCACGCTGCATATATTACAAGATTCGTAGAATTCATTTGGAGAATTCTGCTGAACTCGCTAGGCTAGGGTGCCTGCAGGGAGATTGCTGCCATGGATTTTTCTCTGTCGCCGAGAGTCCAAAGCTATGTCCAGCGCCTCTTGGCGTTCATGCAGGATTATGTCTTGCCGGCAGAGTCTGAGTATTGCGGGCAATTGCAGAACCTGCCCGATTGGCGGAGTTGGAAGCAGCCTCGGGTCATGGAAACATTGAAGACCAGAGCGCGCGCTGCCGGCCTATGGAACCTGTTCCTCCCCGACCGCGAGTACGGCGCCGGCCTCAGCAACGTGGAATATGCACCCTTGGCGGAAATCACCGGCCGTTCCTCGATCGCCCCGGAAGTTTTCAACTGCAACGCGCCCGATACCGGCAACATGGAAGTGTTAGTGAAGTATGGATCGCAAGCGCAGAAGCAGCGCTGGCTCACGCCGCTGTTGGCCGGTGAGATTCGTTCCGCGTTCTGCATGACGGAGCCCGACGTGGCCTCTTCGGATGCCACTAATATGCGGGCTACGGCGCTCATCGAGGGCGACCACATGGTCCTCAACGGAAGGAAATGGTGGAGTTCCGGAGTCGGCCATCCCCATTGCCGGCTGCTCATTTTCATGGGCCTGACCTATCGCTCCGCCGCCAAGTACGAGCGTCATTCGATGGTTCTGGTGCCGCTCGGTACTCCCGGCGTCAAGCTAGAGCGCATGCTGCCCGTGTTTGGTTCCTATGATCCGCCGTTCGGCCACGGCGAGGTTACCTTTACCAACGTCAGGATCCCGCTCGACCACATCATCGCCGGAGCGGGCCGGGGTTTTGAAATCGCGCAGGGCCGGCTCGGCCCCGGCCGCATTCATCACTGCATGCGTACATTGGGAGCCGCCGAACGTGCTCTTGAACTCTTGTGCCGCCGCTCACTGCATCGGGTGGCTTTCGGCAAACCTCTCGCCGAACTGGGCGGCAACGTGGATGTCATTGCCAACGCTCGAATCATGTTGGAGCAAGCTCGTCTTCTGACTCTCAAGGCCGCGTGGATGCTCGATGAAGCCGGCGCCAAAGGAGCCCGCAGCGAAATCTCACAGATCAAAGTTGCGGTTCCCAACATTGCCCTGCAGATCATCGACCAGGCGATTCAAATGCACGGAGCCGCCGGCGTGTCGAGTGATGTTCCTCTGGCCGACCTGTTCGCCATGATCCGAACCCTGCGCATCGCAGACGGACCCGACGAAGTGCATCGCGCCTTGATTGCACGGCTGGAACTGAGAAAATACCACCCGGAGGGCGTGGCCTCAGCCTGACCGCTGGCGGAGCGTCCGCGGCCATCCCGGGTTATCGGAAGGAAGGTCCGCAGTTTCAACCGGGGAAGCAACCGCCCTAGAACGACAAGCGCAGGCCGAGTTGGATCTGCCGTTTCGGCAAGGCCGAAGTGAAGGCAAGCGGCGTGCTGGGCGTGGCTGTCCCGCCAGTCGCAAGGGCAGTTCCCGGTCGAATCCCACTCACGTTGAACGTCGTGAAGCCCGGAGTAAGGCCGAAAAGGGGGCTTACTTCGTTATTTACGCTGGCAAAATTTGTGCGGTTCGCGAGGTTGAATCCTTCCGCGGTGAACTGCAGGTTAGCCCGCTCGCCTAGTTTGTGCCGCCAGCTCAGGCGCATGTCGAAGTCGACATAATTAGGACCGAGACCTGTGTCGCGCGGGGCTCCGATGGGACGTTCATTGGTGGTGTGATTGTCGCCGTTCACCTCTCCTCCCGCCAGCAGATTGAAAGGATGTCCGCTGTGGTAAGCGAAAATCGGAGCCAGCTGGAAACCGGACAGTACATTCTGCTTCCAGGGGCTGTCGATCACTCCCGCGATCACCACTTTGTGCCGCTCATCAAACTCGGAAAGCGCTCGATCCAGGTTGAGGTTCGTCGGATCCTGCGGGCCGTAGTCGGAGTTGTAATCCGTCGACGTGTCAAAGCCTTTACTGTAGGTGTAATTCCCAAACAACGTGAAGTGATCGCTAAAGCGTTTCTTGACTTCGACGATGCCGCCCTCGTAAAGAGCATAGGCCTCGGAACTATATTGGTTGTTCTGTACAACCAGCGGATTCACAAAGCATTCGGTGGCCGAAATAGTTGCGTTATCACAAGGCAGGCCGCCAGGCTCGGTGCCTCCCAGCGGGTCGGCTCCCGCGGCCGTCGTATTCCAGTTGCGATAGGAAACCGTCTGGCCATTGGCCAGAGTTAGCGTCGTAAGCGGAGCCGGCAGCAGATTGGTATCGATTGCGACCGGGAGTCTCTGCGTATGCGAGTAGATACCGCTGAGAGCAATCGAGAACCCAGGTCCGATCTCGCGTTCAATTCCAAATGAAGCCTGCTGTGCAATCGGGGGGCGATAGCCCGGCTGGTTCACGAAAACTACTTGCAACGGACCGACTGGACCACTATTGGTAACTTCGATGCCCAACGGAGCTACGGCAGCCGGCGTGATGCAGGCTGCATTCCCTGGGGTTGGCGTTGTGCACTGAATCAATCCCTGCCCAAAAAGTGTCGTGAAAACAGTGTTCGCGCCTGCTAAACCTAAAGCCGGAACCCCGCCGAGCGGATCAACATAAATAGAAATTTCCCGATTGCAAGGGCTGGCCCCGGTACCGGGGATTACCGTAATCGGGCCTTGGTTAAATCCGCAGATCGAGGTCAGGTTTGCCACCTGGCCCGCCCCTGAGCTGTTCTCGACGGCAGATTTGTTGCCGTTCACGACCCCTAGGCTCAAGTCAACGTCTGGGATCTGGACGTCCACAGGTCCGAAGAAGATTCCGTATCCACCCCGAATCACAGTCTTATGATTCTTGAAGGGATCCCACGCAAAGGAAACCCGGGGAGCAAAATCCTTCTTGTACGTGGTCAATGGGGCGAACTGCGAGTCCAGTTCGTAGCGGAGGCCGTAGTTCAAAGTAAAGTTTGGTTTTACCTGCCAGGAGTCCTGCGCGTAAAACGCAGTCAGCGGCCGGGTGTAATAAGGGTAGGTCGGATTGCCGAAACCCTGCTGGTAAACCTGCGGCAACCCGAACGATGCCGATTGCAACGGGTTGATGGTAGTGGTTGCAAGCTGTGGGCTGATCAGGAAGCCTGGGAGCGACCCGAACACAAAGCGGCCCGGGAAAAATGTGTGCGATTCCGTGTGATTACCGCGGAGCAGTTCGTAAGCGCCGAACTTAAAAGTGTGACTGCCGTGAATCTTGGTGAAATTGTCCGCGAATTCGTAGCGTCGGAGGATAGTGAGGTTGGGTATGAAAATGCTCGTTCCCAAGTTATTGATGAAACTGGGAATCTGGAGCCCCACCTCTCCCGGCTCGTTGGGAATCACGTTAAAGCTGTCGTAGTCCCACTGCACCCGGGCCTCGTTCTGCGCTGTTGGATTGATTTGACGATACCAGGTGGCCTGCAGATTGTTGTCGTAAGTGTGGATCGAACTTCCCGCCGAAAACGCCGTCAGAGACTGCACATCCGGCGACTGCTCCAAATCGTGTCCATACCGGTAGGTTAGAGAAATCTCGTTGTTCTCATTGAAGCGGTGATCCAGGCGGCCCGACGCCAGGTATTCCCGCGTGTTGTATGGAAAGAGTCCGCCTTCGGTTTCAAACTGGTTTTCGAGGAAGCCATTCAAGGCGGCCTGCCCCGGAGTTATGAACGGGTTCGCACCGCCGGGATTTGTGTTCACCGTCAGAATGCTCTGCAGACCGAAGCCGCATTCAGCAGGCGGCAGGGGTAAGCCCGGTAAGCAAGGTACCGGCACGGGTGAAGGGTTCCCCTCCAGCGTGGCAATAATCGCATCCTGCGCTGCCGTCGGACGAAAAATGTTGGTGTCGGTCAACAGAGGAACTGCGTTCTGCGCATCCTGCCGCAAGCCTTCGAAAGCAACAAACAGAAACGTTTTATCCTTCTTGAGCGGTAAACCTAGCGTTCCGCCGAATTGCTGACGGCTCAAAGTATCCTTAACGGGTGAGCCCAGGGTGTCGGCGTTGGCAGGATTGAAGGTCTGCCCGGCCGCCAATGCCTGGCTGAACGAAAATGGATTTTGGGCATCGAGCGCATCGTTGCGGAAAAAACTATAGAGGCTGCCATGCATCGTGTTGGTGCCGGACTTGGTCACAATATTGATCGAAGCCCCGGTGGCCGATCCCAAGTCCGCTCCGTAGTTGCTGCGATTGATCTGGAATTCCTGCACGGCGTCCTGGCTCACCGTCAGCCGCTCGCCCCCGCTATCGCCTGAGGTCTCGCCGCCATCCACCGTGATGCTGTTGCCTCTGCCGTTACTGCCGTAGAAAGACAGGCCGCTTTGCGGCGTTTGCTTGACTCTGAAATCCTGGTCCCCCGCAAGTCTGGTGGCATCAGAAACCCCAGGCGCGAGCAATGTAAACGTAAGGTAATCGCGCCGGTCAATGGGAAGATCGGTGATGTACTGTTGTGAGATGGTGTCAGCCTGGCTGCCTCGTTCAGTTTCCACGACCGGCGGCTGGTCGTTGACCTCCACAACCGTCGCGACCTGCGATGGTTTCATCTTGAAATCGGAGATCACAGTCTGCCCGATGGAGACGGTGACGTCTTTTCGGATCTCAGTCGCAAAACCCGGCAGTTCCGCGCTGACATCGTAAGTGGCCGGCGCCAGCCCCGCAATTCGAAATTGACCCGTAGTATTGGTGACCACCGTGCGCTTCAGGCCGGTCTGTGTCTCGATCGCATTGACAGCAGTCTTGGGCAGGACAGCGCCGGAAGAGTCCGTTACAGTCCCGCTGATTTCTCCCGATGAGCCGACACCCTGCGCGTGAGCCATGGAGGTTGTAAACAAGAGGCACACGAGAACGCATGCGATTAACTTCATAGTGGCCAGCCGCTTTCTTCCAACCTGCACACTGTCTCCAGGCCGGAACTGTTTTCGAGCAACTTCTCCGAGATCTTCGAATCAGGTTGAATGAGAGCGCACAAATCCCCGCGCTTCTTGCGTTTGTGAACGCCACATTCTCACATTTGGCGCGAGCGTATCTGCATTTGGGAAATTCATCAAATGAATTGTTTTGATGATCAAGTATGCGTGCCGGGAATGCCCGCGGAGGCTTGCTTTCCGCCAGGAAGTGGTTCAAGAGCTTGCTGTTTCTAGCTCCGGCTGCCCATCAGCGTGCGACAGAAGAAATTCTAGTATTTCCGTGTGGGCGGTTCGGGTCTGGTCGGTGAGAAACAAGTGGCTCGCGTGCTCGAGGAGGACGAGTTTCGCACTCGGAATTCGCGCTGCGATCAGTTCGCCGTTGCCCGGAGGAACCAGAGCATCCGACTTT
Organism: uncultured Acidobacteriaceae bacterium; assembly: GCA_963850165.1. Lineage (GTDB taxonomy): Bacteria > Acidobacteriota > Terriglobia > Terriglobales > Acidobacteriaceae > Sulfotelmatobacter. The sequence goes on along the minus strand of CAWKKK010000011.1, from coordinate 167,814 downwards.
CCGTGAATGACCAGCGTCGGCGCCGTAATCTGAGCGATTCGGCTGTAACCCTCCCAGGCGAGGATCCCCTGCAGTTGAGCCATGTAACCCTGCGGAGTGGGCAGGCAGCGGCGGCGCAGGCCGAGATCTTCTTCGATTCTCTCTCGCGGCGTGGACGCATCGTAGATGTAGGGAAGAATTGCTTCGCGCGCCTGCTCCAGGGTCATGCCGCGCGCCATCATTACGTCGGCCACTTTGCGCTCCGCGCGCACTGCCGAAGGTCCGCCGGCTGAGGTGCAGCCCAGAATCAGCGAGCGGGTCCGCGCCGGATTCTGCAGGGCGAACTCTTGCGCAATCATGCCGCCCATCGAGATTCCGAAAATGTGGGCTTTGGAAACGCCGGCCGCATCCAGAACCGCAGCCGCGTCTGATGCCATGGTCGCAATCGGATAAGGGCCCGGAGGCACGTCGCTCAGCCCGACGCCTCGATTGTCGAACGCCACCGTACGGAAGTGTTGCGCCAGCACCGGGCGGGTACGATGCCAGAGGCTCGAAGGATACCCGAGGCCCATGATCAGCAGCAGAGGGTCTCCGCGGCCCTGCTCGTCCCAATAAATCTTCGTTCCTTGATTCTCAACGAATGACATCAGTCTGGCTTGCTCTATTTCAGAGTTCGGCAGTCCTGCTAAGGCTCGCCCACTTTCAATATCAGTTTCCCCGAGTTCTCGCCCTTGAAAAGCTTTAGCAGAGTTTCCGGAAAGGTTGCGAGTCCTTCCACAATATCTTCGCGCGACTTCAGCTTGCCCGCCGCTATCCATCCCGCCATTTCCGCACCGGCTGGGACGAAGCGATCCACGTAGTCCATCACCAGCATGCCCTTCATGGTGGCGCGATTCGTCAGCAGGGACATGTAGTTGCTGGGACCGACAGTCGGGCCGGTATTGTTGTATTGGGAGATGGCCCCGCAGATGACAATCCGGGCGCCGCGTGCCAGTCGTGCCAGCGCCGCTTCCAGAATCGTGCCCCCCACGTTGTCGAAATAGACGTTAATCCCTTCCGCGCAATGTTTCCGAAGGGACTGCCTCACGTCTTCAGATTTGTAGTCAATGGCTGCGTCGAAGCCCAAGTCATGCACGATGTAGCGGCACTTTTCCGTTCCTCCTGCGATACCCACCACCCGGCAATCCTTGATTTTGGCGATCTGTCCCACCACCGCGCCCACGGCTCCCGCCGCAGCCGAAACCACGACCATCTCCCCCGGCTTCGGGTGGCCCGTGTCGAGAAGCCCGAAATACGCGGTCATGCCCGGCATGCCGAGCACGCTCAGATACTCGGGCAGCGGAGCGGCTTTCGCGTCGACCTTTCTCACTCCCTGGCCATTGGTCAGCGCATACTCCTGCACTCCAAACACTCCGGAAACATGATCACCCACCGCGAAGCGAGGGTTACGCGACGCCATCACGATCCCGACCCCCAGCGCCCGCATCAGCTCTCCGATGCCCACCGGTGGCACATAAGAACGCGCTTCGTTGATCCACCCGCGCATCGCCGGATCCAGTGAGATGTACAAAATCTTGACCAGCAGTTCGCCTTCTTTAGGCTCGCCGACCGGTTCCTCCGTGTAGGTCCAGTCGCTCCGCTTTGGCATTCCTACCGGACGCGCCGCCAGCAGAAACTTGTGATTGGTCAGTGCCACGCTGCCTCCTTCGTTGCAAATCCCAGTTCCCTCAGGCCGTGTACCGCTCGTTCGCCAGCAGCCGTTCTGCAATCCTGCGTCGCAATGCAATCGCATTTACCGGATCGTGACTGGCATACCCGCGCAAGCGGGAAAGATACCGCCGCTGTTCCTCGCCGAAAACGCACGCGCTCAACACCGTCCTCGACGAAAATTCGACCCGGCCGATGGCATCGCGCAAGTACACGGCGGAGGCATCCGCCGCATTCACCCCGCCACCGGCCGCCGCCAGCTTGTGGCTGCGCAGCAAGCTCGATTCCATGGCAAACACTTCCATGATGATGTCGGAAAGGTTCATGATGATCTCCTGCTGCTGTTCGAGCTGCGCCCCATGCTGCTGGTGCGCCACCCCCAGCGTCAGCAGCGCGATCTTTTTTGCATTCTGGACAAGGCTCATTTCCGGGTCACTGGCGACTTGCGCAGGTCGTGCCTCGACTTCCTGCACGACGGCACGGGCGGCCTCGAGCAGAGGCAGTTGTCCGCGGGCGGCACGTTTCAACGGCATGCCCGTGATCACCAATCGGTTGATCTCACTGGTACCCTCAAACAGACGGTTGATCCGCGAATCGCGATAAGCGCGTTCCACTGCATAGTCCTGATGGTATCCGTAGCCGCCATGAATCTGGACTCCTTCATCGACCACGTAGTCGAGCATTTCGCTGGCGTAGACCTTGATCATCGAGCACTCCGCGGCAAACTCCTCGATTGCTTTCAACTCTTGGGAACTGTCAGCCGGACCCGAGGATGCGCCGTGCATTTGATTTTCAATCAGTCCCGTCACTCGCCAGGCCATCGATTCCGCCACGAAAATGTGGATCGCCATCTCTGCCAGCTTGTGCTGGATCGCACCAAACTGGGAAATCGTTGATCCGAACGCCTTGCGCTGCTTGGCATACTTCAGGCAAATTGCGAGCACGTTCTTCGCGGCCCCAACTCCCGCCGGACCGAGCTTCAGGCGGCCGATATTCAAGATGTTGAATGCAATCACATGCCCGCGCCCAATCTCTCCCAACACGTTTTCCACCGGCACGGGAACATTGTCGAAATAAACTGCCGTGGTAGAACTGCCGGTGATACCCATCTTGTGCTCTTCCGCGCCGCTACTCACGCCGGGAAAGTTCCGCTCGACGAGGAACGCGGTGAATTTTTCTCCTCCAACCTTGGCAAACACTGTGAATAGATCGGCCGCGCCGCCGTTGGTGATCCACATTTTCTGGCCGTTGAGCAGATAGTGTTTTCCATCGGGCGTCAGATCGGCGCGCGTCCGCGCCGCCAGCGCATCGGACCCCGCCAGCGGCTCGGTGAGCGCGTAGGCTGCGAGCAGTTCGACTTTGGCCAGCTTCGGCAGATACTTCCGCTTCTGTTCGGGAGTTCCAAAGTAGACGACCGGCAGCGTGCCGATGCCAGTGTGAGCCGAGTGCCAGCCCCCATAAGAGCCGTCCTGCCCCAGGCGCTCAGCCGCCACCATCAGCGACGGCAGATCCATCGCCGTACCGCCGTATTCCTCGGGAATCGTCATCCCCGTTAGACCCAATTCCACCGATTTGCGCAACACCGCCATCGCAACGCCGGGCTTCTTTTCGCGGATCGCTGGGAGATTCGGTTCCACTTCGTTGGCCCAGAATTCGTCCACCATGTGACCAACGGCGAGATGCTCTTCGCTCAGGTCTTCGGGCGTAAAAATGTCCTGAGAGCTAGATTCTTCAATCAGAAACGCCGTTCCCTTTGTCGTTTTGCGCTGGATGTCTGTTAATGTCGTCATAAGAAAACTCCTATGCCACTTTTTGAAATTGAGAATCTAAGTTCTTTGAAACAATTCGAAGGACGCGAATTTCCCGCCACCGACTGGTTCGTCGTCACCGAGGCTCGCATCCAGAAGTTTTCCGAGGTCACCGAGGACTTCCAGTGGATTCACATGGATGCTGAGCGCGCGCAGCGCGAATCGCCCTACGGCGGCTGCATTGCCCAGGGTTTTCTCACGCTCTCGCTGCTGAGTTACTGGATCAAAAAGGCGGTCCATATCGGCTCGGGAGTTGCGATGAGCATCAACTACGGGCTGAATAAGGTTCGTTTCCCCTCGGCTGTTCGCGCCGGCTCGCAGATTCGTGCCCGCGTAACTCTGCTTTCGGTGAAGCAATTGCCTGAGTTTGTGGATGTCGTGTTTCTTATCCGTGTCGAGGGTGAGTCTTCGGCCAAGCCCTGCTGCGTGGCCGAGTGGCTGGTGCGGTATTATCCGCAGCGAACTGCACAGTAAATGCCCGGTCATATCGTTCCGCTTTCCGCGCAATACCACGACGCGCGCACCAGAGCGTGGATTCTCTTCGGCATCTCTGCGAAGCGCTCGTCCTGCGTCAATCCCTGCGCGTACCGATAGTAGATCTGCTGAATAATGACGGCGACTTTGAAGCGGGCAAACGTCAAGTAGAAGCGAATGTCACCTGGATCGAAACCAGTCGCAGCCGCGTAGCGCTCGACCAACTGTGCCCGCGTCAGTGTACCCGGCAGTGTGGTAGGAGCGCTGCGAATTTCCTGGAACTCTTCCGGATCCTGCGGATCGGTCCAGTACGCCAGGGACGTTCCCAAGTCCGTCAATGGATCCCCTAGCGTGCACATCTCCCAATCCAGAACGCCAACGATCTTTGTTGCGTCGCCGGGGTCGAGCACCACATTGTCATACTTGTAGTCATTGTGGATCAGCGCTGTCTCGTGGCTGAGCGGCATCCGATCTGTGAGCCACGCCGAAATGCGTTCGACTTCCGGCAGATCGTGCGTTTTCGAATTGTGGTAGCGCTCGATCCAACCCTTAACCTGGCGTTCGAGATAGCCCTGCGGTTTGCCTAAATCAGCCAACCCAATCGCGGCGTAGTCCAGGCGGTGCAGGCGGGCGAGGTTATCAAGAAACGCTTCGCTCAATCGCCGCGCTGTCTCTGGTGGAAAAGGCACACCCGGAGGCGGATCACGGCGCAGAATCATTCCCCGAATTGGCTCCATCAGGTAGAACGGAGCATTGAAAATCGAAAGATCGTCGCAATAAAGAATTGCCTTCGGCGCGGCGGGATACGTGCTATGCAGTTTCGACAGCACACGATATTCGCGCGCCATGTCATGAGCCGATCGGACTTTACTGCCAAAGGGCGGGCGTCGCAGAACAATTTCTCGACTTCCCATCCGCACCAGGTAAGTCAAGTTGGAGTGCCCGTTGGGAAACTGTTCGACGGAAACCGGTCCGCTATCGCCGAAATGTTCCTGCAGAAATGGCCCCAGCCGGGCGAGATCGAGTTCTTCGCCTGCTCTCACCGTTCCGGCTTGATCGCAAAGTGCCACCATACTCGCGGTCCTTCATCCGCTACCGGTAAGTCAGCAACGAATCCTTGTCGAGGTGCGGATGCGCATTGAACGTGCTCAGTGTGAACCGCTCGGCCGAAGCCAGAAAGGCGCTGAACGAAGCGTTGCGCGACATCCAGGTCAGCTGGAGCGTGTCTTCAGCGGACAAATGCAGCGCCCGGCGCATCGCCGCGCCAATCGGTCCTGCCGAAGTGAAGACCACGGCGCTCGCCGCCGAAGGCGTTTCGCGCACCACTTGCGCCAGCCCGCGGTCCACGCGCAAACAGAAGTCGTTCCATGATTCAACCCCCTCAGCCGCGGTTTCTCCCGCCACCCACTTGCCAATTACCGCCTCAAACAACTTCTGAAAAGTCTTGCGCCGATCGCCCGATTTGATCGAGTCCTTATAAGCGCGGTGCAATTCCTTGATCTCGGCATTCACCAGCAGCAACTGCGGAAGGCATTGCCGCAGTACCGCCTCGGCTGCATACTCGTCGAATTCGCTCATGCCATGGTCTCGGGAAAACCAAGACCTGTGCTGCGATACGACTCGGTGACGATCCGTGCCGTCTCCATTTGCCGGACACGCGGGCCCGAATAGGCTCGATCGAAAACCGCGCCCCGCCGGGACCAATATTTCCCCAGGAGTCCGGACTGCGCCTCGCCGTTTGCACAGAGCTTGTCATAGTCCTGCTCCAGAAAAGAAGCTTGCCCGTGACGCACCAAAATGATTTGGCTCATGCTCAGTTCGCCCGCAACACTACGCGGCAGCAACCTGCTCTTTGTCAAATTCGGCAAACGTCTTACCAGTTTCAGCCAGGCGCTGCAGCAGCGGAGCCGGCTCCCATAGTTCTCCGTGCTGCTGATGAAACTCGCAAATGCGCTGGTAAACCTTCTGCAATCCAACCGTGTCGGCATACCACATCGGCCCACCCCGGTACGCAGGAAATCCGTAGCCGTTGAGATAAATGATGTCGATGTCGACCGCCCGCAGTGTGTATCCCTCTTCGAGAATTCGCGCTCCCTCATTCACGAGCGCGTAGATGCAACGGTCCACGATCTCCGCAGCGGAGATTTGCCGCTGCGGGATTCCTGCGTCTGCGCTCCATTTCCGCACCAGTGCCGTCACCTCGGGATCCACGCTCGCCCGCCGGTTCTCGTCATACCGGTACCATCCATTCAGCGTCTTCTGCCCGTACCTTCCCAGTTCGCAAAGATGGTCCTCGGCGAACGGCTGGCGGATTCCAGGTTTTTCCAGGTGGCGATACTCTTTGCGAATGCGCCAGCCCACGTCGAGACCCGCCAGGTCGCCCGTTGCCAGCGGACCCATGGCGTTGCCAAAGTCGACGAGCGCCTGGTCCACCGCGTCAACCTCCGCGCCTTCTTCGATCAGGAACTGTGCTTCTCGCCGATATGGGCCAAACATGCGGTTCCCCACGAAGCCGCGGCAGTTTCCTACCAGCACTCCGATCTTGCCCAGCTTTTTGGAGAGTTGCATGCAAGTGGCAATCGCTTCTTTGCTCGATTTTTTCCCGCGCACAATCTCCAGCAAACGCATCACATTGGCCGGACTGAAGAAGTGCGTTCCGATCACCGCTTCCGGCCGCGACGTGGCCCCGGCGATTTCATCGATATCGAGCGTCGACGTGTTACTGGCCAGAATTGCTCCAGGCCGGCAGGCGTGGTCCAGGTCCGCGAACACGCTCTTCTTCAGCGCCATGCCTTCGAAAACCGCCTCCACCACCATATCCACGCCCGAAAACACGTCGTAATCGAGCACCGGCGTGATTAACCGCAGGCGTTCGTCCACAAACGCCTGACTGAAGCGCCCACGCTGCACCGAACTCGCGTAATTCCTCCGGATTTTTCCCATGCCCAACTCGAGCGCCGCCTCATCAACGTCCTTCAGGAGCACCGGAATGCCCGCGTTGGCAAATACCATCGCGATCCCTCCGCCCATCGTTCCCGATCCGACGACCCCCACCCGGTTCACCGGCATCACCGCAGTTTCCTTGGGAACGTCGGGAATCTTCGCCACCTCGCGCTCGCCAAAGAAAACATGAATGAGCGCTTTCGACTGATCGGAGAAAAGACATTCGGTGAAAAGTTTCGCCTCGGCCGCGCAGCCTTCCTCGAACGACAATCGGGTCGCTGCTTCTACCGCATCGATCGCCGCCAGCGGAGCCATCATCCCTCGTTGTTTCTTCCGGGCGGCATCGCGCGCAACTGCAAAAACCAACGCGTTCTCTGCAGCGGTTCCCAGCTTCTCCGTTCTCTCCCGCGTTTTGGGCGCAGTCCTGCCGGTGATTTCGCGAGCGAAGGCCAGCGCGCCGCCGAGCAGATCTCCTTCAATCAACCGGTCGATCAATCCCACAGCGGCAGCCTCGCCCGCGGAGACCGGCTTGCCCTCGGCGCACATCTCCACTGCTTTGGCGACACCCACAAGACGCGGCAAACGCTGTGTTCCACCGGCCCCCGGAATAATTCCCAGTTTCACTTCTGGCTGCCCTACCTGTGCCGTCGCCGAAGCAACCCGGTAATGGCCGGCCATGGCCAGTTCCAGGCCGCCTCCAAATGCGTTCCCGTGAATCGCCATCACCACCGGTTTGGCGCTGTTTTCGATGTGAAGCAGAAACGGTAAGAGGGTTCCGCGGCGCTTCTCTCCTGACGTCATCTTGCCGAATTCTTTGATGTCTGCTCCCGCAACAAAAGTGCGACCCCCGCCAATTACAACTGCGGCGTTAACGGCAGGGTCGCCATTCATCTCATCGATCGCCGCCCAGATCCCCTCCGGCACGCCCGGACTGAGAGCGTTTACCGGCGGGTTGTCGATGGTAATGACCGCCACATCGTTATCCTTAGTAATCCTCACCATGTTGTTCATAAGGCAATTCCCGTCTCATATTTCTTGCGCAATTCTCTTTTGAGCACTTTCCCTGTCGCGGTCTTGGGCAAGCTCTCACAAAACTCAATCGATTGCGGACACTTGTAATGAGCCAGCCGCGCTCGGCAGAACTCGATCAATTCCACTTCGTTGAGTTTGCAGCCCGGCTTTGGCACTACCACCGCCTTCGGCACCTCACCCCATTTCGGGTCGGCCACGGGGATTACGGCAGCTTCATAGACACCGGGGTGTGACGCCAGCACTTTCTCGACATCGAGCGACGAAATGTTTTCGCCGCCGCTCACGATAATGTCCTTCTTGCGATCCACAATCAGGATGTACCCGTTCTCCGCAATCACGGCCATGTCGCCGGTGTGAAACCATCCGCCCCGCAAGGCTTCTGCCGTGGCCTCAGGCTGTTGCCAGTAACCTGCCATCACCCCGTCACTGCGGGCGATGATTTCTCCCATGGTGACATCATCGTGCGGCACGTCCTTGTCCTCCGCGTCGACCACACGAAGCTCGCTCCCGGGGTAGGCATAGCCGGTCATGGCCTGCATCACAAGCCGCTCTTCGGAAGTGCACTGCACATCTGGCTTCAGCTCGGCGGTGGCAAGAGACGGGGCGGTCTCCGTGAGTCCGTATCCCGAAAAGCATTTGAATCCTAACTTGTCTTCGACCTCGCGGATCAGAGTCGGAGACGATGCGGCGCCGCCGATCACGGACCACTCCACACTGCCCAGGTTGTACTTGGAACGCGTCGGGCAGTTCACGAGCACCATGGCCATAATCGGCACCAGGCTCAGCGCACTCACCTTCTCTTTTTCCACCAGCCGGAATACTTCCTCCGGCAAAAAGCGCGGAAGCATGACGTGCGTTCCGCCCACCAACGTGATCGTGTGAGCCGCTCCCCAGCCGTTGGCATGAAACAACGGGATGGTGTGCATCAGCACGTTCTCATAACGTGTGTGATGGTACACAGCGAGGTTCATGGCGTGCAGGTATACGTTACGATGCGTGAGCATCACACCTTTCGGGTTGGCGCTGGTTCCGCTGGTGTAAAACATTTCTGCCACGGAGTTCTCGTCGAACGCCGTCAACTCTTCGCGATAGGGCATGGCAGAGACCAGCATCTGCTCGTAAGTTTGATCGGAGAGCCACTCCGCTTGCTGAATTCCGTCCATCTGATGGAACGAGCGTACAGTGCGCAGATCCTGACGGAACGAATCCACCAGACCAGCAAACTCTTGTTCCAGAAACAGCACCGCCGCTCCGGAATCATTCAGGATGTAGGTGAGATCCGGCGCTGCCAGGCGATGATTGAGCGGAAGTAAAATGCAACCCGCTTCTAGAACTCCGTAATAAGCTTCGAGCAGTCGATGGCAGTTGAGGCTGAGAAATGCCACGCGATCGCCCGCCTTCACTCCGGCGGCGCGCAATGCTCCGGCCAAACGCCCCACGCGATCGGCGAATTCGGCATAGGTAAACCGCCTGTCCCCGCACACCACCGCCGTCTTGCCGGGAAACTGCTGTTCGGCGTAGCGGAGAAACCGCACTGGCGTCAGCGGAAGGTTCATAAAGGTTTGTTCAGCGGGAACAGCCTTTCCGCGAAGCATCTTTGCATAAACTGATAGTTAAAATCATATTAAAGTCGCTCGCACCAAGGCACGTTCTTTGCGCGCAATCTGCAAGCGTGCCCAGAGGCAAGCTCCGGGCAGTTCGTTAAAGAACTATTCCCGCATGCGGAGCGCTACCCGCCCCGAGACCTCGCCCCGGCTCAATTGCCCTAGAACGTCCTGGATGTCGGCGAGTGGCCGCGTAGTCACCTGGCAATGCAGGGCGCCTGCAGCCCCCATGGCCAGGACCTCGCGCAGATCTTCGCGCGTGCCCACGGCCGACGCTTTGATCTGAATCTCGCCCCCAGCCATCAAAATCGCTGGGAATGAGATTTCCCGAGCGGGCAAGCCCACGGCCAGCAGTGTCCCAGTTGGCCGCACGCAATAGAACGCCATGTCGTACGCGGTCTTCGCAGCCGAGGTGACCAGGGCAACATGAACTCCGCCAGAACGGCGCACTTCCTTTACCACGTCGCCGGTTGCTGCATTCAGCGTTCGAAGGGCCCCCAGTTTTCTCGCCAGTTCTAGTTTTTCTTCAGAAACGTCGACCGCTGTTACCTCCGCTCCCGCTGCCCGGCCAATCTGGACGGCAATGTGGCCCAGTCCGCCCACGCCGAAAACCGCCAGGCGCTGGCCGGCCCGAATCTCGGCCCGCTTGAGGGCACGATGAACTGTGACCCCCGCACAAAGCAGCGGCGCCGCCTGCTCGGAGCGAAGCGTGTCGGGAATCTTGACCACATGGCTGGCGGGAGCCTTCGCATATTCCGCATATCCGCCATCCACCATGACGCCCGTGATGCGCTGTTTCACGCACAGATTCTCGTTGCCCTCGCGGCAGAACTCGCATTGGCCGCATGTCCACTGCACCCAAGGCACTCCGACTCGTTCTCCCACCTGGACACTCTTGACCGCTGCGCCGCGCACTACCACGCGACCGACGATCTCGTGTCCCAGGATCAGCGGCATCTTCACGATGCCTGCCAATTGCGTCCAGTCGCCTTCAGCCACGTGCAGATCGGAATGACACACACCGCAAATCTCAACCTCGATCAAGACTTCATCCGCGCCCGCTTCCGGCCGGACCACTTCCTCCAGCACTAGCGGCGTCTTGTATGCGTGCAGGACGGCGGCCTTCATCGCGTTTCCCCTCTCTAACAGGCGTCTTCACCGCCAAACCCGGCCGTGATCCCCGAAGCGTTACAATCGGATGCCGCGCAAGAAAAAATCTACTGCGCTCCGTACCCGGTCCGTGAGCTTGTGCGGCCCGGTCAAATCAACGGCCCATTGCCGAACCACCGTGTTGTAGAGCCCCTCCATGAACTCCGCCAGATGCACAACCGGAAATGCGCGCGTCACTTCGCCGCGTCTCTGCCCCTGCGTCAAGATTTCCCGCAGCAGGCTGGCGGCGGCCTCTTCGTGACCGCGCAGTCCGGCAGAGCGCACCGCATCCATGGCGCCCGATAACACAACCGCTTGCCACAGTTTCCGGTCGGCTTCCACCTCCCGCGCCATGCTTACATACAAGCGCCGCAAACGCTCCTCTGTTTCCGCCTTGCTCGAGAGCTCCGACCGCAACCGCTCGCAGATGCAGGCATACCCACGTTCTCCCACCTCGCGCAGAACCTCGTCTTTGCTGGGGAAATAACGAAAGAAGGTAGGCTGGCTGATTTCGAGCACGTGGACGATATCGTCAATCCGGGTGTCTTCGTATCCGTGCTTGCGAAAGAGCTTAATCGAGGTGTCGATAATCTGCTGCCGCAACCGCGCCTTCTTACGCTCCCGAAGCCCCACCTCAGGCTGCACTCTCGCTGCGTCCGCGGCCGCACTCCGCGTCACGATCGCACCAGCCATGGTATTTTTTCCTCCTGCATCGATCGACGGCACGTCCCAAAACCGCAACGCCCGTAAAATATGAGGGTAACTATAACAAAATAGCGACTAACGTCAAGTCCGGAACAACTTAGGTGCTTGGGGATGGCTCAGGAAAAACCGTGCCCGCTGCTGCTTTGTACCGACAAACACGCTTAGGGGAAGCTCTGAAACCCTGTTCCCGGCGAGCTGGCCAATTTGTCGGGCTGTTGCAGCTTCGCGTATCAGCTTCGGCTTCTTTCAGGAAGGGGATGTCGCGGTCGGCGCCTTTCCAGCTTCGATTCGGAATTCAGGAAAACCTTACACAATTTTACAGTTCAGGGCTAGGGAGAGCGCTATGATTCGGGTAAGACAGCACCGACCGTCCGCGCAACGCTAATGAGGAATTCTGGCCTTCGCTTTCTGAATTTTCTGGCGATCAAGGGCAAGCTATGCCTTGCGTTCATCTTCCAGTTTCTCTTCTTGTTTCATATGCTCGTGTTTCAACCGCATCTGTCGCGCGGGCAAACTGCAGGGCAAGCCGCCGCCACTCCCACCAGTGGAGGCCGGACTATTCACGGCGTGGTCAAGTCGGGGAATATGCCGATTCCCGGCGCCGACGTTTCCGCGACGAATGCGGCCACGAAGCAACAAGTCGATACCTGGACGGATGTGGATGGCAGTTACTGGCTTCGGATTCCCACGGATGGTCACTATACCGTGGGGGTGTGGATGGCGGCGTTTGCCGGGAGTACGCAGGAAGTGGTATTGGATGCGACGCATCAGGATGTGCTGACGAATTTTGAGCTGGTTCTGTCGTCGCGGGCACGCGAGGCCGCCAATGAACAGCAGCAGGCGAATGCAGGTAGACGTGGTTTTCAGAGCCTTTCAGTGTTTCAGAGTGGAGGTGGGCAGGATTCGACCGGCGGCTCCATAAGCGATGTAGTGCCGTCCGGAATGCCGATTCCCGGGATTGCGGCGGACAGTGCTACGGAGTCGGTAGCTGTCTCGGGGAACACTTCCAATTCGTTCAATGCGATGAGCGCTGACGAACTGCAGCAGCGCCTCAACGATGCCCGCCAACAGGGAGCAGGGTTCGGTGGTGGAGGCGGATTTGGCGGTGCGGGGGGTGGTCCCGGAGGTGGAGGATTCGGTGGGGGTGGTTTTGGTGGCGGAGGTTTTGGCCGGAGGGGCTTTGACATCAATCGCCCCCATGGATCTTTGTATTATGGAGTCGGAGATTCGGCTCTGAACGCCTCGCCTTTTTCGCTCACCGGACAGCCCACGGAAAAACCAGCATACCTGCAGAATAGTTTCGGCGCCTCCGTGGGCGGGCCGCTTAATATTCCGCACCTCTACCACGGCGGGACCAAGACTTTTTATTTCATCAATTACAACGGCAAGCGCGCGGAGAATCCCTTCGATCAGTTTTCGACGGTGCCAACGCCGTTGGAGCGGCAGGGAAACTTTTCCCAGGCCACATACGCCTCTGGAGCACCGGTAGAGATTTTCAATCCTGTGACAAACGCGCCTTTCCCCTGCAACCCTCCCCAGCAACTCTGCAACACGATTCCGCAAATTAACCCGGCGGCGCAAGGATTGCTGCAATATATTCCGATGCCGAACCTGCCGGGGAATTTTCAAAACTTTCACTACGTTACCTCCGCGAACAGCGACAGCGACGATCTGAACATACGTTTGAACCACACCTTTGGGGCAGCACCCGCGCGCGGCCGCCGAGGCGGAGGCCGCAACGCTCCGCGCAACAGCTTGCAGTTTGGCTTTCACTACCACGGCTCGGGCGCCAATCTGACGAATCCGTTTCCAAGCGTAGGCGGCCGCACGTCGGTCCGAAGCTTCGACGTTCCAGTGTCTTACACGCGCAGTTTCGGAAAGCTGACCAACATTGTTCGCGCGGACTTTAACCGCAGCCGGACGCGCACCCAAAATCTGTACGCTTTCACTAACGACATTACAGGTGCGCTCGGAATCACGGGAGTTTCGCAGAATCCGTTCGACTGGGGCTTGCCGAATCTTTCTTTTACAGACATCGCCAGTCTTCAGGATACGACTCCGCGGCTCACGCGCAACCAGACCTACACTTTCTCCGACAATGTGATCTGGAACCATGGCAAACACAGCTGGCGCTGGGGTGGAGATTTCCGGCGCGTGCAGGTGAATAGCGAAACCGACGGCAATCCGCGCGGCTCGTTTGTCTTCAACGGTGTCAGCACCTCGCAGCTCGATGGCAGTGGAAACCAGGTGCCCGGTACCGGATATGACTTGGCCGACTTTCTGCTCGGATTACCGGAGCAAACTTCTGTGCAGTTTGGAGAAGGCGAACACGGCAACCACTTCCGCGGCAACTATTGGGATTTATACCTGCAGGATGAGTGGAAGATGCGTGCGAACCTGACCCTCAATCTCGGAGTCCGCTACGAATACGTTTCACCGCTTACAGAAGAGAACAATCTCATTGCGAATCTCGACCTTTCTCCGGGTGTACTGGTTCAGAATCCGGCGCTTGCGCCACAGGTCTCTCCGATTCGGCCGGGACAAGCGGGGCCATACAGCGGCCCTTTGCCGGCCAGCCTGCTGCGACCGGACCGCAACAATTTTGCGCCACGGATCGGCTTTGCCTGGAAGCCGTTTTCCAAGACCGTGGTCCGCGGCGGATATGGTGTCAACTACAACACGGGCGCGTACCAAGGTATCGTTCAGCAGCTTGCCTTGCAGCCGCCATTCGCCACCACGGCGACGAATGTTCAGGCAGCTTTTCCATCTCCTCCAACCCTGACACTGCAAGATGGATTTCCCGCGGCTACCGGCATCACCAACAATTATGCGGTGAATTCAAATTACCGGCTGGGCTATGTGCAGATTCGCAATCTCGACATTCAACAGCAGATTCGTCCCACCCTGCTTCTGAATATTGACTACACGGGAACTAAGGGAACGGATCTCGACATTCTGGAAGCGCCCAACCGAACCGCGACGGGGATCCGTATACCCATGGTCGACGCATTCACCTATGAAACCTCGGTCGCGGATTCGGAGGCCAATGCGGGATCGGTGCGGCTGCGCAAGCGCCTAGCTAAGGGATACGCGATCGGCGGTACTTACACATTTTCCAAGTCGCTCGATGATGCGTCTTCCATCGGCGCGGGCGCAACCTCGGGATCGAACACTCCTGGATTGGGTGCGGGTGGAACGGGCGCGGGCGGTGGAGGCGCCAGTTCGTCGGCCGGTGCAGCCAATGTAGCGCAGAATCCTTTCAATCTATCTGGAGAGCGCGGGCTTTCCAGCTTCAACCAGACGCATAAGTTCACCGCCGATTATCTGTTGGAGCTTCCCTTTGGCCACGACAAGCGGTGGCTAACGGGAAATACTCCAGCGCGCGCGATTCTTGGCGACTGGCAATGGAGCGGCGACTGGACGATCGCCTCGGGCCTGCCGTTTACGCCGCGATTCCTCGGCGCGGTCTGCGATCTGAACAGCGGGACAAATGGCACGTTGCGCCCGGACGTTGTCCCTGGGCAATCGATCTCGCTGCCGAATCCATCCATCGGTGAGTGGTTCAACACAGCCGCGTTTGTAACGACTCCGCCCTGCGGACAATACGGCAACGCGCGCCGCAACAGCATCATCGGCCCCGGCACCAAAGTGTTTGACATGGCGTTCACGAAAATCGTTCCGTTGAAAGAATCGCGTGTGCTGGAGTTCCGGGCGCAGGCCACCAACATTTTCAACATACCGAACTATTCCTCGATCGATACCGTCATGACCTCGCCGACATTTGGCCGGGTTACCGCGGTTGGGGCCATGCGGCAGTTCACGATGACGGCACGCTTTCGTTTCTGAGAAGAAAGGTGCTCAAGGATGCACGAATAGAGAGGATCGCGATGACTTTCACGCTAATCCGATTCGCCAACCAAGCTGTAGCGGTCCTGGTGGTGCTGGTGCTCCTGTGTTCGACATTGCCCTCGCAGCAGCAATCCGAGTACGTGTTTCATGTGGAATCGGATCTCGTGTTGGTGAATGTGACGGTGCGGGACAAGAGCGGAAACTTTGTGCAGGGATTGAAGCCTGAGAACTTCACGATTCTCGAGGACAACAAACCGCAGAAGATTCTTTCCTTCGATGTGGAGAACGTTGATGCCCCGCCGTCTTTGGATGTGACCCAGGCGAAACCGCTGCCGGCGCCGGCGAATGGACAGCCGACTCCACCGCCTTCCGCGGCAAGTACGGCAAACCAATTCAAGGATCGGCGTCTCATAGTTTTGTTCTTTGATCTCTCTGCCATGGAACCGGACGAAATCGACCACGCGGTTACGTCAGCCGAACACTATGTCGATGCGCAAATGGCGCCCGCAGACCTTGTGTCGATTGTTTCGCTGGGAAGTTCGCTGCTGGTAAATCAGGACTTTACCACCGACCGCGCGTTGCTGAAAAAACAGTTGGAGGCATTCAGTTCAGGCAGCGGCCAGGGTTTCGAGGAAGGCACCGCGGGGACAACCGAGGGCACACCCGACACAGGCCAGCCGTTTACTGCCGACGATACGGAATACAACATCTTCAATACCGACCGGCGGCTCGAAGCATTGAGATCGGTGGCGGAAAAGCTCTCACATATTCAGCAGAAGAAATCGCTGATTTATTTTTCCAGCGGCATGGACCGCACCGGCATTGAGAATCAATCGGAGCTGCGCGCGGCCGTGAACGCCGCCGTGCGCTCCAACCTGGCAATCTATACCATGGACATGCGCGGCCTGCAGGCGCTGGTGGCGGGCGGCGAAGCGCAGAACGCCAGCCTGCGCGGGGTTTCGGCATATTCCGGACAGGCAACCCTCAATGCTTTGAATTCCAATTTTACCACCCAGGAAACTCTGGTGACGCTAGCTAGCGACACCGGCGGCCGCGCTTTTCTGGACTCCAACGACTTCACCAAGATTTTCAAAGGAGTGCAGCAGGACACGTCCACATATTACCTGCTCGGCTATCACAGCACGAACCCCGCGCGTGACGGACGTTACCGGCGCATCGTCGTGAAGCTGAACGACAAGAGCAATGTTCCCGGTGCGAAGATCGACTTCCGCCGCGGCTACTACGCGCCCGCGGATTTCAAGCATTCCACGAGCGACGACAAGGAGCGGCAACTGGAGGAGGAACTTGCTTCCGAGCTGCCATCCACGGATTTGCCGCTATATCTGGGCGTCGCCTACTTCCGCCTGGAGGGCAACAAGTTTTTTGTCCCCATGTCTCTGGTGGTTCCGGGATCGCAGATTCCGTTCGTCCGCAGCAGCGACCGCGACAAGGCGACGCTGGACGTGATCGGAATGGTGCTGGATAGCGGACGCCACCCTTTGAACAGAATCCGCGACACGGTGAAACTCGCGGTGAATACTTCAGCGGATGTGCAAAAAAAGAACGTGCAGTATGACACGGGGATGAGCCTGCTCAGCGGCACGTATCACCTGAAATTCGTGGTGAGGGAAAATCAAACCGGACGGATGGGATCGTTCGAAACCGACATCAGCGTGCCAGACTTGAAGGGGCAGCCGCTGAAGATGAGTTCCGTTGTGCTGGCCAGCCAGATTCAGCCGGCGAAGAAGGGTGCGAACCCAAATCCCCTGGTTCATGACGGTTCCGAGATCATTCCGAGCATTACCCATGTTTTCTCGGCTACGCAGCACCTGCTTCTTTATTACGAGGTGTACGATCCCGCCCTGCGGTCGGTCGCAGATTCCACGACAGGCGGACAAAGCAAACCGGGCATCCGCCTCTTGAGTAACGTCGCATTCTTTCAGGGCAAAACCAAAGCCTACGAGAGTTCATTAGTGGAGTTGACGGAGTTGAATGCGCAAGGCCGAAAGGCGGCCGTTTTCCAGTTGGACGTGCCACTCACGTCGCTCAAACGTGGTTTCTATACCTGCCAGGTAAATGTGGTCGATGATGCCGGCGGGCATTTCCTGTTTCCGCGGCTGGCCTTGTTGATCCGGGGAGGAACCTAGGGGATGGTACGTAAGCGCAAGCTCTAATCCGCTGCCCCGCATCGCAATAACTTCCGTATCGCCAGTTATCCACCCGCGATGCCCGCATCTTCCGTGAATGGAGCTTTTAATCCACGGTGCGGTCCGCCGACCTGCGACAAGGCGCGTGGCACTTACGTTATCGAACCAGCGACGTGTATTAACTACCGACCTCGGCCACCTCGCTTGCCTCTACGACACGTCCGTCGAACAGTTGAATGCTGCGGTCGGCATGTCGTGCGAAGCGCGGATCATGGGTGACCATACAGATGGTGGCGCCCTCACGATGCAATTCGCGCAATAAGTCCATGACGGCATTCGCGTTGCGTGAATCGAGATTACCGGTCGGCTCATCCGCCAGCAGGATCGATGGGTTTCCCGCAAGCGCCCTCGCCACGGCCACCCGTTGCTGCTGTCCGCCGGACAGTTGCGATGGATAATGGTTGATGCGATGGCTCATTCCGACCCGCTCCACAGCTCGATTCACGCGCTGCTTGCGTTCCGAACCACCCATCGCGCGATAAGTCAGCGGTAATTCCACATTTTCGTAAACCGTAAGATCGCCAATGAGATTAAACGTCTGGAAGATGAAACCGATCTCACGATTGCGGATGACGGCGCGCTGCGAAATATCCAGATTCTCCACGGGTTGTCCCTTCAAGAGGTATTGGCCGTCGCTCGGCGAGTCGAGGAGGCCGAGGATGGCCAGCAGCGTTGACTTGCCCGAACCGGATGGGCCGGCGACAGAGAAAAACTCGCCCTTACGGATTTGAAGATGAACACCCGACAAAGCGTGGGTTTCTACCTGGTCGGTGTAAAACACCTTCTTGATGTCTTTCAGCGAAATCAGGACGTCGTCTGCTGCATCCATGTTCCCTCTTTTCTTCTTCTCCTGTAGACCTTCAAGATCTTTGCTTGACCGGGCGGTGCGCGAGACTCACAGGCGCCATTCTGCGCATTGCCGCACGTGAGCTATTCCAGCCGGATCCGATCATAGGAGTCCCAACGCGACATGTCGGAGAGGATCACCTGATCGCCGTCTTTTAGCCCGTCCAGGATCTCGACGGTGTTCACGGAACTACGGCCCAACATTACGCGAACCCGCGAAGCCGTCTTGCCGTCGCCTTCCAGCTTGAACATTCCGATCGTGGTCTTTTCCTGGCCAAAGGTTGGGCGTCCGGTGAAGAGCACGCTCGCAATCCGCTCCAGGTCAAGCGTGCCATCGACGCTCAGGTCCGGCACCGCGCCCTGGGGGAGGTCGCCGTTCAGAGCTACGTCAACCGTACGCGTGCCGTTTTGTACCGACGGATCAATCCGTATGACTTTGCCGTCGACCACGCCGTTATGGGTATCCACCTGTGACGATTGCCCGATTTGCACGTCTTTGGCCTGCGTCTCGGGAATCTTGAGCTCGGCCTTGAGGCGCTTCGGGTTTGCCACTTTGGCGATCGTCGTACCCGCCCGGATCTGCTGTCCTTCCTGTAGTGTGTTGCCGTTCAGGCTTAGCTCCTGCAGAATCCCGTCCATGCCCGCGCGCACCTGGAGCATGCTCTTCTGTTTCTGCTGCAGCTGATACACCGCGCGCGCCTGTTCCACCTTCGCCTTTTCTGCGGTCAGCTGCGCCTCCAACTGCTTTTGCGCGTTCAAATAGCGCTGTTGCTCGATCGTGGCCCGAATTGTCAGTTGTCGCGAACTCCCCGCCGACAGCTTTCGCACTTGCTCTGGGACCACGCCCACCTTGGCCAGTTCCTCATCGCTCTCCGCTTTCATGCGAGCATCCTGGGCATCTTGCTCTGCCTTGGCAGCATTGGCCTGCTGGTCCAGCACCTGGCTCTGCAGAGTGACTTCCAAATTGTGGTACTGCGCTTCTTCGGCGCGCAACTTCCAATCGGCGTCGAAGGCCTGTTGCTCGACGGTTGGGTTGCTTAGAATGACAAGGACTGTGTCCGCCTCCACGGGCGTACCCGGACGGACGAGGATCCTCTCCACACGTCCGTCGGTGATGGTCGGTATCCAGCGGATCTCTTCCGGAGTGAGTGTACCGAGACCATGAACCTGTCTAACCATGGGACCGCGCTTGACCGTGTCGATCCAGAGACCCGAACGGTCCACGGACGGAGCTGCCGGTTTGAGCTTCGAAACGCCCATTGTGATCGCAGCGATCAGAACCACACCCATCCCGGCGTAAACAATCTGGCGTCGCTTGCGAGCCTTGGCTGCGAATGGTCGTGGAAAGTCCATAACGTCTGCCCTTGATGGGCTAATCCCGCAAAGCCCGCAGTGGATCTGTCCTTGTCGCGCGCCAGGCAGGCAAGAAACATGCTGCCAGCGACGCGATGGTGGTGACGACGAACGCTGACCCAAACGATAGCGGGTCGCGTGGGCCCACGTTGTAGAGCAGGTACCCAAGCAGCCGTGTCGAGGCCAGCGCCACCGCTGCGCCCCCTATAATTCCGGCTGCCGTCAACGCGAGCCCACGCGACATCACCAGGCGCAACAGGTGGGACGGGGTCGCGCCGAGAGCCATACGCAGTCCTAACTCGCGCGTGCTCTGCGACACCGCATACGACATCACGCCATACAGTCCCAGAGCAGCAAGTAGCAGCGCCAATCCGCCTAATACTCCCACTAAAGTTACGGCCACCAGTTGCGGCGATGTCGAGCGATCCACCTGCTCTTGCAGCGTGATTACCTCGGATAGCGCTAGATTCCCGTCCAACGCGTGCACCTCGCGGACGAGAGCAGCCGCCATTGTCTCCGGACTCACCCGCGTCCGGATGTACAAACCCGGTCCACTCGCGAAATTCTGGCGCAGAGGTACATAGAAAAAAGGCGTCGGGGTTTCACGAATGCTCCGGTACTTCGAATCTTTTGCGACACCGATCACCTGCATCCATCGTCCTTTGACCTGAACGCGCTCGCCAATCGGATTCCTGCCGCGCCAGTACTTCGCCGCCATGGTTTCATTCACGATCGCGACCAGAGCGGCCTTTTCGTCGTCCGCGCGGGTGAATTCGCGCCCCGACACCAAAGGGATTCCCATCGTCACAAAGTAGTCCGGACCTACTTCGTTGTACTCCACGATAGGCTGCTCTTCAGGCGGGGGTTGATATCCATCTACTGCGATCGGCGTCGAAGAAAAGCTTCCATAGCTCAGCGGCGTCATTCGCGCAAACGCTGCCGACTCGACGCCGGGTAGCACCTTCACGCGATCGAGGAGTTCGTCCTGGAAATTCCGCGCTCGCGGCGCATCATATCCCGCCGACACCAGATTGACGCTAGTGTCCAGCACTTCGTGCGTCGAAAAGCCCGGGCTGGTAGTTCTTATTCTCTGTAGACTCTGCAGCAAAAGCCCCGCCCCGACTAGCAGAACGAAACTCAGTGACACCTGCATAACCACTAGGCCCGAACGGACCCACGCTCTCCTACCACCCCCAACGACGCCTGCCGACTCAGCTTTCAAGGCGCCGGCAAGATCGAGGTTGCGGATCTGCATTGCCGGAACCAGGCCGAGCAGGAGCGTCGCGATAAGGCAAACTCCGGCGCTCAGCGCCAGCACGCGCCAATCGATTTCGCCCGGCAGGTACATCGCCACGCCTCCCCGTGCGGGCAAGAGCAGCACGAGCGCATGACGGCACCAGTGCGCAACCAGCAGTCCTCCGGCTGCGGCAAAAGCCGCGAGGATCAGCCCTTCCGTCACCAACTGCTTCACCAGGCGGCCGTGACTCGCGCCGATGGCCAGCCGAACCGTCATTTCGTGACGTCGCGCGAAGGACCTGACGAGCAGGAGATTGCCGACGTTCGCGCATGCGATGAGCAAGACAAAAACCACCACCGCAACCATGATTTCGAGCGTGGGGAGCAAAGTTCTCGCATTGTTGAATGGCGTTTGCCATAATGGCCAAAGCTTGACGCTGCGACCGCGGTTCGTCTCCGGAAAGTCCGCCTCCAATCGCTTCGCAGCGGCACTTATTTCTTGCTGTGCCTGCTGCCGGGTCACGCCGGGCTTGAGGCGCACATAAGCTTCGATCCAGCGTGCACCGCGATCCTCCAGTTTGTACCCGCCCGCTTCAAATATCTCCTCCATGGATGCCGGCACCCAAAACTGCATCGCCCAACCGACGAAGGTGCCATAAAAGCCCTCTGGCGCGACCCCAACAATCGTGTGCAGCACGCCATTGAGCCGCTGCGTTTTCCCAATAATTTGCGGATCACTCTTGAATCGTCCTTGCCATAGCTGGTGACTGATCACCACCACCGGATGGGCGTTGCGCCCTGCGTCTTCGCCCGGCTCAAATCCGCGGCCCAGGGTCGGATGGACCCCAATGGCATCAAAGTAGTTCGCCGATACGATGCTGCCAACGGCGACGTCAGCGCGGTCACCAATGCTGAGCGTGGTACCGGTGATTTGGCTCACAATAAACGAATCAAACAGCGTGCAACTCCTCCGCAAATCGAGGAAATCTGGCCAGGAAAGATCGGTAGGGCCCACTTCGCCGCGTGCTGTTCCCGTAAGAGCGAGCAGCCGCTCCTGGTGAGTAACAGCCGGGTACGGACGGAACAATATCCCTTCGATCCAACTAAAAACAGCAGCATTGGCCCCGATGCCCAGAGTCAGGCACAGGATCACCAATAGCGCAAAGCCCGGACTTCGCCGGAGCATACGGAAGCCGAAGCGTAGGTCCGCGAAGAAGCCGTGTATCCGGTGAAAGCGGCGAGTCTCGCGGCACTGTTCTTTATAGCTTTCTATTCCACCGAACTCCAGCTGTGCGCGCCGCTCGGCTTCCGCTCTTGGCAGGCCTGAGCACTGCAGGTCGGCGGCGCGTTCTGCGATATGAAATCGAAGCTCCTCTTCCATGGAGCGGTCAAGGCGCTCGTGGCGGAAGAGCCGGTCAAGAAGCGAGTCTAGCGACACCGTTCAGGCCTCCTCCGGTAACGCGCCCAGTACTGCAGCGATGGCGGAGGCAAGCCGATTCCAACTCTCGGTTTGCTCGCGTAGGCGCCTTTCACCTTTTCGGGTCAATCGGTAGTACTTTGCCCGCCGATTGTTTTCAGAAACACCCCACTCCGATGCGAGCATCCCGCGTTCTTCCAAGCGGTAGAGTGCGGGATAAAGCGCGCCCTGCTCCACCGCCAGCGCCCCTCCGGAAATTTGCTCAATCCGGAGCAGCACGCCGTAACCGTGGAGGGACCCCAACGAAACTGCCTTCAGGATCAGCAGATCGAGCGTGCCAGGGAGAATGTCAGCGGAATTGGTCATG
This sequence comes from uncultured Acidobacteriaceae bacterium, assembly GCA_963850165.1. Taxonomy (GTDB): domain Bacteria; phylum Acidobacteriota; class Terriglobia; order Terriglobales; family Acidobacteriaceae; genus Sulfotelmatobacter. Next base: position 145,138 of record CAWKKK010000011.1, on the reverse strand, counting down.
CGTGCTCCTTCCCCTAAGACGGTTAGGGAAGAGGAAGGTTAGCATTGCTCTCCTAAGCTGTCAAGGAGAGTCGGGCGGCGGGTTTCCGTGCCGTGTAACAGAAGCTCATAGCGCGGACGTAATCCTCCTGGGAACCGAAATCGGTCTGACCCAAGCGTCTCCTTTCTTGTCCTGCGGCAAAGTGTGATAGGTGCGTGATCGAAAACTCCAGCATAGAATGTCAACAACAGGGTGTGAAGAACGAGGGCTTAGAATTTGCACAGCTTCAGATCGCGCGTAGCGTGTCTTATATCCACGGGTGCTTTTTTGTTGTTAACCGTGGCAGCGGTTTCACAGTCGGTTCCTCCGGAACTGGTAAATGGGCTCAAATGGCGCCTCATCGGCCCGTTCCGCGGCGGACGCGCAGAGGCCGCAGCTGGCGTGCCGGGCGATTCGACGACATTTTATTTTGGCTCGGTGAATGGAGGGATCTGGAAAACAACCGATGCCGGCGTGGTCTGGACACCGATCTTCGACGGCCAGCCCGTGGCCTCGATCGGCGCTCTGGCTATCGCTGCCTCCGATCCTAAGATTATTTATGCCGGAACCGGCGAGACCGACATTCGCGAGGATCTCTCTACTGGCAACGGTGTCTACAAGTCCACGGATGGCGGAGCAACCTGGAATCACATCGGATTGGAGGACACGCGGCAAGTCAGCCGGATTCTGATCGACCCGCATGATGCGAACGTGGTTTATCTCGGCGCACTCGGGCATGCTTATGGTCCGAATGAACAGCGCGGCGTTTACAAGTCTCTCGATGGAGGAAAGCGTTGGGAGCGGGTTCTAGATCTGGGGCCGGAGATTGGCATTTCAGATCTTGCGATGTGCTCTGCCTCCCCGCGGCTCTTATTTGCCGGCGCATGGCATACGTGGCGTCCACCGTGGAGTTCGTATGCCCCTGTCGATGGCGCTGGTGGCGGACTTTACCGGTCTGAAGACGCGGGAAAAACGTGGGCTCATCTCGAGGGCAACGGACTGCCTGCGGGCGATTGGGGACGAGTTGGCGTCGACGTTGCGCCGGACGGCAAGCGCGTGTATGCGCTCATCGAAACCAGCAAACCTGAGGCGAACCAATCCGGCCTTTATCGCTCGGATGATGGAGGCAATACCTGGGTGCTGGCCAATGCCGACCCGCGGCTTACCAGTCGGGCATGGTATTTCAATCGCATCACTGTTGATCCGCACAATCCCGATGTCATTTACATGCCGAATGTCGCACTCTACCGATCAGAGGATGGTGGAAAGACAATTTCGGTCGTTCGTGGCGCGCCGGGCGGAGATGATTATCACGAACTCTGGGTCGATCCGAACAATTCTGCGAGCCTCATTCTTGCCACCGACCAGGGAACTACGATCAGCCTGAATCGCGGACAGACGTGGAGCACATGGTACAACCAGCCGACAGGGCAGTTTTATCACGTCACCACCGACAACCAGTTTCCTTACGCGGTGTATGGCACCGAGCAGGATAGCGGCAGTGCTGGCGTTCTCAGCCGCACTGACCACGGGCAAATCACGCCACGGGCTTGGTTTACAACGGGTCCGAGCGAGAGCGGATACATGGTGGTCGATCCGAAGGATTCGGACATCATTTACCTGAGTGGAACTTACGGCCCGGTTACGCGCTTCAACAGACGGACCGGACTCAGCCAGGACATCTCTCCATGGCCCGCATTTTCGTGGGAGTCGGACATTCACGAACGCAAGTATCGAGACCCTTGGACTCCCGTGCTGGTCCTTTCTCCTGCCGATTCGACAACGCTTTATCTCGGAACGCAATACGTGATGAAGACAGGCGACGGAGGACTGCACTGGGAAACCATCAGTCCCGATCTCACCGGAGCAACGCACGATGCGGACGGGGCACAAGACAAAAAAGCGCAAGGGCCAAGTCTCGAACCGGCGAAACGCGCCGGATATGGAGTCGTGTTCACCATCGCGCCGTCGCCAATCAATGGCGATCTGATATGGGCAGGAAGCGACACGGGATTGATTCACCTGACCCGCGATGGCGGAAAGAACTGGAAAGATGTGACTCCGCCGGGATTGAGCGCCTGGAGTAAGATTTCGCTGATCGAAGCTTCGCATTTTGATCCCGCGGTTGCGTACGCGGCCGTCGATCGGGGACGCCTCGACGATCGGACTCCGTTCATCTATCGAACTCACGACTACGGTGCAAGCTGGCAACTGGTTACAAGCGGCATCGCTGCCCCCGCATTCTTGCGCGCTGTTCGCGAAGATCCGCAGAGCAAAGGGCTCCTCTTCGCTGGAACCGAATTTGGAGTTTATGTGTCGTGGGATGATGGAGACCATTGGCAGTCTTTGCAATTGAATTTGCCGGTCACCGGGGTGCGCGATCTCGCGATTCACGGCGATGACCTGGTGATCGCCACCTTTGGCCGCGCTTTCTGGATTCTCGACAACATCGCACCACTGCGCCAGGCGCTGCAGGCGAAAACAGCGGGTGGTCCATGGTTTTATGCTCCGGGCACAGCAATTCGCATCGATAACGACTCGTTTCCCGGAACGCCGCTTCCACCTGAGGAGCCGACGGCAGAGAATCCTCCCAGCGGCGCAATGCTGGATTATTTTTTACCGTCAGGGGCGAGCAGCATTCGATTTGAGATTTTCGATGCGCAACATAACCTCGTAAGAGCGTTTTTCTCAAAGGATCACTCGTCGGAGGATCATTCTCCACAGAGTCAGGGAACATGGAAGCATCAGCCGCTTCCCGTTGCCGAGCGCTGGTTTCCCAAGCCTGAAGTCCTGGAAAAAACGGCTGGAATGCATAGGTTCGTCTGGAACCTGACATGGGGCAGCTCCGGCGGCCCGAGCGCGGATGAGGAAGCCGAGTACCGCAATCCGAGCGGCCCCAAGGTCGTACCGGGAATCTACAAGGTCCGCTTCACCGTCGATGGAAAGGCACAGGAGCAGTCATTGAAAGTGGTGATGGACCCACGCTCGACCGCGACTTCTGAGGTTCTGGCCCAGCAGTTGCAGTTGGGCCAGCAGATCTTCGGCGAAACAGTCGAAGCGCGCCGCGCTCTGGCCGAGATCAACTCAGTGCAAAAACAGTTGACGGATATTCAACAGAAACTGGGGCAGCAGAAGTTGCCGGAGCAAACCGCGCGGCTTAAAGCGGCGCTGGCGGAAGCTCAATCCGGACTCGGCAAGATTCTGACGAATAAGGAACACACGGCAGCGGAGGGCCCTGGGCTACAGAGTGCCTACACGGGCCTGGCATCGGCGCTGCGCGTAGCCGAAGGCGGAGACCGTGCCGTGCCCTCGCAGGCGATCGCGGTGTACAAGGAGTCAAGCCAACAGGTAAAAGCTCGCATCGCAGAGTGGGTCCAATTCAAACAAACGAAATTGACTCAACTGAACCAGCAACTGCATAAGGCCAACTTCGCACCCGTCGCGATCACTGAAATTGAGCGGCAGGTAGACTTCCTGATCTCGCGCTAGACGGCTAGGGAGTGTTTGCTGACATCGGCTGAACAACTCGCCTACCCGTGTCGTTGAAAGACAGCATTACACCTTGAATTCTCAACGAGCATAAGCCTGACAACAACCGGTATCCTTGGGTGCATGGGTGCGTTCTCATGCACCTTGAGGGGTGCGAAAGGCGCTAGGCAGCTTTCTTCGCCCTGATCTTAGCCCACCTCGCACGTTGCGCTGCTGCAATCTTCCTGCGTCCTGCCGCTGAAATCGTTCGTTTCTTGCGAGTGGTTGTTTGCCCTCCGCCCATGTAGACCTTCCCAAAGGCGGTCAAGGCGGCTGTTACTCGGTGCAATTCGTCCGTAAGCCGTGTGCGTTCCTTGCTCAACTGCTTAACAACTTTAGTCATGTTTCCCATTGGTTCCCCCTCGGCTCCGCATGATAGCAGGATCAAGGGTGACGGAGTAGTCTGCCTGGCAATTCTCAATGAGTTCTATAAAAGGGGATGTCAAGAGAAAACTTCTCCCTCGGCCGGAGGGCGAGAAGATTTTGTCTCGAGATCCAGCCCACTTCACTGTCAGAGTGCCTCTCGATTTGCGCGAGAGGTTTTGCTTCTGAGTTGTCTTCCATTCCTGTAGCTTTCATGGTCCGGTGGTGACTACGCCAATCGAGTCTTGAGACATGGCAAGCGAGACGGATACTTAAGTGGCAACCATGGTTCTATCGGAGGCTCGTGGCCTATCGCTATTTCTGGTTATCCGAGGAGGCATAGCGTGTAATGGGTGACTCGGTGCCGAAGCACACAGGGCCGATCTCATTGACTGATACTCACCTCGAACCGAGCGTTTTGAGAACCCGACCGACCACCACCAGAGAGAAGCGTCGGAGATGGAAAGGCCTCATTCCGCGAGACACTCAAGCGGCTTGCCGATTCAATGGTTTGGCGTCGAACTCCACTCCCTTCTTCCAAATGATTAATGTAATGGCGGCCATCTTTCGGGCCAGGGTGAGACGCGCCATCGTCGGCCGCATCCCTTTCTCGACCAGAGCAACATAGAAATCGCAGAGTGGTCCAGGCCGAGTACTGGCAGATAGGGCAGCGCCTTTGAACAGATTTTTCAGATCGTGATTATGGTTGTGATTCAGACCGCGCACGGTGATGCGCTCCCGGTTGCGTTGCAGTTTCCCTCTTACAAAGCGGTACTCGCCGCTGTCGTGAGTCTCGACTGCGAAACCACTGTAAGCCCACAGCTGACGCTTGGTACGGAAACGGTGTGGGGTTTGCAGCAACGCCACTAGCAAGGCGGCACGAATCGGACCGATCGAAGGAATCTGTCGCAGTAATTTCACGGCATGGTGCTTGTGGCTCTCTACCAGCAGGTCGCGTCGTGCTTCCTGGCGCACCGGCTGCAGCACATCCAGTTGCTGATACAACCGTTCCGCCCGCAGACGAACGCCGGGTTCCAGAAACTTGGCCAACCATTTGGCACGATGCCGCGGGGCATAGACGGTGGCACCGCCACAGGGTATGGCCCAGCTGCGATACAGCGCTTTGATCCGACTCATGACGCGCGTGAGATCTTTCGTGATCGTCAGATAGCTGCGCCCCAACTCCTTTAAGGTACGCACCCCGTGCCCTCCGTGGTACACAGCATGGAGCTTGTTGCCATGTAACAGCTCGGCCAGTTTCCGTGCATCGATCCGATCACTCTTGCTGCCATCCTTACATCAGGGCGTTTCTTCGCGGATCGCAGACTACGAGATGGCTGACGTGAGGCTTCAGCAGGTCATGTAACCAGGCGGCAGAGGTTCCTTCTTCAAAAGTAACTGATAAAGTTCCGCGTAGCCCAGCGATGAACTCAAGAATCGTGGCCGCTTTCGTCTCCAGGATGCATTCCATGATCAGCTTGCCCGAGCTGTCCATGACAGCAACTGAAATCGTTGCTTGGTGAACGTCCATCCCAATATACTTTTCCTGGTTCATAACGGCGCTCCTTTTCGGTAAGTGGTGGTGCGAACAATCACAACCTACCGCAAAGTGGGCGCCTTTTATATTGCGTGTAGACGCCTGGTTACGTAAACTATCCAGACCGGGTTGACCGTCGTCGGGAGGGATCTCGGCGATTGTCAGCGTCAGACTTCCAGAAACCAACTTCGGGACAACGTCGTCGGAGTCCGCCTGAAGCCCGATAATTAGGAGTTGACTGGGTCGCGCCTCTCCGCCACAATCTCCGGCAAACAAACAAATGATCGTCAATACCGAATACGCGAATATTTCGCTGTCGGGTTCCCCGATGCGAACCTTCGTCGCCGCGCCCACGGCAGAAGGTCAGTATCCCGGCATCTGGTGCTATTCCGACATTTTTCAGCTCACACCGCCAATGCTACGCACCTGTATTCGGCTGGCCGGTTATGGATTTGTCGCCGCTGCCCACGAAATCTATCGCCGCATCGAACCACCCGGAACCGTGATCCGATTCGATGACGCCGGACGCGTCCGCGGCCAGCAAGACGCCGCGAAGACTCCGGTCGTGGATTTCGATGCCGATTGCCGCGCTGGCCTGGACTGGCTTTCCAAGCATCCTAAGGTCGCACCAGGAAAAATCGGCGTCGTGGGTTTCTGTATCGGCGGCCACCTCGCCTTCCGGGCGGCGTTTCAGCCCGATGTCCGTGCAACGGTCTGTTACTACGCTACAGGCATCCATGACGGCAAGCTTGGTCAGGACGCAGATGCCGGATCGTTAGCCCGCGCCACACAAATCCGCGGTGAACTCTTGATGATCTTTGGGACAAAGGACCCGCACGTGCCCGAGGCGGGCCGCGCAACAATTGATCGGGCGCTGCAAAAATCCGATGTCCGCTATAGCACACTGCTGTATGCAGCCGAGCATGCCTTCACCCGCGATGAGGGCCCGCGTTTTGATCCGGAAGCGACGGACCTCGCCTTCGCGGAGATGGTTCGCCTATTCCGTAGAGTTTTCTTGGATCCAGTGATTTCGAAGGCGGGAAGGCCGGCGCCGTAAGAGTGCTCGGCAAACTAGGCTACAGCATCGAGAAAAAGCCAAAGAAATAAAGGAGACGCGAAAATGAAAAAGTGGAAACTTGTGATTCCTATAGCCGCGGTTGCGGCTTTTCTCGCTTGGTATGCATTCCGGCCCGAACGGCTTGTGGTTAATCGGCATGTCGATGAAGCCATGCCAGCCGCGCAAGGTAGCTCGTCGCCGCAGCCGCTTGTCTCCGGACAGTTCTACAGCATCTTGCACCCAACGGCAGGTACCGCAACCATCTACAGGATGGGAGATGGCAGTCGTATTCTTCGCTTTACGGGTTTTAGCACATCAAACGGTCCTGATGTGCACGTCTACATGGTTGCTGCCGACGATGCAAAAGACAGCGCCAGCGTGCTGCGCGCAGGTTTCATCGATTTGGGGACCATCAAGGGGAATATGGGCGACCAAAACTATACCCTTGGTCCCGAAGTGGACTTGTCGAAATATCGCGCGGTTTCAGTGTGGTGCAAACGGTTCAGCGTCAATTTTGGCGCTGCTCCATTGATGCCCGATCGAGCGATGTCGGAGAAGTAGCACATCGAAAAGATCTTTGGCCGGGTTGGAGATCGAGCCTCCTTGTCGCTCCGGCGACTTTCCTAATTTCAAATGGTCGAGCCTCCATTCATGATCGACGAATTGGTAGAGGTCTCAGGGAAATCAGGCCCTCACGTTGTATGGAGACCCGGAACAAATGGGGAGTTGGTCGTCGCGGCCCCGTCTGGAGGCCTTCCGTTCGAGGTCCCTTTTCAAGATGTCAAGAGGTGGAACCCCGCCGGCGATAAGTTCCGAGAGCGTTGTAATCTCTGATCGAGCGGAAGTTGCTCCCGCCGGGAACAATTCGGCAGCAGATCTACAAGGTTGGTTCAATTCGAGTGGCAACAGAGAGGAGAATTTCATGCAACTTCAAAATGACTACCTTGCTGCCTATCGCAGCTTGAGGCTGACGCGAGACGGCAACGGTGTGCTGGTTGCCGAATTTCATACCACAGGCGGTCCGCTCACTTTCACCGCACAAGACCATACCGAGTTTGTCGACGCCTTTTACCGGATCGCGCAAGATCGAGCGAACAAGATCGTAATCCTGACTGGAACAGGCGGGGAGTTCATTCCAGATATCGATTTTTCCTCGTTCGGCAACGTCGCCGATCCCGGCGTTTGGAGCCAGGTTCACGACGAAGGAGTACAGATCCTGGAAAACATCGTCAACATTCGTGTGCCGGTAATTGCGGCCATCGAGGGACGCGCCCATATTCACTCCGAGTATGCGCTACTCGCGAGTGTGGTCGTGGCCGCCGAGGGTGCGACGTTCCACGATGTGCCACACTTCGCCGGTGGCATCGTGCCAGGTGACGGAATCTTTACCACCTGGAGTTATCGGGCCGGACCAGCCCGAGCGGAGGCGTTCCTGCTGAATCCGCAGCCACTATCGGCGCGAACTGCACACGAATGGGGAGTGGTCGCCGAGGTTGTCCCGAACGGTAAGGCGCTTAGTCGAGCGCGGGAACTGGCTGCTCTCTACCTGAAGGTGCCAGAGGTGACGCGCCGCAACACGCGCGTTCATTTCATTCAGCCACTTAAGGAACGGATTGTGCGAGAAGCTGGGTACGGACTGTCGCTCGAAGGAGCTTCAGCTGCTGATCTTGTCAAATCGATGCAAGCGAAGAGCGAACCTATTGCTGAAAGGAAGTCCGTCTAAAGTCACGGAGTTGTGATGACGAAGTCAATCGCACTTGCAGATGCCCTGGCCGAAAAAGGTGACGGTAATAGGCCTAGCGCGGGCCGTAGGAAATAGAAGCCGAGATTCTGGACAGATTGTCGGCAAACCTTACCTTGGGATTACTTCAGAGTAGGCCGTTATCCGGGAGCAATCTGAAAAACATGCGTAATCGAGTTATGAAGAGGAGTGAATCGAGGCGCCCCTAATGTAATGACGAAGGTGCGATGATAATGCCGTAACCTTTAAGCGCTCGGTACGTCTAAGCATTGATCTCATGCCCCGCACTTCCATCACTTCAGCGCTCCTGATCCTGGTGGTCGTCACGTCCGCCTCTGCTTGCGTAGCCGGGTGTGGCAACCAGCCTGCGCCATCCTGTTCCCGGACGAATGCCCGACGGCCTTGTACCCGAAAACAAGCACGCACCGCAACCCTTAAGAATCCTGCCTGCGGCGATACCCTAAGGTCGCACCCTGGCAGATGCGGCATGCGAAGTTTCATTCCATTTCAGTTCGCAACTCTTCCGGCGTTCGAGATTTCATCGCCACTCAAGCACACGGGCGGTAACGTCTCTGCGCCGTTGAACGCGGTGATTGTAGTTTCCTCGATCGGCTCTCCCGAAACCGACCGCGGCCCGCCCCGCTCCTGAAAATCAGCCCCGATCTTGCGCATTGAGCCACACGTGTGTTTGCTCATGTGTTTGCTCATGCGTTTGCTCTATCCAGCAACCCTAATTCTTCAAGGAGCTATCATGAAAAACGCTTTCCGTATTTTGTCCTGCCTGCTGATCACTATCTTTAGCTACTCTGCTCTGGCGCAAACCAGGATCACCATCAGTGAAGCGCTCGACTACTGGATTTCCAACTGTGAAAAGGAGGTTGTTTCGGCCGCCGATGCCATGCCGGAGGCGAAATACTCCTATGCGCCAAGCGCGGGCGAATTCACGGGTGCCCGCACATTCGCCGAACAGATCAAGCATCTGGCCGCGAATAACTACCGGATGGCCGCGCGCATGCTCGGACAGACGCCCACGCCTGATCAGGAGACCGAGACTGGACCCGATCCTGTCCGATCAAAGCCTGAAATCCTTGACTACCTCAAGGGCTCGTTCGCTGCGCTGCACCGATCCGCGGCGACCATAACTGCAGAAAACGCGGTCGCGCCTGTGCTGCCGGAGCGCCTCGGCACGGCAAGGCAGAACACGCGTGTTCAGTTTGCCGTCGACGCGGTGGCCCACTCCTACGATCACTACGGACAGATGGTGGAATACCTGCGCATGAATCGCATCGTTCCGCCGGCCAGCCGCAAGTAAAGAGAAGCTTGCCGCCCAACATCTTCCGGGTGATTCTCGATTGATGAAAAATCGCGATGGCATTGACCATCCCCCGAAACGCATACGTGAGCGAGACAGCCAGCACCGGGCGAACACAGCGGTAAGCACTGCGGTACGCATAAGTGGATTCTACCCAGTCTCCGTGGACGAAAATGCTAGGCTGGTATGGTGATCCGGCGGCTTACTCCTGTTCCCTTCGAGCACATCGCAATCGTCCTCGTTGTCTGCTCAATTTTCAGCTCATTCCCTTCGGCGTTCGCTGCGAACTGGAAGGTGTCTGCGCAACCCGCCCGACTGGTCAACGGTGGGCCAGTGTTGTTTCAGGTAAAGTCCCCGCAGCGGCTGGAATCGCTGAAAGCAACCTGGCTGGGACATGATGTTTCCTTCAGCTTCGACGCAACGAGCAAAATGTGGATCGCTCTGGCGGGCGTTAGCCTCGAAACTACTCCCGGATCGTACTCGCTTGAGCTGACTGGTGAAACCCAGCCGGGGAAAGCCTCCGGCGAGAAAATCTCATTCAGCCGCAAGTTCACGGTCACCCGCGTCAAGTATCCTAAAATCCAGGCCAAGCTCAGTGTCGAAACCAAATTCACCGAGCCTACTCCCGAGCAGCAGAAACAAATCGAAGAAGCCCAGCAAATCAAGAAGGACTTTCTGAACCGAGTCACGCCCGACCGCGAGTGGTCGGGTCAATTCAGCGCGCCGGCCGCAGCCCCGCTCTCTGACGTCTTCGGTTCCGAGCGCATCTTTAACGGCAAGACCTCAAGTCCTCACCTGGGCCTGGATTTCCGCGTCCCCAGCGGAACTCCCGTCGAGGCCATGAATGACGGAACGGTGCTGCTGGCGCGGCTGCTTTATTTCGAAGGCAACTTCGTGGTGCTGGACCACGGCCAGGGCCTGCTCACCATTTACATGCATCTTTCGGAATTCAAAGTTAAGGAAGGCGATCAGGTGAAACGCGGCCAGGTAATCGCGTTGAGTGGCGGCACGGGCCGGGCCACGGGCCCACATCTCCACGTCGGCGTGCGATGGCAGGGCACGTACCTCGATCCTGCAGCTCTGATGCGCTTGCGACTGCCGTGACTAGCCGTTAGCAATTGGCAGTTAGCGATTAGCAATCGGCCAGTGGCCAATTGTTAAGCGCTAATGGCTAATCGCCTTGCCGTTCCCTCCCGAAGGCCCGCTTGGTCCACGCTCCGGAATATCTCGCAATGCCTCTTTCAGAATCTCTTTCAGTTCGAGGTTGCGGATCAAGCGGTGCAAATAGTTGGGATGCACGCCCAGAATGCGGGCGGCGTCGGCATAGCTGCCCTGCGTCTGCTCCACGGCATCAAGAATTAGTTGCTTCTTTAGTTCCTTGACCGCCGCATGATATTTCGCTTCGATCATCTCCGGCGGCGGAGTCCGCTCCAGCAGAGACTCCGGCAGATCCTCGGGCAGAATCATGTCCGAGGCGCCCAGAACCAGCGCGCGCTCGATGGCGTTTTCCAGTTCCCGCACGTTTCCGGGCCAGTCATAGTTCACCAGGCAGGCCAGAGCCTCGCGGGAAACCGGCCGGGCCTTCACTTTGCAGCGCTTCGCATATTTCTGCACGAAATGCCGCACCAGCATGGGAATATCATCCTTCCGGTCGCGCAGCGTCGGCATCGTGATCCTCAACACCGCCAATCGGTAATACAAATCCTGGCGAAACTTGCCGTCGCGCATGGCCTGCTCCAGGTTGGAGTTGGTAGCGGCAATCAGGCGGATATCCACCTTAATGGGATGAATCCCTCCAACCCGCTCGAACTCACGCTCCTGCAGCACGCGCAGCAGTTTGACCTGCAGCGGCGGAGCTAGCTCGCCGATCTCGTCCAGAAAAACTACGCCTCCGTCGGCAACTTCGAGGCGTCCTTTCTTCAGCGACGCTGCTCCGGTGAATGCTCCACGCTCGTGACCGAACAGATCGCTTTCCAAAAGCGTTTCCGGAATCGCTGAACAATTGATAGGCACAAACGGTTTGCCAGCCCGTGGACTGTTACGGTGCAAAGCCCGTGCCGCCAGCTCCTTGCCAGTTCCGCTCTCGCCCTCGATCAACACCGTTGAATCGGTGGGGGCCACGCGCTTCAGGAACTGGTAGACCTCTTTCATGCGGGCGCCTTCTCCAACCAGGCTCCGCTCCTGGCTGATCTCCACCGTAAGGCGCTCGTTCTCCTGCTCCAGCCAGTGCAGCCGGCGGGCATTCTCCAGCGCCACCGCGGAAATGCCTGCAATCGCCGTCACCAGTTGCAGATGCTCCTCGTTAAGACGGCTGCTTACACTGTCGCTGTCGAGATAAATGCAACCAATCACCCGCTGAAACACGGTCAACGGCACGCACAACAGCGACCGCACCTGCGAAGCCGCCAGGCTCTCGACCTCGCGCAACTCACTGCTGCCGGGCACGTCGCTGCCCAGCATTGCAATTCCCTGCTCCAATACCTGGCGCGCGACCGTGCGGCTCACCTTGACCAACTGCGCCTGCCCCGCCTGCCGCATGCGGGCGAACGTGGAATTGAACTCATGGCCTTCACGGTCCGCCAGCAGGATGGCGCCCCGGCCTGCGGGAACAACCTCAAAAATCAAGTCGAGTAATTGTCCTTGCAGGTCGTTAAGGTCGCGAATCGCGTGAACGATCCGGCTGATCTTGAGCAGCGCGTTCAGGTTGCGCGCCACGCGCGAGGTCGCAGGCAGCTCGCGCAGCAAACGGTCCGGCTGCAGATAGACCACGTCCCGCGGATGGATAATGGTGGTTTCCGCCGTGGCCGCGGAGTCTTCGAATTCCACCCGGCCCTCAGCCGGAGCAGTATCTTCGTCTTCCAGCAGAAATAAAAAGGAGGAGTCGCCGGTGGCGATCTCGTCTCCGTGTTCCAGCCACTGTTCCCCGATCCCGGCCCCGTTCACCAGGGTTCCATTGCGGCTGTCGAGGTCCCGCACGCGGAACCGTCCGTCCTGCCAGTTCACCAGACAATGTTTTCGCGAAACCGAAGGATCGACGACCGCAATTCCATTCGACGCTTCCCGCCCGATGGTGACTTCGCCCTCGGACAGAGGAATTGTCGAGTCTTTCAAGGGCCCGGAAAGCACGAAGAGTCTGGGGCGCAAGCTTCCTCACCTCCCGGCCTTCTTATCACACTTCGGCCCTAAATTCATTCCCGAAATGAAGTTGTTGCATTATCCGAACGGATAGGGCCTGCTATCCGATCGGATAGCAGGCAGGCCATTGGACCTACGGCAACACCACAACAGAGCACCTCAAGGAAAACGATAAGCGCTTCGCCCAGAGTGAGTTAGGAGGACCGCTGCATTTCTTGCCAAGCCAGTATCGACTGGCACGCGGCATGCAATACGAACACTGCGCGGGGTTCGGTAAAAGGCGATAGGGGAAGCGCTTTAGTTTATGTTCTTGCCGAGTCCGCGCAAACAGGGATCCGAAGGGCCCCCTCATCGGATCCCTGGTTTTTTTTTGACGTCGTTCTTTAGCTCGAGGGTCCTCGTACAACGAAGACTCTGAACCCTACGTTTCTCTCCTGATATTGACAGCGATCTCATCGGCCATCTGATGCGTCCTCAGAGAGTTAGCCAGTGACTTCTTCTTGATGAGCATTTGACTTCCTGTGCGTTGCCTTTGCGTTCAGTTTCAGCCAGATTTGCCTCGGCAAGGAGGCACTTCATGTCGAACGCACTCGTGGTTCCTGGAAACCCCGCCAACGCTTTTGCCTCAGCCACGCGCATTCAGCAAAATCTGATCGCCGCGGCGGAAGAGCGAACGTTAATCTGGCTGGCCGTTCGGACCCCTGCTTGGATCAACTCCGACCACCTGACGGCACTGGGCTTCGTTTCCCAGTGTTCGGCCGGGCTGTGCTATGCCCTGTCCCGGCTCAACCCTCACATACTCGTCTTCGGCATTGCCTGTCTGGCTCTGAACTGGCTGGGCGACAGCCTGGATGGTACCCTCGCCCGAGTCCGAAACCGTCAGCGGCCCCGCTACGGATTTTACGTGGACCACATCGCCGACACCATCGCTGCGCTCTTTCTCATGGGTGGCATGGCTGTCTCACGATTCGTGCATCCGGCGATCGCGTTCGGCATGCTCATCGCTTTTCTGATGCTTTCCATCGAGGCCTACCTTGCGACCTACACTCTCGCCAGGTTTCAACTCTCCTATTGGAAATTCGGTCCGACGGAGATCCGCATCCTCCTCGCCATCGGCAACGTTGCGTTGTTGAGGAACCCAGTCATCAAGATCTTCGACCAGCAAATTCTGCTCTTCGATTTCGGAGGCTTGGCAGCCATCGCCGGCATGACCTGCATGCTGATCGTTTCCACGATCCGGCACACGGCACAGCTCTATAACGAGGAGAGAATCGCATGAGCAACGCGGCATATCGCCGGCTCCTGAAGTTCTCACTCGTCGGCGGCATGGGCGTCGGGGTCCAGCTCGGCGCGCTGGCCGCTCTCACTGCGATCAAGATGAATTACCTGCTGGCGACGGCGCTGGCCGTTGAAGCCGCCGTCATCCACAATTTTCTGTGGCACCAGCGTTTTACCTGGGCCGACCGAGCAGGATCAGGAATGCGCAGTTCTCTCGCAGCTCTGTTTCGCTTCCAGCTGAGCAATGGTCTGATCTCGGTTGTCGGAAACCTGCTGCTGATGAAGCTTCTCGTAGGGGAATTCAGCTTGCCGGTGTTGCGCGCCAACATTGCAACCATCGCCGTATGCTTCGTCGCGAACTTTCTAGCCAGCGATCACTGGGTATTTCTGTCATCTTGAGCGGAGCATTCCCATTGCCTTGCGAATCGGAGCGATGATGTCCCCGCGAAGCTATTCCTCCGACTGCGGAGGCGCCAGCGTGCGCTGCCGCATCAGCACCAATGTCCGCTGCGCGAAAGGAACATAAATCAGGGCCGCGGTAATGCCCAGCGCGAGGCCCGGTCCGATCTGTCGCGCCAGCAAAAATGGCGAGAGCGCCCACAGTTCATCGATTGCGAGTATCACTGGAAAGATCTTAAGAAACTTTCGACTCAGATCTTTCAGGTCGAACGCCGCCGCCGAAAACAAATACAAACGTACGGGGATGCCGACGGCCGCCGATACGATCAGCACGATAGCTGCCGCCGGATGGCCAAGCGCACGGTCAAGCACATCCAGAGTCGCCGAAATCCGCCCCAAAGCCTCGATGTAGAAGCTCAGGTACATGACCTGGATCAGAAGAAACAGAACGCGCACGTAGAGACTGGATACAGTCGGCAACTCTTGCAGATCGGTAAGGCCGAACGTCGACGGCGAGCGCGCCGAGTTTGTCACGATGGTTTTCTTGGTATCTTCCGCGCCCGCATGGCTTACTGCCAATTCAACCGGCACTAGGAAACGATAGCCACGTTTCGCCAATGTCTCGACGAATCGCGGATTCGTAGCCGAGTCGCCCAGCACTTCGCGGATTTTATTGATTATCGTATTCAGGCTGTGGTCGAAATCGACGAACGTGTCCGACGGCCAGAGTTTCTGCCGCAGTTCCTCCCTGGTGACAACCTCTCCATGGCGCTCCAGCAACAGAAGCAAAACCTGAAACGGCTGGTCCTGCAATCGCAACCGCGTGCCAGCCTTGCGCAGTTCGCCGTTGCTGGCATCGGCCTCGAACACGCCGAAGCGAAATATTCCTTTTTCGACACCACTCATTGCCCGACATCATAACGTAACGGAACTTCCGCCATGGGAGGAAAGCAGGTCGGTCCTGCGTTCCCCGGAAAGTTCACTACGGCTCGTGTCTTATCTTGCTGAAAGGAGTAATGAGTTAACTCGCGACAGCTTCATCGCCAGCGGTCGCACCGACCGCACTCAGGGCAACCGCCGCGCCATCTCGAAAAGTAACGCTGTTCCCCGAAATCGCAGGCACCCGCTCACCCGGAACCAGAATCCCCACCAGGTTCAACGGATCGGCGGCCGACAGCGTGATGGTTCCCGCAGCCGCGTCGAGCTTGCGCATCGCGCGCACCGATTCCACCGCGACCGGCAGCGCAAACTGCTCGCCCAGAAATCCATCGACAAAACGTCCGCCACAAATTTCGCCCCGATCCTCCAACCGGCGGAAGCCCCCGAGCAATTCGCGCCACGGCGGCAAGTTCGCCTCCCGCGCCAGCACATCGCGGACAACAATGCCGTAACGCCGCAGCAGCATCCAGCACGCCGCTTCCACGGCCCGAGGCCGCTCAACAACTTCATCAGTGTGCAACAGAGCCCAGCGTCCGGCATTATGTCGCGGACGCATCGTGCGCCCGCTGCCTTGCCCGGCCCGCCGCTTGGGATCGATGAGCGAGCGCAGATTGTCAAAGCCGTCGGCCGTCACCAGGCCGGCAGCCACCAGTTCCCAAAGCGCGGTCTCGATTTCCGCTTTCAGCTTCTCCGTGCCGCGCACGATATCGGCAAAAAAAGATGCGCCGCGCTGCCGCAGGAAATCGAGGACGATTTGCGCTCCATGGCTCAGACCATTATTCTCCGACAGCTCCGCGCCCGGATGCCGCGGCGTCATCCAATCGGCATCTTCCCGAATAAAAAAAGTAATAGGCGCAACGCTGGTAGGAATCACCCGCCGCTGCCGAGCAGTCGCGCCGGGTTGAGACTCCGTTCCGCGGCCCGCAGAGTAATCCAAAGTCGCCGGATGCGGTGACAACCTTCCCCAGCCCACCGCCCCAGTCAAACAGAGCTGATCGAGCCATTTGGGATCGTAGTCCGTAACCCGCCGGGCCAGCACCTGCCGCTCCCACGCATTCGCGGGAATCTCGAACCCTTGCAGTTGCCGCAGAACTTCAAGCGTGCCTCGCTCCCCGGAAACCTGCGTCCCCGCAGCCACATGCTGCCAGCGCAGCAGCCATTGCATGAATTGCGCCGCCGTAACCGGTTCGATCTGCTTGCGCAGCGTCGCGACCGTAAGCCGATGAATCCGCGCCAGCAGTCGCCGCTCGCACCATTCAGGTTCATGTGGCGCGGGCCGCGAAGCAGTGCCACTGAAGTTTCCCCGCAGCACGGTCCCGCTGGCTTCCATGCGAAGAAGAGCATTCGAAATCTCGGGCGCCGGAATCCCTAAAGCTTTTCCAAGGTCAGTCGCAGTAACCGGCCCGACGTGCGACATCCATCCCGTGACCAACGTAAGCAGAGCGTCGTCGCGGTTAGGAACCGAGGTTTCCACCGCGGCCAAGTCCCGTTCAAATCGCGCCTCAGGAAACAACACCGAAAAAGTCCGGGCGCGCTCCGCAGCCACCCAGTAAACACGGCCTTCGAGAATTGCAAGAGCCGCGCGCGCTTCGCCGACCAATCGCTCAAAATAAAATCTCCACTGGTCCGTCCCAAAGCCCGGACCACTCTCCGGCAGCGCCACCAGCGTATGCAGCACATCATGCAACTCATCCGCATCGCGCACATCCGGCCAAGCCTCTTCCCGCACCTGCGCAATCGCCGCCGGATCCAGTCCGCCCACTTCCTCGAGCACCGACTCCGGCAGCATCCGCCGCATCTGCACCGCGCGCGCCCGCCGCTCCTCGAGCGGCGCGTCGTCGAGAAACGCATACGGATTCGCATTCAGAATCTCGTGCGAAAACTGCGATGGAACCGGCGTGTCGACTGCAAGACAACGAATCCGCCCATCGGCCAGCCCGCTAAGCACAAACTTCAACCCATCAATATCCATCGCTTCCGTGAGCACATCCTTCATGACCTCGCCCACCAGCGGATGATCGGGAATCCGGCGCTCGCCTTGAATGTTTTCGAAGCACGCCGCAGCGTCGGGAAAAACCGAAGCCAGCAGATCATCGGAGCGCATGCGCTGAATCTGCGCTGGAACTTTCTTTCCGTTTTGAAAGCGCAACAGCGCCAGCGCCCGGTTCGCATCCCAGCGCCAGCGCGTGGCAAAGATCGGAGAATCCAGCGCAGCTTGCTCTAGAATCGGCTGCACGGTCGCCGCCTGTAAAAAGTTGAACACGTCTCCCAGCGGAAAACTGTGCTGCTCGGCCAAAGCGATGTTCAAGCCGTTATCGGTAGCCGCAGCCTGCAACTCAAAGTTGAAGCCGACGCAGAAGCGCTTGCGCAGAGCCAGTCCCCAAGCCTTGTTGATGCGCCCTCCGAATGGCGCGTGGATCACCAACTGCATGCCTCCGCCTTCGTCGAAAAAGCGCTCCGCAATCACGGTGGTCTGCGTCGGCACCGCGCCCAGCACGGCGCGCCCTTGCAAAATGTATTCGATCGCCTGCTCCGCCCCAGAATCGTCAAGCCCGCATTCTTCCTTGAGCCAGTTCACTGCCGCGGCAACTTCCGCCTGAGTTGCGGAAAAACCCACCGGCGAAGCATGCGGCAGCATCTCGCTGATCTTTTCCCGCAGCGTTCCCACATGCGCCGAAAGTTCTTCAGTTCGAGCCGGAGCTTCGCCGCGCCAGAAAGGCACGCTCGGAGGCGCGCCATGCGCATCCTGCACCAGGACGCGGCCAGCGTTGGTTTCAATGCGGCGAATCATCCACGAAGTATTTCCCAAAAGCATGATGTCGCCGCGGTTGCTTTCCACAGCAAAATCTTCATCCACCGTGCCGACCACAATGCCATCGGGCTCCGCCACCACGGCGTAAAGCGAGTTGTCGGGAATGGCTCCGCCGCTCGTAATCGCCGCCAGCCGCGCCCCGCGCCGCGCCCGCAGTTTCCCGTTCACGCGATCCCGATGCACATACGCGCCATAACGCCCGCGCTTCGCAGCAATCCCCTCGGCGAGCATCTCCAGAATCGCATCGAATGTTTCGCGCTTCAGGTTGCGATACGGATACGCGCGCCGCACCAGCGCGAACATTGCATCCTCGCTCCACTCCTCGGCAGCACATGCCGCCACAATCTGCTGCGCCAGCACGTCCAGCGGCGCCTCCGGAATCATCAGCCGGTCCAGATCGCCCTGCCGGATAGCTCGCACCAAAGCCGCGCACTCCAGCAGATCGTCCCGCGTGGTGCAGAAAAGACGTCCCTTGGGAACCGCACCGCGCCAGTGCCCTGAGCGCCCTACACGCTGCAACGTCACCGCAATCGCACGCGGAGAATTGATCTGCACGACCAGATCCACGGTTCCCACGTCGATGCCCAGTTCGAGCGACGCCGTCGCCACCAGCACTCGCACCTGACCTTCCTTAAGCTTTTTCTCCGCCGCCAGGCGCAGCTTGCGCGACAGACTGCCGTGGTGCGCCGCCACATTCTCTTCCCCAATGCGCTCGCCCAGTTGATGCGCCACGCGCTCCGCCATGCGCCGCGTGTTCACAAACACCAGCGTCGAGCGGTGCTGCTCCACCAGCGCCACCAGCCGGTTGTAGACCTCGTCCCACATCTCGTTCGAAGCCACCGGCCCCAGCGGCATAGGAGGAACTTCGACCGCGAGGTCGAGCTTCCGCTTGTGCCCAATGTTGACGATGACCGGATCAGGCCTGCCGCCACCAGTCAGAAAATGCGCAACTTCTTCAATCGGCTTCTGCGTAGCGGACAACCCGATGCGCACCGGCGGCTTGTAAGTCAGGGCCTCCAGCCGCTCCAGCGACAGCGTCAGGTGCGCTCCACGCTTGTCGTCAGCCACCGCGTGGATTTCATCCACAATCACCGTCTCGACATCGCGAAGAATCGCGCGGCTCTTATCCGCCGTGAGCAAAATGTAGAGCGACTCCGGAGTGGTTACAAGAATATGCGGCGGCCGCTTCAGCATGGCGCGACGCTCATGCATCAGTGTGTCGCCCGTGCGGACGGCGGTGCGAATCTCCGGCATCAGCATTCCGCGCTCACCCGCCATGGCAAGGATTTCTCCCAGCGGAATTTCCAAATTCTTCTGGATGTCGTTGCCCAGCGCCTTCAACGGCGAAACGTAGAGGACTTCGGTGCGATCAGCCAGATCGCCGGCCAGCGCCTTGCGCACTAGCCGGTCGATACATGCAAGGAATGCAGCCAGCGTTTTGCCGGACCCGGTGGGCGCGGAAATCAGCGTGGTCCGTCCGGCGAGAATGTGCGGCCAGCCCTGCTCCTGCGGCTCGGTTGGCGTGCCAAAGCGCTGCACAAACCACTCCGCTACAAGAGGGTGAGCCCAGGCCAGGGAATCAGGAAGGGACGGCATCCGGATATTGTAGCCGGAGAATAGAGTTTCGTAAAATGTTCGCTTTTGGCAGACCAGGCAGCTGAGATCGTAACCGAAGCTGAAAGTTAGAATTCCCGCGACGCCAAAGCTCGCCGCTCAAGCTCGCGCGCGCAAAATCAAACTTCTCCTCTTCGACGTAGACGGCGTGCTCACCGACGGTAAGCTGTTCTTCCTTCCGCTTCACGCCGAGTCACAATTGCTCACAAAAAAACCCACCGGATGCTTGCTTGGGGCGTGCTCGGGTCAGCATCCGATGGGCTACCGTTTCTCCTTACTCACCCTGTTGTTTTCAGGAGTATTTCAATTATTAAACCCTAGAACTCAGCGAAGTTCCGTCTAATTTTGTAAAACTTTGTAATTCTCGTACCCGCGAATACACGCTTAGCTCGATCGCCTGGGAGAGAAATTAAATTACGGACGCTAATCGGAAATCACGGGAGTTTTCGCCGCCGACGCCATCAGCTCCGTGAAGCGCGGATTCTTCCGCAGTTCCACAAACTCCACATCTTTGTACACGTTCTTCAGGTCTTTATAACCGGCTTCCATGGCCTTCTTCAGATATTCGAGCGATTGGTCGGAGAAGCCCATCTTGGCGTACAGTTTCGCGACGGTGTAGTCGTAGCGGGCGCGATCCTCGGGACTGGGCAGCTGCGCCTGAATGCCTGCGCGCGAAGTCCGCGTAAACACTTCGGGATCCAGTTCGAGGGCATGCTGGTAGGCCGCCACTGCGGTCTCAAATTCCCGTTTGGAGAAATAAGCAGCACCTAGATTGCTGAAGAAGGACGCGGAACTGCTGTCCTTGGCGATTGCCTTCTCGTATTGCTTGACCGCTGCTCCGTATCTTTTGCTCTCGTACAAGACCACGCCCAGATTGTTGTAGGCATTGGCATACCCATGGTCGTACTTGATGGCGCGCTCGAAGGATTTCTTCGCCTCCCTGTAGCGCTGCATCATGAGTTCGGTAACGCCAATTTTATTCAGCAGGCACGCGTCATTCGGCTTCTTGGCCAGGGCGGCGTGGTAATAATCGAGTGCGTCAAGATAGAGTTTGTCCGCGCGCAACTTGTCGGCTTGCACCTCCAGGGCTGCCGCGGTTGCATCCGGGGCCGGAGGTTCAACGGAACGCAACAGAGGCGGCGCGATCTGCACCTGCTCGGAATGAGAAACTTGCCCGAACGCAGCGGTGGAAGAAATCAGAAGAAAAATCAGGCAGGCCTTTCGGTAGGACATACACACCCCCAGACGACCCAGCTCTAACGAAGCCATTCTGCCACAGTTTTGGCCTGGCGGCGAAGAAATCTGAGTCTAGGCGCCGAAGCGAAACGGGCTGTGAATCTCTAACCAAAATAAAGCTTGGGCGACCCTCCCGGAGTGGGATGTTTTGCGGCCTACGAGACAGAAAGTAGGGATACCCCCCTCCCCCATACCCTCTGAAAGTCTTGCTGGGCGCGGGTTCTGCAAAAAGTGTCTGCAAAATCTTGATGTCAAAGAGCTTAGAGGTCAAAATCTTGAGAACAAAGGGCTTAGGACGACGTTATCGCGCTGTGCGCACCGTCGCGGCCTCGATCATGATTGCGCAAGTTTGGTGGGCGGCACAAGGTCAGATGTCACATGGGGGCTGTGGATTTCTCCTGGCCCTTTGCATGTAACTACAAAAAGAGTTACAATCGGCTCGAAACTGGAATGAAATACGAATGGGACGACGCAAAAAACCAGAAGAACATCTTACGTTCGAAGACGACCGCTTTGCTTACGGGGAGGAGCGGCTCGTCACTTTGGGCCTGCTGGCCGGGCGGCTGGTTGTCATAGCCCATTCGCCGCGCGACGAGGGAACGCGCATTATCTCCATGAGAAAAGGAAACCGGTGTGAACAAAAAATCTATCAAGAGCGACTTGGCACGGATTGACCGCATGAGGGACAGCGATATTGACTATTCGGACATTCCGCCGCTGGACAAGAAATTTCTCAAGAAGGCAACGACGGCCTGGCCGCCGGCGAAAAAGCAACTGACGATTCGTCTCGATGCGGACGTGCTCGACTGGCTCAAGGGTCATGGCAAGGGCTACCAGACGCGCATCAACCGCATTCTGCGCGTGGTGATGGAGAGTCAGCCACCGCGGTCGGCTCACCAGTAGTTCTTACACACGCACTTGGACGCGGCTCGACAGTCGGAACGCCCACCCTTTGCAAAAGGCGCAAAGGATGGGCCACCCGCCCCGAGTGGAGTCTCCGACGAAGCTTGTCCCCGGAGCGCTCGGCACTACCGTAAGAATGCCTCTATGCACTCGGGCGCTGCGAGCGCTATAGGGATCCTTCGACTCCATTTGTCACGCGCTTTGCGCGCGACAAATTCCGCTCAGGATGACAGACTTGCGACGACAGGCTTGCGATGGCAGTCTTGCAGGGATCAGTGGGGTGCGGGCTGGCTGGTGTCTGGCGGCTTGGGCGGCGTGGATGATTTGTCGTCCTTGAAAATTCCCGCGATCTTGCCGAAGAAACCCTTCTTCTTCTTCGGATCCTGGGCATCCTGACCGGCGGCCAGCGTAGGCGGCGCCGCTTTGTCTCCGCCACCACCGAAGAGGCGATTGAAGAATCCTGCCACCGCGCCTTGCTGATCGCAAGTCTCGCGCGGCTCCGTGCCGGCTACGAAGGCTGCTTCGTAATCGTCGGGGCAGGTGGGCGTCGCTAGGCGGTTCGTGGCCTTGTCGAGTTGCACGTCGACCACGCCTGTCGGCTGAGTGAAGGTTTGCATGCCGGAGTACTGCGGCAGCGCGGAAGCCTTCTTCATGAACTCGGTCCAGATGGGCGCGGCCGTCATGGCTCCGCTGAGACGCAGATCGCTGTAGTCGTCGTAACCCACCCACACCACGCACAACAAGTTGGAGGTGTATCCGGCGAACCAGCCATCATGGGAACTGCCGGTCTTGCCTGCGGCCGGCGGAGTGAATCCGCGCAAGCGAACTGCCGTATATCCGAGCCCGTTGTTGATCACGCCTTCCATCATCCTGGTCATGACGTAGGCAATGCGCGGATCGAGCACCTGCCGCTGGTCAGTCTGGAAGTTCGCTACCACGTCCCCGTTGGCGTTGCGCACGGAGTTCACCAGGATCGGGGAAAGACGCACGCCGTTGTTGGCGAATGACGTGTAGGCTGCCGCCATGTCGATGGGAGGAGCATCGTAGGAACCCAGCGCCATAGCTGGCGTGGCCTTCACCGAAACGATTCCCGCCGACTTCGCCAGGTCGGCCACTTTGTCGTAGCCGACTTCCTCAGCGACCTTCACGGTCGCGTTGTTCAGGGACATGGCCAGCGCGTAGCGCAGCGTTACGTCGCCGTGGTACTCCTCTTTATAGTTGCGCGGCTCGTAGATCTGATCTCCGTAGGCGAAGCTGGTCGGCGCATCGGTCACGGTGGAGGCGGGGGTGATGACGGTGGCTGAACCGTCAAGCGCCGTATTCATGGCCGCGGCATAGACGAACGGCTTGAAAATGGAACCCGTCGGCCGCTTCGATACCGCGTGATTCAACTGGCTCCAGCCATAGTCCCTTCCACCGACCAGCGCCAGCACTGCGCCAGTGTGGGGGTCGAGCGCGACCAGCGCCACCTGCGCTTGCGGGCCGGGCGCAACCTGCGTCTCCACTTTCTTGCCCACCTTCACCTTCTTAGTGCGCATCTTGGTGACTTGCTCGTCCACCAGCTTGATGCCCATCTCGACCGCCTGCGCCGCCGCCTTCTGCAGATCGGGATCGAGCGTGGTGTAAATCCGGTAGGACTGATCGTTCAGATCGTGTTCGCTGAACTTGTTGATCAGGGTGTCGCGGACCATGTCAACGAAATACGGCGCGTCGCTGGCCTCCACGTTCGGGGGCGCCAACTTCAGCGGCACGGCCTTGGCTTTCTCCGCCTGCTCGCGGGTGATGGCGTGGGTTTCCACCATCGAATCGAGCACCAGGTTGCGACGCTCCAGCGCGCGCTCGGGATGCCGGTAGGGCGACAACCGGCTCGGTCCCTGAATGATGCCCGCCAGCAACGCCGCCTCGGGCAGGGTGATGTCTTTCAAGTCCTTATTGAAATACGCGCGCGACGCCTCGGCAAAGCCGCTGATGGCGAACGATCCGCGCTGCCCCAGGTTTACCCAGTTGCCGTAGAACTCAAAGATCTGCTGCTTGCTGAACTTCTGTTCCAGTTCCTCGGCGATCAGCATCTCCGTCAGCTTGCGCCTTACGGTTTTTTCCGGCGTCAGGAAGAAGCCGCGCGAGAGCTGCATGGTGATGGTCGAGCCGCCCTGCTCGTGCCGTTGCCGCGTCAGATCGATCCACCCCGCCTCGAACATGCGGATGAAGTTCACGCCGCTGTGCTCGAAGAAACGCCGGTCTTCGATGGCCAGCACGGCATCGACCATCACCTTGGGGATGTCAGAGTACTTCACTACCTGACGTTTGGAACGCTGCTCCGAGTCGAACAGCGCAGTAACCAGTTGCGGCTCCAACTCGTAAGCGAAAAGGTCATTGCCGCGGCTGGTGATCTGGCTGACCTGCCCACCCTGAATGACGATGTGCGCCGCTTCTGGACTGTGGTAGCTCTCTGGCCCCGGCGTGATCTCAATTCCATCTTTCACCAGGCGAAAGCTGCCGAGTTCCGACTGGCCTTCCTTGTCGGAATACCCGGCGCGGCGCAGCGATGCGGCGATTTCCTTGGCGTCCATCTTGTCGCCGGCGTGCAGGGTCCGGGGCAGGGCATAGATTTTGGCCGAATTGCTGAAGACGGGCGACCGGAAGCGTTGCTGGATGATGCGGTCGTATTTTATGTAGAAGTAGCAAAGGAATCCGCCGACGCCGATGGCCAATGCCAGGAAGACGACCAGCGCGGCTCGAATCACGGGATCGCGCGGCAGGCCACGCCATCCTATGGCGCTTTTGCCTCCGCTCTTCGGGATTTTGATCTTAATGGCCACGTTTCGAGTCGCACGCTTGCCGTAAAAACTTCCTGATGGTCAGACGATGTGATGCGTCAAAAGGTTTGAACCGCTTGCTCCCTTTGATGGTTCCCTGCCCGCGTTTTCAAGAATACGCAATGTCAGGATCGGTGCCTTCCATTGTACCGCCCCGCCCGCAAAGAAAAAGAGACCCGCAGTTCATGCGGGTCTCTAAGGTGCCAATAGCTGCTCTTATTGCGGATCAGTCACCACAAAGAAGCCGCCGTTCGTCAAAGTCAAAGTAGAGGTCGGCTCAGTAAGAGCGCCGCCCGATCCCACATCGAAGGCCCCCATCTGAAACGTAGTCGTTTGGGTGCCAGAGTTAAAAATGCCCCCGTAAACGAATAGAAAGGCGCCGCTTTGGTCGAACTCTCCCTCGTCACCCACCGCCGCGTTGCTGAAAGGTGAAGTGCTTAGCGCGGCAAGAGTCCCGGTAGAGCCCAGTGAGAAGCCATCGACGGGGTTGAACCCCAGGGCCGAATCCTCAATACCGAAGGAGTAGACGAGGTTTCCATTCGTGTTCGACTGCACGGCGATGCCTACGGGCGAGTTAGCGCCAGTGGAGACTGAACCGAGCGGCGTGATTGCGCCGGCGCTCGCTCCCGAGGTCGTAATGCTGAAAACGTAAAGAAAGTCGTTATCGATCCCGTTCACGGCCACGCTCTGGCCGGTGGTGCCGATCAAATACTTTCCGGTGGAATCGCCCTGCACCTGCCACATATTATCGGAGGGGCTAGCGAAGGGGCTGCCCGGCACGGCCGCGAGTGTGCAAGTGCCCCCGGAAGTAGCACAAGTGCTGCCGATGACGTAGGCCGCGATCGCGGACCCAGTATGATCGCTGGCATCGGTGATGTAGAGATAGTTCCCCAGACCGTCCGTCGCCAGGTTCCCGCCGAACGGGGCGGAAAATGGAGAGCCGATAGCCGCAGTCAAAACTCCGCTGCTGCCGATCTGGAACACGTAAATGTTGCCCGTGAGTGTCGAGAAAAACAGAAGCGTCCCCGCCGGGTTGACCATGATGCTCTGGGTGCCGAATCCCGCCGGCACCAAACTCATGAACGGCGCGGCATAAGGGCTTCCGATCACCGCAGTCAAGTTGCCGTCAGTTCCGATCGACCAGCCATAAATCGTGTTGGTCGATCCGAATCCGGTATACAGGAATTTTTCTTGCGCCACGACCATGCCCACGCCGCTGTCATTAAGCGGAGTCGCAGGCGCGGTATAGCTGGGAGTGGCCCCGAACGTGGACGCAGTCGTGTTCAGGGTATAGCCGTCGATCGTACCGGTTGTGCTCGTGCCCGTCGCATCCGCGACGAAGACAAACGCCGCAGTCGCGCTGCCGCCGCCTCCGCCGCCGCCCAGACTGGGAGGGCCGGAGGACGTGCAGGTGGAACTGCCGAACCCGGCGCCGCATGTGTAATGACCGCAACTGGCCAGTCCCATCACGGCCAAGCCCGCCACCAGCATTAGAAACCCTCGAACTCGCATCGTCATGAACTGCCTCCGCCTGAGCTTTACTTGTCGTTACTTCCCGTTCCCGTTCTTGGAAAGGCGCAAATCTGGATTTCGGTCGAACCTCTGGAACCGGCCACCTTGCGAGGCCCGCTGGCTGCGCGGCCCTAAGAAAACTCTCACCTGTGGGCGATCTTAGGAGGAAGGTAACGCGACGGCAAGGTTACGAATGTCACTGGCAGAAAGAACAGTGGCTAGTGGCCAGTGGTCAGTGGTCAGTCAATGCCCAATCGTTCAGCGATCGGCGTGGCCACGGTCTTACTGACCACTAAACACTGATCACTGATCAGTGTTTATTTGTTTCCGCTGTTGGGATTGAAGTGCATGTCGAAGGAATAGAACGGCAGGCTGATCGTCACCGAGTAGTCCGCTGCGATGTAAAGAGCCGACATGCCAGGCGTATTGATGCGCTGCACGGTCACCTGCTTCGGCTCGATCGGCAGGTTTTGCTCCTTGACCTTCCGCATTACATCGGTGCGGACGTCTTCGTCAGTCTTTTGGAAGTTGCCGCTGTCCATCAGCGAAACATTCCTGAGGTCGTCCGTAAAACTGTAATTGGCCATCATGGGCGGAGCCTACTTCAAAGCAGCCCACCACTACGAAGAGGATCGCGAGAAATCCAACCAGTGCCTTAATGGTTCCCATAGACTCGAAACTGCGCCGCCCGGCCAGCGGCGCAAGTTTCAGGCCCTGGCTGGCAGCACTCCTTGAAAATATTCCACTACCGCCGCGATCCTAACATCGCGCACTTCCCGAGTCGAGCGTAGAACGACTTCCACAGTACCTTCGGTAACCTTGTTCCCGACGGTGATTCTAAAGGGGATACCGACCAAGTCGGCGTCCTTGAACTTCACCCCGGGGCGCTCGTTGCGGTCGTCGAGGATCACGTCAAATCCCGCCGCTTCTAAACGCGTTCCAATGTCAACCGCCGCTTTCAGCAGACTCTCGTCTTTCACATTGACGGGAGTGACCACAATCTCAAACGGCGCAATCGCCGGCGGCAGCCAGAAGCCGTTCTCGTCGTTGCTCTGCTCGACCGCCGCCGTCAGAATGCGCTCAATCCCAATGCCGTAACTTCCCATGATCGGCGTGACTTCCTTGCCGTTCTTGTCGAGGACGCGCGCGCCCATCGACGTCCGAATAACGGTAGCCGAGCTTGAAAATGTGCCCGATCTCGACGGCCGTATCGATGCGCAGCGCGTTGCCGCAGCTCGGACAGCCTTCGCCTGCGGTGACGGCGCGCAGATCGGCGTAGGCGGTCGGATGAAAATCCTTCCCCGGCGTGAGATTCTTCAGGTGATAATCCTCTTTGTTCGCGCCCGCAATCAGATTGCTGCGGCCTTCGAGAGCCTTATCCACCAAAAGAACTGGAAGCGCGGGATCCTTCTTCAAATCCTTCGCCCACTCAATCCCCACCGGCCCCAAATATCCCGCAGGAGAATGGAACAGCGCCTTGATCTCGCCCTCCTCCATGGGTCGCGTGGCAACTGCAAGAGTGGCATTGAGCTTCGCCTCATTGAGCTGATGATCGCCGCGCATCAGCACCACAATTGCCCGCGATCTGGTCTTTCCGGTCTTCTCATCTTTCTTATTCGCCCCCTGCTTATCCGACACCAGTTCGTCGGCCATTAAAGCCAGCGTCTTGATCTTGTTCTTCGGCGAGACTCCCAGAAACCGCGCCACATCTTCAATCGTTTTCTGCCCCGGAGTATGCACTTCGAGGGGCTTGCCATCACCCTCGGGCTTCAAGTCTTCAACCGCATCCAACTTCGAAGTCGCCTTCTCCATGTTCGCCGCGTAATTGCAGCCATCGCAGCTGACGATCTGATCTTCTCCCGCCGGAGTGCGCACCATGAACTCGTGCGATTCCTTGCCGCCCATCGCTCCCGAATCCGCCTCCACCACCATGTACTTCAACCCGCAGCGGTCGAAGATGCGGCAGTAAGTGTCGTAATGCTTCTTGTAGGAAACATCGAGGCCAGCTGCGTCGATATCGAACGAGTAGGCGTCCTTCATCATGAACTGCCGCACGCGCAAGAGGCCGGACTTCGGCCGCGGTTCGTCGCGAAACTTCGGAGCGATCTGGTACCAGATCTGCGGCAATTGCTTGTAGCTGCGCAGTTCCTTCATTGCGATGGAGGCCATCACTTCTTCCGCGGTAAAGCCCAGAGCGAGGTCGGCGCCCTTGCGGTCTTTCAGTTTAAACAGATTGTCGCCCATCAAAGCCCAGCGCCCGCTCGCCTCCCAAATCTCGCGCGGATGCAACAACGGCAGAAAAAACTCCTGACCGATCCGGTCCATCTCCTCGCGGACGATGCCCATGATCTTGTTGAACGACCGGTTGCCGAGAAAAAGATACGAGTAAATTCCCGCCGCCAGCTGCCGAATGTAGCCAGCCCGCACCAGAAACTTGTGGCTGGCCACTTCAGCGTCCGCCGGAGCTTCGCGGAGGGTGGGAATAAAGAGTTCTGACCATCGATGCATAGAGGTTGAGTACCGAGTACCGAGTACCGAGTGAGAGCACTCGCGTCGATCCCTTTGGTGAATTGGTTATTGTAAATGATGGCGCGAAGGTACCCAGGCCGCTCCTGAGCAGCGATAGTCTCGGTGGAGTCGAGCTCCGGTACTCGGGTACTAAGCAGTCAGCTGCCGCAGAATCTCTTTCCCCAGCTTCTGCGTCTCGCCGAAAAACTTCTGATACTCGATGAACAGCCGGTTCAACTCCAGCGCCTTGTCCGTCGAAGGATGCTTGCGCAGGATCATGTCACGCACATGCACCGGGTTCGGCAGGGTTGCATCTTCGGTTAGTTCTTCCAGCGCGGTATTGGGATCGTAATGATACATGAGAATCGACCTCTTTCGCGCGATTCAATTACACAAGTTCCGTCTCCCCAAGATCGTGCAAGTGCACAATCCCCTCCAAGCTGCCCGCCCTCGTCCACCACCATCAGCGAGGTAATCTTTTTCTCTTCCATCAACGCCAGCGCGGTCGCGGCGAACTCCCCAGCGGCAATCGTCTTCGGATCCTTCGTCATGGCCTCGCCCGCCGATAGATCCATCACGTCTTTCCCGCGCTTCTCGAGCAACCGCCGCAAGTCTCCGTCGCTGATGACGCCCACCAGCCGCTCGCCTTCCACCACCGCCGCCACGCCCAGTTTCTTGCGCGACATTTCATAAATCACCTCCGGCATTTTCGTTTGCGGTGTCACGCGCGGCAGCGCATCGCCCGAGTGCATCAGCGACTCCACCCGCGCCAGTCTCTTCCCTAACTTCCCTCCCGGATGCAGGTTGGCAAAATCTTCTTCCTTAAATCCGCGCTTCTCGCTGAGCGTAACCGCCAGCGCATCACCCAGTGCCAGCATCGTGGTAGTCGAAGCCGTGGGCGCCAGCCCCAGCGAACACGCCTCCTCCGCAATCGAACAATCCAGAGCAACGTCGGCAGCCGCAGCTAAAGTGGATGCTCGCGCGGAAGATAGCCCCGACGCTTCATCCCCCGTCATCGCAATCAGCGGCACCTGCAGCCGCTTGATCGTAGCCAGCAGCGCCAGAATCTCCTCCGTCTCCCCGGAAGCCGAAAGCGCCATCACCACATCCCCGCGCACGACCATCCCCAAATCCCCGTGCAGCGCGTCCACCGGATGCAGATACAGAGCCGGAGTCCCCGTCGAACTCAGCGTCGCCGCGATCTTGCGCGCGATCAGCCCGCTCTTCCCCATCCCCGTGACCACCACGCGTCCCGCGCACGAGAACATCAGGTCCACGGCCCGCTGAAACGCCGCCGCCATGGTCCCGCCAATGCGGTCCGCCAGCGCGCGCAGCGCCTCGGCTTCAATTCGCACCACGTTCTCGCCAATATTCTTCATGGAGGCGTGTTTTCAAATTAACAAATTACAAATTACCCAATTACCAAATCGCCTAAAAGTGATCCTCGCTGCCGCGCGGCTGCACCGGCTTCTGCCCCAACACAGCCAGCCCCTTGGCCTGGATGATCCGGTCCCACGGCCCCGCCTGCCAGTTGTCCCGGAGCTTCGCCGGATGCTTCCACGGCGGCAGCGAGAGCATCAGATTTTTCCCCATCGAGTGCAGGTAAGGCTCATACATCGATCGCAGCTTGTCCAGCTTTTGCCGCGCTTCATCTCCGGTTCGCAATTTCAATCCAGCGGCCGCCAGCGTCTCCCGCAGGGCGTCGAAATCGGCGTCTGTCAGCCGTTCCGCCGCCGCAGGATCGTAGCGCGCATTCACCACCTGGGCCAGGTCCACGGCCGCATGCCGCGCCATGGCGAAAGTTAGCCGCGCCTGTCCGGGATGAATGCCATCGATTCCGGTGATCACCAGCGAAGTCACGTCCAGCATGGTCATCAGCGCTCCCAGCCACGACTGGTTGCTGTGCTGCGAACGAAAAAAACTCAACACCGGATAAGAAATGTGGCTCTCCAGCAATTCCGCCGACCAGCGCTCCCAGTCTCGCAGACATCCATCGAGCACCAATTGATCGATGGCCGGATTCTCCGTGGTGCCCGCCAGCCGCACCAGCATCTCGGCCGCGGTCGGTGGCGATCCCGCGCGCGCGTCCAGCATCGAGATCTGAATCTCGCGCCGCGAAAACGAAGCATACACCACCGGCAGATAGCCAATCACCACCCCGAGAAACGCAAAGCCCATTCCCGCCTCGATTACCGACAGCGCACGAGCCAGACTCGACGTTGGCAGAATGTCGCCATAGCCCAGCGTGAAGAACGTCTGGCCGCTGTGGTAAATGATCCTGCCAAACGTGATTGGCTCGTGGCTGAGTTGTTCGTGCCCGCCGATGCCATACTGCAGCAGTGCAAATCCGAGGATCAGGGTCGCGGCCCAGAATTCCAGCAGCAGAATCAGCGACAGCGGCCCGAAGTATCCCAGAAAATTTTGCTGCCGCGAAGATGTCCCGATGCGCCCCGCAATCTTCCTCCACGGAATCCAGGTGCGCCGGTAGAACCATGCCGTCAGCCGGAAGTGCCGGGTCACGCGCCGTGGCAGCACCACGGTTTCAAACGCGTCCAACAGCACCATGAGGATGATGACGATGCCCAGGATAACCGCGGGAATGCTGTTGTGAAAGGTCATGCCGGATTCTCAATTGGGCTTCGGGCTACGGCCATCGGGCGTCGGCAAAACCTTTTAATGAACTTGCCATGCGCTTGGATCGGAACCCTATGGTTTGGCCGAAGCCCGAAGCCCGAAAGCCGAAGCCCGCTTACTGCGGCTTAGGCTGTGCTGGCGCGGGCTGTGCCGGTGTCGTGGCCGGAGTCGTCGTAGCCGGCTTCTTCGCCACCGGCTTCTTTTTCACCGGCGGCTTCTTCGCCGGCTCGTTATCATCCACCACAATTTTCTTCGGAGGCTCGACCGGAACCGCCGCCTGCGCCGTCTTCAGTTCCGTACGCAGGCGGACAATCTCCTGCTCCTTCGAAGCCGCCAGGGTTTCCAGTCGCTCGGCCACCTGCTTCCGCGTTGCCTCAAAGTTGTTCAGATCAGTCGACAGCGCCTGCAGATCGTCTTTCGACCCGAACGCCCCTGTCGATTCCGTCACACTGCCCAGCACATCGTATAGGGCGTCTAGATTCCGGTACAGTTTGAAGGTCGCGGGCATGTCTTCCGGCGCATTGCGCAACTGCGCAATGATCGCCGGCAAAGCATTCTGCAGATTGCGCTGAATCGAATCCACATTACCCAGCGCCTGCTTCTTCGTACCCCCGTCGGTCTTCCAACGCTCGACTCGCAGTTTCAACAGGTCGGCCTGCGTGGTCTTCGCAGTGGCCTCCAGTTGCGCCAGCAACCCGTTCACTTGCGTTATCGACGCGTAAGAAACCGCCGCGCCCTGCGGCGCGGGCGCTGCGGAAGCGACGCTTCCCTGCGCCGAATATTGCGGATCTGCATGCGCGTCAGGCGCCGTGGCCGCAGCAGACTGGCTGAATGCTGCCCCGCTCCACAACACCAAAGACAGCCCAAAGGAAAAAGAATAAGAGAGGATGAGTTTGGGGTTCATTGTTTGTAATCTGTTTGTAGACTGCGGCGTGCAACAGAATATCGACAAGCCGAGGATACTACAAGCCGCCGGATTCTTTCCGTTGGTTTCTTTGAGATTCCATGAAGCCCCTTCATGAGTGCGACCGACGGTTCACCGCTTGAGCACTTTCCCTTGACACTCCCGGAGCAAAAGAGCAATATTTTGCCTGTATTAAACGCATTTAATAGGCCGGTTTCCGCGCGGCCAGGAGCAAGCCATGGCGCGTCCCAATTGTCGTCCTTCGATCCGCTTTCGACTTGTTCCAATTGCCGGCGCTTTACTCGCTTTGCTTGCCTATACCAGGCCTGCTCGGGCGCAATCGGCATACGTGCGCGTCAGCCAGGTCGGCTACGAATCCGGTGAGACACCGTTTCGGGCGTACCTGATGTCCACGGTAGAGGAAGGCCGAGTGAGTTTCGCAGTGGTCAACTCGAAAGGTGACACCTCCTATTCTGGCCAGGTCGGCGCCTTGCTGGGCACCTGGAGCCACAGTCCAAAAGCAAGTTATAACGTTTACGCTCTCGATTTCACGGTTCCGGGAGGCGAGACCTACACCATTTCGGTGTCCGGACCGGTGCAGGCGGCTTCCCCACCTTTCGCGGTAGACGCGCCGGAAGCGCTCTATTCCGGTTTGCTCCTGAACACTCTGTTCTTCTATGAAACGGAGCGTGATGGGCCGGACTTTGTCCGCAACGCGCTGCGCACGGAACCCGGACACCTGAAAGACAAGAATGCGCGCGTTTACGAAACGCCTCCGCTCGACAGCAACGACTATATCGACAACGTGCCGCCAATCTCGCCATTCGTCCCGGCGAAGCTCCCGAACATCGACGCCACTGGCGGTTGGTGGGACGCTGGCGACTACGTGAAATACGTTGAAACGGTCAGCTA
Organism: uncultured Acidobacteriaceae bacterium; assembly: GCA_963850165.1. Lineage (GTDB taxonomy): Bacteria > Acidobacteriota > Terriglobia > Terriglobales > Acidobacteriaceae > Sulfotelmatobacter. Next base: position 111,980 of record CAWKKK010000011.1, on the reverse strand, counting down.
TACGGCCGCGCTGATGGAGATCGGAATTCGCGACTTTCCCAACCAGATGGGCGTCGGCGCTCCAATGCATCCTCCGGCGCCGCCAAGCTCTGTTTCGTTTGCCGGCAGCAGCGGACCGGGAGCGCCCGCGTCCTCCGACTTCACCGGCGAAGCCAGGTTTGGGATCGACTGGCTGATGAAGATGTGGAATGACAAAACGCAAACCCTGTACTACCAGGTCGATAACACCCAGGACTGGGATTATTACGGGGAGGGCGATCCCAGTTCGGCTACGGGCAACTGTGGCGGAACCTATGCGACGCCCTACTGCCTGATCACCGAATACGACATCTGGACCGTTCCCCAGGCTGCCGACAATTTCGAGCAGCCCGGAGATCCCGAGCCTTGCGACCCGTACACCACGTTCTTCATCTGCTATCGTCCGGTGTTTGTTGCCGGGCCCGCGGGTTCGCCCATCAGCCCGAATCTGGCAGGCCGTTTGGCGGCGGACTTTGCGCTCTGCTATCAGCTCAACCGCGACTGCGGACCCTTCTCTGGCGAATCAGTGCCTCAAGAATGCCGAGGACATTTTTTCGCTCGCGGATACCTCGTATCCAGACCCGGCGCCCACAGCAGGTTCGGGCACGTGCGGCAACTGCCTGCTAACCATTACTCCATTTGACGGCTATCCCGAAAACGTGTGGGAAGACGACATGGAATTGGGCGCAACGGAACTGTACTTTGCTCTGCAAACGGCCGGAGGAGCCGAGAACCTGCCGGCCGGACTGCCGCACACCAATCCAACGGACTATCTGCGGCAGGCGGCGCAGTTTGCCACGAACTACATCACCAACATCTACGACGCAGGCTACACAGACACGCTGAATCTGTATGACGTAAGCGGCCTCGCTCATTTCGAACTGTACCGGGCACTGCAAATCGCGGGAAATCCGAGCGGTTTGCCAGTTCGCAATCGAGCATTCGCAATCAACTGTTGCGGCAGGTGGATGACGCGATCACGCAGGCGGGCAACGATTCCTGGGGCTTCGGCTACCCATGGAGTTACGGCGATACCACCTCGCACGGCGCCGGCTTGTCGGTGATGGCCAGCGAAGCGCATTCCATCACTCAGTCCAGGAATTACGAAACTTACTCACAAAGATGGCTGGCCAACATTCTCGGCGCGAATTCCTGGGGCTCGTCGTTCATTGTGGGCGACGGGAGCACGTTTCCAAATTGCATCCAGCACCAGGTGGCCAACCTGGCGGGCGCACTGAATGGGACCTCCGGGGGTACGCCGGTGCTTTGGGGGGCGGCTACTGAAGGTCCAGCCGGCTATGCCACTTCCGGCGTAGTCGATGGCATGATTCTGTGTCCGGCAAACGGAGCGGACACGTTCAGCAAGTTCAACGGAAACGATGGCGCGTTTAACGCCTCCCAGATAGCGGTCTATCGGGACAACATGCAGTCCTTCAGCACAACCGAACCGGCGATCGACCTCACAGCCACATCGTTTCTCATGTGGTCCTGGAGAATGGCGCAGCAACCCAGCTTCTGACACAACTCGAAATATCACGATGCCAGGATTTTGCAACCCGGAACTCGATTGTTTTCCATCCCACCGAGCCCTATAATTCTCGCCTCAAGCTGGGGAGGGTCAATACGGCTGTCTCTAACCGAGTTCCATCCACCGCGACCAACCCACCCTCACGCGACACGAAAAAGTATGGCGGGTTGGACTTGCGCGTCTATCTGGATCTGAAGAACGCAATCCATCGCTACCTGCTGAACAAGGTGGACCTCGAGAGAGTTGCTGCGCCGGACCACCAGACCCGGGAGCAGGTGTTGGCGGTGATTCAGGATGCCGTGGCGCAAGTCAAGGCGCCTCTCAGTGAACCTGAAAGAGAGCGTTTATCGGTTGAGATCCTGGATGAAGTCTTCGGCCTGGGGCCGCTTGCGCCATTGCTGCAAGACCCCACGATCAGCGACATCTTGGTGAATGGTGCCAAAGAAGTCTACGTCGAGCGCGCCGGCATTCTGGAAGAAACCAAAGTCATTTTCAAGGATGACGCGCACCTGTTGCGCATCATCAACAAGATTGTTTCCGCGGTCGGACGCCGTCTGGATGAATCGTCGCCCATGGTGGACGCTCGACTCGCCGACGGATCCCGCATCAATGCAATCATTCCACCCCTGGCGATTGACGGTCCTCATCTTTCGGTCCGGCGTTTTGGCCACACGCCCATCACCGAAGAAAATCTCCTGACAAATCAGACTCTGACCGCGCCCATGCTTGCGTTGTTGAAAGCTGCCGTGGCGGCACGTCTTAACATCGTGATTTCCGGCGGGACGGGCGCCGGGAAGACCACGCTGCTGAATGTGCTCTCCGGCTACATTTCATCGAAAGAACGTATCGTCACGATCGAAGACTCGGCGGAACTGCAATTGAAGCAACGCCACGTCGTCCGCCTGGAATGCCGGCCCGCCGATGCCGATGGTAAGGGCGCAGTTCACGCCCGGCAACTCGTGATCAACAGCTTAAGGATGCGTCCCAACCGGATCATTGTCGGCGAGGTGCGTGGCGACGAAGCTCTCGATATGCTGCAAGCCATGAACACCGGCCATGACGGATCAATGACCACGGTCCACGCCAATGCTCCCCGCGACGCTCTCACCCGCATGGAAACCATGGCGATAATGACGAACTTGAACCTGCCCGAAAAGGCCATACGAAAGCAGATCGCGTCGGCGGTTTCCCTGGTTGTTCAGATGGAACGCTTCAGCGACGGAACCCGACGTGTCACCCATATCTCAGAAATCACCGGCATGGAAGGTGACGTGGTCAGCATGCAGAATCTATTTGTGTTTGAGCAGCAGGGACTCTCATCCGAGGGCCGCGTGCTCGGAACTTTCAATGCCGAGGGCATCAGGCCCAAGTTCGCCGAAAAACTCAAAGCCGCCGGCTTCGACCTGCCGCTGAATATGTTCGACCAGCCCGGCAGACAATGGAAGTAAGCGGCGAACGCTCGCACGTTCGGCTCAAACCATAAAATCGACGATAATATTTATTGACAGTCGAATACTCGCGCATCAAATAGAAGTATGTCCCGCATGCCCACGAAGTCACCGCTCCGTCGCATACTACTGCTTACGGCCATCACTCTCGCTGTACTCGGTCTAACTCTCTACACCCCGGCGCAGGATCTCGCCAAACGTCTGATCCTTAAAGACGGCTCCTATCAACTGGTCACCAGGTATGAAGTGAAAGGCGACCGCGTGCGCTACCAGAGCGCCGAGCGCAACGAATGGGAGGAACTTCCCGCTTCGCTGGTGGATTGGCCGGCCACCGAAAAATACGAGAAAGACCGCGCCACCTCCGCCATTCCCGAGGCCGCCGCCCTGGACAAAGAGAGAGACAAAGAAACTGACGCCGAACTCTCCCGCCTTCCGCAAGTCGCTCCCGGACTGCGCCTCCCGGAAGATTCCGGCGTCTTCCTTCTGGATAATTTTCAAGGCCAGCCGCAACTCGTCGAAATGCAGCAAACCGAGGGCGACATTAACCGCAACACCCGGGGCAACATTTTTCGCGGCGCCCTCAGCCCCATCGCCAACAACAAACAGTCCGTGGAACTCGAAGGCGAACACGCGGCCCTGCACGTCCATGTAGCCGTGCCTTCTATCTACATTAATGTCGACGAAGAAGACCGAAGGTTGCCCCCAAGCGGCGAAACCGCGTCTGCACAGATGTCTCAGCCCAGCCTCGACGCTCCCCGCGCCGAACAGCAACACCCCCAGGAGCCGCAGAAACCCGAGCAACCCCTCGTCCCTTTCAACCGCTTCCACATCGTGCGCACAAAAGTAAAAAGCGGCAAGCGCGTCGTCAGCGATCTCAAACGCAACACCGCCGGCAAGGTCAGCCAGGATCAGGATTTCGTAAACACCACCATCGACCGCATCAGCGGAGGATGGCTCAAGCTAACTCCCACCCACGACCTCGAACCCGGCGAATACGCCCTGGTTGAACTCCAGGGCAACGAAGGCATGAACCTCTACCTCTGGGATTTCAGCGTCAACCCCAACGGCCCGCCCAACGCCAACCCATGGAAGCCGGATGTGAAGGATAAGGATAAAGACAAGAACGCAGCCGAGCCGGAGAAGAAATTGAGCAATTGAGCGATTTGGTGATTGAGCAATCGAAAATCTTTCTTTCAATCACCCAATTTCGCTCAATCACTCAATTTCATTTCATCACCCCGCGCTGCGCAATCCCAATATTGTCCCGGGTCGTGTTCTTCACCAGATACATCATCTCGTCGGCCTGCCGGATGATGTCATGCGCGTCGCGCGCGTCGTGCGGATAGGTCGCCAGCCCGATGGAAGCGCTCACATTCAAATTCATTCCTTCGTCGTGGCAGAAACCGGTGGCGCGCAGCGCTTCGCGCAAGCGCTTGGCCACCACCAGCGCCTGATCCTTGCCCGTCTGCGGCAACAGCACCACGAATTCGTCGCCTCCGTAACGGAAGGCATAATCGATCAATCGCAGTTGCGCTTTTACCAGGTTGCCGATTTCCGCCAGCAGCCTGCTGCCCACCAGGTGCCCGTGCGTGTCGTTGACCACCTTGAAGCGGTCAAGGTCGATGAACAGCACGCTGAACTCGTAGCCGAAACGCGACGAGCGGTAGACCTCGGTCTCCAGCGTCTTGTATAAGTGCCGCGCGTTGTAAAGTCCGGTGCAGTCGTCGGTGATCGTCAGTTCCTGGATCTTTTCCACCCAGCGCGCGTTCTCGATGGCGATGGCCGCGTAGTCGCACAGCGCCCGCAGAAAGAAAACTTCCGCCTCGTGGAATTGCGCCATGTCCACATTCACCAGTTGGATCACGCCCAGCACTCGCAGCCTCGACCGCAGCGGCACGCAAATCACCGAGCGCGTCTCCCACTGCGTAACCTCGTCGACCCGCTTGGCGTACCGCGGATCATGTTCCACATCGGTCGAGATCACCTGTTCGCCGTGCTTCGCCACCCACCCCGCGATGCCCTCGCCCATCTTCAACCGGACGTTTTTCAGAGCCTCCGCCGCATCGCCCACCGCGATCGCAAAATACAATTCATCTTTCTGCTCGTCCACCATCAGCAACGACCACGTGTCCGGACGGAAGTACTCCGCCATCTTTTCCATGATCGTCTGCAGAATGGAGTCAAGGTCCAGCGACGACGTGAGCGCCTTGGCCACGTCGTGGAAGATGGTCAGCTCCTGGCTCTGGCGGGTCAACTGCGTGCCTGTGGCCTCGGACATACCTGGTTCCCTGATCTCAGCTGGACGGAGTGACAGTTCTAAAAAAGTATATGGCTGCACCTCCGCAGGAGCAATGAACCTTGGTAACCAGAACCCCTAAAGCCAATGGCACGAATCAAATACAGCCGAGCCGAATTAGCAGCTTGCGGCTGCGAGCCTTCATCGCAGGTGTACCTTTCCGAGTAGCCTCGTTCAGGATTTCCACCACTCTCGTTCGAAAACCCGGCTGTGCCTCAGCCAGGTCAGCCAGTCCCTGAAGAGCAAATGTCTTCACAATGGAGCTGCGATCTTCGAGGTAACCGCTCAACGTAGACATCGCGATCTGTCGTTCCTTCGCACTCAGCAGCAGCCGCGGAACCATGACCGCCAGATGCCAGCGCAACTCTTGTTCTTGCGCCTCGCTCATCAAGCCGAGCAGTTCCCTCTTGTAGGGCTGGAGCAAGTCCGGATGCTTTCGCGTAACTTTCTCGGCCGCATCCGCGGCCCGCATCCGCACCAGCGGATCGGTAGACCACAAACCTGCGATCAGCTCGGGAAACAGCTTCCCATCGTTGGACACCATGGCCGCGACTCGGTCAGAGTGCCCGATCATGCGTCGATCCCCTCCTTTCAGGAGGGCAAGAATGTCTTTTCGCGGCATGGAGAGGAGCCAACAACAAAGGACAAATGATAAACCGCTCCAGACTGATTCTGGGAAGTCTTCGCCCAGAAATTCAGGATGCAGATCTTAGGCGGGACACGCAAACCGCACGGTACACTTGTCAATCATGCGGACTATATCCCTGCTCTGTTGGAGTTGCCTCCTGCTCTCAGCCGCTACTCAGGCGCAAGTTGCGTTCAACGATGAGTTCAAGAGCGGGAAGCTCGACACCACGAAGTGGACCATAGCCACCTACAAATCGCCCGACTCCGCACCCGGCGTAAACCGCGGCACTTATGTGTCATCTGCGATTGACTTCACGCCAGGGATGCTGCGCATTACCGTCCAGCAGCGTGCGACGGCCAGCGGTGTCGAATCGCTGGGCGGTGCGATCATTTCCAGGGAACGCTTCGGCTTCGGCACCTACGACTTCGAGATGCGTATGAGCAGCCTCTCGCCCACCCCTCAGGGTGAGGGCATAGCTTCAACCGGCGCGGTATCGTCCGGTTTCATTTACTACAACAAGTCGGAGAGCGAAATCGATCTGGAGTTCCTGGGAAATGAGAACGCCATGTGGGTAAGCACGTGGCGCAACCCCGATCCGAATCTCGAGCCCACGCCGATGCACAGGGCCACCGACAAATTGGCTGACTCCGGCTTGGCGACCGGATTCCGGCACTATTCTCTGGTCTGGACCTCCGCGACAGTGGATGTCTACATCGACGGCACCAGAGTCGCTCACCAGACCGAACACGTGCCGCAAACTCCAGCACACATCATTCTTCAGCACCGCGGTACGAACAGCGACAAATGGGGCGGCGTGGCGGCCGTCGGCGTGGAGCGCTATTTCTTCGTTCGCTCCGTAAAATTCACGCCCCTGGGCGCCAAATAGCGCTACACCCAACAAATTCTCGACAGCGGCCCGAAAGTTCCACCCTGTGGTAACCTCTATCTCCCCACCCGTCTGGCATCCGCCTCCGCCTTTCGCCTATGATGATTGCGAGCGGAACTTAACAGGAGCCGGCCTTGGGAACCTTCGGAGAAAAACTTCGCAAGCAGCGCGAGCGGCGCGGCATCGAACTCGAGGCCATCTCCAACACCACGAAAATCAGCACCCGCATGTTGCGCGCCCTCGAAGATGAAAACTTCGACCAACTCCCCGGCGGCGTCTTCAACAAAGGTTTCGTCCGCGCCTACGCCCGCCAGATCGGGTTGAACGAAGAACAAGCGGTAGCCGAATATCTCGAAGCCTTGCGTGACAGCCAGCTCCAGCAGCAGTCCATTACGCCGGACTTCCGCGCCCCGGCCGCGAAACCCACTCCGGTCGCCGCACCCGACCTCGGCAACCAGGCTCCTCCCTCCAGTCCGATTCCCGACAGTGTTCTTCCCAGCGCCGGCCTCGCCGCCAATGACAGTAACAAGGATGGCGGCACTGATCAGAAAGACGATCACAAGAACGACAACAAAAACGATCACAAGGACAACAACAACAAAGATGAGCTTAGCGCGGAAAACCGCCGCAAACAGGCTCGTCGCATCGAAGAACGTCGCAATGAAGAGCGCCGCATCGAAGATCGTCGCCTCGAAGCCCGTCGCATTGAACCTCGTCGCGATGAAGATCGACCAGATGAAGCTCGTCGTGACGAAGATCTGCGCAATGAAGATTTACCTAAGGAAGATCTGCCCAAAGAAGATAGTCATCGTCAAACTCAGACTCAGACTCAGACTAAAGACTTCCCCGCGTTGCCGGCGTCCACGCCGCAGCCCGCCGCAGCCACTCCTCCCGTCTCGCGCTTCCGCCAAAAATATCCCGCAGGAGATCCCACGCCAGCCGATCAGTCTTCCGTATCGGTCCCATGGGGAAAGCTGGCCTTGGCTTTATTGCTGATAACGCTGATTCTGGCCTTCTGGAATTTTCGCCGCAACCCCCGGCCCACGGCAGCATCGCCGGCCGTAGCCTCTTCCAATCAGTCTCCGGCTCCTGCGCCCGGCCCAGCGCCAACAGCAACTCAGTCCTCCGGTTCTGCCAAGCCGCTAACCGGGTCAGCATCGCCCGCAGGACTTCCATCGGCAGGAACACCCTCATCAGCAACCATCTCCGCCACAACGACGCCACCCGCAAACTCTGCCCCGCCAACGCGCACCGCTGCTCGCGCCCCTGCGGCGAAACCGCCCGTTACCTTCACCCTGCTGATCCGCGCCGAGGAGAGCACATGGGTTTCCCTCACCGCTGACGGCGAACCCGTCGTCACTAACGAAACCCTGATCGCGCCCGCGCAGACCTCCGTCCGCGCCACCCGCGAGATCGTCGTGAAAACAGGAAACGCGGCCGGTATCAGCTTCCTGCTCAACGGCAAGTCCATCCCCGCTCAAGGCAACGAAGGCGAACCAAGAACCTACGTCGTCGACGCCACCGGAGTTCATGTAGCGCAGTAAATGTACTCGTGTGGGCATGGCCGCCTCGCCTGCCATGAGCGGAGCCGAAGGGGCCGTCCCGCCAAGCGAAGCGAGGCGTCCCGGCTAAGGCGCCATTCAGTCCCGAAACAGCGGCATTCAATCAGTAAGGAACGTTCCAGTCCCGACCCAGAACGCTGCCAGGCGCTTAAGATTTTTCTTATAGGTGCGCGTGACCGTATATTCTTTTCCATCCCTCATGCCAAGCTGATACTCTCCTGTGGCGCAAGGGCGGATCTCTTGTACGAAAGATGCATTCACCAGCACTGACCGATGAATTCGCACAAATCCATATGCCTTGAGTTTCTCCGCAAGAGTCGAAATCGATTCTCGCAGCAGATCCGATCCCGTCTCCCGCTGCAGCAACGCATAATTACCCTGCGCTTGCACCACGACCACCTCGCGAGGATCAATGAAAAGAATCCTTCCGTTGCTCTTGATTCCGATCTTGGAGGAGTTCTGCTGCGTCAGCGTCTGAAGATGGGGCATCAACTCCATCAATCTTGCCGCCCGCTCGCTCGCGTTTCTTCGACTGGCAAACTCCAGAGCCTGGTTTACGCGTTCTGCTGAAAAAGGTTTCAAGACGTAGTCCGCGGCATGTTTCTCGAAGGCAGCCACGGCATACTGGGCGTGCGCGGTAACGAAGACCACGGAGGGCAACGGCTGCTCGTCTTGCCGCAGGCGGCGCAACAGATCAAGCCCCGACAGCTCCGGCATACTGATGTCGAGCAGCATCACATCATAGCTGTCTTTAGATAGACGCTCCTGCGCCTCGATAGCGTCATTCGCGGAATCGAAACTCTCGACCTCGGGATTGGCCGTCAAAATCTTCGCCAGAGCGGCACGGGCTAGGGGTTCGTCATCGACGATGAGAACGCGCATAACGGGTCCTCCCCCTCTTTCACAGTGACCGTCTGGACCCGTCGCGCCTGTACGCCTGCAGGTTGCGAGTTCAAGGCCGGAACGGCCAGACGCACAGTGGCAGTGCGGTCTTCAGCGACAGTAAGATGCAGGCTCGCGTCACCTGAATAAAGATATCTCAAACGGGCTTCGGCATTGCGCAACCCCACCCCCGTTCCGATGGAGGTCGTTCCACCCACACTGTTGCGCACCTGGATGTTCAGGATCCCACTGCCCGCACTCGCCGCGATTTCGATCCAGCCTCCCTCGCGTGAGCACGCAACCCCATATCGAATCGCATTTTCCACCAACGGCTGCAGGATCATCTGTGGCACCAGCAACCGGCAAGTCTCAGCGGCGATCGACCACTCGATTCTGAGGCGACTCCCGAAGCGCATCTTCTCCAGATCCAGATATTCCCCCACAAAGTTGAGTTCGTCCTCAAGAGGAATTAGATCCGAACTGTCGCGGTCCAGCGCTGTCCGCAACAGACTCGACAGTTTAATGATCATAGCCTTGGCATTTTTGGCGTCACCATCAACCAAGGTCGCAATCCCATGCAGGGTATTAAAAAGAAAGTGGGGATGGAGTTGCATCTTCAGGGCTTGCAGTTCACTGGCAGCAAGCGCCTGCTGATACTCATATTTCTCACGTTCCTGTCTTCGCAAACGCTTCAAGTACTCATAAGCGTGAGCCGCCACCACGATCGCAATGTATATGAACATCTCGTCGGCAAATCCGCCTCGAACCATCCCAACCCATGAAGATAAGGAGCGCGATGCGTATTTCTGAAGAACGTCGTCGTAAGGAGGAACGAGCACCCAGAGTATGGTCGTGTAAAGCAGTACAAAGGGGACAGCTCCCAGGCTCCAGACCAGCGCGTAGCGAAAACGGCTCCTCGAAAAACCAATGTACTTCCCCACCAGATAAAAAATGGGCGGTGTCCAAAACGCTAAGGCAAGGCCGTGAAGCGCCACTTCCATAAGTAAGCTGGCCAGCCAGTGCCAGAAATTCTGCCGATCGAGAGGTCTGTACTGCAAGCCCATGAGCAGCGCAAACCCGCACCAGAAGGCGATCGACATCAGGTAGGCTCGCGCGATTCCACGGAGGCTGGGCGACTGCATGGCGACATTCTACTCCTTGAATTCTTCTCCTCGAAACGATCGCGGCTGAATTCGAAAGACGAAACTACAACCGGCGCCACGGCATCAACCCAGCGCCCGCACGCTCGTAGAAACGTAGCTTGCTACGTCTTGCCGGCGGCACCAAACTGACAGCGTCGCCGAAGGCGCTGTCCGCGCTCGTTTTGAAGCCTCATTTTCAAACGACCACGAATGTTTTACGGTTTTCTGTAGAACGCTTGAGTGAAAATTGCATTTCTCATACCAAAGCGCGCGATTCTATCCGGCACGCGAACCAGAACTCAGTTCCACTCGAATCCTGGCCGCGTAGTTCTGTTGCTCGCCGTTGTAGGGTCGAACCTGATTTCTTCTGTTTCGTAATTCTGCTAAGAACCCGTGCTCCACCTGTGGTAGATGGCAGGATGGATGCACGTAAGTTTCCCCGGATTGGCCAACAAATCTACCCTGCTTGATATGTGCCATGCCGCTTCGTGTTCGCCATTGCGTCGAGTGTCCGGAGTGCCTCACTCGATATCTCGTTGGTTTCAGCCCATACCGTAACGGTTCCTACCTGCTGCCCATGGTTGCCGGATTCAGCGAAGAATGGACCTTGTACTGTTCCTGCGGCAGGCCTGCCGTCTGCAGTCGATGGAACTGGAACCAATTGAAGATGTACGCCATCCCCAGGTCGGCTCACGATCGCGGTTATGGCCCACCCGAGGAGATCGTGCCGATAGCCAGAACGTCGAGCCATCCGGGCTAAGTTCGCCCGCTCTTTGGAAGGAACCTGCCCTGTCTTGCCGAAGCCCCGAGCGAAGCCGAGGGGGAAGCCGAAGGAGCCTGCCCTGAGCGGAGCCGAAGGAGCCTGCCCTGAGGGGAGCCGAAGGAGCCTGCCCTGAGCGGAGCCGAAGGGTGGGGCTCTACGGTCTCGGCTGTCAGTACTAGAGCCAAGGTTCATGGCGTTAAGTGGGTGAGCAGTACGATGTCCGCTTCCCCCTTGCCCACTGCCGCGTAGATAGATTTTCCATCCGACGACCACGAGACTCGCCGCGCAATGAACGTGGCTTGGTGACCGAAATCAGTCACCGGTCTCAGACTGCCGTTGTCAGTTGCCACCGTCCACAGGTTCGTGGTCGCTCCGTCCGTCAGCAGAACCACGAGGAACTTTCCGTCTGGAGAGAGCACCGGTTGCATGAGCAGAGACGACGACAAGCGCGAGCCCGGGAGCCGGGTCAACACTTTGTTTGGACCGTTGTCGGGCTTGGCCACGTGGATTTCCATATCCGCAAAACCGTTGACTCCCGCCTGGGCTACGACGTAGTAAAGCGTTCCGTCTGCCGCGACGGCCGGTCCGCGGCCATCTTCCCGCACTGTCCTGAGGTCGGTCCCATCCGGACGAACCTTATCGATGCGGAAACCCTTCGCTGTGGGGGGTGACAAATAGAGCCAGTTTCCGTCGGGCGACCAGCACGCCCATCCTCCGCCATCGGAGACTTTATGCGCATTACTCCCATTGACGTTGACTACCCACTGGTCTACATTCCATCCCGAGCTGCCACGATTAACGTACGCAATGTGTCGCCCGTCAGGCGACCACACCGGAACTCCCAAAGCGATGCGCGGATCTTGCTCGAACGTGAGCTGCCGGGTTTTCCCTGTTTCGGGCTGCAAGATCCAGAGATTTCCGTGGCCTCCACTATCACTGAGATAGACAATCTCCCGATCATCCGGCGCAACCGAAGACGTTTGTACGGCTCCGGTCTGATGCGTGACCTGGACACCGCGCCGCACATTCTCCTGAGGTGTTCCGTCCACGGGATACTTCCAGATGTCGAACTGCACGCGATCGCGGCTGGCGACCACATTGCCCTCGCGGTCGACATCCGGCGATATGTAAGATGTTTCGCCAAACGTGAGCTGCCGCGGATTGTTATCTCGCAGGCGAGCCAGCCACAGGTTCATGATTCGCATGTAAAGGACGGTATCGCCGCGCGAAGAGCTGAAAATCACGCCCGAGCTGTCCGGTAACCAGGAAAAACCCGCCTCCGGATTTCCGTCCTGGGTGATGCGATGCGGCTCGCCGCCGCTGATCGGCACGTAGAACACGTCATAGTCAAACGTTCGGCCGCTCTGGTACCCCAGCATGCGGTCGTCAGGAGACCAGCGCAGATTGGAATAAATGTAATCCCCAGGAAGCCGGGTGATCAGGTGAGCATTCGACCCATCGCCATCTGCGACTGTCAACTCAATTTGTCCTTGATTCGCTCGCAAGTACGCGATCTGTTTGCTGTGATGGCTCAGGTCAGCGGGAATCAGGCTGCTGACAATCGGGCGCGCCGTGCCGCCCAGTCCGGGAATCTCCCAGACTTGACCCTGTCCATTGGCTTCCGGAGATGGCGAGAAATAAGTCAGGGAACTGGAATCGGCTGACCAGCGTGGCGACAGATGGTCGGCGTCATCATGCGTGACTTGCAGCGGCGCCCCCGCGGAGAGCAGCCGTACCCAAACTTGCCGTCGGCCTCCAAGGTCGGCCGTGAACGCCACCGATTTGCCGTCGGGCGAAAGCGCTGGAAATTCCTCCATTCCCACGAAGTCGGTCAGTCTTCTCACTCCCACGGGCACGCGATTCTCTGTGCGCACGATAATTCGAGGCGCGAAAAATCCAGCCGCCGCTGCCAGCACAACAGCAACTGCGACCACGAGCGGCGACAACTTTCGGCTAACCTTGGACACCGATATAGGAACGGCAGGACCGCTTTCATCACGCGAAAGCAGTTCTAGGTTGAATGCCAAGTCGCGAGCCGACTGAAACCTGGCGCCAGGGTCTTTTTCAAGGCACCGATGTACAATGCGCCCCAACCCAGCCGGTAGATTGCGAACACCGGTAGGCAGCTCCGCGGGTTCCTCTTTCAGAATCGCGCTCATAGTGTCGGCAGCTGTTGCTCCCTGGAAGGCACGCTTTCCCGAAATCATTTCGTAGCAAGTCGTGCCCAAAGAGAAAATATCGGAGCGAGCATCCGCAGTGAGCCCGCGCACCTGCTCCGGAGACATGTATCCAACCGTGCCCAGCACAACTCCCGGCTCAGTCCGCGAAGCGAGAGTCGCGGCATCGGCAATCGCCGCCTCCGGCCTGGTCAGCTTTGCCAGCCCGAAATCCAGAATCTTCACTCGACCGTCGCGCGTAACAAAAATGTTCTCCGGCTTCAGATCGCGGTGGACGATTCCCTTGTCATGGGCCGCCGCCAGGCCGCGCGATGTGCTCGGCAAATTCAATCGCCTTGCGGACCGGCACCGCTCCCCGACCCAGCCGACTGCGCAGCGTTTCGCCTTCCAGAAATTCGGTAACGATGTAAGGCGAGCCTTCGTGTTCCCCAAGATCATGAATTGCCAGAATGTTGGGATGATTCAGCGCCGCGACGGCCTGCGCCTCCTGTTGGAATCGCCGCAGGCGCTCCGGATCGCGGGCGAAAGCCGCAGGCAGAACTTTGATCGCAACGTCGCGGTTGAGTCGCGCATCGCGAGCGCGATACACCTCGCCCATGCCGCCCGCGCCGATTGGCGACTGGATCTCATACGGCCCGAGTTTCGTGCCACTGGTCAGGGCCATGCGTCGCGCGCAATTATAGCTTCCTATGTGTTCAATCACATAGGAAGCTTAATGTCACCAGCCGGACTATGTAGATTGAACTTCAGGGGTACACGGTGAAGCCATGGTAGAGAGCGTGGCACTTGACATAGTGCGGTTGTCTCCAGGCAGGGTGAAGAGGCTGCGTCTCAGGCTGGGCAGGTCCTGATCTCGCCAGCATCCCAAGTCAGCCGTTTGTAAAACCGCAAAATCGGCGTTCAATTGGAGCGGATTAGCTCCGGATTGCCCGCGATCCGCGCAGAACGCGAACCCTGCCACTCCAGGTCGTGAGCGCTGTCGCGTGTTTAGCGGCACCTAACCGATTCCCGGTAGAATTGCTCCGGGGACTGCAATGAAACTTAAGCTCCTGCTGTTTGTTGCGACTGCTGTGCTCGTGACGGTAACCCCGTTGTACGGACAGGAGTCAGTTTGCGATCTGTTTTCTCATCTGGGAAGCGCGGATGGAAGCCAAGTCGTCGTCACGGGTGATTTGATTATTGCGAAAGACATCGCCGTACTTGGCGCTGCTGACTGTGACAGTCGTTACACCTCAGAAACCGGCGTTCGCCACAGGTGGCCGACAGCGCTCTCCCTGAGTCCATCATCCTCCGTCACACCCGATCAGCTTCAGCAGTTCCGAAAAGCCGCGGCGGATGCCGATAGCCTGCGGAGCCAAGGCAAATCGGTTAGTGCTTCTGCATCCTTTTCAGGCAGGATTAAACTAGCGCAGTCTGGCGAGCTACCTGCTGAGCTTGTCTTCGATTCCTTCGACAATTTGAGAGTCGAGGCATTGCCCGATCCTAGCTCGTTAACAGTGGTTCCGATCTGTGAGCTTTTTCAGAATCTTTCCGCGTGGAAGGGCAAACGCGTCGCGGTGCGCGGCGAGTTTGTAAGTACGATGGAAGGAGCGTGGATCATCGGTAGATGCAAGGGTGGATTCATCACCGACGGTTATCGCTGGCCAGTTTCCCTCACCTTCGGCGTTGCGGCGCCCTATTCCACTCAGACTGCAAAACTCTACCAGCCAAAGTGGCCTTCTCCCAGCAAAGGCGCCGATTTGCAGGGGCAGTTCGAAGTCACCAAGACGGCAACCTTCGTTGGGCTGTTGCGGATAAAGTCCGACTACCACGTGTTCTGCGGTCGAAGTGGCGCCTACGGGGCAATCGGTTTCGGCCATTTGGGAGGTGCTGCGGGCGAGTTGATCGTCGAGGACATACGCAATGTAGAGCTAACTCCGCAGCCCGAGTTTTCGCACGCCGACGCAGACAGTGGCGCACAACATTGCTCGCCACCGGACCTTGCAACTCTCTGCTCTAAGGCCGACTCGCTGGCGAGCGCGGCATCGGTAGGCTGTACAGACAAAGTCCGCGATCTTCTCGCCAAGGATGGCATCGACAGCAAGAACGGCAGCGAATCAGCAGCGCTGCAGGTCGCGGTTAGCTCTGGCAACGGGCCCATCGTGAAGCTCCTGCTCGACGCTGGAGCCCCGGTTAACCCCGTGGAAACCAAGTTGTGGTCACCCCTCGCCTACGCGGCAAACTCCAGGCATGTCGAAATCATGAAACTGCTTCTCCAGGCCGGAGCCAAGGTCGACGCTGGAGACCACAACGGAATGACCCTTCTAGCAGCCGAGGGCTTCTTCGATCCGAACGTCACCAAGGTTCTCCTCGAAGCCGGGGCAAATGTCAACGCCACAGACAGTAAAGGTGAAACGGCGCTGATGAAGGCATCCGGATTCGGCTTCAAGCAAGCCGTCAAGGTTCTTATTGAACATCACGCAGATGTGAATCTAAAGGACAGCAATGGAAGAACGGCTCTGATGCACGCTGCTGCTGGACGATTTTCTGACGCCATGCCTTTGCTGCTGGAACACGGAGCGGACCCCAGCGCGCGCGACAACGAAAGCAAAACAGCCCTCGATTTGGCAGACGCGTCAAACAACCTTGGGGCAATCGCGATGCTGTCTGTTGCGACGAACAAATCTCATTAGCAAGCTGGCTCGACCGAACTGTTGAAATATTGCCATAGCACTCACAATGCCAGAACCGGCTCGTAGCTAGTCGACGTAGGCAGTGGGAACGAGGTTCGGGGGTAGGCAAAATGGGGGCGCATCTTAAATGCGCCCCGGCAGCCTCGGCTCATAGCGACTCCAAGAAAGCAAGCAAAGTATCGTTCGCTTGGAAGCGCCGGAATGGCGTGCCCACCGGCAAGACCTTTGCCAACGCCCTTTCTTTCATGGCGAGATTCGCGTGCAAATACGCATGCGTGGTCTCTATGCTCTCGTGTCCCAGCCATAACGCGATGACGGCGATGTCGACGCCAGACTGAAGCAAGGCCATCGCTGTGCCGTGTCGAACGATGTGCGGCGATACACGCTTTTTCTTAAGAGTGGCGCAGCGGGCTGATGCTCGGTCGACCGCTTTTCGCAACAACAAATGAATAGCGAACCTCGTCAGCGGCTCTCCGCGAATGCTCGGGAATGCCATTGCTTGCTCTGGCTGCCCCAGTTCGCGGAACAAGTCCTTCAGGATCCGCGCGGTTCTCGGCCAAAGCGGAATCGATCGATCTTTCCGACCTTTCCCATGCAACTGAACGTAGCTCTTGCTGCCGAAGGCAACGTCGCTCTGACGAAGACCGGATATCTCAGAGACGCGGGCACCTAAGTTGTACATCGTCAGCAGCAGGGCGTAGTCACGCCGCCCGCACCAACGTGTACGGTCAATGGAAGCCAAGATGGTCTCCATCTCTTCCCGTGTCAAATACTCGCGCACTCGGGTATTGGTTCGCTTCAGTGGGATCGCCAGCACGCGGGTTGCGATGCCGACGCTCACAGGATCGCGCAATGCGACCATGCGATAGAAGGAGCGTATCGCCGTGAGTCGCAGGTTGCGAGACGCGACGGTGTTGCCGCGGTCTTTTTCCAGAGCGTCGAGGAATCTGAGGATGATCTCGGCGTCAAGTTCTGGGATCTCCAGGGCAGCAGGTTCGATGCCGCTTTCGCGATGAACGAACTGCAACAGCAATCGGAATGTATCGCGATAACTCGCAACCGTCTGTAGACTGAGACGCCGCTGCGCAACCAAGTGGTCAGTGAAAAAGATCTGAAGCAGAGGTCCGACACGAGTGGAAGTGGTCATCGGTTCGATCCTCCTTTTATGTGTTGGCTCTCAAAACGAGTACTGGCCGTGTGAAGGAGTTCGGGAGTACCGCTTAGGTACCAATAGGTATTTTCCGGGCCAACGTGGCCGAGATAGACAGCCAGGTGAGACAGAAGTTCTTGCACGTCTCTTCTTTCGCGATGCCAGAGAGTAAGTCTCCTCACGGCGAATGAGTGACGAAAAGAGTGGAGCGATGGACCACGCTCGCCAGGGACGGCATGGATGTCCGCGAGATTCAGGAGCCTGAGAAACACCAACCGCTGTGCGTTGTAGTTCAGGTGCCTGCCGTATCGGTTCATGAAGAACCCCTTTACGTGTCGACCAGCCAGCACTTTCGATCTCTGAGCCAGATACTTTCGCAACTGGCCTACCACCGTCGGGTGAAGAACGACGTTGCGCGAGTTGCCGAACTTGCTATCGGAAATAAGGAGGTGCGGTGTGTCCGCATTGAGTCGTACATCGTCCACTTCAAGAGCGAGGGCTTCGCCGATTCGCAGGCCACTGCTTGCCAACAGACCGATCAGCGTATAAACCGTGACCCGGCGAAAAGGGGTGACTTTTTGAAGCCGCCAAGCCGCTTTCATCAACCGCGTTACATCATCTTCGGAATATAGATGCGGAGTCCGACGGCGGTACAGAGGACGATAGATGTTCTCGGGGATCGCTGTTGCCGGCTCGAATGTGCGGATCTGCTGCAGGAAAGCCCGCACGACATAGAAGCGACGCTGGTCACGGTATGGATGCTGGCGGGCGGAACCGACAGCAACCCAATCCAAGACCAAAGACGACTGGATCGGCCACGGACACTGTTGGTCACGCCAGTATGCAATGAAGCTCCGAAGAAGTTTTTCTCGGTGTTTCAGACTTCTGCGATCCTGGCAGTTGTCATGAGGATCGGCCTTGGCCACTGCACGTTTCAAAGCCAGAAACTCTTCCGCGTGGGCAGACAGAGCTGAGAAAGTCATCGCGCACCCCCGGGCCACGGCAGTGCCACCTGCATCAGAGACTTCAGGTCGAGCTTGGCGTAGACCAATGTCGTGGTGATCGACTTGTGTCCCAGCACATCCGAGACATCCTTGAAGGACGCACCGCCATTTACCATCGCGGTCGCAGCCGTGTGGCGCAGGGAGTGCAACCCACGATCGGTGATGCCAGCCGAGGCAAACAGATATCGCATGCTGTTTCCTACGTGAGTGCGCCGACGTTGTTCAGTGAACGGAGGGCGCCTCGGTTCAAAGACGTGCGTCGGGTGTCTGCCCTGAACGTCCAGGTACGCAGCCATGGCCTGTCCCACATCTTGCGGAAGAGGGAGGACGCGATCTCGGTAGGTTTTCGCGCTGCGGATCTTCAAGCACCCACTCCTCCAGTCGATGTCTGCAAGTGTGATGTTGGCGACCTCCTCGGCGCGGAGCCCGAGACGAAGGAGAACCAGCAGAAGCGCCCTGTCGCGAAGGTTGCGTGGCCTCCGACCCTCACTGGCTGACCAAAGCGCGCGCACCTGTTCCCGTGAGAGTCCCCGCGGTAGAGAAATGTGCTTCCGAGTGGCAATCGACGGCAACGCGGCGTCCCAGCCCGGAGGGATGTGGCCTTCGCGGGACAGATAACGCAACAAGCTGCGAAGGATCATCAACCAAGCTGTCTGAGTTGCCCGATTGTGCAACCGCGCAAACTCGCTCGTAAGAAACTGCACGAAATCGTTGAAGCGAACCTTACTCCAATCAATGTTCCCGCTGGGAAAGCGCGCCGACAGAAGCTTGTGGACAACGTGGTGATGAAGTTTGCGAGTGGAGCATGATAGACCGCGCGTCGTTAGCAGGTAGGCATCGTACTGGGACTCAACATCTGAGATGGGCAAACCATTCTTGGTTGGATTCCGCATGCATTTTCTCCTTCCGGCTTGTTGCCGGTGCTGAGAAGTGTGCACGCACTATGTTAATCACCACAATGCCATAAGGCAGTGTTCGCGCCAATCGCGAAAAGAGCGGAAGGCCAAGTTCACATAGTCCGAGCGATGACATTAAGCCTGCGCAACATCCTGCAGAGAACGTCCAACGCTTCTGGGTGGATTGTCGGCAAACAGGAAGCAACCAGGGATGGATTTTCCCACCCCCCTGGAACGACGCCGACACCGACATTCCTATCCTGAGGGAAGCCAAGGCGGAGTACGCGATGCTGCAGGAACGGGCAGAGTCCTGCCTCTTCGCTTGCTGTTTAGCGATTCGGTGTCGAGGTTGGGATGCTCTTGAGCTAAGACTTGAGGCTCCGTTTGGCGATTGGAGGATTAGAGGCCTCGGAGCACTGCGCCGCAGCTCACTGGATCACTTCACAGGTTCCCAGTCCTCGGGCAGCATATCGAATGCCAGCGTGTCACGGTGGGCGTATTGATTGCCTTCCAGCACCGCCACCGGCGTCAGCATATGCCAGATGCGGTCATCGTCGAAGACATAACATTCACCAGTTTCCCGCATCGTGAAGCGATCCATTTCGTGTTTGTCATTGTCGGTTATGATCACTTCGCCACCCTGAGCGCCGCAGCGGCCCACTAGATGCGTCGCGATATACTTTTCCCCGTCTTTATGTAAGCCCGGTGGGCTGGTGTCGCAAGGCCGGCCCGGCGTCGCTGTGAATCTTATTAGATGGACGTTGACCAAATACCTCGTACCCACCGTCGAGAGCGGCAGGGAGTGAAGGTGGTGAGCAATCATCTTGCGAACGCCTATGGAAGCTGCGACCTCCAGGGGCAGCGGGGCGTATTCCCGGGGCACGCCGCCGATTGTCGTGTTGTATTTCTTCAGCTGCACATAGGGCGTGTTCTCATCGCTCGACCAAACTTTTACCCCACCCGCAACAATCTCGGCCCGCACCCGATTTAACGACCGATACCTGTCACCCCCGTTATAGTACTTGTCCCGAGGGATGGACCATGCCGCATGGGCCAACTCTTCCAGCGCACGCGCGATGTCCAAATCAACTCTGAGCGGCCAACGGCTGAACCCGCGCTCGACGATGTCGTTTCGCGACTTGGGATTTTCTGCAACCGGAATGAAGCCTTCTTGACCCATAACTGCTCCCGAGAAACGCTTGAAGATTACATGAAAAGCCGGACAGACGGTAATGGTGCCGCTCAACAAGTTACGGATCTTATCCCCCCGGCGTCATCCCGAAGACCCGCGTTTTTCAGCGGGGCGAGGGATCTCCCTCCAGCACATAGGCGGGTGGCCCACATCTGCCGGATAGTTTAGAAAATGGGTGCCCCACTTCTGGCGTCTTTTGCGAGAAGTGGGCCCCGATGCTGCGGGCAGCGGGTTCTTCCCGCCAGCCGTCCGTATACCCCATCCAACACAACAATTCCGCTATTGGATTCATCCTGCGGCATTTAGCGCTAAAATCATTGCCCGGTCGGAAGCCGTCTGTTAGCCTTTTCGAGGACTTTTTTGCGACGGATCTTGTGCTGGATTGGTCCCGATAGTATGATGTTTGTTCGGTCTTTCACGTGACCGACGTGACCGCGAGTAGTACCCCCCACCGTCGCTGGAAATAAGGTCCAAAGCAGTTTCTTAAGGAGACAAAATCTTGGCTGCAGCCACAATAACGAAGAACCGCATTCTTTTCACTTCCGAATCCGTAACCGAAGGCCATCCCGATAAAATCGCCGACCAGATTTCCGACGCCATCCTCGACGCCTGCCTGGCCGAAGATTCTACCAGCCGCGTCGCCTGCGAAACCCTTACCGCCACCGGCCTCGTAGTCATCGCCGGAGAAATCACCACCAAAGCCTACGTCGATTTCCAGAACGTAGTCCGCGGCACCGTCGGCGCCATCGGCTACGATAACGCCGTCTATGGCTTCGACTGCAACACCTGCGCCGTGATCTCCAGCATCAACAAACAGTCCGGCGACATAGCCATGGGCGTAGACACCGGCGGCGCCGGCGACCAGGGAATGATGTTTGGTTATGCTTGTGATGAGAATGAGGAGTTGATGCCTACTCCCATTTCTCTGGCGCACAAGCTTACGATGCGGCTCTCGCAGGTGCGCAAGAATGGAACGCTTCCCTTCCTTCGTCCGGATGGAAAATCCCAGGTTACAGTTGAATATGATGCTAACGGCAAGGTGTTGCGGGTGGATGCGGTTGTGATTTCCACGCAGCATGCGGAGACCGTTGGCAATGAGGAGTTGCGCTCGTCGATTCTGAAGCATGTGATCCAGGCGGTGGTTCCGGCGCACCTGCTGGACGAAGACACGAAGTACCACATCAATCCCACAGGACGTTTCGTGATTGGCGGGCCGATGGGTGATACCGGGCTGACGGGGCGCAAGATCATCGTCGACACTTACGGCGGCATGGGACGTCACGGCGGGGGAGCCTTCAGCGGCAAGGATCCGACCAAGGTGGATCGTTCGGCGGCTTACATGGCGCGTCACATCGCGAAGAACATTGTCGCGGCGAAGCTGGCCGACCGTTGCGAAGTGCAACTGGCTTACGCCATCGGCGTGGCCGATCCGGTGAGCGTGCGGGTGGAGACATTCGGCACGGAGAAAGTGGATCCGGCGGTTATTCCGGATTTAATTCGGGCACACTTCAAGCTGACTCCGCGAGGGATCATCGATTCGCTGAACTTGCGGCGGCCGATCTATAAAAAGACAGCCGCTTACGGGCATTTTGGGCGGAACGATCCTGACTTCACCTGGGAAGCTACGGACAAGGCGGCTTCTCTGGCGAGCGATGCCGGTGTGCGTGAGCCGGTGCACGCTGGACGCAAGTAGCCGGCGAAAATCTTTACCACAGAGGACACGGGGGTTCACGGGTAAATCTGGTGGGCTCGCCTTTTATTTTGGGGACTCGCATTTTACGGACTCACCAAGGTGAAACTCGGGATGGGCCGAAGGTGCCACTCCCTAAAGGGCCGGTTGGGCATGCTGAATTTTGTCTCGATTCGTGTATTCTGATTTTGCTGGCAATCAAACTTCCCCCAAATCGCATAAGGTAACCAGGTAACCGAACAACTTTCCGCAGGTGAAAGCGCCACAGGAGGCGTATGTCGACAGCAGCACAGATCAATAGCGATATCAAGAGCGTGGAACTGGCCGAACTGGGCAAGAAGCGCATCGAGTGGGCGAACCAGTCCATGAAGGTGTTGCAGATTATCCGCAAGGAGTTCATCAAGAACCAGCCGCTGAAGGGGATCCGCATCTCGGCCTGCCTGCACGTGACGGCAGAGACGGCGAACCTGGCGATCTGCCTGCGCGATGGAGGCGCTGACGTTGTGTTGTGCGCCTCGAATCCACTTTCGACGCAGGACGATGTTTCCGCAAGCCTGGTCCGCGATCAGGGAATTTCGGTTTACGCCATTAAGGGCGAGGATAACGATACCTATTACCAGCACATTCTTTCGGCGATCGATCACAAGCCGCATGTGACCATGGACGATGGCGCCGATCTAGTGACGATTCTGCACACCAAGAGAACGGACGCGCTGGAAGGCGTGATCGGCGGAACGGAAGAGACGACTACAGGCGTAATCCGGCTGCGCGCGATGGCGAAGGAAGGCGTGCTGAAGTTTCCCATCGTGGCGGTGAACGACGCCGACACCAAGCATCTTTTTGATAACCGTTATGGCACCGGGCAGTCGACCATTGACGGCATCATCCGCGCGACCAACTTCCTGCTGGCCGGGTCAAAGTTTATCGTGGCAGGCTATGGCTGGTGCGGCCGCGGGCTGGCGAGCCGCGCGCGCGGCAACGGCGCGGAAGTGATTATCACCGAAGTCGATCCGACGAAGGCGCTGGAAGCAACGATGGATGGCTTCCGCGTGATGTCGATGACCGAGGCAGCGAAGCTGGGTGACGTGTTCTGCACGGTCACGGGTAACAAGAGCGTGCTCACGAAGGAACACTTCGAGTTGATGAAGGATGGCGCGATCATTTCGAACTCCGGGCACTTCAATGTGGAGATCGATATTCCGGCGCTCGAGAAAATGTCGTCTTCGAAGCGCACGACGCGCGCCTTCGTCGACGAATACTCCTTGAAGGATGGCCGCAAGATCAATCTGCTGGGCGAAGGCCGGCTGATCAACCTGGCGGCGGCCGAGGGGCATCCGGCGTCGGTGATGGATATGAGCTTTGCCGACCAGGCGCTTTCGGTCGAGTACATGGTGAAGAATTTCAAGACGCTGGAGAAGAAAAGTCTACCGTGTGCCTGACGAACTCGACAAGCGTGTCGCCAAGCTGAAGCTGGAGTCGATGGGGATTAAGATCGACCGGCTGACTCCGGAGCAGGAGGAGTATTTGGCGGGGTGGTCGGAGGGAACTTAGGGCAGTGGTCAGTGGCTAATGGTCAGTGGTCAGTTTTTCGGCGGGGCGGCGTTAGCCGCCCCGTTTGCTTTTCCCGCCCAAGTGACGAAACAGTGATTGAAGATCGGGCCGACAGGTCAATGCATTATGAAAGAGCGCCCTGCTTCAGAAGGTTGAAGCAGATGGTGTGGCGCGGCCTTCACTCCGCTGCGCCGTGTAGGGACTGCGCTGCGCTACGGCCTCGCTGAGAAGTAATGGCATAGAAAAACTCGCTGAAGAATGGCAACTTACCTTGGGGGAAAGATAAGCGTTGGCACGAATGACCTTCCCCCCAAGGAGGCAACTAAATGAGTCGCGACAGCAAGTATATCGGCATGGACGTGCACAAGGAAGCCATCGTGATCGCCGTCCTCAATGACAGTGGGAAGCTGGTGATGGAATCCATTGTCGAAACCCAAGCCAGCAGCATCTTGCAGTTCATCCACGGTCTGCGAGGCGAGCTATACGTCACGTGGGAAGAAGGCACCTGGGCAGCCTGGCTGTACGATCTGCTCAAGCCCCACGTGCACGAAGTCCTGGTCTGCAACCCGCGGCGTAACGCCTTATTAAAGGAGGGCAGCAAGAGTGACAAGGTGGATGCGCACAAGTTGGCCGACTTGTTGCGCACGGGAATGCTGCGTCCGGTCTACCACGGAGAAAACGGACTACGGACACTGCGCGAGTTGGCGCGCAGCTATCAGACCATCAGTAAAGATTTAAACCGGGTGATGAATCGGCTGAAGGCGTTGTATCGCGGCTGGGGGATTGCCTGTTCCGGGACCCAGGTCTATGCGGCGCGCTATCGCCAGGAATGGTTGCACAAGATCCCGCATGCCGGCGTCCATCGCCGAGCCGAGTTGCTCTATCAGCAAATGGATGGATTGCAGGCATTGCGGCGAACCCTACGCCCCGAGTTGTTGGCGGAGAGCCGGAAACATAAGGCGGCGAAACTGCTGCGTCAGATACCCTGCATCGGTCCGATTCGCGCCGCCCGTTTGCTGGCGCTGATGCAAACTCCGCATCGATTTCGCAGCAAGCGACAACTATGGACCTATAGCGGGCTGGGCATTGAGACCCGCGACAGTGCGCAATATCGCTACGTGCACGGACAACTGCAACGCTCGAAAAAACCACAACAGATTCGTGGTCTGAATCAGAATCACAACCATGAGATGAAAGAGATCTTCAAGGGAGCCGCTACCCGGGCCAGCTGTGGGGTGGGCCCGCTGCGCGACTTCTATGTGGCCTTGCTCGAGAAAGGGATGAGGCCCGAGATGGCGCGTCTCACCCTGGCACGTAAGATCGCGGCCATTGCCTTGACACTCTGGAAGAAGGAGGAACGTTTCGACGCCCAACAACTGAAGCCGCAAGCAGCCTGAGCATCTCAGAGAACCCAGGTGATCCCCCAGGTTTACGTGCCGCGGTGGTAGCCAATCGGTTCGTGCGATGCTCGGGTTCGAGGGAGAGTATCCATTCACTCATTAGGCGTTCGTGTACTGTCATGCAGTACCGAGTCTCCGGGTCAATCCTATGCCCCCTCGGATAACCCAACAAAGCCATAGGCCTCAAGTCTCAAATAGGATCGTGGTTGGCACTTAAGCCAACCCTTGGCTTGCGTAGCTTCGCAACCGAACGGCGTCAAGCGCCACTGCTCCATGAAACCGTTAGGTCAGGGAGATCAACTGGGGTTGGCATCGCCGCTGAAATATGCGGCGATCCAAAGCGGTAAAACCAAAAGCCCCTCTAGTAATGGCAGAGCTGGATGCAAGCTACCAGCCTCATGTCCCCTCGAGGGGGACGGAGAAGAATTTTTTCTTGACATCCTCTTTAATAGGATGAGTGTAATGATTCCATAACAATGTCGGCTCCCAGGCCCGAGTAGACTTTGGTGGCGCCAACCAACCAAAGGCTCGGAGGAAAGGAGCCGAATATGCTGATTATAGGTTGTGACTATCATCCGGGCTTCCAGCAAATTGCATTTGTGGACACAGAAACAGGTGAGGTGAGCGAACGGCGTCTGACTCACCGCGAAGAGGCGGAGCTGTTCTACCGCAATCTCAAGGATCGTGGTTTGACCGTGCGGGTAGGGATGGAAGCCAGCGGGCACGCACGCTGGTTCGAGCGTTTGCTGATCGACTTGCAGTTTGAGTTGTGGATCGGGGACGCAGCGGTAATCCGCACCAAGCGGGTACGGAAACAGAAGACCGATCGCCAGGATGCGCAGCTGTTGCTGAAGCTCCTGATGGAAGATCGCTTTCCCAGGATTTGGGTGCCCGACGTAGAAAATCGGGATCTGCGGCAACTACTCTGGCATCGTCATCGGCTGGTCCAGATGCGCACGCGCATCATGAATCAGCTGCATGTGGTAGCTCTCAATGAGGGAGTGCGGCGCAAGAAGGCGCTGTGGCGGCCGGCGGGTCGCAGCGAACTGGAATCGCTAATACTCGCTCCGTGGGCCGGGCGACGTCGCCAAGACCTGCTCGACTTACTGGACCAACTGACGCCGAGGATCCAGGAGTTGACGCGAGCTCTGGAGGAGGAAGTAGAGAAGAGGCCAGCAGCACGGCGACTCATGACCCATCCCGGAGTCGGCGTGCTGACGGCGTTGGCATTCGAGTTGGTCATTGGAACTCCAGAACGGTTTCACTGCGGTAAGCAGATCGCCAGCTATGTGGGGCTCGTGCCCGCGGAGGAATCCAGTGGCGATCGGCGACGACTGGGGTGCAGCAGCTTTCGGTGCGGGTGCTGTAGCAGTAGCCTTCTTTGCGTCCCTGGTCTGCTGCTTCTGATATAACGCCAGCCCGTCCACTGCCGCATCCCAAGCCTTCGCGTAGCTCCTGATCTGTGGCAACACGATTCCTCCCGTAGGGCCGAGCTGGATGGTAGGCCATCCCTCGGCAGGGATGACGAGCATGAACTTCCCGTCCATTGTCACGCTCATCTTGCTGAGGTCAACCTTCTTCTCAGTCCAAGCAGCTTTCAGTTTGTCTAGTGTGGCCTGCTGCTTGCTGGGCTGTGCCGGTGCCGCTGCTGCCTGTGTAGCCACTGGCTTTACATCCGGCTTTGACTGTTTGGCTTCTGCTGCTGGTTGGACTTCCGGTTGAGCGGCAGTCTTCTTGGCTCGTTCGGCTGCTGCTTTCTGTGTCTTGTTTTGACCCATTGTAGTAACTCTCCTGTCTGACGCTCTAGTCACTTTCTATCTTGCTCGCTAGGTAGCATCGAACTTATATTTATAATAAATACCTCCCTTGCTAACTACCTACCGATATCTTTGTCCACGACCAACTATATGAATAGTGTTCTCACTCGGTTACACTGCCGTAGTTAGATATCGCGCAGTTTTCCACAGAAAATGAGATGGGAGATGAATCAATAGATAAAAAATAGGATCATCTGCTGCCGAGCGCCGGGCTGGACTCTACTTTCGTGGACTTTACCTTCCCCCATCGGCGTGTGAAAGTGGAGTAGGTTCCGAGAATTGTGGGGCTACTGGCGGCCGCATTTTTTGTTGGGGCTGAAATCCAGAAGCGGGCCTTCGGGAGAACTCCCTGAGGCTGCGCGGGTGCGGATAAGAGTACAGGGGTCCTTCGGCGCAAAAAACGCGCCTCAGGATGACAGAGCATATTAGAGGGAGAGCATGAGGAAAAATCGATTCGCGGGGATGAAGATTATCAAGAATGGCAAGAAGCGCGGGGAGTGGGTGGAGTTGGTGTTTGCGGCGCGGGCTACCGGGCTGGGGCTGGTGCTGGGACGGCCTTGGGGGGAGTCGTCGGGGTATGACTTTACGGTGGACGCAGGGTGGCGGATTGTGCGGGTGCAGGTTAAGTCCACGATATTCCGCCAAGGGACAGGGTATTCGTGCACGTTGAAAGACAGTAAAGGTCCTTACAAGAGGAATTCGTTTGATTTTGTGGCGGCTTATGTGATTCCGGAGGATGTTTGGTACATCCTGCCGGAGAAGTTAGTCCGAGGGATGTGGTGCGTGGGGCTGTATCCAAAGCTGGAGACGGCGAAATATAAGGAGTACAAGGAAGCCTGGCATCTGCTGAGCGGAGAGACGCCCGGGTTCGTGGATCGGATTGAGGCTTGTGCGGAGGAATCTTTTCTGGAGGGGGCTTCGCTGACGTAGTGATCCCTTCGGCTTCCCCCTCGGCTTCGCTCGGGGCTTTGGCAAAACAGGGCAGGTTTCTCGCAAAGGACGCGGGAAATGGGGCGCCCGGCCATTTCGCTGATTGTAGGGTTTTGAGGGGGACCGCGATGTTACACAACTACCCCTGGGTGGGCGATGGAATGGGAGCGGTCAAACTGCACGCAGAGTGCGAAGAATACGATCATCAAGACCCAAGTGGCTAAGTGTAACCATGGGAGGTAGCTCTCGGGGAAGAACTGCCGATGCAGTCGCCAAACTTTGATCTCGTTAATCGGCGAGCGAACTGACCTCGGCGAAAATGCCCAAATCGAAGCGACATATTGTTCGCTGTATGGGAGGTGTTGGTTCACCTGGTTGGTAATTCGTTTCAGAACCATCCACTGGGCTAGACCAGCGAAATAGAATGTTCCGAAATAAAAAAGAATGCCCATAATGTGCGGAGCCGCGACTGCGATTGCTCCCCATTCGAGGCTAGTGCGCCGTTCCAAACCCGTCTACGTTACTTTCGACTGCAAATGCCAGCTCGCTCAGGAGCTACCTGTGGGTGAGGCCGTTCGGGCGTCAAGGCTTTGCCTTGAACGTCGCCATCTGCATCACCCAAAAGCCGGCGCTATTAGTGGCTGTGGCCGCGTTACTGCCAGCGCTACTAACAACCTTGTCTTCCGCAATGCTGCCGTAGATGTTGATCACCCTCTCCGTGAATCCGGAACCGGCTGTCGTGAAGTGGTGAGCGGAATTGCCCGCGCCAAAGATCAGCTCGCTGGCTGAAGTTGTAGTCGCAGAACCGCTGCTCGCAGTAGGTCCGGTGCCTGTTGCCGCGGCTGTCACGTCGAGGGGACTGGTTGGGTCGAGCCCGCTGTACTCCAGAATGCGGACATCGGGATAAGCCGCTGCCTGGTTGAAAGTGACCGTCACTGTGTTGCTGCCACCGACAATGTTCTTGGCGTAGTAAATGGACTCTTGCAATCCAGTACCGGTGGTGGGACCCACCGCCCGGGTGTAGGTGTTGCCTTTGCTGTCGGTGACTGAACTGATCGAGGAAGTAGTGTCGCCCCATCCCGCCACCACGATATTCAGGTTGCCTGCGGTCTGCGAGTGTACGTAAGCAACTGCAACAGAGGTATTGGAAGCCTGGATCGTAGGTGGACCTGAAGCTACCTGGACGAACATGATGGTTCCGCTGGAGGTGTAGGTGTAGCCGTTGGTCAGGGTCCCGCTCTGGCCGTTGCTGTTGGTCACGACTACGTTTACGACCCCCGCTGCATGAGCGGGAGTGGTGGCGGTAATCGTGGTACTGCTGACCACGACGACGCTGGTCGCTGCCGTGCCGCCAAAAGTGACGGTTGCACCGGACGCAAAGTTCGTTCCGCTGATGGTCGTGGAGGTTCCGCCGTTCGTCGTGCCCGATGTGGGCGAGATCGCAGTAGGCGCAGGAGGCGATGACGAAGTTTGCAAGCTGCCCCGGAAGGCAACCATCTGCATCACCCAGGTGCGGCCGTTGTCGATCGCCGTGGCGGCATAGGCTCCAGAGCCTTTGACGATCTGGTCTTCCGAAATGCCACCGAAAGGGTTGATCAGCCGGTTACTGAATCCGGACCCGGCTGCGGTGAAATGTCCGCTGGTATTGCCGGCGCCAACGATCAGCTCATTCGCGGAAGTTGTGGTGGCAGAACCGCTGTTCGCGGTAGTCCCGCTGCCGGTGGCTGCTGCCGAGACGTCGAAGGGATTGGATGTGCTCAAGCCGTTGTATTCCGTCACATTCACGTTGGGGTAGCTTGCCGATGAATTGAATTTCACGGTCACGGTATTGCTGCCGCCCGCGATGTTCTTGGCGTAGTAAATAGACTGTTGCAATCCGGCGGTGGTGGTGGGACCCACCGCTCGGGTGTAGGTATTGCCGTTGCTGTCGGTGACCGAACTTATCGAAGAGGTGGTGTCTCCCGACATCACCGCCACTACGTTCAAGTCTCCCGCGATTTGTAGACTGCTATACGGGATTGCAATGGACGTGCCGGAGTTTGCGGTTGCAGAGTTACTTTGCACGAAATTGATGCCGCTGGGTGGAGGCGGAAGTGGCGTGCCGGATGGCACTTGGACCATAGTTGAGACGGAGGGGACACCCGCGCTGTTCAACAAGAAGAGCATGTAATACCCCGGCGGCGCGATGTCACCGCTGGACGGTGCAGTGACCGTCAGGCTTCCAGTCCCTGACGTGAAAGCCAGCCCGACCATCCGCTGGTCCATGTTGAAGGCATGAGTCACGGCGCCGTTTCGCATCAAGACGACCGAGGAAATGCTGGAAGGGTTCGGGGTTTGAACGGTGAAGGGCACGCCGTAAGCGATGCTGGCAGGGGCGCTGGTGATGGTTGGCCGCGTGGCCAGTGTCCCGTTGGAGTTGAAGAGATAGGCGGGTTGATAGATCTCCATGTGGGGTTCGTAGGTGCCCTGCTCCGGATTCCGCCCGCGAACCAGACGGTGGCGTCTGGCAGGAGCAATGACGTGGAGTGATACAGGTGGGCATAGGCATTTACCCCCGCAGATGAAAAAGTCTTCAAGACTGGATCGTAGAGATCCGCATTCAGACTGGCGGTGGTTGAGTCCTCGTCGTTGGTGGAGCCGCCAATCGCCAACACCTTGCCGTTGGGCAGAATGGTTGCGTTCATTTCCATGCGGGCCTCGGACATGTTCGGACCCGATTGCCATTCCAGCGGGGAAGCACCCAGGTCGATGATCTCGGTCGTGTCGGTGGACGGGTTCCCTGTAGTGGAGACGCCGGCGCCTCCAAGAATCATCACCTTGGGGTCAAAGTCATTCGTGGGAGTCAGCGGCAAGAGCACGGACGTGCCGTAGCCGCGGCTGGCATCATAGATAGTCGTGGCCACGTCGAGCGTCCAGGTCTGATCGGAGGGGTCAAAGAGTGCTGAAGTTGGCTCTGGCGCCGAGTAAAACACGTTGCCGTTGGGCAAAAGATGCAGGCGCGGATAAAGAGGCGGGGTCCAAGTCGTAGGAACGGGGTACTCCTGACTCCATCCGGACCCGACGGTGTAGAACTCGACGGTGCTGTTGGTGGTGCCAGTCAGATTCTGGTTGTGGTGATCCCAGCCGGAGATTGCCCCCGAGAGAACCATCACCCGGCCGTCGCTCAACACGATCGCCGTCGGATACCAGCGTCCATGCGCCATGGCCTGCTGTCCGCTGAAGATTCCGGTCGCAGGATCATAAGTCGCTGTAGCAGAGTAGCCCGTGAACTGAGGATCAGAACTGGGGCCGTATGATACGGTGCCTCCCATGATGAACGGGCGACCGTCGGGAAGAACGACCATGGCATTGCAGAACATGTCCCAAGGCAGTGTGTACGGGGTGATGGTGCCGGCGACAGGATCCAAAAGCTCAGCGCCGGACTCATTCCCCGGACCATACGGCGGACCCTGTGGGCAAAACGCATAATAAGGTGGGCAGCTTCCTGAACCGGCGACGATAAGTATCTTGCCATTCGCCAATAGCGCCGCGTGAACTGGATTGATGGGCGTCGTGTAGGACAGAGTGGTCCACTTGCCCTGAACATTCGCCTGTCCGGTGGTGAACTGAATTGCAACCATCAGGAACAGAATGGCGCATAGAGAACGACGGCCGAAACCTGACGACGTAGCGCGTTTCATAAAATCCTCCTCCCACGAGCCGCCAATCCTTGCTAATAAACTGGGGTGCGCTCGTGCCATCTGACAGCTGGACACTTATGTCGCAGATCCCTCAGCGCAGCCGTTTAATGCCAGGCCCGCCATCGAGGACCAGAAGAACCGTCCCACGTCTTCGACAGGCGCCATCCATCCGAATTGTCAACATCGTTAGCGGAGATTTTGTCCACAGTTGAAACGAGAAGCACATGTCTGGCTTTCATCGAATCAATCCTTGTCTCCCTGGGCGTGACTCTGCGGTTCCCCGAGAACGGAGATCGCGCCTAGAATTCTGCCGAGAGATTTCTGCTACTTAGTGTTTGATGGGGCCGTGCCCTGGAGTCTCGAACACGTCGCGGTGAGGAGCAGAGGCGCGGCCAGTCGCCTTTGCTGAACGGGGGAATTTATCGTCCTTAGAGAGCGGCGCAATTTGGACGCTAGGACTAAAGTGCTATTTCGTCAATGGCACTTTAGTGGTGTGTGGGCTCGTGACCCCTGACGTCACCGTTGAATTCCTAATTTTCGCATCACGTTGACGTCCCAGAGCCATAGCAAGGATGCCGACCCCGACATCCCCATCCTGAAGCGAGCCAAGGCGGAATACTCGAAACTGCAATAGCTGGAAAAAGTCCTGCTTGGATCCACACAATCGAAATTCCCACCCTTCGGCTTCGCTCAGGGCAGGCTTTCTCACAAAGGACGCGAGAAATGGGGCACCCGGCAAGCGTGCATTGAGAGTGATAAAGTAGCAAGCCTGTTCGATGCGCATAGTTTCGGGAAGGAGGAGATGGATGCACATTGGCGCGCCGAGCTTTAACGTGCGTTTCAATCGAATCCGGTCGGCGGTGGCGCTGCTTTTCTTTCTGGTGCGGGTAGAGCCAGCTTTGTGGGCCCAAGATGGCGAATGGGACAAACACATGAAAGCGGGTGGCAAGGCCTCCGCGTCATTCAAGTATGCAAAGGCGGAGCAGGAGTTTCAGGCCGCGCTTGCGCAAACTCAGGCATTTCCCCCAAATGATTTTCGGACGGCGGAGACGCTGAGTAAACTTGCGGCTCTGTACGTGAAAGAAGCAAAACTTACCGAGGCGGAAAACCGGCAGAAGCAGGCCGTCGCCATCTTCGAGGCCTCCGCTGGGCCTGAAGATCCCGGGTTGGCCTATGCCCAGATTGGTTTGGCGGTGATCTATGACTTTGAAAGAAAGGGCGAGGAGTTTGAAAGTAGACGCGACGAAGCTGCGCCGATTTGGAATCGTTTTTTCCCTGTCGTGAAGAAGGCAGCGAAACCGAGCGATCCTGAAGCGTTGTCGACCATGATTGATTTGAGGAATGCGCTGCGGGATTTGGCGAGGATGTATGAAGGGCAGAAGCAAGACTCGGATGCGGAAACGGCGGAAACCAGAATCCTGGCAATCGACGCCACGGCTTTTGGCCCAGACAGCCCTGAGGCCGGCAGCGATGCGGAAACACTTGGCCGGCTGTACGAGCGCGAGGGTCGATATGGAGCTGCATTTCCGCTTTTGCTGCTGAAACTGGAAATCAGTCGAAAGATATACCGGAAGGATAGCTCCGTTTCCGGCGTCCACAAGGGCGCGGCGACAGCCTGGGACGCCATGGTAGCCATGCTCGAGGTTCCCTTTTTCCATGAGAACGTGCCGGGACCATTCCTCGATGCCCACTGGGCGCGCTCTTACGAGTTGCTCCGTGAATGCAGGGAATTGGCAAAGGTCGGCGCCGAATCTGGAAAATATCCCGAGGCTGCGGAACTGTACAAGCAGATCATACCCCTGGATGAGAAGGAGGCCGGTTCCAATCAAGAGTTTAAGATCAGAGAACTGGCCGAAGATTTGATGGATTTATCCAGAGTGTATGGTCATGAGAAACGTTATGACGATGCGGTGGACACGATCAAGCAATCTGAAATGGTGGATGAAAGGGCTGCGAAAGCGAAATTTGCGAAACCCAAGCAAGTGGCGCTTTTGCATTGGTACAGCCAGAACGAGCTGGCGGAGATCTATCGTGAAAAAGGCGATATCGCGGCGGCGATTCCCCTTTTCGAGCGGTCGCTGGAGACGTCGGACAAAATGCCTTTGGGGGCGGGACATCCCCGGATTGCTGAGTTGCTGAGCGACTACGCCAACTTGCTGAGAGACCAAGGAAATTTCGACGCGGCCGAATCGTTTTACAAGCGCGCTCTCGATGCCTGGGCGAAGAGTTGGTATCCACAGCAACTGGAGGAAGCCGAGACCCTTACGAACTACGCCGCTCTGTTGCGAAAATTGGATCGACCGGTGGAAGCAGAACCCCTGGAAGCACGAGCCGCCGCCATTCGCACGAAGGTTAGTGCCTCAATCCCGGCGAATTGATGGCGTATCTGAGCTGCTCTCAGGACGACAGGGGCGGCTGGGTCGCCGGCGCGGGTGCGGGCGGCGCGGGTGCGGTTGGCTCAAGGGCTTCGCCGCAGTAGGGACAGAACTTGTCGCCGAGGTCTACGCTCCGTTGGCAGTGTGGGCAGGTGGGCTGCAAACGCGCGCGACATCGGGGACAGAAGCTGAAGCCGGGTTCGACCCGGGCATCGCATTGGGGACAGTGTGCGGTGCGCGGTTTGCGCAAGAGGAAATAGAGGACGATCCCCAGGCCGTTGGGGACAAACATGGCGAGCAGCGTCCACCACACGCGGCTCATGCCGCGACGGCCCGCGTCCTGATTGATGTAGCCGATCAGAATGACGTAGCAGGCGAGCAGCGTTCCCGCGATGGCTCCGAGCAGGCAACGCACCGCAAACGGGGGGGCTTTGGGATCCTTGCCTACGAAGACCACAAAGAGCACAGGAATCGCCACGAATACCAGGGCAGCCAGGGCGTAGGCCCACGGCGAAAGAATGCGGAGTTCGTCTTTGAATCGCGATGAAGTTTGATTGCTGGTTGTCATATTAATCTCCTGACTCTGTACTTCGTTCCTGCAAAATCTTTTTCATGCTTCGATTTATGCTCGTCGGATCATGCTCGTTCGATTAGCCCTGGTAAGAGCGAGTGTGATCGGGCAGGTGCTTATCTTTGGCGAGCAGCAGTATTGCCGCCACCAGGGCCGGCATCACGCAGAAGACCAGGAAAGCTACTTGCCAGACCGATGAAGGCAACTGCGCCCACGCGCCTAACCATGCAAAGCCACGCCACAGAGCAACTGCGCTGAGCAGCGCGCCCAAGGTCACGGCGGTACAACTCACCGAAACCAGCCACACGCGCTCGCGCTGGCGTTGCAATTCCAGGGCGCGGCGGCGCACTCTCATCTGCGTGGTCGAGACCAGGCTGCGATCGGCGGCGATGGGGATCGAGCGTAAGCCGCGAATCGTACCGGCGGCGCTCTCGGCGAAGGCGCGGCAAGAGTCACAGGTTTCCAGGTGCGCGGCCAACCACGCATCCGACGACGGTTGGCCGGAAGCCCGAGCGGCCACGGAAGTCGCTTCGATACCGGATAGTGCAATCAATTCCCTCGCCCGCTCATGTGCGTCGTTGTTGCTAGTGTTCACAGCTGGGCTCCTTTTAGCCACGGTTCGAGCGCGCTCAGACCGCGGTAGATTCTGGATTTCACGGTTCCCAAGGGCACGCGTGCCAGGCTCGCGATTTCTTCGAGAGACATGCCTTCCTGAAATCGAAGCACGAGCGCTTCACGGTATTCCGCCGGGAGATGTTGCATGCCAGCGGCAATGTGCTCGTTCTGCTCGCGCTGCAGAGTCAGATCGAAAGCCGAGGCGCTGCCGGTCGCCGGCACGTCGAAGGGTGCGGCGTCATCATTGTTATTCATCAAACCGTCGAGGCTCGTGGGCTGCTTGCGTCGCATGTGATCGATGGCGAGGTTGCGTGCAACCGAGAACAGCCAGGTGCTGAAAGCATATTTGTCGTTGAACTGGTGGCCGCGTTCGAGCACGCGGATCCAGGTTTCCTGGAAGAGGTCTTCGGCCAATTCGCGCCGTCCGGTCAAGTACACAAGGTAGCGGAGAAGGCGATGCTGGTATTGCTCGATGAGGCGGTCGAGCAGATCGGGATCTCGGCGGCGAAGTCCACGAGCGATCTCGGTGCTCTCTTGCGCCATCGAGCTCTCGAAATAGAAGGCAGTCGCGTTCATACTACTGTGAATACGTGGGTGGGGGGAGAAAAGACGCAGGGGCTTGGGGTGAGAGGTGCGATCGTTCTAAGCCATTGAAACGACATGACCTGCCATAGGGATCTTTCGACTGCGTATGCCGATTCGCTGCGCTCTTCGGCATACTCCGCTCAAGATGACAGGGTAACTCGGAGGGCTGGTATCATCGCCAGGATGGCGCGGCGCGGGAAATTTATCACCTTCGAAGGACTCGACGGAACCGGCAAGAGCACGCAGATGCGCAAGCTCGCGGCCGTGTTGCGCGCGGGAGGACACAAGGTGGTGGAAACGCGGGAGCCGGGGGGAACGGGGACAGGGGAGAAGATTCGGCGGGTTTTGCTGGACTCGTCGACCGAGGGTCTGGCGCCGTTGGCGGAGATGGCTTTGATGTTTGCTTCGCGGGCGCAGCACATTGCGGAGGTGATTGAGCCGGCGCTGGAGCATGGGCAGATTGTGCTTTGCGACCGCTTCACCGATTCCACGGAAGCTTACCAGGGCGGCGGACGGAAGCTGGGCAGTGAGGTGGTGATGGAGCTTCATCGTCTGCTGTGTGGAGGGTTGCAGCCTGATTTGACGATTCTGCTGGACTCGGACCCGGCGATGAGTGTGGGAAGGGCGCGGCGGAGAAATCGGCGGGCTGCGCATGGGGCGAATCCTATTTCACACAAGAGTGCGGGGAGACATCCGGACGAAAACCGGTTCGAGCAGCAGAACCGCAGCTTCTTTACTCGGGTGCGGGAAGGCTACATGGCGATTGCCGCGAGAGAACCGCAGCGCGTTGTGACAGTAGATGCTAGCGGGACGCCGGGGCAGACGCATCGGCGGATTATGGAGGCTTTGCAGCGGAAGCTGAAGGTTGGGAGGATCTGACGGGCCTGTGCTTACGATAAATACTTTAGTGCATGCCGCAGCTATACCCACCCTTGCAAAAAGCGCAAGGGTGGGGCACCCTCAGTGTTGGTGCAACCAATTTCAAGGCACACTTTAGATCGACGGTCATGGAGATGAAGGATTCGGGCGCTCGCAAAGTAATCGCTTTGAAACGGCGTTTGGCCAAGGCGCAGCGACTGCTACGGAAACGTATTCCTCAGACTATTTCTCTTGTTGACGAACTGATCGCCGAGCGTCGCGAGGAAGCACGGCGA
This sequence comes from uncultured Acidobacteriaceae bacterium, assembly GCA_963850165.1. Lineage (GTDB taxonomy): Bacteria > Acidobacteriota > Terriglobia > Terriglobales > Acidobacteriaceae > Sulfotelmatobacter. The sequence continues at coordinate 75,368 of CAWKKK010000011.1, read as the reverse complement.
GAATCCGATCCACGCTCATGAGCTTTTCTGATTTTCACGGGAACACCGAAGCGGTTCATCGTCTGCGCGATATGCTGGCGCGGAAGCGGTTTCCGCATGCGGTAATTCTTTCGGGCGCGCGGGGGGCAGGCAAGTACACGCTGGCTCTGATGCTGGCGCAGGCTTTGAATTGTCTTGCTCCTACTGAAACCGACGGGCTACCCGATTTCTGCGGGCAATGCGCGAACTGCCGGCGAATCGCCCTGGCTGCCGATCTCGATGCCCGCTTTGCCGAAGCGGTGGAGACGCGCGAAGGCTTGCGCGATGCCGACAGGAAGGATACTCGGCTGTTTGTGCAGACTCATCCGGATGTGCTGGTGATTCCTCCAGATCCTCCGCAGATGATGATCAAAGTCGATCAGGTGCGGCGGGTGATTGAGACCATCTATTACCGGCCGGCGGAGGCGCGGGAGCGGGTTTATATCTTTACCGACTCGGCCTTCATGAAAGAGGCGGCGAATTCTCTACTTAAAGTCTTGGAGGAGCCTCCGGAGTTCGCCACGATCTTTTTGCTCTCGGAAAATCCGGGCGAACTGCTGCCTACCATCCGATCGCGAGCGGCGGTGTTTGCGCTAGGGGCTGTGCCGGTGGAGGAAGTGGAGCGCTACCTGAGCGAATATCGTCCGGAGTGGAAGCCCCCGCAGCGGGCTCTGGTTGCCAGACTGAGCGAGGGCGCGCTGGGCCGGGCTCGTGGCTTCGATGTGGAGTCCTATGTCGCCGCGCGTGCGGACGCGATGGCCATTCTGAACTCGGCTTTGCTGGGAGGCGAGCACACGCAGCTCTTCAAGATCACGGAAACCTATCGCGCTGGAGCTGAGGGGCGGGAGAAGACGGAACAGCTTCTCCGCACACTTTACTCGCTGCTGCGCGACCTGATGTTTCTGGGGTCGGGAGCGGCTGAGATGGTTCAGAACACCGACATTCAGAGCCAGCTTGTGAAAATGGCTGAGGCTGCCGATTTCGAGTGGATCGCCGCCGCTTCGGAACGGTTGGCTGAGGTGGAACGCGGGATGCGGCGGAACCTGCTGCGGTCGTTGTCGCTGGATGGGTTGAGTTTGGCGCTGGAGAAGGCGTGAGGGTGATGCTTCTGCCCCCAGACTCGATTGCGTAGACCACTCACCGCAACACATTTTCCGCCGCGATGGAGTGGCATTTCGGGAGCTGCAAGTAGCCGAGCGAACCGGCGTAGCAGAGACCAGCGATGATCGTGGTGGATAGGACAAAACCCAGCAGTAATCTCGAAGGCGTCAGCGCGGATTCTCCGAGCGCCAGATAGGCATCCTGCCCGGCTGGCACAACCGCGGAGCTGGTTGCGGCCGGCTTCAGCCAAGAGCGCACAATCGCAAGGCTCGTGTCGCTGAAGATCAAGGGCCATTCACCCGGCTCGGCTGCTTCTGCCAACTCCAGCATCTCGGGCGCAAAACGTTGTCTGAATGCGTAGGGGTAGAGCTGCAGCAAAAGACGGTAGGTGCACAGCAAGCAGCGCCGCATGGTCATGCGCCCCTCTCGTCCAACTTTCCTAATCGCGTCCGTGCGACGTCAACCACTTGCCGCAGGCGCCGGACTTCGAGGCGTAGCACCTGCTCTCCGCCAGGTGTCAGGCAATATTCGCGCCTCGTATCGCCATCCTTGAGTTTCCGCTCGGTCTCACCGACCAGGCCGCTGGCCAGCAGACGATCCAAATTGGCGTACAGCGTGCCGGGCCCCAACTTGTAGTTTCCCCCGGACTGCCGTTTGACCGACTGCATGATGCCGTATCCATGCAGGTCAGATTCCGAGAGCGCCAGAAGAATATGAAGGGAGGCCGATGATAGCGGTCGATCCTTGACTGTCATGTCGCACTCTGATATATCACATTATGATATATATGGCAAGGGTCCCTGAAGCGGATAATCCCGACCCAAAGGAGAAATCTACCATGAAGCCGTCATTGCTCGCGCTGGTTGCAGTGACTCTGCTCGCCGTCGTCGGAACCAGCCTTCGCAGTCAGGGCCAAGCGCAGAATCAAGCGCCGAGTGCGGCACTTTCCCGAGCCGATGAGATGCTCGACAGGTGGAATGACATCGGCAACAAACTCGTGGCCATGGCTAAGGACTTCCCCGAAGACAAGTACGATTTCAAGGTGCAGAAAGACGAGCGCACGTTCGCGCAAAATCTTCTCCATGCCGCCGCACTGGATTTTGTCCTGATACGAAGGATTTCCGGATCTAACTTCGGGCCCGACTTCGGGGAGGGCGACAATCCTTCGCGGGACGTTTTCAAGACCAAGGCCGACGTGGTGAAGTTCGTGCAGGAGGCTGTCGCGGATGGAGCGCAGTTGATTCAACAGCAGGGAGACGCGGGCCTGGAGAAGACATCGAAGTTTTTTGGGAACCGGATGGCCCACAACTCCCACATCTGGACGTTCGCCATCGAGCACAGCGGCGAGCACTACGGGCAACTGGTGGTGTACTACCGCGCGAACAACCTCGTACCGCCGGATTCGCGGCGGAATCAGGCGCAACAACCGCAGCAGCCAGCAGGACGGGCGGTTGAGCTGAAGGCGTCCGACGGCACCCTCCTGAAGGCGAGCTACTTTGCAGCGGCAAAGCCAGGTCCCGGTGTTCTGCTGCTGCACCAGAGCAACCGGACTCGCAAGGCTTGGGATGAACTGGCCGGGCAACTGGCGGCGGCTGGAATCAACACCCTGACGCTCGACATGCGCGGATATGGCGAGAGCAGCGGCGCAACTTCTAACAGGCAGACAGACGCTGGCGACGTTGACACCGCATTTCGATACTTGGTTTCGCAGCCCGGCGTCAAGCGCGACGTCATCGGCGTGGGGGGAGCCGGGTGGCTCGGCGTTGACCGTTCTGTCGAGGTGGCGCGTCAACATCCTGCGGAGGTGAAATCGCTAGTATTGCTTTCCGGAGACACCTTCCTGGACGGCCTGGATTTCCTGCGGCAGGCGTCACAACTGCCCGAACTATTTGTCATGTCTGACGACGATGAATACCCACCCACACAAGAGGTGATGGAATTGCTCTACATCAGCTCCTCGAACCCGAGCAAGAAGTTCGTACACTACTCTGCAGCGCAAGATGCGCCCTGGATATGGTACGAAACCGAGGATGCCAGCAAAGTTCCTGCCAACGGCGGCCACGGAACCGACATGTTCAAACCTCATCCCGAGCTGCCGGGCATCATCGTGAATTGGTTTGTGACCACGCTGATCAAAACGCCAGGTCACGCGCTGGCCGATACCGTTGCATCTGCCGCAATCCTTAATCAAATTCGGATGGCCGGCGGAGTCGCCCAGGTCAGGCAGCAATTACTGGAAGCCCGGCGGAAAGATCCCCAGGTGCAGTTGTTCCCGGAAGTTACCGTCAGCAGCATAGGCCAAGGATATATGCGCGCAGGCGAACCGAAGTCAGCGGTCGAGGTCCTGGAGTTGCTCGTGCTCGCGTATCCGGAGTCGGCCGACGCGCACGAGACTTTGGCCGAAGCATATTTGAAAAATGAACAGAAGGATCTGGCTCGGCAGCACGCTGAAAAAGCATTGGCCCTGCTGGATTCTCACACGTTACCGGCATCCTCATGGACCGATACGGAGCCGTACCGCGGTGAGATTCGTAGCGGCGCGCAGGATGTGCTCAAGAAGCTAAGTGCGGCGCCGACCGCCCCGACTGGGACAACTTCGGGGCGCGCGCCGGGCAATGTGTTCAACGACTGCCCGGAATGTCCCGAGATGGTAGTGGTTCCGGCGGGCAGCTTCACCATGGGCTCATCGGCCGAGGAAAAATCCTGGGCCGCGAGTCACGGTGGCAGCATGTATGCGGTTGCTGATGAAGCTCCGCAACATCAGGTCTCATTGCCGGCATTCGCCCTAGGCAAGTATGACGTCACTCGTGGCGAGTACGCGGCATTTGCTCGGGAGACGGGATACTCGGCCGTTGATGGTTGCGGCCGCGGCCGCGCCATCTTCAAATGGGAGAAGGATCCGAAGTTGACTTGGGAAAATCCCGGCCAGGCGCAGACTGACCGGGATCCAGTCGTGTGCGTAAGTTGGCAGGATGCGCGTGCCTATATCGCGTGGTTGAACCGCAAGGCGCATCGCGGCGTCGCGGCCTCAGCAAACGGGTCTTATCGGCTGCCCAGCGAGGCGGAGTGGGAATATGCCGCACGCGCCGGAGCGACGACGAAGTTCTACTGGGGCGATGACGACGCTGCCGCTGCTGTACACGCCTGGTTCAATGCCAACTCCGGCTGCGAAAAAGTGGAAGGTCTTTTTTGCGAGCATGGCCAGACACATCCGGTGGGCGCGAAGCCCCCGAACGCATTCGGCGTTTACGACATGGCGGGGAACGTTTGGCAGTGGACCGAGGACTGTTACGACAACAGCTACGCCGGCATACCCGCCGACGGGCGCGCGAACGATGTCCCTTCGAGCGACCCCAAGGCGAAGGACGGCCAAGGCAATTGCCTCCGAGTTGATCGCGGCGGCTCATGGATGTTTCCGGCGTGGCTGCTGCGGCCGGCCACCCGAGAACGCAATCCTGCCGACTACCGGGACGTAATAATGGGGTTTCGCCTGGCCAGGACACTCCCATGAAGCGGGAGATCGTCCCAAAATCATCACTAGGTCAGAGCGAAACAAATTGAGGAGAGTCACGCCAATGAAAGCAACACGGATACTCTTGACGCCGGCGGTGCTCGTCTTCGTGACCGCCCTTGGACAGAGCACAACCACGCCCACCATAGCCTCAACCGTGGACCAGGAGATCAGCGCCGCCGAAAAGTTGGTTGTTGAAGCAGCCGAGGCCATGCCGGAAGGGAAATTCAACTTCACACCTGAGGGCCTCAATATTCCCGGCAGCGACTACAAAGGCGTGCGCACGTTTGCTCTGCAGGTCAAACATATCGCCGCATCCAACTACGCCCTGTGGTCACAGCTCACCGGCGATAAGCTCCCTGACAATTTCATGGGCGGCAACGGTCCCGAGAACTTGAAGAGCAAAGCTGACATCATCAAGTTTCTCAAGGATTCTTTTGCCCTGGGTCACAAAGCCGCGGCCACGTTGACCAACGAGAACATATTGCAGCCCACGGGGAACGGCAAATCGCTGCGCCTGCCCCGGGCAACATTCGCCATCGCCCATGCGTTTGATCATTACGGGCAGTTGGTCGAGTATCTGCGCATGAACGGCATCGTCCCGCCAGCCAGCCGCGCAAAGTCAGACTGACCGGCAGAAGCGTCATAATTGACGGCCAGCGCTCGTGCTCTGGATTGTTGCCATTTTAACTACATTGTTTTCATTCAGTTACACAGATTACTCTGGTGGTTCTAGGCCCTTCAGATAGGTTGCCGCTGGTATCTGGGGGGCCTATAATCGTCTTACTCTGGTTTAGGAATTCTCCGTCAGGTTCCGGGTAGCGACATGCGAGGGTGAAGTCTGTCTTTAAAGTCTTTGCCCAGTGAGGTTAAAGCCCGGTAATGCGAAAGCGCCTGCAAATCGCCCTGATGGCCAGCAGCTTAGCCGCGACCTCGCTTTCTCTCACACCCCCACTTCGCGCCGTCGATGACAGCGACGGATCCTCTGACAAAATCGTTGCTACGAAGATCGTTGCTACGAAGATCACGGCTACTGACGAGCATGGCCGCAAGGTCTACGTGAATGATTCCGTGGCGGCCCCGTCTCACCACACGCAAGAGTCCGACACACCCCGGCGCACGCTGAGGTATTGGAGTTCCAAAGAGAATCGGTGGAAGCCGGTGCCTGCGCCGAATGCGGCGGTTATGCGAGCCGCTAAGTCGGCGGCGGCCGAGGTTGACGAGTACCTGGGGCATGAGTCCAGCCAATCGGCAAGCGTCAAGATTGTTGCCGCAAACTTCCGCGGACCGCTGGCTACGTCTGCCGATATTGATAGCGCGATCGAGCAAGCCGCGGCGCGGCATAACGTGGACCCCAACCTGGTGCGCGCGGTGGTGAAGGTGGAATCGAACTTCAATCCCAACGCGGTGTCGCGGAAGGGCGCAATGGGGCTGATGCAATTGATGCCCTCGACGGCACGGCAGTTGAAGGTGAAGAATCCGTTTGACCCGGAACAGAATGTGGACGCCGGGGTGCGGCAGTTGAAGCAGCTTCTGGAAAGTTATGGCGGCGATGTGAAGCTGACCCTGGCCGCTTATAACGCGGGTGCGGGAGCGGTGGCGCGCAGTTCGGGCGTGCCGCACTATGCCGAAACCCAAAACTACGTCCGGCGGATCACCAATCTGTACTACGGCGGGTCCGTTTTCGAGACGGGCGCTTCGCATGATCCGGTTACGGTTCAACGGGATGCGCGGGGCGTACTCTACATCAGCAACACCGAGTAGGTTTCACGGCGGCGGTTTTCCTTTAATCTCTTTACAGGTTCGATCTTTACCAGGTTCGTTCTGGGCTGTATCTGGCACCCAGGCACTTGTTCAACCAACTGGTTCAAACGAGCAGGAACGAAGGCACGGGCTGGTGATCTTGAAGACCTCATCGCGCCAGTGTGGTCTGCGGAGAGCGTTGTTTGGGTTCGCCGTGTTCGCGGCGTTCACTTCCATTGCTCCAGCAGCACACGCACGTGCGCACCATTCCGACGCCTGGGCACGAGAGCATTTTGCCACAGCCGAGCGGATGCGCGAGGCGCTGAACGGAAGACCCCCGGCGGACCGCTCCCGGCGCGACTATCAGCGTGTGTTGAATGCCTACCGCTATGTTTATCTGGGAGCGCCCGCTTCCACGAAAGCAGATCCCAGCGTGGTTGCGGTCGCCGAGACGCTGGTGGAAATGGGACGGCGTTTCGACGACGACAAAATTCTGAACGAGGCCGTCGAGCAGTATAGGTTTCTGCGCCGGGAGTATCCTGGGAGCAAGTACCGTTTCGATGGACTATTCACCATCGGGGAGATTTACAAGGACGATCTCAACGATACGGAAGCGGCACGCAACACCTTTGAGGATTTTCTGCGCCGTTATCCGCACAATCGCCTGGCCGACGATGCGCGTCAGGCCATTGTCGAACTCGATCAGCAAGCGCAGGCCGAGAAAGCCGCGGAAGCGCGGAGGGCTGCGGAGAAGAAACAGGCTGCGAAGAACGGCAGTAATAAGAACGTGAGACCTGGCGGGGACGGTCACGCATCTCAGTCTTCTCCTCAACAGTCTTTTTCTGGGAAATCTTCTCATCAGCAGTTCAGGAACGATGAATCGGCAGCGGCGCGTTCTGAGCGGCTACCGCGGGTCACGGGCATCCGGCACTGGTCTACTCCCGACTACACGCGGATTGCCATCGACGTGGAAGGCGACTTGAAGTTTGATTCCCGGCGGATCGACAATCCATCGCGCATTTTCTTCGATCTGCACAACACCAAGCTTGCCTCCACACTGGTGGGCAAGAGTTTCGACGTGGATGACGGTTTTCTGAAGAAGATGCGCGTGGCTCAGTTTGCGCCGGGCAGCACGCGGGTGGTGCTCGAGGTCGACGACCTTTCCGATTACGATGCTTTTCTGCTCCCCAATCCCTACCGTTTGGTTATCGACATTCATGGCAAGGACGGGCAGGCCAAGCAGGTCAAAGAGAAAGACACGAGCGAAAGCAATTCAGTGGAAGCAGTTGATGGCGTAAGTTCGAAGAAAGCGATCGGCACGGGCTTCATTCAAGAGACGACCGCATCTGCCTCAGAGACCACTGCCGCCACAAAGCTGCCGACGCCGGTCGTCAAGAAAATTGTGGAGGCTGACGATGATACCAGCGCATCGTCGGCCGAATTGGCCAGGCGAAATGCTCTACAGGTTAAGAGAGGATCGACGCCGGCGCGGAGTGAGGTGGTTGCGAAGAGGCAGGCGGAGCATGATGCTAAGCATGATCTCGGTGGCGGTGGGCTTGACGGCGACTCGGACGCTTTGAGCATTCGCGAGGCGAAGCCTACGGCGGGCGGCGACCGGTCCCTGATTCGCGCTCTGGGATTGAAGATCGGAAAGATTGTGATTGATCCCGGACACGGAGGCCACGATACCGGGACGATCGGTCCGAACGGACTGGAAGAGAAAGATCTCGTCCTCGACGTGGGCCGGCGTTTGGGCAAGCTGCTGGAGACCCGACTGGGAGCGGAAGTGGTTTATACGCGGAAGAATGACACCTTCATTCCGCTCGAAACTCGGACGGCAGTCGCTAACCAGGCGCGCGCGGATTTGTTCGTCTCCATCCACGCCAACTCGAGCGGCGACCCCGACGCCCGGGGAGTTGAGACTTACTACCTGAATTTCACTTCTTCGCCGGGGGCGCTGGAAGTGGCGGCGCGGGAGAACGCGGTTTCGGAGAAATCGATCTATGAGTTGCGCGATCTGGTGAAGAAGATCGCGCTCAAGGAAAAGATCGAGGAGTCGCGCGAGTTTGCCGGGGACGTGCAGGAATCGCTGCACAGCGGCCTGGCGGCGAAGAGTCCGGCAATTCGCGACCGGGGAGTGAAGAAGGCACCGTTTATTGTGCTGATCGGCGCGAACATGCCCTCGATTCTCGCCGAGATTTCTTTTGTCAGCAATCCTGTCGACGAGCGCCGCCTGGAGACGGCCGAATACCGGCAGCGCATTGCAGAGTCGCTTTACCGCGGCATCGCCAAGTATGCGAACGGGCTGAGCGGGGTCAAGGTGGCTAGCAAGATGGATAAGGGCACAGGGCAGTAATCAATAGTAGTGCCGTCGGATAGGGAATCGAGCTAAGCGCGCGATTATTGTGTCGCAAAGAACGTTTGTTCAGGATGACAACCAAACCACACCAGTACTCGTAGTCCTTCCCGGAAACTTTTTTCCCCCTCTGTGGTCTAATCATAGAAGGGATTCTGTGCCCAGCGGTCCATCCATGCTTCGATCAAAGTCTGTAGTCCTGTTGGCTGTCGTTGCTTGTCTGGTGAGCGTTTGTCTGGTGAGCGCCGGCTTCGCCGCCGTCCCGGGCACGGATTTGACTGCGCCGCCAATCCTGCCCAAGCAGTTTGCCGGGTGGCAGATGCAGGGTGCGGGTCAGGCCAGCAAAGACGCGGCTGCGGCCGATCCCACGAACGCCGCGCTGCTCAAGGAGTACGGGTTCACGGATTTCGAGGCGGCTACCTATAAGAGTGATGACGGGCGCGCGCTGAAAATACGCGCTGCGCGGTTTGCCGATGCCAGCGGCGCGTTCGGCGCTTACAGTTTTTACCTGCAGCCGGAGATGGCGCGGGAGGAGATCGGTGACCAGGGCGCATCGGTCAATCAGCGGGTGTTGTTTTACCGCGGTCACATCGTGGTGGAGGCGGTGTTCAGCCAGTTGTCGCCGATGTCACCGGCGGGACTGCGGGAGTTGGCCGGCGTGTTGCCGCGGCCCGGCGGAAATGCCGGTAACTTGCCACCGATCCTCGCTTTCATGCCGCACCACGGTTACGAGGCTAATACCGAAAAATACGCTGAAGGACCTCTAGCTCTGGGCGCGATCGCATCTCCGCTCCCTGCGGACCTGGTCGATTTCAGCGCCAGCCCGGAAGTGGTGCTGGGGCAGTATTCCACTTCCGGCGGCGGAGCTACGCTGATGCTGATTGAGTATCCGACGCCGGCGGTGGCTGCCGAGCATTTGCGGCGCATCGATGCCGCGCAGCACGCAGCGCAACCCCAGGCCGGAGTTGCGGCCATCGAAAATGTAGGGCCGTTTTTCGACAAGCGCACCGGGCCGATTGTTGCCATTGCGGCCGGTCCGCTTTCGCAGAGCGACGCCCAAACGCTTCTGGGTGCAGTGAATTGGGACCCCAGGGTCACCTGGAACGAGAACACGTATTTCGACAAGAAAAACAACATCGCCAACCTGCTGGTGAACATTATTCTTCTGTGCATCATCGTGGGTGCGATCTCGCTGGCGACGGGAGTCGCATTCGGCGGCGCCCGCGTGCTCTTGCGGCGCTATTTTCCGGGTCCGGTTTTCGGCCGTTCCGACCAGGCCGAGTTCATTTCTCTTCGCCTGGGAGAAACGGCGGCGCAAGCATCGTCGACTCGCCCCGGGGCCACGACCGATACCTCAAACGGTTCTTAAGTGGCTCAGAAATATTGGCTTAGGCTGGTTTTCGTGGCTCTTTGTCTCAAATTGAAACAGTTGAGGGGCGTGTTGATTAATTCTGTAAGTTATTGAAACTAAAGACATTTATTTACCAAAAATTGCTTGACACCCTGCTTTTTCGGCTCATAAGATTTTGTGCATAGAAAGTTTTGACGGAAATTCAAGCCTCCGTTGGAACTATTCTCCCTTGAAAAGAGAAGGTCGCCCTGTTGCCGGGCGGCCTTTTCGTTTTGCCGACACTTTTACTAAACTCTCACGCACGATTTGCGTATCATCAGTTGGGAATCATCTGTGTGCTGGGTAGTGGCGACGGGTCCGGTTTACGAATTGGTGCGGAGGAAATTATGTTCTGCGATGGATGTGGCACCACGGTGCAACCGGGCCAAGCGTTTTGCAGCCGGTGCGGCAAGCAAATTGTCGGGCCAGTGGCGGTGATGCAGCAGCGCCCGGGGCGCGTGCAGGGACACCTTCATTTACTTGGGATTCTCTGGCTGGCCATCTCCGCGTTCAACACCATCGGCGGGGTGATTCTGTATGTCCTGGCCAACACGTTGTTCGCTCATCTGCATGAGATGGGCGCGCCTGAGGCGCCTACGGCATTTCTGCGTCCGCTGCTGAGTGTGGTCGGCATTCTCGTCCTGGCCAAGGCGGCTTGCGGATTCTTTGCCGGATGGGGATTGATGCAACGCGAACCCTGGGCTCGCGTGATCGCGCTGGTCCTGGGCTTCATCTCGCTGTTTAACGTTCCTTTCGGTACGGCCGTCGGCGTCTACACTCTGTGGGTTCTGCTGCCAGCCCAGTCGCAAGAGGAATACGATGCGCTGGTCTCCGCTCGCGCTGCATAGTTGACGCTTTCCCGTCACTGGCCCCTGCGATTGTCCCAAGCACCGATGAAACAGAAAGCTGGCCCGCCGCACCGACATAAAAGGACGCTAACTACACGCTGGACCTCGACAGGGTACGTATGCCCCGATTGCTTTCAGTAAATGTCGGCCTTCCGCGCGACGTGACATGGAACGGCAAAACGGTTCGAACGTCAGTCTGGAAATCTCCAGTTGATGGACGGCGAATGGTGCGCAAGCTCGATATCGATGGTGACGCGCAAGCCGATCTCGCCGGTCACGGCGGGGAACACCGCGCCGTATTCGTCTACCAGATGGATTCTTACCATTATTGGGAGAGCTTTTTGGGCCGCAACGATTTTACTTTCGGCCAGTTCGGAGAAAACTTCACCGTCGAGGGACTTTCTGATAACGAGGTGTGCATTGGGGATCGATACGGCATCGGTGGTGCGATATTTGAAGTAACGCAGCCGCGCGTGACGTGCTACCGCGTCGGCATTCGCATGAATGAACCTCGCATGCCAGCGCTTCTCGTAGCACATCACAGACCAGGATTCTACTTTCGCGTGTTGCAGGAAGGAGAAGTCGGGGCGGGAGACGACGTTGTAAAGATTGCTGACGGTCCAGAGCGAATCAGTGTGGCCGACGTTGACGCCCTCCTGTATTTGCCAGGACATTCCGGCGAACAACTGGAACGAGCGCTACGGATTCCTGCGCTTAGCAAGGGTTGGCAGAGTTCGTTCCAGGCAATGCTCCAACAAGACTTGAGCCCCAAGCTGCGGCGGGGAATCCGGGACTCGCCGAAGAGGAACAAGCGCCAGCATGGCCCGGCTTTCGACAGATGCGCGTCGCGAATATTCATAAGGAAAGCGATAGCGTAACTTCGTTCATTCTGGAACCAATCGATGGGCAGCCTCTTCCTCTCTGCCAGGCAGGTCAATTTGTCGTCTTGCGGCTGCTCATTGATCCGGACAAGGATCCCGGCAAACCGCCGGTTCTTCGCAGCTATTCGCTGTCTGATCTGCCGGCAGCCGATCATCTCCGCATCAGCGTCAAGAGGGAATTGAATGGGATTGGAAGTTCATTTCTGTGCAACCGTGCGCGAGAAGGCGATGTATTGGACGTCAGTGCGCCGCGCGGAAGCTTTACTCTGCGTCCCGGCCAGAATCCCGTGGTTCTGCTGAGCGCCGGAGTAGGCGCAACGCCCGTGATGGCGATGCTGCACTCACTCGCTGCTGAAAGATCGCAACGAGACATCTGGTGGATCTATGGAGCGCGCAATCGCGTCGAGCATCCATTTGCAGAAGAATCGCGTTCATTACTGAAACAGCTCTCTCGCGGACGAGGATACATTGTGTACAGCAGGCCCACTGCAATCGACCAGGTCGGGGCAGACTTTGATGCTCCCGGGCACATTGACACAGCTTTGCTGGAGAAAATTGGTGTGTCACAGAGTAGTGACTTCTATCTCTGTGGCCCCCCTTCATTCTTGCAGAATATGCGCGATGGGCTGCGAAACTGGGGTGTGCTCGCCGGGAATGTGCACACGGAAATCTTCGGTTCTCTCGAGGCTATGACCCCTGGTATGGCGCAGGTTGTTCACACTCCTCACCTGCCACAAGGGCTGCCCGGGTCTGGTCCCGCAGTCTCATTCGCGCGTAGCGGGATTATCGCCGCTTGGGATCCGAAATTCGCGAGCTTGCTTGAACTGGCGGAAGCCTGCGATGTTCCGGTCGGATGGTCGTGCCGGGCGGGAGTCTGCCATACCTGCATGACTGGTCTGATTGGCGGATCGATAACCTATAACCCAGAGCCGCTGGAGAGGCCCGCTCCCGGGAACGTTCTCGTATGCTGTTCCCAGCCAAACGCGGGCGTCACTCTCGATCTTTGAGGGAAGACCGTTAAAGGAAGATCTTTGAAAGAAACGGGAGGAGCAACAATCATGCGTTCTGATATTGTGCCCGGAGGCATTTTCCCCGACTACGAACTGCCCGATCACACGGGCAAACTGTGCAAGCTCAGCGAGCTACAGGGCGAGGATCCGCTAATCCTCACGCTTGCGCGCGGCCATTATTGCCCAAAGGAGCACCAGCAGCATTTGGAACTCGCCGCGTTCTACCCGAGAATCGCAGTGGCGTACACTCAGGTCGCCACGATCGCCACCGACGATCACCACACTCTGCAGGAATTCCGTGCGTCAGTCGGAGCCCAGTGGCCGTTCCTTTCGGACCCCGGCCGAACTATTCAGAAGGATCTCGACATCCAGGAGTACACCGACCCCGAGCACAATCCGATGATCCCGCATACGCTCGTCCTAAAGCCGGGCCTCGTGATTTACAGCATCTATAACGGCTACTGGTTCTGGGGGCGTCCGTCGGTCATCGATCTTTGGCACGACCTGCGCGCCGTGACGAGCGAAATCCGCCCAGACCGGGATCTGAGCAATACCCGGACTCCGCGAGGCATGGAACGCGGGGGATCTCTCGCCTTTCCACGGGTGGAACAAGCAGGCCAGTATGGAAGATGCCTCGATTGTACGGAACAAATAGCACAGTCACCAACTTCGATCTACTGCGTCCTTGCTTGATTTAGCGGGTGCTACGGCGGCCATGAAGCATTCTGAAGCTCAGATTGCTCAACCGTAGCTGCGCAGCAAGAACCAGCGAGCGATTTGATAAACTGGGACAGTCGTTCGTTGGGACACCAAGAAGCCGACGTAGCTCAGTTGGTAGAGCAGCCGATTCGTAATCGGCAGGTCAGCGGTTCAAGTCCGCTCGTCGGCTCCATTCTTCAATTCCCCGCCGCTCGTTGACTTGACCGTTTCGCACACGTAGGATTCTGCCCGTGTAATCCGAACCATTTCTCAAACGCATCGTCTAAGAGTTCGGCAGTTTCGGAGGATCTTCATGCATTCATTTTTCCGTCGTCGAAGCCTGTTAATTTTCGCGGCTGCATGCATTGCCCTGACTACAGCCTTGTATGCGCAAAATTCACCGGGTCCACAGCCCGTACCGCTGCCTCCGCCGATTGTTGCGACCGGCGGACACGCCTTATCCGGGCACGATTTCGCTGCTCGTCGATATCACCAACATCACGGATCGCGTGCTGAATGTGCGTGAGACGATCCCGATCAAAGGCCGCGACATTACGCTGCTCTACCCGCAGTGGCTTCCCGGGACGCACTCGCCATCGAATCCGGTGAGCGAACTCGCCGGCCTTGTGGTCGCAGCGAATGGCAAGCGCATTCCGTGGGTGCGCGACCGCGTGAACATGTACGCATTCCATGTCGAGGCGCCGCAGGATACAAAGACGCTGGAGATAGACTTCCAGTACCTGGCGCCGCAGGATCCAAAACGTGGGCGTATTTCCTCGAAGTTCGCCAACGTTACCTGGAACAGTGTGCTTCTCTATCCGGCGGGATACTTCTCGCGGGATATCAAATTCGAAGCTGCGCTGCGTTTGCCGGAGGCATGGAAATTCGCCTGCTCCCTGGAGGTGAAGTCGCAGAATGGCAACCTGGTTCAGTTCAAAGAGACGACGCTGAATACGCTGGTCGACTCACCGCTTTACGCAGGGGTCAACTTCAAGCGTTTAGACCTATCCACCGGGCCGGACAATCCGGTGTACCTGGATGTCTTCGCCGACAAACCTGCCGATCTCGAGATCACTCCGGAAGAACTGCAATACCACAAGAACCTGGTGATCGAGGCGCAGAAGCTCTTCAATTCGCATCACTACGATCGCTATGATTTTCTCTTTTCTGTCAGCGATATCGTCAGGGGCAAAGGGCTGGAGCACCATCAATCGAGTGAGGATGGTTCTCCTGCCAATTACTTTACGGACTGGGGTGCGGGAGTTGGCGGGCGGGATCTGCTGCCACACGAATACACGCACTCGTGGAACGGCAAGTTCCGGCGGCCGGCTGACTTGTGGACGCCCAACTTCAACGTGCCGATGCGTAACGATCTGCTATGGGTTTATGAAGGCTTGACGGACTATTACGGCAACGTCCTCACGGCGCGATCCGGAATGCGAACTACTGAGCAGGCCCGCGATGTATTCGCACAAATCGCCGCGGCCTTTGAAATCAGTCCGGGACGCACGTGGCGATCTTTGGTCGACACCACCAACGAGCCCATTGCTTCGTCTCACGGAGCCATGCCGCAGACCTGGCCAAGCTGGCAGCGCTCCTATGACTACTATTCGGAGTCAGACCTGGTCTGGCTCGACGCCGATACGAAGATCCGCGAACTGAGCGATGGGAAGAAATCTCTTGACGATTTTGCGAAGCTCTTTTTCGGGATCGACAATGGGAGCTACATCACCGTTACTTATACGTTTGACGACCTTGTGAAAGCGTTGAACACCGTGCAGCCTTACGATTGGGCAGGGATTCTTCCGCACGCGGGTTTACGAGGTTAACCCGAACGTTCCGGAGAACGGGTTTACGCAAGGCGGCTATCGGCTGGTGTACAACGATAACGAACCGGAGTGGTGGAAGAAGGCTGAGAGCGTTCACGGAGCGAGCTTCGCGACCTCGCTGGGTTTCTCAGTAAGGTCAGAAGCTGGCGGTGATTCCCATGGCAGCCTGGATGGCGTTGTGTGGGACAGTCTGGCCTTCAAAGCCGGCATGACGCCGGATATGCAACTGCAGGCCGTCAACGATCAGAAGTACACTGCCGCGGGCCTGCGCGAGGCCATCCTCGCCGGGGAGAAAACTAAGGAGCCAATCAAGCTCTTACTTAAGCGTGGCGACGAATTTATCAACGTCTCTCTGGACTATCACGGCGGAATGCGCTACCCGCACCTGGAGAGAGTAGAGAGCACGCCCGATCGGCTGGATGCGATACTCGCGCCGGCGAAATAGGAGTCAATCACCGCATTGGGGTTAGCTGACGTGCGCTCGTTGCCTGGTTGCGTTTACCGCACTGTGGCGAGCGCGTAATTCCTTCGTTGCCTGCACGGCCAGCCGGTCAGCGGTTCTACTTCGCTCGTCGGCTCCATCTCTCGGCTCCTTCGACCTTCAAGCCTTCCAGATGCCATTTGGCGAGTACCAGCCATGCTATCGGCTTAACCGGTTTGTTGTTGTACGCTTGGCGAAAGAAGTGGTAGTCGCGGGCGAGCGAGTTCGCAGACCTCTGTGCGGGTTCAAATCATTTCTTATGGTTGAACAGGACTGGAACACGGACGAGAAGATGGCAGGCGAGAGCCCACTTGCGCCGAAAAAACAATATCAAGATCCTGCATTCCGGCACGAGCGGGTTTTCGAGACCATGGCGCTGTCCTGCGGCAAAACCAGTGCGACCCAGTTTCAGTGCCATTTCCACCGGAATGCCTCGTAGTCTGCCGCCATCTATGGCATCCATACTGGAAGCTCGCGAGGATCCCAAGCTTCTTCTTGCGGCTGAGATGCTTCGCGACTGCGGCAAGGTTCGGTTGAGGGCATGGGGAACGAGCATGCTGCCCTCGTTGTGGCCGGGCGATCTGCTCACGATTCAAAGTGCAGCGTACGACGAGGTCGTTCCGGGAGACATCGTCCTGGTTCTGCGCAACGACCGCTTCTTTATTCACCGGCTGGTCGAAAGGCGACAAGATCGGGATTGCATTTCGTGGATCACGCGGGGTGACGCAATGCCTCACAACGATCCTCCGGCAGCTGCATCCGAGCTGCTGGGTCGAGTGGCAGGGATTCGCCGTGGCCATCGCAATTTCGTTCCGAGCCGGCGAGTTTCGCTGCTCCATTCAGCGCTGGCGTCGATGCTGTGCCGCTGGGAGCGATTCCGCAGTCTCGCTTTGCGTATTCATGCGGCGCGCGAGCAGGCAGGTGTTTCTCATCCATGACAACGACACTCATGACAACGACCCTCGCCATAAACGAGAAAGAGACGGTATGCATCGAGATCGGCGGAATGTCGATTGCTGTACGCACGGACGATCCTTCATTTCGGCGGCTGGTCGAGGATCGCTATGCGGGGTTTGTCGGGACTTCCCCGAGTTCGCACTTAGAGTTCGACGTCGACTTGTATGAGCCTTCGGGGCCCGCTCCGGCCGACGATGAGCTGGAGGTTAAGGTCGAGGCAGGCGAATGGCTACTGAGGAGGGGCGACTTCCGCGCACGCTGGAATCCGGACACCAGCTCTGGGTACATCCGTCAATCGCGCAGTCCCTACGCCATCGATTGCGTCTTGCGCATCGTTCATACGTCTCATCCTGGCGAAGCAGGGAGGTTTCCTAGTGCATGCCGCCAGCGCGATTCGCGGGGGCAAAGCTTTTCTGTTTTCCGGGGTTTCGGGCGCGGGCAAGACGACGATCTCGCGGCTGGCGCCGCCCGATGCGACGCTGCTGACAGACGAAATCTCCTATGTGCGGCGCGAAGGCAATCGGTATCTGGCCTGCGGAACGCCTTTTGCGGGAGAGTTGGCACGAGTGGGCGAAAACTGCTCCGCTCCGCTCGCTGCGCTCTTTTTTCTGGAGAAAGGCTTGCAGAACCGCATCGAGCCGATCGGCCCAACCGAAGCCATCCAGCGACTGCTGAGGAACATCCTGTTTTTCGCCGATGATCCGGAGTTGGTGAAACTGGTTTTTCAGTCGGCATGCGAGTTTGCAAGTTTGGTTCCCATGCACCGCTTAGTGTTCGTCCCTGACCAGCGAGTGTGGGACATAATACGTTAGCCGCTATAGGTTGGTTGTCTTACGATTGGTCTTCTTAGGTAGGCCAAGGAGAGTCACGATGGCCGAAAAATACATTGCGCGAAGCAAGGCGATTGCCGCCCGCATGCTGGGCGGCGAAATGATGGTGATGTCGGCCGCTGATTCCACTTTCTTCACGCTCAATGAAGTCGCTTCCGCGATTTGGCAGGCAGCGGACGGACGCACGCCGCTCTCGGAAATCGTTGCCGGCAAAATCTGCCAGGAATTCGATGTCGACCGGGAACAGGCGCAGCGCGGCGCCGACCGCTTCGTGGACGAACTCTCGCAACACGGCATTCTGCTGGTGTCGGATCAGCCACTGATGGAGATCGAGTTCTTCCCCGTCCCCGGTGAGCCGGTGAGCCTTCTCGCCGAGATGAATCAAAAGGCGCTGAACCTGGGCCTGCCGATCAGCGTTCACCTCGATATCACCTACCGCTGCAATGAGCGCTGCGTACATTGCTACCTGGATCACGACGATCATGGCGAGATGACGACCGCGGAAATCGTCAATGTGCTCGAACAGCTCGCCGACGCCGGGGTCTTTTTCCTCTCCCTCAGCGGCGGTGAAGTTCTCATGCGCCGCGACTTTTTTGAGATCGTGGAGCGGGCGCGGCAACTGTTGTTCAACGTGAAGGTAAAGACCAACGGCGTGATGATCCACGAGAAAGAAGCCACGAGACTTCGGCAGCTTGGCGTCGAGCAGATACAGATCAGTGTTTACTCGCATCGGCCGGAGGTTCACGATGCCATCACAAAACTGCCGGGGTCGCTGAAACGAACTATCCGGGCGATTCGATTCTTGAAGTCGCAAGGGCTGAAGGTCAGCATTGCCAACGTTCTCATGGCAGGAAATTTCTCCGACCAGCCCGGCGTGATCGCGCTGGCCCGGGAACTGGGAGTTGCCTACACTCTCGACCCAACTATCACGCCGAAGATGGACGGAGACACATCCATCGTTGCCCTCAGAATTCCGGGGTCTGACCTCAAGCAGGTTTTTCACAACCAAGAGCTTGTGGGCAACGTGGAGGAATTCTGCGCCCCTCCGCCCGCACCGGGCGAAGACATCATGGATGGTTTTCCGTGCAGCGCGGGTCACACCGCCTGCTACATTTCTCCTTACGGCGATGTGTTTCCCTGCGTGCAATTCCCTCTTCCCAGCGGCAATGTGCGGCGGCAGAAATTTCTCGACATCTGGCGCCATTCTCCGGAGCTGAATGAGGTCCGCTCGATCCGTGCCAGGGATCTTCCGACCTGCTCGACTTGCTCGCACGTGGGAACGTGCACGCGCTGCCCCGGTCTAGCGTATATGGAGGGAAACATGCGCGGGCCGTCCACCGCCGATTGCGAGAAGTCTTTCCAGAGAACGGGCATTCCCTCGGCAAACATGCTGAAACGCGAGCGAGCCGGTTCGGCGGGTCCGCTGATTCAAATTCAGGCCCTGGCAAACTCATCCCCCGATCATGCTCTTTCAAGATGAAGATAGCCGGCTCATAGGCATTGATTGGATGGACGAGAAGACCTGAGCGCGTTGGATGGCTGAGCAAGGAAACACAGAGGCGCGTTAACTGTGAACAGGTTTAGAACTCCACGAAACCGGAATGTGGCCTTTTTTGCCAGGTGCGCCGCGCTGCTGCTGGCGGCGTTCGGGCTGGCGGCTAGCTTTACCGCATCGCTGTTCGGGCAGGCATTTGCCCGGCCGGATGGTTCGGTCCCCGTGCCGATCGATTGGAGTTCAAAGCATGTCGTCTTCACCGGCGACTACACGCCGGAACAGGCGGTGAAGACGTGGAACGAGCCGCGGGCCTATGCCCAGTGGCTTCTGCATGGGAATGCGACGGCAGGTTCAGGCCTGTTGCGCTGGCGGCCAACGCCAGGGCCAGCACCAAGACCAATGCCGCGAGGACGAAGAAGGCCCATGAAAAAGGACTGGGCCATCTCGCTTGGCGCCGGCGGTGTTGCACAAGGCATGTGGCCCGCCAAGTACGCCTTCAACGTGAACGCGCCGCCGAGTTGCACCGCCGATTTCGCGGTATTCCCCGTCAACGCATCGACCGGAAACACGCGCGCCAATGTTGTCGGCACCTTTACCGGCGAACCGACGTCTGGCCAGACTGCGTCAGTGACCATAACTCCGACGGGTGGAACCGCGGTCACTCTGACCCTGACCGCATCGAACACCACAAACACAGGGCTAGACTTCGAAGTGTCCGCCACGACTGCCACCAATGCGACCAATCTGGCGGCGGCGATCAATCGGAATCTCAGCAGTACCGCTGCTGACCGCATCGTGGCGGTTGTGTCGGGAACTACGGTTACGGTGTACGCGCTCACCCCAGGAACCCGCGTGACGCTGACTGACCGCCGACACACTGACCAATTTCAGCTGGGGCGCCGTTACTGCCGGGACGAACGGAGCCCAAGCCAACATCGTCGCCTTCAATCATCTCTATAGCGGGTCCGGGGCGTCGCTGTGTAGTCTCACGAATCCGGAATTCATCTTTTCCTACGCCTCCGGCGTCGGACCGGTCGCCACCTCGCCTGCCCTCTCGCTCGGTGGCACAGAAATCTCCTACGTGGAGAATGACCCGAACATCGGAGCAATCCTGCACGTGCTGACGTTCGGCAGCGGCAGCACCGAGTACGGAGCCAGCGCCGGCTGCGCCAGCAACAACAACGGCGGGGCCACCTTGCCGACCTGCGCCACCAACCCGGTGATCCCCGGAAGCACTTCGGGAAGCACCGCCACGGACTTCATGCTTCCGCTGGGTTTGGTTGCCGCCAACGCAGCCACGGGAGTGGCTGGAGCGGTGGATAGCTTCTCATCCCCGTTCACCGACTATGCCAACGATACTACCTACGTCGGCGATAACAATGGCTTCCTGTATGCGATCACCCCCACGTTCAATGGGACGCCAGCGTTATGCGGGAGGGAATTTTCCGGTCAATGTAAGCGCCACCCCTGCATCAGACACCCCAACTAAGGTGACGGCAACCACAACGGTCGTGACTGTCACCGTAGCCAACTCGCTTAGTATCGGAGAGTTGGTCACCATCGCGGGCGTAACCGCCAACGCCGGCAACGGCTGCACCGCGGCTGACGTCGCTGCCATCAATGGACCACAAACTCCTGCTTCAAGGAGCGCAACGCAGATCACCTTCAACGCTACGATACCCAGCGCGACTACTGGCGCCGGGTGCGGTGTCGCCACCGCAACGGTCATCCCGGGATCTAACTTCCTCTCGGCCCCCGTGGTCGATGTGGGTAACACCGGCAACATTTTTGTCGGCGATAGCAGCTCTAACTTGTACGCATTCACGCCGGCCGGGGCCGCTGCGGCCACGGCGCTTGCTCTCGGCGTAAACGGGGCCACGAACCAAGGCGCCATCAACGGCGGCATTCGCGACGGCGCCATCATTGACACGACGAACGGGGTGGGCTATGTCGTAACTGCATGCAACCCCAACACTACCGGCGAGGGCGACACGGGAATAACGGGCAACACCGGCCTTGTCCAATTCACATTCACCAGCAACACCCTGACCGCGGCTGTGTTCGCGGGTCTCGACACCGGCGCAAATCAAAGCTGTACGGTTGCAGGCTTTCCAAACTACGCCCCCACTCTGGACGAACGCTACTTTGCCTTGGGCATTGGTAGTGCCACTGCGGCGAACAATGGGGAGATAATCGGCGCCACCTCCGGCACCGGCGGCCAACAGCTCAAAGAATTACAGTTCGTTAGTTCCACCATGCAGGTAACGCCGCCCAACGGCGACAAGCCGCAAATGGGCACCAACGCTTCGCCCATCTCGCCGCTCACCGAGTTCTTCAACAGTCAGGTATTCAACGTGACCGGGGTTACGGCATCGACAACTGTAGTCACGGTCACGGCGAACAACACGCTCCTGGCCAATGACCTAATCACCCTCTCGGGCGTCGCCGCCAACCCTGCCAACAATTGCACCGCCGCCGACATCGCCGCCATCAATGGCGGAATGCAAACCGTGGTTTCGGCGACCACAACGAATTTCACCTTCGACGCGGCCATACCGACCGCGACTACCGGCGCCGGATGCACTGTGACCGGCGCGACCGCTACGGGCGGACCGGACTACCTGTTCGTAGGAGTGGCTCAAAACCCAACAGAGCTATATGCCTTCCTTTTGCCTAACTCGCTTTTGGTTGCTTCAGGCGTCGCGCCCACCAGTGTGGCGACGAACACCGCCGATGTCGCGGGCGGGACAAGCGGCATCATCGTGGACAACGATTCCATCGACGGGCAGGCGTCGAGCGTCTACTTCGGCACTCTGGCGACGTCAACCACCATTTGCGGATCCACTGCCGCGTACTGCGCGGTCAAGCTAACGCAGGCCGCGTTGCAGTAATTCCCCGCAGGTTCCCCGGGTCCATTGGTTCGAAATCCAATCTCTCGTAACTTATCGCAAAACCATCCGTTCTAGGAGAAGAAAACCCTCCTCACCTCCTGCAGGATTGAAAAGCGCCACGGCACTTCGGTCACCACGCGGGATTTCTGTTGATTGTTCCAGGTTACGAAAGTAAGACCCAAGATTCCCAAAACGCAAGCGAAAATAGGGATGGCACGATGCTGAAATTCTAGGGAGAGACACGATGCGAGGGCGCGCGTTCCGTTGGTTCTGTGTGGCGGCTGGGTCGGTCCTGTTGGGCACTTCACTTTTGGGGCAGGCGGGGACGGAGGAGCCCTCGCGGATTGACCCGAGCAAGGGCCAGACGCACCTGGGGTACCCGCAGGATTGGAGTTCGCGGCACTTATTGATGCCGGGCATGCGCGCCGACGATATGCTCGCGGCGGGAGACCACGACCCGCGTTATGTTTACAACATGGTTATGCGGCAAGTGGCGATAGATCGCTTCCGCCACAGAGGGCGCCGGCCTCGGCGCGACGTGAAGATCGACTGGGCGGTTTCACTGGAGAACGGGTACGTGCCGCAGAATCAATTTCCGGCAAAATATCAGTTTGACGTGGTCGCGGATAGTTGCAACTCCGATTACATTGTCTATGGACTGACCGTAACTTCAGGGACGCAGGCCAACCTGGTCGGGATCAACAACCTCTACACCGGAAGCACTCTGCTATGCAATGGCGGGTCGCCCTGGGTTTCGTTCGCCTACAACACGGTGACGCAGACCGGGGGGCAGATCAAAACCTCACCCGTGCTGTCGGAAGACGGGACTAAAGTGGCGTTTGTGGAGAGCACGAGCAGTGGTTCGTACTTCCACGTTCTGGTGCTGCCGAATCCAATTCCTGTGCCGCCATCGCAATCCGGGACCGTGTTGGTCCCGCAGACTCCCACCTCGTGCACCAAGCCGACGACGCCGGGCTGTATGACGACCCTCACCATCCAAACCAGCGCGAGTGATTCGAATTCCTCGCCCTGGGTGGACTACTTTTTTGATACGGCATACGTTGGTGCCGACAATGGCTTGCTCTATAAGATCACGCCGGTATTCGGCGGCGGCACGCCGGCGCTGGTGAGCACTGGAGGCTGGCCGGTTACGGTTTCGACTCAGGCCACCAAGGTGTTGACCGCTCCCGTTGTCGATGACACGGCGGGTCTGATTTTTCTCGGAGACGGGGAGGGCTACTTATACTCGGTCAGCCTGACTAGCCCCGGTGGCACATACAAGGCGCAGCAAACGATCGGGTGGGCCGGGCACGGAGCTGGGACGGGGATTTTAGACCCGCCGATTGCGGTCACGGATCCCGCCAATCCCGCAATCGACCAGGTGTTCGCCTTTACTGGATGCAGCTATGTAGTGAAAATCGGCGGGGCAGTCTCCCAACTTCCCGCAAATTTTACGACGGGTGTGCCAACAGCCAGCAACACCGTGAACCTGGGCTCGTCGGACGGAAGCGGGAATTGCACGGGAAACAACGCACACGCAGGGACGTTTGATAACGCCTTCTGGTTAAATGGGTCGACCTCGGGGCACATGATCGCGTGCGGATTCGTAAACAATGGAGGCGCACCGGCGGATCCAGAGATGTACATGTTCCCCTTCACTGCCGGACAGCTTAACAACAGCACTCCACCCAGTTCCACCTTTCAGATAAACACCACGAAAGGGGACGAATGTTCGCCGCTGACCGAGTTCTACAATGGAACGACGGACCGGCTGTTCTTTGGCGTGGGATCGGGCGATGGATTCCTGGAGAGTTCGACGATTACAACTTCTTTGAGCACACCGACCTGTACGGGCACTCCGACATCCAGTTGCGTGACGGCTCCGAAAGCTCTGGGAGGAACCAGCGGGGTCGTGATCGACAACCAATTAACGAACGGCGGGACGAACATCTACTTCTCCACCCTGGCGGTGGGGTCGGTGAACGGCCAGAAGTGCAACGTAACGGGCGGAACCGCAAATCCCCATTGCGCCGTGAAACTGACCCAATCGGGGTTGCAGTAGGAACCTGGTGCGTGCGCGGAGCCTGCTCTCCACTGCACTCCAAACCACATTCTCGCTTAAGAAACCTCACCGCCGCGGATTCCGAATCGACCCTTCCCTTCGTAAAGTTATGCAAAGATTGCCGGGATCCTGCTTTATCGCGCAACTCTAGGTTCATAATTCCGTTTATACAGGTAGACAGATTTCGTTAAATTAAAGGAGAACACCATGCTCAAGCAGTCCATGCTCATTCTTGCCGCGGCCGGCCTCATTTCGATCGCCGCGCCTTTCGCGACGGCCCAGTCTAACGACCAGCAATCCCAGCCCATGCAGGACAATGGTGGCCGCCATCACGGCCCGCCCGACCCTGTTGAACGGACCAAGGAGCTGACCAAACATCTGAAGCTCACGTCAGATCAGCAACCCAAAGTGCAGAGTGCGCTTGAGTCGCAACGCTCCCAGATGGAGAGCCTGCACCAGGACGCTTCCCTTTCCCAGCAGGATCGCCGCAGCAAGATGATGGAGATTCGCAAGAGCACCGATGACCAGATCCGCGGGCTCCTCGACTCTAATCAGCAGAAGAAATTCGACGAAATGCAAGCCAGGCGCGAGCAACGGATGCAGAACCGGGGTCCGCAAGGCCCACCGCAGCAATAGTTGTCTGAACGCGAAAGCCGGTCGTTCCCTCGCGGTGACAACTCCGAAGGACGGCCGGCTTTCAAAACACGCGGCTTTCGCCTTTCCACAATTCTCTGGCCTTCCGCAACGGGGGTGATGCGGTCGATTGCCGGAATTTTGATTTCCTTCTTCGCTGCATCCAGCCAGTGGTTAAACGGGAATGAACTCCTCTCCGCTTTCAGCACCTTGGCGTTCGCTTCTCACTGCCTCGCCTTTCTGATACTGTTTTGAGTCCGTCGGCGGCTGATTCCGGTACCATGTGACAAGCGTCACAGTGGAACTGCGCTCGGTTCTGTAGTATTCCGAGTTGGCCACACGGCAGAACGGCATTGTTACACCAACGTTGCGGACGCGCTGAAGGGGCAGGCTCGCCGGCAACGAATCCCCCTTGGGAAAGGACAACCGCGTGATTGTTGGAGTTCCGAAGGAAAGCTATCCGGAAGAGCGCCGGGTTGCGCTCGTTCCCGCCGTCATCCCCACCCTCGCCAAGGCCGGACTCGAAGTAGTTGTGGAGTCGGGCGCCGGCGAGCCGGCCGGATATCCCGATTCGGCTTACGTAGAGAAGGGCGGAAAGATTCTTCGCGATCGCGCCGCAGTATTCGGCGCCGCTGACATTGTTGTGCAGGTTCTTTGCTATGGTTCCAATGACGTGACCGGCAAGGCTGACCTTCCCCTGCTGCGCCGCGATCAACTGCTGATTGGTTTTCTGCGCCCCTTCGGCTCCGCCGAAATAATTCAGCAGATTGCCGCGGCCGGCGTAACTTCATTCTCCGTCGAACTGGTCCCGCGCACCACGCGCGCGCAAAGCATGGATGCGCTTTCCTCCATGGGGACGATCTGCGGTTACAAAGCGGTGCTGGTGGCCGCTGAAACATCCATCAGGATCTTTCCCATGATGACGACAGCCGCGGGCACTATCACGCCGGCTCGCGTATTCGTCATCGGCGCTGGAGTGGCGGGACTGCAAGCCATCTCGACCGCGCGGAGGCTGGGCGCGGTAGCTTCGGCATACGACATGCGCGCCGCCTCCAAGGAGCAGGTGCAAAGCCTGGGGGGCCGCTTTGTCGAATTGCCTCTTGAAGCCAAGGATGCGCAGGACGCCCGCGGCTACGGCACTGCCCAGGATGAAACTTTCTACGCGCGGCAGCGCGAACTGCTTACCCGCGTGGTTGCGGAGAGCGATGTGGTCATCACCGCCGCCGTGATTCCCGGCAAGAAGTCGCCGGTGCTGATCACCGCGGAGATGGTCAGGGGGATGGCGCCCGGCTCTGTGATCGTCGATCTGGCCTCGGAGCGCGGCGGCAATTGCGAACTCACCCGCACCGGAGAAACGGTTAAAGAGCATGGCGTTTCGATTATCGGCGCCATCAATCTCGCCAGCAGCGTCCCCTACCATGCCAGCCAGATGTATGCCCGCAATGTGGCCACGTTTCTTGCGTACCTGGTGAAGGATGGAAAGCTGCAGCTTAACCTGCAGGATGAAATTATCCGTGAGACCATGGTCACGCGTGGCGGTGAAATCGTAAACGCAAGGGTACGGGAGTTTTTCAAACTGCCGGCACTGGTCGCGGCTGGATAAATTTCAGAGACGTGCGATCTTGAACGACTGCTGTTGAGCGGGCTTACTGAGAACCGAGAACTGAGAACTGAACTGGAGAATTCCATGGGCGACAACCTGATCGATTCGCTGTTCATCTTCATGCTGGCCTGCTTCATTGGCTTCGAGGTCATCCGCCACGTTTCGCCTTTGCTGCACACGCCGCTGATGTCGCTGACTAATGCGCTCGATGCCATTGCCGTCGTGGGCGCGATTGTGCTGGTTGGCGAGCGCAAGAGCACGTTCGCGACCGTGCTGGGCACGATCGCCATCGTCGCCGCCACCAGCAACGTGGTTGGCGGATTCTTTATTACGGACCGCATGCTCAAGATGTTCAAGAGCAGCCGTCCGAACAAGTAAGCCGCTGAACGAAATGATATTGGGCGAATCCTAATTGACTAAGCCATGAACGAGTTTGCCGGAAGCCAGTACGTCATCGAAGCCATCTATCTGATCGCCAGCGCCCTGTTTATCCTGTCGCTGAAGTGGATGAGTTCGCCCACCACCGCGCGCCACGGAATCTGGGCGGGTGAATTTGGAATGCTGCTGGCCATCGCCGGCACCCTGCTGCATCACGGCATCGTCGACTACAAGTGGATCGCCGTCGGGCTGGTGCTGGGCAGCGGCATCGGCATTCCGCTTGGCATGGTGCACATGACTGCGGTCCCGCAGCGGACCGCGCTCAGCCATGCCTTCGGCGCTCTATGCGTCACGTTGGTCGGCACGGCGGAGTTTTATCTGCGCACTCCGAACGTCCCTAAGTTCATGATGTCAGTGCTTTCGATGGAAGTGATTCTTGGAGGGCTGACGTTTACCGGCAGTCTGATGGCGGCGGGAAAATTGCAGGAAATTCTGCCCCAGCGTCCCATCACGTATAAAGGACAGAACCTCGTCAACTTCCTGCTGTTCGGCGTTGCCGTGGCCAGTGCAGTTTACCTGGTGCTGCATCCGGAAGCGAAACAGTTCTTCCCGTTGATCGTTGGCGTCTCGCTGCTCTTCGGCGTGCTGCTTGTGATTCCGATCGGCGGCGCCGACATGCCGACCGTCATCTCGCTGCTAAACGGCTATGCCGGGTTGTCAGCGGCGGCGATGGGATTCGTGCTTCAGAATAAGTTGTTGATCATCGCCGGCGCACTCGATGGTTCTTCGGGACTGATTCTTTCGGTCATCATGTCGAAGGCGATGAACCGGTCATTCACCAACGTTCTGTTTGGAGCCTTCGGCCAGGTTCAGGCCGCAGCTGCCGGTGGCGCGGAAGTCCGGCCGGTGCATAGTGCGACGGCCGAGGAAGCTGCTGCGATTCTGTCGGCCGCGAACAAAGTCGTCATCGTCCCCGGTTACGGAATGGCAGTGGCGCAGGCGCAGCACAAGGTGCGCGAACTCTATGACATCCTCAGCAAGAAGGGAGTCGAGGTTCGCTTTGCCATTCACCCCGTCGCGGGACGCATGCCCGGACACATGAACGTGCTGCTGGCCGAAGCCGACATCCCTTACGACCGGCTCATCGAGATGGACGAGATCAACGGCGACTTCCCGCAAACTGACGTGGCCCTGGTAATCGGCGCCAACGACGTGACTAATCCGGCCGCGCGCACTGATGCCACCAGCCCCATCTATGGCATGCCCATCCTCGATGTCGATAAGGCGCACACCGTCATGGTGATCAAGCGCAGCATGAGCCCGGGTTTTGCTGGAATCGACAATCCGCTTTACTACCTCGACAACACGCTGATGCTCTTCGGCGACGCGAAGCAGTTCGTCGGCGCGATTGTGCGCGAGCTTAGCGGGGGACACTGAAAGCTCCGCTACGGCATGCCCGGCGGTGGTAACGTTGATGAGAACATGCGAACCCTGCTTATCGTGATTGGGATCTTCCTGCTTGCAACAATTGCTGCGGCACAAACGCAGCCCCAACTCCATCTCATGCCCATGCCCTCCGTGATGCAAGCTGGAACGGGGCAACTTCTGATTGATCGAACGTTTTCGTTTTCAGTAACGGGCGTTCACGATGCGACATTGGAACGTGGCATCGGCAGGTTTGTTTCCCTGCTTTCCCGGCAAACCGGACTGTCGCTCAACCACGATTTGGTGAAAGTTGCCAGCCCCACCCTGCTGATCCACGCCGGGCATAGCCGTGAGGAAGTACAGAAGATCGGAGAGGATGAGTCCTACGAGCTGATCGTCGAGCAGTCAGGCGCGAAGCTTACGGCTCCAAATCCGCTGGGCATTTTGCACGGCCTTCAGACCTTCCTGCAACTGGTGGAAACCACCGGGAAGGGATTTGCCGTGCCGGCCGTCACTATCAAGGATCAACCGCGGTTCGCGTGGCGTGGATTGCTTATCGACGTCAGCCGTCACTTCATTCCGCTGGACGTGCTCAAGCGCAATCTTGATGGAATGGCGGCGGTGAAGATGAACGTCATGCACTGGCACTTGTCCGACGATCAAGGCTTCCGCGTCGAGAGCAAGCAGTTCCCCAAGCTGCACGAAATGGGCTCCG
This sequence comes from uncultured Acidobacteriaceae bacterium, assembly GCA_963850165.1. Lineage (GTDB taxonomy): Bacteria > Acidobacteriota > Terriglobia > Terriglobales > Acidobacteriaceae > Sulfotelmatobacter. Next base: position 46,512 of record CAWKKK010000011.1, on the reverse strand, counting down.
AAGGACTCTTCTATAAGCAGGACGAAATTCGCGAATTTCTGGCATACGCGCATGATCGCGGCATCCGTGTGGTTCCTGAGTTCGACGTTCCCGGCCACAGCCGCTCGTGGTTTGTGGGATATCCGGAACTTGCCAGCGGGCCGGGCCCGTACACGCTATGGGGCGGCGGCATCGACCCGATCATGGATCCCACCCAGGAGTCTACTTACAAGTTCCTGGACAAATTCGTCGCGGAAATGGCCAGGCTCTTCCCGGACGCCTACTTTCACATCGGCGGAGACGAGGTCGATGGCAAACAGTGGGATGCCAATCCGAAGATCCAGGCCTTCATTCACGCCCATGGTATGAAGAATAATCAGGATCTGCAAGCGTACTTTAATCAACGCTTGCAGAAGATCCTGACGAAACACCACAAGACCATGGTCGGGTGGGATGAGATTCTGCATCCCGACTTGCCGAAGACGATTGTGGTGCAATCCTGGCGCGGACAGCAATCGCTGGCAGCGGCGGCCAGGCAAGGCTACAGCGGTCTGCTTTCCTTCGGCTATTACCTCGATTTGATGTGGCCGGCGGCCCAGCACTACGCCGTCGACCCGATGAGCGGCGATGTTGCAACCCTGACTCCCGAAGAAAAGACGCGCATTCTTGGCGGTGAGGCGTGCATGTGGGCAGAATGGGTGAGTCCAGAAAACATCGACTCGCACATCTGGCCCCGAAATGCGGCGGTGGCCGAGCGGCTGTGGTCTACGCAAGAAGTTACGGATGTGGACTCGATGTATGCCCGGCTCAATGCGCTCAGCCAGCAGTTGGAATGGTTGGGCCTGACTCACCGATCGGCGCGCGTGTACATGCTGCGTCGCATGGGGGGAACGGATTCCCTCTACCTGCGAACGCTGGCAGAGGTGGTTGAACCGGTCAAGGACTACGCGCGCTCGGATAGTTTGAAGGGCCCAATCGACTTCCATGCACCGCTTATCCGCATGGTCGATGGGGTCTATCCGGAAAGCGATACGGCGCGGAGCTTTCGCGATCTGGTGCAGAACTATATTCATAGCGGGTATAAGGACAAGGCCGCCGCAGGGCTGATTCGAAGCAGGCTCAAGACCTGGCAGGATAACGACTCCGGACTGCACCCGCTGCTGGAGCAATCCTTCCTTCTGCATGAAGTCGCACCTCTATCCGAGAACCTGTCGGCCGTCGGCGCTGCTGGGTTGCAGGCGCTCGACTATCTGGACAAGTCTGAGCCGTCGCCGGAGTCGTGGCGGACGCAACAATTCGCACTGGTCGAGCAGGCCAAGCCACCGACAGCGGACCTCCTGCTGATGGTGGTTGCCCCGATCCGGCAGTTGATTGAAGCCAGCGGGGGTCTGGGGCAGAAGTGAGGTTGCATCTAGCAGCGTGATATTCTATTAACTCCAGCTGCGTACCGTTTTGGCGGAAATTCCCCCGCAGTTCCAGAAAAAGCTTTCGGAAGAAACGCTTCCTGAGCGAGCTTCCCAGTCGAAGCCCGGAAGAAGAGAAACCAGAAATCATGCTTTCAGTCAGCAATGTTTCCATGCGCTACGGCGCCAAAATTCTGTTCGACGAGGTCTCGGTGGCATTTACGCCGGGCAAGCGTTATGGCCTGACCGGGCCCAACGGCTCGGGTAAATCTACGTTTATGAAGCTGCTGAGCGGCGAACTGGAGCCGCAGAAGGGCACAGTAGTGCGTCCGCGGAAGCTCGGGGTCTTGAGCCAGGACCAGTTTGCCTTCGACGCCTACACCGCGATCGATACCGTGATCATGGGCAACAAGCGGCTGTGGACGGCTATGCAGGAACGCGACGCGATTTACGCCAAGCATGACATGACCGATGAGGACGGCATGAAGCTGGGCGAACTGGAAGGCATCGTCGGCGAAGAAGACGGCTACACGGCGGAGAGCGACGCGGCAATCTTATTACAGGGTCTGGACATTCCAGACGAAGTGCATTCGCGCAAGATGAGCGAACTGCAAGGTGGACAGAAAGTTCGCGTGCTGCTGGCGCAGGCACTGTTCGGGCATCCGCAGGCGTTGCTGCTGGATGAACCTACGAACAATCTGGATTTGGATTCGATCCACTGGCTGCAAGGATTTCTGAATGTCTACGACGGCGTGGTGATAGCGATCTCGCATGATCGGCACTTCCTGAACAGCATTTGCACGCACATCGCCGACATCGATTACGAAACCATCATTACCTACACCGGATCGTACGACGAAATGGTTTTGGCCAAGACGCAGGTGCGGTCGCAGATTGAATCACAGAACGCCCAGCGCGAAAAGAAGATTGCCCAGTTGACCGAGTTCATCGCGCGCTTCTCCGCCGGCACGCGGTCAAGCCAGGTGCAGTCGCGGCGCAAGGAAGTGGAACGTCTGCAGGTGACAGAACTGGCGAAGTCGAACATCGCACGGCCTTACATCAAGTTCGAGCAGAAGCGGCCCTCGGGCAAGCATATTCTTGAGGTCGAGCGTATGAGCAAAGCTTATGGGGATAAGCCGGTCATTCGCGACTTCACGGCGACCATCACACGTGGGGAAAGAATCGCGCTGATGGGGCGCAACGGAGCGGGAAAGACCACGCTGGTGAATGCGCTGCTGGCGAATTCTCCGACCACCCCCGAAGCTGAGTTGCGAAAAACCAGCGGGTATGACGGACCGTTCGTCGATTCCGGAAAAGTGATCTGGGGACATGAAGCGTCAATCGGATATTTCGCGCAGGACCACCGCAGCCTGATCGAAGGCGGCACGACTGTGCTGGAGTGGCTGCATCAGTGGAATCCGGCGGCGGTGAGCGAAGAAATTCGCGGCTTGCTGGGGCAGATGCTTTTTGCAGCGTGAGGAAGCGACGAAATCCACTAATGTTCTTTCCGGTGGTGAAGCGGCGCGGCTGCTCTTCTGCAAGCTGATGCTGCAAAAACCGAATGTGCTGGTGCTCGATGAGCCTACGAACCATTTGGACCTTGAAGCGATCAATGCGCTGAACATTTCTCTGCAGCGATATCACGGGACGGTTTTCCTGGTCACCCACGATCACGACCTAATCGACGAGGTCGCTACGCGCATCTGGCACTTCGAAAGCGACCACAAGCTTACTGACTTCAAGGGCACGTACGAGGAGTATCAGGCGGCCGTGGCAGTGTAGGCCGTGGAACATGTGGGGACAGCTGCCCCCGGCCGTCCGTCGAGCGAACCTAGACTGCACCATTTCTGCTGCATGTAAATCAACCAGGTTCTCCACAGATTTCCACAAGGGTTTGCAGTTGCGTTTACACCCGCAAGTTGCGGATAATGGCGTCGGGGACGTACTTGCGCGGTCCGCACGACAAGACTCGTATAGTTGTGTACAGTCGAACTGATTTACTTAGGATTCTTCATCTCACGCCGCGCCAGTTGGCTAGCTGGGAGCGGGCGGGGCTTATTGCGGCCTCTCCGGCCTATTCTTTTTCCGACCTGCTGAAAATCAAGAAAGTTCGCGACTTGTGTGCCATGAGGGTGCGGCCGGCGGTGATCCGGCAATCGCTTGAAGCCATGCAGAAGCAAGCGTCGGGCATGGGAAATCCGCTGCTCGATGCTGGAGCCTCGTCCACGAACAAGCATCGCGTTGCATTCCGTCACGAAGGCAGGCTGCTGGAGCCGATCGCGGGACAGTTTGTGATGGACTTCGCGACCAGAGAAAAAGTTGTAACCAGCACTCCGATTCCCACCTCAGAGCCAGGTGCGCAAGAGGACGACGCTGCCGTCTGGTTCAGCCGCGGCATCGCGCTGGAAGAGGATCCTGCCACCCAGACCGAGGCGCTGGCTGCCTACCAGAAAGTGCTCGAGTTTCAGTCCGAGCACGCGGCCGCGCACATCAATCTGGGCACGCTTTACTACAACCGGCAGGATTTCTCCCTGGCTGAAAAACACTACCGCGCCGCCTTGCAAGCCGACCCACGCTACGCCCTGGCGTATTTCGACCTGGGCAACGTTCTGGACGAGACCGGGCGGGTGCAAGAGGCGATCCAGACCTACAAGATGGCGATCCAACTCGCTCCCACCTACGCCGACGCGCACTACAACCTAGCGCTCGCCTACGAAAAAACCCGCGAGCCGCGCAAAGCGCTGAAGCACTGGCAGGCCTATATCAAGCTCGATACTACCGGGCCGTGGTCCGTACACGCGCGCAATCAGATCCAGCGCATTCTGCAGGCCGACACTCTGAAGTTGGTGCACTCCCGCCGCGTCTGACCTTGTCTCACTCCTCCTTCAGTTTTCCTCAGACAGTGCTAGAATTCAGGGTTTGCACTCTCCGTTTGAAGGTATTCGCATGTCCGAAATAACGCTGCAGTCGGCACCTCCAACGCCCCTGACCACCCTCACCGAAGACGAAATTCTCTTCCGCGACAACATTCGCCAGTTTGCCGACGAGAGAATCCGTCCGCACGTCAAGGAGATGGACGAGAAAGGAATCTTCAACAAGGATCTCATCCACGAATTCTTTCAGCTTGGGATCATGGGGATAGAAATCCCGGAGCAATACGGCGGAGGCGGCGCCAAGTTCTTTGAAGCGATCCTCGCCGTGGAGGAATTGTCGCGCGTCGACGCATCCGCGGGCGTGATTGTCGATGTGCAGAACACTTTGGTCAACAATGCCTTGTTGCGATGGGGCAGCGCTGAGCAGAAGAAGCGCTATCTGCCCAAGATGGCGGTGGAGACAGTTGGCGCGTACGCGTTGAGCGAAGCCAGTTCCGGTTCCGACGCATTTGGCTTGCAGACGCGCGGCGACCTCAAGGGCTCCGACTACGTGCTCAATGGCCGCAAGCTGTGGATTACCAACGGCAAGGAAGCGGGACTCTTCGTCCTGTTCGCCACGCTCGACCCCGCCGCGGGATACAAAGGCATCACCGCGTTTCTGGTAGAAAAAGACTTCCCGGGATTCAGCGTTGGCAAGAAAGAAGACAAGCTGGGCATCCGCGCCTCTTCCACTTGCGAACTGATTCTCGAGGACTGCCGCGTACCCAAAGAGAATGTGCTGGGCGAGCCGGGCAAAGGTTACAAGATTGCCATCGAGACTTTGAACGAAGGCCGCATCGGCATTGGCGCGCAAATGATCGGTCTGGCCCGCGGGGCCTGGGAATTTGCCGCGAAGTATTCGCAGGAACGCAAGCAGTTCGGCAAAGCGATCGCCGAGTTTCAGGGAATCCAGTTCCAGATTGCGCAGATGGCAACCGAGATCGAAGCCGCCCGTCTCATGGTCTACAACGCCGCCCGTATGAAAGACGCGGGCGTCAACTTCGTCAAAGAAGCGGCCATGACCAAATTGTTCGCCTCGCAGGTAGCCGAGCGTGTGACCTCGCTGGCCATCGAAATCTACGGCGGCTACGGCTTCACCAAAGACTATCCCGTCGAGAAATACTGGCGCGACGCCAAGATCGGCAAGATCTACGAGGGCACATCCAACATGCAGTTGGCGACTATCGCCAAACTCTTGCTGGGCGGGAAATAAGGCTGGCGGTTAGCCTCTCAGGGCAGGACTTCTTGTTGCTTGGGATCCCGGCCTGGCGGCCGTTCCGGAACCACCGCCATCCATTCCACAACGGTTCCCTGCTCAATATGTGCATCGAATTGCACTTGGAACCGGTAGGTAGCCCTGGGTGAATGAGGCTAACCCAAATAAATTCAATATCTTCGGGCCGCGTACGCTATTGGCTGGCAAGCTGCAATCTGCCCATCTGCCTGCGTGCGCTAGGCAGGCTGGGGTGCCACTTGACTATTTCGTTCGGTTCCACAACAGTGATGCCGATCGCGGTTCCCAAGAAGAGGCGGAGTCTTCTCCCGCTGCTCACGGTACTGTTCGTGATCTCCTACGGACTCATGACCGTGCTCATCATTGAACAAGGCTCGGTCATCCAAACGCAACGCAACCTGATTAAGGTTTTGGGGCGTGACAGCACAGAGTTGTGGTCTGCAAGAGGCAAAGCCATCGGTGATCAGCAAACGGCGCAGGCGCAGAGCCGCACGCGAGCTCCGCTGACACACAAGCAGGCTCCAGCACAGGCTCCGTCGTCCCAGGCTCCGTCAACCCAGGCTCCGTTAACCCAGACCCCATTGACCCAAGCCCCATCGACCCAGGCAGTACCGCAGCGCCGTTCGCAAACCCGAACGGGCAAGATCGCGAAGCCCTATCCCGAACCTCCTCCCGTGCCTGCTTCGGATTTGTCGGACCGGCGTCGCGCTTTGAATACGATTTAGACCCAGGTAAGCAGTAAGCGCGACAAGTAAGTCTGCCCCAGGATGTGTTCGGGAAGTTCGGCAGACACAGTTGTAGATAATGAAGGTTCTGACCCTAGCCTTGTTGTTTAGTTTGACGGCTGCGAAACCAGCGCAGCCCGTGCGCCGGCCGACTGGACAAGTCGAACATCACGCCAAAGGCGGACGCTGGTACTTTGCCGCCAGCGGCCACGCAGTTTACTGTTACGGCCCGGTGATGACCTTGCCCCAGGCTAATGGCGGCCTGCAGAAGGTCGCCACCTTCTGCCGCGACGGCCAGACTGTCGTACCCCTGAAAGATTAGCCCGCCGCTCTACTGCAACACCGCAAACGCTTCGCCCGCCGCCCTTGTACACTGATAGCCATGCCGGAACTCCCCGAAGTTGAAACCATCGCCCGTGGGCTGGCCAGGCGCGTCTCCGGCGATGTGATTGAATCGATCTGGCTGGGCCGGAAGCCGGAGCCGCTGAAGTCTTCGGCGCGGGAAATCGCCGCCACGCTCGAGCACAGCCGCATCGCAACGGTGCGGCGCATGGGGAAGCACATCGTCTTTGATCTGGAGTCGACTCCTGTAGCGCGCCCTACACAAGCCGATCCCGCAAAAGCTCAATGGATCGTCCATCTAGGCATGACCGGACGCCTGCAAGTCTGCGAACCGCAAGCGGAAATTCTCAAGCACACGCATGCCATTTTGAAGCTGGCGTCGGGAAAAGAACTGCGCTTTGTCGATCCCCGGCGCTTCGGACGGCTGAGTGTCGCCCGCGCCGGAGCCTTCGAAGCGGGCGGTATTGAGCCGCTGGAGGCCGACCCCGACCGCTTCCTCGCTTTGTTTCGCGGCCGCAAGACTGCCATTAAGAGCGCGCTGCTCAATCAGAAGCTGCTGCGCGGCGTGGGCAACATTTATGCGGATGAATCTCTGTTCCGCGCCGGAATTCGCCCCCGCCGCCGCGCCTCCACCATCACCCGCGACCGGCTAGCCAGGCTGCTCGCGTCCGTGAAAGAGGTTCTTCGGGAGGCGATTGCTCTCGGCGGATCTTCGATTTCCGATTATGTGGACGCCGACGGCGAAGAAGGCTTCTTCCAATTGCAGCACCGCGTCTATGGCCGCGAAGGCGAGCCTTGCCTCGTCTGCAAGACACCCATCAAGCGCATCGTGATCGCCGGACGCAGCAGCCACTACTGTCCGCGATGCCAGAAATAAGACAATTGCTGATTATTGATTGATGATTAATGATTGAAAACCTCCTTCCGCAGTGTTTTCAATCATCAATCAACAATCATCAATCATCAATTAACAACGCGCACGCGCCCCCGCACTTCTGTTACCCTTCTCCTCGATGCCTGATTTCTCCATCGGAGTGGACCTCGGCGGTACCAACCTTCGCATCGCCGCCGTGAGCAGCCAGGGACAGCTTCTCGAGAAAGTTACTCTCGGGACCAAAGTTGCTCTCGGCCGCGACCACGTCATCCATGAAATGTGCGATGCGATTCAGCGTCTATCCACCAACTACAAAGAGACAGGAAAGTTTCTCGGTGCCGGTATCGGAGTTCCCGGAATCATCGACATGCAAACCGGAATGCTGCGGAAGTCGGCGAACCTGCCCGGTTGGGAAGACTATCCGGTGCGCGCCGAGATCGAGCGCCGCCTCGGGTTCCAAAAAAACGCCGCGCGCGTGGTCCTCGAAAATGACGCTAATGTTGCCGCCCTCGGCGAGCAGTGGCTGGGCGCTGCCCGCGGCGTCCCGAACATGGCCGTGGTTACACTCGGCACCGGAATCGGCGGCGGGATCGTGCTCGGCGGAAAAATCTGGCACGGCATGAATGGCATGGCAGGCGAGTTCGGTCACGTCACCGTTGAGCCGGAGGGCCGTCCCTGCGGTTGCGGCAACCACGGATGCGCCGAGCAGTACGCTTCCGCCACCGCGATTATGCGCATGGCCCGCGAAGCGATCGCCAGTGGTGAGGCGCCATCGCTGGCCAGGGCTGCGTCTTCCGATTCTGAATTCGGCGCGAAGTCCGTCTACAACCTGGCGATCCAGGGCGACGAGCATGCCCGCCGCATCTTCCGCAGTTTTGGCCGCTACCTCGGCATATTGCTCGCCGACCTGGTCAACGTTTTGAATCTCGATATGTTCGTCATCGGCGGAGGCGTTTCAAGCGCGTGGGATGCTTATGCGCCCAATATGTTCGAGGAACTGCGCGAGCGGTCGCTGGTCTATGCGGCAACCGCCCCCACCGAGTCTCTGAGCGCCGACTCCTTAGCAAAAGAGGAAGGCGCAGCGGCCCAGACCGAAGGCCGCACTGAAAGAAAAACCATCATCACGCTCGCGCTGCTGGGAAGCGACGCGGGACTTTATGGGGCTGCGCACGTGGCAGTGCTGGTCGGGTAGGACCGATCGCTCATCAAATGTAAAAATCATCTCTTGTGGGACTGATAACCGGCGCGAAAACCTTGCGAAAGTTAGCCAGCATGTAGTCCGCCAGTTCCTGCGCGCGACGCCCCTGCAGATCTGCCCATATTGCTTCGACCGAGCCGTGCGGATGCCACCATTCGGGATGAAGCAGCAATTGAATGGGCGTTCGGCCTTCAGCCAGCCACTCAATCAGTCTGGGATGGAACTCCCCGCTGCGACGGGAGTCCGATAGATATTTCTCCGGCCCCCACAGGAGACTGCCGTAACAATTCGCAAATCCTGCGAAGTCCTTTCCGAGCACGGCAGAGGAAGGACGATGAAAACTGGCGGCAATGTCGACGGACTCGCAACATGCACTGAACCACTGAAGTGTAATCAGGGCCTTCTTGCCATCCGTGCCAACCAGGCTCTCGTCCATGTGCAAGCCAACGCAATGCCCCATGCTGCGCAACCTGCGGATGATCATCAGCGAACTCTGGCTGAAAGGGCAATAAGTCTCGGCGTTTAACTGAAAGAAGAAGTTCGAAACCACACCTTCCTCAGCGGCAATTTCACCCAGCCTGAGGGCGCAAGCCGGCGAGATATCTACGTCGTGACGGAGATAAAAATCCTTCCCGCCGAAGGCTGCTCCACGGTCAACCCGCGCAAATGAGTATCGACGTTTCTTAACCGCTTGAAGAATCGCGCGGAAAGAGTCATAGGAAAACATCGCTGACTTCGCGATAATTTGAGCAGCGTCCTTCACATCGCCAACCGTAGTATGTAAGTTGGCGGAGTCGGCAGCTTTGGGGCGCAACTCTATTACAGAGTCCGCAGAGAGATCGAAAGCGGAGATCGTCCCATCGCCGCGCAGCACGTCGAGAGTTCGCAGGGCGTGGGCGCCCGTACGGCAGCCGACATCCAGCACGTCCGTGTTTGGCTGAGGTGTCATACTCTGTGACCCATTCATGAAAATCGAATGTAGCGTATCGAGCGTGATCTCAGACGCGTACCGAGGCTCTCTGTAGCCGTGGCGTTCGGGTGTTCGTCCGCTACTTTTCTGTCAATTACTACCTACTGTCGGGGGGAGACATCTCGAAAGTAACAACGCAATCGAACGACGCATAAACTCGCTCGGCTTGGGAGGGCGGGTAAACCGCTTCGGCTGAAGGGGGAGTTATTTTCGGGAGAGCGGCACAACTAAACGCTAGTGTGAGAATGCCGTTTCGTCAATAGCACTATAGTGGTGAATGGCCGCGTGGGCGGTGACGTGGTTACAGAGCTCCTTGAAATTCCGCGATCTCCACCACGGCGCGCCGCGTTCAAGAGAGCCCGGCACGGCCTCCGCGCCAGGTGTTATTGACGAGCCTGATAGGCCCCATAAGAAATATGAATTGGACTCACCGCATGCCTGCCTTTATCGTCTGCGGTACGTTTGAATCCGATTCTCGGGCCACCAAGACTGATGGAGGACTCCGCTCACGGTCATCGGCGTTGTGTGACCCGTCGTGCGCGAGCCTGTCGTTTGATATCTAGTGCGGCTGCATCGGTATTTGCTGGCCATGTTCCAGCACACGCGCGGCCACCTGAGAATTGCCCACCCTTTATAAACAGGAGCAATCAGACATGATAAAACCAGGGCGTTCCGTGCGCTTGTCGTTATTTTCCGCCTGCGCTGCCATCGTACTCGCCATCGCATTGTTCGCAGGGCTATCCCCGCGCTGCTTGGCCGACGATGGGCCCAAGCCCGATCCATCCGGCACAGCCACCGGCGACAAGAACGCCGCTGTCGACGCTGCCGGCAATCCCTTCGTGGTCGCCGAGCCAACCGATAAAACGGCTCCAGACTATGCTGCGAACAAAAAGGCCTTCGATGACTATCAGGCTCAGTCGGCGAAAGAACCGCTCGCGCTAAAACTGGCTGACGATGTCGGTCACGTTCGCGTGGCGACTAATTTTGCCTGGACGTTGAATACCGGCTACCTCGTACTGTTCATGCAGGCAGGCTTCGCCCTGCTCACCTGCGGGCTGGTGCGTAAGAAAAACGCCGGCCACCTGATGATGCTGAATTTCGCGGCCTACGTGTTCGCCTTCCTCGCGTACTACGCCGTCGGATACGCATTCCAGTTTGGAGCCGTTGCCATCAATGCCGCCCCCACCAACCTGGGCGGCGTCCCCTCTCTCAACCACTTCTTGATCGGAAGCGGCCAATGGGGATTCGTGGGAGGGAAGGGATTTTTTTTGGTCGGTCCGGCTTATGACACGGGCAGCAACTGCCTCACTTTGTTCGAAGTCGTGTTTATGGAAACCGCCGGCTACATCATCGTCGGCGCCGTCTGCGAGCGGATCACTTTCTGGGCATTCCTGCTGTGTGAACTCTTCATTGGCGCGATACTCTACCCGATCTCCGGTTGCTGGACCTGGGGTGGAGGCTGGCTGTCGCAAGTCGGTTCCACGTTGAACCTGGGCCACGGCTATGTCGACTTTGCGGGATCGACAGTAGTCCATGCCGTGGGCGGCTTCTGTGCCATGGCACTCGCGATTATTCTGGGTCCGCGGCTGGGTAAGTACGGACCAGGGGGAAAGATTCGCGTCTTCCCCGCCCATAACATTGTGTACGTCGTCTCCGGCACGTTCATCCTGCTTTTTGGATGGATGGGATTCAATCCCGGCTCGACGCTCGGGGCAACCGACCTGCGCATTTCCGTAGTTGCGGTGAACACCAATCTTGCGGCCGTCGCAGGCTCCGCGGCCGCTATGCTTCTGTGGTACTTCATCTTCGGCAAGCCCGATATAACCATGGCCTGCAACGGAATGCTCGCGGGATTGGTCGCGATCACGGCACCGTGCGCCTTCGTGTCTCCGACTTCGGCGGTAGTCATCGGCCTGCTCGCGGGAGGCCTGGTCTGCGCCGGCGTTCTTTTCAACGACCGCGTTCTCAAGATCGACGATCCCTGTGGTGCGATTTCAGTTCACGGTTATTGTGGATGGCTCGGCGCCGTCAGCGTGGGCGTCTTCGCCGACGGCGTCTATGGCGCGGGATGGAACGGCGTGGGCGCAACCGCTTATCTGGGTCACGCGGGTCAAGGCGTAACCGGCTTGCTCCACGGCGATACGCGGCAGTTCCTGTGCCAGCTCATGGGCGCAACTTTGTATGCCGCGTGGGCATTCGGTGCAACCTACGCGGTCTTTTGGTGCGTCAACAAAGTGAAAAGCATGCGAGTCGCACCCGAGGTGGAAGAAGAAGGTCTCGACGTCCCCGAGTTCGGTATGCCGGGTTATCCGGAAGACGCGGTGATTCCGGCTTCTTACTGACAATCTATTGGGCAGCGCCACGTTGGTCGGGAAGGGCGAACATGCTAGTATCCGCCATGCGAGAACCAGGGTTCATGGAAATGATCAGGACGAGCTTGCTCCACATCGTGGTCGGCCTCACCGTAGGATGTCTGCTGATTGTCGCGACTCCTCTCAAGGCCCAGGAGGATTGCAAGGAGATGGAGAAACTGGTCGCGGACGCTTTTAGCAAGCTCCACAGCACCCCCGCTCACGTCTACACCACTTCGAAGATCGGCAGCCAGAGCTTTACCTCAGAGATCATCTACGCCGCCGGCAATATCTATATGAAGCTCAACGGCAAATGGACTTTGTCCGATTCGATCAAAAGTGTCGAGCAGACGGAGCAGCAAATCCGGCATAATGCCAATTCCAAGGATACGTGCCGTTATGTTAAGGATGAGCCCGTAAACGGTGAAATGGCGGCGCTCTACAACTCACACTCTGAGACGCCCAAGAGCAAAATCGATATGCAGATGTGGATTTCAAAGTCGAAGGGGCTGTTACTGCGCCAGGATATGGCGAGCGGCGGGGTCGTCAACTCTTCGCGTTACGAATACGGCAACGTAAAGCCGCCGCTTTGAAATGTCTTGTCGGATGACAGGCAACCCGGAAGTAAACCTTTGCCAGCAGGCGATTTCACCACTATACCCTACGACGGCACATCGGAGGGTTGCTAGCTTCCCCCGCGACAGACTTGATATTCGAGGTCCGTCCGCAGAACCGCGCGAGCCCAGTCACCGCACAGCCAGCAGGAAAGCCTGGTTCTGTTCGGGCGTGCCAATCGTCACGCGAATGCAATTCGGCGCGCCCCACAACCCCAGCGGGCGCACAGCTACGCCCTCATCCTGCAAGCGGTTGGCGAAAGCAGCGGCGTCTTCCCTCAGATCGCAGTACAGAAAATTCGCCCAGGTTGGCACGACACGATATCCCAATTCCGACAGGCCCTGAGCCAGAACTTGGGACTCCACAGCATTATTTTCCACCGCGCGCTGAATGTGGTCGCTGTCGTCGATGGCGGCCAGCGCCGCCGCCTGCGCGACTGACGAAACAGAAAAAGTGTTGCGCATGCGCGCACAATAGCCCAGCAATTCCGCGGGGCCCAGGCCGTAGCCGACGCGCAAGCCGGCCAGTCCATGTGCTTTTGAAAATGTTCGCAGCACGACCACGCTTGCGCCCTGGCGGAGATAATCTAGCGAGTTCGAGTATGTAACTCGTCGCAGCGACGCGAAGTGCAAAGCGAATTCGTAATAAGCCTCATCCAGAACCACAACCAGGTGGCCGGGAAGCCGCGCCAGAAAGCTCTCGATCGCGCCTGCTTCCAGCATGGTGCCCGTAGGATTGTTGGGGTTTGCCAGAAAAACGATGCGCGTGTTCGAGTCGATGGCGGCGAGAATTGCTTCCAGGTCGAAGCCGTCTTTGCCAGATCGCATCGGCGCCTCGATCAGACGTCCACCCGCCGCCCGCACTGCCATCGAGTACAGAAGGAATGAACGCTCGCTGGTCACCGCATTCAACCCCGCCCCGAGCAGCGTCTGGCAGAGCAGGCTCAACATCTCGGTTGAGCCCGCCGTGACCAACACGTGATCCGGGGGAAGTCCGTGATGTTCGGCCAGTTGGGAACGTAGCTCGCTGCACTCGTCGTCAGGATAGGAGTTCGCCGCATTCAACACTTCTTTTATGGCATCGACAGCGCGCGCCGAAGGCCCGAAGGGATTTTCATTGGAATCAAGTTTGATGAGGCGTGACCGCCGCTCCAGCGCCGCTGCCGTCACGCTGGGAACATTCATTGCGCCCAGGTCACGGGCCGGCTTGGAGACTACGTCGAAGAAGCGGCTCATTCTAGCCGCTCATCATGCCACGGAATGCGGCGTTCCCGCTATCGGTTTGTTGCAAGCGGTTCGCAGGCGATCGACTTCCTGCGAAGTCAGCGCCCGGAAATGTCCAGGGGGAACATCGAGGGTAAGCGGGCCGTAACGGACGCGCTTGATCTTCTCCACGTGGTGGCCAACTTTCTCAAACATGCGCCGGATCTCGCGATTGCGGCCTTCGATCAACGTCACCTCATACCAAGGATTGGTAGCTTCCTTAACCAGGCGGATTCCCGCCGGCGCAGTCCGCACTCGACGGCCATCTTTGGTTGCGATCGAAACTCCGCCGCGCAATTTCTCCAGCGCTTCGCCGCTCGGAACCCCCGCAACTTTCACCACGTAAGTCTTGGCCACCTGCGACACCGCTTTCATCAACTTGTTCGCCAGCGCGCCATCATTGGTCAAGAGCAGCAAACCCTCACTGGCGTAGTCCAGCCGCCCCACGGGATACACGCGCTTCTTCACCCCGCGAATCAGTTGCATCACCGTCGGCCGGTTCTCAGGATCGCTCACAGTAGTGACGTAGCCTTTAGGTTTATTCAGCAGCAGGTAAACGTGATGTTGCGCGCCTTGCAGCAGTTTTCCATCCACCCGAATGTGATCGGTGTCGGGGTTCGCCTTGCTTCCCAATTCCGTCACCACGGCCCCATTCACCTTGACATGGCCGGCACTGATCAGTTCCTCGGCTTTGCGACGGGAAGCAATCCCAGCGGCGGCAATAATTTTTTGAAGACGTTCAGCAGGCATGAGAGTTGAATTCGCTTTGAAGGGCGCGGCTTCCAGCCGCGCCGAAGAGCCGGCACAAAATCAATCGCGCCTTCAGGCGCTGGACTTCAGGTCAGAGCTCTCCGTGATTTCCACCTGAGCAGAATCGTTCTGTTCTTCCTGCGCTGCGTCTTCCGCCGGAATCAACTCACTCTGGAACGATTCCGCCACCAGCTTCTCGAACTCTTCCATGCTGGGCAGTTCGTTGACGTCTTTCAATCCAAATCGCATCAGGAATTCCCTGGTGGTCTTGTAAAGAATCGGACGCCCGATGACCTGCTTGCGGCCGGAAGTCGTAATCAGTTTGCGATCAAGCAGGGTCGCAATCACGCCGCCCGAATCCACGCCGCGAATCTCGCTGATCTCCGGCACCGTGGCAGGCTGCTTGTAAGCGATCACAGCCAGCGTTTCCAAAGCGGGCAGCGAGAGCCGCACCGGCGGCTTCAGGCTCTTGGCGAAGCTGCGCACCATTTCGTGCTGCTCGGGCTTGGTCGACATGCGGTAGCCGCCCGCCACTTGTCGAATCTCGATACCATGGTCAGGAGTACCGTAGTCAGCAACAAGTTCTTCCAACGCCGCGCGCACCCGCGACTTCACATCAGTCTCGTCCACCGCGCCGTCGGCAATCGCGGACTCCCTGACGAGCAGGACCATATGCTCCAGCGTAATCGGCGTCTCCGCCGCATAAATGATGGCTTCGAGTTGAGCTTTTAAACCCATAGTGGTCAGTGGCTAGTGGTCAGCAAAATCGATGGCTCTGGAACGAGCCACTGATCACTGACCGCTGATCACTGTTCTACCTCCAATCATCGCGTACTGCCGCCTGCTCTGTCATGATGGCGTCGAACCCAACATGTTTGCGCACGGCAATCTCGCCGAACATCTTGTCCTGCCGAACCTGAATCGCCTGCAGCCGCACCATTTCGAGCAGCGCCAGAAACATACACACCAGCGCCTGCCGCGAGGGCACACGCATCAGAAGTTGCTTCAGACGGATAGGCCGCGACTCGAGCGCCAGCCGCCGCCGCAGATAGTCAATCATCTGGCCCACGGTAACAGTTTCCTCGTCCACATCGATCACAGGCCGGGTGCGCACTCGCTCCAGAATCTGCTGAAACGTCTTGACCAGATCAATCACGTCCGCCGCGATCTCCGGCTCGGTGCCTTCAGCATCGACGAATTCTTTCAGCGCGGGATTCGTCAGCACCGCGTCTTCGATCTGCTGTTTTTGCAAAAGCATCTGCGCCGCCGACGTGAACTTCTGGTGCTCCAGCAGCCGGTTCACGAGTTCCGTGCGTGGATCTTCCAACTCCTCCGCTTTCGCCGACGGATCGCGGGGCAGCAGCATCTTCGACTTGATGTGAATCAGCACTGCGGCCATGTAGATGAAGTCAGCCGCGACATTCACGTCAAGCTCGCGAATCTTTTCCACGTAAGCCAGATACTGCTCCGTGATCCGGGCAATCGGAATGTCGTAAATGTCGATGTCCTGTTTGCGAATCAGATCAAGCAGCAAATCCAGGGGTCCCTCGTATACGTCGGTCACCGAAACCGCGAACGGAGAATCGCTCTCTTCATGTTTGTCTTTCTGATTGTCCTTGGAAGATGACGGCGATTCCTTGATCGCTGCGGTGGCGGGCGTTCGATCCGCAACCAGCACCGGGGCAAGCGGCCGCGGCGCGATCTCCTCGGAGGTAGCGATTCTGTTGTGCATGCTACTTGGCATGTTCTGCCCTCGGTGGCTCATACGCAAGTGACATTCCCATGGCTTCGCGCACCCCGTCCATGGTCATGGCGGCAAACTTGCGAGCCCGTTCACTGCCAGCCTCCAGAATATCCCAAGCCAGCCGCGGATTCTCCTCGAATTTCTTGCGCCGCTCCTGCATCGGACTCAACAGTTGCACCAGCGCATCGGCAGCCCAGCTCTTGCACTCGATGCAACCAATGCCCGCCGATCGGCAGCCAACGTTCACTTTGTCCATGGTAACGCGGTCGCTGAAGATTTTGTGCAGATCGCCCACCGGGCACACATCCGGATTTCCCGGGTCGGAGCGCCGTACGCGCGCCGGGTCGGTTACCATCGTCTTCAGCTTCTGCCGCACCACCGGCTCCGGATCGGTCAGCAGGATAGCGTTCCCATACGACTTCGACATCTTGCGCCCATCGGTGCCCGGCAGCTTGGGCGCGCGCGTCAGCAAGACTTGCGGCTCGGGAAAAACATTTCCACGTTGTCCATAGAAACCGTTGAAGCGCCGCGCAATTTCCCGCGTAAGTTCAATGTGCGCGACCTGGTCCTCGCCCACCGGAACCACGTCCGCTTTGTACATCAGAATGTCCGCTGCCTGCAGCACGGGATAACCCAGAAATCCATACGTTCCCAAATCTTTGTCCTTGATGTTCTCCCGCTGCTCCTTGTAAGTCGGAACCCGCTCCAGCCAGCCCAGCGGCGTGATCATCGAAAGCAGCAGATGCAACTCGGCGTGCGCCGGAACATGCGACTGGATAAAAATTACGGACTTCTCTGGATCGAGCCCCGCCGCCAGCCAGTCCAGTGCCACTTCCAGCGAATTTTGTTTCACCTGCGAAGTGTCGGCGTAGTCGGTGGTGAGCGCGTGCCAGTCGACTACGCAGAAGAAGCATTCATACTCATCCTGCATGCGCACCCAGTTGTCGAGCGCACCCACGTAGTTTCCCAGATGCAGTTTTCCGGTCGAGCGCATGCCGCTGAGCACGCGCTTACGTGAGTTAGTCGAAGGCATCATCTGGTTAGCAAGAAAGTTTCTAGTCTCCAGTTTCTGGTTTCCAGAAGGGCAACGAAACCGGAACTAGAAACTACCAAAACTAGGAACTGGAAACCGGAAACTAGAAACTGCTTCATGCGAGGGTACTTCGATACTACCATGCAGGCCGCGAGCTGAAACAGTAGCGCCGCCGTCCCTTCGGCTTCGCTCAGGGCGGGACGGGTAGCGGGCGAGGACGCCCGCTGGACAGCCGCCGGAGCCTGCCCCTCAAAAGATCTCGAACCTTCCAAAGTTCTCGCGCCCATGCTTTATAATTCGCGCTCCACCGGATCGAACTCGCCCGCATGCCCCAGCTAGCCCGTAAACTCCGCCTCACCGACTACTTCACGCTGGCCTGGGGAACCATGGTCGGCGTCGGCTGGCTGGTTGTCATGGACGACTGGCTGCTGCGCGGCGGCGCGCTGGGCGCGCTACTTGGCTTCGCCATCGGCGGCGCACTCTTGATTCCCATCGGCTGGGTTTACGGCAGGCTGGTGGCCGCCATGCCAGACGCCGCTGGCGAGATCGCTTACACCGCAGCCGCTTTCTCCCGCCCCATCAGCTTTTCCACCGGATGGATGATGATGCTCGCCTACTTCATCGTCTGCCCCTGGGAAGCCGTAGCCGTCGGCCGCATCGCCGGCTACATTATCCCGTCGCTCGATTCGCTGGAGATCTACCGCGTCGCCGGGCGTCCCGTCTACCTTCCGCACCTCATCGTCGGTCTCGGGCTTACGGCCTTGCTCACCACCCTGAACTACCGCGGTATCCGCCTAAGCGCAACTTTCCAGAACTGGACTGCCTTCGGCACGCTCGCCCTGTTCGTAGTTTTCGTCGCACTCGGCGCAAATAAAGGATCGCCGCGCAACTTCCCTCCGCTCTTCACTCACGCGCCTCTGGTTTCATTCTTGCTTATGCTTCAGATCGTCCCGTATTTCATGACTGGATTCGAATCGGTGAGCAAAGCCGCCGAGGAGTCCACTCCGGAGTTCCGCGGCCAGGGATTTCTCAAAGCCATCTGGATGGCCGTACTGGTCGGCATCCTCTTCTACACAATTGTCATCGCGGCCGTCGCATTCGTCGCTCCGTGGCGAGAATTGACCGACGAGAAGTTCATGACCGCGGTCGCTTTTCAGCGCGCTGTAGGCTCGCGCTGGATTGTTAACATAATTCTCGCGGCAGCATTGTTGTCGCTCTTCAAGTGCTTCAATGGAAACTTCGTGGCCGCCAGCCGCCTCCTGTTCGCTCTTGGACGCCGGGGTCTGGTCGCGCCCCGCGCCGGCCGAATCCACCCCGAACATCAAACGCCGTCAACCGCGGTCCTCTGCATCGGACTGGCCACGGCTGCGTGTATGCTCCTGGGAGACGCCATCCTAGTGCCAATCACCGAAGTCGGCTCAGTAGCCTGCGCCATCGGATGGGCAGCGACCTGCGCCGCATACATTAATATAAAACGCTCGGGCACTCTGCCGGGCCAGTCGAAGCTTTCGTCAGGCGAGTCGTTTGTTGCAGGCTTTGGATTGCTCGTGGCCATCGCGATGTCGCTGATGAAAGTCATCCCGGCGGTACCCGGCCATTTCACGATTTACGAATGGCTCGCGCTGGGAATCTGGATTGCGTTGGGAGCGATCTCACACCGGAGGAGAACCGATGGAAGCTAAGTTCGGACCGCGTCGTCTTCCCGTGCTGTTGTTTGTCTTCTCATGCGCCCTGCGGCCAATCGCGCAAACTCCGGCTGCTTTCGATCTCGTTATCACCAACGGCCATATCATCGATGGCACCGGCTCTCCCTGGTATTCCGGTGACGTCGGTATCCGCGATGGAAAAGTAGCCGCTATCGGCAACCTCACCGCTGCGCCCCGCAAGCGCACCATTGACGCCGCCGGCAAAGTCGTCGCGCCCGGCTTCATCGATATGCTCGGCCAGTCCGAACTCTCCATCCTCGTCGAACCGCGTCTGCCTTCGAAAATCTTTCAGGGAATTACGACGGAGATCACCGGCGAAGGTGGTTCCATCGCGCCGCTCAACGATGCCATCATTGAAACCGATCGCGCCGGCTACAACCATTACAAAATCACTCCCGATTGGCGAACTTTCCGGCAGTATTTCGCGCGCCTCGAAAAACAGGGCATGGGCATCAACCTGGCCAGCTACGTCGGCGCCACGCAAGTCCGGCGCATGGTTCTCGGAGACAACAACGTGCAACCCTCGCCCGAGCAACTCGAGCAAATGAAAGCGCTGGTGCGCGATGCCATGAAAGACGGCGCGGTCGGCGTTTCCACCGCGCTCATGTACGCTCCCGCACCATACGCCAAGACTGAGGAACTCATCGCTCTGGCCGAAGAAGGTGGAAAATTCGGCGGCATCTATTCCACTCACATGCGCAACGAAAGCGACTCCGTGCTCGAAGCCATCGACGAAGCCCTGCGCATAGGGCGCGATGCGCACGTCCCGGTGGAAATCTGGCACATCAAGGTCGCCGGAAAAAATAACTGGGGACGCATGCCCGAGGTCGTCGCCAAAATTAACGCCGCGCGAGCCGCCGGTGCCGACGTCACTGCCGACACCTACGCCTACACCGCATGGTTTAACGATTTCTCGGCTTTCGTTCCAGCTTGGGCCCACGATGGCGGAACGGCAAAGCTGGTCGAGCGCTTGAAAGATCCCGCCACGCGCGAGCGCATCCGCAAAGACATGCTCACGCCTTCCAAAAACTGGGACAACGAATGGCAGGAGATTCCGGGGCCCGATGCCATCATGATTGGAATTGTGCAGAATTCAAAGATGCTTCCTCTGCAGGGCAAACACCTCTCCGAGATCGCGAAACTTTGGAACAAAGATCCTATCGATGCCCTCTTCGATTTCCTCATCGAAGATCCCTATGCCGGCGTCGCCGTGTTCGGCATGTCACAACCCGATGTCACGCTCGCGCTGCAGCAGCCTTGGGTCGCCATCGACAACGATTCCGGCGGAACTTCACCCGAGGGCCTTCTCGGCCAGGAGCATCCTCACCCGCGCGCCTATGGAACGTTTCCACGAATCCTGCGCAAGTATGTTCGCGAAGATAAAGTGTTACCGCTGGAAGACGCCATTCGCAAGTTCTCCGCGCTGCCGGCGCAGCGTCTCCGCCTCACTGATCGCGGCGTCCTCAAGGCTGGCATGTGGGCCGATGTCGTTGTCTTCGATCCCGCGACCGTACGCGATCTCGCTACCTTCGACAATCCAAACCAACTCTCCGAAGGGATGGACTATGTGCTGGTGAATGGCGTACCCGTGATCGACCATGGCAGAATGACGGGAGCATTGCCGGGAAAAGTACTGCGCGGCGCAGGCTATGCGCCATAAAGCGAAGTCCAACCGGGTGGAGCAGGCCCTCAGGCCTGCGTTGAGGACGGACGTTGAGACCAGGCTTTAGCCCCGAGGGAAAGCCTCTACGGCTTCAATCGCGCCTGCGTCTCTGGTGTTTGAGTCACGACTACACGCGGCTCCGCCACGGTGCCCGTGATGCTATAAGCCAACGAACCTTCACGCGCCGATTTCACGTCTGCGCTGCGAGTGAGTTTGAAGTCCAGCACCTGCTCCAGCGACGTCGTGCCGTTGACCTCATAGGCTCCTGCGGGAGAAAACAATTTTCCCTCCTCGATCTCGATCTTCCCGCTATTCAGCCGCGCGCGGCCCTGCCAGCGCTCAATTCGCAGTGGTCCCTCGTCACCCGCCAATGAAATGTGGGACAAGACTCCGCCCCGCAAATCGAACTGCAGTCCGCCCTCGGCCGATTGCCAGAATGCCGCGGAGTCCGTGCCTGATGCCGTCAGCCGATAAGTTCCTCCGCCAGTTCCTGATATCCACGGATCGTGCATTGCATCTGCCATCTGCTGCAATGAAATCCCTGTCAGAGTTCCAGTTCCCGTGTAGAGCGGAGACTCCCCAGTGAAATCCGCCTGCCAATCTCCGCGATGCTTTCCCCCCAGCAAATCCGCGCGCAGTTCCGAAATCTTCAGCCTCCCGCGTTCCAGGTCAAGCGAAGCCGAAACCCGGTCAGCAACCAGGTTGTGAATTAGCAAGCGGCCGGCACTCACCTTGCCCGATGCGCGCAGGTTCTCCAGAAAGGATGGCGCGGCGGGCGCCGTAGATGTCAGCAGTTGGTACCACCGGCGCTGACTCGGTCGCGAACTCAGCCACACACGGAGTTCGCTCAGATCCATCTCTTCGGTATTCAAATTGAAGCGGATAAGACACGCCCCCGACGTTCCGCAACCCCGCGGCAAGGCCATAGACCCAGTCCAGTGCGCATCCGCGGCCCGCGCACTCAACTTCTCAACGCGTGCTCCATCGCGCGCCAAGTGCAATTCTGCCGAAGAGATTTCGATCGGCCCATTCACTCCTCGCACCATGGCACGCACATTGCGCAGTTGCACGGTTCCGGTCACGTCCGGCAAAGAAAAGCTCGATGCTGCTCCGGATGCATTTCCCGCCCACGATCCGGCGATCTGCAGCTCCATCTCAGACACGCCCTCCACGCTGGCCTTTATTACCGGAAGGCCCAGCAGACTGGCTAATCGCAAAACATGCGAGACTTCCCCATCTCCCCGGACCGCAATGCCGTAGCCGGACCGCCCCACCCAGCCTCGCGCCTGTGCCGGCGCGGACCGACCCAGAGCGACAGGAAAAGGTCCGTACTCGACATGCAGTTCGTCCGCAGCTGGCAAAAACTCGGCATCGCACTGACGGCCAGACCTACCCTTCGATAGAGCATGAGCGCTGCGCCGCCCCGAACTCAGCTCGAACGGCACGTTCCCCGGAGCGAATTCCACTTTAGTGCTCGTCGACTGCAGACGAAGATCGGCAATCTCGCCGCGGCCCTGAAACTCCGCTCTTCGCGCCGCACCATCTTCTTTCACTGTGAAATTCCCCTGCAGACTTCCCAGGGAAACCAGATCCGCCGGCAGATTTTTCTTGGCGCGTCGAGCGAGTTGTGCCACGGCACTGACAGGAACACTTTCGACGTTCAAGGCGAGATCTACCATATGCACTCCGGGCAGACCGGCGTTGCCGCGCAGCGTGATCATGCCATCGCCCACGGGCGCGCTGCAGAATAGGTCGTGCATCACACCTTCTGCCGAGCTGTACCTGGCATCACAGTGCGCCATCAGCCGCAATCCGTCGCCGCTCGAGATGTCGTAGCGATGGAAGTCCTGAATGGAAGTGTCGGCTGCTATCTGCATAGCCGCCGGAATTCCGCTCAGCGTCGCGTTCAACCGAACCTCTCCCCGCCAGCCCTTGTCGTTTCCCGATACCAGCTTGGTCATTTGCCCCAGTTGCGCTCGGTCCCACTCCAGGCTGAACTGCAGCGGCGTCTCGCGCAGGCTTCCGGCCCGCTGCCATGTCCCGTTCATCCGCAGCAGACCCGTGTCGCTCAAATTCATATCGGTGCGCAGCGGTTCCGCTTTCAGCCGCGCTCCCCATGTGTTCTCCGATTCCTGCCAGAGCGCAAAATCCGCATTTAGCAGTGCGTAGGGCTTTTTTTCCTGCCCTGCCTTGAAGTTGATGCGGCCCGAACTGGCCTCGATGTAAGGAAAACCAGGGCGCGCCTCCGACTTCGGTTTCGCCGTGGGCGCCAGCGGAGTGCGCTCGGTTCGTTCCAACAGAGCTTCCCAGTTCCAGCGGCCATCGGCCCGGCGCACCAGATTCAAACTAGGTTCGGTCAGCTCCAGGCGGGCGATGTCCAGCCGCCCGCGCAGCAGCGAGTTAAGCCGCACCACGGCCGTAACCTCCGGTGCGCGCAACATGGGCTCCGCCCCGAATTCCGGGTCTTCATCGATCACCAGATTATCCAGGTCGAAGCCGGGTTGCGGCAGGAATCGAAGATGCACCGAACCGATTTCCACCGGACGCGCCACCGCGCGGCTGATGGAGTTCGCAATACGCGCCTTCAGGCGCGAGACCCCCGGACGCACCAGGAACAGGGCCAGCAGAATCACGACTGCCGCGGTCACAACCCGCCGCTTGGAAGAAGAAACTTTCACCGCACCACTTTCAGCGTTCGCCGCCACCGCGTCTCGTCAAAGAAGTGCAACACCACATGCGCCATGAAGCCAATCCTCTCCCCGAATCCCGTCTTCGTATACTGACCGGCCGGCGTCTCGAACGACCAGTAGATGAACATGGGACGCCCAATCACATTTTCCTGAGGAATGAAGCCCCAGTAGCGGCTGTCCAGGCTCACGTCCCGGTGATCGCCCATGGCGTAGTAATGCCCAGGAGGCACAACCAGATCGCCTCCCTCAACATGCGAAGCCAGGTCTACGATCCAGTTCGGATAAACGCCATACTCAGAGGACGGAGGCACTGCGGGAAAATTGTTGCGGTAGGCGTCAAAGAAAGAGTCCGGATCGTGCAATATATAGGGCTCGTTCAACGCCTCGCCGTTGCGATACACCACTCCATTGCGCAGGTGGATGCGGTCGCCGGGCAGGCCGATGATCCGCTTCACCACATAGGTTCCGGCGTCGTGGGGGTCCGGGTGCAGGAACACCACTATGTCGCCGCGCCGCACCTCGCGATAAGGAAGCAAAGGTCCGACCCACGACGTCTTGGGCGCGAACTGAATGCGGTTCACAAACACGTGGTCGCCAATCAGCAGCGTGTTCTCCATCGAACTGGAGGGGATCTCAAAAGCCTGCACCGCAAAAGTGATGATGAAGAGTCCGGTCACCAGCACTGCGGCCAGCGAGGCCAGGAACTCCACCGTAGTCTCGCGCGGTTTCTCTTCGACCTCGTCCTTCGCGTTGTCCTTGCTGTCTTTCTTAGCCACAGTTATTAATCCATCCAGTCCCACTGATTGAGTGATTCAGTAATTTGGTAATTGAGTAATTGAGGCAAATCCAACTAAGAGCTGTTGCGGTTTAAAATTACCAAATTACTAAATTGCCCAATTACAAATTCCTCTCAGTTCACCAGCCGCAGAGTGCGGTTCCAACGCGTGATCTGAAACAGGTGCGTCACCGCGTAGGCAAAGTGATACAGTTTATCACCCACCGAAGACGGCGCCGCGGCATCGCCCTCAGCGCCTTGCACCGACCAGTAAATCAAGAGCGGGCGCCCGATAATATTGGCTTGCGGCACAAATCCCCAGTACCGGCTGTCGGAACTATTATCCCGGTTGTCTCCCATCACAAAGTAGTGTCCCTCAGGAACGATTAGCTGTCCGTCCTCCACCAGTTTGCGCAGCTGCAACCACCATTCCGGCGTGAGACCCGGCGTCACGTTCAGCCGCGGAAAATTATCCCGGAACAAGTCGTCGGCGGGACGGCTGAAGTGCACGTACGGCTCTTTCAATGGCACTCCATTCACAAACACCTGTTTGTTGACCAGCCGCACCCGGTCCCCGGGAACCCCAATCACGCGCTTCACGAAATGCTGCTCCGGATTTACCGGATAATTAAATACCACGATATCGCCGCGCTGCACCCGGCGATAAGGCATGAAGTAGTCGCCCAGGCCCCCTCTCCCGTAGCACAGCTTATTCACCAGCAGGTAGTCGCCCACCAGTAGCGTATTTTCCATGGACGGAGAAGGAATCTGAAACGCCTGCACGACGAACGTGATCACAAACACCGCGATCACCACGGTCCCCAGCAGCGACTGTACCGAACCGCTCACACCAGTTCCAACCCCCGACCGGGTCTTTCGATCACCCGAAAAATGATCACCCGGCAAACGCTGATCCGGTAAATTCTGGTCCGGTAAATGCTCGCCTGGAGAATGCTCGTCCGGTAAATGTACTTCAGGGGAATTCATTCACTCCACTTATCCGTTCTCGATACTCAATCTATTTCTCGGCGGATCGTGATCCCCGCGCCAGCCGGGCTCCAGCCAGTTGCGGCCGCGAAGCCAGATAAGCCAGCAACTGCCGCGCCGCATCCTGCTCCGCTGTCTTCTTGGTGGAACCCTGCGCCCGTCCCACGAACTCCGGCCGGCCTTCGCCGTTCTTCATATTCAGACGGACTTCCACCGTAAACGTCTTCCTATGTTCCGGTCCCGCTTCCTCCACCAATACGTAGGATGGCTGCGCCATGCCCAGTCCTTGCAAAGTTTCTTGCAGAGCGGATTTGAAATCGTTCATGGGCAGCGCACCGCCTTCGCGCTCCATCCGCTCCAGTTCGGGCGCCAGAATCTCCCGCAAAATAAACTCGCGGGCCGGTTCCATTCCGCCATCCAGGTAGATCGCCGCCAGGATGGCTTCCAGCGCGTCCACCAATAGCGCCGTCTTGCTGCGCCCCCCGCTCTTCTCTTCGCCCCTTCCCAGGCGGAGATAGTGTCCCAACTCCAGTTGTTGCGCCACCCGGATCAAGTGCCGCTCGCTCACCACATGCGCCCGCAGTTTCGAAAGCTCGCCCTCGCGAAATTGCGGAAAGCGCTGAAACAATTCTTCGCTGGTCACCAGCGCCAGAATCGCGTCGCCTAGAAACTCCAACTGCTCGTTGTCGTTGACCTTATATTTGCTCTCCCCCGCCTGCTGCGCCTCCTGCTCCCGCGCCTGCGAACTGTGGGTAAGCGCCTGCTCAATCACCGCCCGGCGGTGGAAGTGGTAGCCCAGCGCCGTCTCCAGCGCCGTGATTTCCCTTTCTTTCATGATGGAACTACAAAACTACCTAACGCTGTCGCAAACTACTTGGCGGGCGGCGCGCCGCTCCCGCTCAATTGCGTCAAGCGATCCTTCTCCTTGCGCGCGGCGTCCCCGGCACCTGTGCCTTCCTTCGTCAAATCGACCGCCTGGTTGGCGTACTTCAGCGCCTCGGGATATTTGTTCTGCATATCGAGCGCCACTGAAAGCCGGAAGATAGCTACCGGATCCGGTTGCTGCGGGAAGGCCTCAATCGACTTCTTCAGATTTCCCTCCGCATCCCCCCAGGCTTTGTTGTTGAAATCAAGCGTTCCTAAAATCGTGTAAGCATCCGATCGCAGAAATCCCTTAAACGCATTCAACTGCTCCGGAGGATAACCCGAGCTGGGAACGTCCGTATCCACCGTTACCAGCGCCCGCTGCGCATCTTTTCTCGCTTCCGCCAGGCGATCGGCTTTGTCCAGGTCCGTATCCCGCGTGCGCTCGGCCAGCACTTGCGCCACGCCCAGCAGCGCCTCCGGATCGTCCGCATCGTAGACCAGGACCTTTTGCGCCATCTCCATCAACTTGTCGGCGTTGTTCGCCTGCTGGTATGCGTGCATCACCGATTTATAGAGCAGGGGCCGCAACTCGCTGTCCGGAAACTTCGTCGCGAAGTCGTTCGCCGCTTTCTCCTGCGCCGCGGGATCGGTTAGCGCTACTGCCGCCTTATACGCGGTGAACTCATCTTGTGTCTTGGCCTGCGGTGGACGTTTCCCCGTTGGCGCCGCCGCCTGCCCCGCCGCTTGTCCGGCCGGCGCGTTCTGCCCCGCAGGCTTGGTGTTGCTCTGCCCAAAAACGCTCTGCGTGAATCCCCACGCCGATATTCCCACCACCGCAATAATGATCGCCGTTCGCTTCATGCTTTCTCCTTAAACATGTGTCTCGATCCCGAGCGCTCTACCCCCGTGTTCCCCCGTGCCTGCCCTGGGCAAAGCCGAAGGGCCCTCTGTGTTAAAGTCTTTCCCTCAACTGAGCCATGCAGCCGACGCATCTATCCTACTGCGGTTTTGCCGGAGGCTCATAGGCCTGCTCCAGCCCTCGCTCCGCCGCCGCCTTGATCTCCGGCAATTTTCCGCCTGTATCCAGCGCAGCCCGATACTCCTGCAACGCAGCCTCGCGCTCCTCTTTCATATCCAGAATCCTGCCCAGATACACATGCGACCAGCCCAGCACCGTCGGATCTTTCGAGGCTTCAATCGCCTTCCGGAAGCTATCCTGCGCTCCTTCCCGGTTCTTGTTGGCCACGGCCACTTCCGCCAGGATGAACTGCGCCCGCCCCTGATCCCCGATCTTCTTGTCTATCGCCTGCTGGGCCAGTTCTTGCGCGCCCTTGGGATCGCCCGCCGCCAGCCGCTTCTCCGCCGTCACCAGCATCCGCCGCTCCTCCGGACGCGATAACCGCACCAGTTCCGGCGCCGTCGCGCTGGCAAACTGAACCTCCGCCGCCGCCTTCTCCTCTTTCTTTATATCCACATTTTCGAGAAAGTCGCCGTATACTCCCCGAATCCCCACCGGATCTTTTTCAAATGCCACCACCTCGTCGTAGAACGTCCGTGTCAGAATGTAGCCCTGCTTCACCGCGTCGTCCACCGCCTGCGTCCGCATCGCCTCTTCCACCTTGCTGCCTGTAGTGCGGATCTCGATCGCCCGCACCAGGCATTCGGTCACCAGCAGCGAGATGTCGGTCTTAAAGCTCTCTTCCAGCGGCGCGCGCTTCACCGATTGCAGCAGCGGTTGCAGCCGCTTGATGGCGCTGAAATGCTTTTCCGCCAGCGGGTCGAACTCGTAGTGCAGAAACGTGTGCCGGATCTGGTCCATCTTCAGCGCCGACCGCGGCGCTTCCCCAGACGCCGTGTTAGGAGCCGGAAAGACGACCACATAGTAATCCACACCGTAATTCCGCGCATCCGTCTCGTTCGGCGAACCCATGAAGTCCAGATAGACCGTGAACCGCCGTCCCAGATATTGCGCCGAAGGCTGCTTCAGGTAGATTTCAGTGTCGAACACCATCTTGGCCAGTGGCTCGTGATACCGCTTCATCACCGCCGCATAATCGTTGCGATGCCGCTCCCAGATCGAGTGCAACCGGGCTTTGTCGTAAAAGCGTTCCAGCAGCGTTCCGAAACCCGAAATCAACACCGCATCGGGAGGCAGATCGTCCTCCTTCACCCGCGGCGCAAAATGCGGCGGACCATCCATGTACAGCGCCAGCGAGATATATTGCGACAGGTTGCGATTCGGATCCTTCGACGCCACATGGTTCTGGGCAAAGTCGCACAGCGCGGTCCGCGCGACCTCGGCTTCCTCCGAATCCCGCAGATTTCTCTGCACCTCGGCCCGGACATTGCTTCGCGTAGCGTCCGAGATGGTCAAATCCTGATCGTAGCCACAAGCGTTCAACGCCGTAAGCACAGAAAAAATCGTCTCACTGCTGTCCAGCGTGATCGCCGCCTGATTCTGCGGCACCGGATTCAGCGGAGGCTGGCTCTGCGGCGTCTTCTTCGGCGGAATCGGTTCCTTTGGCAAGGACGGAGGCTGATCCTCCCGGCTCTTTGAAGACGAATCGTTCTCCGAAGGCGCCTCATTCTGCGCAGGCGACTGGCTCTGTGGAGACTGCTCCGGCGTAGGCTGATTCTGCGGAACCGGCGCAGGCGGAACCGGATCCTGCCCCAAACAGAACGGCGCCAGCAGCCCCAACAGGGCCGCAAACAACGAACCTAGCAGTAGTCGCCTCAGGAACCCTCCACAGGGTTGGCAGTGCACCAAGCGGAAACCACTCTCAAGTGTAAGGAATGCGGAGCAGAGGGTCAATCCGGATGGCAAAGAGCGCCAGCCCAGCGGCGCGCGAAGCCCGCCGGGTGGCCCATCCTCGACCAGCCCTAAACCAGCGGCACTATCTTCGCGACCACATTCAGTACACTTCCAACTTGCGCCAACACATTGTCTACGTTTTTAATGTCTTGCAACGCTTTTTGAAGATCTTTCGTCGACTGGGTCAGATCTTGCTCGTTCGCCTGCATATCGCTGGCGATGGCGCTGAGAGTCGCGTCGCTGAGTGCAAGGATCGCCCCTTCCAGATTGATTAAAACATCTCCAGCTGCCACACGGGTCGCCTCAGGTTGATTATCCAGCTCCGCCTGCCATTCTGAGGAGAGCATTACGGAGCGAGCGCCAGTAAGTTGATCAAGCGTCATTGCGTACAGGTCACTTGGTTCCATGAATGCTCTCCGAGCTTAATGTCATTTTCAGGTCGAACGTGTTTGCGTGCCCGCAGCCAACTCGCTTATTTACTTGTGCTCCTTCCAGAGGCCGACTCAACCGAGCTTACGTAACCAGCCATCTTTCCAATGGCATTCAACAGGGACGTAAGGTCGACTGAGCTGTTCTTGTTCTCGACTAATTGTTTAAAGGCAACATTCAACTGTTTGATAGCGGATTGCGCGCTATCAAGACTACTTAGCGTTACCCGGGTTCGGAGATAGGACTCACGAGTAGCATTCCAGTTAGCGGGTATTTGCTGCTGAAGATAGGGGTTAATGACATCGGTCGTTTCTTGAACCTCAAGAGTATCCCCAAGGGAAGCCTTGAGCTGCGTGCCGATGGCTACTACTGCTGCTTCCTGGAGCGCGAGGGCGCGCTCGATGATTGGTTTTGCCTTGTCCAGTTGTTCGTCAAGAGCCCTGACCTCAAAATGGGCAACGACGAAAGACGTGCCCGTCTTCGCAAAGTCCTGAACCGTTTTACCACCAAGGCTCGCACTGCCAATTTTCGGATTTAGTTCGTCGATAGAGTTCAATAAGTCGGTCGCGGCTGCAGTCGAGGCGGAGGCCGCCTTACCATTCGTCAAGTTAGCAATCGCATCAAAGTACGACCCCAGGCGAGTTGCATGTTCGTCGATCAACTGCAGGGTGGCTAAATACGACTCAAGGCCTGCGTCGTGAGTGCTAACGAGGTGGGCATACTTGCCTGGATTTACCGAAAGCTCAGAAATGACGTCCTTATGTGCAACCACAAGAGTGGCCGAGTCAACAGCGATCATGGCGGAACCCGCTTGTTTTACCAACCCGTGAAAGGCAACCACATATTGCGATCCCGCCGTTGCGAACTTGGAAAACTGATCGAGTCTCTGTGAGCCACAACTGGACAAGGTTGCAAAGCACAAAATGATCGCGATAAGACGAACCTTTGCAGATTTCACGTCGAAAGCTCCAATCTCCATCGTTGCGCATTCGTTCTTTCAGCCCAAACAACGGACGTCGCAATCGCAGGCTCAGGAAGCTATCGTTTCCGGGCATAGTATCCCTTTCGCGATTGCAGCGTCAGCTTCTCGCCATTGTTCAAAGCGACAGTCAAGTTGTGAAAGCGGCCGTCCAACTGGTCATCTTGAGGCGAGAAACCAAGCACGTAGTAATACTCGGGGGCTTGGGCCACGCGAGTGAAGCCGGAGGAAAAGTCGTTGCTGTTTTGAACCGAAGTGCCGCCGGTCGCGTTCGCCAAGGTCCTCAAGGTCTCCCCATTGGCCGACGCGCTCTCACGGCGATATTGCAGGTTCGCGGTCGTTGGTTGAGCGACTGAGTCAACATAGTACAGGCCACGCGCATCCAGAGTGCTGATGATGATGTCGGAGTGCAAGGCCTCATCTATGAGTCGACTAAGGTCCTGTTCAGAGCTCGGAGCGACGAATCCGGGGGAAACCAGGACAAGTGCGTGCTGCCCTGGTGTGGCCGACAGTCGGCGCAGTGCGGTCTGAAACGATTGCAAAATAATCCGAGTCTGCATCTCGGCCGAAGCGACTTG
The DNA here is from genome assembly GCA_963850165.1 of uncultured Acidobacteriaceae bacterium. Classification (GTDB taxonomy): domain Bacteria; phylum Acidobacteriota; class Terriglobia; order Terriglobales; family Acidobacteriaceae; genus Sulfotelmatobacter. The sequence continues at coordinate 15,634 of CAWKKK010000011.1, read as the reverse complement.
CTGCTGCGCAGTTGCTTTCGCCAATCTCTCGGCGGCTGCCGCGAAGCGCGGGTCACTCCCATACGCGCAAACCAGAGCGTCCTCTGCAGCTGCACCGAGAGCATCTTCATCGTGTTTGTTCGCGATTAAGTCGGCCATGTAAGGGTCAATATTGGGGCAATCGTTTCCCGCAGCGCTGGTAACCTGATGCGCCTGGATAAGCAACAAATTCTCGTGAAGTTTGGTACGGTCGTCTGTGAAGTCTAGGGCAGTTTGTCCCGAAGTTGTGAAGATCGCTGCCCGCACTGTCGGCGGTAGTGAAGACAGATGATGGTCGGCGGCGTCGCGCACTTGCTTCAAGTCCGCAGCGTTCAAATGAATGTCGTCGAAGAGGTAGGCCACGCTGCGTTCGACGGCCGCGGGGGTAGTCGAGCCCTCGCTACCGGCTGCACCGGAAGTTCCATTCGAAGCCTTTGGATTCGCCTTGGTTCCCGCGCCCGGTTCTTCGAGGGAGAACCTGGTTATGGTTTGCGGCTTCCCGTTGTCCAGTAGCCGGAAATCCTGCTGCCGCAGAGTTCCAAGAGTTCGCCCCTGCGTGTCGCGCACGACGACACGGACCAATACAAGGTTAACGTTGACCTTGATCGTGGAAGTGTCATTTTGACTGAGATCCTGGTATGAAGGAGTTTGATTGGCTCCCCTTTCTGTTGCCAGAGTGGCGCCGGCGTTCTGAGGCGGCTTCGCCCGCGATGAACTGAATTGAATGGGACTGGCCTTCGGGGCATCCGGCGAACAGTTATTCGCCATTGCCCCTTTAACGGCAGCTCCTTTGTGTTTCTCCGCCGTATTCAGCCACTTGAAGAGTGGTTTCAGTCCGGCTTCGTAGGGCTGGAGCGCTGAGAAATCGGGGAACGCGAAATTCTCCACTCCATCGTCCCGCAGAATGGAGACTGAAATTTTTTCGTTGTTGGGGGAGATTGCCTCTTTTCGAAACGGGTAGTTTCCCTGAATTTCACGGATCTCCTTGGCAGACAGGATTGCCTTTAGCTGCTGAACGGCGTCGGCATCGAGGGAACTCTCGAATATCCTCGGAGCGTTGGAGCCTGTGTAGAACGAGTCACCGACGGTTTCCTGTTGTCCCACGCCTGACATGTCGGGCATCCCATCGGGAGCCCTCAGCTTCGGAACTGTTGCCGGTCCCGTTCGTTCGTGTTGCTGTTGTTCGGTTCGGATGCGGCCATCCGCGCGGATCAGCATGCATGTCTCCTGCACGCCGGCGTACTGATCGTAGGAGAACTTTTCAAATCTCAGAATGTAGGGCACAGAAACCGCAGTACCAAATGTTGCGCTGGTGAGGCTACGATGGGTGGCCATAGAACTAGCCCGGTCGGTGAGTGTCTTGGCCTCCTCCGATCTGTGCATCTTCTCTAATAGGGCAGCGTATCCCGTCAGGGCCACGCTGAGGGCAGGGTCGGTCGAGCCCAACTTGCTCTCATCGATCTGCAAGGCTCGCTTGTATATCTTTTCTGCGTCCGAATAGTTTCCATCTTCCGTTTTTAATTCGGCGAGTTGCTGGAGGGGCATAGCGAGTTCGAGATCGTCCGGCCCGAAACTCTTCTCCACGATGGCTACGGTGCGGAGATACGCTTCCTCGGCCGCTTTGATTTTTCCCTGCGCGTGACGGACCTCGCCGAGATTTTGCAGCACATCGACCAGGCGGGTATTCTCGTCTCCGTAGGCTTTTTCCTGGATGTCCAGCACTCGGTCAAACAGCGATTCGGCGATTGCCAGTTTGGTCGCGTCATCCAGCGTGACTGCATGCTCGATCGAGGAGCTGAAGTTTTGCAACGCACAGCCAGAGTTCCGCGCTGCGGCGGCGGCTTTCGCGGACTCGGGGGGAGGCAATGCGTCCGATGGGGACTGAGGAAGCAACCCCACATTATCAAGATAGAGAGTGGCGAGTTTGTTCAGGCCAGCGGCTGTCTCCAAGCTTGCCGGGCCGAATTTCTTCTCCCGGATGTGGCAGGCGCGCCACGAAGTTTGGATCGCCTTGCCGAACGCCCATTGTTTGACGTAAAGGCTGGTCAGGTTGTTTAGAACAGGTAGAAGAAGAGGATTCTCCTGGCCTTGCGCCTCCATGATGGCAATCGACTTTTCGTACAGCGTTTCTGAGGCGATAAAGTTGTTTTGGACGAAGGCGACTAGGGCCAGATTGTTATAAATGGGTGCGAGCCGTACGTCGTTGGGGCCAAACTGTTGGGCGTCCCGCAGAGCGTCGTTGAAAAGTCGGCTTGCGTCCGCGAGGCGGCCTTCTTGGAATGCTTTCTCCCCAAGCCGATTCTTGTCCTCCCACGAGCTTTGTGCAGCGGAGATCACATGCAGCAAAAGAAGTGCGATCATCGCGCCGCAGATCGAGCGACACCGCATCTTCAGCCCTCCCGATAGGCATAATTATGCCCCGGCGCGGGTCGCGGTGGGAATGTGCTATTGGGCCCAAACGTGAGAAGCCTCCCTTCGTGAACCACCAACACCTCAGAGAAATCCACAGCCCCCATGTGACATCTGACCTTGCGCCGCCCATCGAAGTTGCGCAATTATGGTCGAGGCCGTGACGGTCGGGTGAACCCCCATCTTCCAGCTTCTAAGTCCCTTGCTGTCTAGATTTTAGTACCTAAGTTCTTTGTCGGCCGGATTTTGCGGGCGAAAAACGCCGTAACATGATGATTCCAGAGATTAGGGGGGAGGGGGGATACCCCGGAAAAACAGGCCGGTGCCCACGCCAGGGACACGAACGCAAAAGCCTCGCAACATTTATTTCTGGGTTGTCATCCTGAGGCGGGCGCTGTGCCCACCGAAGGATCCGGGCGAGCCGCGCGATGTGTCGCGTTTTTGCGACACATAATTCGCGTGTTTGGCTCGCTCCCTTACCAAACTGCACCACTACGAGGAACTCACTGAGACTTCGCGAGATCGTTCTTCAGCAAGTTGACTTCTACGCGCGTACCTTTCTCGCCCGCAGCCACAGCCGCGTTGCCCATCCCGAGCACGTAGATGCGGTAGGCCGGGATCTGGTAATTCAACACCAGGTAACGCACCACCGAATCCGCCATCTTGCGCGAGTTGGCGATCGCAGCCTGGCCTTTCCCCGAAGAAAAGCCCTGCACTTCGACGATATAGCCGCGCTGATTCTTCAGTTGCGCCGCCATCTGGTCGAGCGCATCCTTGGCTTCCTTGCTCAACACAGTCTGGCCGGGACGAAAACGAATCTCGGTCAGTGCGCCCGACTTGTACTGATCGATGTTCCCGACCATGCTCTCGTCCGCCGCGACGCGGGTGTTAAGAGCGGTCGCCGTCTGATGCGCCATCTGAGCCTTGTTCGCGGCGTCTGTCGCATGCTCATCGGCCAGGTTCGCTTTGGCGGAAGCCAGCTGAATCCCCTGCTGGGCGCGGGCATCCACGTCCCTGATCATCTTAGTGTTGGCCGCGGTGATCTCATCGAGTTCGTTGATCCGGTCCCGGATGGGCTGCACATGCCGCCGCACATACTCCTTGGTGGCAAACGGATGCAAGATAAGCGATCCCAAACTGGGCTCGTCGCCCTCCCAGAAGTCCTGGCTGGAGCCAGATCGACCGGAGGAAGACTGGCTGGAGGCAGGTTGCGATGCTCCCGGGCCAGTGGCTGCCGGTGCCGCGCCTGAACCCGAGCTGGTCTGTTGCCCAACTGCGGCAAGCACAAGACTTGCGCACAAGAGCACTGTGATGAGTATGGGATTCTTCATATCCTCTTCCTTTCCGAGCGACCGGGAAACGCGCCAAAGGTCTTAAAACCTTTAGTATGGCCACGCCATTGTAGCGCCGAAAAGGGTGTACAGAACAAGAAATTCGGTGTGAGTGGCGCAGTGCGAGGCATTCAGACTGCAGGTCGGAATTTCACCAGATGAGGCGATGGCACCGGAAACTGAAACTAGAAACTGGGAACTATCCCCGCACGCTGATCTTCGAAAACGAAAGCACCGCCCGCGACGAAATCGGCCGTCCCATCGACATCGCGGGACGGAACGTGGTAAAGATCAGCATCCGCTTCACCTGCGGCAGCAACTCCTGAGACTCCCCAGGATCGGAAAGGATCTTGTAGTCCTGCACTCGCCCGTTCTTGTCTACGTAGGCTTCAATCACCAGCGACTCCGTGTTCATCGCGGTCAAATTCGTGCCGAAGGCGCTCTGCTGCAACTCCGGTCCCGTATTCAACACCAGCGGCACATCCTGATTATTCGCCTGAACCTCTCCCGGCATCGCCAGGATCGCAGTGACTAAACCAAAGATCAGCAAAGCGCAGGCCAAACCCGCCGTCGCTGGTACCATGAACGCATCCAGAGTATTCTCCACCCGCATGCGCAACCCTTCAAACCGCGGACGCCGCGTCTCCGCCGCCTCCCGCGAAATGGCCAAGCGCAACTTCAACCCAAGATCTGCCGGCTCTTTCGGACGCCCAACGCTCAACAGCAGTTGCTGCGTCTGCCGCAGCGACCGATACTCCCGCATGCACGCGTTACATTGGTCCAGATGCTTCTGCAAGGCCTGCATCTCGGTTCCCGTGACCGCCCCGTCCAGATAGGGCGACAACAATCCCTTCGCTTCCCTGCACTTCATCGTCGTGTATTTCGGAGAAACGGACTTCATGCCCAAATACTTCATGGCATCACCTCGACCCTTCTGCCCCCTCCAGCAACCGGTGACCGCAGAGTTGTCAATTCCTCTTCTTCCGGCGCGGTCAGCCCCAGTTCCATGCTCACCTCGCGCACATACGGCGCCAGCCGTTGCTTCAACGCCTGCCGTCCGCGCGTTAATCTGGATTTCACGGTCCCCAGCGAGATCTGCAGCACCTCCGCGATCTCTTCGTACGACATCTCTTCCAGGTCGCGCAGAATCAGCGTTGTGCGATACGGCTCGGGCAATTGCCGCAGTTCCGCATCCACGCGCTGCTGAACTTCGCGGTGCGCCACATTGTCGAAGGGCGAGTCTGCGCGATCGGTCAGCGCGTTCTGCATCGCTTCATCTCCGCCGGCAAATCCATCCGACTCCGCCGGTTCGATCGAAGTCTCCTGCGCCTTATGACGGAACCACCACCGCTTCCGGTTCGCCGCCTCATGCAGCGCAATCCGGTAAATCCAAGTCTTCAGGCTCGACTCGCCATGAAAGTTCTTCATCCCGCGAAATACTTTCAGGAAAACATCCTGGGTCACATCCGCGGCATCGGCTGGATCGCTCACCATGCGATACACCAGCCCGTACACCGGCCGCTGAAACTCGCCAATCAGCCAGGCATAGGCCGCTTCCGAGCCTGCCTTCAAGTCGGCGACAATCGTCGCTTCCTCTGCCCGTGCTCCGATCGCGCTTGCCAGATCTGCCAAGGTTGTCACTCCCCCACGACTGCGAACCCTTTGATTATAGGATCTTCCACCTCATCCCGAACCGAAAAATCGCCCGCAAGCCGCCCGCAAGCCGGTAGATACCTTTACTACATAGACTCCGCCGGAGCAATCCGAGTTCCCGCCTGTAAGTGGTTTATTTACAACGCCCAAGAGCGTGCGCCGCGCCGAAACCCCTCGCCCCAGCGATATCGAGGAAAAGTCACATAAGAAAAGTCGAATCCTCAATCAAGATGCTGCTCAAGCTATAATTGCGGGACCCAGATGGCTCTCACCTCGGGAACGAAACTCGGCCCCTACGAGATCCAGTCTCTGCTGGGCGCAGGGGGCATGGGAGAAGTTTACCGCGCCGCGATACCCGCCTGATCGTACCGTCGCGATCAAAGTTCTGGCTTCTCACCTTTCTTCTTCTCCGGAATTGAAGCAGCGTATGGAGCGCGAAGGCCGAGCCATTTCCTCGTTGAACCATCCCCACATCTGCCACCTTTATGACATCGGATCGCAGGGCGGCACCGATTACCTGGTGATGGAGTTTCTGGAAGGTGAAACTCTGGCGGAAAGATTGCGCAAAGGCGCGATGCCGCTGAACGAAGTCTTCAAAGTTGGGATCGCCGTGGCCGAAGCTCTGGCCGTAGCGCACCGCAGCGGCATCGTGCACCGCGACCTGAAACCGGGCAACGTGATGCTGACCCAGGGCGGCGCGAAGCTGATGGATTTTGGTCTGGCCAAGCCGCTCGGCCTGCAGACCGCGGCCACGGGGTCGGGCACAGTGCCACCTTCGTTTACCGCGGCGCCGACGTTGAGCGGGCCCAGCCCGTTGACTCCGCTCACTACGGCGGGCAGCATCGTCGGCACGATTCAATACATGTCGCCAGAGCAGATCGAAGGCAAAGAAGCCGACGCCCGTTCCGACATCTTTGCTTTCGGCGCAGTGCTTTATGAGATGGTCGCGGGAAAGCGGCCGTTCTCCGGGAAAAGTCAGATCTCGCTGGCTTCGTCTATTCTCGAATCAGACCCGCAGCCGATCAGCGCTATTAAGCCTCTCACGCCATCCGCCTTCGAGCATGTGGTGACCACTTGCTTGCAGAAGAATCCCGAAGAGCGCTATCAGACGGCGCACGATATCAAGCTGGAGCTGCAATGGATCGCGGCGGACAAGTCATCTCCAGTCGCTGCGCCGGCAACGCCCGCACCGTCTCGCGGTCGTGAGCGCCTTGGTTGGGCCGCGGCCCTGGTGGCTGCGGTTGTTCTCACCGCATCTGCCGTCATGCTCTTCTACCATCCGGCTCAGTCTGCGCGCTCTATCCGCGCCGTCATTGATCCTCCGGAGAAGACCACATTCAACCTGACTGGCGATTCTGCAGGCCCGCCAGTGCTTTCGCCCGATGGCTCATCCATCGCGTTTGCGACCACAGGAACTGACGGCAAGACGGCGCTCTGGGTGCGTGCTACGAACGCGCTGGAAGCACATGCACTGCCCGGCACAGACGGCGCGATTTTCCCTTTCTGGTCGCCCGACAGCCGTTCCCTCGGATTCTTCGCCGAGAGCAAGCTCAAGACCATCGACCTCGACGTAGGCTCGGCGCAAGTAGTTTGTGACGTACCGCTCGGTCGCGGGGGCGCCTGGGGACCGGGTGGAGTGATCCTGTTCTCTCCGGCTCCCTCAGCCGCCCTCATGCGCGTAAACGCCAGCAGTGGAACTCCAATGGCGATTACGAAGGTCGACGGCGCTCTGCACACCTCGCATCGCTGGCCGTTTTTCCTTCCCGACGGCAAGCATTTCCTCTATACCGCGCTTCACCACGATCCTTCCAAGTCGGCGAACAACACGATTTACTACGCTTCGCTCGACGGCCGGGAGAATCGTCCGCTGCTCCGCTCTCAATCCAATGCGGTTTACGCCAGCGGTTTTCTTTTGTTCGGGCGTGGCGACCAATTAATCGCGCAACCTTTCAACCCTTCCACTGGAACGCTGAGTGGAGAGCCCCAGAATGTGGCCAAGGGTGTGATGAACGACTCCAGCACCTGGCACATGGATGCCTCGGCTTCCAACGATGGCCTGCTGGTTTTCGGCAGCGGCGCCTCGGGCGATTTGCAGTTGGTCTGGATGGATCGCGGCGGGAAAGAGGTCAGCACCATAGCCGAGAAGTCCCCGACCTGCAAGGCGTGGTTCTTTCCCCGCAAGGCGACCGCGTCGCTCTCCAGCTTAACGCCGGTGAAACCGATATCTGGGTGCTCGATCTGGCGCGTGGGGTCCGCACCAGGCTGACTTTTGGACCGATTGGGAATGTTTCTCCCATCTGGTCGCCCGACGGCAAATGGATCGCCTACTCCTCGGCTCGCAGCGGTGGGTTTGCCATCTGCCGCAAACCCTCCGACGGCAGCGGCGCGGAAGAGACTTTGCTCACAGTTGCCGATCAGCCCGGACTCAACGATTGGTCGCCCGACGGCAAGTACCTGCTCTATTCGCTGCCCATATTGAGTGGCCCAACCCGGCAGATCTGGTCCTTGCCGCTGGAAGGCGAGCGCAAACCATCGTTGGTTCTGGAGCGGGGTGCGACTGGAAAACTCTCTCCAGACGGCCGTTGGCTCGCCTACATGTCGGCCGAATCCGGCACGCCTCAAGTGTATGTGGTGCCTTTCGGCGGCGGGCAGGGCAAGTGGCAGGTCTCGGCCAACGGAGGAACGCAGCCCAAATGGAGCAAGGACGGCAAAGAACTCTACTATCTGGATCTGACTTTCAATCTTCCTGCGGTCCCAGTAACGAATGCGGGCGGCGCACTGCAATTCGGCGTGGCTCAGAAGCTGGTCACCAGTTGGTCCGCTCCGCAGGTCATCTATGACGTCTCGCCCGACGGCAAGAAAATTCTTCTCGACCGGGTTGAGCAACAGGTCAGCCAATCCGTCACCGTGGTTACAAACTTTACCGCGGGGCTGAAGAAGTAAGTAGACGAGCGTGGGATTAAAGTAGAAACGAGTCCAGCCTCATCGACGCTGCCTTTATGCTGTCGTAGTTCTGGAACGTTGCGAGAGCTTGCTGAGAATCTGCTCCACAGCCGATAGCAATTTCTCCGATCCCTTGTCCGGCTCGAGCGCGGACTTTTCCAGAAAACCGAACGCTCCATCTTCCTGCAGCCGGGCGGCATTTTTCTGCGACATGCCCGTGATCACTACCACTGGAATCGCCTTGGTTGAAGCGTCTTCTTTCAGTGCCTTGAGCACATCCGGACCGCTCATCTTGGGCAATAACATATCCAGCAAAATCAGATCCGGCAATTGCTCGCGCGCCATGCGCAAGGCTTCCTCGCCGTCGGTCGCGCTGCTCATCTCATAGCCCGCGCGCGTCAGGGCTCGCTCCGTCGCCAGTCTGAGAAACTTGCTGTCCTCCACCAGAAGGATCTTGGTCATCGTCCTCTAGCCTTCCTCGCGTGCTCACGTAGGCCGTCCGTTGAAGCCGATCCTGGGGCGGGCTCGCCGAACTCTCGCAAGCCTTCTATCTATCTATCGGCAAACTTGGAATTCAGACCAACGGGGGGGAACCGTCGTGCATGCAGACTAAGAGTTTTCTGAGAAAACGCGACAGGTTCGGGGATGGTCCTGCGTCACTTCAGATTGTTCAAGACCTTCTGCACTGCGGTCACCAGGGAACTCGGCCCCGTCCCCAGCATGAGATCAGACTTCTCGAAGAACCCGGCGGCTCCATCCTTCTCCAAGGCCTTGGCATTTTTCTGCGAAAGACTGGTCAGCACCATCACCGCAATCCCCGCCGTCGCAGGATCCTGCTTCAAAGCCTTGAGCACCTCCGGCCCGCTGACCTTCGGAAGCATCATGTCAAGCAGCACCAGCGCGGGCAGGTGCTGACGGGCCAGCCGCAAGGCTTCTTCTCCATCCCCGGCGCACACTACTTCGTAACCGGCTTTGGTCAGTGCCCGCTCCGTCGATACTCGAAGGAACTTGCTGTCCTCCACCAACAGCACCTTCATCGCTGCGGAATCCTTTCGCAAAAGAACTGCCTGGCTCATGCCACTATGCGCTACCTTGACCGTCATGTCGAGGCAAAGCCGTCCGCTTGTGTTGCCGTTTGATGGTCACGAGAAGCTCTTGTAACAACAGTCGCCTCGGCGGTCCCGCCGAGCGAAGAGAGGCGGCTTCCCTGTACTGCTGCTCCGGCTGGCTGCTATAGTCTAAGTTCCGCAAGGCTCTGTGGAATCGTTTCATCAAACTATGGGGGGCTCATAAAATGAAACTCTCAAGCATCTTGAGAGTGTTCGGTCTTTTTTCCTTCGTAATTATCTTCTCGCTTCTAACCTGGTCAGCTACGCCGCCTACCGTGACCATCTTTGTAGACGCAACTTCGGCACCTCGCAAGATCTTCCACGCCAAGCTGAAGATTCCCGCCAGCGCAGGCGACCTCACGCTCTATTACCCGAAGTGGATTCCCGGCGAGCATGCGCCCGACGGTCCGGTGATCGATCTGGCCGGCCTGAAGTTCAGTGCCGGCGGCAAAACATTGAAGTGGAGGCGCGATCTGCTCGACGGCTTCACCCTCCATGTCGAAGTCCCAACCGGCGAGACCGAAGTAAGCGCTGAACTCGATTTCCTTTCTCCGGCGACCTTCGAAGGCGGCTTCTCCGCCGGTTCCTCGGCGACCGACAAGATGGCGGTCATCAGCTGGAATCAGGTTTTGCTCTATCCCAAGGGATGGAAGACCGACGATCTCATCTACGTCGCCACTCTGAAGCTTTCCGCAAACTGGAAATTTGGAACGCCTTTGCCCATCGCCTCGACTACCGGCGACCAACTCAACGGCGAGACGCAGATCACATTTCAGCCCGCGTCTCTGACTACGCTGGTCGATTCGCCTGTGATCACGGGCGAGTTTCTCAAGATCGTCAAACTGGCCGACGACCCGCTCATTGAGATGGACATCGCCGCCGACAGCGCCGCCGCTCTCGCGCCTCCGCAGGAAGTCTGGGACCACTACAAGAATTTGATCGAACAGACCAACAAACTTTTCGGCGCGCATCACTATCGCGACTACCACTTCCTGCTCAGTTTAAGCGATCACGTGGCGCACTTCGGACTGGAGCACCACGAGTCCGACGACAGTCGCATCGGCGAGCGGGGCTTGGTCGATGACGGCGACCGCAAAGCTTCAGCCAGTCTGCTTCCCCACGAGTACGTGCATTCGTGGAACGGAAAATACCGCCGTCCGGCGGATCTGACCACGCCCGATTATCAGCTGCCCATGCAGGACGATCTGCTGTGGGTGTACGAGGGCTTGACGAATTACCTGGGCACGGTGTTGACCGCCCGGAGCGGGCTGCATACTCCAGAACAGGAGCGCGACGATCTGGCCTTAACCGCCGCCGCCCTCGACCATACTCCGGGCCGTAAGTGGCGCAATCTGCAGGACACGGCTGATGCGGCTCCGGAGCTTTATTTCGCACCACAAGCCTGGCACTCCTGGCGCCGCGCAGCCGATTTCTACGAAGAAGACACGCTGAACTGGCTGTGGGCCGACGTCATCATCCGCCAGCAGAGCAAGGGCAAGAAGACGCTGGACGATTTTTGCAAACTCTTCCACGGCGCTCCCAGCACAGGGCCCATGGTCAAGACTTATACGTTCGACGATATCGTCAATACTCTGAACCAGGTCGTGCCCTACGACTGGCGCGCCTTCTGGGCCGAGCGCCTGACGAATCATGGGCCCGGCGCTCCGCTGGGCGGGATCGAAGGCAGCGGATGGAAACTCGTGTATAACGAATCGCCATCGGAAATGGACCGCGGCGGCGAAAGCAACGCACATTTCATCGATGCGGCCTATTCGATCGGGATCGACTTGCGCGAAGACGGCACTATCACCGACACCATCGAAGGCATGCCCGCCGCCCTGGCCGGAATTGGCCCCGGCATGAAACTGGTCGCAGTAAACGGCCGCCAATACTCGCCGGAAATTTTGCGCGATGCGCTAAGGGCCGGCAAGGACACCACCGCGCCCCTCGAACTTCTCGTCGAGAACACCGACTACTACAAAACCTACAAGCTCGATTACCACGGCGGCGAGCGCTACGCTCACCTGGAGCGCGACGAATCCAAGCCCGACCTGCTGACGGAGATCTACAAAGCAAAGTAGAGTTCGAGGAAGGGATCGCCCGATCGGCAACCGAAAAATCATTTTCGGAATTTCAGTCGAACTCGAAAACTTCCTGCTCCGCCCCGGAACTCCACACCGGGGCGAACGACTGCCGATGCAGCGGAGTCGGACCGTACTGCTGCAAGGCAGCCAGATGCTGCGGCGTGCTGTAGCCCTTGTGCGAAGCCAGGCCGTATTCGGGGAAGACCGCGTCCCACTCGCACATCATGCGGTCACGCTCCACCTTGGCCAGAATCGAAGCTGCTGCAATCGAGGCGGAGAGCGCGTCCCCGTGGATGATCGCATTTTGCGGCAGTTCGCAATCCAGGCAAACCGCATCCACAAGAAGATGGTCCGCAGCAGGGGCGAGGCGCATCACCGCGTCGCGCATAGCCAGCCGCGACGCCTGGTAGATATTGATCTGGTCGATGCGCACGGCATCCACCGCCGCCACCGCCCATGCGATGGCGTGTTCACGAATGCGCGGGGCCAGCAGTTCGCGGCGCTCCGGTAACAGCAGCTTGGAATCGCGCAAACCGCGAACCCGGTAGCCGCGATCAAGAATCACCGCTGCCGCTACCACCGGACCAAACAAAGATCCGCGCCCCACCTCATCCACCCCGGCCACCATCGCCGCCCCTGACGCCCACGCATTTTTTTCGTAACGCAGCGTACAGCGCAGCTTTTTCAGCAGACGCAGTTTCGCCGCCGACGGAGACAGCACAAACTCGGACGAAACCTTCGCGGTGCTTGACATTAAGACTTGGAATGAAGTGTGCCCACCATCTTCGCTCGCCGCCACAGATTCCTGCAAGCGAGAAACAGCAACCCCCGCGAAGAATTTCCTGCCACGTCCCTCGCCTCAAGGTAATGCCTCTCGGTAACCATTACTTCGGTTACGAACGTACATTGTCCGTTGGGACATGTACTGCTATGTTGACGACATCCTGGTTCCTGAGGAGCAGGTCCCTGAGGAGCAGGTTTGTGAGGAACAAGTTCGCGAGGAGCGGTTGTGAGCGACAAAGGAATCCAGACGCCGCAAGCTGATATGGCGCAATCCGACCCGTCAAAGGAGAAATTGATCCACCTCGCGCTGCCGGTTCGCCTTATTCACATGCAGAACGGCGAACGCGGCAGGATGGAGCTTGCTTGCACCTATGACATTCATCCGCGCGGCGCGCGGCTGCGCAGCTCACGCGATGTGAAGGTGGGAGATTTGATTACGGTCGAACGCGGACGCAGCAAGTCCCTGTGCGAGGTAGTCTGGACCGCCGATCCGGACTCCGCTCTGCGCGGGCAGTTCACGGTGGAATGTGTCGAGGGCAGCAAGACTCCATGGGAAGAAGAACTGCGGCGCATGGAGGAGCAATATCTGCCGGTCCTCCCATCCGGGCCAAGCAGAACACCCGCGATGAATGCCTTCCGCAGAGGCGCGCAGAACCGGCGACGAAGGGCTCGCTTCCCGGTGGAAGGGGAAGCGGATCTGTCAGAAATCGGCGGGCACTCCCATGGGGAAGGCCGCCTGGAGCAGATTTCAGAATGCGGCTGCCTCATCAGTGCGAGCGATCTGCTCACCCCCGGTACTGGCCTGAGGTTGGTCTTGAATATGTGCGATGTCAGCGTTGCGCTGCGAGGCCACGTGCGATATACGACCGGGAACCGCGCCATGGGCGTGGAGTTTCAGGAGATCCGGCAGGGCGACCGTCCCCTACTCGACTATGTGCTGAACCGGTTGAAAAAACCGCGCATTGAGGACTTCGCCGATCTCGAAGTCATTACCGAGCACCTGGATGCGGTCGCGAGGTAAAGATTGCTCGAAGCCGCGTCGCGTCCGATGCAGTCGGAGAAGCGCGAGGCAGCCTTCAACGAAAATGCTCAGCTCGGCCGTTCGACGTCGCGTAGCCGCGCCGCTTTCCCTTTGAGGCCGCGCAGATAATACAGCTTGGCGCGGCGCACTTTGGACGAGCGCAGCAAATCGACCTTGTCGATCACTTTGGAGTGGACGGGGAAGATGCGCTCCACGCCCTGTCCGAAGCTAATCTTGCGGACAGTGAAGCTGGCCTGCGGACCGTTGTCGCGCTTGATGACCACGCCTTCAAACGCCTGCAAGCGTTCCTTGTCGCCTTCTTTGATCTTCACGTGGACGCGGACGGTATCGCCGGGGTGAAAGGCGGGAATGTCGGTGCGCTGAGTCTTCGCCAGCAGTTTTTCAATGATTAAGTTCGACATGAGGTTAGTCCTTCTGAATTCTGAAATCCTGATCTTTTATTTGTGAAGCTCGTCAGTTGTAAACTCAGCCGCGAGTGTTTTTTATTCTAGCCAGAAACTTGTTGTCTTCCTCGCTCAGCGTCGCGCCTTTCAGCAAATCGGGCCGGTTGCGCAATGTCTTCTCCAAAGCCCGTTGACGACGCCACTTGCGGATTTCTTCGTGGTTGCCGGACATCAAAGCCTCCGGCACCGCAATCCCGCGAAACTCGGCTGGCCGCGTGTAGTGCGGGTAATCCAGCAATCCGTTCGACCCGCAAGTCGAATCCGCACCGCCTGCACTTTTCGCTTTCGCATCAACCGTGAAAGACTCCTGCTGGGTTGATGCTTCGTTCCCAACGGCACCAGGGAGCAAGCGCATCACCGATTCCACAATGACCGCTGCGGCCATTTCCCCGCCACTGAGAACATAGTCGCCGATGGAGAGTTCCCGATCGGCAAGAAAGTCCGCAACACGCTCGTCCACGCCCTCGTACCGCCCGCAGACCAAAACGATGCGGTCGAGCGATGCCAACTCCGCCGCGATCTTCTGCGTAAACCGCTGTCCCTGCGCCGAGAGCAGAACAACCGACTGCTTCACGCGTCCCGCGAGGCGTTCTTCCCGCGGGGCAAGGCCCATCGAATCCAAACATTCAAACAGCGGTTCCGGCTTCAGCACCATGCCTTCGCCGCCGCCGAAAGGCCGGTCGTCCACGGTTCGGTGACGATCGCGGGTAAACTCCCGCAGGTCGTGGACTTGAATTGTTGCCAGCCCCATTTCCTGGGCCCGGCGCGTGATGCCGTACTCGAGCGGTCCGCGAAAGAAGTCCGGAAAAATCGTTACTATATCGGCCTTCATCGCGGAATCCGGTTCTCAGTTCAAAACAGTTCTCAGTTCTCAGTGAAGGTTTGCGCTGCGCTGCCTTCTGTCAGGCTTTTTCTTTCTCTCCGGCTTTGCCTGTTCTCGCTTCTCTTCTGCCGTGAGTGGCGCGTTCACTTCCAGCAGGCCTTCTGGCAACTTCATCCGGACCTGCTTCCTCATCACATCGACGCTGTCGAGATACGCTTCGGCAAAAGGGACTTCGAACAACTTAGACGCAGCGTCGCGCACTATCAACAACGGCGCTTCGCCCGCTCCGAACTGAACATCCTCGATGCGTCCGATCTCCCTGCCGTGGTCGAGCACGGCGCAACCGACCAGGTCGCTAACATAATTCCAGCCCGCCTGCAGCTCCGATCGTTGGCTGCGCGGCAGCTGCAATTCGCATCCCACCAGCATCTCCGCATCAGAGATCGAATCTACTCCTGCGAACTTCAGCACCAGCAGCGCTTTGTGCGGCCAGATCTCTTCTACTTCTAGTTCGCGGCGGTGTGCGTCGGGCTCCCGCGGCAGCGCCAGCAACTTCATCCCGACGCTGAATCGCGCGGGGACATCGCTGTAAATCTCGCCCGCAACTTCGCCGCGGCGGCCCTGCGTTTTCACCACGCGGGCCAGCGTAATGAACTCAGCACTTGTTTCAGGATCGCGAATGGTCCGGTTCCCTACCCCGGCGCTCTGTTCGCGAAGGGAAAATGCCAATCCCTCGGGGGCTAAAGCCCGGATTCTCGTTGCCCCGATAGCGGCGCGGCTAAAGCCACGCCCTTTCAAAACAATTCCTGATCCGATCTGCTAGTCGATGACTTCCAGAGTGTATCGCTTGCGCGCCCGCACTCCTGCCGCGCTCAGAAGCGTGCGCAGGGCGCGGACGTTGCGTCCCTGGCGGCCAATGACCTTACCTACGTCACCCTCGGCGACTTCCAGTTCGATCACGTCGCCATCGAGATGATCCACGAAAACCTGATCGGG